>JAEYUW010000023.1 GCA_023432225.1 Verrucomicrobiota bacterium
TCGCTCAAAAAGGTCACCTACCAGCCGAAGGCCGCCGCCCGCAAAACCTACAACGAGCTCTACGCCCTCTACCGCCAGCTCCACGACGCCTTCGGCGGCCGCAATCAATCGGCCGACCTCGGCCCGATCATGAAGCGGCTGTTGGAGATCAAGGAATCAAACTAAACCACGATCCTTTCCCCTCTACCCATGCACCTCCTCGCCTCTCCTGAAATCTGGTTCGTCTGCGGTTCGCAGCACCTCTACGGGCCCGGCCCGCTCAAGCAGGTCGCCGCCAATGCGCAAAAAGTCGCCGCCGCCCTCGCCCAGTCGAAGCGGCTGCCGCTCAAGACCACGTTCAAGATCCTCTGCACCACGCCCGACGAGATCACCAACGTGATGCTCGCCGCCAACGCCGACGCGAATTGCGGCGGCCTCGTCCTCTGGATGCATACGTTCTCGCCGTCGAAGATGTGGATCCGCGGCCTGTCGGTGCTGAAGAAACCGTTCCTGCATCTGCACACGCAGTTCAACCGCGATCTGCCGTGGAGCACGATCGACATGGATTTCATGAACCTCAACCAGGCGGCGCACGGCGACCGCGAGGCCGGGTTCATCCACACGCGCCTCCGCCTCGGCCGCAAGGTGGTCGTCGGCCACTGGAGCGACACCGACGTGCAGGACCGCATCGGCGCGTGGATGCGCGCGGTGCGCGGCTGGCACGACTGGCAGGGCGCAAAGTTCGTGCGCTTCGGCGACAACATGCGCCAGGTCGCCGTGACCGATGGCGACAAGGTTTCCGCAGAGATGAAATTTGGCTTCGCCGTCAACACGCACGGCGTCGGCGATCTCGTTGCCAAAGTCTCCGAGGCCGGCATCGACAAGAAAGCCGTCGACGCGCTCTGCGACGAATACGAGCAGACCTACGCCGTCGCGAAAGAGCTCCGCACCGGCGGCAAGCGCCACGAGGAACTGCGTTACAGCGCGCGCCTCGAGCTCGGCATGCGCGCCTTCCTCGAAGAGGGCGGCTACAAGGGTTTCACGGACACGTTCGAAGATCTCCACGGCCTGCGCCAGCTGCCCGGCATGGCGACGCAGCGCCTCATGGGCATGGGCTACGGCTTCGGCGGCGAGGGCGACTGGAAGACGTCCGCACTCGTCCGCGCCATGAAGGTGATGGGCGCCGGCCTACCCGGCGGCACGTCGTTCATGGAGGACTACACGTATCACCTGTCGCCGAAGGGCCACCAGGTGCTCGGCGCGCACATGCTCGAGATCTGTCCGTCGATCGCCAACGGCAAGGCCGCGGTCGAAGTGCACCCGCTCGGCATCGGCGGCAAGGAAGACCCGGTCCGCCTCGTCTTCAACGCCCCCGCCGGCCCCGCGCTCAACGCCTCGCTCGTCGACCTCGGCAACCGCTTCCGTCTCGTGATCAACGAAGTCACGGCCGTGAAACCGCCGGCGCTGCCGAAGCTGCCGGTCGCGCGCGCGGTGTGGGAATGCAAACCGGACTTCAAGACCGCGTGCGCCGCGTGGATCTACGCCGGCGGTGCGCACCACACCGGTTACAGCTACAGCGTCACGAGCGAGATGCTCGAGGACTTCGCGACGATCGCGGGCATCGAGACCGTCCACATCAACGCCGACACGACGCTGCCGCAGCTGAAGCAGGACCTCCGCAACAACGAGGTTTACTACCATCTCGCTCAAGGCTTCCGCGCGTGAGCGCGTGAAGCCCGTTTAAGTGGGAAGTTGAAGTTGAGGAGCTTCCCACTTTCCATCGGCGTCACCCCTTAAACTTCAACTTAAGACTTCAACGTGCTCGAAGAACTAAAACGCGAAGCCTACGAAGCCAACCTCGCCCTACCGAAGCACGGGCTCATCAACCTGACCTTCGGCAACGCCAGCGCCATCGATCGCGCGAAGGGCATCTTCGCCATCAAACCGAGCGGCGTCGCTTACGACGATCTCCGACCGAAGGACATGGTGCTCGTCGACCTCGACGGCAAAATCGTCGAAGGAAAACTCAATCCGTCCTCCGATACGCCGACGCATCGCCGGCTGTTCCTCGCTTTCGCCGACATCGGTGGCGTGGTGCACACGCACTCGTCGCACGCGACGGCGTTCGCGCAGGCAGGACGCGAGATTCCGATCTTCGGCACGACGCATGCCGACTATTTCTACGGCAACATTCCCGTCACGCGGAAGATGACCGCGAAGGAAATCGGCGGCGGCGCCTACGAGTGGGAAACCGGCAACGTCATCGTCGAGCGTTTTGCCAAGCTCGATCCGCTCGACGCGCCCGGCGTGTTGGTCAACCGCCACGCGCCGTTCACGTGGAACAAGACCGTGGCGAAAGCCGTCGAAGTCGCTGTGGCCGTCGAGTGCATTGCGCACATGGCGCTGATGTCGCTCACGCTTGAGCCGAGGCTGAAGACGATCGAGCCGGAACTCCTGAACAAGCATTTCAAACGCAAGCACGGCCCCGGCGCCTACTACGGCCAGAAGTAGGGCCGGCTTCAGCCGGCCTCGCAGGTGCCAGCAAGCCACGCCCCACCAAGCCAGCCGCGGCAATGTCGATCCCGGCTGCACGTCGTGGCAAGGAATCTGGCCCCGTGTTCGCCATACTCGGTCGATGCGCTCCTGCGCGACATTCCGGCGAAATATGGCCTGACCTTCGCCGCGCGGAGCTGAGCCGGTCTTACGATTTCGAACGCTTTCGCCCGTTTTCCGGGAGCAATTTCGACGGCAAACGGTAAGCTGTCGCACACTGACCCGCGCTCGCGCGACCATTGCCGCCCCATGCTTCACCTCCCCCAAGCGTCCTCGCCCGCCGCACGACTCGCATTGGTCTCTGACTGGCGTTGCGCCGGTCGCCGATGGCCTCTTCTGGTCGCGTGGTTCGTTGCGGTCGCCAGTGGGTTGTTCGCAGCCGATCCGATCGCGACCGGTTTCGACGCGCCGCCGCGCCGCACGCGGCCGCAAACGTTCTGGCATTGGATGAACGGCAACGTCACGCGCGAGGGCATCACACTCGATCTCGAGGCGATGGCGAAAATCGGTGTGAGCGGCGCCATGATTTTCGACGGCAGCGATTATCTGCCGGCCGGTCCGGCCAACTACCTCGAGCCGCACTGGCGCGAGCTGATGACTCACGCGATCAAGGAGGGCAACCGGCTGGGCATCGACATCACGATGTCCAACGCTCCGGGCTGGTCCAGCAGCGGCGGCCCGTGGGTGACGCCGGAAATGTCGATGCAGCAACTCGTCTGGACCGAAACGACGATTGCCGGCGGCGGCCACGTCGCGCTCGATTTGGCCGCGCCGCACTCCAATCGCGGTTTCTACCGCGACGCCTTCGTGATCGCTTTTCCCGCGCTGACGGCCGAGAGCGTGCGCTATGAGGACGCGTTGCAACGCGTGCAGCTCGGCGAAACGACCGTCGAAAAGTCGGTTCTCAGCGACGGCTCGCTCGCCACGAAACTGGCGCTCGCTCCGGCGACACCGTTGCTCCTGGAGTTCACTGAGCTGACGGAGCTGCACGCGCTCACGGCGTTCCCCAGTGCCACCGGGCGCTTTCCTCGTTTGACCATTGAAGGTTCGGAGGACGGAAAGACGTTCCGCGCGCTCTGCACCGTCGGCGCGCCCGGGCGTCACGGCATCCTCGCGCCCGCGGTTCGCCGCTTCCCTGCGGCGCGCGCGCGCTTCGTGCGGGTGACGGCGGCAGCCGCCGGCGAACTCGCGGAGTTTGTCCTGCACCGCGCGCCGCGCATCGACGATTGGGCGGCGAAGGCGAATTTCGATTATCGCGTCTCCGGGCAACTCGTGGCTCCGGCACCGGTGCCCGCCACCGCGGCGATCGATCCCGCGCAAGTCGTCGATCTCACCGCGCGCCTGCGCGGCAACCGTCTCGAGTGGGACGCGCCCGCCGGCGCGTGGACGATCCTGCGCATCGGTCACACCTCGACCGGCAAGCTCAACGTTGCCGCCTCCGCGGCCGGTCGCGGCCTGGAGATCGACAAGTTCAATGCTGCCGCCACGCAGTTCCACTTCGAGCACGTCATCGATCGCGTGGCCGCCGACGCCGCCGCCGCGGGCGCGAAGGGGCCGAGCGCCGTGATCATCGACAGCTACGAAGCCGGCATGCAGAACTGGACGCGGGATTTTCCCGCCGAGTTTCGGCGGCGTGCAGGCTACGACCTCGCCGGTTATCTGCCGGCGCTGTTCGGGCGCATCGTCGGCGATGCGGGCGTGGCGGAGCGCTTCCTCTTCGATTTTCGCCGCGTGCAGGCCGATCTGATGGCGGAGAACTATTATGAGCGCATGCATCAGCTGACGCGCGAACGCGGGATGAACTTCTACGTCGAAGGCTACGGCGCGGGGAACTTCGACGAGTTGCGCGTCGCGGGATTGTCCGATGTGCCGACGACGGAGTTTTGGACGCGCACCCCGTGGACGCCGAACCGCGCGGTGAAGATGGTCACCTCCGCCGCGCACGTTTACGGCAAGCCCGTGGTCGCCGCCGAGTCGTTCACCGGCGAGTTCAAGACCTCGCGGTGGCTCGAATATCCTTACGCGCTGAAAATCCTCGGCGACGAGGTGAGCGCGCAGGGGCTGAATCATTTCATCTTTCACCGCTACGCGCATCAGCCGCATCCGACGGCGATGCCGGGCGTCTCGCTCGGGCCCTACGGCTTTTTCTTCGAGCGCACGAACACGTGGTTCAGCGAGGCGAAGCCGTGGCTCGATTATCTCGCGCGCACGCACTGGATGCTCCAGCAGGGCACCTACGTCGCCGATGTGCTCTACTTCACGGGCGAGCGCAGCCCGGACGTGTCGTCAATGGCGCTGCCGGTCCTGCCGTTTGGCTACACCTACGATCTGGTGAACACGGACGTGCTCCTCAACCGGGTGCGCGTGAAGGACGGCGACTACGTGTTGCCCGAGGGCGGGCGCTACAAGCTGCTCGTGCTCCCGCCCGATTTGAAGGCGATGCGCCCCGAACTGGTGAAGAAGCTGCGCGCCTTCGTCGAGGCCGGCGCGACCCTCGTCGGCCCACGTCCACAGTTTTCGCCGACGCTCGCCGGCTATCCGCAGAGCGAGCAGGCGATGTTGCACGAGGCGGAAACGCTGTGGGCGAACCCACGAGTGCTCGAGCGCGCGACGATCGCCGAGGCACTGCGGGCACGCGGCGTGCCACCGGATTTCACCTATCAGAGCCGCCAGCCGGACGCCGCGTTGGCCTGGCAACATCGCAAGCTCCCGGACGGCGACCTGTTCTTCATCAGCAATCGCCAGCGACGCGTCGAGGAGATCGTCGGCTCATTCCGCGACATGGCGGGCAAGC
Source organism: Verrucomicrobiota bacterium (assembly GCA_023432225.1). GTDB lineage: Bacteria > Verrucomicrobiota > Verrucomicrobiia > Opitutales > Opitutaceae > Didemnitutus. The sequence continues at coordinate 5,327 of JAEYUW010000023.1, forward strand.
AGCCGGAAATCTGGCGCACGGAGACGGGCGCGCGCGGCGAGGCGGTCGTGTTCGAAAAAATTGAGGATCGCGCGCTTGTGCCGCTCCGGCTCGAACCGGGCGAATCGGTGTTCGTGCTGTTCCGGCGCGACGCGACCGCGGGCACGCGCAGTCTCACCAAAGACGGCCATCCGGTGCTCAGCACGCAGTTGCCGCTGGTGAAGCGCGGCGCACCCGAGCGCACGTTCACGATGGCGATGTGGGTCAAGCCCGATACCGACCTCCGCGTGTTTCCGACGGAGAGCATCACCGGTCGCATCGATGAGGTCGGCAAGTTCTACGCGATTCCCGCGGATCCGGGTGACGCACGCTTCGGGGCCGGTCACGCGACCGCCGGCCTCGCCGTCGGACGCAACGGCATCTACGTCGTCGAACGCGCGCTCGAGTCGTGCCCGGCAGTGCTCGTGTGGCAGAAGCCGGTCTCCGGTTGGACGCACGTGGCGGTCGTCTATCGCGACGGCCGGCCGCAGCTCTTCGTGAACGGCGAACTCGTGCGCGAGGGACTCGTGTCGGGCAAGACGGTGCACTCGGGCGTCGGCTCGCCGATTCCGCCGGTCGATTACCTGCTGCATTTCCCGGGCATCGAGTCGCTGATGCGCGCGGCCCATCAACCGCCGCCGCCCTCGCGCGGGCAGGTTTACACCTTCGAAGGCAATTTCGTTCCCGCGCAGGACTTCAACCGCGCGCTGACCGCCGAGGAGTTGAAGGCGATTGTCGTCGCCGGAGTTCCGGCGCCGACCACGCCCCTGGTCACCGAAGTGGCGCAGAACAGCAGCCATGCGACCGCGCTGGTGTGGGAGAGCGGCCGCTACGCGCTCGGCGACGGCCCGGCAAAGATGGCGCAGGTTCCCGCATCGCGCACCATCGATGGCGCCTGGCAGGTGAAATTCCAATCCGGTCGCGGCGCGCCGGAGTCGATCGAGTTGCCGGAGCTGCGCTCGCTGCATCTCCACGAAAATCCGGGCGTGAAGTATTTCTCCGGCACCGCGACCTACGGACGTTCCTTCGATGTTCCGGCGGAGTTTCTCGGCGTCGATCGACGCGTGATTCTCGATCTCGGTCGCGTCGAAGTGATCGCCAGCGTGCGCGTGAACGGTCGCGACGCCGGCACGGTGTGGAAGGAACCCTATCGCCTCGACGTGACCGATCTCGTGCGCGCCGGTGTGAACACGCTCGAGATCGCGGTGACGAACCTCTGGACGAATCGTCTGATCGGCGACGAGTTCCTGCCGGTGGAAAACGAATACGGCATCCGCGACGAGCAGGGTAACGACCCGCACGGCATCGTGCGCTTGCCGGCGTGGTATCGCGAAGGAAAGCCGAAGCCGCCGGGCGGACGCGTGACGTTCTCGGCGTGGAATTTCTACGACAAGGATGAGCCGCTCGTAGCCTCCGGCTTGCTCGGACCGGTGCGGTTGTTTAGTCCCGTCCGCGTCACGCTTTCCGAATGAAAATCCAGCGTTTTGGTTCCGTCATCGGCCTCCGAGAGGAGGCCATCCCCGAATACACCCGCATCCACGCTGCCGTCTGGCCGGGCGTGCTCGCGATGATCAAGCAGTGCAACATTCGCAACTACTCAATCTTCCTGCGCCGCATGCCCGACGGGAAACCTTACCTGTTCAGCTACTACGAATATACCGGCGACGACCATGCGGCCGACATGGCGAAGATGGCGGCCGACCCGACGACGCAGGAGTGGTGGAAGATCTGCGAACCGATGCAGCAACCGCTCGCCGATCGCGCCGCCGGTGACTGGTGGGCCCGCGGCGAGGAAGTGTTTCACCTCGATTGAGCGAGAAAAGTAGCGCCGGTTTCCAGCCGGCAGAGCCTCGCACAACGATTGGGCCGGCTGTAAGCCGGCGCTACTTTCATCCGCGCCGCTGCTTCAGTTGGTCGAGCATGACGGCCGCGAGGAGAATCGCGCCGCGCACGATGTATTGGTAGAACGAGTCGATGTTGAGCAGGTTCATCGCGTTCTCCACGACACCCATGATGAACACGCCTGCGATGACGTGGCTCATCTTGCCGATGCCGCCGGAGAGCGACACGCCGCCGAGCACGCACGCGGAGATGATCGACAGCTCGCTGCCCTGCGCGGTCTTCGGATCGCCGATGCCGAGGCGTGCGGCGAGCAGCACGCCCGCGAGCGCGGCCACCAGACCTTGCAAAGTGAAAATGAGGACCTTGACGCGGGTGACGTTCACGCCGGCGAGGCGCGCGGCCTCCTCGTTGCCGCCGATCGCGAGCGTGTTGCGCCCAAACGCGGTGCGCTGAAGCACGAAGCCGAAGAGCGCGAACAGGCCGAGGCACACCCAGACCGGGAAGGTGATCTGGAACACGACGGAGCCGGCGTCGTTGCGGATCACCGGAAAAGCCCAGCTCGCGAGGTTGAGCAAGGCGTCGTTGGCGATGCCGATCGATTTGCCGTCGGCGAACACGAACGCGATGCCGCGCACCATCATCATCGTCGAGAGCGTCGTGATCAGCGGGTTGATCTTCAGGCGGGCAACGATGGTGCCGTTGAGGAATCCGACCAGTGCGCCGAACGCGAGCGATGCGGTGAGCGCGAGGAAGAGATTGTTCGTCTGCCGCAGGATCAAAGCGCAGAGCACGCCGCCCGCCGGAATGATCGTGCCGACGGAGAGATCGAAGTTACCCGAGGCCAGGCAGAACAACATGGTCGTCGCGACGGTGCCGACCATCGAAACCTGCAGGAGCAGGTTCATGAAGTTCTCCGGCGTGCCGAAGCCGCGGACGGTCACCCAGCAGAGCGCGACGAGGGCGAACAACACGAGGATCATGCCGCCGCGGTCAAGCAGCGTGCTGGCGAACGAGGCGGCGGCCGGCTTTGGGACGACGGGTGAAGGAGCGGAACTCATCGGAAGGGAGAAAAAGGCAATTTGCCGTATTACGGCAAATTGGCGGGAGCGCTTTCGGGCAGGGCGAGGGAGAGGACGCGCTCGGGTGTGGCGTCGGTGCGCGCGAGGACGGCGGCGAGTTCGCCTTGGCGCATCACGGCGACGCGATCGGCGAGGCCGAGCGCCTCGGGCAGGTCACTCGAAACCAGCACGACGGCGACGCCTTCGGACGCGAGTCGCGTGATGATGCGATAGATTTCGCTCTTGGCGCCGACGTCGATGCCGCGCGTCGGCTCGTCGAGGAGGAGCACGCGGATCTTCGTCGAGAGCCAGCGGCCGAGAATGACCTTCTGCTGGTTGCCGCCGGAGAGGTGCTTGATGAGCTGCTCGATCGAGGGTGTGCGCACGGCGAGCGCGGCGACTTTGTCGGTCGCGTTTTCGCGTTCCCAGCGGGTGTCGATGATGCCGCCCCAGCGCGTGTGCGGGGCGCGGATGCCGAGGTTGCAGTTGTCCTGCACGGAGAGAATCGGGACGAGGCCCTCGCGCTTGCGATCCTCCGTGCAATACACGACGCCGGCCGCGATGGCGTCGGCGGGCGAGCGGAGAGCGATCGTCTCGCCGTGCACGGCGATCGTGCCGGCGGTGGCGCGCTCGGCGCCGAACAGAAGCTTCAGCAGCTCGGTGCGGCCCGCGCCAACGAGGCCGAACAAACCGACGATCTCGCCCTGTGCGACCGACAACGACACGGGCCGACGCACGCCGGGGCCGGCGATTCCGCGAATTTCAATGCCGACGGGACCGTGCGGCCGCGGCGTGTAGGCGTAGACGTCGGCGATGTCGCGGCCGACCATGTCTTGCACGAGCTTCGCCGGCGTGATGTCGCGCAGCGACTCATAGGTGCGCACATGCCGGCCGTCGCGCAGGACGGTGCACGCGTCGCACAGCGCGAAGACCTCTTCCATGCGGTGCGTGACATAGAGGATGACGCAACCTTGCGCGCGGAGCTCGCGCACCACGGCGAAGAGTCGCTCGATCTCGCGCACGGACAAGCTGCTCGTCGGCTCGTCGAACGCGATGACCTTCGCGCCGCGGCTGAGCGCCTTGGCGATCTCGACCATCTGGCGCTGGCCGATCGGCAGGCGCGCGAGCTTGGTTTCGGGATCGATCTCCTCACCGAGGCGACGGAGCAGAGCCGAGGCTTGCTCGTTGAGCAATCGGCGATCAATTACGCCGCGGTGTTGGGGGAGGTGACCAAGGAAGATGTTCTCGGCGACAGTCATTTCCGCCACGAGGTGCAGTTCCTGGTAGATCACCGCGACGCCGGCGGAGAGCGCAGCGGACGTTGAAGGAAACTCGTGGGCGCGGCCACCGAGGAGAATCTGGCCGGAGGTCGGGCGGTGCGCGCCGCTGAGTGCCTTGAGCAGCGTCGATTTGCCGGCGCCGTTTTCGCCCATGAGCGCGTGCACCGTGCCTTCGCGCACGTCGAACGAGACGTCCTGCAACGCGGTCACGCCGACGTAGGTCTTGGTGACCGAGGCGAATTGGAGGTAGGGCGTCACGGATGGTGGAACGCGTTGAACTCACCGCGTTCTCGCGTGAGCGCGTTGAGGTCAACGCGCTCCACCTGAGATTCAAATGTCGCGGCGGAAGTGCTCAGAGAATGCCTTCGCGCTTGAGGACGGCTTCGAAGTTCTCGCGCGTGATGAAGATGCCGGGCGTGCGCGTCTCGAGCGGCGGCTGCTTGCCTTCCTTGACCCACACGTAGAGCAGGCGCGCGGTCTCGTAGCCTTCGAACGGCGCGGAGACGAGCATCGAGCCGTAGAAGCCGGTCGGCTTCGGCTTGCGCAGTTCGTCGATGCAATCCGTGCCGTTGATGCCGATGCCGATGACGGTGTCGGCGTTGAAGCCGCGGCCTTCCATCGCGCGCACGGCGCCGAGCACGGCGTTGTCGTTCATGCCGGCGATGAGCCAGCGCTTGATGCCGCCCTGGCGCGTCAGCAGCGAAGTCGCCGCATCGAAACTGCCGGGAATGTCGGTGGTCTTTTGCGGGGCCTTGAAGATGCGCGCGGCCGGAAAACCCGCAGCCTCGAGTGCGCGGCGCGCGCCCTCGGTGCGTTCGCGCGCGGTGTCGAGTTCCTCGAAGGTGATCAGGCACACGCCGGTTTCCTCGAGATTCCAGTTGCGCTTCTTCGCCTCGGCGAACAGCGCCTGACCGACGGACTCGCCGATCTGCGACGCGGACATGCCGAGGTAGGGCACATCGGTCATGAACTTGCCGTCGGGCAGCACGAACATGTCGTCGACGGTGATGACCTTCATGTTTTTCTGCTTCGCGCGGGCCATGATTTGCGGTCCCAGGCGCACGTCAGGCGTGCAGATGACAAAGCCCTGCGCGCCGGCCACGGCGAGGTTGTCGATTGCCGACATCACTTTCTCGCCGTCGGTCGTGCCGTATTTGAGCAGCTCGAAGCCGTGTTCGGTGGCGGCCTTCTCGGCGCCCTTCCATTCGAATTGGAACCACGGTTCCTCGGGCTGCTTCACGAGGAAGCCGAGTTTGATTTTGGCCGGCGCCGCAGGCGTCGGAGCGGCCTTCGCGGAAGAATCAGATTTCGGGCCGCAGCCGGTGAGCGCGAGGGCGAGGGCGCAGCCAAGGAGAGCGAACGGAAACAGCGCGGGGTGGGGTTTCATGGATGTCAGGGAATCAGGAGAGCGGTGATCGGCGACTCGGCGTTAACTTGACCGTTAGGCCGCGGGAGACGAGCTCTCAACCGCGCCGACGGTCGAAGAGTAGACGTGATCGAGAGATCGGTTTGGTGGGCGCTGCTCCGTCAGCGCCGGTTTATTTCGAGGTAGGCACACGGAGATGCTGGCGGTTCGGTGGCGACGGAGCGCCGCCCTCCAGCGGGATGCTGGCGCGTCAGGGGCTATAGACGAATGCCGGCGTGTTGGCGTCGGCAAACGTTACGGGCACGAGCGTCGCGCCGTTGCGGAGCTGCGTGTGTTTGCCGCCGGTGCTGCGGACGACGGCGCGCATGAGCTTGCCGGCGCGCCACTCGAGATCGACCTCGTAGCCGCCGCGCGCGCGCAGACCGGTGACGCTGCCGTCGGGCCAGGCGGAGGGCAGCGCGGGCAGCACGACGATCTCGTCGGGTGAACTCTGCAATAGCATCTCGGCGATCGCCGCGGTGCCGCCGAAGTTGCCGTCGATCTGGAACGGCGGATGCGCGTCGAACAGATTCGCGTAGGTGCCGCCGCTCCATTGCTGCTTCGAGGTCGCGGCATCCGCGGGCTTGAGCGTGTTGCGCAGCAATTTCAGGGCGCGGTCGCCGTCGCCGAGGCGGGCCCACATGCCGAGTTTGTAGGCGAGGCTCCAGCCGGTGCTGCCGTCGCCGCGGACATCGAGCGTCTTACGCGCGCCGGCGGCGAGTTCGGGCGTGCCGTGCGGCGTGATCTCGTTGCCCGGATAAAGTCCCCACAAGTGCGCGACGTGACGGTGCTGTGGATCAGCCTCGGGATATTCCTGCAGCCACTCCAGCACGCGGCCGTCGGAGCCGAGGCGCGTCGGCGCGAGGCGGGCGCGTTTCGCTTTCAGTTCGGCGCGCAGCGCGGCGTCGGTGCCGAGGATCTCGGACGCGCGGATCGAAGCATCGAAGAGGTAACGGAGCAGTTGCATGTCGGCGGTCGGCCCGAGGCAGACGTGCGCGGGCTTGCCGTCGAGGAGGAAGGCGTTTTCGGGTGAGTTCGACGGCGCGGTGACGAGGAAACCGGTCTTCGGATCCTCGATCAGCATATCGAGGTAGAACAGCGCGGAACCTTTCAACGTGGGCCAGACGCGCGCGAGAAATTCGCGGTCGCCGGTGAAGAGATAATGATCCCAGAGATGCTGGCAGAGCCAGGCGGAGCACGAAACGGTGGAGCCCCAGCTGGCGGATTCGCCGGGCGAGGTGAATCCCCACGGGTTGTTAAGCAGAAACGCAACCCAGCCGCGCGCCTGGTAGTAGGCTTGCGCCGTCTTTTGTCCGGGCGCGACGAGCGAGTCGATCAGCGCGAACATCGGCTGGTGCAGCTCGCTGAGGTTGGTCGTTTCGGCCGGCCAAAAATTCATCTGCACGTTCACGTTCGAATGCCAGTCGCCGTTCCACGGGGTCTGAATCGTGTCTGCCCAGATGCCTTGGAGGTTGGGTGGCAGGCCGCCGACGCGCGACGAGGAGATCAGGAGATAACGGCCGAAATTGAAATAGAGTGCGGCGAGCGCGGCGTCGTTTTCGCCGGCGTAGAACGCCTTGAGTCGCTCGGGCGTGGAAGGCGCGGCGGACGCGGGGGCGGCGGCGCCGAGCGTGAGCGCGACGCGATCGAAGAGATTGCGGTAATGCGCCACGTGCGCGGTGCGCAGAGCGGCGAAGTCGGCTTTCGCCGTCCCGGCGAGGTCGGCCTCGGCGGTGGCGCGCGGATCGGCGACATCTCGGCCGGCGAAGCTGCGGCGCTTGATGTCGGTCGCGGCGGTGACGAAGAGAATCACTTCGTCGGCGTCGCGCACGCGCACGGTGTTCTCGGCAACATCGACCTTGCCGCCGGTGGCACGGACCTCGAGGCGCGCGGCGTAGCGAACGCCGTCGGTGTCGTTGTAGCCATCATTGAGCTGGCCGTGCATCACGAGACCGGCCGCGCTGGCGGCTTCGATCGTAGCGCGCTCGCGGCGGGTGAGCGTGGCGTCGAAGGAGATTTTGCCTTTCTGATCGGCCGACAGCCGCAGCACGAACGCTTCGCCTGGTTGGCTGACGAAACCTTCGCGAACAAACCGCACACCGCCGTGCTCGAAGGATACGCGCGCGGTCGCCTCGGCGAGGTCCAGCGTGCGGCGATAGGCCGAGAATGGCGCGGAAGAGTCGAGGCCGACGAACTTCAGGCGCAGGTCGCCGAGCGTTTGATAGGAGCCGTAGGGCACGTTGGCGCCGGAGCCGAAGCCAGAGCCTTTGCCGGCGCAGGTGAAGTTGGCGTTCACGAGTGCCTCGGCTTCGTGGTTTTTGCCTTCGAGCAGCAGGCGGCGGATTTCGGGGAGCGCTTGGTGGGCGTCGTGACGGTCGGCGTCTTGCGGTGAGCCGGACCACATGCCGGATTCGTTGAGCACGATGCGTTCCTCGGCCACGCCGCCGTAGAGCGCGGCGCCGAGGCGGCCGTTGCCGAGCGGCGACGATTCGAAGAGGTGCTGGCCAGGTGTAGTGAGGAGAACGTAGCGGGATTCGTCGCGCGGCGCGGCGAGAGCGAGGGAGGCACAGCCGAGGAGGGCCAGGGCAGCAGCGGGCAATTTCATTTCCGTTGAGAAGAGAGGTCTTGCGAGGTCGCGAGGGCGATGACGCGGCCTTCGGTGCCGACGGCGCAATAGAAGTGGTAGACCACGCCGTCGTGTTTCAGGAGCCACGGTTTGTGGGCGAATTGTTTGTCGTAGGGCTCGCTGGGCGCAACGAGGTGCGGACCGTCCCACTTGGTCCAGTGCACGAGGTCGTAGGAGCAGGCGAAGGTGTCGAACGCGCCGGGTTTCCAAAAGGCGCCGAAGTAGAACATCACCCAGACGTCGCCGAGGCGCACGATTTGCGGGTCGCCGCTGATCGCCCACGGGGCGGCGGAGCCGATGTTGGCGACAACGGGGCCGCGACCGAAGCGGCGCCACGAACGCAGATCGTCGGAGAGCGCGAGGCCGATCGTCTCGACGCCGTAGGGCGCGGACTTGCCGTTGTAGAACATGACGAACGGCGCGCCGAGCGTGCGCGACTCGTCGCGGATGATCGCGCTCTTGTAGAGCGTGACGTGCTCGAAGTCGCGCGCGTCGCGCTGGTCGGGGGTGAGCACGGGGTTTTCCGCGAGGCGCGTCCATTCGCGCGCGGCGGTCGGGTCGTCGGTGTGCGCGAGGCCGATCGCGAGCGGGTCGGGCTCGTAGCCTTGTTTTGCGCCGCCGAGGTAGGAGAGCCAATAGCGGCCGTCGTGCGTCGCGAGTTCGTGCGTGCCGTCCCAGCGCGTATCGTAGAGCGCGAGGCCGCCGGCGGCTTGCCAGGCGTCCCAAGTGCCTGGGCGGAAGGGGAGAATCACGCCGAGTTTTTCCCAGTGCAGCAGATCGTCGCTGCGCGCGAGGCAGGTCTGGTAGCCGACGTTGTCCTTGTTGGCGATGTAGACCATATACCAGCGGCCGTCGCGGCGGAAGACGTTCGGGCAATCGAGGAGCTCGCCTGTTTCGCCGCGGAGCACGACGCCGTATTTGAACGGTGTTTTCACTTCGTCGTAAACGCGCTGCATCGCGGCCGCGCCGACGAGCTTGGGCTTGCCGGTGGAAAACGGGATGACGTCGGGACGTTCGGCGGCGCGGATCGTCGTGCCGCCGAGTGCGAGTGAAAACAGCCCGATCGCAAGGGAGGCTGGGGCGGAGAACTTAAACACGGTAGATGCGTTCGGCGTTGCGGTGATAGAGCCGGGCGCGCTGCTCGGGCGTCGCCTTGGCCGTGAGCGCGTGCGTGGCCTCGATCCAGCGGGCCAGTGGTGCGGAGAGCGTGCACACCGGCCAGTCGCCGCCCCACACCAGGCGGTCCCAGCCGAAGCACGCGACGGCATGCTCGAAATACGGGCGCAGGTCCTCGACGCTCCACGATGCCGGGTCCGCATACGCCACGAGGCCGCTGATCTTGCAGTGCACGTTGGGAAACTCGGCGAGCTGCGCGAGCCCGGTGCGCCACGGCTCTTCCAGGCGGTTTTTCACGTCGGGCACTCCGACGTGGTCGATGATGAACGTCACTTGCGGGCAGCGTTCCACGAGCGTCCGGATGTTGGCGTGCTGACGCGGCAGCGCACACACGTCGAAGGTCAGACCGAAGTCGGGCAACAGCCGCAGATTTTCCGCGAAACGCGGCTCGAGACAAAGATCATCGCGCACGACATGCAGCACGCGGCGGATGCCGCGGAGCTTTGGGAGCCTGACCAACGCTTCGAGGTGCGCGCGGAAACCGTCCTGCTCGGGCCGTCCGCTCGCGACGATGCCGCCGATCAGCGGGTCAGCGTCGGCGAGGTGTTGGACGTGCCGGGCTTCGGCGAGTTGGTGTGGATCGTCGACATCGCACTCCATGAACACCGTTTGGGTGATCGCGGTGCCCGCCGCGGCAGCGCGGTAGTCATCGACCGAGAAGCTGCGGTTCAGCGCCGGGATGGTGGCGCACCACGAATACGGAAACTGGCGCAGATTCCAGAGATGCTGGTGCGTATCGACGAGATGCATGGGGCCGGGGAACAGCTCGAATCAGTTGACGAGGGGCGAGACGGCTAGAGTGGAAACGTTCGGCTTCGGCGGGTCGAGAATTTCACGCGCGGCGGCTTCCGCGTGGCGCGGCGGTGGGTTGGATATTTTGTGCGCATTGTTGCGTAGCGGCCGTGGCGTCCGGCAAAGGCGACGGGGCGCGACGAAATGCCGGCGCAAGCGGGCTCGATGCAGATGTGAGCGGCTCGCTGGGCGCGAGCATCCGCTTGCCGCTGGAATGGACGCGAGCAGAGCCGTGAGAACGCAGGCGGAGACGAATGCGTCCCGAGCGACGTGGAAATTCTCCTTATTGCGGCGACCGTAACCGCCCGCGGGGCATCTCCGTCTTTTTCACCGCTTTAGTTCGGGGGAACTAAAGGTCCCGGGTCTTGACGCCGCAATCGTCGGACCCGGGTTCATCTTTTTTCGCGGGCGCGTCCTGGGCCCCAAAAAGAAAACCGGCGCGCCACCCCCGCGGCGCGCCGGAATCCCCTCCCGACGTGCACAGTCTAGCGGAGACCGTGGCTGGTCGCCATCGGCGCGATGATCTTTCGCCTATAAAAAATGCCAAAGCGTTCAGGTTTCGTCGCCGGGGCGTCGTTTGGCTGGACGGGCGGGTTGCCGCAATTGCTCGCGCCAATGCTGGGGCGAGATGCCGTAAGCCTGCTTGAATGCGGCCGAAAGGTGAAACGCCGAGCTGAAACCGAGTCGCGTCGCGATGTCCTCGAGGGTAGCGTCGCCGGCGGCGAGCAGCCGGCGGGCGCGCGACAGCCGCAGTTGCACGACGTAGTTCCACGGCGAGAAACCCGTCTGCGCCTTGAACTCGCGGCGAAAATGCGAATACGCCACGCCGAGATCGCGCGCGAGCTGCTCGACGTTCACCGCCTCGGTGTGGTGCTCCTCGAGATAGCGCTCCGCCTCGAGCACGGCGCGCACCATGCGCGCCCGCGCGGGAGCGGTTTCCCCGGCCCGCGTCCACGCGGCTAGGATGGCCAGAGCGAAGGCCGACATCTCCGGATCGAAACCGGGGCCGGCCCGCCGCGCATGCTGGTGCAAGGTGTCCATGGCCGCATCGAGTCCGGCCGCCAGCGCGCCGGGACGGAGTCCGCTCGCCGCGGCCAGCACGCCCGCTTTGCGCAAGGTCTCGACGACAGGCCCGCGCAACTCGACCCAGCTCTCGGACCAGCCGGTTTTTTCGTCCGGCCGGTAACGGTGCCACATGCCCGGCAGGAGCAGCACCGCGGTGCCGGTCTCGAGGTCGCGCCGCCCGAGTTCGTGCGACTCGAAGGTCCCGCGGCCCGAGGTGATCAGCACGATCTGCAGCGCATCGAGCACTCGTCCATGCGACCAGCTGAAATGGTGGTCCGCCGGATGTTGTTGCGGCGGGTAGGGCGCTCCGGGCGCCACTTGCGCCATGCCGCACGCCGCCACGCCGAGGCCCCACCGCGCGACGTCCGGGTGGTCGGTGAAATAGCGGAAGTAATCCGGCGAGGGCTTGGGCATTTCCTGGATGCCAAAGATCAGCCCGGATATTCCGGACCGCAAGCCTTTGCCATACAGTAATTGCGCGCGATTGCGCGCTGGTCACCCCGGACTTTTCGGCAACACTTCGCCCGCGTCCCCATGCTGCTCCCCAAGCTTTCTCCGCTCCGCCTCGCGGCGGCGTTTCTCTTCGTCTTGCTCGCGTCCGGCGCCGCCGCGCGCGAGCGCTACCTGTGGGACGCGCAATGGAAGTTCGAGCTCGGCGACGCCGCCGGCGCATCAGCCGCGGACTTCGACGACGCGCGGTGGCGTCGCCTCGATCTGCCGCACGACTGGAGTATCGAGCTCCCGGTGCTGAAGGATGCGGCTTCCACCGGCCACGGCGGTTTTTTCCAGAACGGAGTCGCGTGGTATCGGAAGACATTTCGCGCCGCGAAATCCTGGCAGGGCCAGCGCGTGTCGCTCGAGTTCGACGGCGTTTACATGAACCCCGAGGTGTTTATCAACGGAGTCTCCGTCGGGCGTCACGCGTATGGCTTCACGCCGTTCACGGTCGAGCTGACGGAGCACTTGAAGTTGGGGGCCGAGAATGTCGTCGCCGTGCGCGTCGATCACTCCGCGCAACCGACGGCGCGCTTCTACACCGGCTCCGGCATTTACCGCCATGTGTGGCTGCACGTCACGAATCCGCTGCGCGTGGCGTCCGACGGCGTGTTCGTCACCACTCGCGCGCTCACACCGGCCGAGGCGACGATTGAAGTCGAAACGACGTTGGCAAACGCGCTCGACACCGCGCGGAAGGTTTCCGCGGAAATCGCGCTCTACGACGCAGCCGGCAAACGCGTCGCGGTCGCCAAGTCCGCCGTGTCGATCGAGCCGCGCGCCGAATCGCGCTTCACCGCGACGCTGAAAGTCCCGCAGCCGCAGCCCTGGTCGCCGGAAACGCCCGCGCTCTACCGGGCCAACGTGCGCCTCACCGACGGCAAGGAGCTGCTCGACGACCATTCGACGACCTTCGGCGTTCGCACGCTCCGCTGGTCCGCCGAGCGCGGTCTCGAGCTGAATGGCGCACCGATCAAACTGAACGGCGGCAACGTCCACCATGACACGGGCATTCTTGGTGCCGCCGCTTTCGACCGCGCCGAGGAGCGCAAAGTCGAGTTGCTGAAGGCGGAGGGCTTCAACGCCGTCCGCACCGCGCACAACCCGCCGTCGCGCGCCTTCCTCGAAGCCTGCGACCGCCTCGGCCTGCTCGTGATGACCGAGATCTACGACGGTTGGGCCAAGGGAAAAACGAAGCACGACTACAGCACGCTCTTCGCCGAATGGTGGCAGCGGGACGTCGACGCCTGGGTGAAGCGTGAGCGCAATCATCCCTCCGTCATCGGTTGGAGCATCGGCAACGAGATGTTCGAGCGCACCACCGCCGACGGCCAGCGCATCGCGCGTGAACTCGCCGCGCGCGTCCGCGCGCTCGATCCGTCGCGGCCAGTTTCCGCCGGCGTCAACGGCGCGGGCAAGGGCGGCAAGTGGGAGGATCTCGATCCGCTCTTCGCATCGCTCGACATCGCCGGCTACAACTACGAACTCGTCGCGCAGCATGCGACCGACCACGCGCGCCTGCCTTCGCGCCTCATCATGGCGGCCGAGTCGTATCAGTCGGAGGTTTTTGCCAACTGGGCCATCGTGCAGGAGCAGCCCTACGTCGTGGGCGACTTCGTGTGGAGCGGCCTCGACTATCTCGGTGAGGCCGGCATCGGCCGCGTGTTCCCGCCGCACGAGCCGGCGCTGAAACACTGGGAAGGCAACATGTGGCCGTGGCACGGCGCTGCCTGCGGCGACATCGATCTCATCGGCTGGCGCAAGCCCATCTCTCATTACCGCAACATCGTGTGGGACCGTGGCGAGAAGCTCTACGCCGCCGTCATCGCGCCGACCGCCGATGGCAAACCGTGGAACCTCACGCCGTGGTCGTTGCCACCGACGCTGCCGAGTTGGACCTGGCCCGGTCACGAAGGGCGTGAACTCACCGTGGAGGTTTACTCGCGCCACGAAGCGGTGCGACTCGAGCTGAACGGCCGCTCGCTCGGCGAACAGCCGACGGACCGCGCGCACGAATTCCGCGCGCCATTCAAAGTGCCTTACGCGCCCGGCGAACTCGTCGCGGTCGGCCTGAACGGCGGCCGTGAGGTCGAACGCTTCACGTTGCGCACGGCGGGCAAGGTGGCCGCATTGCGCGTGCAATCCGACACGACGCGCATCCGCCCGGGCGCGCAGGATCTCGCCTTTGTCACGATCGAGGCCGTCGACGCGAACGGGCTCTGGGTGCCGACCGCGGACATCCCCGTGACGGTCGAAGTCGCCGGCGCGGCGACCTTGCTCGCGCTCGGCAACGCCGACCTCACGTCGATGGAACTCTACACGGGACCGAAACGTTCGCTCTTCCAAGGCCGCGCGCTGGCCGTCGTCCGTTCGAAAGAGAAGGGCGGCGAGATTACCGTGCGACTGTCCGCGCCCGGTGTGAAAACCGTGACGCTGAAACTGCGCGCTGCTGCACGTCGAACCGCGAAGGTGACCAGCCACCAATCCGGTTAGCCCGCGAATGAACACTGATGCACACGAATGATGCCGTTGCGATCCGCCCTCTGTGCTCTCTGTGACCTCTGTGTTAAACCCGTTTTGAATTTTCTCCCGCTTCCCTCATGAAACTCTTCCGCCACCTCGCTTCGCTCCTCGGCCTCGCCGCGTTCGGCCTCGCCGCGCGCGCCGCGAACGTTCCGCCCCTCATGTATGGCGCCGCGTGGTATCCCGAACAGTGGGCCGAGGAAACCTGGGACGCCGATCTGCAGCGCATGCAGGCCATGGGGCTCAACATGGTGCGCATCGGCGAATTCGCGTGGAGCAGCCTCGAGCCTTCCGAGGGCAACTACCAACTCGATTGGATGGAACGCGCCGTCGCCGCTGCCGCGAAGCACGGCATGGTGACGATCATCGGCACGCCGACCGACACGCCGCCGGCCTGGATGACCACCAAGTATCCGGAAATCCTACGCGTCGCCGAGGACGGCAAACAAATTCAGCACGGCTTCCGGCGGCACTTTTCCACCGCGAGCACGAAATACCGCGAACTCTGCGCGCAGATCGTCACGCAACTCGCCCAGCGCTTCGGTAAGAATCCCAACGTCGTCGCGTGGCAGATCGGCAACGAGTTCACCGAGGATTCATTCGACGACGAAGCGCGACGCGGCTGGCACGCCTGGCTGGAGAAACGCTACGGTTCGCTCGACCAGTTAAACCAGCATTGGATGACGGCCTACTGGTCGCAGACCTACAGCCAGTGGAGTCAGATCCCGATGGTTACCGGCCGCCAGAACCCCGGTCTGCTCCTCGACTACAAGCGCTACGTCACCGACACGTGGCTCTCGTTTCAGCGCAACCAGATCGACATCCTCCGCGCGCACGTGGAGCCGCGCCAGCTCATCACCACTAATCTCGGCGGACTCGGCTGGGCGAATCGCTTCAACCGTCAGCTGATCGCGGCCGACTACGACATCATCTCGTGGGACGAATACCTCGGCGCCGGCTATCCCGACAACTCGCGCAACGGCACCGGCCACCTCGATCCCGACCGCAGCGGCTCGACGCACGATCTGGTGCGCGGCTGGAAACAGAAAAATTTCTGGGTGCTCGAGATGCCGCCCGGTTTCGTCGACTGGGCCTCGGTCAGCAACTCGCTCGATAAAGGCGAGACGCGTGCGATGGCCTGGCACTCCGTCGCGCACGGCGCGGACGGCATCGCGTATTGGCAATGGCGCAGCGCGCTCAACGGTCAGGAGCAATACCACGGCTCCCTCGTTGGCCCCGACGGCGAACCCGTTCCCGTTTATGCCGAGGCCGCGCAGACCGGCCGCGAGTTCGCGCAAGCCGCTCCGGTCATCGCCGGCACTTCGCCCGTCTCGCAAGTCGCGCTGATCCACGATTACGACAGCCGCTGGGCGATCGACTTCAACCGCTTCAGCAACCGCTACGAGCAGCTCGAGGTGCTGCACGGTTATTACAAGGCCCTGCGTCAGCAGACGCAGTCGGTGGACATCGTCACGCCCGCGATGGATCTCGCGCGCTACAAGCTCGTCGTCGCTCCGAGCCTCAACGTCGTGTCGCCCGCGCTCGCGCAGCAGCTCACCGCGTGGGTCGAGGCCGGCGGCCACCTCGTGCTCGGCCCGCGCACGGGCATGAAAAACGAGTTCAACGCGCTCAACACCCAGCGCCAACCCGGCCCGCTGGTCGGCACGCTCGGCGGCCGCGTCGAGCAATTCTACGCCTTGCTGGAGCCGGTGCCGGTTTCCGGCGAGTGGGGCAGCGGCCAAGCCACCGTGTGGGCCGAGACGCTCGCGCCGCTTTCGGCGGCGCAGCGTTCAGCGTTCAACGTTCAGCCCTCAGCGTCGGCGAGCGAAGTCGAAGTGCTCCTGCGTTACGGCGCCGGCAACGACTGGCTCACGGACCAGCCCGCCGCGATCCGCCGTCGGGTGGGGAAGGGCACGATCACTTACCTCGGCGCGGTCGTCGACCAGCCGTTGATGCACACGCTCGCAAAACAGTGGATCGCGTTCGCGAAAGTCGATTCGCCCGTCATCCCGGTGCCCGATCGCGTGAGCGTCGGCCGTCGCGTCGCGGCCGATCGCGAGGTTTTTATCCTCACCAATTTTTCCGCCGGCCCGCAGCAGATCGCTTTGCCGGGTCCAATGACCGATGTGCTGAACGGCGGGGAAATCACGCAGGTCTCGCTTCCGCGTTACGGTGTGGCCGTGTTGCGCCGCAGTCGGGTGCCGGGGCGTTGAAGCCGCCTCAGGTGGCAGCACTTCAACCTGATTGAAGATTTCACAAAGAAGTAACGCAGACGACTTCACGGGCCGGGCGCTCTGGGCGCGCCGCGAGTGAGTTGCCGCGAGCGCTGCGGGCTCGGTCTGTTACCTGCGGCCACCGGCAACGTTGCGCGCTCGTCTTCGCGTCGGATGACGGCGGAGTTGAGATTGTCTATCGCCGCGCAAACCGCCTTGCTCGGACCGTTACCTCTCGTCTCGTGAAACTCCTGCGCGGAATTCTGCTGTTCCTCACTCTGATCGTCGCTCTCGTTGCGGCGGAAACCCCGCGGCTCGCGGTCGCCATCGCGATCGACCAGTGCCGCGCCGACTACCTCGAGCGCTTCCGCCCGTGGTTCGTGGAGGGAGGATTCAAGCGCGTGCTCGACGGCGGCGCGGTCTACGCGTCGGCCTACCATCGCCACGCGATGACGGCCACCGCGCCGGGACACGCCACGCTGCTCAGCGGCGTGCACGCCAACGTCCACGGCATCGTCGCGAATGAGTGGTTCGATTTCAGCATTGGCCGAAAAGTGGCCGCGGTCTACGACCCGAAAGCGCCGCTCATCGGTGCACCCGCCACGAAGGTGCGCGCGCCCGGCGGCGTGCTCGATACCGATTTGACGGCGTCGCCGGCAGCGATGCGGGCACCCACGGTGGGTGACGAACTGAAGCTGCGCTACGGCGCGCAATCGAAGGTTATCGGTCTGGCCAACAAGGACCGCGGCGCGATCTTCCTCGCCGGTCGCATGGCGGACGCCGCGTATTGGTTCCATGCCGGCCGCATTGTCTCTTCGACTTTCTATCGCGCCGAACTGCCCGCGTGGGTCGCGGAGTTCAATGCCAGCGAGCCGATCAACCGGCGCTACGGCCAGGTGTGGGACCGCCTCCTGCCGCAGGAAATCTACGATCGCGTGCAAGGTCCGGACGCCGCCGAGGGCGAGGAGACGCCCTATGGTCTCGGTGCGACTTTTCCCCGGCGCGTCGATGGAGGCCGCCCGCAACTCGGCAGCGAATTCCACAACGCCTATCGCCTCGACCCGCACTGCTCCGAGGTGCTCGGTGAACTCGCGCGGCGCGCCATTGTCGCCGAGCAACTCGGTCAGCGCGGCACGCCGGATTTGCTCTGTCTGTCGTTCTCCCAACTCGATTACTGCGGTCACTCCTTCGGGCCCGATAGTCACGAGATCATGGATTCGGTGCTGCGGCTCGATCGCGTGCTCGCGGAACTCTTCACCTTCCTCGACCAAAAAATCGGTCCCGGCCACTGGACCGTCGTGATCTCCGCCGATCACGGCGTCGCGCCGCTGCCGGAGCGCGTCGCCGCGCGCGGTCGCGGCACCGAGGCCGGCCGCGTCGACTACGCCCGCATGACCGCCGCCGTGGAGGCCGCGCTTACGGCCGAGTTCGGCCAGCCCGGCGACGGGGCGGCGTGGACCATGCGCGATGGCTACGGCTATCGCCTGATTCCGTCCACGCTCGCGGCGCGCCAGATCGCCGCGCCCGCTGCGCGCCGCGTGATCAAGGCGGCGCTGGAACGCTGGCCGCAGGTGGGCGTCGCATGGACCCGCGAGGAATTGCTCGGGCCGGACGCACCGATTCGCGACTATCTCGATGCCTGGCGCCTCTCTTATCAGGCGGAGCGCAGCCAGGATGTCGTTTTCTCACCGAAACCCTACATCGTCGACCGGGCGAAGAACGGCACCAATCACGGAACGCCCTACGATTACGATGCGCACATTCCTCTGGTGTGGTATGGCGCCGGGGTTCCGGCGGGCGTGCACGTCGAGCGGGTCGGGTCCGATGCGATCGCGCCGACCTTGTCCCGTTTGCTCGGCATTCCGCCGCCGCCGCAAGCCGCCGCTGCGCCGTTGTTCTGAAACGTGCCCGAGCTTCCGCAACGTGCGCTGCGCCGTAGCCGCCGAGGTGACGAGGCGGTGAAGGCAGTCGCGTTCACGTGCCGCGATAACGCCGCCGCGCCCGGCGTAGTCCCGCCACGAGCGACGCGAACGCCGATGGCTCCCGCGTTGCTCCGCCCGTGGTGCGGTCCCATTCCGCTCACGTTGTCGTCGGCGAGTGCGACCAATGCGCGCCTTCCAAATACTTGTCATCGCGAGGCCCGCAGCGCGGGCCGCGGCGATCCAGCGGGAAGTCAGATGGATTGCCACGTCGCTGCCCAGGAGCGAGCTCCTCGCAATGACATTTTGAAGACGTGCCCTAGCGAGGCCGAAAAAAAACACCGTGCTCTTCCGCGCGCCTCTCCGCGTGATTCGCGTGCGTCCCATCGTGCTTTCTCTTCCCCATGTCCCCTAAAACGTATCGCGCGCTTCTCCTCGGCATCGCCGGTCTCGGCGGCTTTCTCTACGGCTACGACATCGGCATCATCGGTGCGGCGCTGCTCTACCTGAATAAGACGATCGCGCTCACCGCCGCGCAGGAATCGGCCGTCGTCGCCGCCGTGCTCGCGGGCGGCACGGTGTCGTCGTTGGCCGCGGGCGCGCTGGCCGACATCATCGGGCGCCAGCGCCTCATGGTCGCGGCGGCCGTGCTGTTCCTCGCCAGCGTGGCGGCCATCGTGCTCGCGCACGGTTACGTGCCGCTGCTCGCGGGCCGGACGTTGCAGGGATTGAGCGCGGGCATGATCGCGGTGGTGATTCCGCTTTATCTGGCGGAGGCGCTGCCCGCCGCCATTCGCGGCCGCGGGACGGCCGCTTTCCAGCTTTTCCTCACGATCGGCATCCTCCTCGCGATGGCGGTCGGCCGGTATTACACGGCGCAAGTGGAGGCCTCGGCCAGCACCGACGCCGCGGCGCTGCGCGCGGCGCAGGACGGCGCGTGGCGTGCGATGTTCCTGTCGGCGGTTTGGCCGGGCGCGCTCTTTCTCATCGGCACGCTGCTGATCGCGGAGTCGCCGCGCTGGCTGTTGCGTCGCAATCGCGCGGACGAGGCCCGCGCCGCGCTGGCGCGGGCGCGCGAGCCCGGCGAGGCCGAGCGGGAATTTGCCGAGATGCACGCCTCGCGCGCGGGTGTGGCCGGCGCGCCCGGCGCCGCGGCGACGGGCAGTCTGTGGCAACGGCGCTACGTCGTGCCGTTCGCGCTCACCTGCGTCGTGCTCGCTCTGACCCAGACGACGGGCATCAACTCGATCCTGCAATTTCTCGTCGTGATCCTGCAAAAGGCCGGACTCGGCGCCGAGGCCGCGGCGGCACGGGCGACATGGGTGACGGCGGTGAATGTCGTTTTCACCGTCGCCGGGCTCGTCTTCGTGGACCGGCTCGGACGCAAGGCGCTGTTGCAGATCGGCACCGGGACGATCGCGACGGCGCTGGTCGTCGGCGCGTGGATTTTCTGGCGGATCCAGTCCGGTGCGCTGGCGCCCGGTGCAGGCACCGCAACCACCGTGGCGACGTGCCTGATGGCATTTGTCGCGGGCTTCGCGATTGGTCCCGGGGTGTGCGTGTGGCTCGCGCTGTCGGAGCTGATGCCCACGCGCATCCGCTCGCTCGGCATGGGCATTGGTCTGCTGATCAATCAGGGCATTTCGACGGCCATCGCGGCGATGTTCCTGCCGGTAGTGGCGCGTTACGGCTATGCGGCGATGTTTGCGTTCTGGGCGGCGTGCACCGTCGGTTACTTCCTCGTGGCGACGCTCTGGCTGCCGGAGACGAAGGGGCGCACGCTGGAAGAAATCGAAGCCGAGTTTGCGAAATGAAGGCCGTTGCGCGGCATTGCCGCACGCGGGCCGATGCCAGGATGGCGGGAGTGTGGGGGGGGCGTCTTTGCGGTGTTTCTGCCGCCTCTCTGTTGACGATCGAATCATGGTCGCCAGAGAGGCGCGCGCGGCGAGCGGAAGGCGAGTTTTGACCACGGATTACGCGGATACCTCGGATAGTTCGGATTCCGGAATCCGTGTGATCGGTGAGATCCGTGGTTAGACAATGGCGTCGAGCGCGGCGCGACGCCCTATCAGTCAAGAGTCAGCGATATAGCGTCCTTCGGCCGACCATGGACCGGGCCGCGCCCGCTCTATAAACACGATTCCGGCACTCGTCGGCTGTGGCTTGTGCGCATCGACGAAGCACTCTCACGCTCGCGGACCGGTGATCTCTCCGCCCGAACACAAGGCGCCTAAGCTTGTCCGCCACTGGTCGGCGCTCGCGCGACTCAGTCCTTCCTCGGGACGGGCTTGCTCAACCCGGGTCCCGCTGCGCGCTCCGGAGCAGCGGCCCCCTCAGAGTTGGGCTCTTAGTAAAGCAAGTCGAAGAACTCGCAAGCAGCACCAACCAGCAGGGCGGCGCCACAAAAGGTCAAAATCTTCTTCACTGTCTTCATCTTCTCTTCGCTTCCACGCTGCGGGCGCAGACCTTTTCCAGTCATGCCGACAAAGAGGCATGTCGAGCCCCAGATCAGATAGAAAAATGCGCTGAACATATCGCTGGTAAGTTCTTTCTTTCGCCGAACGTCCGCAGTCAGACACGGAGGGGCGAAGCCCCGGAGTTGTCTGTGGTGCGCTTGTTCGCCCTCTTCTTCATTTCTTCGCCCTAACGCTAATGCTCTTGAGTAACGCCATCATCTGCTCTCGGCAGTCGCCTATTGGCCATGCGAATGACGGTCACTTCCCGCGCGTTGTCTCTGACGTCTGTATCGGTGTTGGTTCGGCTCTCGCGGCGTCATCGATTATCCAGGGACCGCGGGAACAGGAATTCTCAAGTCGGGCTCCTGATGCAAAAAATCCAAACGCAGGCTTCCCATGATCTTCTTCGCTTCAGATGCGCTCCACAGCGCCACTTCATCATCTGTCGGCGGATCAAGAATCACATCAAGAGCGGCGAGCTTTTCTCGCAAATCCCTAAATCCTCGGGCAGGCAGCTCGACCGTGAAAACTACCGCCAGATTCGAAAACTGCCTGTAATCGAGAATGTAGCCACCTACTAAGCCCACCGCATCAGATGCAGCAGATGTGACGCCTAGACGCTCCTGCTTGGTCTTTCCTCGGATGCGGATTATCATTTTTTGCCGAACGACTCAGATCAGCCACGCCCGGCGGGCGGGCGAGCCGTCTCTTTTGAATGACTGGGCCATGTTGAGCGGAGACAACGCGCGGGAAGTGACCGCAATTCGCATGGCCCAGCTCCGCTCAGCATTTTCTCTGCCGGCTGGATCGGCTTCTCGTCATTAGGCTACGAACAGCTCCCGGACGATGGAAGATTCAGGACGCCTGGAGTCATAGAGCACCGTAATCTTCTGGCCGACTCGGATGCCGAGAATTTGCTTCGACTTGTGCACCGGACACCACGCCACGATCTTTCTTCCCTCTACCTCATACGAGTATTCCAAGCGCCCGCGATCCTTGACGATGCGCACTGCTTCGACGGAACCCTCCGCGGCGGCTCCCAACGAGAAAAACTTCTTCACGCGAAGGACCCGCCACCCCAACGCCAGCAATGCAACGCCTGAAATAGCCCAAGGCAAAGCCGGCAGCTTCCACGCGGGAGGAAATGCGTAACGGACAATCCAGATGATGAAGACGGAGAGGACGCAAAAGAGCGCGGGCCAGTCATTCCAAATGATCTTCCTTAGCGACGGCGTCATTTTTTGCCGATCGATTAAAGTCAGACACGACCGGGCGCAGCCCGGTCGTTGTCTGTGCCGGCTGGATCGCCCTCTTCTTCGCTTGGGTTTTCGGCGCGCTGCCAGGCATCGCCGCGCTTCTTCCGCCACGCC
>JAEYUW010000001.1 GCA_023432225.1 Verrucomicrobiota bacterium
CTTTCGACATCACCGTGTACCGTCCGCTCGTGGATCGCGTCGTGGCTACCCTCGGCGACGAGCGCGTGATGCCGGTGGTGGAGCAATACGTCGAAGGCCTGGGCCGTCAGTCGCCCGAGGCTGCCGCCGCCTTCGAGACCGAAATGCAGGCGAAACCCGCGATCGCCGCCGCGATCGCTGACGCCAAGGCGAAGCGCGAGGCCGAGGCCGCCAAAGCCGCCGAAGCTGCCAAGGTGCGCGCCGCGGAGATCGGCACGATCAAGTTCACCGCCGCCGATGGCCGCGAGGTCGACGTCGCCGCCCTCAAGGGCAAGGTCGTCCTCATCGACTTCTGGGCCACCTGGTGCGGCCCGTGCATTGCCGCGTTCCCGAAGATTCGCGAAGAAGTCGCTCACTTCGCCGGCTCGCCGGTCGTCATCCTCGGCGTCACGAGCCTCCAAGGGCGCGTCCACGGCATCGAGCCCAAGCCCGTCGACGTGAAGGGTAATCCGGCGAAGGAATACGAGCTCACCGCCGAATTCATGAAGAAAAAGGAGATGACCTGGCCGGTCGCCTTCTCGAAACAGGAAGTCTTCAATCCGGAATACGGTGTCATCGGCATCCCGCACGTCGCCATCATCGCTCCCGATGGCACCGTCCGTCACAACGGCTTGAATCCGCTCCTTCCCGACGCCGACATCGAAGGCAAAGTCACG
This sequence comes from Verrucomicrobiota bacterium, assembly GCA_023432225.1. Taxonomy (GTDB): domain Bacteria; phylum Verrucomicrobiota; class Verrucomicrobiia; order Opitutales; family Opitutaceae; genus Didemnitutus. Next base: position 696 of record JAEYUW010000001.1, read on the forward strand.
GCGCTGTTGCAGGAGTTCAAACTCCCCGTCCCGGCCGCGAAAGCGCCTGCAGCGGGCGAATGAACCTCGGTTAGCTTTCGCATTTTCAGGCCCCGGCAACCGCCGGGGCTTTTTTGTGCCACGCCGTCACACCGGCGGTGAAAAAACTCAAGCCGCACGCCAGACGGTCGATGGAAGGACGGTTACTCATTCTCTCGCGCTTTCCTGCATGGCCGCTGCACAGCAAATCACCGACGCCCTCATCCAAGACTCGATCGCGAACGCCGTGCAGAACGTCTGCCGCACCTTGCTACGGCAGGATGCCCCGCTCGTCGACCGCGTGCCCACCACCGTTTACGAAGGCGATCCGATCAAATTCCAACTAATCGGCAACGTCGGCTTCGGCGGCGAAGCCAACGGCATCGTCTACCTGTGCATGAGCGATGACTTCGCGTTGTTCGCCGTCAGCACGATCCTCGGCATGAGTCGCGCGGAAGTGGAATTTCACGGTCCCGATGTGCTCAAGGACGCCATCGGCGAGCTCACGAACATGACCGTCGGCGGCTTCAAGAACGCGCTCTGCGACGTCGGCTTCCCCTGCAAACTCACGCTGCCCACCATCGTTCGCGGCAACAATCTCACTGTCGCCGCGCTCAAAGGCACCGCGCGCCATGTTTTCCGCTTCACGTGCGCGACGCACGTGCTCGTCGCGGATTTGCAGTTGAAAATGGAGTAAAGCCCCCGCCGCGAGTGGCAGAGACAGCGGAGTCTGTCGCGTCGGACAGACGCTGACGGCATTTCCCCGGGGCCACCGACGGAATTTCCAGACGAGCGCGGATAAACGGCGGCCGCGCGGCCTGTTACCGTCCGCGGACATCGCGCGCGCCCGCGACCCGAATCACCGACGACACCACGCTCTCGTTTCAAAGTAGGACCGGCTTCAGCCGGTCCATCGTGAAATCGCATTCGCACGCATCAGTCGCAAACCACACCCCAACCGGACCGGCTGAATCCGGCCCTACTTGCGCGCCTCCAAATCTTCCCAACGCGCGAAGGCGGCGGCGTGCTCGCGCTCGACGGTTTCGAGGCGCGCCTTCACTTCGGCGAACTTCGCGCCGCCGGTCTTGTAGAAATTCGCGTCGCCGAGCTTTGCCGTCAGGTCGGCCTGCTCCTTCTCCAGCGCCTCGATGCGCGCCGGCAAGGCGTCGAGCTCCGCGCGCTCCTTGTTCGAAAGTTTCTTCGCAGCCGGAGCCGGCGTCGAAGCGGACGCGACCGGCGCAACCGTGCGCGCCGGCTCGGCTGATTTGCGCGCGGCCTGCTTCTTCAACTCGGCCTGCCAGTCGCTGTAGCCGCCGACGTAATCGCCGATCTTGCCGTCGCCTTCGAACACGAGCGTGCTCGTGACGACTTCGTCGAGAAACGCTCGATCGTGCGACACGAGCAGCAACGTGCCCGCGAACTCCACGAGCAAGTCCTCGAGCAGGTCGAGCGTCTCGGCGTCGAGGTCGTTCGTCGGTTCGTCGAGCACGAGCACGTTGGCGGGCTGCGTGAAGAGCTTTGCGAGCAGCAGGCGGTTGCGTTCACCACCGGAGAGCACGCGCGCCGGCGTGCGCGCGCGCGTCGGCTCGAAGAGGAAATCCTGCAGGTAACTGATCACGTTGCGCGTGCGGCCCTCGATCGTGACCGTCGGGTTGCCGTTCGCGATATTGTCGGCGACCGTCTTGTTGTCGTCGATCTGAGCGCGGAGCTGGTCGAAGTAGACGACCTCGAGATTCGTGCCGTGCTTGATCACACCGCTCGTCGGCTGGAGTTGTCCGAGCAGCAGTTTGATCAACGTCGTCTTGCCCGCGCCGTTCGGCCCGAGGATGCCGATCTTCTCGCCGCGGTTGATCGTGATCGAAAAATCACGGAGCAGCACCTTGTTACCGTCCCACGTGTAGGAGACGTTCTCCGCTTCGACGACCTTCTGGCCGCTGCGCTCGGCCTCGGCGAGTTTCAGGGTCGCCGAGCCGACGCGCTCGCGGCGCGCCTTCGCCTCGGCGCGCATCGTCTTCAACGCGTTGATGCGCGCCGTCGCGCGCGAGCGCTGTGCCTTCACGCCGCGACGAATCCACTCTTCCTCCTGCGCCAGCTTCTTGTCGAACGCCGCGCGCTGCTTCTCTTCCTCTTCGAGCACCTGCTGCTTGCGCACGAGATACGTGTCGTAGTCGCACGCCCAGCCGGCGAGCCGGCCGCGGTCGAGCTCCACGATGCGCGTCGCGATCTTGCGCAGAAAGGCCCGATCGTGCGTCACGAAAAACAGCGTCGGCTTCGTCTCGAGCAAAAGCTCCTCGAGCCACAGGATCGATTCGAGATCGAGGTGGTTCGTCGGCTCGTCGAGCAGCAGCAAATCCGGTTGCCCTGCCAGCGCCCGCGCCAGCAACACGCGACGCTTCAAGCCGCCGGAGAGCGCGGAAAATTCCTGCGTCGGCGGCACGCCCACGTGATGAACGAGATCCTCGACGCGCACGTCACGCTGCCAGTCTTCCTCGTGATGATCATCGTTCGGGCGCAGACCGCTGGCGACGATGTCGTGCACGTTGCCGGCAACGTGCGTCGGCACTTCCTGCGTCAGCCGCGCGTAAAGCGAGCCCTGCGGACGAAACACATCGCCCGTGTCCGGCTTCATCTCGCCCATGATGACTTTCATGAGCGTCGACTTGCCGGCGCCGTTGCGGCCGACGAGGCACACGCGCTCGCCCGCCTCGATCTGGAAATTGATGTGGTCGAGAATGGCCGGACCACCGAAAGCGAGATTGACGTCGAGAAGATTGAGGAGCGCTGGCATGCGTGAAGCCGGTCAAGGTGCGCCACCGCCGCGCGCAGTTCAAGGCCGGGTTTTTCTGGAGGTGACTACCGCTGCACAGTGCACCCTCGCCGTCGTGACGCATCCCGCGACACACCAACTCCACCGAGAACCACCATGAAAGACAGCCTGACCAAAGACCAATTCGTCGCCGTGCTCGAAGCGGCCGGCATCGACGCCGCGCAGCGCGAGAAATTCCACCGCGAGTTCGAGCGCCAGCAACCGGCCGCGCACGAGCGCTTCCTCGTCTGGCTCGGCCTTTCGGAGGGCGACATCGCGCGCATTCGCGAGCACTCGCGCGCGGCGAAGTGAGTCTTCCCTCGCGAGCCCGCCGGCCCCATCCTGCCGGCGGGCTCGCTTTTTATTTATGACGACCATTCGCCAACTCGCGGCCGAGTTCGGTCTCACCCGCAGCACGCTGCTTTACTACGATCGCATCGGCCTGCTGCGGCCGGACTATCGCACGTCATCGGGCTATCGCCTCTACAACGCGACAGACCGCGCACGACTCGCGGCGATCTGCCGCTATCGCGCGGCGGGGCTCGCGCTGGCGAAAATCGCGCAAGTCCTCGACGAGCCCGCGCGCCCGCAGTCGGCCGTGCGCACCGCATTGCACGAACGCCTCACCGCGCTCAATCGCGAGATCGCCGCGTTGCGCCGACAGCAGCAAGTCGTCGTCGACCTCCTCGGCCCGCCACGCGGCGCGCGCCGCACGCGCATCATGAACAAGGAGCGCTGGGTCGCGCTCCTACGCGCCGCCGGCATGGACGATGCCGAGATGCACCAATGGCACGTCGCGTTCGAGCGCCAGTCGCCCGAGGCGCACCGCGATTTTCTCGAGTCGCTCGGCATCGCGCCCGCCGAGATTCGCCGCATTCGCCAGGCCTCTCGCCGGAAAAAACCTCCGGCGTAGACAAACGGCGCGGTCGGCGGCGCTTGGGCTGAGTTCTTCGGAACCGCACCTACCCCGCCATGGAAATCCTCGCTTCGGCCCTGCGTGCTTTGCGCGCCCACAAGCTTTTCAGTGCACTCGTCATCGGGCTCCTCGCCCTCGGCATCGGCGCGAACACCGCAATCTTCAGCGTCGTGCACGCGGTGCTGCTGAAGCCGTTGCCCTACCCGGCACCGGGCGAACTCGTGCTCATTCGCAAGCCGCCGCGCGACGGCAACACCGCCGCCATGCCCGGCGGAGGCACGCTGATCGTCGACAAAGATCTCGGCGCGTGGGTCGAGGCGCAACCCAAGTCCTTTCGCGCCCTCGCCGGTTACAGCAACGCCACCTCCACGCTGCAACAGACCGGCGGCACCGGCGCGATCCGCGTGCCCACCGGGCGCGTCACGGTCGGCTTCTTTTCCATGCTCGGCGTCTCCGCGTGGCGCGGACGCCTGCTGCAGGCAGAGGACTTCAAGTCCGGCGCGACACCCGTCGCCGTCCTGAGCTACTCGGCGTGGCAATCGCGCTTCAACGGCGACGACAACGCCCTCGGCGCCGTCGTGCAGCTCGACGAAGTGGCGCACACTGTGATCGGCGTGTTGCCGCCGGCGTTCGAGTTCATCGATCCCGTGCAATTCTGGCGGCCGCTCCCGCTCGGCGGCCTCGACCGCCCGGGCCAGCTGCAGATCTCGATGATTCGCGCCCTCGGCCGATTGCTCCCCGGCACCGCGCACGACGTCGCGCAGCGCGAACTCGACGGCATCTCCGAGCGCTTTTGGGACAATTACTCGAGCAGTTTCGCCGCTGGGATGGCCTCGCCCGCCGGTGCCAACGCGCCTGCCGCCGCGGCGCCGACATCAGCACCGACAGGCGCAAATGTGACTCGGGTAATCCAGTCCGACCCGCCTCCTGCCGCCGCGGCGCCCACTGCGCGCCGTCTGCCGATGCCCTTCGTCGGCGGGCCGGCTCAGCTCACGCCGCTGCAGGAACAGCTCGCGCGGCAATCGCGCACGACGCTGTGGCTCCTGCTCGGCGCGGTCGGTTTTGTCCTGCTGATCGCCTGCGCCAACATCGCGAATCTCCAGCTCGCCCGCGCCGCCTCGCGTCGCCGCGAAGCCGCCGTGCGCGCCGCACTCGGCGCCTCGCCCGCACGTCTCGCCGGCGAGTTGCTCGCGGAAAATCTCCTGCTCGCTCTCGCTGGCGGCGCGCTCGGGCTTCTCTTCGCGTGGTGGGGCACGCAGGCGTTGCAAGGTTGGCTCGCGGATCTCCTGCCGCGCGTGAATGCGATCGGCGTCGACTTCGCCGTGCTCGGCTATGCGCTGCTCGTCGCCGTCGCCGCGGGCCTCGGTTTCGGGCTCGCGCCAGCGTGGCAAACGAGCCGCGTCGACCTGCTCGAAACGTTGAAGGAAGGCGGCCACCAAGCTTCCGCGGGTGGCAGCCGCTGGCGGCAAGGTTTGGTGGCTTTCGAAGTCGCGCTCGCGCTCGTGCTCGCCGTCAACACGGGCCTGCTCGTGAAGAGCATCTACCAACTCTACTCGACCGACCTCGGCTACCGCACCGAGGACGTGATGACCGCCAATCTCTCGCTGCCGCGCCGCTACGCGACGCCGGCACAGCAACGCGATTTCGCGCAGCGCTGGCTCGAGGCGATCCGCACGCTGCCCGGAGTCAAATCGGTCGCGATCGCTGACACCGCGCCGCTCTCGCCCTTCGCCCAGGTCTTTGCTGCCAGCATCCGCGGCGGCACGGGCAACACCAACCGCTCGGTCAACGCGCCTCCGCCGACGATGCAGATCGCCAGCGTCACGCCGGACTACTTTGCCACTGCGGGCATCGCGCTGAGATCGGGGCGATTCTTCACCGACGCCGATGGCGACGGCGCTCCGATCGTCGCGCTCGTGAACGAGGAGTTCATCAAACAAAACTTCCCCGACGGCCTGCGCGAAGGCGCCACGCTCGTCGCCCCGGTGCCGGGTCAGATGCGGCAGGCCACGATCGTCGGCGTAGTCGCCAACATCCGCGCGCGCGGCCTCGAGAGCGAGCCGTCCGCCTTCGCGTATTTCCCATTCGCGCAAGTGCCGCGCCAACGCGTGAGCGCCATCGTCCAGTTCACTGGCGACAGCGCCACGCTCGGCCGCGCGCTCACCCAAGCCACGCACAAGATCGATGCCGACCTCGCGCTCGACACGCCTTCGACGCTCGCGCAACAGATCGCCCGCCAAACCGCGCCGCGACGCGTGACGCTCATGCTCACCGGCGCCTTTGCCTTCACGGCGGTCAGCCTCGCCGCGCTCGGCATCTTCGGCGTCATGAGCTACACCGTGACGCAACGCACGCAGGAGATCGGCGTGCGCATGGCGCTCGGCGCCGAAGGCTCGACGATCCTGCGCTGGATTCTCGGGTATGGCGGAGCGGCGATTGCAGTCGGTCTCGTCGCCGGTCTCGCGCTCACGTTCGGCACGAGCAAGCTCCTGCGCAGCACCCTCACGGGAGTCACCGAACTCGATCCGACGGTGACATTGCTGGGAATCGCGGCCCTCGCCGCGGTCGGCTTGGCGGCCTGCCTCGTGCCGGCTTGGCGCGCGACCCGAGTGAACCCGGTCGAGGCGCTGCGCAACGAGTAGCGGCTCAGCCGGAACGTTGCAGTCCGTCCGCCGGTTGATGTAGGGCCTCACCTTGTGTGAGGCCTCGGCAACGAGTGGAGCATGAGCCCCGCTCGCACGTTAGGCTCGACACAAGGTCGAGCCCTACAAATTACCAAGCGGTTCCCCTCGATTCATTCGAAGATTCGTTCCAACTGCACGTTTCCGCCTCAGAACCTCACAGACTCCTCGCCCAGCCACCGGCCGAGTTCATGCGCGAAGTAGCGCACGAACAGCTCAGGGCCAAGGAGCGCCTCGATCTTGGCGCGCCATTCCGCGCGAAGTTGCTGCCGGCCGGCGCGCTCCTGCGCGACCGGAACGGAGCGATTCTCGTGCAGCTCGGCGGAAGCGAGGCGGAACTCGCACCGCCACGCGTAGAGGCGCAGCGCGACTTCCGGCGTGAGGCTCAAGTCATCTCGCAAATCGCGTTCCCAAGCGAAAAACGCGCGATCCGCGCGGATCAGGTAAGTCGCGGCCGTCGGACCGTCGAGAGCCAGCATCGCAGTGCGGATGCGCGCGAGTTCGCCCGCCGCGCTGTCGGACGCGGAGGTGACGCCTCTCCCTTCGTGCACAAACCGGCGACTCTGGATGCGACGCCGCTCCGCCTCGGCTTCGGCGAGCCACAGCACCGTTTCGTCCGCCAAACCCAAACCGTGTGACCACTCGAGGACTTTCACGCTCTCGGGCGCTGCGCGCAGTTCGTAGGTCGCGAGTTCCTCGACCGTGAGAGTCTCCGCGAGCTGCACATGCAGCGCCTGCAGGCCGCCGCGTTTCCGCTCGGCCACTTCACGCTCGGACACCGTGCCGAGCAGGCGGTCGCGCCAGAGTTCGCGGCGCAGGCGGAGCATTTTCCGCTCGGCGGCACGCACGCTCGGCACCTTTTCCGGCGGTAACCATTTCAGGTCCGGCCCAGCGTCGTCCCACCAATGCAGTGCGTGCGCCAGCACGAGGTCGATCTCGGCACTCGGCACGTCGGCGCGTTTCAGGGCCTCGACGTTTTCCGGCAATGTCAGCTCCGGGCCCAAGCGCTGCAAAGTCGTCCCCTGCGGAGGCTCGATCGCCCCCGCAGCCGCTGCCACGAGCGCCGATCCTGCGAGAACGGAAAGCCAACGGGGAAACACCCCTTCATCTCAACAAAGGGCCTTTTCTTGGCAACTCCCGTGCGGCCCGCCAATTCCGCGGCTGGAGCCGGCGTATTCATCTGATGCGCGGCAGACCGCGCATAATTTGGCCAAATAATGCACAGGGATGGCCAAGTCTTGGGATGACGCTTCGACTGCGGACGGGCATCTTTTGCACATCTACCTATGGTTAGCCCCAACTCGTCCACGCCGGGCGGCAACCCCGGAAGCGCTAGCGCTTCGTCGCCCGCCATCACCACCATTCCTGACGTAGTCATCCGACTCGCGGGCAACTCGCAGGACGGCATTCAGTCCGTCGGCGGTTTTCTCGCCCGGCTCGCTGGACGCAGCGACCAGGAAGTCATGACCTACATGACGATCCCCGCCACGATCTCGGGCGGCCCGTCGATCTTCCAAGTCCGCATGGGCACCGGCGACATCCTGTCGTCCGGCGATCAAGCCGACTTCCTCGTCGCGTTCTACCAACACAGCTACGAAGCGCACATCGGCGCGCTGCGTCCCGGCGGCGTGTTGATCTACGACAGCGACCACGTGAAGCCGAACGCGGAGGACCGCCGCTTCACCCACGTCGGCATCCCGATCACCTCGGCCACCGTCGAAGCCGTCGGCGGCACGGGCAAGGACAAGGGCAAAAACATTTTCGTGCTCGGCCTGATCGCGCGCATCTTCGACCTCGACGTGCCGAAGCTCTCGCAGCTCATCAAAGAGCGCCTCGGTGGCCGCGGCGACGAAGCCGTGCGCAACGCCATGCTGGCCTTCGATGCCGGTTATGCGCACCCGGTCGAGAACCTGATCGGTCACCTTTACCGTTTCGCGAACACCACCTCGAGCGGCGAAAAGACCACGCGCCCGGCCGTCACGATGGACGGCAACACCGCGATGGTTTACGGCCTGCTCGCCGCCGGCGTCCGCTACGGCGCGGCGTATCCGATCACGCCGTGGTCCTCGATCATGGAAATCCTCCGCACGGAGCTGCCGAAATACGGCGGCCTGTTCGTGCAAGCCGAGGACGAGATCGCGGCGGTTTCCCACGCCATCGGCTTCGCCTACGCCGGCCACCTGTCGATCACCGGCAGTTCCGGCCCGGGCCTCTCGCTGAAGATGGAAGCGCTCGGCTGGGCCGGCATGGCGGAAATCCCGCTGATCTGCATCAACGTCCAGCGTGGCGGCCCATCGACGGGCATGCCGACCAGCGTCGAGCAATCGGACCTTCTTCAGGCGCTCTACGGCTCGCACGGCGACAGCCCGCGCGTCGTGCTCGCGCCGAAGGATGTCGAAGACTGTTTCTACATCGCGATGGAAGCCGCGCGGATCGCGAAGGAGTTTTCCACGCCGGTCATCATTCTCACCGACCAAGCACTCGCGACGCGCATCGAGGCGTTCGAGGAGCCCGACCTGAAGGCGATCGTCAAAGAGCCCGTGCTCGACCTCACGCCCGCGCCGGTCGACTACAAGCCCTACCCGCTCGAGAAATGGCCGCGTCACGTGCCGCCCGGCACGCGCATGCTTTCGGGCAAATACCCGACGGTCACCGGTCTCGAGCACGACGAAGCGGGCCACCCGTCCGCCAGCCCGGTCGTGCACGCGAAGATGAACGCGCGCCGCCGAGAGAAGATCAAAGCCGTCGCGAAGACGCTGCCCGCGCACGAAGTCTACGGCGACCAGGAAGGCGACGTGCTCGTCATCGGCTGGTGCTCGACCTTCGGCCCGATTCGCGAGGCCGTGAACCAACTGCGCAAAGGCGAAAAGCCGATCAAGGTCGGCCAACTTCACCTGCGCCATCTCGCGCCGTTCGCGCCGGGCCTCCCGGAGATTTTCGCGCGCTACAAGAAGATCGTCGTGTGCGAGATCAACGACGAAGGCCTGCACGGCTACGGCCAGCTCGCGATGCTCCTGCGCGGCGCATTCGCCAACCCCGGCATCGTCAGCGTCTGCAAGACCGACGGCCTGACGTTCAAGGTCCGCGAGATCGTCGCGGGCGTTCAAAAGCACCTCCAAGCCTGACCCCTTCCACGCCATGAGTTCTGAATCTACCCTCGCCACCCCGCCCGTCGAAATCCCTGCTGCCGGCGGCCCGGGCCGCGCGCCGCTCGCGAAGAAAACGCTCGTGTCCGATCACCCGACGTGGTGCCCGGGCTGCGGCGACTTCGCCGTGCTGGCCTCGTTCTACAAGGTCCTCGAGAAACTGAATTACCCGCAGGAAAGCATCGTGACGTTCGCCGGCATCGGCTGCTCGTCGCGCTTCCCGTATTTCGTCAACAGCCACGGCGGCCACTTCATCCACGGCCGCTCGCTGCCGTTCGCCGCCGCGATCTCGCTCGGTCGCGACGATCTGCACGTCTTCGCCTTCGGCGGCGACGGCGACGGTTTTTCCATCGGCGGCAACCACCTGTTCCACGCCGCGCGCAAGAACACCAAGATGACCTACGTCATCATGGACAACTCGGTCTACGGCCTGACCAAGAAGCAGACCTCGCCCACCTCGCCCATCGGTTTCAAATCGAAGACCGATCCGTGGGGCGCCATGGAGCAACCGGTCAACCCGATGAAGACGCTGCTCACCGCCGGCGCGACCTTCGTCGCCCGCTCGCACGCGACGCAGGTCAATCACATGATCGAGATGATGCACCGCGCCGCGCTGCACGACGGCTTCTCGGTCGTCGAGATCCTCTCGGAGTGCGTCGAGTTCAACGAAGGCGCGTTCGACGCCGCGAATCCGCGCAAGGGCGGCAAGTGGCAGACGATCGAGCTGAAGAAAAACGACGGCACGCCCGAGGACGCCGCGCGCCACGACCCGACCGACGAGTTCGCCGCGATGAAATACGCGCTCGCTCCGTGGCCCGGCCACTTCGGTGTTTTCTACGAGGTCAAGCGCCCGACGAAAAACCAGCTCGAGCGCGATCTCATCAACCGCACGCGCGAAAAAACGAAGGGCGCCTCCGCGCTCCAGCTCCTCGAGGGCACGTTCGCGAAGATGCGCTGAAGTCTTTGCACTAAGTTACACCCAAAAGAGCCGGCGACTGCTTGCGAGCACCGCCGGCTCTTCCATTTCTCCCTGAGAAAACTCGAGCGAATCAGGCGGCCCGTCCGTGTTCACATTCGTCGCCGGCAAGAGGCAGCATCCTCGGTGCGGGTGGCCGGTGCGCCATTCCCGCCAGAATTTCCGCCCGCAGTTCCGCGCCGATGCGCAGGATGACCTCGCACACACGCTCACGGACGACCGGATCGTCCGGCGTCACGGGGCATCCGCGTCGCTCGCTCTCATACCAAGTCTCGTCGCGAATGATTTGTTCGATCCGCAGCATCTGTCGAAGGAGGACTGGACACTTTGCGCCGTGAGAAACGCGCTGCCCTCGTATCGGTGCAGCGAACGGGCGGATCAGTCACAGACGTGTCACAGCGGGCAACCCGCGCCCAGCATTGCGCAACTTGAGCCCAGCTTGGACGAAGGATCGGGCGCATACTGCCGACAGAAATCCCGTTCACGTCATGAACCTCCAGCGCGATCGCTCCGCGTGGTTGCATGGTCCGGAACAACGGTGTCAGCAACCGCTGCCTCACGTCGTGCAGCCTCGACGCATCATTTTGCTCGGCGCCCCAGGCGTGGGCAAAGGCACGCAAGCGGCGCTCCTGTCCGCGACGCTCGGCGCCTGTCATCTCTCCACCGGCGACATTTTCCGCCTGGCCCGCTCCACCAGCCCCAGCGAACTGACCCCGGGAATGGGGATCGCCATCGAGCGCATGAAGCGAGGAGAGCTCGTTTCCGACGAAACCGTCATCCAAATCGTGCGCGAGCGTCTCGGGTGCCTGGCCTGCCGCGGCGGGTTCCTCCTCGATGGCTTTCCACGCACGGTGCCACAAGCCGCAGTGCTCGACGTGTTGCTCAAACACCAAAACCTGAAGATCGACGCGGTCGTCAGCTACGATTTGCCTGAGCCGGAGCTGATCGCCCGGATCGGCGGCCGTCGCACCTGCCCGGTCTGCAAAGCCGTTTTTCACACGCAACTCCGCCCGCCGCGAAAAGAGGGAGTCTGCGACACGTGCGGCACTGGCTTGGTGCAGCGAGAGGACGATCTACCGGGAGCCGTGCATGTCCGGCAGGCGGCCTATCTGGAATCGACCGCCCCGCTTCTCGCCTACTACCGCGAGCAACGCCTGCTCGTTCACGTGCCGGCGACCGGCGTGCCGGAGGAAGTATTTGGCCGCACCTTGATCGCCCTGGCTGCGCACTTCGAGCGCTGAGCCGGGCGACTCGGATCATTTCTTGTCGACGCTGAATTTTCCAGCGCCCGCCACGAGCAACGCCAGGTAGCCCACCAGGTAGACGAACGCTAGTTCGCCGTTCCCTTGACCCGAAAGCTTGGCCCCATGGGCAATGAAGAACGCCACGCTCATGGTGATCACCAGCATCAGCGCCGCGAGGCGAGTCCAGAGCCCGACGATCAGCAGCAGCGAACAGAAAAACTCGGCGCCGATGGCGAGGAGGAGCGCAGGCGTCGAACCAATGCCGAGGACGTCGGGGAACTTGGAGGTGCCTGCGATCAGGTTGCTCAGCTTGCCCCAGCCGTGCAGCACGGCCATCGAGAGGCCGAGGGCGAGCCGCAGCAGGAGCAGGGCAAGGTCGGAGTTGCTCGGCACGAATTCGAGGCGAAGAAATTTCTGCATGGCGAAAAGTGGATAGCGCAGATCGACGCGACGGCAAACCTCGCGGGAACTGATTATCGTTGGGCAAAAAAAAAGGCGCCGACCACAGTCGGCGCCTGAAAATTGTGGAGCAGCTTATTCGCCGGAACCGCTACGCGTCGACGTGTCGAGCGGAGTATTGTTCGTCGTGTTGCCCGTGTTACCGGTGTTGCCTGTGTTGCCAGTGTCACCGGTGCCGCCAGTCCCGGTCCCGGAAGTCGGAGTGGTAACGCTGACGACTTGGGTGACGGTCGTAACGGTCGTCACTGCGGTAGCGGCCGTTGAGGTCGCCGTAGTCGCAACCGCCACGGCGGAAGCAGCAGCGGCCTGGCCCGCACCCGCGCTGGCGGTCGCCTGGGCTTGAACCGTCTCAGTGCTGGTGTTCGTCGCAGTCGCAACCGCGGCCACAACCTGCGTCGCAGACGCCGGAGCAGCGGCGCTCACGGCAGCCGTCACCGCGCCCGCCTGAGTGGGAGCCGCGGCCGCCACGGAGGAGGCCACCGCCGCAGCCTGCGTCGGGGCAACGTTAACAACAGCCGCCGCGACCACCGCGGCCTCGGCCGGGGCAGCCGTCGTCACGGCAGCGGCAACTTGAGCCGCCTGGGCCGGAACCGCAGCCGCAACGGTCGCCGCGACGGAGGCGGCTTGAGCGGGAGCAGCCGTGGTCACCGCGGCCGCGATCTGGGCAGCTTGGGCGGGGGCCACGGTGGAAACGGTTGCGGCAACTGCCGCCGCTTGCGCGGGCGCAGCCGTCGTCACCGCAGCGGCAATTTGGGCGGCTTGAGCCGGAACGATAGCGGCCACCGTAGCGGCCACCGTCGAGGCCGAAGCCGGATTCGCCGTCGTCGCAATAGAGGCGATCTGCGTCGCCATCGCCGGATTGTCCGCCACCAGCTGAGCGAGCGCTTGAGTGTTGTTCGAGGTAGCGGCCGCACGGACTTGCTGAGCAAGGTCCTCAGACAATGCAGGAGTTTCCTGCGCAAACGAGAAAGCGGTCACAAAAGAGACCACCAAGGCAAGGAGTAGTGAGCGTGTATTCATAACTTTAGGTAAGATCTAGGTCAGCGGGTCACGTGCGGGGATTTGAGGCCGTTCATTTAGGCAAAGCAACGCCTAAAGCAAACCTAGGACAAAAACAGCGAAGCGGTCCGGAGCGCACAAACTGTCCTCGCGTCACGCCGCTCCCCCGCTTCGGAGCCGGGATCTGTCGTGAATCTCGATGACTACCGCCTGACGATTTAGTTGCGTGCACAATTAATTTGATTTCCGCCTGTGTCTCGATTGGGTGGCATCATGAAAACCCATCCTCCCATCGATCCCGCTGTCCGTATCGGCCACGTGCATCTGAAAGTGGCCGACCTGCCACGCGCACTCGATTTCTACTGCGGCGTGCTGGGATTCCAACTGACCCAACGATACGGCGCGCAAGCCGCGTTCGTCTCGGCGGGAGGCTATCACCATCACATCGGCCTGAACACCTGGGAAAGCGCGGGTGGCCCGCCGCCCGCTGCGGGCACCACCGGACTCTACCATGTCGCCCTGCTCTACCCGAACAGGGCTGCGCTCGCAGATGCGCTTCATAGGTTGATGAACGCCCACTGGCCGCTCGACGGTGCATCGGATCACGGCGTCAGCGAGGCGCTCTACCTCCGCGATCCCGATCAAAACGGCTTGGAGCTCTATCGCGACCGACCGGAAAACGAGTGGCCGCGCACACCCACCGGTGAACTGGCGATGGTGACGCGGCCGCTCGACTTGCGCGCGTTGCTGGCCGAGCGCGCGTAACGCCAGCCCGCTCGCTCTACGCGCACAAGCGCCGAGCCGGCGAGGCCCATCGCCCAATCAGCGATTGCAGGCCTTCAGCGAACTCGTCCGCTTGGCGCGCGAAGCTCTCGTCTGTCTGCTTGGACGCAGGCAACAGCCAACCGCCAACCAGACATCCACCGTCGGGGCGCGCCCAGACCCGCAACGGCACGTCCGCCAGCGGTTCTCCTTCCGAACCGAAGCGAAGATCAATCACTCCCACGTGCTCATTCGCCTCCAATTCGACGAACAAGTCGCCAAACGACGTCCACACCCGCCAGCCGCAGCGCGAGATTTCCAGCTGCGCGCAAAACCGGCTGGCCCAGCGCGGCAGGTTCTCGATGTCGGCAAGGAAGGCGAACACTTCGTCGCGCGACGCCGACAGCGTCACGTGCACGGCCCGGACGCGAGACTCTGGGCTCGGTGTCATTTCGCGTGGCGGTGATGGATGCACAGCGAATTGCCGTCCGGATCGGCGATGATCGCCATCCGGCAAACTCCACTGTCCATCGGTTCGATGATGAATTTCACCTTCGCCGCCTTCAGCGCCGCGATCGCCGCATCGAAGTCGGCGACTTCGAGTGCGACCGCCGGCCCATCAGGTGAAGGCTTCCACTGCTCGGCCGACATGTTGCTGATCGCAAGCGTCGCGGGCCCGATGTCGTATTCGATCCAGTGCTTGTCGTCGTGCTCGAACACGACGGTCGATTTCAATCCCAACACCTGCTCGTAGAATGCGCGGGCGCGCGGCAGGTCGGTGACGGGATACCCCGTGAACGCAATGGCGGTGATGGTGATCATGGCTCAGGAATTTTGCTTTCGCTGGTGAAGATAGATCGCGTTGCCGTCCGGGTCCTGAATGGCCGCGCTGCGGCACACCGGAAATTCATTGGGCCCCCACGCGAGCGGCACTCCGGCCGTGCGCAGCGCCTCCAGGGCCTCGTCGAAATTCGTGATCTCAAGTGCCACGCCGGGGCTGGGCCCCGCGCTGAGGCCGGGCATCGGATAATTCGTGAGCGCCAGTGCCGCCTCGCCCGTGTCGTATTCCAGCCACCACGTGCCCGGCGCGAATTCCATTTCGGAGCAGAGCGTCAGCCCCAGCGTCTGGCCGTAGAACGAGCGCGTGCGGGCGACGTTCTTGAAATTAAAAAGGGTGAAAGCGATTCCAGTGACTTTGAGCATGGGATGACAGGTTTGGAGGGGAGGAAAAATGACTCATCGCACCGCCGCGGGATCGAAGTGCGGATTGAAAATCAGACCGATGATGTTGCCGAAAGGGTCCACGACCGACGCCACCACGATGCCGCCGCCGACCTCGTGCGGTGCCTCGTGTTCGCGCGCACCAAGTGCAATCAGGCGCGCGTGGGCCGCCGCCGCATCGTCGACGCCCCAGTAGCCCACTGTGCCCGACGGCAGCGACGCAACAGGCGCATCGGGCACGAGACCAAGCTCAAAACCACCGATGTTGAAGCCGACATAAAACGGCTCGTCGAAATACGGCGCCACGCCGAACGCCTGCGCATACCAATCCTTGGCGCGCGTCAGATCAGGGGCGGGAACGAGCAGCGTGCGCAATCCCCGGGGCAGAGCGGTGGAATCGGACATGTGCCCAACGTAGCAGGCGGCTCTGACAACGCTATGTCAGGAGTCCATGCGCGCACGCATCCGCGCAAGCGACACAAGGGCCGCATTTCATAGCGCCCATGAACTCCGCTTCTCTCGTGATCGTGACACTGTTTTCATTTTTCAGACTTCCGAGCCAGGCAGACACTGCTGATCGACTGGAGCAATCCGGCCAAAAGGGACACCTCGCGCCACCGCTGCCGCGCATCCAACCCCAACGCAGCCGCCCCACTCCCATGTCCATCCCGACGAGCCCGCAATCCGGTGCCCGGCGATGCTTTGTCCGTCGCCGCGCTTTCCTCGATCACACGAGAGCCGTTTCTCTCCCCGCCGCGTTGGCGCGCCCCCTCGCTCGCGCGCTGCGCTTCATGCTCGGCCTCGCCGCGCTGTCGGTCGGCGGCAGCGTGTGCGCCAACGCCGCGACGAAATCCGGACTGGCTGCCGCACCGTGCGTCGCCACCTCCGTCGATCGGCACGCCCTCGGTGCCGGGCTGACGTTCGTGGAAACGCCCTCGAGTCGCGCCGTGCCCATCGGGCGGGCGGCGATGTTTACCGTCACCGCCAGCGGCGCAGCCCCGGTGACCTATCGCTGGCAGAGACTCGCCAACGACCAGCCGCTGTGGGACGCGATCCAAGCGTCCAATTACCTTGGCGATCTCAACGCGCTGAACAGTTTCAACTGCTGGACCGACCTCGCCGACGGCGGCAACTACAGCGGCACGACCACCGCGACTTTGGTCGTGCTCTCCCCCTCCGCCGCGCAAAACGGCGACCACTTCCGCTGCATCATCCACGACGGCATCAACGCCGACGTCACGAGCGCGCCGGTCGCGCTGTCCGTGCTGCCGGCAACACTCCCCGCGACCGCCGTCGCCCCGCTCATCCGCACCACGTGGAATAATTACCAGTGGCCGCTGAACGCCTATTACCCGCTCGATCCCGCCGGCGGCGCGCCGGAGCTGGGCAACCGCCTCGGCAACGCCTGCGGCCCGGCCTCGATCACCCGCCTCCTGCGCTACTGGGAATTTCCCCGCCGCGGCTCCGGCAGCGTATCTTTCACCGCCGGCAACGGCGCCGTCTGGTCGGCGAACTTCGGCGCGGCGCTCCACGATTACGATCGCATGCCTTGGTCCCTCGCCACCACCGCGACCGAGGACGTCTATGGCCCGACCGCCGTCCTCAGCTTCCACGCCGCCGCTGCGATGGAAGACCCCTACGGCACCGGCATGACCGTGCTGTGGCTCGGCCGCATGTTCACGAAATACTTTCACTACTCGCCGCGCGCCTACGAAGCCTTCCGCTGGCAATACACGCGCGACGAGTGGATCGCTTTGCTCAAGAGCGAACTCGACCAAGGCCGGCCGCTGCTCGTCATGGCGCGCACCGTCGACAGCCCCGCGCCGTGGCAACCCGGCAACTACAACGGCCACTGGTTCGTCATCGACGGCTACGACGCCAACGACCGCTTCCACTACGCCTACGGTTACGGCATCTCCTACCCGGCGTATTGCGACGTCGACGACATCGGCAACTACAACTCCTACCACCGCATCCTCATCGGCCTCGAACCCGATCGCGGCGGCAAATCCCTCGCGCTGCTCTCGCCGACAAACGGTGCGTTGCTGCGCGCCGGCGACACCTGTCGCATCACCTGGTCGGCCGTCGGCGTCGACGCGGTGCAACTCGAATTCTCCAGCGACAGCGGCGCCCACTGGCAAACGCTCGCCTCCAGCACCGCCGCCACCACCGGCCAGTTCGACTGGACCGTGCCCGCCACGCTCTCGACCAACTGTATGCTGCGCATCACGGACACCGCGAACGTGAACGTCTACGACCGCACGCCGCAACCGTTCGCGATCTACTCACGCAAGGAACTCCAACTCGCCTCCACCGCCGGCTGGTTGCTCCAACCCGGCGCCACGGTGCCCGTCGACTGGACCAGCGCCGGCATCGCCCAGGTGCGGCTCGACTACTCGCCCGACGGCGGCACCACCTGGCAACTCGCCGCCGACAATCTTCCCGCCTCGACCGGCCGCGTCACCTGGACGGTGCCTGCGCCGGTTACCACCACCGCGATCCTGCGGGTCACCGAAATCGGCTCCGGCGGCATCAGCGCGCAGAGCGGCTACTTCGTCGTCACCGACAGCGACGCGCCAACCGTCACTCGCGCCGCCGACGGCGACACGGTTCTGCTGATGCACTTCGACGGCGACCTCACCAACCAAGGCCTCACCGCCGATGCGAGCGGCAACGGCAGCCTCTCCTACTCCGCCGGCGCCCTCGCCCCAGGCCGCGCGCTGCGCGTCGACAACGCCGCCGGCGGCGCCTGCGCCATCGTGCCAGCCAATTCCGCCCTCGCCCTCTCCGGCAGCTGGACCGTCGAAACGTGGATCAAGACCAACGCCGTCGGCGGCCCCACCACCGCTTACCCGTGGGTGCTCTTCATCGGCGGCGCGACCATGCCGCTCCGCTTCGAGCTAAACGCCACCGCGCGCACCTTCTCCGCTTGGACTTACGCCGCCGACGGCACCAGCAACAGCTTCTCCGGCGTCGGCCCCTTCGAACTCGGCCAATGGTATCACCTCGCCCTCGTCGGCGACGCCGCTCAATCGAAGCTCCGCTTCCTCGTCCATCGCGCCGACGGTTCCCTCCTCGCCCAACGCGAAGCCACCGTCAGCCTCGCCACGCTCGGTCTCCTGGACTCCGGCGCCAACCTGCACGCCGGCGGCGTCCCTGGAGGCAGCAACGTCCAGTTCGACGGCTGGTTCGACGAGTTGCATCTCGTCCGCCGCGCGCTCGCGCTCGAGCAGACTCCGCCGACTCCGTCCGCCGTCACCGCACCGGTCATCACGCAGCCGCCGCAAAGCGTCACCGTTACCGACGGACAACCGGCCGCGTTCACCGTCGCGGCGTCCGGCGCGGGTCCGTTCACCTATCAATGGTATCGCAACGGCGTCGCGGTCCCCGACGCGACCGACTCCGCCTGTCTGATCTCTGTCGCCACCGCCGCCCAGGCCGGCGCCTACACCGTCACCGTCACCAACGCCGCCGGCACCACGTCCGCCGGCCCCGCGACGCTGACCGTGCGCGACACCTTCACCAGCTGGCGCGCGCGCCATTTCACCGCCACCGAGTTGACCAATCCCGCCGTCGTCGGCGCCGCCGCCGATCCCGACGGCGACGGATTGAACAACCTCCTCGAATACGCGCTCGGCTGCTCGCCGTGCCAGTCCTCCTCCGGTCCCGCGGTCTTGCCGGGTGTGCAACTGGTCGCCGGCGAATGGGTCTTCACCTTCCAACGTCCGGCCGATGTCTCCGGCGTCACCTACGTGGTGCAGCAATCCGGCGACCTGCAAAACTGGACCTCCACGGGCCTCACGCCCGAATGCGTCGCCACCGGCGCGATCGAGACCTGGCGCGTGCGCTGCGCGGCGAGTGCGTCGACTCCGCGCTTCTTCCGCCTCCAAGTCACCCTCGCACCCTGAAACGCGCGGGACATCCGCAAGCCGCGCTCAATCCGCCGCGTGCCGCTGTATGATTTTCTCCGCTTCCTCGCGCACGAGCCGTCGCAATCGCGGCGGCTCCACCGCCTCGGCATTCGGACCGAACGACAACAGCCAGCGCGCCATCCACTCGAGCGACATGGTGTAGAGCGAGAATTCGTGTCCGCCGTCGCGCTCCTTTTCCGGCACGAGCGTGGCATAGCTCTCCCGCCGGGCCTTTTCCTGCGCGACACGCGCAAACCACACGCGCGCAGGGACGACGTTGCGCGGCTCGTCGGCGCGCGCCATGTGTTCGGCGAGGTTGAAATCCGGTCGCGCCTCGAAGCGCTCGCTGCGCAGCTCGAGCCGCTTGATCCGATCGATGCGGAAATGCCGCAGATCCGTCCGCAGCCGGCACCAGGCGACGAGATACCACGAGCCGCCGTAGAACACCACGCCGAGCGGCTCGACGTCGCGCTGCGTCTCATCCCGCGCGTTGCCGCGATACGCCAGGCGCAGCACGCGGCGCTGCACCACGCCCTGCTGCACCGGCAATAGCATCGGCTGCTGTGCCGGGTCCTGGTTCGGCCCAAATCCGCGCCCGAGCACCAGCGTGCCGCGCACGAGCTTGTCGACGTGATCCTGCGACTCGCGCGGCAACACGGCGCGCAGCTTGTCGAGCGCCGTGGTCATCGGCGCGTGCAGCGAAGGATCGGTGAACTGCTTCACCAATTCGCCGCCGACGAAGAGCGACGACGCCTCCTCCACCGTGAACATCACCGGCGGCAGATGGTAGCCCTTCATCAACGTGTAGCCCACGCCCGCCTCGCCCGCGATCGGCACGCCCGCCTCGCTGAGCGCAGCGACGTCGCGATAGACGGTGCGCTCCGTCACCTCGAAATGCTCTGCCAACTCGCACGCGCGCACGACGCGCCGGCCCTGCAGGTAGAGCACCATGGCGACGAGGCGATCGGTTCGGTTCATGAAACGGCGAAGGTGCCGCGCCCCGCGGAGCCCGGCGAGAAATTTTCCACCGTCGCGTGGCCGGCCTTGCCAAGACTGAAAACGCGCCCGCAATCTCTGCCTCGGCGCATGAACAGCATCGAGCTCCTCATCATCCTGCTGCTACTTTTCATGGCCGTGCCCGACCTCTGCCGGTTGGTGCGGCGACCGGCACTGATTTACCCGGCCTTCGTGATTTTCGGCCTCCTCCTTGGCCCGTGGGTCCGCGGCGATGTCGTGGCGATGATCGAGCAGGCCGGCCAGATCGGTTTCCTCCTGCTGCTCTTCGAAGTGGGCCTGGAGATCGATTTGCCGCCCCCGCGCGAGCTGGTGCGTCCCGGCCTCTACCTGCTGCGCTGGGTGCTGCTGCAATACCCGGTCGCGCTCGCACTCGCGCGCTTCGCCGGGCTGCCGTGGCTCGAATCGTTCGTCGCCGCCGCGGCGATCACGGGCTGCTCCGTCGGTATGGGGTATCAGGCGTGGAAAAACTACCCCGGCCTGCCGGCCGATTCGCGCACGTTCATCCTGCGTGTGATGGTGCTGCTGGAGGTCCTCGCGATCGTGTTGCTCGCCGTGGAAACGACCGGCCTGGGCCTGAATTCGCGCTGGTGGATGACCCTGCTCAAACTCGTCGGCGTGGCCGCGACCGTGCTCCTCTGCAGCCGCATCGCCGTGCCGGTCACCCGCCTGCTGCAACGGGGCCTCGGGCAAACGACGCACTGGCGCATCCATTTCGTCATTTTGCTGGTGTTGGTCGTCTGCGCGGTCGGCGAGCGCCTCGGCCTGTCGGCCGCCAAGACGGCGTTCTTCCTCGGACTCTTCATGAGCCGCGTGACGCACGATGAGAAAAACCTGGAGGAATACCTCGCGCCGATCAGCCAGCGTTTCCTCATCCCCATCTTCTTCGTCTCGCTCGGCATGGCGATTCCGCTCCGCATGCTCTGGTCACCAACCGCCCTGCTGGCCCTCGTCGCCGCCGCACTGCTCATCGCGTATCGCGAACTGCTGCATCGCCGCTGGCTGCCGACGGGCGGCGACGCGCAAGCCTATCTGCTCTTCGGCCCGAACCTCACCATGGTGGCCCTCGCCGGCAGCGCACTGCTCAACGCCGGGCTCCACGAATCCGTGGCGGCGTGGGTCGTCCTCACGGGATTGTTCATGACCATCATCGCCATCCTGGCGCTGCCGCCTCCACCGCCGGCCGCCACGCCCGCCCCGACGACGCACCCCTGAACGAATTGCGCTGGAGCCCGCCTCCGCAGCCGCCAAACTCGTCGTTCGCCTCCCTCTCCCCATGGCCAAAGTGTATTTCTACTACTCGGCGATGAACGCCGGCAAATCCACCGTGCTGCTCCAATCGAGCTACAACTATCGCGAGCGCGGCATGCACACCTTGCTCTTCGTGCCGGCGATCGACACGCGCGCCGGCACCGGCCGCATCCAATCGCGCATCGGCCTCGGCTCCGACGCGATGGCTCTGGCGGCGACCGAGAATATCTTCGACCACGTCAAAGCCGCGCACGCCGCCCACCCCGTCGCCTGCGTGCTCATCGACGAAGCGCAATTCCTCACCCGCGCCCAAGTCGAGCAACTCACCGACGTCTGCGACCGCCTCGACATCCCCGTGCTCTGCTACGGCCTGCGCACGGATTTCCAAGGCCAGCTCTTCACCGGCAGCGCCGCGCTGCTCGCGCTCGCCGACAATCTCATCGAGCTCAAAACCATCTGCCACTGCGGCCGCAAAGCCATCATGAACCTTCGCGTCGGCCCCGACGGCCGCGCCGTGAAGGAAGGCGCGCAAGTCGAGATCGGCGGCAACGAACGCTACGTCGCGATGTGCCGCCGCCACTACAAGGACGCACTGGGACAGGCCTGAACGGCCCTAGCCAGCGCTTCGGGATTAGTCGCACAAATATCGTCCGCGGCCGCGCGAGATCGGCGGCGTTTTTCCGCACGCATCTTGTTGATCCGCAGACGATCGCGCCAGCCGCTTGCACGAGCACGCGGAAATTGTCCCGGAAATTGTCTCGGTTGCCCTTCAGCGGCGCGTTCTGCGGTCGATGCGTCAGGCACGGTCACTCCGTGCTCATGAATAAACTTACTCTTCCCCAACGCATCTTCGGTGGTTTTGCGATCCTGCTGCTCGCCGCCATCGGCGGCGGCATCTTCGCCTACCTGCGCCTCTTGGAGGTCCGCGACGTCACCGTCGTGGTCACGCGCGATGCGCTGCCCACGATCGATCTGCTGCGACAGATCCAGAATTCGGTCCAGGCAAACGTCACCAACACCTACCAGCACGCCATCACCGACAACGCTAACCAAAAGCGTTTCGACGAAATCGAAGCCGAGATGAAGCGCGGCAGCGCCACCATCACGGA
Source organism: Verrucomicrobiota bacterium (assembly GCA_023432225.1). Taxonomy (GTDB): domain Bacteria; phylum Verrucomicrobiota; class Verrucomicrobiia; order Opitutales; family Opitutaceae; genus Didemnitutus. Next base: position 23,209 of record JAEYUW010000001.1, read on the forward strand.
GTGCTACCAAAAACTCGAACCGCTCCTCACCAGCGATGACGACAAAGTCTCGCTGCAGAAAATTCTCACCGCGCGCGGCCACTACACGTCGACCCGCGGCGAAATGCTCAAGAAAAGCCGCGAGCTGACGGGCGACCAGATGGGCCGCATGCTCGATGAACAACTCGTCCCGCGTCGCGACGAATACCTCGCCGCCATCGACGAACTCATGCAGCGCAAGTCCGACCTCGGCCAAAGCGCCAGCGTCGCCGTCGACGCCACCGTGCAATCCTCCACGCGCCTGATCGTGGCCGGTGTGCTCTTCGCCCTCGTCTCCGGCGGTCTGCTCTCCTGGTGGATCATCCGCCAGACGTCGCGCGCCTTGCGCGGTATCGCCACCCAGCTCGCCAGCGGCTCGGCCCAGGTCGCCAGCGCCGCTACGCAAGTCAGCAGCTCCGCCCAGACCCTCGCCTCCGGCTCCAGCGAACAAGCCGCCTCCATCGAGGAAACCAGCGCCTCGCTCGAGGAAATTTCCTCGATGACCAAGCGCAACGCCGAGTCCGCCGCCCAGGCCAAGCAACTCGCCAACGGCACGCGCTCCGCCGCCGAAGTCGGCGCCGGCGACGTCACCGCCATGACCGACGCCATGGGCGCCATCAAAGTCTCGTCCGACAACATCGCGAAAATCATCAAGACGATCGACGAGATCGCGTTCCAGACGAACATCCTCGCGCTCAACGCCGCCGTCGAAGCCGCCCGCGCCGGCGAAGCCGGGGCCGGTTTCGCCGTCGTCGCCGAGGAGGTGCGCAGTCTCGCCCAGCGCTCCGCCACCGCCGCGAAGGAAACCGCCGAGAAAATCGAAGACGCCATTTCCAAGAGCGCCCACGGTGCCACCATCTCCGGTCGCCTCGCCAAATCGCTCGACGAAATCGTGAGCAAGGCGCGCAAGGTCGACGATCTCGTCGCCGAGATCGCGCAGGCTTCGCAGGAACAATCCCAAGGCATCGGCCAGGTCCTTACCGCCGTCACGCAGATGGACAAGGTCACGCAAACCAACGCTGCGAGCGCGGAGGAATCCGCCGCCGCTGCGGAGGAACTCAACGCCCAGGCGCAGTTGCTCGACGAGGCCGTCACGCAGCTCGAAGTGCTCGTCGAAGGCCAGCGCGCAGCTTCCGGCCATCACCACGGTGCGGCCGCGCTGGCGCGATCCGCTTCCAGGTCCGCCCACGCTCCTGCGCCCAAGCACGAACTCGCCGCGACGCACTGAGTGCAGCGAAGAGAAAGTAGCGGGAGCTTCCAGCTCCCGTTGCTCCGCGCCCGCCCCGCATCTTCTTCGCCACTGTTCCCAGCGCCTTCCAACTCCCCTCCACGTAGCAGCCGACGAAAGTCGGCTGTTTCGTTTTCGCCCCACCGCCGTCGCTCGACGGCTGCGGCAAAAACAAAAACGCGAGCGCCGTCTCCGGTCGCTCGCGTCGCAATGGCAAAATCAGCCGCGCCTTAGTTGCTCCACTTCACCTGGCGCATGTCGCCCTGCTCGAGGAAGGCGAGGTGCATCTTGAACGCGTTCTGCAGCGTCTGCGGCACGTGGCCCTTGGCCGAGATCTTCAGGTAGCCGCGCAACGAGTCGCGATACTCCGGGTGCACGCACTTCTCGATCATCAGCGAGGCGCGCTCGCCCGGCGATTTGCCGCGAAGATCGGCCACACCGTGCTCGGTCACGACGACTTGCACCGAGTGCTCGCTGTGGTCGAGGTGCGTGACGAGCGGCACGATCGTGCTGATCGCGCCCTTCTTGGCGATGGACGGACAGGTGTAGATCGAGATGTGCGCGTTGCGCGTGAAGTCGCCGGAGCCGCCGATGCCGTTCATCAGGTCGCGGCCCATCACGTGCGTGCTGTTCACGTTGCCGAACAAGTCGACTTCGATCGCGGTGTTAATCGTGATCAGGCCGAGGCGGCGGACGATTTCGGGGCTGTTGGTGATTTCTTGCGGACGCAGCACGACACGCGAGCGGAAGAACTCGAGGTCGCCGTAGAACTGTTGCAACTGCGCCGGGCTGACGGTCAGCGAGCAGCCGCTGGCGAACGTGCACTTGCCGCTCTTCAGCAGGCTGATGACGGAGTCCTGAATCACCTCCGTATACATCATGAACGGCGGGATCTCCGGATTGGAGCCGAGCGCGCCGATGACGGCATTGGCGATGTTGCCCACGCCGGATTGCAGCGGGAGGAACGACGACGGCAGACGGCCGCACTTGATCTCGCCCGCGAGGAATTGCGCGACGTTTTCACCGATCTTGTTCGTCACCGCGTCAGGCGCGTCGAAGCCGCCGGACTCGTCGGGCGTGTTCGTGAGCACGACGCCGGCGATTTTCTTCGGGTTAACCTTGATGAAGGTCGCGCCCACGCGGTCGGTCGGTGCGTAGATCGGAATCGCGCGGCGGAACGGAGGATCGGCCGGCTCGAAGAGATCGTGAAAACCCATCAGGTCGCCCGGGTGATGGGCGTTGAGCTCGATGATGATCTTGTCCGCGAGCCGCGCGAAGGTGTTCGCGCAACCGACGGACGTCGTCAGCACGATCTCACCCTGCGCCGTGACGTGGCTGGCCTCGAGAATGGCCCAATTCATCTTGCCGAACACGCCGCTGCGCACGGCGGGCTGCACCGCGGAAAGGTGCAAATCGAAGAACTGCGTGCGACCCTCGTTGATCGACTTGCGGAGCGTCGGATCGGACTGATACGGCGTGCGCCAGGCGATCGCCTCGGCCTCGGCCAGCGCGCCGTCGAGCGACTTGCCGGTCGAAGCGCCGGTGATGACACCGAGCTTGAACGGCCGGCCGGCCGCATGTTCGGCCTTCGCGCGCGCGGCGATCGCCAACGGCACGACCTTGCACGCGCCGGCAGCCGTGAAGCCGCCGAAGCCGATCGTGTCCTTATCCTGCACCAGGGCCGCAGCTTCCTGCGGAGTGAGCGTGGGGAACGGAGTGTTCATGAGAGTCTTTCGAAAGTGGAAAACGTTCGCCGAGTGTGGCGCGTTAACCTTGGCAGGTTTGTGCGCCAGCCGCTGTGCAGACGTTGGCGCGCCGCGCGCGATTTTTGCGCGAGACACGGAAACCAAGCTTGGCCCGGAAGGCAAAGCCGCATCCGTCGCGAACAGGCAGGGCGGCGAGTCCCTTCGCCGTCGCAAATCCACAGCACGGAGCGGAATCCGCGCCCTACCGTGCCCTCTCGCCCGCACAGGACAAAATCCGCCGAAAGCTCCCCACGAGACGCGCAGGGTGTCCCGTTGCCGGATTTATGACAAATCCGCTACGCTCCCGACCAAATGAAAAACCCCTTCTCCGACTACCAAGCCAAGGCGATGACCGCGGCGGACGTCGTCAAACTCATCTTCAACGGCGCACGCTGCTTCTTGCACGGCGGCGCCGCCACGCCCACGGCGCTCGTCGACGCCCTCGCCGCCCGCACGGATGTCGAGGGCGTGCGCGTCTACCACGTGCACACAGAAGGCCGTCTCGCGATTTTGAACAAGGAGTGCGAAGGCCGCGTCCGCTCCGTCTCGCTGTTCACGGGGGCCGCCGCGCGTCCCGCCGTCGCCGAAGGCCGGGCGGACTTCATGCCGGTGTTTCTCTCGGACATCCCGCACTTCTTCCGCACGCGCCGTATCCCGCTCGACGTGGCGATTGTCCAACTCTCGCCGCCCGACGAACACGGCTGGTGCACGCTCGGCACCTCGGTCGACATCGCGCAGGCCGCCTTCGAAAGCGCGCGCATCATCATCGCCGAGATCAACGAGCAGATGCCGCGCACCCGCGGCGAATCGTTTGTGCCGTTCTCGCGCGTCAACGCCTTCATCGCCACCAACCGCCCGATGCACCAGCACGCACCCGATCCCGAGGGCGCCGTCGAGGGCCGCATCGGCGAAATCATCGCGGACCTCGTCGAGGACGGCTCGACGCTCCAGATGGGCATCGGCGCCATCCCCGATGCCGTGCTCACGCGCCTCCACCACAAGCGCGACCTCGGCATCCACACCGAAATGTTCTCCGATCGCCTCGTGCCGCTCGTCGAAGCCGGCGCCGTGACGAACAAGCATAAAGCCGTTTTCCCCGGCCGCATTCTGACCGCGTTCTGCGTCGGCACGCAGAAGACCTTCGATTTCGTGCACGACAATCCCTTCGTCACCTTCGCCGGCTCCGATCGCACCAACGACACCGCCGCGATCCGCAAGAACCCGAAAGTCGTCGCGATCAATTCCGCCATCGAGATCGATCTCACGGGACAAGTTTGCGCCGACTCGATGGGCCACAGCATCTACTCGGGTATCGGCGGCCAGATGGATTTCATCCGCGGCGCGGCGCTCTCGCCCGGCGGCAAACCGATCATCGCACTCCCTGCGACGGCGAAGAGCGGCACAATCTCGCGCATCACTTCGGAGCTGAAACCCGGCGCCGGCGTCGTCACGACGCGCGGCCACGTGCACTGGGTCGTCACCGAATACGGCGCCGTCAACCTCCAGGGCATGACGCTGCGTGAACGCGCCGAAGCGCTGATCTCGATCGCGCACCCCGATTTCCGCCCCGAACTGCGTCGCGCCGCCAATCGCCTCCGGCATTTCCACTTCTCCGAGTAGGGCCGGTCTTCGACCGGCCCCATCCAACGCCGCTCGCCGACACAATTCGCGAACACCACCCATCTGGGCCGGTCACAGACCGACCCTACCGCTCGCGTCGGAAACAACGCCGCGCCCCTGCCCATCTCTGCGCGATTGCCGCCACGCCACGATCTGCTCTTCTCCACGCCTCCGTCCCGCCTCCACGCCATGCCTCTCACCGTCGCCTTCTTCGACACCAAGCCCTACGACCGCGAATATTTCGCGCCCGCCGCCACCGAGGGCGATCTCACGCTGCGCTTCCTCGATCACCGCCTGACGGAAAACACCGCCATCACCGCGCAAGGCGCCGCGGCCGTTTGCTGCTTCGTCAACGATTGCCTCGACCGCCCGATGCTCGTGCGCCTGCGTAACACGGGCGTGAAGCACGTCGCGATGCGCTGCGCGGGCTTCAACAACGTCGATCTCGCCGCCGCCAAGGAACTCGGCCTCGCCGTCACGCGCGTCCCCGCCTACTCACCGCACGCCGTCGCCGAGCACACGATCGCGCTGCTGCTCACGCTCAACCGCAAGATCCACCGCGCCCACAATCGCGTGCGCGAACAGAATTTCTCGCTCGCCGGCCTCGTCGGCTTCGACCTGCACGGGAAAACTGCCGGCATCGTCGGCACCGGCAAGATCGGCCGCATCACCGCGGAAATTTTGCGCGGCTTCGGCATGCGTGTGCTCGCCTGCGATCCGTTCCCCGACGCCGTTTGGGCCGCGCAGCACCGCATCAGCTACGTCTCGAAAACCGATCTCTTCTCGCAGAGCGACGTCATCTCGCTGCACTCGCCGCTCACGCCCGAGACGCACCACCTCGTCAATGAGCCGACGCTCGCCGCGATGAAGCGCGGCGCCTTCATTGTGAACACCAGCCGCGGCAAGCTCATCGACACCGCCGCCCTCATCGAGGCGTTGAAGAACGGTCGCGTCGGCGGTGTCGCGCTCGATGTTTACGAGGAAGAGGAAGGCGTGTTCTTCGAGGACCACTCCGACCGCGTCCTCGCCGACGACGAACTCGCGCGCCTGCTCACGTTCCCGAACGTCCTCATCACCGCGCACCAAGCCTTCCTCACACGCGAAGCCCTGAGCGAAATCGCCCGCGTCACCCTGGAAAACCTCCGCCGCGGCACCTCCGGCGTAGGCTTCATCGAGGGCACGCAACTCGCGTGAAGGCCCTATAGTTCTCTTGTAGGGCCTCACCTCGTGTGAGGCCTCGCCTGCGTGCGCGGCATACATTGCCCTCGCACGCCTGGCTCGACACAAGGTCGAGCCCTACCTCAAACGCTCCACCTATCACTCACCGCGCGCTTGCCAACCCGCGGTCGGGTGCGTCCGCTCATCGACGCGCACACCTCGCAATGTCCCTCCTCGCTCCCATGGCCGCCGCGCTCACGATCTTCGTCGGAACTTACACTCCCAAGGACGGCGCCAGCCGTGGCATCTACGCCGTCGATTTCGATCCGGCCTCCGGCGCATTCGGCACACCCACACTCGCCGCCGAAACGCCGAATCCCACCTTTCTCGCGTGGCACCCTTCGCCCCGGGCGCTCTACGCGCTCGGCAACGGCCCTGACTCCACCGGTCAAACCACCGGCGGCACCGTCGCGTTTTCCTACGACGCCGCGACGAAAAAACTCACGCCGCTCAACGCCCGCGGCGCCGGCGCTTCCATGGCGCACCTCGCGACCGATGCGACCGGCCGCCTCCTCGTCACCGCGAGCTATCACGGCGGCTTCCTCGCCATCTTCCCAATCGGCGCCGACCTCAAACTCGGCGAGCGCAACGGCCTGCTTCCCACGACCGGCACGCTCGGTCCGCGCACGGCGCGCCAAGACAAGCCGCACCCCCACTCCATCACATTCTCACCCGACAACCGCTTCGCCTACGTCTGCGACCTCGGCCTCGATCGCGTCTTCGCTTTCTCCGTCGACGCCGCTCGCGCCACGCTCACGCCCGCCGGCGAATTCGCCACCGCGTCCGGCGCCGGCCCGCGCCACAGCAAAATTTCCGCCGACGGTCGCTTCCTCTACACCATCGACGAACTCAGCTCGACGATCACGACCTTTGCCCGCGACGCCGCCACCGGCGCGCTCACGCTCGTCGCCTCGGTGCCGACGCTGCCGGATGATTTCAGCGGCGAGAACATCTGCGCCGAGATCCGCCTGCACCCGAACGGCCGTTTCGTCTACGGCTCGAACCGCGGCCACGACAGCCTCGTCGTCTTCGCGCGCGACCCCCAGCGCGGCACACTGAGCTTCGTCCAGCGCCTCCCGTGTGGCGGCAAGCACCCGCGCAATTTCAACCTCTCGCCCGATGGCGCCTGGCTCGTCTGCGCCAACCGCGACAGCGACAATCTCGTGAGCTTCCGCGTCGACGCCACCACCGGCCGCCTCACGCCGAGCGACCATGTTGCCACCGTGCCGCAGGCCGTCTGCGTGCTCTTCGCCCCTTGAGTCGGACGCAAGCGATCGGCGGGCGTCGGTGTCCCGCCTGACGCCGATCGCCACGGGCGAGAGCCGCGACCCGCTTTAAACAGGCAACTCTTCGCTCGAGAATCGCCTCCGCCTGCAGGCGCCCGAGCCCGACCCGGTTTGTAACATAATACGTTACAAACCCACCGGGCCGCCGCGGACGCGCTCGCGGTAAACTTGTAACGTAATACGTTACAAACTTCGCCGCCCTCACCCGCGGGCGCAACACACCCGCGGGCGCAAGATCCCTGGCGAATTTTGGAAGGGAATTTCAGAACACCGTCTCGCCCAACTTCGGCGTCGGCGGGCGCAGCGAGAGGAGCAGGTAATAGGCAACCGTCGCCAGCACCGCCGCCACCACGAGAAACCAGTCCCCGTGCGCGGTGTAGAAGCTCTGCCGGTTCAACCAGCGCAGATCGCGCGTGACGTTCACCGACTCGTAGCCGCGGAAATACACACTGTCGTCTTCGTCGCGCAGGTTCGCGCGAATGTTGCCGAACTCGTCGATCCAGCCCGACCAACCCGCGTTGCCGACCCGCACGAGCGGACGGCGATTCTCCACCGCGCGCAGCACCGAGTGCGTCGCGTGCTGATACGCCGCGCCGCCGGTGCCGAACCAACCGTTGTTCGTGACCACCACCAGCACGTCGGCACCGTCGCGCACGCTCTGCCGCGCCAGTCCGGGGAAAATATCCTCGTAGCAGATCAGCAGGCCGAGCGGTGTCACGTTGCGACCCGCGGTGAGCAGCAGCGGCTGCGAATCATCACCGCGCGAAAAATCTCCGGGCCCGAGCGGCACGAATTTCGTCAGCCACCCCAGCACCGGCCGGAGCGGCACAAATTCGCCAAACGGCACGAGCTTGCGCTTCGCGTAGCCTGGCTCCTGCAGACCCGTCACTGGATCGACCACGAACGCGCCATTGAACCATTCCTCCGCTTCGCCGCTGCCGCGGGTGAACACGCTGCCGAGCACGAGCGGCTTGCCCGTGCGTTTTGAAATCGTCTCGAGCCACGCCTGCACCGCCGGATCGCGATGCACCGGCCACGGCACCACGGCCTCGGGCAGAAAAATCGCATCCGGCGCACCGACGTCGTTGGCATCGAACGTCACCTTCTCGATGGTGCGCACGACCTCGTTCGCCTTCGCTGCGTCCCATTTCTCGCCCTGCGGAATATTCGGTTGCACGAGCGCGACGCGCGCGACCTTGTGCCGTTGCTGGCCCATCATTTCGGCGAGGAACGGGAACGACGAAAATACGAGCAGCATCAGCGCCGCCATGAACTCCGGGCTGCGTTTGCGCAGCCCCGTCGCGCCCTCGTAGAAAATGCGATGCGCATACGCGGCAACGCCGCAGTTGAAGAAGACGAGCACGAACGACACGACCCACGCGCCGCCGTAGGACGCGCTTTGCAACACGAGCGGGCGCTGCCACTGCGTGGCCGCGAGCGGCAACCACGGGAACCCGCCGAACAACCAGCTGCGCAACGCCTCGTTCATCACCCACAAGCTCGCGAGCCCGGCGACGCCGATCAGTCGCACCATCGCGCGATGGCCGCGCAGCTTCGGCACGAACCACCACGCGGCGAGATACCACAGCGTCGCCAGTGCGCCCATGAACGGCCCGAGCAGGAACGGCGCGAGCCAGTAGGCATTGGCGAGCCAGGAAAGCAGCCACGTCCACGCCACCACGTTCGCCGCGAGCAGCGTGAGCGCGTAAGGTTTGAAGCGCGGCGTGCGAAACGCCCACAACAACGCCGGCGCCGCCAACACGTAACCCGCCTCACCCGCACCGACCGGCGGGAACGCGACGTAAGTGAGCGCCACCGTGAGACCGAATACCCACAGCCCCCAGCCGAGATGCGGGTGTTCCTGCCAGAAGGTCGGTTTCGGCTCGTAAGGATCGGCGGGGACGGCAGAGGCGGGCGGATTCGGCATTGCAGTAGGGCCGGTTTTCAACCGGCCCTGATTGATCGTCGTTCGCGAGTGGAGTCGGCTAGCAGGGCGCAGCGGGCCGGTCTCAGACCGGCCCTACTCACGCGCCGTGGCAGTTCTTGAACTTCTTGCCCGAGCCGCAGGGGCACGGGTCGTTGCGACCGACTTTCGGCGTCTCGCGACGGATCGTGATCGCGGGGAGTTTGATCTCTTCCTCGGCCGGCGCGGCGGCAGGCGCCTCGCTGGCGCCGGACGTCGTGACCGTCGTCTGCGTGGCGGCGGCGAGCGCGGTGGGCGCGGCGGCCGGGCCTTGCATGCGAGCGGAGCGCGCGAGGATGGCGAAGAGATTTTCGAACGCCTCGCGGTTCGTGGCCGAGCGGAAGAGCGACGTGCAGATTTGCAGGCGCACGTTGTTCATCAGCTCCTCGAAGAAGCGGAACGCCTCGCTCTTGTATTCGGAGAGCGGGTCCTTCTGGCCGTAGGAACGCAGACCGATCGAGCGGCGCAATTCCTCCATCTCGGTCAGGTGCTCCTGCCAGTGGTGGTCGATCGCGTTGATGACGATGTAGCGCTCGAGGCCGCCCAGCGCTTCGGGGTCCTCGACGGATTCTTTAAGCGCGTAGGCCTGCTGGATGCGTTCGACGAGTTCCTTGAGGAGCGCGGTGGCGTCGTTTTTGCCTTCGAACTCGGCGACCTTCGCGCTGATCGGGAAATGTGAATTCAGCCAGCCAACGAGACTCTCGATGTTCGCGGAGGTCGGGCCGCCCTTCTGCTCGAAACCGGCGGTCTCGAGGCGCACGGCCAACTCCTCTTCGATCATCTCGAAGATGATGTCCTTCGCGCGCTCGGCGTGGAGCGCGCCGTTGCGGATGCCGTAGACGACCTCGCGCTGCTTGTTGAGCACGTCGTCGTATTGGAGCAGGCGCTTGCGGATGGAAAAGTTCTGTTGCTCGACCTTTTTCTGCGCGGACTCGATGGAGCGGTTGAGCCACGGATGCTCGAGCTCTTCGCCCTCCTGCATGGAGCCTTCCATGATCTTCGAGGCGAGGTTGCCTTGAAGGAAGAGGCGCATCAGGTCGTCCTCGAGCGAGAGGAAGAACTTCGTCATGCCCGGGTCGCCCTGGCGCGAGCAACGGCCGCGCAACTGGCGGTCGATGCGGCGCGACTCGTGGCGCTCGGTGCCGACGACGAAGAGGCCGCCGAGTTCGCGCACGCCTTCGCCGAGTTTGATGTCGGTGCCGCGGCCCGCCATGTTCGTGGCGATCGTGACCGAACCGCGCTGGCCGGCGCGGGAAACGATCTCGGCTTCCTGCTGGTGGAACTTGGCGTTCAGCACCGTGTGGATGACGCCGGCGCGCTTCAACATGCGCGAGAGCACTTCAGACTGCTCGACCGTGACGGTGCCGACGAGCACGGGCTGGCCGCGCGTGTTGGCCTCCTGGATCGTCTTCACGACCGCGTTGTATTTGTCGCGGCGGGTTTTGAAGATGGAGTCGTTCTTGTCGACGCGGATGCAGGGCTTGTTCGTCGGGATCTGCGTGACGGCGAGCTTGTAGATCTCGTGGAACTCGGTCGCCTCGGTCTCGGCGGTGCCGGTCATGCCCGCGAGCTTCTCATACATGCGGAAGTAATTTTGGATCGTGACCGTCGCGTAGGTGCGCGTCTCGCGCTCGATGGTGACGCCTTCCTTCGCCTCGACCGCCTGGTGCAAGCCATCGGACCAGCGGCGGCCCGGCATGACGCGACCGGTGTTCTCGTCGACGATCAGCACCTTGCCGTCCTGGATGACGTATTCGACGTCGCGCTCGTAGAGCGAGTAGGCGCGGAGGAGTTGCGAGATCGCGTGGATGTCTTCGGAGACGACTTCGTAACGCGACTGGAGTTCGCGCTTCGCAGCTTCCTTCTCCTCGGGCGTCTTGGCGCCTTCCTTTTCGATTTCGGAGAAATGCGTCGCGAGGTCCGGCAACACGAACGCATCGGGGTCGTCCGGGCGGAGGTGCTTGCGGCCGATTTCCGTGAGGTCGGCCTGATGGTTCTTCTCGTCGATGACGTAGAGCAGCTCTTCCTTCAGCTTGTAGAGTTCCTCTTTCTGGAAATCCGAGTGCATCTCGACGTCGGTTTTGTCGAGGAGCTTGCGCCACTCCGGGTTCTCCATGAGGCGCAGCAGCTGCTTGTTCTTCGGCATGCCGAGCTTCACCTGCAGCATCTTCATCGCCGCGGCCTGGCGATCCTCGGGCTTCAGGTCCTTCTTTTCGAGCAGATCGGTGGCTTCCTTGATGAAGCGGTTGACCATGCGGAGCTGATCGCTGACGAGCGACGCGACGGGCGGCTTGAGCCGCGTGAAAGGCTGCTCGCGCTCGATCGGAGCGGGGCCGGAAATGATCAGCGGCGTGCGCGCTTCGTCGACGAGGATCGAGTCGATTTCGTCGACGATGCAATACCAGTGGTCGCGCTGCACTTGGTCGTCCTTGCGGGTGGCCATGCCATTGTCGCGGAGGTAATCGAAACCGAACTCCGACGCGGTGCCGTAGGTGATGTCGCGCTGATACATCTCGCGCCGGAGGTCCGACGGCATCTGTTGCTGGATGCAGCCGACGGTGAGGCCGAGGAACTGGTAAAGGTGCCCCATCCACTCGGAGTCGCGGCGCGCGAGGTAATCGTTGACCGTGACGAGCTGCGCGTTCTTGCCGACGAGGGCGTTGAGGTAGAGCGGCAGCGTGGCGACGAGCGTCTTGCCTTCGCCGGTGGCCATTTCCGCGATGCGGCCTTCGTGCAGCGTGATGCCGCCGATGAGCTGGACATCGAAATGCACCATGTCCCACGTCAGCTCGTGTTCGCACACGATGACCTTCTGGCCGCAGAGGCGGCGGGCGGCGTTCTTCACGGCGGCGAACGCCTCGGGCAAAATCTGGTCGAGCGTCTCGCCGTTCTTCAGGCGGCCGCGGAACTCGTCCGTCTTGGCGCGGAGCTGATCGTCGGACAGCGCCTGGTAGCCTTTTTCAATTTCGTTGATGCGTGCGACGATCGGGCGGCACTTCTCGACATACTTGCGATGGTGGCGGCCGGCGAAACTTTTGAAGAGGAATTCGAACATGAAAGAGGGGAACGATTAGCGCGGCAGAGTGACAGCGCAACTGGCAAATGGTTCGCGGCGCGTGGAGAGCAAGTGCCTCGTTTCCAACAAGGTCAGAGCGCGCCGAAAATTATTACCGGGTTTGCACGGGGCCTGCTGAGCGTGCTCCAACATGACAACCCCTGCCCCGATGTTGTCCGGCGCGCCAGTTCGGTCCAGCGAAGCGCTGTTCGACCGCTACGACCCGGGAATCTTCTTCGACGAAATGTTCAGCGCGGACGGCCGCCCGCGACCACACTACCAGCGTTTCGCGCAGCGTTTCCACGGCATCGACGCCGACACGTTCAACGCCAAGCGCCGCTCGGTCGACCTGGCGTTCCTCCGCCAAGGCATCACGTTCAACGTCTACGGCGACGCCCAAGGCACGGAGCGCGTCTTTCCCTTCGATCTCGTTCCGCGCATCATCCCAGCCGACGAGTGGAAACTCCTCGAAGCCGGCCTGCTCCAGCGCATCACAGCGCTCAACCTTTTCCTGCACGACATCTATCACGAGCAGCGCATCCTGCGCGACGGCACCATTCCCGCGCACTACGTGCTCTCGGCGAAACATTTTCGCCGCGAGTTCGTGAACGCCAAGGTGCCGCGCGACATCTACATTCACATTTGCGGCACGGACATCATCCGCGACGACCAAGGCCGCTACCTCGTCCTCGAAGACAACGCCCGCTGCCCGTCCGGTGTCAGCTATGTGCTCGAAAACCGCCGCGCGCTGAAACGCACCTTCCCCGACATCTACGAATCCTGCAGCGTCCGTCCGGTCGACCATTACCCGACCGAGCTGCTGAAGCTCCTCCGCTACGTCGCGCCCGCCGGCGTCGCCGAGCCGACCGTCGTTCTGCTCACGCCCGGCGCCTACAACTCCGCCTACTTCGAACACACCTACCTCGCGCGCCAAATGGGCATCGAGATCGTCGAAGGCCGCGATCTCGTGGTGCGCGACCAACACGTCTACATGCGCACGACCAAGGGCCTCCGCCCCGTGCACGTGATCTACCGGCGCATCGACGACGATTTCCTCGACCCGACCGTCTTCCGCCGCGACTCCGCTCTCGGCGTGCCCGGCCTCGTCAACGCCTACCGCGCCGGCACCGTTTCGCTCGCCAACTCCATCGGCACCGGCGTCGCGGACGACAAGGTCATGTATTACTTCGTCCCGCGGATCATCAAATACTACCTCGATCAAGAGCCGCTCCTGCCCAACGTCCCGACCTACCTCGCGAGCGAGCCCGCCGACCGCGCCTACATCGTCGACCATCTCGACCAACTCGTCGTCAAAGCCGCCAACGAAGCCGGCGGCTACGGCATGCTGATGGGGCCAAAAGCCACGCAAGCCGAGCGCGACGAGTTTCGCCAAAAAATCCTCGCTGATCCCCGTAACTACATCGCGCAACCGATGATCTCCCTCTCGCGCCACCCGACGTGGAGCGACGACGAGGGCTTCGGCGGCCGTCACGTCGACCTGCGACCGTTCATTCTCTATGGCGAGAAACCCGTCGTCATCCCCGGCGGCCTCACCCGCGTCGCCCTCCGCCAAGGCTCGCTCGTCGTCAACTCCTCCCAAGGCGGCGGCTCGAAGGAGACTTGGGTGCTCTACGGCAACCAATAACCCACCACCGTCCCAGTCCGCCGTTTTCCGTTCCCAATCCTTCCCTGTGCTTTCCCGCGTCGCCAACTCCCTCTACTGGCTCAGCCGCTACATCGAGCGCGCCGACAACACCGCGCGCCTCGTTGACGTCAACCTCCAGCTCCTGCTCGATATCCGCCGCCTCGACGACCAGACGCTCGCCGGCCTGTGGATGCCGATCGTCCAGAGCACGGGCGACGACACGCTTTTCCAACAGCTCCACACCCGCGCGAGCGGCGAGGACGTCACGGAGTTCCTCGTCTTCGAGGCCGCCAACCCGAACTCCATCGTCTCCTCCATCAACCAAGCCCGCGAAAACGCCCGCATGGTGCGCGACCAGCTCACCGTCGAATTTTGGGAAGAGTTGAACCGCCTTTACCTGTTCCTCCACTCGCCCGCCGCCCGCCGTCTCTGGCGCAGCGGCCCGCACGAATTCTTCCTCGAGGTGAAGAACAGCTCGCTCCTGCTCAACGGCCTCGCCAACGCCACCGTCGTCCGCAACGAGGGCTGGAATTTCATGCAGGCTGGCTGCTTCCTCGAGCGCGCCGACAAGACCTCGCGCATCCTCGACGTGCGCCACTCTTCGCTCCCCGCGCGCGGCGCGCCCGGCAGCATCAGCCAGGAAGACGCCCTCGGCTGGTCCGCCGTGCTCCGCTCGTGCAGCGCGTGGGACGCCTACAAAGCGCTCCACGGCGCCGAAGTGCAACCCGCCTACGTCGCCGAGTTTCTTCTCCTCTCCGACAACTTCCCGCGCTCCGTGCGCTTCTGCGTGCGCGCCCTCGACGCCGCGCTCCGCCGCATCTCCGGCGTCGCCGGCGACCGCTTCTCCAACGACGCCGAAAAACTCGCCGGCCGCCTGCTCGCCGAACTCAGTTTCAGTTCCGCCGACGACGTCTTCGCCATCGGCCTGCACACCTACATCGACCAGCTCCAATCCCGCCTCAACGACATCGGCGGCGCGCTCTTTCAAACCTACATCTTCCAAGCCTTCCACACCCTCGAGGACTACGAACTGCGCCAGCAGGAAGAACAACAGCAGCAGCTCCGCTTGCGCGCATGAAGCTGCACACCCTGCACCGCACGCGCTACATCTATGCCGCGCCCGTGCGCGAGAGCTTCAACGAGGCGCGCCTGCGCCCCGCCTCGACCGACGGCCAGGAATGTCGCCACTTCGACCTCCGCGTCTCGCCGGACGCCCGCTCCTCGCACTACCTGGATTTCTACTCGAACTGCGTTCACCTCTTCGAAATCGGCGCCCCGCACACCGAACTGCTCGTCGAAGCCACCGCGCTCGTCTTCACCCGCGACACGCCCGCGCTCCCGCCGGACGCCACGCCCGCCCCGCTCGCCCGCATCGACGAATGTCTCTTGCAGGACCGCTGCTACGACTTTCTTCCCGATTCCACCTACGTCGCCATCACGCCCGAAATCACCGCGCTCGCTCACACCGCGGCCGCCGGCGCCACCGACGTCTGGCAAGCCGCGCAAGCCATCATGCGGCACATCCACGCCGAGTTCCGCTACGTGCCTGCTTCGACGACCGTCCACACGCACATGCGCGACGTGCTTCGCGCGCGCCACGGCGTCTGCCAGGATTTTGCGCACGTCATGATCGGCTACTGTCGCGCGCTGAAAATCCCCGCCCGCTACGTCAGCGGCTATCTCTACAACGGCCCGCGCGATCAACTCAAAGGCGCCCAAGCCAGCCACGCCTGGGTTGAAGTGTTCGTCAACGGCGCCGGCTGGTGCGGCCTCGATCCCACCAACGCCACGCTCGCCGCCAGCCGCCACGTGAAGGTCGCCGTCGGCCGCGACTACGCCGACGTTTCCCCGCTCAAAGGCACTTACCGCGGCACCGACAAGCGCACG
This sequence comes from Verrucomicrobiota bacterium, assembly GCA_023432225.1. Classification (GTDB taxonomy): domain Bacteria; phylum Verrucomicrobiota; class Verrucomicrobiia; order Opitutales; family Opitutaceae; genus Didemnitutus. Next base: position 38,874 of record JAEYUW010000001.1, read on the forward strand.
ATGACGGTCGAAGTCCTCGTCACCGAAACCGACGAAGCCCTCCACGCCGCCCCCGCTGCAAGGTAGAGCGGCGACTCCGCTCGCCGCCGCAGCGCGTCCCGTCCCGCAGCCAGCTTGCGCTACGTTCGCACGATTTTTCTGCCACGGATCACACGGATGAAAACCGGATCAACAGATCACGCTTTTGAGCGCGCTGCGTGATCCGTGGCATCCGTGCAATCCGTGGTCAAAAAGCGCGTCCATCCGCGCTCACTTCCTGCCCGCTGATTTCTTCTCCTGGTATTTCGGCAACAGCTGCCGCTTGAGCGCCGCCTCGCGCTCGCGATGCAATTCCTCCACCGCCGCCATCTGCCGCGGCGTCAGCACGGAGCGATAGAACGCCAGCTTCTCCTCGTCCACCGGGATGACGCCGCTCTGGCGGGCCTCCCGTTCGAGCTTGGCTATTTTCTGAAAATATTCCCGGCTGCCGTAATTTTGCGTTGTCTCATACGACTGCAAAAGTGCGAGCTGCTCCGTCGACAGCGGCTCGTCCGAGTAACTCAGCCGACGTTCGAGCGACTGCGTCGCATATTGCACCTGCTGGCCGGTTCCCTCGGTTTCATCCTTGTAGCGCTGGTAGGTTTCCTCGCCGAGCAACGCCTTGAGCTGCGCCTGCGTCTCTTGGTGGAGCTGCGTCCGCACCTGCTGAATTTCTTTCGCAGTCGACGGCTTCATCGGGCTGCTGCCGGCAAGATTGTGCAAATCCATCGAAGACGCCTGCTCTTCGACGAGGAGGTCGACCGCCTTCGCAATCAAGTCCTCCGACACGCCGAGCTTCCGCAGGGTTCCTCCGCGATAGCTGCTGAGCCACTGGCGCTGGCTCTTCGCATAGAGCGCACTGTATTCCGGATCGCTCATCAGCTCCGGGAAAGTGCGCCCGCCACCCGTCGTCATTGGCGGCGGGGGAAGTCGCACGATCGGAGCGCGACCGGCGTGCTGCGCCTTCAACCGCGCGATGTAGCCGCCGACGTTCGCCCGGGCACGATCGGCCGCGCTCTGGGTGGCGAGCACCACGCGCTTTCGCTCCGCAACGTCGAGCTGCATGTCGACTACCCGGCGGGCAAAAGCCGCGTGCGCCTGCTCCAGAGCGCGGTCCGACCGCGCAAAAGCTTCCCGCTCGTCCACCATCGCTCGCTCCTCCGCGCGCAGTCGCGTCCAGACGAGCGCGAGCACGACGCCGACTACCACGCCGACTCCAATCACGACGACGCGCGTTTTCATGGCCGGGGCACCTCCGACGGCGGTCCGTTGAACGGCACACCGTAGTCACGCGCCGAGTTTTTCCCGAGCTTCAACTTTCCCGCGTAAGCCGCCGCGCGCTCGATCTCGAGCATGCGCGCGGTCACTCGCGTGGCCTCCTGGGCGGCGAGCAACTCGCGATATTGCGCCTCCGTCATGATCGCCTTCGCGCCGTCGATGAATGCCTGTGGGTAAGGCATCGGGGTGTTCTTTATCAACGCCTCCTCTGCGGTCTCGCGCGCCGTGCGCGCCCAGAGATCGCCGAGCTTCTTCGCCCGTTCCCAATCGGCAGGATCTTCCTTCGCGTCCGCCGCCCCCTGCGCACGAGTCGCAAAGTCCCCCCACGGCCTCGAGTAGTCGGCGAACTGCTGCGCCTTTTCCGCGCCGAGCAGTCCCTCGATGCGCAAGTCGATCGTGCGCGCCGCCTCGCGCTCGAACTCCTCCATTTCGGCGAGCGTATCCAACTGCACACCCTCCTCCTCCGCCAGCTTGCCAGCGTCGTAAATCGCCTGCTTCCGCTCGACGAGCAGCGTCTTGAAGGCGTCCACCTGCTCGGCGGTCAGCTTCAGGTGACGGAAGAGTGGCGCATACGAATCCATCTCTCCCTTGCGCACGATCAGATCGAGCCGCTTGCGCTCCAGCTCCACGGGGTTGGGCGGCGGCAACTCTGCCGCGCTCGGCAGGCGCGCGAGGTCGGTTTGCAGGCGCTCAACCTGTGCCACGAGTCGCGCCGTGTCGTGTTCGCGCGCAGCGTGCTGCTCGCGTGCCTGCGCGAGGGCGATGCGCTCGGTGGCGAGCGTTTGCTGCTGCTGCAAGCACAACACCGCGAGCGTCACGACGCCCGCGCCGATCAACGCCATCGTCACCTTGCTCATAAGGATCGTTGTCACCGCTCCGCCCGCGACCGTCGCTGCGGCACCCGCCACGGTCGCCGCGGGCGTCACCGCTGCCGCGAGTTCTGCCGGCGCGGCGGCGACGGCGTTCTTCGCCATCGTCGCGCCCAGCGCCGCTACGCCGCCGGCGAGGCCTTTGCGGCGCAGGATGCCATGCAACTTGTCCAGTGCGCGCTCGACACGCATGCGCGCGGCGTTCTCGCCGGTGCCGAGCTGTCGGCCAACTTCGGCAAAGGTGCAGTTGCTGAAGAAACGCAGGAGCACCGCCTCGCGATCGGCGTCGCGGAGTTCGTCGAGCGCCTCGTCGAGCAGCGGACGCAACTCATCCCACTCGACCGCTTGCGCTTCCGCCTCGTTGGCCGTCAGCAGTTCGGCCGCCGCGGCCCGCTCGTGGGTCATGCGGCGTTGTTCGGCGCGCCGCAGATTGCTGGCAGCCCAGCGCGTGCTCTGGTGCAACCAGCCCACCAGCGCCGAGTGACGCACGAGCGACGAAGCCTTGCGGGCGAGATCGATGAAGACCATCTGCGTCAGCTCGCGCGCACGGTGTGAATCACCGCCGACGCGGCGCAACGCGGCGGAATAGACGAGATCGATGTGACGTTCGACGAGGCGCGCGAAGGCTCGCTCGGAGCGGTTGATCGCGTAATCGCGCAGGAGTGCGGCATCGTCATCCATCGGCGGGTTCATCTGCTTACAGCCGCTCACCGGAAAACCGCACAACAAAAGCGCTAAGTGAAGAAACTCCACCCGCGAAGGTGGAACGCGTTGACCTCAACGCGTTCTGGTCTGCGGTGCCGCTCAAGAGCGCGTTGGGGTCAACGCGCTCCACCTCGCAATGCCCTGTCACTTCAGCAGGTGTTCGCGGATGAACATCACCGTGGCGTAGAACTGGAAGTCGGCATTGCCCTTCTTGCGGAAGCCGTGGCCTTCGTCCTTGGCCTCCAGATACCAGACCGGGCCGCCGTTCTTGCGGATGCGCTCGACCATCTGCACCGCCTCGCCGCGCGGCACGCGCGGGTCGTTGGCGCCTTGCACGACGAACATCGGGATCTTGATTTTCTCGGCTTGGTTGAGCGGGGAAATCTGCTCGAAGATCGCACGCATCTCGGGGTCGCGCTCGTCGCCATATTCGACACGGCGCAGATCGCGGCGGTAGCTCTCGGTGTTCGTGAGGAACGTGATGAAGTTGCTGATGCCGACGACATCGAGCGCGCAACGCAGGCGGTCGCTGTAATGCACGGCGCAGGCGAGCGTCATGTAGCCGCCGTAGCTGCCGCCGGTCACCATCACGCGGGAGGCATCGAGATCGGGTTGCTGCGCGATCCAATCGAGGAGCGCACCGATGTCCTTCACCGAGTCCTCGCGCTTCGGACCGTTGTCGAGCGCGACAAAGGTTTTGCCGTAGCCGGTCGAACCACGAACGTTCGGGAAGATGATCGCGACGCCGAGCTCATTGAGAAAATAGTTGTTGCGGCCAATGAACACCGGCAGCGACTGGCCCTCGGGGCCGCCGTGAATATTGATGATCACCGGACGCTTGCCGGTGAACTGCGCGGACGGCCGGTAGAGGAAGCCGGAGATTTCGAGGCCGTCGAAGCTCTTCCACTTCACGAGCGCCGGTTCGCTGAGACTCTCGGCGACGAGACCGCCGAGTTCGCTCTCAGTCCAACGCGTGACCGCGCCGGTGTCGGCATCGAGCACGTAGACGTCGCTCACCGAGCGGGCCGAGCTGATGGTGAACGCGACGTGGCGATTGTCGCGGTGCCAGGATCCGCCGCCCAACTGCGCGGCGGGGAGCCCCGCGATGGGACGGTAGGTGAGCGTCGCCGTGTCGAGCAGGTAGGCGCGATCGATGCCGTCCTCGCTGACGAGGAACACACCGCGCCGGCGGTCGCGGGAGAGCGAAACGCCACTCACGTCGCCCTTGAAGCCGTCGGTGATGATTTTGGTCTGACCCGTGTTCAGATCGTGGAAAAAGAGCCGCGTGAACTCAGCGTCGCGATCGCTCGCGTAGATGACGCCGCGACTGTCGGCCGTGAAATCCGCCCCGGCATACGAAACGCCTTTTTCCGCGCGTGGCGTGAGTTCGCGTTTCTCGCCCGAAGCAAAATCCACGAGCCAGAGATGGCTTTCGTTGACCGAAATGTATTCCCCAACGAGCAGCGTCTTGCCGTCCGGCGACCAGTCCTGCGGGCCCCAGCCGCCACCGTTCACCTGCAAGACCAGGCGGTCACTGGTCTTCGGATCGCGCGGGTCCATGACGTAGATGTCGCGATCGGCGCCGTTGCGGCGGGTCGAAGAGTAGAGGCGCAGTTTGTAGTCCGGGCTCCACGGACCGAAGCCGTTCTGCGAGCGACCGCCGTCCGTGAGGAGCGTGACGCGACCGTCGGCGAGATCGTAGCGGTAGAGTTGCGAGAACTCATTGCCCCCGCGATCGCGCGAGAAGAGGAAAAACTTGCCCTCGAGCGGATCGTAGCCGCCGGAGCCGACCGGCTCGTCGAAGAAGGTCATCTGCTTGCGCGCGCCAAGCGGCGCGGCGACCTGATGAATCTGCGGCGTGTTGCCGAAACGCGTCGAGATGAGCATCTCGAGCTTGGTCGGATGCCAACCGCCGAAACTGGCAGCGCGCGACTCGGTATAGCGCTTCACTTCCTCGACGATCGTGGTCGGAACCGGCGGGATGCCCTCGGCAACGAGATTCGGCGTGGGATTGATCGTGTCGGCTGCGCGCAGACTGGCGACAACCGTCAGCGAAGCGACGCACAGGCGAGCGAAGGGGTAATTTCTCATCGCGCGACCGTAGCCGAGGCGGCGCGCAGCGCACGTCGTTTTTGATGAGGACGAAACTCCACATCAATCGTAGCGGAAGCCGTGAGGCTTTCGCCGCGCGGCGCTCGAAGCCGGCGAAACTCTCACGAGTTCCGCTACGACGCGCGCCGCTTCGCCGCCTAACTCTCCCGGGCGGACTCAGACCTTCGTCTTGAAGTAGGCGATGGTCTTCTTGAGGCCCTCGGCGAGCGGGATCTTCGGTTCCCACTTCAGGTGCTTCTTCGCGAGAGTGATGTCCGGTTGGCGCTGCTTCGGGTCGTCGGACGGGAGCGGCTTGTGGACGATCTTTGATTTGCTCTTGGTGAGCTTCCGGACCTGCTCCGCCAGTTCGAGCATGGTGAACTCGCCGGGATTGCCGATGTTGATCGGGCCAACCGTCTCGGTCTGGTTCATCAGACGCACGAAGCCCTCGATGAGATCGTCGACGTAACAGAACGAGCGCGTCTGCGAACCGTCGCCGTAGATCGTGAGGTCCTGTCCCTTGAGCGCCTGCACGATGAAGTTCGAGACGACGCGACCGTCGTTCGGGTGCATGCGCGGGCCGTAGGTGTTAAAGATGCGGACGATGCGGATATCGACTTTGTTTTCGCGGTGGTAATCGAAGAACAGCGTCTCGGCGACGCGCTTGCCCTCGTCGTAACACGAGCGGCGGCCGATCGGATTGACGTTGCCCCAGTAGCTCTCGGGCTGCGGGTGCACGCTCGGGTCGCCGTAGACTTCGGAGGTGCTCGCCTGAAACACGCGTGCGCGCACGCGCTTGGCGAGGCCGAGGCAGTTGATCGCGCCCATCACCGAGGTCTTCGTGGTTTTGATGGGATTGTATTGGTAGTGCGGCGGCGAGGCGGGGCACGCGAGGTTGTAGATCTGGTCGACCTCGAACTTGAACGGATCGATCACGTCGTGACGCACCAACTCGAAGTCCGGGCGGCCGAGCAGGTGCGCGATGTTGGCCTTCGCGCCGGTGAAGAAATTGTCGAGGCAGATGACCTCGTGGCCGTCCTTGAGCAGACGATCGCAGAGATGGGAACCGAGGAAGCCGGCGCCGCCGGTGACGAGAATACGCATGGAGAAAACGAAAAGAGTGCCGGAGCTAAGCGGGCGCGCCCATGGGGTTCAATCCGCATTCCGCGCCAATGGCGTTGCCTGGGCTCCCTGCGTCCGGTAAATCCAGCTCGCCCCCCGTGCGTATGAACCCTTCAGCGAACCTTCTCACCGTCTCGGGAATCCTTCTGGGTTTCCTGTTTGCTGGCTTCTGGTGGATCCTCAACCGCGAAGTGAAATTCAAACCCGAGGAACGACACTTCAAACTCTGCTATTGGCTCATCTTCGCATCGATGGCCTCGCTCGCCCTGTTCGGCGTGCTCATGCCACTCCATCGGTTGATGGGTGACAGCCGCTGGGACCGCGTCTGCGGTGCGGGAGTGACCGCGGCAATCGTCCTGGCGTTCGGCTACATGTTCGGCGAGCTCGGACACTACAGCGTATTTGTCCGCCCGCATTATATCACCCGCGCCGAAAAAACGGTCGTGCTCGGAACGGCGCTGGCAGCGGTGGTCGCCGCGATCGCATTCCTCTGGCTTGGATAGCCGGCGAGCCGCCGCCGCAACCGACCGCGGCGATCATCAGCTACTCGCGGCTTCGCCCGCTTCGTAACGCTCGATCCACGCGCGACTCCAACTCGCGAAGTCTCCCGCTTCGATGTGCGCACGAGCCTGTGCAACGAGGTCGAGATAGAAATGCAGGTTGTGCAACGACAGCAGCGTGCTCGCCAGAATTTCGTTGGCCATGACGAGATGGCGCAGATACGCGCGTGAAAAGTGGCGGCAGGTGTAGTTGTCGAGGCCCTCGACCAGCGGCGCGCGGTCGGTGCGGTAGCGCTCGTTGCGGACGTTGATGAGACCGTCGGGCGTGAAGGCGGCACCGTTGCGCGCCACGCGCGTCGGGTGCACGCAGTCGAACATGTCCACGCCGAGCGCGATCATCTTCAAAATCTGCGGCGGCGTGCCGAGGCCCATCGTGTAGCGAGGCTTGTCGGCCGGCAAAAACGGCGTCGTCGCTCCAACCTGTTTCAGCATCTCCGGTTCAGGTTCGCCCACACTGACGCCGCCGACGGCGTAGCCGGGCAGATCGAGCGCGGCAAGCGACTCGGCCGCTTCGCGCCGCAGGTCGTCGAACGTCGAGCCCTGCGCGATGGCGAAGACGTGGTGCCCGCCGGCGAGGAAACCGTTGTCGGTGGCGATCTGTTTGCACTCCTTCGCCCAACGCAGGCTGCGATCGACGGCGCGCTGACACTCGTCGCGCGTGCACGGCCACGGCGGGCACTCGTCGATGACCATCGCGATGTCGGAACCGAGATTCGCCTGGATCGTCATGACCTCGCGCGGACCGAGAAAAACCTTTGCCCCGTCGAGGTGCGAGGCGAACGCGATGCCGTCGTCGCGAATGTCGCGCAGCTTGGCCAACGAGAACGCTTGAAAGCCGCCGCTGTCGGTGAGGATCGGGCCGTCCCAGCCCATGAACGCGTGCAAACCGCCGAGCTCGCGCACCAGCTCCGAACCCGGCCGCAAATTGAGATGGTAGGTGTTGCCGAGGATGATCTGCGCGCCGGTCTCCTTGATTTGCGCGGGCGTGAGCGCCTTCACCGTGCCCTGCGTGCCGACCGGCATGAAAATCGGCGTCTCGATCACGCCGTGGCGCGTCCGCAAACGCCCGCGTCGGGCCGCCGTGGCGGTGTCGGTCTTCAGGAGGTCGAAATGAGCAGGCATGGTCTCGTGTCATTGCGAGGAGCGCAGCGACGAGGCAATCCATGTCGCTGGATCGCCCCGGCTCCGCGAAGCGGAGCCTCGCGATGACAGAACACCCTACCCGCGCGCTTGACCCCCCTGTCAAATCCCGAGTAATCGCCTGCCGTGCTGCTCGTCATCGACAATTACGACTCGTTCACGTTCAACCTGGTCCAATACTTTGGCCAACTCGGCGTGAACATGCGCGTGTTCCGCAACGACGAGATCACGCCCGAACAGGCCGCCGCGCTGAATCCCGACCGCGTGCTGATCTCGCCCGGCCCGTGCACGCCGACCGAGGCGGGCGTCAGCCTTGAGATGTTTCGCGTTTTCGGCGGCAAGAAACCCATCTTCGGCGTCTGCCTCGGCCACCAAGCCATGGGCCAATACTTCGGCGGCAAAGTCATCCGCGCCGGCCGCCTCATGCACGGCAAGATGTCACCGATCCTCCATCGCGACACCGACATTTTCCACGGCCTCCCTTCGCCTTTCCAAGCCACGCGCTACCACTCGCTGCTCGTCGAGCGCGCGAGCTTGCCCGATTGCCTCGAGATCACCGCCGAAACCGCCGAAGGCGAAATCATGGGCCTGCGCCACAAACAAATGCCGATTTGGGGTGTCCAATTTCACCCGGAGTCCATCGCCACCCAGCACGGTATGAAGATGCTGAAAAACTTCCTCGAACTGAAGTAGTGAGCATCGAGTAGCGAGTAGTGAGCATGCTGCATCGCGACTAATTTCTACTCGCTACCCGCTACTCGCTCCTCGCTACTTTGCCCACCCATGCGCTGCCCCAAGTGCACTTCCATCGAGGACAAGGTCATCGATTCGCGCATCGCGCGCGACGGTAACACCATTCGCCGTCGCCGCGAATGCCTCGAGTGCGGCCACCGTTTCACGACCAACGAATCGCTCGTTCGCGACAGTCTCATCGTCGTCAAGCGCGACGGTCGCACCGAGCCGTTCATGCGCGACAAGCTCGTCGCCGCCGTCCGCGCCGCGTGCCACAAGCGCCCCATCGACGGCGAGCAGATCTACATGCTCGTCGAAGACGTGATCGACGCCGTCGAAGCCGGCTACGAGAGCCAGGTGCCGACCAAGGCGATCGGCGAACAAGTCATGTTGCGCCTGCGCAAACTCGACCAAGTCGCCTACGTCCGCTTCGCCAGCGTCTACAAGGAATTCCGCGACGTCGGCGAATTCGTGGACGAGATCACGAGCCTTGCGCCATTTCCCGAAGGGACTACACCGAAGCCAAAGAAATGACGCGCCCCGCCCAACTGCGCCGCCTGCATTTTCTGAACGCGCTCTTCGCGCCGCTCACGGGACACGATCTCTACCTCGCGCAACAGATCGACGCCGCGATTGTCACCAGCCTCGACGAAGAGCTCGCCCGCGCGGGCTCCGAGACCGAAATCACGCCGGCCGATCCGGCGTTCGTGAATGCGGCGGCGCAGCTCTTCGCCCGGCTCTGCGAGAGCCGCGAGTCGCACGGTTTTTTCCACTGGGACGCCGCCGCCGAGGCCAACTCCGCCACGCCGCTCTTCGCCCGCGCGAACCTGATGACCGGCCTCAAGCAGCTCGCGACCTGCCGCGAGGCGACGCTGCTCGTCACGAACCTGCGCACTGCGCTCTGCCCGGATGCGAAGCGCGGCGCCGCCCGCCGCGAGCGCGAATACGACGAGACGCTCGATCTCCTCCGCAATCTCACCGCCGCCCGCACGCGTCGCGGTGCGAACGTCAACCTGCTGTTTCTTTAGAAACCACGAAATACACCAAAAACACGAAACGCTTTCTGAGTTTCGTGTATTTGGTGTGTTTCGTGGTGATCCCTTCCGATGAAAACGATCTTCCAAAAAATCATCGACCGCGAGATTCCCGCCAAGCTCGCGCACGAGGACGAACACTGCATCGCCCTGCACGACATCAATCCGCAGGCACCGGTGCACGTCCTCGTCATCCCCAAAAAACTGATCGCGCGAGTCGCCGAGGCACAGGCCGCGGACCAGAACATTCTCGGCCACCTGCTGCTCAGCGCGGCGACGGTGGCGAAGAAACTCGGCCTCGAGCAGACCGGCTTCCGCATCGTGATCAACAACGGCCGTGACGGCGGTGAAACGGTGCCACACCTCCACGTGCACGTGCTCGGCGGCCGTCCGCTCGCCTGGCCGCCGGGCTGAGCTGATTGCGAATTGGCGATTGCGGAATGCGGATTAAATTGGGTCGAGCAGTCGCGGCATGAGGTTACTTTGACTGCTCCGAAAGCAAACAGGCGCGCCTCACAGCGCGCCTGAATTCCGCAATCCGAACTCCGCAATCCGCATTCGAATCACTTCAGGTATTTCGCCAGCCACCCGCGCACCTCGCTGTAGAAGTAGCGGCTGTCCTCTCCCTTGAGAATCCAGTGGCCGGCGTCGGGGAAGACGATGAGCTTGCTCGGAACGTTGAGACGCTGATTGAGCGCGAACCACATATAGGCGTTGTTCACCGGCACGCGGTAGTCGAGCTCGCCGACCGTAATCAGGATCGGCGTCTTGAAACCGGTGCCCTTCTCGTGATTCCCCGCCTGCAACACCGGGCTCTGGTCGCGCCACACTTTGCTGTCGCCCCAGATCGGGCCGCCCGCGTTCACCTCACGGCCCCAAATGCTGTCGCTCGTGCCCCACTGCATGATGAGGTCGGCTTCGCCCGCGTGAGAGATGAGCGCCTTGTAACGCGTGGTCGTCGCCTGGAGCCAGTTGGCCAAATGGCCGCCGTAGCTCGCGCCGCCCGCCGCCAGTCGCGTGCCGTCGATGAACGCGAAACGCTTCACCGCTTCGTCCACCGCCTCGTTCACGTGGTCCGCCGGGCCGCGCAGCGGGTCGAACTGGATCGAGCGCGCGAACGCCTCGCCGTAACCGGTCGAGCCCTTGTAGTCGGTGAGCAGGAGCACGTATTCGGAGCCAGCGAGCAGGTGGTAATTCCAGCGCAGCACAAACGTGTCGTGCCACATGTTCGCCGCGCCGCCGTGGATCACGCTGAAGAGCGGATACTTCTTCGACGCATCAAAGCCGGCCGGCCGCACGATCATGCTGTGCACGTCCATGCCGTCCTTCGCCTTGAAGGTGAAATGCTCCACGCTCGGCAAATCGAGCGCCGCGGCCTTCTCGACGTTGAACGACGTCAGGCGCTTCGGCGCGCCGCTGAACGAATAGATTTCCGCGGGGCTCGACACGCTGTCCCACGTGCCGACGAGCGCCTTGCCGCCCGCCGCGATGCCGCCGGTCGTGCCGTGATTCATCGACGGCTCCGCCCGCACGTCACCGCCCGCGTAACTCACCGAGTGGATCTGCTCGATACCCGCGTGCTCGAAAGTGAAGTAAACACGATCGCTGCCCTCCGGCAGTGCATAGCGCGAGACGGAGCGATCGAGATTCGCGGTGAGCACCTTCTTCTTCGCGGCGTCGAACGGCCACGGGAAGCTCGCGAGCCGGCTCAGGTCGTAAACCTTGTCGATCGTGTTCGGATCGGTGACGCAGAAGAGCGTCTTGCCGTCCGGCGAAAACTGGAGGTTACCGTAACTGCTCTTGTCGTTCGTGAGGCGCGTCGGCTCGCCGCCGCCTACGGCGACGAAATAAAGCTGCGTGTAAACCGGCTCGCGCGCGGCCGCGTCGCGATTGGTCGCAACGCTGAACACCACGCCGCTGCTGTCGGGCGCCCACTCGGCCTCGAGATTCTGTCCGTCATCGCCCTGACCCCCGCCGAAACCCGGAAGCTCGGCGAGCTTCGTGCCGGCGAGGAGATCGCGCGCCTTCGCACCGGCCTTCGCCTCCATCACGAAGAGGTGCGCCTTCTTGTCGTCGAGCCACGCCATCCAGAAACGCGGCGGGAATTGCTCGTAGGCGCGCGCGTTGTATTTGCGGTCCTTGCGCTCCTTCGCGGCTTTCTTGATCGCGTCTTCGTCGTTCGCGCCGGGAAACACATCGCTGACGAAGAGCAATTGCTTGCCGTCGGGACTGAACTTCGGCGAGCGCGCACCGAGCGCTAGGCTCGTGAGCCGCTCGGCTTCGCCGGCGTTTTTCAGATTCAGCACGTAGATTTGCGACGCCTCGTCGCCTTCGCGCCGTGTCGTGAACACGATGCTGGCGGAATCCGGCGACCAGCTCACGCCGCCCTCCGGCGCCTTCGTGTGCGTGAGCCGGCGCGCCGGGGTGTCGTCGGCGAGCGACTTCAACCACAGATCGGTCGCCTGCTCCTTGGCGTCGTAGGCGGGCTCGGTCACCGAGAACACGATCCACTGCCCATCGGGACTCGGCACCGGCGCGCCAACGCGCTTCATCAGCCACAAATCCTCGTGCGTGATCGGACGTTTTCCCGCCGCCGGCGCCTCGGCGCCGAACACCACCGCCACCGACACCACCCAGCCGAACCACAGAGCGCGAATTTTCATCGCGCGAGTGTCATAGCCGCCGCGCGTGAGTCAAACGCGTTGCGGCCAACGTGGCGCTCGCACGGCATCCACCGTAGGGCCGGCTTCAGCCGGTCCAGTCACGGCGCCGCGCGCGGATATCCCCTCTGCTCTCTCGTAGGGCTCGACCTCGCGTCGAGCCTCGGCCGCAAGCGTAGCACATGCCGCACTTCAGGTCAGGCCTCACGCAAGGTGAGGCCCTACCGCATTTGCCGCACCGTAGTGCGGACGACACTACGCCAGCCGGGTAAGCGGAAGGCGGCCTAACTATCCCGCTACCTCACCGCGCTTCGAACGTGCCGTCAGCGCGCTTCACCACGACCTTCTTCAATTCGAGCATCATCAACGTCGCCGACACCTCGGGGGCACTGAGTCCGGTCTGCACCGTGAGCGCGTCGACACCCGCAATCGTGCCGCCCCGGAAGCACTCGGCAACCTTCCGCTCGGTTTCGCTCAGCGCCGCGGACGTCAGCTGCTCCAGAACGCTCGGCGCATCCGGAGCGCTCGGAATTTTGCCCGGCGCGAAACCCTGCAGGTAATTCAGCTCGCTCAGCAAATCGTCGACGCTCGTCAGCAGCGTCGCGCCATCGCGGATCAGTTGGTGGCAGCCCGCGCTGCTCGGCTGGTCGATGCGCCCCGGCACCGCGAACAGCAGCCGCCCCTGCTCGCCGGCGAAACGCGCCGTGATCATCGCGCCGCCGTCGACGTCACTCTCCACGACCACCACCGCCTCGCTCATGCCGGCGACAATCCGATTGCGCATGGCGAAGCTCTGACGGTCGGCTTTGCGGCCGAAAGGGAACTCCGACAACACCGCGCCGCTCTCGGCGATGCGGCGGTAGAGTTCGAGATTTTCCGACGGATAAATGATGTCGATGCCGGTGCCGATTACCGCCGCGGTTTTGCCGCCAACCGAGAGCGCGCCCTCATGCGCCGCGGTGTCGATGCCGCGCGCCAATCCGCTCACGACGCAGAACCCGAGGCGCGCGAGGTCCGCGCCGAGTTTTTTCGCGGTGGCCTGGCCGTAGAGCGTCGTGCGTCGGCTGCCGACGATCGCGATGCACGGCGCGTCGAACTCGTAGCTGCCTTTCCGATAGAGGCCGATGGGCGGATCGCTGATTTCCTTCAGCAGGCGAGGATACGCCGCATCGCGTGGAGTGATGAAGGTCGCCGCGGCTTTCGCGAGCCGTTCTTCCTCGCGCGCGAGATCGAAATGCGCCGTCCAGCCGACGACCGCCGCGCTCGTCTCGGGACCGACGCCGCGCACGCGCTCGAGACTGCGCCGGTCGGCGCGGAGAATCGCCACGGGGTCGCCGCCGAGCTCCGCGAGCAGGCGATTGAGCGAGATGGGGCCGATGTTGGGCAGGTCGTTCAAAATCATGAACGCCTGCCGCTCGCTGAGATCAGGTATCTTCATGGTCCGTGCAGTGGAGCGCTGACTGGAGATAATCCAGCAGCTGCGTCGTCTGCACGGCCACCTGGCCCTTGTCGCGGGCGAGCAAATCCGCAGCGAGCCCATGCCACACCACGCCCCGCGTCGCGGCGAGCAGCAAATCGTCCGGGGCCTGAGCCATCAACCCGCCGATGAGGCCCGCGAGCAAATCGCCGCTACCGCCCCGCGCGAGCACCGGTCCGCCAAAGAAGGAATAGTAAGTAGGGCCAGTCTGCGACTGGTCTTGGAAGCACTCGAGACGTGTCGGAGAGCCTTTGAGAACCGCGATGACTTCGCCGGCAGACGCAAGTTCTTGGGCCGGTCGGAGACCGGCCCTACCGCCGAGCCGTTGCCATTCGCCTGCGTGCGGGGTGAGCACGACGCGCTTGCCGGCAGTCGCGCGCACCACCTCCGGCCGCAGCGCATCGGCGTCGAGAATGAGCGGAAGCGAATTTGCCGTATTACGGCAAATTGCTTCGACTGCACTGAGCGTCTCGGGGGCGGCGCCGAGGCCCGGGCCGATCACCAGCGCGGTGGCGCGAGTCGCCTTTTCGCAGATGACGTCGACGGACGCCGACATGAGTCCGCCGGTTGCGCTTTCCTGGAAGCCGACCCACATCGCCTCGGGCAATTTCGCCGCATACTCCGGCACGAGCGAGGCCGGCACGCACGCGGTGAGCAGGCCCACGCCGCTGCGCAGCGCGGCTTGCACGGTCATCAACACGGCGCCCGGGTAGCTGCGCGAGCCGCCGACAACAAGCAGGTGGCCGTAGGTGCGCTTGTCTGATTGCGCGGGTCGGATCGCACCGAGCGGGCGCAGCAACGAAGGCAGCAGCACGCGATGATTCGACTCCGCGACGTGCGACGCGAAGAACCCGAGATCAAGGTAGCGCAAGCGGCCCACGAATGCCGCATTCGTCGGTGCCACCGCCGGCGTTTTCACGATGCCGGTGCCATAGGTGAAGTCGGCGCGGAAAACGGTTTTGCCGTTTTCGTCCGCCCCCAGGCCACTCGGCAAATCGACCGCCGCCCGCACACGGATGCGCGGATGGGGGTTCACCCAAGCGAGGAGTTCAGCGGTGGCGTCGTCGATCGGCGGTCGAAACTGAAATCCAAAAACTCCGTCGAGGCACAGATCATAGGAGCCGAACTCGCGCTTGAGGGTCGTCGCGTCGATTTCGCGGACCCGTGCTCCGGCCGTGGACCGCAACGTGTCGAGTGCGCGCCGTGCGAGCGGTCTGAGGGTTTCCGCGCCGAACAACAGCACGACATCCGCCGCGGCCGCGGGAGATTCGGCCAGCAGCATCGCCGCGGTGAGCAGCGCGTCGCCTCCATTGTGGCCTTTGCCAGCGAGCACGAGCAGGCGCATGCCGCTGCTCCAGCCACCGATCTCGCGAACATCGTCCTGCAGCGCAGTCGCGACGGCGCGACCAGCGCGTTGCATGGCGTTCCACTCCGCCGCCTCGTCGCGCAGGAGATTCGCTTCCCACGCCTTCGCCTCCGCGCAACTCAGGATCGGATGCGAATTGGTTCCGGGCATGGCGGTGAGAGTAGGATAAAATCGCGAAAGCTCAACCTCCCGCACCGGGAGTGATTCGCGGAGGGTAAGGAACGATCGGAACCGACGAGTTCTGCGTTCCCGTCGAATGCCCGCGGGGAATGTCGGAGGCGTGGCGTTCCGGTGGCCGCGGAGGCAACTCCACGCGCGGAGTGGACGCGGGATCGTAGTTCGGGTTCTCCCGGTAAAACCGGTCGCGCATCCACTGCGGTTCGGTGAAGGCGATCGGCATCGCGGTGCTCACGCCGTGATCGATGAGCGGGCGGCAGAGCGCGGTGAGGGAGCGGAAATAGAATTTCCGTTCGGCACGGCGCACTTCGTAGAAGTCCGAGTGGCGTTTGCGACGCGCGTCCCACGCGGCGATTTCCGTGACGTCGTTCTCCCAAATCGCGTAACCGCCCCAGCGTTCGAAGCTCTGCTCGGCGGCGCGGAGCGTGCCGGCGTTGACGGGGATTTCGGTGCGCTCGGGTTCAGCGAACGCGGCTTTCGCCACCACCGGAGCGGCGGCGGCAGCACGCGGTGAGGTGGTATCGCGAAACGCGGCCCAGCCGAAGGTGAGTCCGGCGGCGAAACCGAGGGTGAGCCAGAGGGGGGCGAGGGATGAGCGCCGAGCCGGCATGGTCAGGGTCGCTTCGGTTCCTTCGGCGCACCTTCGACGACGCCGGAAGCCGAGGTGTTTTTCTCGAGCGGCTCTACCGGGTCCTCGGGGCGGCGCTGCACCGGCAGAAAGAGCCGCAACGGGCTGTCTTCGCCGGCGTCACGATCCCACTCGTATCCGGCGTCGCGCGGTTCGGGGATCTCGCGAAAGCGATAACCGTTCGCCGTGCGCCGCGCTTCGAAAAAGTAGCTATGGCTGTTCGTGCCCGGATTCCAGTAGGCGAAGCGCGTGCGGTTGTTCTTCCAATGGGCACGCTCGGCCCAGAGCGCGAAGATTTCGGGAACGCCGTCCCAGTCGCGGTAATCGCGGAGGCCGACGGCCTCGAGCTTCGTGAGCGCGCGCTTGGTTGGCGGCGTGGGCGGCTCGGTCTCGACATCTCTGGGTGTCGCGAGAAAGAAGAACGCCAGCGGCGCGCCGAGCACCAGGAGCAGCACGATCCAGGCGAGTTTGGCGACGGGGATCTTTTCGGTGGAACTCATGGCGCGGCGGCGGATGTGCGCAGGTGCGGCGGGGTCCGCGGCCCGCCTTACCCGTCCGACCCTACGTGTTCGGCGCGTGCTTCACAAGCGCAGCGACGGCCATGGCGTGCGAATCGATGTGCGAAAGAGACAGCCAGACGTGGGTCGCGCCGACTTGGTGCAGGAGCGCGGTGGCTTTGTCGTCGAGACGGACGAGCGGTTCCTTGCGTGAACCGTGATAGACGGAGATCGAAGTCCAATCGAGGTGCGGGCCGATGCCGGTGGTGAAGCACTTCGAGACAGCCTCCTTGGCGGCCCAGCGGGCGGCGTAGTGTTTGTGCGGATGGCCGAGGCCGCTGCAGTAGGCGCGCTCTTCCTCGGTGAACACACGCTGAAGGAAGCGGTCGCCGTGTTTCTCGAGCACTTTCCGGATGCGCTCGGTCTCGATGATGTCGCAGCCGAGACCGATGAGGATGCCGCCGGGGGGAAGAGTGATGTTCATCGGAGAGAAACCACGAAACACACGAAAGGCACGAAAAGGAAAGTCAGGAGAATCGGAGTTTTCGTGTGATTCGTGTATTTCGTGGTGACCAAAATCACGGATTCATTCGCGCCTTCATCTCGCGGACGGCTTCCTCGATGCCGGTGAAGAGCGCGCGGGAGATGATGCTGTGGCCGATGTTCAGCTCGTGGAGGTGCGGGATGGTGCGGACTTCGGCGATGTTGACGTAATTGATGCCGTGGCCGGCGTTGACGACGAGGCCGAGCGCGTGGGCTTGCGTGGCTCCGACGCAGAGGCGCTTGAACTCATCGGCGCGGGCGGGGCCGTGGTAGGCGTTGGCGTAGGCGCCGGTGTGCAACTCGATCCAGGGCGCGTTCAGTTTCTTCGCCAGGTCGATCTGGTGCTCGTCGGCGTCGATGAAGAGGCTGGTTTTGATGCCGGCGGCGTTCATGGCGTCGGTGACGCGCGCAACCTTGTCGCGGAACTTCACGACATCGAGCCCGCCCTCGGTGGTGACCTCCTCGCGGCTCTCGGGCACGAGACACACGGAGTGCGGCTTCAGGCGGAGCGCGAGCGCGGTCATCTCCGGCGTGCAGGCCATTTCGAGATTCACGCGAGTGGCGGCCACTTCACAGAGGCGCTCGACGTCGCGATCCTGGATGTGGCGGCGGTCCTCGCGGAGATGAATGGTGATGCCGTCGGCGCCGGCGCGCTCGCACAGCGCGGCGAGCGTGACGGGGTCGGGCTCGACATTGCCGCCGACGGTCGCGCCGGCCTGACGATAGCGCGCCTGGCGGAGCGTGGCACAGTGGTCGATGTTGACGCCGAGGAGGATCATGGCGCAGGAGCCAAACAGGATCGGGCGAGGCAGGAAATCAGGAAAAAGCTGTGCTTGCCGGTTAGGCCGGGGCCTGAGTTCCTTCGTTTTCCTCCGATGTCCCCTGCCCCCGCTCCGAAGCGCGAAAACCTGCTGCTGAACCTCGTGTTCAACATCGCCGTGCCGATGCTGATCCTCTCGAAACTCAGCGACCGGCTCGGTTCGATGAACGCGCTGATGCTCGCCCTGGCATTCCCGCTGGGCTACGGCGTCTACGATTTCTGGCAGCGGCGCAGCGTGAACTTTGTGTCGGGGCTCGGCTTTTTCAGCACGCTCGCGACGGGCGGTTTGGGATTGTTGCGACTGGAGCCGCTCTGGTTCGCCGTCAAGGAAGCGGCCGTGCCGGCGCTGATCGGCATCGCGGTGTTCGTCTCGCAATGGTCGAAGCGCCCGCTGGTGAGACAGTTTTTGCTGAACGAGCAGGTGATCAACCTGCCGCGCGTGAGCGCGGCACTCGACGAACACGGGATGCGGCCGGCGTTCGAAGCGTTGCTGCGGGCGTCGAGCGTGCTGCTGGCGGGTTCGTTTTTCTTGAGCGCGTTTCTGAATTTCGCACTCGCGCGCTACCTCATCACGGCGGCACCGGACACCCCCGAGTTCAACGCGCAATACGGCCGTATGCTCGGGTGGAGCTGGCCGGTGATCGTAGTGCCAAGCATGGCGATGATGATGTTTGCGCTGTGGCGCCTCGTGAAAGGTGTCGAGCGGATGACCGGACTGACGCTGGATCAGATTCTGCACTCGCCGGAAGAGAAGAAGGATGCAGCAAGAGTGAGCCAGGAGCCTGCCCCGGAGACGACGAACGCGTCGACCTCCGCAGTGGAAACGCCTCCGCAAAACCGGAGCTGAAGGCGTCGCGGGGTAGCGGAATGCGTGGGAATTTCGCCGGCTGATCAGCGAAAGCCTGACGGCTTCCGCTACATCGAGTGAATGTTCGCGCCCATTCAGACGACGCGCGCCGGTCAGGGTTTCCCGGAGCGTGGGCACAAAAAAGCCCGCCGGAGGGCGGGCTGGATTTTTCGGATGCACGCAGCGCGTCAGGCGCGCTGGTCCATCGAGATGTAGTCACGTTTCGGGATGCCGACGTAGACTTGGCGCGGGCGGTAGATGCGGCCCTTGGTATTGGACGCGACTTCCTTCCAGTTGGCGATCCAACCCGGGGCGCGGCCGATGGCGAACATGACGGTGAACATGTCCGTCGGGATGCCGAGCGCGCGCATGATGATGCCGGAGTAGAAGTCGACGTTCGGGTAGAGCTTGCGCGAGACGAAGTAGTCGTCCTTGAGCGCGGCTTGCTCGAGGTTCTTGGCGATATCGAGCAGCGGGTCGGACTTGCCGAGGCGCGTGAGGACTTCGTCGCACGCCTTGCCGATGATGCGGGCGCGCGGGTCGAAGTTGCGATACACGGCGTGACCGAAGCCCATGAGACGATTGGTCTTCGAACCGCTCTTGGCCGCTTCGATGAACCGCGTGCCGTCGTCGCCTTCGTCGTGAATCGCCTGGAGCATCTGCATGACGGCGACGTTGGCGCCGCCGTGCAACGGGCCGGAAAGCGCGCAAACGCCCGCCGCGATCGACGTGAAGAGGTTGGCGCCGCTGGAGGCGACCATGCGCACGGTCGACGTGGAGCAGTTTTGCTCGTGGTCGGCGTGGAGGAGCAACAGCAGGTTGAGCGCACGCGTGACCTCGGGGATGGGCTGGTAAGCCACATACGGGTCCGAGAACATCATGTGCAGGAAGTTGTCGGCGAACGGCAGATCGCGCGGGTGGATGAACGGCAGGCCGTTGCGATAGCGGTAGATCATCGCGACGATCGAGCGGATCTTCGAAATGGCCATGGCGGCCGCGAGGTCGAAGTTCTCGAGGTCCTTCTCAAAGTTGTTCGTCGCGAGGTGCGGGTAATAGGCGGCTAGCGAGCTCACGATGGAAGTGAGCATACCCATCGGCGGCGCGGACTCCGGGAAACCTTCGAAGATGCGCTGCATCTGCGTGCCGATGGCGGCGTTGTCGCGGAGGCGGCGGCCAAACTGCTGGCGTTGCTTCTGGTTCGGAAGCTCGCCGTAGATGATGAGATAGGCGGTCTCGACGTATTCGGAGTAGGTCGCGAGTTGCTCGATCGGGTAGCCGCGGTGACGGAGAATGCCGTTGTCGCCGTCGAGATAGGTGATCGCGCTCTCGCACGACCCCGTGTTGCCGTAGCCTTGGTCGTAGACGATGTAGCCGGAGTCTTTCCGGAGGTTGCGACCGTCGATCGCCTTTTCACCTTCGGAGCCGATCATCACCGGAAGCGTGAATTCTTTACCGTCGACCTTGAGCTGGGCAGTGGATGCTTGCATAGGGGTAGTCGCACCGTGGCAAATTCATGTGCCAACGCAAAGCAAAGCCTCGCGACTGACACAGGTTGCGAAATGAATAAGGCCTCGGGCGTTTGCCTTTAGAAAAAGTGAACGCCGGCGCGGAGGCCGGCGTGTGTCGCGACGTGAGATATTTGTCCGGACTTACTGCGGCATGAGCGTCGGCACGGCGAAATTGTCCGCCGGGAAGCCTTCGTTGATCTTCACGCTGTCGAAGGTGATCGTGGCGATCTGGCCGTTGGGGGCCTTGTTGATCAACGTGCGCGGGAAACGGAGACCGCCGGCGCGAATCTCGCCATCTTCACGGATCTCACCACCGGACTCGGTCTCGGTCTTCACGAGACGGCCGGTGGCTTTTTCGAAGTAGCGGGTAAAGATGATGTTTTCGGCATGGGTGAAGGTGAGCTTCACGCACTCCTTGCCCTCGATCGTCGCGTCGGCGCCCAGCTCGACCTTGCCGCCGCGCTTTTCAATGCCGCGGTAGAAGAAGAGATTTTCCCAAGTGTTGGCGCGAAGGCGCTTCACCTGCTGCGCGTCGAGCAGCGAGAGCTGCCATTTGCTGGAGTCCTTCGCGTCCGCGCGGCGCACCCAGGCGTCGTAGCCGTCGAGTGCGGTGGTTTCGACGACCTCGTTGGAGCGGCGGATGATGCGTTGCTGGTAGGGCTTTTGGAAAACGATATCGATGGCGAGGACGATGTTCTCGTCCTTCAGGTTGTTCGCGTCGCCGTTGACGGGCACTTTCTCCGTCGTGGTGAACGTGCCAGTGAAATGGATGCTCTGCACCGCCTCCAGCGCGGCCTCGGAGCCGACGGCCGCGCGGGCCTTGCTGATCCAGTGATCGATGCGGGCGTCAGCGAAGGAGACTGCAGCAGCGAAAACGGAGGCGGAGAGCGTCGCGAGGAGACGGAATTTCATGGGGCTAATTGACCTTAACCGTGGGCAACGGTGCCATGCGGCGCAAGGGGATTTCCCTGATGCAAGGGTTGGACGGATGGCGCCGCGTGATCGAACATGGCCAAATCGACTAACGCGGTCGGCCGAAGCGGCCCAAGACATTTTCAGAAATACTGTAGTCGCCCCGGAACAGGGTAGCGCGAACCGTCCTCGGTGAGCCGCGGCTCGGCGGAGACGCCTCGCCCTACCTTTCGCTTCGCGTGCCCTGACCGCGCATCGAGGGTGCGGGCGGCGGCGAGACCCGCTGTCGCCGCTGGGGACAGCGGCGACCACCTTGTGCGAGCGGGGCCTCAATGGATCGGCCGGCTGGAAGCCGGCGCTACTTACTCCCACTCGATCGTCGCCGGCGGCTTCGAGCTGATGTCGAGGACGACGCGACTGACGCCGCGCACTTCGTTGGTGATGCGACTGGAGATTTTTTGGATGAGCTCGTGCGGGAGCTTGGCCCAGTCTGCCGTCATGGCGTCGGTGCTTTCGACGATGCGGAGCGCGATCACGTAGTCGTAGGTGCGCTCGTCGCCGAACACGCCGACGGTCTTCACCGGCAGGAACACGGCGAAGGATTGCCAGACCTTCCAGTAGAAGCCGGACGCCATCATCTCTTCCTGGAGCACGGCGTCGGCATTGCGAAGAATTTCGAGTTTGTCGGCGGTGATGTCACCCATCACGCGCACGCCGAGGCCGGGGCCGGGGAACGGCTGGCGCCAGACGACTTCGCGCGGGAGACCGAGAGCGGCGCCGACCTTGCGCACCTCGTCCTTGAAGAGTTCGCGGAGCGGCTCGATGAGCTTGAGCTTCATGCGCTCGGGCAGGCCGCCGACGTTATGGTGCGTCTTGATGAGCGAAGCCGGGTTGCCTTGGATCGAGACGGACTCGATCACGTCCGGATAGAGCGTGCCCTGGCCGAGGAATTCCGCGGTGCGACCGATGTCCTTGAGCGTCTTCTCGAAGACTTCGACGAAGGTGCGACCGATGATCTTGCGCTTCGTCTCGGGCTCCGTGACGCCCTTGAGGCGCTTGAGGAAGAGCTTCGAGGCGTCGACCACGCGCAGATCGATGTTGAAGTGCTTGCCGTAGAGTTCGCGGACGTAGTCGCGCTCGCCTTTGCGGAGCAGGCCATTGTCGACGAAGACGCAGGTGAGCTGTTTGCCGATGGCTTTGTGAAGGAGCGCGGCGGCGACAGAAGAGTCGACGCCACCCGAGAGACCGAGGAGCACGCGGCCCTTCCCCACTTTGGCGCGAATGTCGGCGACGGCGTGAGCGATGAAATCCTTCGTAGTCCAGTCCTGCTTCGCACCGCAGACGCCCACGAGGAAGTTGCGGATCATGTCCACGCCGCGCTCGGTGTGGAACACTTCCGGGTGAAACTGGATGCCGTAGAAACTGCGCTTCCGATCCTCGATGGCGGAGAACGGCGAGTTGTCCGACGTGCCGATGGCGACAAAGCCCGGCGGAAGCTTGATGAGCTTGTCGCCGTGTGAATTCCAGATGCGCAGTTTGCGCGGCAGGCCGGCGAAGAGTTTGCCCGGCTTCTTGATCGTCAGGTGACCGTGGCCGTATTCGCGCGCCTTGCTCAGCTCGACTTTGCCGCCGAGGAAATGGCCCATGAGTTGCACGCCGTAGCAGATGCCGAGGACCGGCACACCGAGCTTGAAGATCTCGGGATCGGGGTGCGGCGCGGTCTTCGCATAGACGCTCTGCGGACCACCCGAGAGGATGATGCCAACGACGCCGTCTTCGCGGAGTTTGGCGGCCGGCGTCGCGTAGTGGTAGATCTTCGAATAGACCTCGCACTCGCGGATGCGGCGGGCGATGACCTGCGTGAGTTGGGAGCCGAAATCGAGAACGGCAATTGTCTGCGCCATGCGGGAAGCTGGGAAAGTTTCCCCGCGAAAGAAACGAAAAAATCAATCGCCGCGTGTCACGAGCGCGCGCTGTTCCGGTCGCGCCACGCGCCGAAGGCAAACGCCGCCACGCCCACGAATAGGCAGATGGCCCACGTCGCGGTAAATTTGGGCGCCAGCCACGAGAGGCGGCCCAGCTCCAGCGGCTCGGTAAGACGCAATTCCTGCCCCGCCGGGACGCGCGCGATCAGGCGGACCCGACCGAGGCCACGCAGAAAATTCACGGTTTTCCATGTGCCGCTCGCATCGAAGGCGGCGTCGAGAGGCGGATGTTCGCGACCGGCTTCGTCGAGCAGAGCGATCTCGCCGGCATCGGAGCCGACTTTCCCGGAGACACGCAGGCGCCACACGGGACGCAGATCATCGGCGATCGGCTGACTGACAAACATCGCGCCGCGCGCGCCGCCGCGGAGCGTCAGGACGCGGGCGTTATTCTCGGTTCCCGCGATAACCTCAAAACCGGTTCCCGGCGTCGAACGGACCGGATCGCGCTGCAGCGCCAGCGGCGCAGCGAGGCTCGCCGGCAATGCGAGGCGCGTCAGCGGGTCGGCGAGCAGATCGCGTGTCTGATCGAAGTGCGGGAAATATTGCCGCACGAGCGGATCGCGCTCGAGTTCGCGAGGATCGTTGTGTGCAAGATAGGCGGTGACCACGGCGCGCTGCCGACGATAGAAATCGAGCTGCCCCTCGAAGTTTCCCCGCAACTTGGCCGGCTCGTTCTCGCAAATGAGTGCCGCACCGATCACGCACAACCAGAGCGCTCCGAGTCCGAGGGCCTTTATTCCGCCGCTCGATCGCCCGAGCAGATAGGCGAGAACGATCGCGTTGGTGACCAAGCCGACGCTCAGAGGATCCATGTAGCGCACGGCAATTTCGCCCGCGCCGGTGCCACGCCCGTAAGCAAAAGCCGCCGCGAGCGCGAGCGGCCAGAGGGCTACGCCGACAAGCAGACGCTCGGGCAGTTCGAGCCAGCGTCCGCGCGTTTGCCACAGCGCCACGACCACCGGCGCCTGCGTCAGCACCGCCAACCAAGGCCCGGGCAAGGGCCACGCCAGCAAATGGCCTAGCGCCCTAGCGAATGAGAGCGAGATCCCCGTCGTGCGTTCGGTCGCGAAAAACGCCCGATTTAGCAGCCACACGCCGACGCCGATGAGGATGAGATTAACGGCCAGCGTGCACCACGCCCACCGCGACCGCGGTGCCCGCCACAGCCGAAGTCCCGCGATACCGGCGAGGACTCCCGCCGAGAACAGGCCGGAGGCGATAGAGAAGAGCACCAGGAGCCCGGCGATTTGAGCGAGCCACCACGAGGCACCGAGTCGTTCCTCCCGCAACGTGCCGAGCAAATGCGCGAGCCCGAACATGATTAAAAAAACAAACTGGGTCTGAAATCCCCACAGGAAATTCTCCGAACTGGACGGCATCGCCAGCAGGAGTCCGGCGAATGCCGCGGCGCCGATACGCCACGCGCCACCCAGGACGACGCTGATGAACTGCCAGATCAGCAGAGCGGAGAGCATGTGTGCACCAACGCTGACGAGCATTTCCAGACGCGAGTCCCACTGATCGGCGTTCGCCAGCGAGCAGCCCGTGGCGATCACGCGCGTGAGCGCCGGCGTATGCTCGCCATGCGGAAAGAAATAATGGCCGAACTCCCATGCCCCGCCGAGCCGCCAGCGAAATGCGGCTCCTCCTTCCGCGGACCATTGATCGCTGAAGGGTTGATCGCTTGACCAAAAGTGAATCAATCCGAGCTTCGCACCGCCGACAAAGAGCGCGAGGCCGAGCGGAATCAGGAAAGCCGATGAAAACAGGCGACGCAGCACGAGCAGCTCAGAATTTCAGTCGGACGTTCACATGGCCGCACTTCGGACACGGCGCGGTTTCGGTGCCGGCCGGCTGCGTGTAGAGGTGCTCGCAACGAATGCAGTGAAACGAAATTTTGCGCCGACCGACGTCGTAGAAGCCGCGGTCGCGACGGTCATAGTAGAACCAGAGCGCGACAAAGACGCCGATGACGCACAAGCCGTAGAGCAGGACGTCGAAGGTGAACGAGGGCGCGATGATTTCAGCGAGCACAGAGGCGAGGCTCGCGCAGAGTTGTCGCGCCGCCAAGGGGAAAGAAAAACGCGCCGGCTCGGGAGAGCGCGGCGCGTTGAAAGGGAACGGCTAGTTCGGAGAACTCGCCCTACCGACTTAGGCCTTGGGGGCTTCGGCGGCCGGAGCGGCTTCGGTCGATTCGGCGGCGGGCTTGGCGGCCTTGGCCTTCTTCGACTTCTTGGCGCCCTTGGACTTCTTGTAGCCTTGGTCCTCGGCACCGACGAACTCGATCAGCGCCATTTCGGCGGCGTCGCCGACGCGGCGGGGAGCGAGCTTGTAGATGCGGGTGTAGCCGCCGGAGCGCTTCTCGAACTGAGCGACCTTCTCGTTGAAGAGCACCGTGACGGCGCCTTCATCGCGAATGTCCTTCAGCGCGAGGCGGCGGAGATGGATGGCGGAAGCGGAGAGCTTGCCGTTTTCCTTCGGGAGCGCGGCGGCCTTCTTGGCCTTCGTGATCACCTTCTCGATGAAGGGGCGCAGGGCCTTGGCCTTCGTGAGGG
>JAEYUW010000040.1 GCA_023432225.1 Verrucomicrobiota bacterium
GCGCGGCCCATGCCCGGTTTTGCTCCAACAAGTGCTTTATCTCGACCATTTCCGCCTGATGGTCCGAGCCGGCGGGCCGATGTCCACACAAAGAAATGGACGGGCAAAAAAAGCCGCGCCCGAAAAAGGCGCGGCTCGCGGATGCGGATTTCGCAACTGAAGTTAGTTCACCGCGATCCGGCGCGGCTTGCGCGCCTCGGCTTTCGGGAGAGACACGCGGAGAACGCCGTCGGCCAGTTCCGCGACGATCTTGTCCGCATCGATCGCGTGCTCATGCGCGAGCGACAGCTCGAACGGAACATCGCGTGACTCGCGATAAAGCTCGGTCCACTCCGCCGGCCGTTTCCACGCGCGATCGCCGCGAATGGTCAGCACGCCATCGTCCTCGGTGATGGCGACGCCATCCTTGGCCACACCGGGTAGATGAACCGTGAGCCCCCAGGCATCGTCGGTCTCCTTGAGTTGATAGACGGGGCGGACGCCAGGCTCGCGGTTTTCCGCAGACACGCCGGCGTTGTCACGCGAAGCCGCCGGACGTGCAAACGAGGGGATGAATTGAGTGAAAAGTGACATGGTAAGTTTCTCCTGTGAAATCGTGTAGTTTAATTTTGAATACGGAGCGAAACGGGTCAGTTGACCGACACGCTGATCTTGCGCGGCTTCGCCTCTTCCTTCTTCGGCAGCGTCACGGTGAGCACGCCGTTTTCGTAGGTGGCGGTCACGCGATCGGCCTGCACATTGTCCGGCACGCTCACCGAGCGGCTGAACGAGACCGCTTCTTCCCGCCCCGTGTCCGCCTCCTGGTTCCGGCGCTCCGCACTGAGGGTGAGATACCCGTCGAGGTACTCGACCTGGATCGCTTCGCGTGCGACGCCCGGGAGCTCGGCGCGGACGTAGGTGTTGTCCTTGTCCTCGTAGAGATCGACCGGGAAACGCGGCGCCGTCGGCGTGGCGACATCCGCCAGAGCGGTCTCAAACAGGCGATCGATTTCCGACTCCAGGCCGGTCCACGGATTCTGAAAAGCGGAGCCGCGATAGAGGCTCGCGCGTGGCTGGGTATAACGAACGATGCGATACATGGTGGTGGTTCTCCTTTTAAAGTTGGCTGTGCCACCCCTGTGCATCCGACGTGCCGCGCGGCGCCACGACGCAACCCACGACAAAATCGCGACTTAGTTTTCGCGCCCAAAAATCGGTGGGGCAGCCTGGCAGAGGTGAGACAGCCCGCGTGGGAAACTCCGACACGCTACGCGCCGGCCGGCACATCGATCACGAGCAACGGCAACTCGCGCGGGTATTTTCCCAGCAACAGATAGCGCTCCTCACCCGCGCGCCGAGCCCCCATGCGCTGATAGAAACCCTCCGCATTCGGATCGGATTTGATGTGCAATTCCTTCGCCCCGCACCGACGCGCCATAACCAATGCCGTCGTGAACATCGCGCGCCCGAGACCGCGGCCAATCTGCTCCGGCGTAATCCAGAAATGTTCGAGCCACCATTGCGCCCCGTCGCGACGCAGCCCGAAAAACCCCACGGGCCTGCTCTCGCCGGGCCGGGACACCACGAGAATCTGCTGCGTGCGGATCGCGTTCGGCGTCACGCGCACGGTGTCCGCCCACGCCTCCATCCACTCTTCCGGATAACCCCAGTGGCGCTTCGCCGCGCGGCACAGCGCGGTCAACGCGGGCGCGTCGCCCGGCACGGCCCGACGGATTTGCAGTGGAAGCGTGGACTTCACCTGCACAGTGCACGGCGATTGTGACACGCGGTCAATTTTCCCGTAGCCAGCGCCGCGCCTGCTGCGTCACGCTCCCTTTTCCGATGACCTTCGACTTCGACACGCCCATCGACCGCGCCCACAGCGACAGCCAGAAATGGCAGAAATATGCCGGCCAAGATATCCTGCCGCTCTGGGTCGCCGATATGGATTTCGCTGCGCCGCCCGCGGTGCTCGAAACGCTCCAGGCCCGCGTCGCGCACGGCGTGCTCGGTTATGCGAAGCCGATGTCCTCGCTCGCCGAAGCCACCGTCGCCTACTGCGCCCGCCGCTACGGCTGGCAGGTCGACCCGAGCTGGCTCGTCTGGCTGCCCGGCCTCGTCACCGGCCTCAACGTGGCCGCACGCGCGCTCGGCGATGAAGGCGACGAGATTCTCTGCGCCACGCCCGTTTATCCGCCGTTCATGAGTTCGCCCACCAACCAGCGCCGCCGCACCGTCGCGGTGCCGATGGTGAAGAACGGTGCGCGTTGGGAAATGGACTTCACCGCGCTCGAGCGCTCCATCACCCCGCGCAGCCGCGCGTTTTTCCTCTGCAGTCCGCACAACCCCGTCGGTCGCGCCTTCACGCGCGCGGAACTCACGCAGCTCGCCGACTTCTGCGTCCGTCACAACCTCACCCTCGTTTCCGACGAGATTCACTGCGACTTGGTTCTCGACGACGTCGCGCACCTTCCCTCCGCCACCCTCTCGCCGGAAATCGCCGCGCGCAGCATCACGTTGATGGCGCCGAGCAAGACCTACAACATTCCCGGCCTCGGCACTTCCCTCGCGATCATTCCCGACGCCAAGCTGCGCACCGCGTTCACCCGCGCCGCCGCCGGCATCGTGCCCGACGCGAACGTCCTCGGCCTCGTCGCCTGCGAGGCGGCGTTCCGCCATGGCGAACCGTGGCGCCAGGCGCTCCTCGCGTATCTGCGCGGCAACCGCGATCTCATCGAGCAGACGGTCGCCAGCGGCCAGTTACCGGGCGTGACGATGACGCACGTCGAAGCCACCTACCTCGCGTGGCTCGACATCTCCGCGCTGCACCTGCCGCATGCGCACGCCTTCTTCGAGCAACACGGCCTCGGTTTCTCCGACGGCGCCCCGTTTGGCGCCGCGCCGAACACGCACGTCCGCCTGAACTTCGGCTGCACGCGCGCCACCCTCACCGAAGCCCTCGCCCGCCTCACGCGCGCCGTCTCGGCCACCCGCTGATCAGTCCGCCTCCGCCACTCGCTAATTGCGCCGCAAGGCTCCATGCCCGCGCAAGTCAGTCGGGCGCCGCGTCCACCGCTCGTTTAACGGAACGACCCAACTCGCTCGCTGGATATCGCCACTGCGCCCGACTCCGTCCCGCGCAGAGCCTCGTTCGCATCGTTCGCCCCATTGGCTTCGTCTCACGTGAAGTGTAACCTAATAGGTTACATTTTACAAAATCCCGTCTGGCGCGAGAAGCCAACTGTAACCTATTAGGTTACACATGCTGAAACCTCATCCGCGACTGGCCATCTGGCTGGAAATCGGCGGCGCGCTGTTTGCGGCGGGAGAAGCCCTGGTCGACGAGGCGAAGCGCAAAGCGAGGCCGCGTCGATGGCAGTCTTACCACACGGTGCGCCCGGGTGCAGCGACGCCGCTCTGGAACATCCTTGCCGCCCAAATCCGCGCTGAGGTCGCTCCTTACGGCGCCAAGACGCGCTTGGCGCGCTACCTCGGCGTTCCGCGTCAGCGGCTGCAAGATTTTCTCAGCAGCCAAAACCGCATGCCGGACGCAGAACTCACTCTGCGCATGCTGCACTGGCTCGCAGAAAAGCGCGGCGGCCGCGACATCTCACTCTGAGGCTCCGGGAAAGTGTAACCTATTAGGTTACACTTTCCGGGTTGCGCGACTAGTGGCGCGACGCACGGTAAGGGCGTGCGCATCGGGCCGTATGAGTTTTCCTCCAATTTGTGTCTCTCGCCGCTGGCGGGTTACACGAACCTGCCCTTTCGGCTCGTGGTGCGCGAGATCGGCGGGCTCGACTGGGTCACGACGGACCTGATCAACGCGCGCTCGCTGCTCGAGCGGAACCACAAGGCCCTCCAACTCGCGCAGACGGCGCCGGCGGAAAAACTGCTTTCGGTCCAACTCTTCGGCTCCGTGCCTGAGGAGATGCGCGACGCCGCCGCGATGGTGGAATCGATGGGCATCGCGGCGGTCGACATCAACATGGGCTGCCCGGTCCGCAAAGTCGTAGGCGTGGGCGGCGGCTCGGCGATGATGACCGAGTTGAAAAAAACTCAGGCGCTCGTGCGCGGCATGGTCGAGGCGGTGAAAATCCCGATCACGGCGAAGATGCGCCTCGGCTGGGACGAGAACAATCTCACCGCGCCCAACCTCGCGCGCGCACTCGAGGACGTCGGCGTGACCGCGATCTTCGTGCACGGCCGCACGCGGGCGCAGGGTTTTTCGGGCACGGTCAATCTCGCCGGCATTCGCAGCGTCGTGCAGGCGGTGAAGACGATTCCCGTGATCGGCAACGGTGATGTCACCACGCCCGACGCCGCGAAAAAGATGTTCGACGAAACCGGCTGCGCCGGCGTGAGCATCGGGCGCGGCGCGTTCTACAATCCGTGGATTTTCCGCCACACGCTCGACTACCTCCGCACCGGCGTGATGCCGGGCGAAGCGAGTTACGCCGAGCGCGTGCACGTGATGCGGCGGCATCTCGACCTCGCATGCGAGGTCTTCGGCGAGGAACTCGGCTGCCGGCTCTTCCGCAAGCCCGCGGCGTGGTATGCGAAGCGGCTCGGCCCGGCGAAGGAGTTCAAGAAGTCCGTCGTCGGCCTGCGCACGCGCGCGGAGTTCGACGAGATCCTCGCGCGCTACGCAAAATGGCGTGCGCAGTTCTGCGACGAGCGCGGCGAACTGCTGCCGCGCTTCCAGCCCGGCGCGATGGTGGCGTCGTTCATGCGCGACGAGGACGACCCCGCGGTCACGCAGCGCGAGTCGATCCCGGTGCCGAAGGGGCCGGTCGACGTCTGGTGATCCGAGGATGCGGGCTCGCCACGCGCGCTCGCGTTTCGCACACTTCGTTTTCCTTCACGCATGTCGAATTTCCTCCATCTCTGGAGCATCTTCCTCGGCACGGTGGTCGGCCTCCTGCCGCTCATCAATCCGCTGGCCGCCGCGCCCACGTTCCTCGCGATCACCGAGGGCGACAGCGAGGCGCGTCGGCGTGAGCAGGCGCTGAAAGGCTGCCTCTACATGGTGGGCATCCTGGTGAGCTTCCTCATCGGCGGCACCTTCATCATGAATTTCTTCGGCATCTCGATTCCCGGCCTGCGCATCGCGGGAGGAATCATGCTGGCCGGCATCGGCATGAACATGCTCGCGACGCACCGCAGCTCCGACAACGAGAAGGAGGAGCGCGAGGCGGCGCGCAAGAAGGTCGACGTCTCGTTCTCACCGCTCGCGATGCCGATGCTCAGCGGCCCCGGCTCGATCGCCGTGACGCTCGGCTTCACTTCGCTCGCCACCGGCCCGGTCGACTACATCGCCATCATCGCGGGCATCCTCGTTGTCGCCGTGATCACCTGGGTGACGCTGCGGCTCTCGGGCCGGATCGTGACGCTCATCGGCCCCGTGGGTGTGAGCGCGATGACGAAGATCATGGGCTTTCTGATCATGTGCATCGGCGTGCAGTTCGTCGTGAACGGCATTCTCGGCGTCGCGACGGATCCGGAATTGCTGCGCGGGATCAAAGCGACGCTGGCGCGCTGAGTCAGAAAGCCGAAGCCCGCACGGCGGAGAAAGGTGCCGCTGGGCGAGCGAGACAGTTGCGCGCGAGCGCGCAACCTACGCGGCTGGGGACGCAAGATTCCGGAAAGCAGTGACGACGCCCGGGCAGAGCGGGCATCATTTCTTCAGGTAACCCTCAACAAAAAGGCCGAGGCGTTGCGCCTCGGCCCGAGAGAAAAGGAGGCGGGGGATGCCCGCGCTGCGTGGGTTCTCGGCGGCGAGGGACTCGCCGCCCTACCGTCAGAACTTGTAGCGCGCTTCGACGAAGATCAGGCGACCGACGGCGCCGTAGGTGGCGATGTCGGCGTTGCCGTTCGAGAACGTGCCCTTTGCGACGGAGGGTTGTGCGTCGAAAACGTTGTTCGCACCGACGCGCAGCGACATGCCGTTGAGCCAGGGCGTGTTCTTGCCGAAGGTATAGCCCACGCCGATATCGACGGAGTCGAAGGGCTCGACGTAGGCGTCGGCACCGACGTCGTCTTCGTCGTAGGCGTTCTGGTCGTCCACGGACGGGATGTGCTGCCACGAGAACGTGGCGCTCCACGGGCCGCGGTTCCAGCTGCCGGAGAGGATCGTCTGCCACTTCGGAATCGTGCCGTTGAAGCTCGATGCGTAGCCAGCGGTCTCGCTGAAGCCGGCGCCCGGATACGGCTCGAACTGGTATTTGGCGAAGTAGCTGGCGGCGAGGGTGAGGTCGATCTTGCCGAGCGCTTCCATCTTCCACGTGTAATCGAACTTCACGTCGAGGCCGGAGAGCTTGACCGTGCTGATGTTCTCATACGCATCGCGGAGATAGACGTTGTCGATCGGGCGATTGCCGATCTGACCGGGCGCGGTGACGGGCGTGCCGTTGGTGAATTGCGAGAAATCGTCCGCCGGGCCGAAGCGCACGCGGTTGGCGAACGGCGAGGCGGTGCCGCGCAGTTCGACGTCCTGCAGAATGAGCGTGGCGCCGTAGAGACCGACGAGGTCCTGCTGGTTGATGCTGAAATAATCGACGCTCATCGAGAAACCCTTCAGCGCGCGCGGCGAGTAGACGAAGCCGAGCGTGAAGTTGTCCGACGTCGTCGGCTTCAGGTTGGCGTTGGATGGATTTTGTTGGTTGCCCTGGCCGGTGATCGGCGCGCCGCCACCGAAACGCTCGAGCGAGAGCGAGGGCGTGGAACCGCTGGCGGTGGGTCCGAACAATTGGAAGAGCGTCGGCGCGGCGAACGATTCCGAATACGTGCCGCGGAGCGCGAACTCGTCGCTGAACGGCAGCCAGCGCAAAGTGAGCTTCGGCACCGTCGGGTCGTCGGTGTCGCTGTATTTCTCGGTGCGGAGCGCGCCTTCGACTTCGAGGAGGTGGAAGCCGGGCGCGGTGTGGTTGCCGCCGAAGATCGGCACGCGAACGTTGACGAAGGCCGAGGTGACCGAGCGGTCCGTGTTGAGCGGATCGAGCGTCGTGGCGGAATCCCAGCCGAAGGTGGCGGACTGCGAATAGACGTCGGAGTTCTGCACCAGCGTCTCGACGCGGTGCTCGCCACCGACGGCGAAGCCGACTTCGCCCGCGGGCAGATCCATCAGCTTGCCGGTGATGCGGCCGTCGTAGTTTTCGATCGTGCTCGTGGCGAAACCGAAGGCGGTGCCGAACATGCCGGAAGCCTCGATGGCGCCCGGCGCCTGCTCGCGCGCGAACATGTTGATCGTGCCCGCGGCGACGGCGGCGATGCGCGCGGCGGTGTTGACGACGTTCTGATTACGGTAGCTCTGATCGATGACGTTCCTGTCGGCGGCGATTTCCCAGGTGTAGCCGTTGGCGAGTTCGCCGCGCACGCCGACGACACCGCGCATGGAGGTGGAGTCGTAGAAATACTGGCGCGGATACGCGGTGAAGCGGTTGCGCGCGCGCAGCGTGACGTCGGAGGGATTCGTCGCATCGGACGCGGAGCGGCTGGAGCTGATCGGCTGCGCGTTGAGCTGGCTGTAGGTTTTCGTCTTCGTGTAGAGGAAGTCGCCGAACAGCGTCACCTTGTCGGTGAAGCGGTGCTCGAAGTTCATCAGCGCGGACGAGCGTTCGTTGCCGAGGAGGAGCGTGACGTAGTCGGCGAGGTTGAACGCGTATTGTTTCTCGCTGCCGAGGCCGTAGGTGAGGTTGCTGCCGTCGACGGGGAGGTAGGTGCCGTTGGCGACGAGCTGCGCGAGGGTGAGGTTCTGGTTGAGCGGCGGCGCGTTCAGTCCGGGCTTCAGCACGTAATACTGGCCGGTGGCGTCGTCGGTCACGACGCCGGCGAACGTCGGCGTGCCGTAGCTCTCGGCGGAGTAGCCGCGCTCGTATTGGAAGAGCGGGTCGGTCTTCGCCCACTCACCGCCGATGGTGATGGTGGTCTTGTCGGTGCTGGCCCCGCCGACGAGCGAGAACTTGCGCTCGGAGTAGTGACCCTTCCGATCGGAGAACGCGTAGCGGGCGTTCGCCTCGAAGCCGGTGAAATCCTTTTTGAGGATGATGTTCACGACGCCCGCGACCGCATCGGTGCCGTAGAGCGCGGAGGCGCCGTCATGGAGCACTTCGACGCGCTCGACTGCGGCGATCGGGATGAGGTTGAGGTCGACGAACTGAAATCCGCCGGACGCGAGGATCGGCGCGTAGGCGGCGCGACGGCCGTTGATGAGGACGAGCGTCTGCGTGTTGCGGAGCGCGAGCGACGAGCCACCGCCGGTGGAGCCGGAGCCGGTGTCGGCGTTGGTGGAGCCGAGGTTCAAACCGCCGGTGAACTGCGGCATGGTTTTGCGGAGCACTTCGAGCAGGCTCGTGCTGACGCCGCTGTCGGCAATCGAAGCGGCCGAGATCGTCGTGACGGGATTGGCGGGCTCGCCGGCGGCCACCGGAATGTAGGAGCCGGTGACGACGAACTTTTCCATTTTCACGGTCTCGCCGTCGGCCGAGGCCGGAGCGGACGACTGTTGGGCGTAGGCGCCCACGGCCAGCAAAGGAAGCAACGCGGCAGCGAAAACGCGCCGATGCTTCCGCATCTGCGGATGTGTTTGGTTCATGGTTTGCGTGAGGGTAGCCGCGGCAAGCGAGCCGGCGGCACCGCCCGGCGGTTCAGGCGGGGCGACAGGGCGAACGCAGCGACGAAGCGGTTTCGTCGCAAAGAACGAGCGGCATTGTGCTAGTGCGCTGCGGCGAACGGTGAAAAAAAGACCGCAACTGCGCGCAGAAGGTAGGGCCGGTCTCCGACCGGCCCGGAGGGCGCTCGTTCGCGGATTGCACCGGCGAGAGGCCGCTCAATGGGGCCGGTCGGAGACCGGCCCTACTATAGCAGCTGCTCCACCGCGCTGCGGTAGCTGCGGCTGATGTTCAGCGTCGTGCCGTTGTCGAGTTCGAGCGGCCGGCCCCAAGCGGTCGTCGGTTTGAGTCGTCGCACGTAGGCGATATTCACGATGCAGGATTTGTGGATTCGCACGAAGCGCGCGGGGCTGAGCTGTTCGAGCGCGTGCGTCAGCGTCATCCGCGTGAGCAGATTCCGCTGTGTGGTGTGGACGCGGATGTAGTCGCCTTGCGCCTCGATCCACCGGATGTCGGCCTGGTTCACGAAGTGGTGCTCGCCATCGACCTTGAGCACAAACGGGGCGTCCTTGCCGGCCGCAGGCGCCGGAGCCGGAACAGTCGGAGGAGGTGAAGCCACGGCCTCCGGTTTCTTGGCCAGGTGCGCGAGCAGGCGGTCGACGGCACGCTCCGTGCCGTCCAGCGAATCACCGCGCACGCGGCGCTTCGCCCGATCCATCGCCTGATGGAAGCGATCGTCGGAAAACGGCTTCACCACGTAGTCGACCGCATGCAGCTCGAAGGCCTTGATCGCGTGCTCATCGAACGCCGTGATGAAAACCACCTCGGGACGCTCGGAAGGTTTCAGATGAAGGAGAGCCTCGATGCCGGTCATGATCGGCATCTGGATATCGAGCAACACGAGGGCTGGCCGCTGCGTCTTCACCGCCTCGAGCACGGCCTCGCCATCGCCCGCCTCCCCGACGATTTCGATTTCCGGATCGGTGCGAAGCAGATCGCGCAACATGCGGCGCGCGATCTTTTCGTCGTCAGCGATGAGCGTCTTGATGGTTTGCATGGGAAATTCTTCAGGCGCGCACCGGCACGGCCGACTCGGCGACTTTGAACGGCAAGGCGAGGTGCACGACCGTGCCGGCGGGCGTGTTCACCTGACAATCGAGCGTGAAGTGCGCGCCGAATGCGCGCTCCATGCGCTGGCGCGTGGTGGCGAGGCCGATGCCGTGACTCGGCGGCGGCGCCTCGCCGCGCGGCATTTCGGCGGGATCGTTGACCACCTCCAGGTGCAGCTGCTCGCCCTGCACCGACGCGCGAATGCGCACCCAGCCGGGCGTGCGGCGGCGGGCGATGCCGTGCTTGATGGCGTTCTCCACCATCGGTTGCAGCAACAGCGTCGGCACCTCGGCGACGAGCGCGTCGGGAGTCGCGTCGATCGCAAAACTCAGCCGCGCATCGAAGCGCATTTTTTCGATTTCGAGATAGGTGCGGCAATACGCCAGCTCCTCGGCCAGCGTCACGATCGGGCGGCCGGTGCTCCCGATGAGCGCGCGCAGCAACGCGCTGACGCGTGAGAGGGCCTCGACGGCTTGCGCATTCTCGCCGAGGCGCACGAGGCCCGAGACGGCGTTGAGGGCGTTGAAGAGGAAATGCGGATGGAGCTGCTGCTTCAGGGCCTTCATCTCCGCCTGCACGAGTTCGGAGCGGAGCTGTTCCTGCTGGAGCTCGGTCGCGCTCAGTTTGAGGCGGAGTTCGTTTTCGCGGATGAGCGATTGCCGTCGCTCGTGGAGTAGGTCGACCATGTAGCCGGCGGCCAGCGTTCCGACGTAGGCGAGCACGTCGAGGAGTTGCCGCGCGCCAAACTGCGCCGTCATCTCGTGCAGGCTGACGAGCGGCATCGACCACAGTTTATCCAGCGGGATCGCGGCCCAGATCCAGATGCGAGTGACCATGACCCAGGCAGTCAGCACCGCGCAGAAGGCGAAGTGCAGGAACAACCCCCACGGCAGCCACCAGCCGTGCACGGGAATGCGCCGCCGCAATTCGAAGATCAGCGGCGTGAGCAAGGCCCAGAGCCACGCGCGCATCATCTGGAGGTAGGCGAACCAGAGGTGCACCATCGTGCGATTGCCGCCGGGCGGCACTTCCATCGGCACGGTTGCAAAGGTCTGCGCCAACAGGACCAGCCCAATGCCGGTCCAGACGGCGAAGAGCAATGACCAGCGGATGGGCGGGCGGGGCGGCACGGCTTTTCCGTGCGCGCGGCGGACCGAAAATGCAAGCCCCGCCCGGGTTCGCTATCGTCCGTCCAGCGCAGCAGGAGCGGAGTCCGGCGAACGACGCGGCGCGCTCGTCGCTCGCCAGTAGGCGTTCGTCGATTTTCCAGCGGTGACGCGAAATGCGCCGGCGGCCACAACGCGCGGCGCTAGCGCCGGGCGCTCAGTTGCGCCGCTCGACGAGCGCGCCGGACTTGTCCTTGAAGACGATCATGCGCGTCTCCGCGTTGTAGGTCTCGAACAGGATGCCGAGCTGCGGATTCACCAGATCGCCGGGGGCATAAGCGGTGCGCTCGATGAACACGCGCGGATTCGCGCCGCCGCGCACGCCGCTGATGCGCAGGTTCTGGACCCAGGCCTTGAACGCCACGCTCGGCGGTGGTGGCGGCGCGGACTTGGCTACGGCCGGACTTGCTTCGGGCGTGGTCGTCGTGGCGCTGCCACTCGACGACGCGCTGTCGACCGTGGGGAGGTTCGCCGGCACAGCCGCAGATTTGCCCGCGGAATCGCCGGGCGTCGCAGTCGCCGCCGAAGCAGCGGGAACCGATTTCGGGTTATCGCCGCCGAGCACTTCATCCATGGCCGCGGCCTGAGCCGCCGCCGCGTTGGCGGTGATGCTCTTGGCTTTGGCCACGGCCTGGCCCAACTCGGTCGTCGGGCCAGCGGGCTGTGTCGGTGCGACGCCGGCCTTCGGAGCTGGCGTGGTGGCGGTGGACGCAGCGGTTTTCGGGGCCGGCGCAGTGGGGCGCGGAGGAGGCTCCTCTTGGGCGAAATAAAACAAGCCCGCGGCGACGAGCACGAGCACGCCAACGCCGGCGCCAGCAAAAATGAAAAGCCGCTGGCGCGGATTCGTCGCGGTGGCGGCGGCTTTTAGCTCTTTCGCCTCCGCATCGCTCGGGGCCGCGGCCGGCGCGTGAGCTTTTTTCAGTCCCGGCGGCGGTGGAAATTTTGCGACTCCGGGCGGCGGTGGAAAAGGAGCCGGAGCCGACGTGGGCACAGGCGTCCCGCTCGATGTCGGAGACGGCGGTGCCTCCGGCGCAGGCTCAGCAGCCGGCGGCGCTTCTGGTGGCGGAGCGGACAGTGGTGGCGGAGCCGTCGGTGCCACCGGTGCGGCCGCGGCCTCGCGGGGCTTGAAGGCGATTTTCGGTCGAGCGGCCGCGGCGTCGTTAGCGGCGGCAGGCGCGGTAGCCGCGGTTTCCTGCGGCGCGGGAGCGACCGGCTCGGTAACGGCGGGCGCGGTCAGGTCGGCCGGCGCAGGCGGGGCGGCCGGAGTGGCGGGGGCAACTGGAGCGGGGGGTTCCGCGACGGGCGTCGCCGCCGCGGCCGGCGTTGTCGGGGCCGCAGAATCGCTGGAGAGCTTCGGACGCAGACGCACGGGCGCGGGAGTTGCGGGGCTCTCGGGAGCGGGGGCCGCGGGCGGAGTCGGAGCGGCAGCTGGAGGCGCCGTCTCGCCGGAGGCAGGAGCCGGAGGAGTGGACGAGGCCGGGCTTTCGCCGGACAAACGCGGCTTCAGGCGGAGCTTCGGGGCGTTGTCGTCACTCATGCGGTGTGGTTAACCGATTTGCGGGGCGGAGAAACACAAAATTCCCCGCGGGCGTGACAATTTCCGGGCTTTTCACAGCATGTGCGCATGCCGCCGGACAGAACGTTTCGCTCGCGCGTGGATGCGTGGTTGGTGCTGCTCGTCGGCGGGGCGGCGGCGCTGCCGATCGGCGCGGCCATCTGGCTCGGGCTGCATGGCCACACGCGCGGAGTGCTGCTGCTGGCGTGTTGGGGCACGACGATGGTGGCGGTCGGCGCGGCGTTGAGCTGGCCGTTGCGCTACACGCTGCGCGCCGATCGGCTGCACATCCAGAGCGGCTGGCTTGATTGGGATGTGCCCTACGCGGCGTTGCGCGCGGTGGCGCCCTCGCGCAACCCGCTCGCGGCGCCGGCGTGGTCGCTCCAGCGGGTGCGGCTGGATTTTGCAGATGGCTTCATCCTCGTCTCGCCAGACGACCGGGAACTGTTCATAGAGGAAATCGCCGGACGCTGCCCGCACCTCGCGCGAGTTGGCGCCGGTCTGGCGTCGCCTACCCCTCAGACCCATGAAAAAGTTGCCCGCTAAGATCGCCGGCATCACCACGGCCGCGGTGGAAAAAGCCACTGGTCGCCCGTGGACCGACTGGGTCGACCTCCTCGACAAGGCCGGTGCGAAATCCTGGCCGCACGCCGAGATCGCGCAGTGGCTGCAGAAGAAGCACAAGGTCAACGATTGGTGGAGCCAGATGGTGACCGTCGGCTACGAACAAGTCACCGGCCGCCGCGTGAAGAACCAGAAAACGGAAGGTTTCGAAATCAGCGTGAGCAAGACCATCGCGGCGCCGGTCGCCGTGGCGTTCGAGGCGTGGAAGGACGCGGCCATCCGCGAGCGCTGGCTGCCGCGCACGCCGCTCTCGGTCCGCAAAGCCACACCGCACAAATCCATTCGCATCGTGTGGCCGGATGAGACGACGTTGTCCGTGAATTTCTGGCCGAAGGGCCCGCTGAAATGCCAAGTCGTGCCGCAGCACGGCAAATTGCCCGATGCCGCGGCGGCCGAGAAGATGAAGGCGTTCTGGACGACGCAGCTCGACGTGCTGGGCGCCTTCCTCGAACCGAAGCCGTGAGGCGCCGCGGGGCGGGACGGCGCGGATAGGTTTTTCTCGCGCAAGCACGTCGCGCGGAGTGATTTTCCCGTCGGTAGCCGCGTCGCGGGGCGCGATTTTTCCCGCTTGCCCGTCCGCCGGGCGCACGACGCAGTAGCATGATGGGCCTTCGCCGCACATTCCTCGCTCTCGTCCTCGTCGCTGGCACGCTCACGAGTGCGCTGGCGCAAGAGGTGCAGGTGCACGGCCTGATGTTCGAACGCTGGGTGCGCGACACGTTTTTCGACGGCTACAAGCCCGCGAGCTACACCCAGCGCTGGGACATCCCGGCCGACGCCAACAAGAATCACGGCGGCGTGCCCGTGAACCCGAAGGCCGTGAAATTCGGCACGCCCGTCGATCTCGGCGACGCCTTGCGCCAATACGAAATCAACGAGCCGTTCATTCTCGTGCTCGGCTTCTGGGAGCAGCACGGCGAGGAGAAACGCTTCGTCAACATCGTCGCCCCGCTCATCACGCACGACCGGTGGGTGGCGCTCTGGGGCGACATCACCTACGCCGATTTGCTCAAGCTCGACGAGCTCATCAAAGACCCCGCGCGTCCGATCGAAGAAACGCGCAAGCTCGCGTTGAAGACCAAGAACTCGCCGCCGTTCAACTCCGCCGTCATCCAGGTTAATCCGAAGATCGATGCGCGTCAGCGCCGCCTCCAGTGCTCGATCCGCTTCGAAGACGTCTTCCGTCACCTCGCGCCGGACGCCGATCCCAAGCGCCAAGCCACGCCGGCGCTGTGGGGCGTGCCCTTCCCCGGCCCGATCCAGTCTCCGCCGCGTAACCAGCGTTGAGCTGCGCCGGACCACCCCGGCGGAGGATGCCGCGCCCTCGCTCGCTCAACCGTCGCTGATCCGTCGCTCGCGCGCCACAAACCACAGCGGCCGGCCCTCGTCATCGAGCACCGGCACGATCTGCGCGTCGACGCGGTAGCTCGAGCCATCGGCGTGGTAATTGACCAGCTCTGCGCGGCACGGCTGGCGGGCCGCGAGCGCCGCGCGGATCTTCGCCACCGTCGCCGGATCCGTCTGCGGTCCCTGCAGCACTTGGCCGGGCTTGCGGCCAGCCATGTCCACGAGGGGGCGACCGCACAGTTTTTCGAAGGCCGCGTTGACCCAGATCACCCGACCGGCGGCATCGGTCACAACCAGCGCATCCGGTTCCTTCTCCTGCGGCGTGGCGTCCGCCGCCGCGAGGATGCGAGCGCGCAACCCAGCCGGCACGTCGCTGGGTGGGACCCGCTGCATCAACGCCGTCGTGACAGCCTCGCGCAGCCCGGCGACGTGCGCCGCCAGCTCCCCGTTGAACTCCATCAACACCTCGAAGCCCTGCCGCTCCGTCTCCGTCATGGAGCCGGACACGTAGAGCGCCGCGCGGTCGAGCAGGAATTCGTCGAGCACACCGTGAGGGAACTCGCCCCGCTCCGCGCGTCAAAGCTGGAGTTCGGCGCTCCACGCGGCCGCCTTCCCCCCGACGGACGCGAGAATTGGACGATGACAATCGCCCGCCAACCGTGCATGAAACAGGGCGTCAGCCTCCAGCACCCCCTCGCTCCCCTTGAATTTTGCTTCGCGCGTCCTGTTAGCCGTCGCCCTCCTCGGGTTGATCGGCCCCCTGAGCTCGCCCGCCGCTCCCGTCCTGCGCGTGGCCGTCGAAAACAACAATCCGCCACTCGCCTTTGCGGACGAACAGGGCCGTCCCATCGGCTTCATGATCGATCTCCTGCAGGAGATGTCGCGCGTCAGCGGCGTCGAGATGCAGCCGATGTCCGGGTATTGGCGGGATCATTTCTCCAACTTCGACGCGCGGCGGGTTGACGTGCTCGGTAACATCGCCGACACCCCGACCAATCGCCAGGAACTCGCCCTGTCCATCGGACATGCCCGCATGCACGCGGTCATCTACGTGCGCCCGGATCGCCCGCCCCTGCTTCGCGTCGCGGACTTCGCCGGAAAGACCATCGCCACCGTCTCCGGCACCGCCGCCAACGCCCGCCTGCTCCCCCAGCAGGCCAGCCTGCGGACGAAGATCGTCACCTATAAATCCGCCCAGGACGCACTCGCCGCCACGGAGCGCGGCGAGTGCGACGGCACGATCTTCTCCAACCAGCTCTTCCCCGCCACCGGCGCGAAACACAACCTCACCCGGCACTTCGTGGAGGACATGTTCTACGCCTACCATTTTGCCGTGCGGAAGGACGACCCGCAGACGCTGGCCCTGCTCAACGAGACGCTCGCCCAACTCATGCGCAACGGCGAGTTCGACCGCCTCTACGCAAAATGGATCGGCCCCATCGAGCCCCGGCAGATTCGCTTCAACGACCTCAAACCCTATCTGCTCCCGCTCAGCCTCGCCCTCGCCGCAATCACCGCCTTCATCCTCTGGCAACGCCACCTCCTGCGCCAGCTGCGCGAGCACACGCAGGCTTTGCGCGTCAGCGAGCAACGCTGGCGCTTCGCCCTCGACGGCTCCGGCGCCGCCGTGTGGGACTGGGACCTGACTCAGAACCGCGCGTTCTACTCGTCGGTCTGGAAACGCATGTTCGGCTACGCTGACCATGAGGTCGGCGCGACCCCCGACGCCGCGACGCGACTCGTCCATCCCGACGACCTGCCGAAGCTCCAGACCGCGCTCGAGACTCATCAACGCCAGTCCGACCAACCCTTCCTCGTCGAACACCGCATACGGTGCAAAAACGACACGTGGAAATGGGTGCAGAATCGCGGCATGGTCGTCGAGCGCGACCCGCAGGGCCGCGCCATCCGCATGATCGGCACGTGCTCCGACCTCACGCTGCTCAAGCAGGCCGAGGAAGACCGCCTCGTGTTGGGCAAGCTGGAGTCGACCGGCATCCTCGCGGGCGGCATCGCCCACGACTTCAACAACCTGCTCACGGCCGTGTTCCTCAACGTCGACATGGCGCTCTGGTCCGGGAACAACGGCACCGCGGTGAACAAGCATCTTCAGGACATCAAAAAAGCCGCCGTCGCCGCCCATCAACTCACGCAGCAACTCATCACCTTCGCGCGCGGCGGCGCTCCCGTCCGGCGGCTCGCCTCGCTTCCGGAGGTGGTGCGCGAATCCACGCAGCTCGCGTTGAGCGGGTCCACCCTCGCCGCGCAGTTCGATTTCTTGTCCGAGCTCTGGCCGGTCGAAGTCGACGTCGGTCAAATCGGTCAGGTGATCCGCAACCTCGTGCTCAACGCCCGCGAAGCCACGAGCGGCGCCGGAACACTCACAATCCGCGCCCGCAACCTCACGCTCGCCACCAACGCGGTCCGCGGCCTGCCCGCTGGCCGCTACATCTGCCTTTCCGTCGCCGACACGGGCACCGGCATCCCGCCGGACACTCTGCTGCGGGTCTTCGATCCGTATTTCTCCACCAAGCAGCGCGGCGAACAAAAGGGCATGGGCCTCGGCCTCACCATCTGTCTGTCGGTGGTGACGCGCCATCGCGGCACGATCACCGTCGAATCGACGGTCGGCCAAGGCACCACCTTCTACATTTATCTGCCCGCCCTCGCCTCCACCGCGAGCGAGTCCACCGCCGCGACCGCGCCCCTCGCCGGCACCCCGAGACAACACCGCGGACGTATTCTCGTCATGGACGACGACGAAGGCGTTCGCCTCGGCCTCGTCGCCTGCCTGCAACAGCTCGGCTATCTGGTCGAAGAGACGGAGGACGGCCAGGCCGCGATCGACGCCTACCGTCGCGCCCACAGCCAACAGGAGCCGCCCGATCTCGTGGTTCTCGACCTGACGGTTCGCGGCGGGATGGGTGGCCTGGAAGCCTTGCAGGGCATCCAGCAAATCGATCCCCAGGTCGCAGCCATCGTCATCAGCGGCTACGCCGACAACGAAGTTCTCCGCGATTACCGCCGCTTCGGCTTCCGCAGCGCCCTCGCGAAACCCTTCACGATCGAGACCCTGCGCCGCGCCGTCACGGAAGCCCAATCCGCGCAACCGGCCGCCCGCGTGACCTGAACGCACGACTTATCCGCCACCGATCACGGCTTCGCCGCCGGCGGCGTCCGCAGCGCGGCCTTCACCGCTCCAACCGCGATCTCGCGCGGCACCACGAGCTGCCACCGCCCATCCGTGAGCCGGAACGTCAGCACCGCATCCTTCGCGATCGCGCCGCTGCGCTCCGTGCGCGTGCGCAGCGCAATGTCGCCGTTGTTGAGCGTCAACGTGCCCACCGGCCCGATCGCACTCAAATCCTGCGGCACCTGCACCGCGATCAACGTCGCCAGCATGTTCTCCGGCGAACCGTAACTTGCCCGCGCCTCTTCCGACAGCAGCGCGAACACCTCCCCGAGTTGCTGCCGTCCCGCCGCGTCGACGGCCAACAACGAGCCCACGACCTCCGTCTCACCGCGCGTCGCCGCCCACACGAAGCTCTCCAGCGCCGCCTCCGGCGAAGCCGCGCCCGCATCGCGCCAATCCGCATTCTTCACCATCGGCCCGCGCAGCGGTGGCCGATCCTCCGCGACCGCGCGCGGCAGCGGACTCGCTGGCTCGCCCCGCTCAGCCGCGATCGCCCGCTCGATCTTCGCCAGCTCCTCGCGGGCCCGCGCCCATTCGTCGTGTTGCCGGCGCAGCTGCGCAAGTTCGTCGCGCGCTCCGGTCGTCTTCGGTCGCGACGGCGTGGCGCCACGCGCGAGGAGCTGCGCAATCAGCCGGTCGCGTTCGGCGCGTAGCGCGACCGCACGCGTGTGCTGCCACGTCCCCAGCGCGCCGAACGCGCCGATGCCGACTGCTACCAGTAACCAGAAGAACGTTCGCGGTTTCATCGCTCAAAACCAGCTGCCATCACGCCGCACGTCGAAAACCAGATCCATCTGCACGCGCGCGTTGACCGCCGCCCCGTTCTTCTGCCCGGGCGCGAACTGCCACTCCGCGAGCGCATCGAGCGCGGGCTTCTCGAAGGCATCGTGCGTGGACGACAGCACCTTCGCGTCGACCACCTTTCCCGCCGCATCGATGACGAAGCTCACTCGCGCGCGTCCGGTGATGCCGAAGTCGCGCAGCGCCGCCGGATACGCGGGCGGCACCTGTTTCACCGGCCGCGGCATCGCGTCGAGCTGCGCCGCGTCGAACACCTCGCCCGCCGCCGTCGCCTTGGCCGATGCCGGCAACAGCTTCGCGCGTGCGGCCTTCGTCGCCTGCAGTTTCTGCAATTCGCCGATCCGCTCCCGCGTTCGCTGTTGCAGCTCCGGCAATTCCGCCGCCGCCGCGCGCAAACGCTCGAGCTCGTCCCTCCCGGTCGACGGCGCCCGCAACCGCTGATACTCCGCCACGACATCATCTCCCATCGCCCGGAGCTGTGCGACATCGCCCGCGAGCGCCGCATTGGCTCGATATTGCACAACGCCCGTCAACGCACCGGCCGCCAGCACCACCGTGCCCGCCGCCCATTGGAGTTTGGTCACGCTCATAAGGAGTCCCACCACGCCCACCGTCGCGCTCACCGGGGCAGCCGCCGCGATCGTAGCCGCCAGCCCGCTCGGCGCGGCCACCACCGCATGCGCCCCCAGCGCGGCACCCAGCGCCGCCGCGCTCGAGCGGATGCCGCGGCGCGCGAGTGCGGCGTGCAGCTTATCGAGCGCGCGTTCCACGCGCATGCGCGCGCCGTTTTCGCCGATCCCGAGGCGCTGGC
The DNA here is from genome assembly GCA_023432225.1 of Verrucomicrobiota bacterium. Classification (GTDB taxonomy): domain Bacteria; phylum Verrucomicrobiota; class Verrucomicrobiia; order Opitutales; family Opitutaceae; genus Didemnitutus. The sequence continues at coordinate 19,196 of JAEYUW010000040.1, forward strand.
CCACCTCCGCAAAACCACGATTTTCGAAAAATCGCAGCAATACGGCTTCGCGATCACGTTCGCCGAGCTCGCACAGCGCCGCGTCAATCACCAGGCGCAGCGCGTCCCAATCCGCTTCCGGCTCCGCGTCGCGCGTCAGGTCTTCCATGATCTGCGCCTCCCGTTCGCGGCGCCGCCGGCGCTGCTCCGCGCGCACGGCCTTCGCCGCCGCGTAACCGGTGCTGGTGTAGAGCCAGCCGGCCAGCACCGGACGATCGGCGAGCCCCGCGGCCTTGCGGGCCAGATCGGTAAACACACTCTGCGCCACGTCGCGCGCGAGGTGCGCATCACCATCGACCTGGCGCAACGCCGCCGAATAAACCAGCGGCAGCCGCCGCGCGACGAGTTCGGCGAATGCCGCTTGATCGGCGTGGTCGGCATAACGGCGGAGCAGTTCGGCATCTTCCATCGCGGTTTTCCTGTAGCACCCGCTGCCGCGAGAAGCGCACAAAAAATCCCGAAGTCTCCGCCCTCGTGCTCACCCGGCCTCGCCGACGAGGTGCCCGTTCCAATCCGCGCTCTGGCCGACCTGCTCTGCGCGCGTAAACTACGCTCGCGGCGGTGCTCGTCGGCAACCGCCCGCCCACCGCGTCCACCCCCTCACGCCATGACTCCCCACACCTATCTCGATCAAGGCCTGTCCGTCCTCCACGCCCGACTCCGCACACCGCGCGCATCCGCGAGCCCGGCCTCGCGCGCCGACATTCATCCCTTCATCACGCTCTCACGGGAGACCGGCGCCGGCGCGACGACCGTAGGGCAGGAGCTGGTGCCGCTCCTCGATCGCGAGTTCGCGGACGAAAGCGCCCGCTGGGTGCTGCTCGATCGCGATCTGCTCGATCAGGCGCTGAAACACCACCGTCTTCCCGCCACGCTCGCCGAGTATTTGCCGGAAGACCGCGTGTCGGAGATCCGCGCCACGATCGGCGAACTCGTCGGCTTGCACCCCTCGCTCTGGCAACTCGAGCAAAAGGTCGCCGAGGCCGTCCTCCAACTCGCCCACGTCGGCCACGTGATCCTCGCCGGCCGCGCCGCGCACCTCATCACGCACTCGCTGCCGGGCGGGCTGCACGTGCGGCTGGTCGCCCCGCGCGATGTCCGCATCGGGCGGATCGCGGCCGAAATGCATCTCAGCCGCGCCGCCGCCGCGGAGCACGTCGACAAAAATGACGACGCCCGCCGGCGCTTCGTGCGGCAAAACTTCGACGCCGATCTCGACGATCCCCACGCCTACGATCTCGTGCTCAACACCGATCACCTCAGCGCCCGCGCCGCCGCCGAGTTGATCGTCAGCGCACTGAAGCACCACACGCCCACCCCGAGCGCCCTTGCCGTCCGACCGACGGTCACCGCGTAACGCAAAGCGCGGCCCCAGAGAAGTAGCGAGAGCTTCCAGCTCCCGCCCTTGGAGCGTTTCGGAGCAAACGGGAGCTGGAAGCTCCCGCTACTTTGCATGCGCCGCGCCCGTTGACTCCGCCGTGTCGCCCGCCCAACGTCGCCGCGCATGACGAACCACGCGTCGCCCCCGCTCGTGCGCGCTCTCGGGCGTTGGACCATGACGGCGCTCGTCGTCAACGGTGTGATCGGCTCCGCGATCTTCGGCCTGCCCGACGATATCGTGCGCCTCGTCGGCGACGCTGCGCCTCTCGCCTACCTGCTCGCCGCGGCGGCGATGCTGGTGTTCATCGCCGTGTTCGCGGAGCTGAGCTCGCAGTTTAATGAAGCCGGTGGACCGTATCTCTACGCGCGTGAGGCGTTCGGCCGATTCTGGGGCGTGGAGATGGGTTGGTTCACTTGGCTCGTGCGCCTCACCGCCGCGGCGGCGAACGCGAATCTTTTCGTCATCTACCTCGGCGAATTCTGGCCCGAGGCCACGCTCCCGCTGCCGCGCGCGCTGTTGCTCGCCGGGCTTCTCGGCACGCTCACGTTCATCAATTTCCTCGGCGTCACCGGCGCGGCCCGGCTCTCGAACGTCTTCACCGTCGCCAAGCTCCTGCCGCTCGCCGTCCTGATCCTCGTCGGCATCGCCTTCGCCCGCCTCGTGCCCACGCCCGCGCCGCTGGCGCCGCTCGCGGAGACGAAATGGATGAGCGCATTCATCGTGCTGCTGTTCACCTACGGCGGGTTCGACATGGCGCTGATTCCCGCCGGCGAGTGCAAGGACACGCGGCGCGACCTGCCTTTCGCGCTCTTCACCGGCCTCGCCGTCATCACGGTGATTTACGTGCTCCTGCAACTGGTCGCGATGCGCGCGGTGCCGAATCTGCCCGACAGCGCGCGGCCGCTCGCCGACGCGGCCCGTTCGCTCGTCGGTCCGCTGGGCGCGGCGCTCATCGCGATCGGCGCGATGGTGTCGACCTCGGGCTATCTCAGCGCGCAACTCATCGGCGTGCCGCGCCTGACCTTTGCGTTGGCGCAGCGTGGCGATTTCCCGCGCGCGTTCGGTTACGTGCACGAAAAATTCCGCACGCCCTACGTGTCGATCGTCGTCTGGGGCGTGCTGACGTTCGTCCTCGCGCTGTTCGGCAACTTCATCTGGAACGTCAGCCTCTCGGGCGCCGCGCGTCTGCTGACCTACGGACTCGCGTGCGCCGCGCTGATCCGCTTGCGCCGCCTGCAGCCGGAGGCGCCTGCCTTCCGCGTGCCAGGCGGGACACTCGTCGCGGTGCTGGGGCTCGCGATATGTTTGATCATGGTTCGCTTCATCGACCTCTCGTATGCGTGGGTGATCGCGCTCGTCGCCCTGCTCGCGGCCGCGAACTGGCTGGTCACCCGCCGGTGCGCCACCGGAATTTAACGCGACGAGGCGTTGCCTCCGCAGCCGCATCGCCCCATCCCATGCGCATGCCTTCGATTCGCCACGCACTTCCTGCGTTGCTGCTCCTGTTCGCTCCGGTCGCTTTCGCCCACCCCGACGATCCGACTCCAGCCAAGCCGTTTCCCGAAGCGCTCGCCCACGCGCCGCGCCCGTTGCCGGACCGCGTAGTCCTCACCTGGGCGGGCGATCCCGCCACGACGCAAGCGGTCACCTGGCGCACCGACGAGAGCGTCACGCAAGCCGTGGCGGAGATCGCGCTCGCCAACGAAAACGGCCGCGACCTCAAGGGCGCTCGCGTCGCGGCGAGCACGGAAAAATTCACGTCCGATCTCGGACCCGCTCACTATCACCACGTCGAGTTCACGGATTTGCTGCCCGATGCGCTTTACACCTATCGCCTCGGCGACGGCTTGAACTGGAGCGAGTGGTTTCACTTCCGCACCGCGAGCCGTGAGGCGAAGCCGTTCACGTTCGTCTATTTTGGCGACGCGCAGGTCGACATCCGGGCGCACTGGTCGCGCGTCTTCCGGGAGGCATTCCGCGCAGCGCCCCGCGCGGCGTTCACGCTCCACGCCGGCGATCTGATCAACCGGGCGCAACGCGACGCCGAGTGGGGCGAATGGTTCGGCGCCCCGGCCTGGGTGAACGGCACCATCCCGGTCGTGCCCGCCGCGGGCAACCACGAGTATTTCAAAAACGCCGATGGCTCCCGCACGCTCACGCGGCATTGGCGGCCGCAATTCACGTTGCCGACGCACGGCCCGCAAGGCCTCGAGGAGAGCTGCTATTTCTTCGATTACCAAGGCGCGCGCATCGTCGTGCTCAACTCCAACGAGCGGCAGGCCGAGCAGGTCGCCTGGCTGCGCGAGGTGCTCAACCGCGACCCGCAACGCTGGACCATCCTCACGTTCCATCACCCGATCTTTTCGCCGGCCGCTGATCGCGACAACGCGAAGCTGCGCGATCTCTGGAAGCCCGTGTTCGACGAGTTCAAAGTCGACCTCGTGCTCACCGGTCACGACCACAGCTACGCCCGCAGTGGCGTCGTCGGCACGCAGAACGTGCCCGCCGGTTTCGGCCAGGTTTATGATCCCGCGATTGGCACCGTCTACGTCGTTTCTGTCAGCGGTCCGAAAATGTATGCCGCCGACGCCAAGTGGGCGGTGCGTCGCGCCGAGGACACGCAACTGTTCCAACTCATCACGATCGACGGCGACGAGCTTCGCTTCGAAGCCCGCACGGCCGTGAATCGCCTCTACGACACCTTCACGCTGAAAAAGCGCGCCGGCCGGCCCAACGAGTTGATCGAAGCGCTGCCGCCCGAAAATCGCCGCCCCGCCGGCAAGGCGGCCCAAGGCTGAACCGACGCTCCGCCGCGGTGTGCTTCACCGCGCGCGTCAGCTCGCAACCGGGCTCCAAGCGGCAATTCGCGCGTGGATTGAGACCCGCACAACAACCTGCCGCGCGATGTGTCGGTGGTAGGGCGGAGCGGCCCGCTCCGCCGCCAGCGTGTTACCGTGTTCTCGGCGCAGCGGGCCGGTGCGTCCTACCCGTCAGTCTGAGGGGCGAGATTCAATAGTGCGGACCGCGCCGGCGCTGCACGCGGCCGACGGGTTACCCGCCGCGCACGAGCACCAGACTCGCCCCCATTTTGACCCCGGCCTTCTCGCGCGCGGAGTCCCCGCTCGTCATCAGCGTTCGCAGCCGGAGCGTGTTGTTAATCTTCCACTCGATGCGGGCGCCCGGAATCTCGGTGCCATCGCGAACGACCGTGGCGATCTCCAAAAAAATGCTGCCGCGCAGCCGCGCCAGGCCAGCCGACTCCGGCGCCTCCGGTGTGCGCATGAGGTCGCCTCGAAAATCGATTCCCTCCGACGACGAATCGAAGCTCACGCCAGCCCCGAGTTCGCCCGGGGACCAATCCTTGAGCAACGTCACCTGCGGGGCCGCATCAGAAACCAGATTCACGAGCAGGAGCGCCACGTGATCGGCGGCGACGGGCTGCGTGCGCAAATACGCCTTCGCCCCTTCGACAAAGTCTTTCTCGGTGTAGATGACGATCGATCTCGCGCCAGCCAGTGTCACGGCTCCGAGGAGCAGAAGCAGGAGAAGAGTGCTTTTCATGGTTTCAAAATTCGTAGTAGTTGCGGCCGCCATCCTCGGGCGACGCGACCTGGTAACTGAAGCCCCACGACTCGGGCGGATTCAAAATCGTCGCGCCTTGGCGCACGTTCATCGTCGCGCTCATCTGCTTCGAGCCGGTGGCATTCTCGGCGGTGCTATTCGCCGACTGGACGGTCACGTTATAGTCGGAACTGCTCCCGGCCGGCAGGCTGATCTCCTCGGAGGTGCCGGTCCCGACGACGCGATTCGTCTCCGGGTTCACGATCAACACCTGCACGCGCACGGTCTGGGCCATCTGCGTGTTGTTCGTGATGTGCACCGTCATCGTCGAGGTGAAGCTCGTGTTTCCGCCCACCACAGGTGTCCCTTGCGCCGCCGTGGACCCGATCGTGCCACTCGCCAGATGCGCGGAAATCTGTCCGCGCGCCAACGGAACGAGCAACAGGGAGAGCATCAAACCGACGAACGTGGTCGACAGCCGCAGCATGGCGGCAACACCTAGCCACACGGATCCACCAGCGGAACCACTCAAACCGCCACTTTTCAGGCGGTTTTTATGCTCGAAGATCGCGGCCGGCCGACTGCGCCGACAGGCCACCGAAACGCGCCGTCAACGGGCGGCGAGATCCGCCACTTCCCCGCTCGCCTGCATCGCCGCCGGTCGCAGCCGCAGCGTCAGCCCGAACGCGACGCACAGCATCGCCACCTCGAAGCCAAACAGCGCCGTGTAGGCCGCGAGCGCGCTGCCGGTGGCGAGTCGCATCGTATCGACCACGATGCCGCCCATCAGGCTGCCCGCGGCGTGTCCGAGCATGTTGGCCACGCCCCACACGCCCATCAGCAGCCCCGCGCGCACGGGAGTCGTGAATTCCACCACGCTACCCAACATGCCCGCACCCGCGAGACCGGTGCCGAAGCCCATCACGAGCACCAGCCAGCGGAAAAGCTCCGGCGCACCGGCGAGCCCCACCGCCGCCACCGCACTAAACACCGCGATGCTCACCCCGAGTCCGATGCGCATCAGCCGCAAAGGACCGAGCACGCGCAACAGCCACAAGCCCGACAACAACATCGCCGCGAGCACGCCGAGTCCCCAGAACATCGTCAGCCGCGTCGTCGCGCCGACGCTCATGCCGAGCACGAGCGCACCGTAAGGTTCGAGCAACACGTCCTGCGCGAGCGTGCCGATGAACGTGCAGATCACGACGATGAACAGCCGCCGCACCTGCGGGTCGGCCCACACGTAGTCTCGCACGACTTCGCCGAACGGTTTGCCGCGCGCCGTCTCGGCATTCGCCGCTCCCGCCGCGCGCGCCTCCTGCCCCGGCACGGCGATGCACGCGAGCGTCACGATCACGAGCGCAACGACGTTCGCCACCGCCACGAGCCGCGCCGGATCGTAATGCTCCAGCGCCTTGCCCAGGGCGCCCGCGCCCATCACGGAACCGAGCAGCGTCACGACTTCGTAGAGCGTGACGGCCCGCGCGCGCACCGAGCCGGTGAATTTCTCCGCGAGCAGCGCTTGGTAAGTGTTGTGCGCGAGATTGCGCCCGACGCCGTAGAGCAAAAACGCCAGCACCGCGCCCGGCACGAACACCGCCGGCGTCGCCGCCGTGCGCACGGTCCAATTCGCGATCGCCGCCACGCCGCCGCCGATGAGCAGCGCACCGAGGATCAGATACGGCTCGCGCCGCCGCCCGAAAATCGGAAATCCGTCCGAGCGATAACCGAACCACAACCGCAGCGGCGAAACGAGCAGCGGGAGCGTGAACAGCAGCGCGACGAGCGTCGCGGGCAGCTTCAGCTCCGCGATCATCACGCGGTTCAACGTCCCGCCGATCAGCACGCCGCTCAGCCCGTAGGCGATCGGAAACGCGCCGAGGCGAACGTGATTGGCAATGCGCGCCACCGCACTCACGCCGGGAGCGCGGATGGGGCGGCGGCCTTTTTGCCGAAGCCGAGCGTTTCCTTCAGCCAGCTCCACGCCTTGCGCAGGCCGACCTCACACGTGCCACTGATGCGATACGTGCGCGCGAACAACTCCTCGTGGCCGAGATAGCGCGGCGGAAGCAGGAACAGCGTCTCCACCTTGTCGCTCTCCGTGTTGTGCCCGAGCACTTCCGAGTAGAACACGCCGCGACCGACCACGATGCCCTCGCGCGGCACCGCGATCTCGCGCTCCTTCAGCACGAGCCACGGCTTGAACTTGAACGTCAGCGCGCCGTCCTTCGCCTGATGCAACCGCCCGTAAGTGCGCACCGGCACGCCCTCGAGCTTGCGGCCGAGGAAGAGCTTGTTGCCGTCGGCGAGCAGCTCGAAGCGTTTGCGGCGCCGGGTGAAGAAATCCCAGCAGAACACTGTCCCGAACACCGTCAGGCGGAACGCCCAGCCCGACAGGAAATACGCGAGCACGATGATGGCCACCGACAGCGTCGCGCCGACCACCGGATCGATGAACGCCAACCCCGTCACGAGCCCGAGCACCGCGGTGCGGCTGGCTTTGAGCGCCGCGTCGACCGCGCCCCACGGGCTGAGCAGGATGAGGACGTTGATGGCGTGCGACGCGATCCACACGACGACATGCACCGCGATCGCGAGCGGCACCATGAGGATCGTCAGTAGCCACGAAAAATCCATCGCACCGAGATGCACCATCGCGAGATTGCCGAAATGCAGCTCGAGGCCGGCCGTCGGCGTGCCGCGCGCGGCCATGACCTTCGACGCCGCCGCGACGAGCACCGGGATGACCGCGCCGGTCGCGACGAGACCGCTGATTTTGTTCTCGGTCGCATCGAGCACATCGAGCGGCTTTTTCCAGCCGGGCGGCGTCGTGGCGCCGAACGCATCCTTCGCCGCGGAGGCACCGACGAGCAGGAGCCCAAGCCCCCATACGAGGGGATTGGCAAACCAAGGCAGTTGCTCCTGCTTTTCGGGGTTCCCGCGCGCTTGAATCCATTCGTAACCGCCGATCACGCTGACGCCCAGCAGCGGCGAGATCGCCACCCCCGTGATTTGCGTGGCGACCTTGGCCAGCTCGAGTCCCGCGCTCGGCACTTCGCCGTCCTTGCCGGAACTTTTTTTCGTCGAAGCCGCCCACAACGGCAGCGCCATCACGTTCAACACACACAACAACGCGACCAGAGGAGTGACTCGCTTCATGCGGCAAAAGATAGCCGGCCGCGGCGCGTTGGGAAGTCCGCAGATGTCCCTATCCGCGCCGCTGGAGCACCGGCAAAAAGTAGGACCGGCTTCAGCCGGTCCCGTTCGTGCCTCGTTTGGAAACGACTTGAACGAATGACGCCCGCTTGGGCCGGCTGAAGCCGGCCCTACGATCCGCTACTTCAACTCCGCGCCCGCGAGCTGCTCCCACCCGTAGAAGTGAAACACGCGGCCCTCGGACATCGCGACGAAAAGCCCGTGTGGAAACAACTCGCCGAGCGGCTGCGCCGTCACGTCGCTGCCGTCGCTTTCGAGCGTGCTGACGTCGACCACCTTCACCGCGCGATGCTCGTGCGGGTGACCGGGCGCGCCTTCGCGCGGGAAGAGCCAGAACTTGTTCGCCTGCTGGTCGGACACGATCAGGTAACCGGTGCCGTTCGGGCGTTTCCAAATCGAGATCCCCTCGTGGTCGCCGACGAAGCCGCTCGTCGCGAAGAGCGCGAGTTCGCGGTTCGCGTCCGGCGCCTCGGGATCGGCAGCATATTTGCGCACGCCGTGTTGCTCGTCGGAATAATAGACGTAGCCGAGCTCGGCATCGACCGCGATGGCCTCGATTTCCTTTTTGCCGCTGTAGGCGCCGAACTGCCGGACGAGCGTCATCTTCACGTGGCCCGTGCCGTCGTCTTCGAGCCGGTATTGGCCGAGATAGCCGTCGGCCGGGCCGGCTTTGCCACCGACGATCGCGAACACCGCGCCATCGCGCGGCCGGCGATAAAGCGCCACGCCCATCGGCGCGCGATTCGCGTCGCCGTCGAACACCACGAGGTCGCCGCGATCGACGCACGTCATCTCCGGCAGCGTGAAAATACGTAGACGTTTCTCCTCGCGCTCGGTCGTCACGGCGATCGCGACCTCTCGCCCGCCGAAGCGGAAGCCGGTGACGAGATCGACGTTGTTGGGCCGCTTCAGGCCGGAAACTGTGCGGACGATTTTTCCGCGCAGATCAAAAACATAGAGCGCGCCGTCGGTGTCCTTATCCGTGCCGATCACGAGGCTTTGCGCGGGATCGTCAGGATTGATCCAGATCGCGGGATCGTCGGTGTCGTGCTTCACGGGCTCGGTGACGACGCGTGGCAGCAGCACGCCCGGGCGGAAGCCGGGCAGCTGAGCCGCTGCGGGCGATGCGGTCAGAACCCGCGCCTGCGCCAACGCGCGCTCGAAGTCCGCGTCGTCGGCATCGTTCCATTTCACCTGCGGACGGAGGAAATCCGCCCAGCGAAACTCCTGGAAGAACACGCCCTTCAATTCAGTGAACGCGCCGGCGTCCATCAGCGCCCACGCCATGCCGCGCCAGGGATCGCGTTGCATGTCGAGCAGCGTCGACGGCAGTTTTTCCGGCGCGATGTCGTGGCCCGCCGCGTCTTTCAGGTAAGTGTAGTTGCTGGCGCGCATGCGCGACCAGAACTCGCCGGGCGCGAGCGTGGACCAGTTGGCGAACACGTGGCCGTAAACCGTCTTGTCGGCGTGCGTCGACTCGAGCAGCGCGCGGATCGTGTGGTGGCCGTCGGTCATGAACGGCACGCCGCCCGGTCCGATCACGACGGGCACATCCTTGTCCTTCAGGTAAGCGGCCAGCGCGGCGACGTCCTTCGCGTCGAGCTTCTCGCGCTTCGCGATGACCTCGCGCCAGCCGAGCGCAAACTGCGTCGGGTGCAGGCGGCGCGCGTCGATCGTGTAGGCGTCGCCCGCAGCCATGTCGGCGCGGAACGGCGCGTAAACGGGCGCAGCGCGCACGCTCGCGACCAAGCCCAGCAAGAGCAGCAGAAAAAGAGGGGAGAGGTTCTTCATCGGGGAAAATTGCCGGACTGCCTCACACGAGGCAGCCCGGACGTGGCACACAACCTAGACACAAACAAAAGAGGAATCGCTCTGTAGCGGCGGTCTATGACCGCCGAGACGCGACAGGCATTGAGCAGTCGGCGGTCATAGACCGCCGCTACAGAAATGCCGATTTCGCTGCCGCGCCTCACAGTTTCCAGCGCACGCCGAAGTTCGCGCTCCAGCCGTATTCTTCGAACTGGCCCAGACGCGCGCCTTGGTTGGCGCCGGGACTGTTCAGGAACACGCGGAAGGGCTCGTTGGTGAGATTGAGCACCTCGGCGAAGATCTCCCACTGCCGCGAAATCTGATAACGCGCGGTAAGATCGAGCTGCTTGAAGTCGTCGACGTAGAGATCCTGCCACGCTTCGCCGCCGAGTGGCTCGTCTTCGCGCAGGCGTTCGGAGCGGAAATTCATCGCGAGGCGCACGAACAGGCCGGCCTTTTCGTAGCTGAGACCGACGTTGCCCGTCATGTCACTCTGGCCGATGAACGGCACCTTCTCGCCGGAGCGCGTCGGGTAAGTGGCCTCGCTGTCGAGGAACGTGACGTTTGCCATCACGCCGAGGCCGTCGAAGGGCGCGGGGAGCTTCGTGAGCTGCTGCTGGTAGGCGAGCTCGAGGCCGGTGATGGAGCCGTCGGAGCCGTTGGCATAGGTCGTGAGCTCGTAGCTCTCGCCGTTGATGACGAGCGGCGTGGGCGATTTGTATTCGTAGGAGAAGTTTTCGATCTCTTTGCGGAACACCGAAGCGGAGAGCACGCCGAGCGAGGGCAGGTAGTATTCGATCGAGGCGTCCCAGTTCGTCGCCTCGAGCGCGGCGAGGTTGGGATTGCCGCGCGTGACCTCGAGATCGTCGCTGTTCACGAGGGAACGGAAAGCGGTGTCGCCGAACGACGGACGCGCGAGGCTGTTGGACCACGACGCGCGCAGCACGAGATTTTGCGACGCGTCGTAGCGCAGATAGACGCCGGGCAACCAGTTCGTGTAGCGGCGCGAGGCGGTGCGCGGCGTGGCGACTTCGTTGACGAGATCGAGCTCCTTGCCGGTGGTGGAGAACCTCGTCCGCTCCATGCGGAGGCCGGCGATGACGTTGAGTTTGCCGACTGTCGTGCCGCCCATCGCGTAGGCCGCGAGCACGTCCTCGCTGAGCGAGAAGTCCTCGTATTCGCTGTCCTCGAAGACGCGCGCGCCGGTGAAGGAACTGCGGCTGCCGTAGAACGCCTGCTTCACCGCCTCCGTGCTGATGCGCGGCACGCGCAGGAACGGATAATCGCTGGCGGCTTCCGCGAGGTTGGCGAAGGTGAACGACGACGGCGCGCTGGTCAGCTCATACGCTTCGCTCTCGGCCGACTTGTCCTTGGCACGGAACAGCGAACCGAGTTTCACGTAAGTCGGGCGCGCGGCGGACGCGAAATCGTAGCGCGCGTTGAAACCGAAATCGGACTCCTTTTCCGAGCCCTCCTCGTTCGCGAGATCGACACGTTGGAAGTTATACGACGCGGGGTCCATGAAGCTGGCGCCCGCGAGCTGGGTGACGCTCGCCGTATAAGGACCGTTCGCCGTGTAGCGGATGCTCGCATCGCGCGTGTTGCGACGGAAGCGCGCGGTGAGTTCGTCCGGACGCTTTTCGTTGCCCTCGGTGTAGACGGCCTGCGCGTCGACCGTCCAGGAACCGAAGCGCTTGTCGCCGCCGGCGACGATCGAGGTGACTTCCTGACCCTTTTCGCGGATGCGCAGCCGGCGCCCGTAACGGCGCAGGCCGGTGAACGTCGCCGAGTCGGCCGTGACCGACGCCTTGTCCAGTGTGCCCTCGGTGAAATCGAAAATCGTGAGGTGGCGGCTCTCGGTGTCCGTGAAACGGTTGTAGCCGCCGCGCACGTAGAACGACGTCGTGCTGTCCGGGCGCGCCTCGAAGGCGGCGTTCAGGCCGTAGCGCTCGCGATTGATCACATAGTCACGAAACTCGATCGCTTCGGGCGTGTAGAACGCCGTGCCGTTGTCCGCGGGCGACACCCACGCGCCGCCCGTCTCGAAGTTATAGGAGCCGAACTTGCGCTGCTGCCACGTCGGCGAAATCAGCACGCCGAACTGCTGCGCGTCGCCGAAACGCTGCGAGACGTAGCCGTTGAACTTGCTGCTGAACTCGCCGCTCTGATCCGCGTATTGGCCCTGCGCGGTGACGCTCGCCGCGAGACCATCCGCATCGAACGGACTCTTGGTCTTGATGTCGACCTGGCCGCCGAGACCTTCGCCGTCCATGTCGGGCGTCGGGACCTTGGTCACTTCGATGCTCGCGAGCGCGTCGGTCGGAATGACGTCGAGCGCTGTGGCGCGCTCGCCGAGATCGGCACCGGCGAACGAACCGCCGTTCACCTTCACCGAAGTAAACGTGTAATTCAGGCCGCGGAGCACGATGTAGCGGCCCTCGCCTTGGTCGCGGTAGAGCGAGACGCCCGGGATGCGCTGGATCGACTCGGCCGCGTTCTGATCGGGAAAGCTGCCAATCTCGTCCGCCGCGACGACATTGCGCAGCGTCTCCGCCGCGCGCTGCTGATTGATCGCGCGCGCCGTGCCGACCGTCGAGCCGGCGATGACGAACTCCTGGAGTTTGACGACATCGCGATTGAACACCGGATCGAGCCGCGTCACGCCCTCCGCCGCCACGTCGAGCGACACCTGCATCGGCGCGTAGCCGACGTAGTTCACTTCGACGAGCTGCGCGCCGGCGGGCACGCCGCTCAGCGTGAACTCGCCGGTGGTTTCCGAATACGTCTCGACGCCGCCAGCCGTCACGCGGGCGCCGCCGAGGGCGAGCTTCGTGAAGCCGTCGGTAACGCGGCCGCTGATCGTGCCGGCGCGCGCCGCAATGAGCGCGGCGCAGACGCAAAGGAGAGGAATGAGAACGCGAAGGAGCGAGCGTGAGGTCATGGTGTGCGAAACAAAAACGCGCGCACCCGAACCGCGCGGCACCGCTCGGTCAACGCGCGACCGGTCGCGTTGCCGAGATGTCACCGCGCCGAAGCGCGACCGTCACAAAACCCTCGGAGAAACGCCGGAACGCAGCGCGGAGACGCACGAACGACAGCCGAGAAAAGGTGGTCGCCGCCGTCCCCAGCGGCGACAGCGACCGTGGCACGCGCCCCATCGCCGCATGCAGTAGGACCGGCTTCAGCCGGTCCAAATGAAGCCTCACTCGCAAGTGATACAACCGAGCGAAATCGCGTGTGGGCCGGCTGAAGCCGGCCCTACTTTGTTGCGCGCGCGCCGCGGCATTGTTCTTCTCGCCCCATGCCGCTCACCAAGGCCGAGATCGCCCGCCTCCGCTCGCTGCAGGACAAAAAGCACCGCGAGGCGCTTGGCCTGTTCGTCGTCGAAGGCGAGAAAGTCGTCGGCGAGTTGCTCGCGGCGAAGTTCCCCTTCGTCGAACTCTACGCGACCGACGCGTGGTCCGGGTTGGATTCGGGTAGGGCGAGTTCTCCGAACGAGCCGTCCCCGGTCGATCGCATTGCCATCTCCGCCGCCGAGATGGCGCGCATCAGCCACTACCCCACGCCCTCCTCCGTCCTCGCCGTCGGCCGCATCGCGCGCGCGCCGCTCGCGCCCGGCGCGCTCAACCGCGGCCTCACGCTGGCCCTCGACGGCATTCAGGACCCGGGCAACGTCGGCACGCTCTTGCGCATCGCCGACTGGTTCGCGTTCGACCGCGTGGTGCTGTCGCCGGATTGCGCGGATCTCTTTTCGCAGAAAGTGATCAACGCCAGCATGGGCTCCTTCGCGCGCGTGACCGCCCACACCGCGCCGCTCGCCGACGCGCTCGCCGGCTGCACCGCCCTCGTGCTCGGCTGCGACCTCGCCGGCGACAACGTCCACACGCTGTCGCCGCTGCGCAACGTTGTCGTCGTGATCGGCAGCGAAGGCCGCGGCCTCTCGCCCGCCGTCGCCGCGTGCGTGACGCGCCGCGTGACGATCCCGAAGTTCGGCGGCGCCGAGTCGCTCAACGCCGCCGTCGCCGCCGCCATCGTCTGCGACAACCTGCGCCGCACGGTGTAGGGCCGGCTTCAGCCGGCCCAGTTGGATTTAAGCTCGCTAGATCAGCGTGCGAACGAGATTGCCCTGGACCGGCTGAAGCCGGTCCTACCCACGTGCCACGCGACTGAAAGCAAACCCTCGCCGCGGCGACTTGGGCCAAAAGCGCCACGCCGCGCGCCTTGACTTTGCCCCTCGCTCACAAATCTTTGCCGCCCGTGCGTCGCTTCCGCCAACTCCCGCTCGCCTGCCTCGCCCTCGCGCTCTGGCTGTGGGGGACGCAGCATTGCACGCTGGAAGCCGCCGGAGTGCTTCATCACGCGTCGGAAACCACTTCCGCCTGCAACACGGATGGCGGCGGCCATTGCGTCGCCGACGGCTGTGACACGGTCGAGAACGGCGCGTATCGCGTCAGCGACTCCGCCGTCAACGTGCCCGCACCCGAGGCCACCTGCCCGGATTGCTGCCTGTGCCTCGCGCTCCTCGCACCGCTGGCGGAAGAGCCGGTTTGTTTTGCGACGATAACACCCGTCGCCCGCGATCTGAATTGGGTGCCTGCGTGGCACTTCGCTCGTCGGACGGCGCCGCCGTCCCGCGCGCCCTCCGCGTCGCTCGCCTGATTCGTCCCTGCGCGGACGGATCGGCTCCTTCCTCGCGTCCGCGTGCAACGCGGCACGCGCCTCCCTCTCTTCGCCGTGCGCTGTCCGCACGGCGCACTTCACCCAATTCTGTTCATGAAAATCCTTCGTCTTTTCCTTTTCACTTCCATCACCGCTTCGCTCGCGCACGGACAATCCGCCGCGCCGCGTCGCGTCGACGACCTCGTGGCCGCCGTCGCGGCCCACAATCCCGAACTCGCCTTCTACACCGCCGAACTCGACGCCGCGCGCGCCGCCCAAACCGCCGCCGGCACCCGCGAGAACCCGTCGCTCTCCGTCGAGGTCGGCCGCAAACGCGTCACCGATGCCACCGGCGCCCTCGCCGGCGAAGGCACCGCGTGGTCCGTGTCGCTCGCGCAACCCTTCGAGTGGCCCGGCCGGCTCGCGCTGCGCAAGGCCATCGCCAACCGCGACGTCGCGCTCGCCGAGCTCGGCCTCGCGCGCTTCCACGCCGCGCTGGCGCAGCGCACGCGCACGCTCGCGCACTCGCTCCGCGCCGCGCAGGAACGCGCCGCCGCCACCGCGGACGTCGCCGCGCGCTACCGCGCGCTGCGCGAGCTGTTCCTCGCCCGCGACCCGGGCGGCATCACGCCGCTGCTCGAGACGCGCGTCATCGAGGCGCAGGAACTCGCGCTGCAACACCGCGCCACCGACGCCCAGCTCGCCCTCCGCGCCGCGCAGACAGAATTGAACCAGTTGCTCGGCCAACCGATCGATGCGCCCATCGCGATCGCGCCCGAGCCGCTGCGCTTCGCCGACGCTCCGACACCGGACGCGCTGCTCGCCACCGCCCGGGAAAACAACTTCGAGTTCCGCTCGGCGAAGCTCGAACTCGAGCAGCAAGGCTACACCGTCGCGCTCGCACGCCACGAACGCCGGCCATCATTCACCGTCAGCCCCTATTATTCCGAAGAACGCGCCGGCGACCGCGAGCGCACCGTCGGCGTCGGCGTTTCGCTGCCGCTGCCCGTCACCGGTCGCGCGAAGGCCGGCGTCGCCGCCGCCGAGGCGCGCCGTCGCCAGGCGGAAACCGCCGTCCTCGTCGCCCAGCGCACGATGGAGCGCGACGTCCTGCTCGCCGCGCAGCGTTACGCGGCCAAGGTCGCCGAGACCGCCGCGTGGTCACCGGATGCGATGCAGAAATTCCGCGAAGCCGCCGAACTCGCCGATCGTCACTACCGTCTCGGCGCCGTGCCGATCTCGACCTACGTCGAGTTGCAGACCTCCTATCTCGAAGCGATCGACGCGCTCTGCCAGACGGAGCAGGACGCCCTCGAAGCCGCCGGCGCGCTCGAACTGCTCACGGGCCGCGCGCTCATCGGACCGGAGGCGCAACCATGAAAGCGCACCACTGCCTTCCTGCTGCCTTCCTAGTGGCGGCCACGCTCGTCTTCAGCGGCTGTGCCAAGAAAGCGCCTGCCCCTGCGGCATCCGACGCTTCGAAATCCGCCGCGCACGATCACGAGTCGGACCACGATCATGACCACGCGCACGATCACGACCACGGCGAGAAATCCGCTCACGACAAATCCGGACCGGACGAGAAACATGCCGAGGACGACGGACACGGCCACGCCAAGCCGGCGCACGACGAACATGACCATGCCGAGCACGATCACGACGAACACGGGCACGGCGAAGCCGCCGGCAACGCCACGGCGCGCTTCGACGCCGATCGCGGTCTCCAACTGGCGCCCGAAACCGTGACCGCGCTCGAGGTGCAAACCGCCGCCGCCGCACCACGCGCAATCGCCGC
The DNA here is from genome assembly GCA_023432225.1 of Verrucomicrobiota bacterium. Taxonomy (GTDB): domain Bacteria; phylum Verrucomicrobiota; class Verrucomicrobiia; order Opitutales; family Opitutaceae; genus Didemnitutus. The sequence continues at coordinate 35,656 of JAEYUW010000040.1, forward strand.
ACAGTTCGAGGTAACCGCCGCGGTTTTCGATCCCGGTCCGCCCGCCCGCGCCAGTGCGCTGGTGCCGGTCGCGACGGCCGATGCGCTCGAGCGCACCCAACCACGTGACCCGGCCCTGCTCGCCGTGCGTCGTGACATGACCTCGGCGCTCGGTCAGGCGGAACTCATTCTCGCCGCGCCGAACGGCGCCAAAGTCGGCCAAGCCGTCGTGCTCACGCTCGGGAGCGCGCCGAGCGAGTTCCTGTGCGTGCCGCGCTCCGCGGTGCTGCGCACTGCCACCGGGACGTTCGTTTACGTGCGCGCCGGAGAATTCTGGCGCCGCACCGCCATCGAGACCGGCGCAGACGACGGCAACTTCGTCGCCGTCGCCAACGGTCTCGCCGCCGGCGATGTCGTCGCGACGACCGCCGTCGAACACCTCTGGCTCACCGAGCTCCGCCTCACCAAAGGCGGCGGCCACAGCCATTGAAACTCATGCTCCACCGCATAGCGGAAGCCGTGAGGCTTTCGCGCCTGACCGGCCGCGAAATTCTCACGAATTCCGCTACCACGCTTCGTCACTCGCGCCCTGCGCGCGACGAAATCGGCCGCTTCGAAAAATCATTCTCCCTTCTTCCATGATCGACCGTCTCCTGAATTTTTCCCTGCACCAGCGCGTGTTCGTGCTGCTGGGCACGCTCGCGCTGCTCGGCGCGGGCATCTGGGCCGCGTTTCACCTCCCGATCGACGCGACGCCCGACATCACCAACACCCAAGTCCAGATCAACACCGAGGTGAAAGGCCTCGCGCCCGAGGAAATCGAGAAACTCGTCACCTTCCCGCTCGAGACCGAGATGAGCGGCGTGCCCGGCATGACCGAGCTGCGCTCGCTCTCGAAAACCGGTCTCTCGCAACTCACGCTCGTGTTCGCCGACGGCACCGACGTCTATCGCGCGCGCCAGCTCGTGAGCGAGCGGCTGCAAAACGCCGTCGAGGAACTCCCGCCCGGGCTCGCGCCGAAACTCGCCCCGATCACGACCGGCCTCGGCGAGATTTTCTACTACGTGATCGACTACGCGCCCGACGCGGCGAACAAGCCGCCAACTCGCGCCGAGCAATTGATGGAGCTGAAGCTCCTGCACGATTTCGTCGTGAAGCCCGCGCTGCGCACCGTGCCGGGCATCGCCGAGGTCAACGCCTCCGGCGGCTACGAAAAGCAAATCGTCGTCCTGCCGCGTCCCGACGCCCTGCTCGCCACCGGCATCACGTTCGCCGACCTCGCCGCCGTCATCGCGGAAAACGTCGAGAACGCCGGCGGCGGCGCCGTGCAGATCGGCGGCGAACAGATCGCCATCCGCACCGACGGCCGCGTGCAAACGGCCGCCGAGATCGCGCAGCTGCCACTGAAGTTCCGCGGCGCCGCCGCCGCGCCGCTGCTCGTGCGCGACGTCGCCGAAGTCGGCATCGGCTCGAGCCTGCGCACCGGTTCCGCGACCCACGACGGCCGCGAGGCCGTGCTCGGCGCCGCGCTGATGCTCGCGGGCGAGAACCCGCGCGTCGTGGCGCGCCGCGTCGCCGCGCAACTCGAGGAGATCAAGCCGCGCCTGCCCGCCGGCGTGACGCTGACGACCGTCTACGATCGCACCGACCTCGTCGACCGCACCATCGCCACCGTCGAGAAAAACCTGTTCGAAGGCGCGATCTTCGTGATCGCGGTCCTGCTCGCGCTGCTCGGCAACTGGCGCGCCGCGCTGATCGTCTCGCTGGCGATTCCGCTGTCGTTCCTCTTTGCGATCACGGGCATGGTGCGCTTCGGCGTGTCGGGCAATCTGATGAGCCTCGGCGCGGTCGATTTCGGCCTGATCATCGACGGCGCGGTCGTGATGGTGGAGAACATCGTCCGTCGCCTCGGCGAGCGGCAACACGTCGCGGGCCGGCTGCTGAATTTCCGCGAGCGACTCGAGACCGTGCTCGCGGCGGCGAAGGAAGTCGGACGCCCGACGTTCTTCGGCGTGTTCATCATCACGATCGTTTACGTGCCGATCCTCACGCTCACCGGCATCGAGGGGAAAATGTTTCAGCCGATGGCGCTGACGGTGATCTTCGCGCTCGTCGGCGCGCTGCTGCTGTCGCTCACGCTCATGCCCGTGCTCTGCGCCTACCTGCTGCGCGGCCGGATCGCCGAGCACGACAACTTTATGTTGCGCGCGGCCAAGGCGGCCTACCGCCCGGTGCTCACGCTCGCGTTGCGCGCGCGCTGGCTGTTCGTCGGCGGCGCGGTCGCGCTGTTCGCGCTGGCGGCGTTCGTCTTCACGCGCCTCGGCGCGGAGTTCGTGCCGCAGCTCGACGAAGGTTCGTTTGCCGCGCACATGATCCGCACGACGAGCATCGGCCTCGACGCCGCCGTGACGATGCAGGAGCAAACCGAGCGCGTGCTGCGCGAGAAGTTCCCGCAAATCGAGCACACGTTCTCGCGCATCGGCACCGCCGAAGTCGCGACCGATCCGATGGGGGTGAACGTCGCCGACACCTACATCTTCTATCGCCCGCGCGAGGAATGGCCGAAAGACGAGCACGGCGACACGCCGACCAAGGACGAACTCGCCGCGCAGATGGCGCTGGAACTCGGCAAGCGATTCCCGGCACAGGCATATCTGTTCTCCCAGCCGATCGAGATGCGTTTCAACGAAATCCTCGAGGGCACGCGCGCCGACATCGCGGTGAAGGTTTTCGGCGACGACTACGCAGAGATCGAACGCATCGCCAGCGAGGCGCGCGAGATTCTCGAGCGCGTGCCCGGCGCGGCCGATGTGGAATTCGACGCGCTCGGCAAGGCGCCGATGCTCGAGATCAAACTCCGGCGCGACGCCATGACGCGCTACAACGTCCACGCCGCCGAGGTGAACGCGACCGTCGCCACCGCGCTCGCCGGTGCCGAAGCCGGCGTGATCGTCGACGGCAACCGCCGTTACCCGATCGTCGTGCGCCTGCCCGAAAACCTGCGCGCAGCCTTCGATGAACTGAAACACCTGCCGCTGCGCTCGTCGCACGAGGAGGGTATTCTCACGCTCGGCCAGGTCGCGGACTTCGTCGTCACGGAAAAGGTGAACACGATCACGCGCGAGTCCGGCCAGCGGCGCGCCGCGATCATGGTGAACCTGCGCGGGCGCGACGTGGAGAGCTTCGTGCGCGAGGCGAAGGAGCGCATCGCCGCGGGCATCAAGCTGCCGCAAGGCTACGCGATCGAGTTCGGCGGGCAGTTCAAGAACCTGCAGGAAGCGCGCGCGCGCCTGGCGGTGATCGTGCCGGCGGCGCTGGCGGTGATTTTCCTGCTGATCTTCGCCGCGTTTGGCAGTCTGCGTCAGGCGCTGCTCGTGTTCTCCGGCATCCCGCTCGCAGTGACCGGCGGCGTCTTCGCGCTTTGGGCGCGCGGGCTGCCGTTCTCGATCTCCGCGGGCATCGGTTTCATCGCGCTCAGCGGCGTCGCCGTGCTCAATGGCTTGATGCTCGTGACCGCTTTCAACCAGCTGCGCGAGACCGGCCGCGACGTGCGCGACGCCGTCATCGAGGGCGCGCTGACGCGCTTGCGACCGGTGCTAATGACGGCGCTCGTGGCCTCGCTCGGATTCCTGCCGATGGCGCTCGCCACCGGCGCGGGTGCGGAGGTGCAGCGTCCGCTCGCGACGGTCGTCATCGGCGGCATCCTCAGCGCGACGTTCCTGACGCTCGTGCTGCTGCCGGCGCTTTACGAACGGTTCGAACGCGAACGAACGCAGTAGGACCGGCTTCAGCCGGTCCAGTTCGGCTCCCGCTCGCAGGCCGCGCCGGCGAACTTACGTCCAACCGGGCCGGCTGAAGCCGGCCCCACTTTCGGCGCGCGTTGGTCGCGCGATACGCGCCGCATGGCTCGCGCGATTGGACGCTAGGCGTTCGGTCGTTGCGGCGCGGTGGCGTCCGCGGTTGGTTCGACCACCCCCATGAAATCGCAACTGACCCTGCGTGTTTTTCTCCTGTTGTTGCCCGTGCTCGCCCTGCGCGCCGCGGAGACGCCTGCGCCCACGACCGCCACCGCATCTGCACCCGCTCCGACTGCGACCGCGGCCGCGCCCACGGCTCCGATCGACGCGACGTTGTTCAACTACGACCGCAGCGCGCCCTTTGACGTGAAGGAGAACGGCACCGAAACGCGCGATGGCGCGGTGGTGCGCGACCTCACGTTCGTCGGCACGAAGGCGCCGATCAAAGCCTACCTCGTCACGCCGGCGAGCGGCGCCGGCCCGCACGCCGCGGTGCTCTGGGTGCATTGGCTCGGCGAACCGGAGACGACCAACCGCACGCAATTTCTCCCGGAGGCCGTGGCGCTCGCCTCGCGCGGTGTCGTTTCGCTGCTGGTCGAGGGCGTGTGGGCGAACCCGAAATGGTGGGATGGCCGCAAGCTCGAGACCGATCTCGCTGAGGGCATAAACCAAGTCGTCGAGCTGCGCCGCGCGATGGACTTGCTGCTGAGCCAGCCGAACGTTGATGCGGCGCGCTTCGCGGTCGTCGGTCATGATTTCGGCGCGATGTATGCCAGCATCGCCAGCGCCTTGGACGGCCGCGCGAAGACCTTCGTGTTCGCCGCGCCGACGCCGCGCATGAGCAACTGGTATCTGCTCGGCCGCAAGCTCGAGCCCGCCGCGCTCGCCGCCTACAAGGCCGAGCTACGTCCCATCGACCCCGTCGAGTGGATCGCCAAGCTCGCGCCGAAGCCGGTGTTCTTCCAATTCGCGTCGAACGATCGCTACGTGCCCGCGCGGCACGCCGCCGAGTATTACGCCGCCGCGCTACCGCGGAAAGTCATGGCGACCTACGACACGAAGCACGACATGCACCTCGCAGCGGTGATCGAAGACCGCGCCGCGTGGCTGGTGCGCGAGCTGAATCTGAAATAATCGCAGGCGCGCGGTCGTTTGCAGGTGGGCGCCGCTGTCCCCAGCGGCGCCCACCTAAAGCGACGTTTTCCAGATTCTGTGGCGGCGGTCTATGACCGCCGATTCGTTCGCGGTGCCATCATCGTTCGGCGGTCATAGACCGCCGCTACAGGGAGAGCTTCGGCACTCACGCCGAGGCCTCACACAAGGTGAGGCCCTGCAGGGCGGGTGCACTCGTAGCAGGTCGAAGACCGGCGCTACTTCCGTCGCGCGATCCACGCGCGGACGTTTTCCTCGAGGAGATCCATCGGTAGCGCGCCGTCTTTCAGCACGAGGTCGTGGTAGCCGCGCAGGTCAAATTTTCGGCCGAGCTCCTTCTTCGCGAGTTCGCGCAGCTCGAGGATCTTCAACATGCCAACCTTGTAGGCAGTCGCCTGGCCGGGCCACACGATGTAACGGTTCGTCTCCGTGAAGATGTCTCGCTCGGGGTTGGGCGTGTTTTGGCGGAAGTAATCCATCACCTGCGCGCGCGTCCATTTCTTCGCGTGCAGGCCGGTGTCGACCACGAGGCGCACGGCGCGCAGCAGTTCGTCGTAGAGTCGGCCGAAGTCCATCATCGGGTCCTGGTAGAAACCGAACTCCTTCGGGAAATACTCGGCGTAGAGCGCCCAGCCCTCGATGTAGGCGGTGTTGCCGCCGAATTTGCGGAAGCGCGGGATGCCCTGCAATTCCTGCGCGATCGCGATCTGCATGTGGTGACCGGGAATCGCCTCGTGGTGCGCCAGCGTCTCCATCTCGAAGATCGGCACGCCGCGCATGTCGATCGTGTTGACGTAATAAACGCCCGGTCGCGAACCGTCGGGGGCGGGATCTTCGTAGAACGCACCCGCGGCGCCCTTTTCGCGGAACGGCTCGACGACTTTCACGACGAGCGGCGCCTTCGGCTTCACGCCGAAGAAGTCGTCGAGGCGCGCGCGCATCGTGTCGATGATCTCGTTCGCGCGCTTCACGTAGGCGGCTTTGCCCTCGGCCGTCGTCGGGTAATAGAACTCGTCGCTCTCCTTCACGTGCTTGAAGAAGGCCTGCAGGTCGCCCTTGAAGCCGACGCGCTGCATGATCTCCTCCATGCCGCGGTGGATGCGCGCAACTTCGCGCAGACCGAGTTCGTGGATCTCGTCGGCGGACATTTTGGTCGTCGTCGATTGGCGCAGGCAGAAGGCGTAATACTCGGCGCCCTCGGGCAGCTTCCACACACCGTCGTCGGTCGTGGCGATTTTCTCCTGCGCCTCGAGCAGAGCGATCAGCCGGCCGTAAGCGGGCTGCACCGCATCGACGAGCGCAGCGCGCGCCTCCGCGAGCAACTGTTTCTGCGTGGCGGCGTCGGCGTCCTTGAGCGCGCCGATCTTCGCCTGCGCGTCTTCCCAGAGTGCGGACGGCTTGCCCGATTGATCAAACGGCTCGCCGGTCACGACCTCGCGGCAGGATTCGATCACGAGACCAAAAACGAATTTCGGCGGCAGAATGCCCTTCGTCGCGCGCGCATTCACGTTCTCGATCAGCTGATCGAACATCGGCGCCATGCCGCGCAGGCGAGCCACGTAGGCGCGGGCGTCAGCGACGCTGTCGACGCGGTGAAAATTGATGAGAAACGCCGCCGCCTCGGAATGCAGGCCGGACATCTGATTCAGCGGGTAGGAATGGTAGCGCCACTTCCAACCCTCGATCGCTTCCTCGGCTTGGCGAACGAAGAGCCGGTAGCTGACCTTCGTCTGATCATCGAGCGCCTCGAAGTTGACCGTGCGCTTCAGTTCGGCGAGTTGCTGCACGCCGAGCACGAAGTCCTCCAGCGCGCGCTGCTCGGACAGGTCGTCCCATTTATCGTAATCCTTTTTGACGCCGAGACGGGTCTGCAGGAGCGGGCTGCGCTCAACGGCTTGGTCGAACACGCGCTCGAAAAACGCGTTGGCTTTGGCGGACTCGGCCGCGACTTGGTCGGGCGTGGCGGCGGCGAGCGTGAGGAAGGAAGCGAAAGCAAGCACGCAGCCGGCGAGCAGGGAGCGGGGATTCATGTTCCCGCCGACAGAACACACGACCGCCTGCGCAGCAAGAAAGTAGGGCCGGCTTCAGCCGGCCCAGCTTGGCCCTCACTCGCGAACCATACGCGCGACCGACACCGAACTCGGGCCGGCTGAAGCCGGCCCTACCTCAGCAGTCGTAGCTCACGCCGAGCTGGCACAGCCAGTCGTCGAGCACGGCCATGTTGCCGAGCGTATCGGCGGGCGTCATGGCCGCGACTTCGCGCTGACCTTTCGCCAGCGCGTCCGCGACGGCGTCGGCCTCCAGCGCGTAGAGCGGACCAGGCGCTGGGACGAAGACATCTTCCGGTTCGTTCGCCGTGGCGCGACGCAACGTCAGTCGCGCCTCGTTGCCGGGGAAGAACGGCATCGGCACCTCGATCGTGCCGCCCGTGCCTTGCAGGCTCGCACGGATTTCGCGCGGTCCGGCGAAGCCGCAGGCGAGGCGCGCCACGATGCCGTTGGCGAAGGTGGCCACCGCCGCCGCATACTCGTCGACCTGCGTCGTGGCGTTGAGACGGCCGAGGCCCTTGAACTGCACCGGCTCGGCAAAAGCGCGCCCTTGCGCGGCGCCGGCCAGCAGCCGCGAAAACGAAACCGGGTAACAGCCAAGATCGAGAATGCCGCCGCCACCCAGCGCGCGGTTGTAAGAGCGGTGCGCCGGGTCGAACGGGAAATCGACCGAGAACGTCGCCTCGATCATCCGCAGCTCGCCGATCGCGCCGTTGCGGACGAGTTCGGCGAGTTTCGCCGTCTGCGGATGGCAGCGATACATGAACGCCTCCATCAGCAACACGTCATGGCGTCGCGCGACCTCCACCATCCGCTGCGCGTCACTCCCGCGCATCGCGAGCGGCTTTTCGCAGAGGATGTGTTTCCCCGCCGCCGCCGCTGCGAGCGTCCACTCGAGATGCTGCGGATGCGGCGGCGCGATGTAGACCGCCTGCACCGCCGGGTCCGCCAGCAGCGCCGTGTAGCTGCCGTGCGCGCGCACGCCGCCGAACTCCGCGGCAAAACGATCCGCCGTGTCCTGTGCACGACTGCCGATGGCGACAAGCCGACCGCTGCGCGAGTTGGCGAGGTCGGTCGCGAAACGTCGCGCGATAGTGCCCGTGCCGAGGATACCCCACTGAAGTCGATCGCTCATGGTTGCTGGTTTAGTGGCTCCACTTGTCGCGCGCATCGTTCACGAGCGTTTGCAGCATGTCGAAGCGAACCTCGCCGTAATTGAGCGCGTAGCGCATGCGGCCATCGCGGAAGACCCACGTGCTCGGCAGCCATGTCACCGGCAGCCCGAGGAACGTGTTCATGCGTTCGGGGCCGGCCTTTGAAGCGGCGCTCGGATGCGTGAGCAGCGTGAGGTTGGGCTGGCCGCCCAGTTTGCCCGCGGCGAGCTTCGGCGCCGGGTCCTGGTCGCGGTGCCAGATGTTGAGGAAGACGAATTTCACGTCGGGATTGGCGCTGATGAACCTGGCCCAGCCGTCAGGCGTCATCTCCGCGCGACAATTCGGGCACCAAGGCGCCCAGAAATGGATGATGGTCACGTGCGGGCCGGCCGCGATGGCCGCCACTTCCTTTTCGAGCGGCGGCACGGGCGCGGGTTCGGCGCGGAGCCATGCGGCAGCCAACAGCAGCGTGCAGGCGAGGAGCGGGCGAAGCATGCGCGTTAAGATGGGCGGCCGCCCCATTTATTCCAGCGCCGAGTGAATCCCAAATCCGCCGCGCCCCCCGACTAACAGGTTCGACGATTTCCGGCATCAGCGAGCCTTGAATCACCGGCTGACGTTGTAATTTCGTGCCCGTTGCGCTGTGGCTAGTGTCTAATTCCCTCACATCCCCAACCCATAAATCATGAACGATAAAATCCACGTTCGCGGCATCCACGTCACGCTCACCCCTGCTCTCACGCAAGCCATGCATGAGAAGGCCGAGCGTCTCCTCCGCCACAACACCCACATCATCCGCATCCGAATGGACCTCGAGTTCCACGACACCAAGACGCCTGAACAGCGCTTCACGGCCAAGGCCCAAGTCGAGATCGACGGTCCGGATCTGGTGGCGTCGGCAGTCTCGGAGGACGGCTACAAGTCCGTCGACCTGCTCGTCGACAAACTCGACAAGCTGCTCCGCGAGCGCCACGCCAAGCGCGTGCAAGGCCGCAACGACGAGCGCCGTCAGGCGCCCGACGTGCTGCACGGCAAAGCCTGAGCGACGACGCGCGCGGCATCACACGCCCGCGTTGAATCCTCTTTCAAAACGAAGCGCGGCCAACCGGCCGCGCTTTTTGTTTTTCGGAGGCGCTCGCAAGCGAGCGACCCCGATTTGCGTGGGTAGGGCGGAGCGGCCCGCTCCGCCGCGACCACGGCGCCGTGCGCGCGGCGCACCGGGCCGGTGCGCCCTACCGCTCGTCACCGATACGGCTGATGCAGCGTGACCGGCGCGGCCTTCTTGCGCAGCTTCAGGTTCAGCATTTCCACGCCGAACGAGAACGCCATGGCGAAGTAGACGTAGCCCTTCGGGATGTGGAAGCCCATGCCTTCCGCGATGAGCGTCGTGCCGATCAACAGCAGGAAGGACAGCGCGAGGATCTTCAGCGTCGGGTGCTTGTTGACGAAATCGCTGATCGAGCCGGCCGCGAGCAGCATCACACCCATCGAGAGCACGACCGCCGTGATCATCACCGGCAAATGCTGCGCCATGCCCACGGCCGTGATGACCGAGTCGAGCGAGAACACGACGTCGAGCAGCATGATCTGGATCAGCACCGTGCCGAAACGCGCCGCGCCCTTCGGATTGGCGCCGCCCTCCTCGCCCTCGAGCTTGTGGTGGATTTCCATCGTGCTCTTCACGAGGAGAAACAAGCCGCCGAGGAGCAGGATGAGGTCGCGTCCCGACACGCCATGCTCGAACAAGGAAAACAGCGGTGCGGTGAGCTTCGCGATCCACGCGATGCTCGCGAGCAACGCGATGCGTGTGATGAGCGCGAGACTGAGGCCGAGGCTGCGCGCGCGCGGCTGCTGGTCGGCCGGCAACTTGCCCGCCAGGATCGAAATGAAAATGACGTTATCGATACCGAGCACGATCTCGAGCCCGGTGAGGGTGAGCAGGCTGATCCACGCCTGCGGGTCGCTGAGCCAATCGAACATAGTGCCGCGCAGTCAGCCGCAGCACCGCGCGGGCGTCAACTCGCCGCGTGGCAGAAAACTCGGCGCCACACCCCGGGGATCTTCCCTTCCCTCGCCCGCCGCCGGTCAGGTTTTCGGCGTCCGCAGGGCCGACACGATCAGCGCCAGCGCCACGACGATCAGCGCGTAGGGCCAGTAGTTCTGCATCCCGCGCAACACCTCGCGCACCGCCGGGCCGCCACCAACGACGACGCCGGCAAAAGTGAGACCGCCCGCCGGAAAAACCGTCCACCACGTCTTATGCTTGGCGCCGAAAATCAGCATCGACAGCACCGAGATGGAGAGAAACCCGCCGGCCAGGGAGAACAGAAACGCCGCCGGGCCGTAACTCGCCTGCAGCCACGCGCCGACGCCCACGCCCAGCAACACGCCGCCCGGCACCAGCAAACCGATCGACCGCGACAGCGCGGCCCAGACGACGAACGCCACGCCGAGAAACGGCACGAACGCACGCCCCGCGAACCCCGGCGGCAAATACGGCGCCGCGAGCGCCGCACCCGCAACCGCCAGCAACACGCCCCCGGCGACGAGTCGGCCGCGGCGATTATCCCGAGTCGGGGTGGCGGAGGGAGCGGCGCAGTCGTTCATGATGTCGTAGCTTACCGCCTCCGGTGTTTTCCGCCCAGTGTCGAAAGTCATGCCCAAACGTCATGACCCACGCCACTCCGTCCCACCGCCAGGCCTCACCCGCCCGAGCCGGTTTGTAACATAATACGTTACAAACCCGCTCGGCACACTCGGCGCATTTTCTGCGACCGGACGACGCTCACACGCCGACCCACGCGAGGCCGGTCTTGATCCAGAACGGAATCGTGAACAGCCCCAGCGCGGTCGTGCCGAGCACGATCTGCACGGCCACGAGCGGTTGTCCGCCGTAGACGCGCGCGATGATGATCGGGATCACCGCCGACGGCATCGCGGCTTGGATGACGATGATGCGTTTCAGCTCCGGCGAAAATGGCCCGAACTTCGCCACCACGAAAAACAACAGCGGCAACACCAGCAATCGCACCGCCGCCGCACCGATGAGCACGCGCGGCGCGATCAGCTTTTGCAGTTCGCCGACGTGCGGCTGAATGCTCACGCCCGTCATGATGAGCCCGAGCGGGATCATGATTTGTCCCACCCAATGCACCGCGCTCATCACTGGTGTCGGGATCAGCGGTCCGAGTCCCGTGAGATTCACCGCCAACGCCGCGAGCAAGGAGAACAGCGGCACGTTCAACAGCCGCCGCCAGCCTTCGCGCAGCCCGAGTCCACTGATGATCAGCACACCGCCGGTCCACACCGCCGCTTCCACGCCCATGTTGTGCGTCAGCAGCAAGCCGCGCGCCTCCACGCCCCACATCGCATCGACGATCGGCAGCGGCAGGTAGCCGTAATTCGCCAGCCCCGCCGTGATCGCGAACGTCCGCAATCCGGTTCCGATGTGCAGCCCGAGCGCCCGCGCCAGCGCGTAAGCCACGCCGAAACTGCCCAGCGTCAGGGCGAAACCCGCCAGCGGCGCGAACAAAATGTTGCCCGGTTGGCGCAGCGCCGCGTTGCCGACCACCGAGTCGAAGATCAGGCACGGCGTCGCGATCTTGATCACGAGATTGAACAGGCTCTCCTCCGCCTCCGCCTTCACCCACTCCACGCGTCGCAACCAGACCCCGAGCAGCACGACGAGAAACACCGGCAGCACGGTGGCAAAAAGGTGGGCGTAGGTGGTCATCGCAGAGGACGGAATACGGAGGACTGAGCACGGAAGACAGAACACGGATGGCAACAACTCAATCGCGCTCTGCGTGCAGTTGAGTAGGGCCGGTTTCCAACCGGCCCAAATGCGCACGTGCCACGCAAAGCGCTCGAACGAGAAATCGATCCCGCGCGCCAGCTCAGCGCCGGCCGTCGCGATGGCATCGCGGCTTCTTGGGCCGGTTGAAAACCGGCCCTACCCACGCACCGCCGCGCCGTCCTCGGTCTTCAGTCCTTCATTCTCCGCACGCCGCCTTCCGCTCACTCCGCCATCGCTCGCCCCGCCAGCCAGCCGGTCGTCCATGCCGCCTGAAAATTGAAACCGCCCGTCACGCCGTCCACATCGAGCATCTCACCGGCAAAATGCAGCCCCGGCACCAGGCGGCTTTCCATGCGCTTGAAATCCACCTCGCTCAGCCGCACGCCGCCGCAAGTGACGAACTCGTCCTTGAACAAGCTCTTCCCCTTCACCGCGAACTCCGCGTCGGTGACCTGCGCCGCGAGCGCGCGCAGCGCCGGATTGCCCACGCTCGTCCACGGCGCATTCGCCGCGATGCCCGCCGCGACCACGAGTCGCTCCCACAGCCGCAAGGGCACGCCGAGCGGGCTCCACGTCGTGACCTGCTTGCGCGGCTCGGCGCCGCGCGCGCGCTCGAGTTCGGCGCGCGCGGTCTCGGCGTTGAACTTCGGCGCCCAGTTCACGCGCAGCGCGAACTGATAGTCGCGCTCCGCCAACAACCGCGCGCCCCACGCGGAAATTTTCAACACCGCCGGACCGCTCAGGCCCCAATGCGTCACCAGCATCGGTCCGCGTTCCTTCAGCGGCGCGCCCGCCACCGCCGTGGCCGCGTCCTCGACCGATACGCCGGCGAGATCCTTCAAGCGCGGATCGTCGATGTGAAAAGTGAACAGCGACGGCACCGGCGTCTCGATCGTGTGCCCAAACGCCTGCGCGATCGCGAAGCCGGCGTTCGATTTGTTGCCGCCCGTCGCGAGTAGCAAACGGTCCGTTGTCACCTCTTCACCGGTCGTCAGTTCGACACGGAATCCGCCACTCGTCGGCACGCGCAACGCGCTCCTCACGCCGCATTGCGTGCGCACCTGCACGCCGGCTTTCCGTGCCGCGCCGAGCAGGCAATCGATGATCGTCTGCGAGTTGTCCGTGACCGGAAACATGCGTCCGTCCGCCTCGGCCTTCAGCGTCACGCCGCGCGCGGCGAACCACTCGACGGTATCGCGCGGTTGGAAGCGGCTGAAGGCGCCCGTCAGTTCGCGGCCGCCGCGCGGGTAACGCTTTGCCAGTTCGCGCGGCTCGAAGCAGTGGTGTGTGACGTTGCAGCGACCGCCGCCGGAAATCTTCACTTTGCCCAGCGTGTGCGCCGTGGCCTCGTAGAGCGTGACGCGGCACGCGGGATTCGCCTCGGCGCACGCGATGGCGCCGAAGAAGCCCGCAGCACCACCGCCGACCACGCTGACCTGCCGCTCGTTCATGGAGCCGGCAGCGTGCGGCGCACCGCGACCTTGTCCAAGGCGAAAACAATAGCGCCGCGGCCCACCCCTGGGCCGCGGCGCTGACTGCACACACTAGCTAACCTACCGATTTTTTGCGTCTGGGTAGGAAATTTACTTGGCCGGGGGCGGCGGCGGGCCGTCCTTGTCGGCGCCGTGACCGCGCGGGCCTTTGCCGCGACCGTCGCGCATCTTGCCGCCGAATTCCTTGGCCTTCTCGCGCTGCTCCGGCGTGAGGATGCCGTCGATCTTCGCGCGAGATTCCTTCATGACCGCCTGCATTTTCTCGCGCCGGTCTTCCCGCGAGAGCGACTGGTCCTGCATGATGGCCTCGACTTGCGGACGGGTTGCCTCTTGGAGGGCCTTGAGCTTGGCGACCTGGTCGTCGCTCAAACCGATCTCCTGGCGATGATCGATGAGCATCTCGATCGGGCGCGGCATGCCGCCGCGCGGACCGCGCGGGCCCTTGCCGGCGGGCGGGTTATCTTGGGCGTTGAGCGAGGGCACCAACGCAGCGACCGCGAGCGCGGCCGCGAACAACAGAACTTCACTGGAGCGTTTCATTTGGATTGAGCGGGGGTTGGGAAATATCGGGTTACAGGGGGCAAAGACGCGGCGCTGCCGCGGGCGTTTCAACCCGCGCGGATTTTTCGCGGGGAAAAGTTGGCGGGAGCGCGTAACCGCCAAGCGGCCTCAAGCGTAGCCGTGCACGGTAGGTTCGGTCTTCGATCGGGCCGGATGGATTCTCGACCACGAGCCAAGAGCGCGAACAACGCTTCCATCGGAGGCCGGTCACAGACCGGTCCTACTTCCCTCCACCGTTGCGCCGCCGAGCAAACGGCGTTTCGTTCACGGCGTGCAATTTCCCGCTCTCGTTCGCATCGCCCAGGAGGTCGTCGCCGCCGCTCAGCGCCGGCTGCCCGCCGAGGTGCGCACGGTCGCGACGGCTGTGCCCGTGTGCTACGAAACCGTGCCCAACGACGCCATCCTCGCCGAAGGCTGGGAGCCCGACATCCTCGGCCTGTTCGTCGGCCACGAGCATGGCGGCGAGTTGCGCGATGATTTCGCCCCGCTGCCGCCACAGATCCTGCTGTTCCTCGAAAACCTCTGGGACTACGCCGAAGGTGACGTCGCCATCTACCGCGACGAGGTGCGACTCACTTATTTGCACGAGCTGGGTCACTACCTCGGTTGGGACGAAGACGAAGTCGCCGAGCGCGGCCTGGAATAGCGCATCTCCTTGGGAACCACTCCCAATCTTCGCTTTCATTCCTTCCCTGATTCTGTTTAACCGTCCCTCATCCGGCTGCTAGGCCGGTCCGACCAAGCCCAATGAAGAAGCTCCTCAACGCCTTTGTCCTCCTCGCCGCTCTCGCCGTCGGCCTGACCGCCCACGCCGCGAACATCAAACGCGAGACGCTCGTCGAGCGCCTCGATACGTGCGAGGCGATCCTGCAAGACCTCCAGTCGAGCACCAAGACCGCCATCCCGGCCGAAGTCCTCCGTCGCGCCCAGGGCTTCGTCATCATCAATCAGGTGCAAGCCGGCCTCTTCCTCGGCATCAAGGACGGCTACGCCGTCGCCCTCGTCCGCCGTCCGAACGGCAAGTGGTCCATTCCCGTTTTCCTCCGCGCCGGTGAAGCCTCCTTCGGCCTCCAAGCCGGCGTGAAGGCCGTCAACACCGTCCTCGTCCTCATGGATGATTCCACCGCCCGCCTCCTCCTCAAGAGCCGCTTCAACTTCGGCGCCGAGGCCAAGGCCATGGCCGGCGTCCGCGGCGGCGAGCGCGAAGCCGTCACCAAGCAGCTCGTCGAAGGCGCCAACGTCCTCGTTTACTCGCTCCAGGAAGGCTACTACCTCGGCATGGCGGTGAAGACCGGCTTCATGCAGCCCAACGACGAGGCGAACCGCCTGTTCTACAACACGAACAACCGCCTGCCCGAGCTGCTTTACTCCGACTGGACCACGCCGCCGGCCGAGACGCGCTTCATCATGGATTACGTCTCGCGCCTCACGAGCCGCTGAGCGAAACCGAATCCACTCGGCCACCCGAACCCGCCGTATCCTCGGCGGGTTTTGTTTTGGGTAGGTCCGGCTTCAGCCGGACCAAAAAAGCCCGCGTCGCCCCATCGCCGTCAGGTAGGGCGAGCCGTCCCCGGTGAGCCGCAAGTGAGCGCGGACGCCTCGCGCCGCCCACGGATAGCTGCGCGTTATTTCCCGTCCCGCAACCCGCGCAGATGCGCGACCAAAATGCCGACCACCGATTCCGCCACGCGCTGCTGCGCTTCGGTGCGACTCGCTCCCGGCATCTCCACCGTGCCGGAAATCACCGCAATCTTCCCGCCGCGCTTCACATGCGCCAGCGTCCACCACGCCATCGGGTCCGTGATTTTGTTCGCGCGCGACGGCTCCGCGTAACCAGTCGTCGACAACGCGAGATCCGCTCCGAACAACTGGCACGCCCCCACCGCCATCTCGACCGCCACCTGCTGCGACACGCAATTGCACTTCTTCGCGTGCGCCCGGCTCACGCCGAGCAGCTTCACCTTTTCGTCGAGCGAATAGGCGGTGATTCCACCGAGAAAATAATCCGACGACCCGCTCACGCTCGCGATCAACGCCTGCACGCGGCCCGCGGTCATGCTCTCCGCCGTCGCAACCGTCAGCCGCGGCTTTTGGGCGAGCAGTTTCTTGAGTTCTTCCGCGAGCGTGAGGTTCATGCGCGCGACGCTGCGCGGCGTGGCTCCGCGTCGCAAGCTTTCCGGTTGTCGCGCGAGGCTTACCGCCCATCGTCGCGCCGCATGAGCCTCCTGCTTCGTCCGCTCGCCGTCCTGCTGGTCCTCGCCGCCTCGGCGCTCACGCTCCGCGCCGCCGACACGCCGCAGCCTTACGCCGTTGGCGATGCGTTCACCGGCTTTTCGACCCGCGATCAACACGACAAACCCTTCACCTACACCGCAGGCGACGCGCGCCTCGTGATCGTCTCGTTCGTGATGGGCACCGGCAAGGCCGCCAACGCGTTCTTCGAGAAACAGCCGGCCGATTTCCTCGCACAGCACCGTGCGCTGTTCATCGCCAACATCCACGGCATGCCCGGCATCGCGCGCACCTTCGCCCTGCCGAAGATGCGCAAATACCCGCACCGCATCCTCCTCGCCGACGCGGAAAACTTTCTCGCGCGCTACCCGCAACAACCCGACCGCCTCACCGTCCTAACGCTCGACGGCGCCGGCAAGATCATCGCCATCCGCTTCATCGATCCGAAGTCGGAGCTGGCCGCGCTTTTCGCCGCGAAGTAGCCGCACGCTCCTCGGCCGTTCACGACTTCGCCCGCCGCAACCGCCAGCGCTGGCTGCGCGCGACGATGAAGCCGGCGCACTCCGGCGCGCCGCAACGGCACGGATGCAAGCGCGCGTCGCTCACGCGGAAACCATAATCGAAGGTCAGCTCCTCGCCCGGCGTGATGTCGCGGCTCGCCACGATCCACACGCGACGCCCGTCGGACTGCGCCTCGCAATTCGGCGCGCACGAGTGGTTGATGCGTCGCGCGGGGTTACCCGGCACCGCCCCATCGAGATCGAAATGGCGGTTGAGTTCGAAAATGTAGACACACGCATCGCCCCCCGCGGCCGCGCGCGCGCGGCGGAGTTCTTCGCGGCGCTCCGCTTCCGCCTTGGTGATGCGCTCGCCGATGTATTCGACGATCCGCTCACCTTCCGGAATGAAATCCTGCGCGAATATGCCGACGCCATGCAGCGCCGAACGCCGCAAACGCACCGTCGGCGGCAGCTGCACGCGCCGCCGCTTCGCGGGTGAGCCAGCGCGTTTGCGCGCGCCAACACGCAGCGTCTTTTTACTCCGCTCCGCCTTCACGCGAGCTCCAGTCCCACTGGACAATGATCGCTGCCCATGACGTGCGGCTCGATCCACGCGCGCTTGAGGCGCTTTTGCAGCGCGGTCGACGCCACGAAGTAGTCGACGCGCCACCCGATGTTCCGCGCGCGGCAATTCATCATCTGGCTCCACCACGTGTAATGGTCCGGCCCTTTCTCGAATTCGCGGAACGTGTCCAGGTAACCCGCCGCGAGCAGCGCCGTGAAGTTCGCCCGCTCCTCGTCCGTGAAACCGGCGTTGCGGCGGTTCGTCTTCGGATTCTTCAAATCGATCTCCTGGTGCGCGACATTCAGGTCGCCGCAAAAGAGCACGGGCTTCTTCTTCTCGAGTTTCTTCAGGAACTTCAGGAACGCCGGGTCCCACTCCTTCGTGCGGTAGTCGAGCCGCGTGAGGCCGCGCTGCGAGTTGGGCTGGTAGACATTCACGAGATAGAAGTCCGCATACTCGGCCGTGATCACGCGCCCCTCCTGATCGTGCTCATCGAGACCGATGCCCTCGTTGACCTTGAGCGGCGTCTCGCGCGAGAAGACCACCGTGCCCGAGTAACCTTTCTTCAGCGCCGAATTCCAGTGCGCCTTGTAGCCGGCGGGCCATTCCACGTGCTGCACGTCGCCCGGATGCGCCTTGGTTTCCTGGAGACAAATCACGTCCGCCTGCGACGCCGCCATCCAGTCGAGCAGACCTTTTTTCATGGCAGAGCGCACGCCGTTCACGTTCCAAGAAAGCAGTTTCATGCCGGTAAGCTCGCGAGCGATGCGCGCGGCGCAAACCGTTTCCCGCCGCCACCGCGGTTTTTCCCTGCCCTCCTACGGAAATTCGCGTAACTGTGCGGCCGCCGCCGGTGTTATCGGTTCCATCCACGATGCTCCCCCGCTCCCCGTTCGTTTTCCTGTGCGCCGCTCTGCTAATGCCGGCCGCCGCGCGTGCCGCCCAGCCCTCCCCGCCGAACGAGATCGTGGTCTCGGCCGCCAACTACGCCCACACGCCGCCCGAGGTGCTCGAAAAAATGTTTCGCCAACCCGCGGAGCTGACCGACACACCGGCGCCCGACGCCGCGACCGCGCGGCCCGTGCAGTATTACCAATTTCTCAAAGGCGAGATCTACGAGGCCGACCTGAAATACGAGGACGTCTGCCAGTTGCTCGTCCCCGCGCTCGCCTCGAAAAACCTCCGCAACACCTTCGACCAGTCGAAGGTCGAATTCATCCTCCGTGTCAGCTTTGGCAGCCGCCGCTGGCGCGACCCATTCGTTCGCGAAGACCATCTCGAATGGAGACACGGCCTCGTGCCGCGCAAGGTCGGCACCTCGCTCTCGGCCGCTCAGGCGTGGGACGACCGCGCCGGCGGCGATGAATCCGCGCTGCGGCAAACCGAGCAGACGCTCACGGACATGTATGGCGCGTCCGCCGAGGGCATGGCCGATCGTCTGATCAAAGGCGTGCCGACCGAGGATTATTTTCTCGTGGTCGTGGACGCCTTCGAAGTCGCGACGCTCAAGACCAAGGGCAACAACACGCCCCGCGCGTGGACGACCTTCATCGCAGTGCGCCAGCGCGACCGCGCCAAATTCTCCGACGTCGCCGCGGCGATGATCGCACGCGCCGCCCCGTTCTTCGGTGAAACGCTGCCCGGCAAGGCGCATTTCACCGACCGAGAAGGCAAAGTCACGCCCGGCGAACTCCGCGTCGTCGAAGAAAACGTCCCCGAGCCGAAAAGATAGGGCGTTCCAAGGTAGGGCGAGTTCTCCGAACGAGCCGCGCCTTCCTCGCTCGCGCCTCGCCGCAGCACTCCTTTCAGCGGCAGATTCGTTCACCCCAAAAAACAAAGGCCGCCTCCGATGAAGGAGACGGCCTTTGGGGGAAGGGGTATCAGCGCTGCGCAACCGTCGCAGCGTCCGCGTCCTCGACGCGGATCGGCAGCACCACGCGAGCGCGCACCACGGCACCGTCACGCGTCAGCGGCTTGAATTTCCACTGCGCCACGGCCCGCGAGAGCTGCTTCACTAGGTCGCGATCGGCATCCGCAGGAGCATAGATCTCCTTCGGCGTGCCGTCCGCTTCGATGACGAAGCTCAAACGCACTTCAGCCCCGACGTAGTTCGGGTCGATCACCGGTTTCACAACCGCGATCGGCACGGGCACATCGGCGCGTCCAGCGTAGGACTCGACGTAAGCCTCCTCGTTCGACTTCGCGAAGGCGAAGGAAGCGAGCAGGCTGCTTGCGAGGATCAGTTTGATCACGTTTTTCATGGTAGGGTGTCTTTCGTTTGTTGGTTTCTAGCTTCAACTGCACCCGGCATCGCCGGGTGTTTGCGCCACGCCGGCCCATCCGGCCGCTCGTGCGCGAAAGCCGCGTTTTGGGGACGCGGGGTAGTGATAACACCGTGCAACTGATCGCTCGACGGGACTGCCAAAGAACACCCCGCTAAATGCAGCCCCCGTGCCAACTGGTCCGCGGGCACGTGTGTATCACCTTGAAGAGCGCCTCCGCAGCGCGGCGAAATTTCGCGTGAGCGCTATGACATTTCGGGCGCGGAACCTCCGCCAATCGCCCCCCAACCGCGCGCACGCCCGCACCACACCGCGCACGCAATGCCCTACTCATCACTTCACTCGATCGGCCTATTTTGCTTATTAAGCAACGAACGCCCCGGCCGCATCGGCCACCCAGGCTAGCGAGATCATAGACCGAAGCGCACACCAAGATGAGAGTGGAAGGACGCGGGGCGCCTGAAGCTAAATTGCTTATTAAGCAAAATTGCGTTCGCACCCCGCGGAGTCGTTTGAGTTAGGCGGAGCTTGCGGCGTTGGACTGGGCACGCCACGTCTGTGCCGTCATGGCCGCAACCGCTCCTCGTCCTGCGCTGCCGAGCTGCACGCTCGAGATCAAAGCCGTGCCCAACGCGCCGCGCAGCGCAGTCGTCGGCTGGCTCGGCGACGCGCTCAAAGTGAAGGTGCACGCGCCCGCCCTCGAAGGCCGCGCCAACGAGGAACTCTGCGAATTCCTCGCCGATACTCTCGCGGTGCCGCGGCGCGCCGTGACGCTGCTCCGCGGCGACAAGTCGCGACAGAAGGTCGTGCGCCTCGAGGGCCTCGATCTCGCCGAAGCGAAGCGGCGCCTCACGCAATGAGGACACCGCGTCGCGCGCCGCTTTTCTGTAGCGGCGGTCTGCGACCGCCGATCGAAAGTGACCGCCTTGGTGTGTCGGCGGTCATAGACCGCCGCTACAGTGCCGCCCTCTCACCCCGCCAGCACCGGATAATCCGTGTAACCCTTCGGTCCGGGCGAGTAGAGCCGCTTCAGGTCGACCTCGTTCAGCGGCGCGTTCTGCGCGAAACGCGTGGGCAGATCCGGGTTGGCAATGAACTTCATGCCGAACGCGATCGCGTCGGCGAGTTCCGCGTGCAGATCCGCTTCGGCGGCCTCGCGCGTGTAACCGCCGTTGCGGATGAGCACGCCGGAGAAATTGCGCCGCGCCACACGCGCGAGTTCCACTTCCTCCGGCGCCTCGTGTTTCACCGCGCGCACATGCATGAACGCCACGCCGCGCTGCTGCAGGCCGCGCGCGATGTGTTCCACCAGCACGACGGGATTGCTATCGTGCATGTCGTTCCCCGGCGTCAGCGGCGAGATGCGCACGCCGACGCGCGCAGCGCCGAGCACGCCGATCGCCGCATCGACGATCTCGAACAGCAAACGCGTGCGATTCTCGAGCGAGCCACCGTAGCGATCCGTGCGATCATTCACGCCGTCGCGCAGGAATTGATCAATCAGGTAGCCGTGCGCGCCGTGGATCTCGACGAAATCAAAACCCGCCGCGTCCGCCCGCACTGCCGCGAGTCGGAAAAGTTCGACGATGCCCGGAATCTCCTCCGTGCGCAGCGCGCGCGGCGCCGGATACGGCTGTTTGCCCTTCGGCGTGTGGATGTCGTCGTGGCGAATCGGTTTGTTCGACGAAGAGATCGGTTGGAGGCCGTGGTTGAGATCGTGATGCGTCGCGCGCCCCGGATGCCAGAGTTGCAGCGCGATGCGGCCACCGGCGGCGTGCACGGCGTCGGTCACCTTGCGCCAACCCGCCGCGTGCGCGTCGCTGTAGATGCCGGGCTCGAGGCCGAAGGCGCGCGCGTTCGGGTCCACCATCGTCGCCTCCGCGATCAACAGCCCGCCGCCCGCGCGCTGGCGGTAGTGTTCGGCAATCAAATCCGTCGCGACATGGTTCTCGTCGGCGCGCACACGCGTGAGCGGCGCCATGAACACGCGATTCGGCACCGTGACGTTCCCGATCTGGAGTGGAGAAAGTAGTTGCATGGCGAACTAAATGCCCCAGTTGGCGCAAAACACAAATCGCCGGCCGCAATTATGACATTTTGCCAAGATCGTGGCCCGCGGATGAACCCGCAGCGGAGCGCACTTGAGTCCCTTCCCCGCAATGTGTTGGATCGCGCTGCGCTTGGGCCAGCGCCCGCATGTCATCCGTCACACTGCCTCTCCCCGGCGAGGCGCGTTCCTCTGGCTCCGCCATCGCCCAGCGTTTCAACGGCGATTTTGCGCCCGCGCGCCTCTCCCTCACGTATCGCATCGCACTCGTCGCCACCGCGGCGACGATGGTGCTGTTGCCGCTGATTTATCTGGCGCTGGCCGCCGGTGCCGCGTGGGGCGTGTGGTGGTGGCTCGGCGCGGGCCTCGCGATCTTCAAGCACAACACCAGCATCTGGTCGCTGCTGCTCTATCTCACGCCGGCCGTGGCGGGCGGCATCACGGTGGTGTTTCTCTTCAAACCGTTCTTTGCCCCGCGCGAAAAGCCCGCCGAGCCGATCGAAGTCGATCTCGAGCGCGAGCCGATGCTGCGCGATTTCCTCGACGAAATCTGCCGTCGCGTCGGCGTCGCGCGTCCCGCTTCCGTCCAGCTAAATGCCGCCGTGAACGCCTCCGCGTCGTTCCGCCGCGGCTGGCTGAGTCTCGGCCGGCGCGATCTCACGCTCACGCTCGGCACGCCGCTCATCGCCGGTCTCACCGCGCAACAACTCGGCGGCGTGATCGCACACGAATTCGGCCACTTTGCCCAGCGCACCGGCATGTCGTCCCAATACGTCATCCGCACGGTCAACGACTGGTTCGCTCATGTCGTCTTCGGCCGCGACCGCTGGGACGCGTGGCTCGTGGAGAACTCCGAGAACAACGACTGGCGCATCGCCGCCCCGCTCTGGTGCGCCCGCGGCGGCGTGTGGCTGAGCCGGCGGATTCTCCACGGTCTCCTCTACGTCGCCCACGCGCTCAGCTGCTGGCTCTCGCGCCAGATGGAATTCGACGCCGACTACTACGCCGCGCAACTGCAGGGCGCCGAATCCTTCGCCGCGACCGCCCACGCCGTCTCCGCGCTGTCCGTCGCCGAAGCGCGCGCGATCGAAGACATCAACACCTGGTGGCGCGACCACCGCGTCGTGGCGGATTTCGCCCAGCTCGTCCGCCAACGCCGCACCGCCCTGCCGTCCGAACTCGAGACCGTCCTCGCCAAGGCGCACGAGGAAGAGAAAACACTCTGGCATCACACGCACCCCTGCATGCGCGACCGCATCGCCCGCGCCCGACTCAGCGCACCGACCGGCGTGTTGAGCCTCGACGCGCCCGCGTCCGACCTTTTCCAAGATTTCGCCGCGAGCAGCCGCGAGGTCACCGTGGCCTTTTACCAGCGCTCGGTCGGCGAACGTCTCCGCGAAGCCAAACCTCTCTCCGAGGACGAAGTCGCCCAACGCATCGCCGGCGACGAGGCGCGCACGGCCGCTCTTCAGCGTCTGACTCACGGTGCCATCGGACTCGATCGTCCGGTGCTGCTCACGCTCGCCGAGATCGCTCCCGGCGCCGCCGGCCCGCATCCCACCGGCGCCGAGCACGCCGCGTGGTTCGAGCAAAACGCCGAGCGCCTGCGCGTCGCCATGGAAGCCGACACGCAAGCCTACGGCCGCCTGCAAGAGCTCGCCGGCGCACGCCGCTTCCTCGAGGGCGGTCTCGCCATCAAACCCGCCTCCTTCCAGCTCAAGGCTTCGTCGGTCGCCGCGATTGATGAAGCGCAAGCCGAGGCCCTGAGGGCGCGCCTCGATCACGACGCACTCCTCACCGAGATCGTCACCCGCGTGCGGGAACGCCTGCGCACGTTCGCTCGCCTCGCACACGCGCAACCGGACGCGCCCGCCGCGGTGCGCCTCCGTGCCTTGCTGGAGACGTTCGCGAGTCTCTCGCCGTTCTACAGCCACCTGCCGCGCCTGCTGCAGCTGCAATCCGTCGCGCAAC
This sequence comes from Verrucomicrobiota bacterium, assembly GCA_023432225.1. GTDB lineage: Bacteria > Verrucomicrobiota > Verrucomicrobiia > Opitutales > Opitutaceae > Didemnitutus. The sequence goes on from JAEYUW010000040.1 coordinate 59,233, forward strand.
TTTTTGCGGCAAACGAATCCGCTTTGGCCCGCAACACGCAATTCGTCCTCGTCTCCGCCGCCGTCAGCGATGAGGTCCGCCGCGCCGTCGAAGCCTGGCTCCCCACCGCCAGCGGAGTGCCCGACGCATTCGCCGATCCGTCGGCGAACCGCAGCGTCGCCAATCTGGTGCGCACGGCGGGTAACGAGACGTCCGGCAACGCCACGTTTGCCGCGCAGCTCAGCGCCGCGATCCGCTACTATTTCCAGCTCCTCGCCGAGTGCGCCACGCTGGCCGAATCGCTCGAGGCGCCCGTCACCGCGCCGTGAGCCGCTGAAAACGCGCGGCAAGTAACACCGCCGCGCACGCAAGCCCGACGGCCAAGCCCGTCCATATGCCCATTGGCCCGAGCGTGGTGTGAAACGCCAGCGCGTAGCCCAGCGGCAGCGCGATGACCCAATACGCCACGAACGTCAGCACCGTCGGCACGCGCACATCGGTGAGTCCGCGCAGCGCGCCGGCGCTGATGACTTGTGCGCCGTCGAACAGCTGGAAAATCGCCGCCACGATCAGCAACCGCGCCGCGAGCCCCGCCACATCCGTCGCCGGTGTGAACGCCGCCGTGATCCACGGCCCCGCGAGCGCAAAGATCAGCGCGAACGTCGCCATGACCGCCAGTCCCGTCGCCAGCGAACCAAACCCGATCGCGCGCAGCACCTCGTGCCGCCCTTCGCCGCGCGCCTGGCTGATGCGCAGACTCGTCGCCATCGAGATGCCGAGCGGCACCATGAACGTCAGCGCCGCGCAACCGAGCGCGACTTGATGCGCCGCCAGCGGCACAGTGCCGAGCCAGCCCATCATCAGCGCCGCCATCGCAAACGCGCCGCCCTCGAACAGCAGCATGCCACCCGCCGGCACGCCGAGTTTCAGCAACTCGACAAACCGCCCGCGCTCCCAGCCGCGCCACGGCGCCGCGTGCACGGACGCGAACGCCGTCGCTCGTTTTAGCCACCAGAAGATCACGATCGCCGCCACCACGCGCGCCGCGAGCGTCGCCACGCCCGAGCCGATCAGCCCAAGCGCCGGAAATCCGAAATGCCCGAATACGAGCACCCAGTTCAGCAACGCGTTCAGCGCGACATCCGCCAGCATGATGCCCATCGGCACCCACGGCTGATTGAGCGATTCGCAAAACTGGCGCTGCACCTGGAACAACAGTGCCGGCAGGAACGAGAGCCCGATCAGCAGGAAATACGGCTGCACGATCGCGACGACCTCCGGCGGTTGTCCGAAGTGGTGCAGTTGCGTCGACGCCGCGAGCATCACCACGAACATCGCGACGCCGATCGCCGCCGCCAACGCGCGTCCGTGCCGCAACCACGCCGCGCAGCCCGCTTCGTCGCCCGCGCCATGATCGCGCGCCGCGAAAACGCCCGCGCCAAGCACGAGTCCGATGCCGACGACATAGCAGAGGCCGAACACGCCGTGCGTGAACGCCGCCGCCGCCAGTTCCGCGCGTCCCACGCGACCGATGAACGCGTTGTCGGTCACGCCGATCAGCATCTGGCTCACCTGGCCGACCACGATCGGGAACGCCAGCGCGAGCGTCGCGCGCAGCTCGCGCAGGATGTCGGCCGACTTCGTCATGGGAGTGGAAATCGTGCGCGCGACTGTGCCGGTCGCAACGGCGATTTGAGTTCGCCGTCGCACAGTGCCGCGCGCTGAATCGCCCGCTGTGTCCGCGCTCGCTCTCGCCCTGATTCTCGCCGCCGCCTTCGCCCACGCGACGTGGAACCTCGCGGCCAAGCGCTCGGGCGGCGGCCTGCCGTTCGTCTGGCTGACCGGGTTGCTGTCATTCGGCTGCTACGCGCCGGCGATCGCCGCGTATGCGGCGTGGAAACCCCTCACACTGCCGCCGGGCTCGCTCCTCGTGATCGTCGGCAGCGGACTCATCAAAACCGGCTACGCGCTCCTGCTGCAGCGCGGCTATCGGCACGGGGATTTTTCGCTCGTGTATCCGCTCGCCCGCGGCACCGGTCCGCTGCTTTCGACGTGCGCCGCCATCGCGATCTTCGCCGAGCGGCCGAGCGCGCTCGCGCTCGCCGGCGGCGCGCTGATCGTCGCGAGCGTGTTTTATCTCACCGGCGGCGCGAAACTGCTCCACGCCGACCGCGCGCATTTGCGCCAGGGACTGCTCTATGGCTTCGCGTGCGGCTGCTGCATCGCCGGCTACACGGTGTGGGACCAGCACGCGGTGTCGCAGCTCCTGCTCGCGCCGCCGCTCTACGATTTCGGCACGCAACTCGTGATGTGCCTCGTGCTCGCGCCATTCGCGCTCCGGCGTCTCCCCGAGGTCGCGGAAGGTTGGCGCGAGCACCGCGGCAAGGCCCTGACCGTCGCGTTTCTCGCGCCCACGGCCTACATCCTTGTGCTGTTCGCCATGCAATTCACGCCGGTGAGCTACATCGCCCCGGCGCGTGAAATTAGCATTTTGATCGGCACGTTTTTCGGTGCGCGGTTGCTGGGCGAAGCCGATGCGTCGCGCCGCCTCATTGCCGCCGGCGGCATGGTCGCGGGCGTGATTGCTCTGGCACTCGGGTGACGCGCGCGTAACTTTGCGGCGTGCGCCGCTCCAAGGAAATCGTCGTGCTCCTCCTGCTGCTCGTGGGCGTGATGGCGTTCGTGCTCTGGTATGTGCGCGACCGCCGTGCCGAATTGCGCGCGCAGCCGGCGACCGAGAAGGTCGTCGGTCCCGTCGTCGCGGCACCACCGGCGAATCCGCCCGCCCCGATCGATCTCGAAAAGCACGACGCGAAGACGATCGATTTCTCCAGCGGTCAGCCCGTCGTCAAGGACACGCCCGCCGACCGCGCCGCGCTCCAACAAGGCCTGAAGGACATTGAGGAAGCCACGCGCAACGTCACCTTCGAGGCACAGAAAACGCCGCCGAAGAAGCCCTGAGCGTGCGTTCAAGGCCAGATTCACCCGGCTCCAGTAAGCAGAGCGTAAATTTGCTGCCGGAACTGCGCTGAGCCTCGTCAGGCGCCGCCTGACTTGGGAAGGTGCACGCATGCACGCGTGGAGATCGAAAGTGTTTTGGGTCGCCCTCGGGGTGCTCACGTGCGTCGGCGCCGTCGTGGCCCTGCGCCCGCCGGAACGTTCCATCGAAGTGCCGACGCTGCGCACGCGCACCGCACTCGAACGCCGCGAGTCGCTGTGGGCGTTGCAGGACGCGTGGGCCCACCGCGCCTTCGTCGACTCCCCGCAGAACGCCCGCGAGGAACGCGCTTTTCTCAACCGTCTGGCCTACTTCATCCGCGCGACCCGCGATCACGAGATCTATGGCCAGGCCTGCCAATTCTGGAACCGGGCCTACCACGATCACGCGTCACGGTATTCGGATTTCATCGAAGACGAAGGTTAGCGCCCTCGACCGCGTCCCGCCGGGACGACGTCGCCGCTGGTAAAACGCGCGAAGCTGTGCACGGTCGTGAGCCGTCCATGAAACCAAGCGACCTCACGCCGAAAGTCCGCGAAGCCCTGCGTCAACTCGCCGCGGGCCCGCAGGACATGCGCGACGAGGCGCTGCTGCAGCTCATCAACGACGAGATGAAAAAATTCTCCATCGACGACATCGCCTACGTGCGCGACCGCGTGCGCTTCTCCTGCCCGCCCTGTCCGATGGTGCAATCCGTCGTGCTCATGCTCAACGGCCTGATCGAAGTGAAGAACCTGCGCCTGTGACCGGCCGCCCGCCGCACGGCTTGCGCCCCGCCACAACAAAGTTTGCGACCGCTGGGCCCGCCGCGCTCCTGGCGGCGCAACCCCGTGCTGCCCCGGGTAGGGCGAGCCGTCCCGCCGAGCCGCGGCTCACCGGGACGGCGACGAGTGCGCAGTCCCGGCGATTTTTCCTACCGACGCTCACCACCGCGCATGCGCCGCGCGAGCAACGCGAACGCGAGCACGCCCAGCATCCACCACGACGGCGCGCCGCCACCACCACTGGAATTGCTCGAGCTGTTCGAGGGTGTTTCGCTGTTGCCGCCGGTCCCGCCCGAATTGCCGCCGCTCACTGCGGGCACTTCGAAGATCTCCAGCTCCGTGATGCCGGCCGCGGCGTTCACGCCTGAGACCGTCGCCGTGTAACTGCCGGGGCTGAGCGAGAGCAACACCGCCGCGTCCTTGCTGCCGGTGGCGAGCGCCGCCGCGCCGACGTTCGTCGCCACCGTCGTGAGCTGCGTCGCCGTCGCGCCGGCGGTGCCGTTCGTCGTCACGGGCGTTTCCCAGTTGTCGTTGCTCGCGAGCGTCGTGCCGGCGTCGCTCTGGATTTGCAGCGTGGGGTCGGCGTTCGTGCCGCTGAGGCTCTGCGCCGTGAGCGCCGGTCCGAGCGCACGCACGAGCACGCTTTGCGCCGCCGTGCCCTTGATCGTGAATTCCACCGTCTGCGTGCCGCTGTTGGCCGCGGCGCTGGCGCGCGTCGAGTAAGCCACGAGTCGCGCCGGCACGTTGCCGTCGGCTTCAAACAATTCCGTCATCACCGCACCGCCCGCGCCGGCTCCGTCCCACACCGCGATCACATACGAGCCGGGCGAAAGCGTCGTGACGAGCGCGGCATCCGCCTCCGTCGACACGAGAGCGAGCGCGCCAAGCGAATTCGCCAGTGCGATGACGCTCGCGTCGGTCACCGGCGAGGTCGCGCTGGCCCAGAGGCCGCCTGCGGCAGTGTAGAGTTCAAGTTTCGGCTTCGTCGCGAAATCGATCACGCCCATCCGCGCGAGCCCGGGGCCTGCCGCGCGCACGAACACGCGGCGCGAGCTCGAACCACCGATCACGAAGTTCACGAACTGCACCTCGCCGCCCTTCAGCCGCAGCAGCGAACTGAAATCGGAAACGTAGCCCGACGCGCTCGCGTTCGTGCTGCTCGTGTAGCGCGTGCCGGTCAGCGTCACGGAGCCGCCGCCGTTGTTGCTGGAGCCACCCGAATTGCCGCCGTTGTTGCCCGAACCGTTGCCGTTGCCGCCAGTGTAGGTGCCCACCGTGATCGTGCCCGAGGCGGTGGTGTTGTAGAACTGCCAATAAACTTCCGTCACGCCGCTCGAGCCGCCGCCGGCCGCCGCCGAGAGCGCGCGGGCGCGGAGCAGGAAATTCGTGTTCGCGGGCAACGTCGTGCCGCCCGACCAGCTCCAGGTTTTGCCGTCGCTCGACGGCGAAGCGCTGCCGAGCGTCGTCCAGAGATTGCCGTTCGTCGAATACGCCAGCGTCACCGCCGAGAAATCGACCGCGGAGCCGGACAGCGTCCAGCTCGCCGAACCGAGACCGGAACCGACCGCAAAGCTGTAGGCGCCGCTGCTCGTGCCGGTGACGCGACTCAGCAGATAATCCGCCGAGCCGCCCATCGACGTGAACGCGCCGCCAGCGAGCGCACGCCCATCAAGCAAACCGGCGAGCACATAGACGTCGCCGTTGGCGGTGGCGGAGAGCGTCGCATCGAGCGAGCCGTCGGATTTTAACAGAGCCACGCGCGCGTGGCTCTGGCCGGCGATGTTGGTGAAAGCGCCGCCGACGACCACCGAGCCATCAACGCGGGCCGAGAGCGCATAGACCACGCCATCGGGCGCCGGGTTGAACGCGTTGTCGAGCGAGCCGTCGCTGTTCAGACGCGCGAGATTCGCGCGCGCCTGGCCGTTGACCGAGGTGAATTCGCCGCCGACGAGGATCCTCCCGTCCGGGAGGACGGCGAGGGCCCTGACTGATCCGTTGATCGACGGCGAAAAGGATCCGTCCACCGCGCCGGACGCGAGCACGCGTGCGAGCCGCGTCCGCGTGGCGCCACCGACGCTGCTAAAATCACCGCCGATGACGATCGCGCCGGAGTTGTCGACCGCGAGCGTGCGCACGGTGCCGTCGACCGACGGCGCGAAACCGCCGTCGAGCGCCCCGGCCGCGGTGAAGCGCGCGAGCCGGGCGCGCGACGCGCCGGCGATGCTGGTGAAATTGCCGCCGACCACGATGCCGCCATCGGCCTGCGCGCCGAGGGCGTGGACCGTGCCGTTCGGCGCGGGCGCGAAGCTGCTGTCCGGACTGCCGTCGAGCGTGAGACGAGCGAGGCGCGGCACGCTCACACCGCCGACATTCTGAAATTCGCCCGCGACGTAGAGCACCGCTTCCGAGCGCAGATCGGTGAACGCACCGCCGATCAGGATCGATTGGTCGGGCGCGATCGCGATCGTGTAAACGTAGTTGTCGGCCGAGGGATTGAACGAGGTGTCGATGCTGCCGCTGCTCGTCAGCGCGGCCACGTAACTGCGCCCGACCGGCGTGTCGCTCGTGGCGTGCAATGCAGTGAACGCGCCGCCGATCAGGATGCGACCGTCCGGGTGCACCGCGATCGCCTGGACGAGCGAGCTGGCTGCGGGGTTGAAGCTCTGGTCGAGCGAGAAATCCGCGTTCAGCCGCGCAAGGTAACGGCGGTCAGCGTCGTCTGTCTTGGTCTCATCGCCGTCATCGTCGTCGTTTTCGCCGTCGTCGAGCTGAAGCGTGGTGAAGCCGCCGCCGAAAAGAATCTTGCCGTCGCTCTGCCGCGCGAGCGCAGCGACGTTGCCGTTCGGCGTCGGAGCGAGCGCGTCGTTGAGCGTGCCGTCGGCGTTGAGCAACGCGAGGTAGGGGCGCGACGTGGAGGAAGACGCGCCGTTCGGCGTGAAGGTCGTGAACGAGCCGCCCACGAGGAGCCGGCCGTCCGGCAGCAGCAGCAGCGAAGAGATGAAGCTGTTCGCCGTGGGATAGTAAGTCGTGTCCAGCGCACCATCGGACTTGAACCGCGCAATGTAAGTGCGGCCGGTGTCGTCCGTGGTCGTGAGGTCACCATCGTCATCGTCGTTCTGGCCGTCGTCGACTTCGACCGCGGTGAACGAACCACCGACCACGATCGCGCCGTCGGACTGGATCGCGACCGCGGAGACCGAGGCGTTGAGCGCCGGCGGCGCGAAGCTGGTGTCGACCGAGAGATCGGCGTTGAGCCGCGCCAGATACGGGCGCGTCGAGCCGCCAACCTTGGTGAACGCGCCCACCACGACGATCTTGCCGTCACTCTGCCGGGCCAGACCGGCCACGCTGCTGTCGAGCGAGAGATTGAAACTGGTGTCGAGTGCGCCGCTCGCGGTGAAACGCGCGAGATGCACGATCGAGCTGCCCGTGATGGTGAAGGCGCCGCCCACGAGCAGCGAACCGTCGCTGAGCACGAGCGTGGCATTCACGCGACCGGCGAGGTTCGATAAATCGCGCCGGTCAAAACTCGTGCGGATCGCGCCGCTCGACTCGAACCAGGCGAGCAGATTCGTCCGCGAAGCCGCCGAAGTCGTCGTGCCCTGCACCAGCACCGCGTTCACGGCGCCGTCCGCGCTCGCCGTGAACGTCGAATCGCGCAGGCCCTCGCTGGTGAAGCGCGCGAGATTCGTCGTCGTTTGTCCGCCGAGTCGATCAAAGACACCGCCCACGACGACGCGGCTGTCGGCCTGCGGCGCGATGGCGAGCACGCGAGCGCCGCTCGGGTTGGTCGACGTGACGCTCCAAGAAGTCTCCAGCGCACCGGCGCTCGAGAGCCGCAGGATGTGATTCGCGGTCGCCACGGACTCGCCGCTCGCACTGCTGGCCGCGGTGAAACGACCGGCAACATAGATCGCGCCACTCGCGGCCTTCGCCATCGCGAACACGCGATCGTTGGTCTGGATCGGCGCCGTGCTGTCGGGCGCGCCGGACGCGGTGAGGATCGCGAGATGCTTGCGCGCGGTCGAGGTGCCGAGCGTGGTGAAATATCCGCCCACCACGATGCGCCCGTCCGCCAGCGTGGCCAGCGAGCTGACGATGCTGTCGGCCGCGGGATTGAAGGTCTTGTCCAGCGAACCGTCGGCATTCAGGCGCGCGAGGCGTTTGCGATCGGCATCGTCGGTCTTGGTGTCGTCGCCGTCGTCGTCATCGTTTTCGCCGTCGTCGGATTGGAGCGTGGTGAACGCGCCGCCGAAGACGATCTTGCCGTCGGACTGCACGGCGATGGCGCGCACGCTGCCGTCGACGCCGGGGTTGACGCCGTCATCGAGCGTGCCGCTGGCGCTGAGACGCGCGAGCGCGGCGCGCGCGGAGCCGTTTACGCTGATGAAAGCACCGCCGAGGAGCAGCCGGCCGTCGGATTGCGCGGTGAGCGCGTAAACGGTGCTGTTGACGTTCCAGTTGAGCGATGTGAGCGCGCCCGACGAATCGAGCTCGGCGAGGTAGGTGCGCGCGACGTCGTCGGCCGTGTCGGTGGTGTCGGTTTTCCAGACGGAAAAATCGCCGCCCACGAGGAGTTTGCCGTCGCTGCGGAGCAGCAGCGCGTAGACGCCGCCGTTGGGGCCGGGCGAATAGCTGGTGTCGAGCGAGCCGTCGGCGTTCAGGCGCGCGAGGTAGGCGCGAGTGGTCGAGTTGACTTTGCCGAAGGTGCCGCCGACGAGAATTTTTCCGTCGGACTGCACGGCGAGGGCGAAGACGCTGCCGTCGAGCGACGGATGGAAATTCGGATCGATGGTGCCATCGGCGAGAAGGCGGGCGAGGTTTTCGCGGGTCTGTCCGCCAAGCGTGTTGAAGGTGCCGCCAACGATAAGGCTACCGGAAGCTTCGAGCGCGACCGCGGAGATCGCGCCGTCCTCGCCGCTGGTGAAGGAGCCGTCGAGATCGCCGTTCGCCTGAATGCGCGCCGCGTGATTGCGCAGGATGCTGCTGCTGGCGCCCGCGGGCGTGCAACGGGTGAACGTGCCGCCGATCACGATCTTCCCGTCGGATTGCAGCGCGAGCGCGCGCACCGCGGAATTCGGCGTGGGCAGGAAAGTGCTGTCGACCGTGCCGTCGCGAGCGATCCGCGCGAGATAATTGGCGGAGGTGCTCACGCCGCTGTTGGCCGACTGCACGGAGGTGAAATCACCGCCGACCACGAGCTTGCCGTCGCGTTGCACAACGAGCGCCGAAACGCTGGCGCTGGGCCGCGGCTGGAACGCTGAATCGAGATCGCCCGCCGCGGAAAAGCGGGCGAGAAACGTGCGCGTGAGATCGCTGCTGTCCGTCGCACCGCGCACCGTGGTGAAATCGCCGCCGGCGAGGATCGAGCCATCGGCTTCGAGCGCGAGCGTGAGCACGCGATTGTTCGCGGAAACAGCGAACGCGGCGTCGAGCGAGCCGTCGACATTCAGGCGCGCGAGGCGCGTCGCGGTCTGGGCCGTGGCGGTGCCGAGCTGATGCGTCGTGAAACCGCCACCGGCGAGGATTTTCCCGTCAGTCTGCACCGCGAGCGCGAAGACGATGTTGTTGAAGTTCGCCGCGAACGATTCGTCGACGGCGCCGCCCGCCGTGAGACGCGCGATGCGGCCGCGGGCGATCGTCGCGCCGGTGCCGCCGGGTTGCAGCGTCGTGAACGCGCCGCCGATGAGAATCTTGCCGCCGGCGTCGACCGCGAGCGCGTAGACCTGAGCGACGGAGATGCTGCCGCCGGTTGGTCGCGGATCGAAGCTCGTGTCGAGCGAACCATCGGCATTCAGCCGCGCGAGACCGGAGCGCGCCCAGGTGGAGCTGCTGCCGTTGGGCGTCACCTGTGTGAACTTGCCGGCGACGAGAATGCGGCCGTCGGCCTGCACGAGCAGTGCAACGACATCGCCGTCGAACGCGGGACTGAACGTGGTGTCGAGCGTGCCGTCGGCGTGGAAGCGCGCGAGACGCTGCCGGGCGACCGGCGCGCCTTCGCTCGGCGGCTGCACGCTGGTGAAGCCGCCGCCGATCAGCACGCGCCCGTCGGCTTGCACCGCCGTGGCGTAAACATTGCCGTTGGCGTTCGGATCGAACGCGCTGACGAGCGCCGGCACGAGGCTCACAAGGAGCACGAAGAAGCTGCGAAGGGATTTCATCCGTTAAAATTTGAAGCTGAGGCCCGATCGCAGCCCGAGGCCGGCGGACATTTTGATGAGGGCGGAGCGGCTCCCGAGCGTCATCTCGGAGTCGCGCGTCGAGAATTCATAGGAGGCGCTACCGAAAAATCCGGCGCGCTCGGTGAACCAGTATTCGGCGTCCACGCCGCTGTAGAGGCCGGCCTGCGCGGAGTTTTCCGCCATCGACTCGTCCGCGTTTTGCACCGTGCTGGCCAGATCCTCGAGCTCGAGTTGCTCGTCGTAACGCATGCGCAAGCCCACGACGTTGACGGTGGCGCCGGCGCTCAGGCGCATTGAGAAGCGCTCGGTCGGCTGCCAGCGCAGCCACGGTCCGGCGCGCAGCGCGAAGTAAGCGCCCTTGACCTGCCACATGCCTTTCACCGTCGCGCCGCCGACGGTGGCGGTCTCGGTGCGGCTTTGCGGCGTGCTCGCGAGATAAGTCGTGTTGTCGATCGTCTGCGTCGTCGTGGTGCCGTCGGCGTTGGTGACGGTGACCGTGGTCGTCGACGGTGCGCTGTAACCCGTGCTGTTCTCGTCCGCCGGATCGCCGCCCGGCGGCGGCGAGCCCAGCAGCGAGTAGGAATCGGTGATGGTGAGCAGCGTGGCGGTGACCGACGCGGAGGACTTGGCGTTGAGCGTGTTCAGGCCGAAGCCGAACTGCGCGCCCACCGTGAACACGCGCCGGCCGGGACCGAGCACGCGGCCGAAGCGGTAGAACTCGCGCGAGCCCTCCACGTCGATACCCACCGAGGGATCGCTGGTGGCGAGGATCGACGCGCCCTCCGATCGCGTTTCGTAACGATGAAAATCGATCGCGGTGCCGTCCGCGCTCACCTGCGACGCCGCCGCGTAGCTCCACGTGTTGGTGCGCCCGTCGCTCGCCACATCGTTGCCATCACCATCCACTCGCGTGTCGAGCGCCACGTAGCCGTCATCGTAGGAGCGCGTCGCTTCGGTGGCCGTGTCCTTGAGATCGAGCGATGACGTGATGCTGCCGACGTTTTTAAAATTCGCCTTCAGCTTGCCGCCAAAGCGCAGCGAGAACGCCAGCTGGTTCTTCGGCACGGCCATCTCGTCGATGGCGCGAAGATCCTGGAGCAATTCCTCCTCCGTGGGTTCGGCGGGCGCGGGCGGCAACGATTGAGCAAACATGAGCGCCGTCGACGCCAAGGCGGCGCCGGCCAGCAGGACTGGGCGGAGATCCATTTGCCCGGTTTAGACAGCCGAAAAATTTTCCGGCGACCACTTCGGGACCAAGCCGCACCGCGCAGGGACGAAACCGCTGCGAAACGATGCAGGAGGCAATTTCGCCGCGTGCCGCGTTGCGGTTCCGTGTCATTTTCGGGCTCCTCCGGCGAATTCCGCGGTCTGACCTCCGCGAAATCCCCGAGATGAAATTGAAAGTCCTGATCGCTGATGATGAACCGCTGGCGCTCGACAAGCTGCGCCGTCTGCTCGCGACCGAAACCGACCTCGAGGTCGTGGCGGCCGCGACGAATGGCACCGAGGCGCTCCGCCTCGCCGAGCAACTCCGGCCCGACGTGCTGATCCTCGACATCCAGATGCCTCCGCTCGACGGCATCGAGGTGGCGCACGCTCTCCAGCACGAGCAGCGCGCGATCATCTTCACGACGGCCTTCCCCGCCCACGCCGTGGATGCATTCGCAACGAACGCGGTCGACTATCTGCTCAAGCCCTACAGCCGCGAGAGCTTCGCGCGCGCGCTCGGCCGCGCCCGCGCGCGCCTCGCGCCGCGATCAGCGGACGCCGCTCGCGGCGGTCGCAGCGATCGTCTGCTGGTGAAATCGCGCGACCGCTACGTCGTCGTGCAAGTGAACGACATCGAGTGGATCGAGGCCGCCGCCAACTACGTGGTGTTGCACGCCTCCAGCGGCAACCACGTGTTGCGTGGCACGCTGACCGACACGCTGGTCGAGGTCGGCGAGGACCAATTTTTCCGCACCGGTCGCTCGGCCGCGGTGAATCTCGACCGTGTGAACGAGGTGCTGTTCGACGAGCCCGGCGAGCACGTGTTGCTGCTGCGCAGCGGCGCGCGCGTGCGCCTGCAGCGCAGCTTCCGCGAGTTGCAGGAGCGCCTCGAGAAGCGCACGCACGGGCGCGCCACGATGCCTCAAGGAACCGCCGCGTGACGTCTGTTTCGCCGTTTTCGGCCGATCCGCTCCGCGAGGCCGGCGACCGGGCCGCCGTCATCACTTTCCGGCAATGGTGGTGGTTGCCCACGGGCTGGATCGCGCTCGGTTTTCTATTTTCCATTCAGCCGTGGCTGAGCGGCTTCATGCCGTTCGGCGAGAACGTCCGCTTCGCCGCGCTGCGACTGTTGCCGTGGGCGGTCGTGGCGCCGGCGGCCGTGTGGCTGTGTCTCCGCGTGCCGATCGCGGGACCACGCTGGCCGCGCGCGCTGCTCATCCACATCGCCGCCAGCATCGTCGCCATCGTCTGCCTCGAATCGCCGCTGAGCTTCATCGACGGACCGCGCGGCGGCCGCGCGCGGTTCGCGTTCCGCGACGACGGCCAGGGCGGCGCCGTGCGCGTGGTTGGCTTCAGCTCCGGCGGCGGCCTGCCGACCGCCGGGACCACCAGTGCGTTCGTGCCCTCCAACATTCCGGGGGTGCCGGGCACGCTCCAAGGCACTCCCCGGCAGGATGTGATCTTCGAAGTGGGCCCGAACAATGGGCCGGTCCTCACCGCGAGCACCAGCAATGGTGAGCAAGTGCCGCCGCGCGTGTTTCGCGCCCCGCCGCCGTGGTTTCTCCGCGGCCGGCAATCCTTCCCGCTCTACTGCTGCCTCGTGGCCTTTGCGCACGTGCTCTATCTGCAACGCGCCGCCCGGCGCGCCGCTCAGGCGGAGGCGCAGCTCACCGCCGCCCGCCTCGCCGCCCTCCAACTGCAGCTCCAGCCGCATTTTCTCTTCAATTCCCTCAACGCGATCTCGTCGCTGGTCCGCTCGGATGCCGAGGCGGCCGACGAGATGATCTGTTCGCTGGGTGCGCTGTTGCACGCCTCGCTCGACAAGAGCGGCCGCACCGAAGTCAGCCTGACCGAGGAAATGCAGATGGTGCAGCACTACCTGCGCATCCAGCAGGTGCGCTTCGGTGACGCCTTGAAGATCGAGACGCGCATCGACACCGCGGCGTCCCTCGCGGCCGTCCCGACGCTCGCGCTGCAACCGCTCGTCGAGAATGCCATCATTCACGGTTTGCACGGGCGCGCCGGCACGCTGCGCATCGGCGCGTGGCAGCGCGAAGACCAGCTGATCGTCGAGATCACCGACGAATCCACCGCCGCGCGCGCCGAGACCGCAGCGCCGCGCCAGCCCACGACCGGCGTCGGCCTCAAAAACATCCGCGCCCGCCTCGCCACGCTTTACGGCCGCCGCGCCGCCCTCGATCTGATCCGCACGTCGCAGGGCGCCACAGCGCGACTGGAACTCCCTTTTCGCGAGATCGTGCCCGCGTGAGGGTGTTTGCTCCGGCACGCGCCCGCCTTTGCGTGAGATAAATTTCCCGCGCGGCCCAGCGCAGAAACCGGGAGCAACACTCCGCCGCACGACTCTTCGCCGAATCCCCGTGGCCGAGCTCGTGTGCGGCAACGAGCGTCCTGCTGGTCGCTCGCACTAAAATGAACGCTCCACCCACGCCAGCGCGTCACGCCCCCGCTTTTTCCTAGCCCGCGACCTTCGCGCGTGTAAGGTCGCCGCACCCTACCCCTTCCACGCATGGAGCTACCCCGCCCGCTGTCCTGGTTGCGCGTCGTCATTTGGTTTCTCGTCGTCGCGCTCGGCGTCACCTCTATTGCCGTCCTCGCCTGGACGCGCAACGAACCCGTCAACGCGCTCTGGCTCGTCGTCGCTTCCGTCTGCGTCTTCGCGCTGGCGTGGCGATTCCACAGCGCGTGGCTCGCTGCCAAGGTGCTCACGCTGGACGAGACGCGCGCGACGCCCGCCATCGTGAAGGAGGACGGCAAGGATTTCGTCCGCACCAACAAGTGGGTCGTGTTCGGTCACCATTTCGCCGCCATCGCCGGGCCCGGCCCGCTCGTCGGTCCCGTGCTCGCGGCACAGTTCGGCTACCTGCCGGGCATGTTGTGGATTCTCGTCGGCGCCACGCTCGGCGGCGCGGTGCATGATTGCATCGTGCTCTTTTGCTCCACGCGCCGCGGCGGGCGTTCGCTCGGCCAAATGGTGCGCGACGAGGTCGGGCCGTTCGCGGGTTTTCTCACGCTGATCAGCGTCGTCGCGATCATGACGATCCTGCTGGCGGTGCTGGCGCTGGTCGTCGTGAAAGCCCTCGCGGAAAGTCCGTGGGGCACGTTTACGATCGCGGCGACGATTCCGCTCGCGCTGGTCATGGGCGTGGCGCTGCGCTCGTGGCTGCCGGGCAAGATCGGCGTCGTGAGTGCGTTCGGCGTGGTGGGTTTGCTGCTCGCCGTCGTCGGCGGGCAATGGATTCAGGGCACCGTGATCGAACACTGGATGACGCTGCGCGGCACGACGCTCGCGTGGTGGATCATGGGCTACTCGCTCGTCGCGTCCATCCTGCCGATCTGGCTGCTGCTCGCGCCGCGCGATTACCTCAGCACGTTCATGAAGATCGGCTGCGTCGCGCTGCTCGGGCTGGCGATCGTCGTGTTGGCGCCGCAGCTGAAAATGCCCGCGCTAACCAAGTTCATTGATGGCACCGGACCGGTGTTCGCCGGGCCGGTGTTTCCGTTTTGTTTCATCACGATCGCTTGCGCTGCGATCTCGGGCTTTCACGCGCTGGTCTCGTCGGGCACGACGCCGAAGATGATCGAGCGGGAGAGCCACATCCGCATCATCGGCTACGGCGGCATGATCACGGAAATGCTCGTCGGCATCATGGCGCTGATCGCCGCGTGCGCGATGGAGCCGGGCGAATATTTCGCGATCAACATGAAGGGCGACGTCGCCGCGGTGACGCAGCAGGTCACCGCCCTCGGTTTCCCCGTCACTGCGCAACAGATGACCGACCTCGCCACCTCCGTCGGCGAGCACAACATGGTCGGTCGCACCGGCGGCGCGCCGACCTTCGCCGTCGGCATGGCGCACATGTTCGCCGGCGTGCTCGGCAGCAAGACCGCGGCGGCGCTCTGGTATCACTTCGCCATCATGTTCGAGGCGCTGTTCATTCTCACGACACTCGACGCCGGCACGCGCGTCGGCCGGTTCCTCGTGCAGGACTTGCTCGGCTACGTTTGGAAACCGCTCGGCGACACGCACTCCACCGCCGGCAACTGGCTCGCGACGATCGCGTTCGTCTCGGCGTGGGGCTGGTTTCTCTATCAAGGCGTCGTCGATCCGCTCGGAGGCATCAACTCGCTCTGGCCGATTTTCGGTGTGGCGAACCAACTGCTCGCGGTCATCGCGCTCGCACTGGGCACGACGGTGCTGATCAAGATGGGACGCGCGCGCTACGCGTGGGTGTCGCTCGCGCCGCTGGCGTGGTTGCTGTGCGTCACGATCACGGCCGGGTGGATGAAGATCTTCGCCGCCGACCCACGCCTCGGTTTCCTCAGCGCCGCGGATGTGCTGAAGAAACAGATCGCCGGAGGCGGCACGGCCGCGCAGCTCGCCCAGTGGCAGCAGCTGGTCACGAACAACTACGTGAACACCGCGGTGACTGGCACCTTTCTGGTGCTCGTCGTCCTGGTCGTGCTCGCCTGCGCGCGCGTGTGGGTGCAGCTGCTCCGCGGCCGACGCACCGCCGATTTGCGCGAAGAGCCCTACGTGCCGCTGACAGAGGCGGCGTCGGCGAAGTAGCTCGCGCGGCGCTATTTCTTGGCGGCCGAGTCCGCGAGCGTCTTCGCCATCTCGGCCGGATCGACGTAGCGATAGGTCGCCGGCAGCACCGCGTAGGTCGCCACTGGCTTGCCGTCGAGCGTCGCCGGGCGGAACCGAAATCCTCGGGCCATTTTGAGGGCGGCCGGCTCGAAGCCTTTGCTGTTCGAGGAAACGATGGCGGTGCTGAGCACCTGACCGTGATCGGAAATCACGATGCCGACCTCGACGAGGTGCTCCTTCCGATCGGAGCGGATCGAGGCCGGAACGTCGAGCGGGCCCGCCTTCGTGGGCACGGGCGCGGTGAACGCCGCATCACCCGTCTGACGGAACTCGAAAGCCATTTTCTCGTGCGAGAAGAGCGGCGCGATCGGCGCCGGATCAGCCCGCAAATAGACAACGACGGGCGCGCTCTCGGCGGCCGAAACGATGCCCGCGGCAGTGAGCGCGAGCACGAGCAGGGTGCGTTTGAACATAGTCAACGTGGTTGGAGGCGGCCCGTGCGCCGCGGACACAATCCCGCGGCCAGTCGTTCGCCAACAAAAATCAGGCGCCGGAGTTGACCGGCGCCTTCATTTTAACGGCCTGACGATCGCGCAGGGATCGGGGCGTTAGCGCATAGGTGCGTTGTTTAGTGCGCGGCGTCGCCACACCGCGGCGAGCAGCGCAAGGAGACCGAAAATGCCGGCAGAGGTCGAAGGCTCCGGGACCGAACTCGCGGCCACGATGCCGATGTTGCCGTCCGACCACGAGCTGTTCGCATAGGCCGCGAGCACGTAGTCGTCATTGGCCCCGTCGTTGAAATTGAACGATGAGGCGCCGCCGTAACTCCACGGCGTCGTCTGCCCCGTGAAGCCCGGATTGCTGCTCGCGAAGATCGCCAAGCTGAGTCCGTCGAGCGTCACGGGCGTGCCGACGTTTTTCTGCAAGCGGGCGATGGCGTCGTCGGGCTGGGCGAGGCCGTTCGCCGCCAGGAACGAAGTGGGCAGATAAGCGTAGAACGAGGCGGTCGCTCCGTTTTGCCCGGCGGCGTTGAGACCGGCCACGTAGGTGGTGCCGGCGTAGTTCTGGAGCGGGCTGAGGTCCTCCCAAAACATGTTCGTCCGGAAAACCGTGCCCGAGAAATCAAATGATCCGCCGGTCACCATGAGCAGACCGAACGCGCTGCCGAGAGAGTTGCCCGTCGTGTCGGACGCGGAGGCAACCGGGTTCACCGTCGACGCCGTCAGCGTGAGCGTGCCGCTGCTGTAGCTGTAGCTGGTGAGCGCACCGCCGGTATACGCGAGGTATTTGGGCGCGCTGCTCAGTCCCGTGAACGTGAGCGTGATGCTCGTATCCGCCGCAATGGCCGAGGCCACGTTGTAGTGCGCCGGCGTGGTCGGCGTGGAAGCGCTCGCCAGACCGAACGCGAACGTGTTCGCGTCGACTTGAGCCGTGCCGAAGTAAATCCCGGTCGAGGTGGCGCCGCTGTAGAGCAGCCCGCCGTTCGAAGAGCCCTGGAGGGTTCCGCCAGTGCCCCACGATGAGTTGGAGAGATCGAGCGTCTGGCCTGTCACTGTCACCGCGAGGCCCAACGCGATCGATGCACCGGCCCACAGTCGCATCGTTTTCATGGGCGGATTATCACCCCGTTTCCGCGCTGCGCTCCGCGCGGGTTGGCATGAAATTGTTTACGCCAACCGATGCGCAGCACGCCGCAAGGTGATCACGCACTCGAGGTGACGCGTCTGCGGGAACAAATCGAACGGCTGCACGGCCGTCAGTTCGTAGCCGGCGGCGAGGAAGCTCTTCAAATCGCGCATCTGCGTCGCCGGATCGCAGGACACGTAGACCACCGCGCGCGGCCCAAACGTGAACAGCTGCGCGAGAAACGACTCGTCGCAGCCCTTGCGCGGCGGATCGATGACGACCGCGGTGTCGGCCGCCACGAACGACGCATCGAGTCCGGCAAAGATCGTCGCCGCGTCGCCGGCGGAAAACACGGCGTTCGCGATGCCGTTCGCGGCGGCGTTCTCGCGCGCGAACTTCACCGACGTCTCGCTCACCTCGACGCCCGCCACGCGCTCGAAGACCGGAGCGCAACTCAGCGCGAACAGCCCGCTGCCGCAGTAGGCATCGACGAGCAGGCGCGCGCCGCTGGCCTTCGCCTGCTCGCGCACATAACCGGTGAAGGCCGGGAGGATGAAGGGATTGTTCTGAAAAAAATCGCGCGCGAGGAAGTGCAGCCGCAGCGGCCGGCCCGGTGTCGAACTCTCATTTTCTCCCGCGTCCTGCGCGGGTTTGTAACGTATTACGTTACAAACCGGCTCGCCCGTGTCCGCTGCGTCCGTGGCCGGTGCGCCAGTCGGGGTGTAACATATTACGTTACAATCCGCCGGGGCGATCACTTCGTGGATCACGGCGTCGTAGTCGGTGATCACGCCTTCCTGCGCGTGGCGGAGCAGGAGCGTGGCGTCGCGCTTGAATTCGCCGGCCGCCAGCCGCTGGCGCGCGCGCGCGCGGACCTCGGGGAGCTTGGCGTTGATCTCCGGCGTCGCGATCGGACACGCCGGCACGTCGATGAGATCGAAACGCGTGCCTTGTTTGAGAAAACCAATCGGCGTCTCCGCCGGCGGCGGAGTGCGCGGATCGTCCGGCCGGCCGACGTGAAAGTGCGGCGTGATCTTCGAGCGATAGCCGTATTCCCGGGGCGAGCCGATGACCGGCGCGACGGGAAATTCGATGCCGGCCATGTGCTGGAGCAGCTCTTCGACTTGGCGGCGTTTCCAGGCGAGTTGCTCCGCGTAGGTGAGATGCTGGTATTGGCAGCCGCCGCAGCGGCCGAAGAGCTCGCAGTGCGGCGCGATACGGTGCGGCGACGGCGTGAGCACCTCGAGCAGGTCGGCTTCGGAGAAATTCTTGTGGTTGCGATAGACACGAGCCTTCACGCGCTCGCCCGGCAACGTGAACGGCACCATGACGACCCAGCCGGAGCGATTTTGGATTTCGGATTTTGGATTTCGGATTTCCGAGCCGTTGGCGGGCGTGGACTCGTCCGGCTGATCGCTGACTGCTGATCGCTGATCGCTCGCCAGCGCCACGCGGCCGAGTCCGACGCCGAGGTTCGTGAGCGTGGAGATTTCCAGCTCGATCTCGGTGCGATACGGGAACGGGTAGTCGTTGAATTTTTTCTTTCGGCCCACGGGAACACACAGAACACACTGAAGGGGGCGGTAAAAGGAAATTGCTGAGGCTCTTTTCCGTGTCTTCCGTGTGCTCCGTGGGCCTTCTCCCCGAAAAAATCACCAGCCTCCAAAACCCGCGCGTGAAACAGCTCGTGCGCCTGCGCGAGCGGCGCGAGCGCGACGAGGCTGGGCTGTTCCTCGTCGAAGGCTATCGCGAGGTGCGCCGTGCGCTCGAGAAAGGCGTGAAGCTGAAGGAACTCTATTTTTCCTCCGATTGGTTTTTAGGCGAAAACGAGCCGGCGCTGATCGAACAGGCGCGGCAGAGCGGAGCGCAGCTATTTGAGCTCTCCAAAGACGCGTTTGCCAAGGTCGCCTACCGTGAGCGCCCCGACGGCTTGCTCGCCGTCGCCCCGCAATGGAAGCGCACGCTCGACGACTTGGAGCAGATTGTCGGGCGGGGTCTCTCGACCCCGCCTTCGGCTGAAGTCAACGCCGCGACTGCACACGCGGCGGGGTCAGGAGACCCCGCCCTACAGCGTCCGCCGTTCCTGCTCGTCTGCGAGTCGATCGAGAAGCCCGGCAACCTCGGCACGATTCTCCGCAGCGCGGATGCCGCCGGCTGTGACGCACTGATCCTGTGCGATGCGGTGACGGACCTTTTTAACCCGAACGTTGTGCGCGCCTCCACCGGCGTGCTGTTCTCCGTGCCGGTGGTGGTCGCCGATTCGCAGACGGTGCATGCCTGGTTGAAGGCGAAAGGCATTCGCACGGCCGCGACCACGCCGCACACGGACAATCTCTACACGAAAACCGACCTGCGCGGTCCGCTCGCCGTCGTCATGGGCAGCGAGCAATACGGCCTGAGCGAATTCTGGATGAAGGGCGCCGACGTGCTCGTGCGCATCCCGATGGCCGGCCAGGCCGACTCGTTGAACGTCGCGATGGCGACGATCATCACGCTGTTCGAAGCCGTGCGGCAGCGGAGCGGCTGAGCGCGGCGCGCGTGCGGGAAGTGTCGGCGTGGAGGGCTCGGCTCCCGCCGAGCCGAAGCGGAATCGTCGGCGACGGGATATTCGCGGCGCGGCAGGAGCCGCGCCCTCCATGGCGTCGTCAGCGGGACAGGCGCTCGTCGTAACGGAAGCCGTGAGGCTTTCGCGAGTATTGGCGCGATGGGACGGATCGGCGAAATTCTCACGAATTCCGCTACTCCGCTGGAGGCGCCGGACTAAAACGTGTTCCCCGCGCGGTAGTGCGCAATCAGCTCCGCCGTGCCGGCGGCCATCGTCACGCGCGGATGATAGCCGAGGTCGCGGCGCGCGGCGTCGATTTTGAACCAGTGATCGGTCGCCAGCTCCTTCACCACGAAACGCGTGGTCGGCGGCTCGCCCTTCAACGGCAGCACGCGCCACAGAAACTCCAGCACACCCGCCGCGCGATACGCCGTCGCGAGCGATACGTGCTTCGTCGCCGGCGGTTCGCCGAGTCCGCGCAACAGCTCGTTGATCCAGTCCCAGAGCACGACCGGTTCGCCGTTGGTGATGAAGTAGGCCCGCCCGCGCGCATCGCCCGCGCCGCTCGGGAAGTCACGTAATACGTGACTTTCCCCGGGATGCCGCGCGGGGGAGAAAGGGTCGAGCGGGGCGAGGGCGTGTTCGGCGAGGAGGTGGGCGTCGACGACGTTGGTGATGTGCGTGCAATCGACGAGATTGCGGCCGGGACCGATGATCTTCAGGCGGCCGGCGCGCGCGAGCTTCAGGACGCGCGGGATGATGTTGCGGTCGCCCGGGCCCCACACGAGGTGCGGACGCAGCGAGACCGTCGCGAGCGTGGCGTCGTTGGCCGCGGCGACGAGGCGCTCGGCGGCGGCCTTGCTGGTCGGGTAAGCGCACGGCGCCTGCGTGCACAGCGGGGCGGACTCGTCGACACCGGCGAGATCACCGCCGTTGAACACAACGCTCGGCGAACTCGTGTAGACGAGCCGCGGCACGTGCGCGGCACGGCAGGCGGCGATCACGTGGCGCGTGCCTTCAACGTTCACGCGGAAGAAATCTTCGTCCGGTCCCCACACGCCGACGCGGCCGGCGACGTGAAACACGGTGCCAACGCCCTCCATGCCGCGCGTGAGTGCGGCCGGGTCGTGAAGATCGCCGGATACGATTTGCGCGCCGAGTTTTTCGAGATCGGGCAGCGGACGCCGCGCGAGCACGCGCACTTCGCGTCCAGCAGCGAGCAGACGCTCGGCGAGTTTGCCGCCGATGAAGCCGCTGGCGCCGGTGATGAAGACGGGGGCATTCATACGGCAGACAATGGGCAAAGCAGCACCGCGGCGCGAACGGCGTTGTTGCGCGTGTGCCGACGGCGAAGTGGTAACGTAAGTCCGGCCACGTTGTCGTCGCGCAGGTGGAGCGCGTTGACCTCAACGCGCTTTCTGCGCGCGAGAACTGAACAGCGCGTTGAGGTCAACGCGCTCCACCTCAGATCGAGGCGAGAGGCGTTCATCGTTTCAGCGCCGAGGCGGGCACGTCGCGTTTGTCGAGTTCGTAGCCGGTGTGATTGCCGGCCCATTTGGCGAGCGTGAGGCGGTGGATTTTCGCGTTGTGGCGAACGTCGACGGGAAAACCCGGATGCAGGAACGCGAGGCGAATGCGATCGGTGTGCGGACGGCCGACGGCGAGCGCGCGGAGTTCGCGCACGAGTTTGCGGCGCAACGAGGGCGTGGCGACGACCTCGCGCGACATCGGCTCCGCGACGATCGCGGGGCGCTGTTCGCCACGCGGCCCGAGGCCGATGAGCGCCGTGCGGCGCACGTCGGGGTGCTGGTTGAAGATCGGCTCGACCTGATCGGGGAAGAGCATGCCGTCGCGCATCTCGACGCGCTCGGCCTTGCGACCGACGAACCACAGACGGCCGTGCGTGTCGAGGTAGCCGGCGTCGCCCATGCGATGCCAAACCGGCGCGGCGGACGCGCCGGAAACGCCAAAATCCAAGCGTCCAAATTCCAAATTGGCAGTGCCACCGTGGTTTTGGTCTTTGGGATTTGGCGTTTGGATTTTCGCAAGTGCAGTGGCCTCGGGGAGTGCGTCGTAAAGCTTCGTGACGACCGGACCGCGCACGATGATTTCGCCGATCACGCCGGGGGGCAGTTCGCGCGCGTCGGCGAGCGTGGCGATCGGGTCGTCGGTGAGCGCGATGATCTTCACCTCGATCTCATGCACCGGCCGGCCGATGCAGGTGCCTTCGCCGGCGAGCGACGCGATGCTCGTCTCGCGCAGCACTTCCGCCGCGGCGATGGAGGCGATCGGCAGCGATTCGGTCGCGCCGTAAGGGCTGTGCGCCGTGCCGTTGGGCAGCAGCGATTGCACGTCGGCGAACAGGTCCGGCGGCACCGGCGCGCCGGCCATGAGCACGCGCTTCATCGTCGGCAACGTGACACCGGAAGCCTTGGCGTGCGCGGCGATCTTGCGCCAGAGCGTGGGCGAGCCGAAGGAGTTGGTGACGTTTTCCTGCTGGATGGCTTGGAGAATTTTCGCGGGATCGACGGTCGCGGGACGCGATGGGTCGATCTCGGGCACGATGGTCGTCATGCCGAGCGCGGGATTGAAGAGCGCGAAGATCGGCAACATCGGCAGATCGACCTCGCCCGGCTGGATGCCATAGGTGTCGCGCACGAGCCGCACCTGCGCGTCGAACATGCCGTGTTCGTAGCAAACGCCTTTCGGCGCGCCGGTGGAGCCGCTGGTGAAGAGAATCGCCGCGAGGTCGGTCGCGGCCGTCGCGGCAATTTCAGATTGAGGATTTGAAATTTGAGCGCCCGAAGAGCGCCGCGCGGTGGCGGAGCCGCTGACCCAGACGCGGATCTTGATCGAAGCGAAGGCCGCGCGGAAAACGTGGCTGAAGACCTGCGCGAGCGGGATGCCGAGGAGGACGCGCGGGCGCGAGCGGGCCACGCAGGCGAGGAAACTTTCGCGGCCCATGCCGGGATCGATGATCACGGGCACGGCGCCGAGCTTGAAGAGGGCGAAGGCGGCCGCGATCAACGGCAGGCCTTGGCGAACCATCACGAGCACGCGATCGCCACGCTGCACGCCTTTCGCCGCGAGATGCGCGACCCAGGCGTCGACTTCGGCGTCGAGTTCGCGGAAGGAGAGCGTGAGGTAATCGATGCGGCCGTCGCCGGTGCGACCGCGCGGGATTTTCACCGCAGGATGGTCCGGCTGGCGCGCGGCCATCAGCGGCAGGTGGCGGGCGATGTTGGCAGAGTCGGTCATCTGGTCGCCGCGGGAGATCGGCGGTCACAGACCGCCGCTACACGAGAAAAAGCCTGGCGGGCCTCGCCTTGGGTGCGGCCTCGCTCGCGAACGGCGCATGCGCCGCGTTCGCACGCCAGGCTCGACGCTAGGTCGAGCCCTACATTTCCCGCTACAATGCTCACCTCTGTGCAGGTGATGCGCCAGTCGCGGCGCGCCCGGCGGTCGCGCCCTACCCGCGCTGCCGCGCGAAATTGCAGTCGCATCGGCATTCCGGACTCAGCTCTGCCAAGCGGGCTCGGATTTCAGGAGCTGCGCCTGCCAGGGAAGCAGCACCGCGTCGATTGTCTCGGGGGCACGCGCGATTTGCACGAGCTGGGAGCGCGTCGCGATCATCGTCGGATCGAGATTCAGCGTGCGGGCGAGGCGGTCGCGGTCGGTTTTGATGCGGTCCTGGCGCGTGAGTTCCTCCGGCGTGAGCGGCGCGAACTCGCGGCGGCGCTCGCGGCGCGGGAGCGAGCGCGGATCGGTGGCGTAACCGTGGCGCACGGCTTCGGCGAGACTAGGGAACAGACGATCGTGACGGCGGCCGAGGTGGACTTCGAGTGCCTTGGCGACGGGCGCGCCGTCGTCGGCGGCGCGGACGATGCGCATGAGCATTTCGTTGCCGGTGACTTTGAAGGGGGGCGTGTCGAGCTTCTCGGCCCAGCGCTCACGCCAGTGCCAGAGCTGGTAAAGCACAGCGAGTCCACGCCCGCTGAGTTTTTCGGAGCCGCCGATGCGCCAGGAATTCTCGTCGGGGCCGGCGAAGCCTTCACCGGCGACGTCGATCTGCCACTGACATTTCTGCTTCTGCCACTCGACGCGACCGAGCGCGGCGAGCTGTTCGGTGAGCTTGTCGCGCAGCGAGGGCAGCAAGTGCACGTCCATCGCGGCGTAGTCGAGCATGTCGCGATCGAGCGGTCGCTGCGACCAGTTGGCCTTCTGGTGATCCTTGTCGAGTTTGACGCCGAAATGCTGCTCGAGGAGCGCGGCGAGGCCGAAGCGCGGGATGTTGAGCAGTTGCGCGGCGAACATCGTGTCGAACAGGCTGCGCGGCCGGAAATCGCAGAGTCCGCGCAGCAGGCGCAGGTCGTAATCGCTGCCGTGCATCACGAGGTGCTTCTGCGCGAGGCGCTGCCAGAGCGGCTCGAGCGGGAGCTCGGCGAGGAGGTCGACGAGGAAGATCTCGCCGTCGGCGCGGATCTGCAGGAGGCAGACTCGCGTGCGGTAGCGGAAGAGGTTGTCGGCCTCGGTATCGAGGGCAATTTCGTCGACGCGATCGAGGGCTGCGTAGAGCGGCGCGAGTTGGTCGGCTTGATCGAGGAGGCGGTAGTGCGGAACGGTTTGCACGCGGCGGAAAAATCACTGGTCCCAGGCGGAGAGAAAGGCGTCGATGAGTTGCGGGAGTTGCTCGCTGTAGCCGCCCTCGAGGATGCCGGCGGTGGGCAGGCCGCATTGGCGCACCCAGCGGCCGAGTTCGGCGAAGTCCTCCGGCGCGAGCGTCATCTCCGTGATCGGGTCGCCTTCGAACGCATCGAAACCGGCGGACACGAGGACGAGGTCGGGCTTGAAGCTCAGCACCGCTTCCCACGAGCGCGCGAGTTCCGCCACGTGGAATTCGCGGGGCGTGTGCGGCTTCACGGGGAAATTGCGGCAGTTCACGGTCGAGCGCGTGCCCGTGCCGGGATAGCCGGGGATTTGGTGCACGGAGGCGAAGAACGTGCCGGGCTTGCCCTCGAGAATGTCCTCGGTGCCGTTGCCGTGGTGCGCGTCGAAATCCCACACGGCGACACGCACGCCGCGATTGGCCTGCGCTTCGAGCGCGGCGACAGCGACCTGATTCAGGTAACAAAAGCCCATCGCCTGGTTGCGCGTGCAGTGGTGGCCGGGCGGGCGCATCAGCGCGAAAGCCTTCTGGCCGGCGAGCGCGGCAGCGGACGCATCGAGCGCCGCGGCGACGGAGCGGCGCGCGTGTTGCGCGATGTCGGGGAAGTGCGGCGTGTCCTCGTCGATGTCGCCGGGCTGCTCGATGCGTTTGAGCAGCGTCTCGGAGTGCGCGCGGAGGAGCGCGGCTTCGTCAAAAGTTCCGGGCAAGCGCCATTCCCAAGCGGGATGAGCGCTTTGCAGGTGCGGGACGGTGCGAGTGATGCGCGCGGGCTGTTCGGGCCGCATATGCGAGCCATAGCCAACGCAGGATGAGTCGTGAAAAAGTATCATTAACTGTGTCCGCCTACGGACGGAAAGGAGCCGAACAGAAAACCTAAACGACCCGGCGCAGCAAGGCCGGATTGTCCCCCAGCAGGCCAGCCACGCCCCAGCCGGCGAGGCGGCGGGCGGCGCGAGCGTCGTTCACCGTCCAAGTCCACACCGCAAAACCGCGGGAAGTTATCCCGCGCAGCCACGCCGCGGAGCGGATTGCGCGGTGATTCACACTGAGACCGGCCGCATCGCAAGAGGCCAGCTGGCGCGCGAGCGCGGCGGGCGATGCGCGACCTTCGGAGATCAACATGCGCGGAATCGCGGGCGCCAGTTCGCGAGCGACGCGCACGATCTCGACCGAAAACGAAGCGAGAATCACGGCATCGGCCGCCCGCGCCGCACGCACGGCGCGCACGATGGGCGCGACCGGCACACCGGCTTTGATTTCGATCTGCACCACGCAACGGTCGCGCGTGAGCCGCAGGACGTCGACCAACCGCGGAATCGGCGCAACGCCGCGCACGCGCAATTTTTGCAGCTCACGCCAGGTGCGGGCGGCGAGTGGACCGCGCTCGCCGGTCAGGCGCTGCAGCTCGTCGTCGTGAAAGACCACCGCGACACCGTCGCGCGTGACATGCACGTCGAGCTCGATGCCATCGACCTTCAGCGCCAGCGCGCGACGGAAGGCGACGAGCGTGTTTTCCGGCTGCTCGGCGGAGGCGCCGCGATGGGCGATGATCAGGGGACGAAGAGTAGCCACGAAAAACACAAAGAACGCAAAAAGCGGAGGAGGCAACGCGTGGCGCGGAGAGGAGCGCTGGCGGGTGGAGGGCGCGGATGGAACGCGGCGCCTTCTTCGTTCGCGTTTGGGTTTAGGGCCCTGCGCGGCGATGACTGCCGGCGAATTCTGCGCAGGCCGCGGTCGCGGCTGAGGCCTCACGCAAGGTGAGGCCCGACAACTGGCGTTTGGAGGCGCAGTTTGTCTTTGAGCTTTCTGCGCTTTTTGTGGCCAACTGCTCCGTATGAAAGTCGTCGTGCTCTGCTCCGGCGGGATGGATTCCGTGACTGCGCTTCATTGGGCGCGGCGGGAGCACGACGTGCGCGCGGTGCTGAGTTTCGATTACGGCGCGAAGCACAACGCGCGCGAGTTGCCCTTCGCGGCGGCGCACGCGCGGACGATCGGCGTGCGGCACGAGGTGGTGCCGCTGGCGTTCATCGGCGAGCATTTCACGTCGGACCTGCTGCAGAGCGGCGGCGACATTCCCGAAGGCCATTACGCGGACGAAAACATGAAGCGCACCGTCGTGCCGTTCCGCAACGGCATCATGCTCGCGATCGCGGGCGGCTTTGCGGAAAGCGTCGGCGCGGAGGGACTCGTGATCGCGGCGCATGGCGGCGACCACGCCATCTACCCGGATTGTCGCGAGGATTTCATGCGCGCGATGGGTGACGCGCTGCGGCTCGGCACGTATGCAGGCATCCAGCTGTTGCGGCCGTTCATTGCGTTGAACAAAGGCCAGATCGCTGCCGAAGGGGCACGACTCGGCGTGGACTTCGCGCAAACGTGGTCGTGCTACAAGGGCGGCGACGTCCACTGCGGCAAATGCGGCACGTGCGTCGAACGGCGTGAGGCCTTTCAGCAGGCGGGGCTGGTCGATCCCACGACCTACGCGGCCACGCCGCCGCTGCCGAGCGCTCCGCGCAGCGATCAGCTGTCAGCTTTCAGCGATCAGCCAAGCCCAAGCCACCACCCGAAAACTGACGGCTGAAAGCTCCCTGCTGCCATGCTGATTTCGGAAATCTTTCACTCAATCCAGGGCGAGGGCGAACTCGTCGGCGTGCCGTCGGTGTTCGTGCGCACGAGCGGCTGCAACCTGCGCTGCAACTGGTGTGACACGCCCTACGCATCGTGGTCGCCCGAGGGGACGCCGATGAGCGTCGACGAGATCGTCGCGGCCGTGCGCGCGTATCCGGCCAAGCATGTGGTGCTGACCGGAGGCGAGCCGATGATCGCACCGGAGATTCACGAACTGGCGTTTCAACTCAAAGAGCGCGGCTACCATATCACGATCGAGACGGCCGCCACCGTGCCGCCGCGCGGCATCGCCTGCGATCTCGCCTCCCTGAGCCCGAAGCTCGCGCACTCCGCGCCCGACGCGCGGCTCGACGACACGTGGCGCCGCAAGCACGAGTCGCTCCGCCGCCAGCCGGAGGTCATCGCCGCGTGGATCGCGGCGGGCGATTACCAATTAAAGTTCGTCGTCAGCTCCGAAGCGGATGTGGCCGAGATCGAGGAATTGTTGCGCGACACGCTGTGTCTGGTGCCGCCGCATAAAGTGCTGCTCATGCCCGAGGGCACGACACTCGAGACGCTGCGCGCGCGCGCTGGCTGGCTGAGCGAACTCTGCAAGGCGCGCGGCTATCGCTACGCACATCGGCTGCACGTCGAGCTCTACGGCAACAAGCGCGGCACCTGATCAGCCGAGGAATCGCTCGAGCAGACGCCGCGACGCTTCGACGATCACCGTGGCCCAGAGTGCAAAGTAGCCGAGCGTGCCCACAAACAGCGCGTGACCGGCCAGGATGCCGAAGCCATCGCGTTCGAGCACGCTCATGGTCAGCACCACGATGACCAGCGCCGGCAGCATATTGGTGAACGGCACCACCGGCGGCACGGGCAGGAGGAGCAACACCGCCGCCGCCGCGACGGTCAGCGTGTGCAGGCGGGTTTTCCACGGCGCATCGCTCAACCAATCCCAGCGCGGGCGCAGTTGACGCTCGATCCAGCCCACCACCTTGCTGCCAGCCTCGAGCACGCGCGCGAAAAACCGTGGCGGCAGCTGCACCGCACGAAGCCGCTGGGGCAGCCGCGGCGGCAAGCCGGCCGAGAAGCGCAATGCAAGCACCAGGATCACCAGCCCGAACGGCACCGACAGGCCCGGAATCGACACCGGCGCGGTGAACGGCAGCGCGCACAGGACAATCAGCAGCGCGGACGCGCGCGCCCCGAGCTTTTCCATCACCTCCCCGACCGTCACTGCGTGGTCGCTGAACGCCGTCGCCAAGGCGTGGAGGTCGTCGGAGAGCCGGCGCAAAGGATCGGAAGGCGACGAATAGGAAGCGAGGGACACCGCCCAAACGGTGTGCTGGCGCGCCGCGCGCTCAAGCGCTGTTTGTGGCCCGGAGGCCGACTGAGCAGCGGCTTGTGTTTGCCCGAGTTCACGAAACATTCCGGCGCAGTGAACCAACACCCGCCCGCCAGCCACCCGCGTCTGCCGAATCAAGTCGTCGCCCCTTCGGCTGGCCGCGTCGGCTTCGGCCGGCGTCTCGCCCCACCGCATGCACGCTCCGCGTAAACTTTCCGAAGAAATCGCGCTGCTGCGGTCGCGGTCCGAAGATCGACCGCTGACGTTGCGCGAGGTCATCTACGTGCTGCGCGGGCGCGCGTATCTGTTGGTGGTCCTGCTGCTCGCGCTGCCGTTTATCACGCCGGTGCCGCTGCCGGGCCTCTCGACGCCCTTCGGCCTCGCGATCGCACTGATCGCATTGCGCCTGATGCTCGGGCAGCGGCCGTGGCTGCCCAAAAAGCTGCAACGCCAGCAGCTCCCGGCCGACTTTTTTGCCAAGCTGTTCCGCGTCGCCGAGCGCGTCATCCGCTTCCTGGAAAAATTCCTGCGGCCGCGCTGGACGCCGCTGACAGAAACGGCGCGCCTGCGGCAGCTGCACGCGCTCGTCATGCTGCTCGCGGCGCTGGCGTTGCTGCTGCCCCTGCCAATTCCGTTCACGAACAGTTTTCCAGCGTGGGCCGTGTTGTTGCTCGCGGGCGGACTGCTCGAGCGCGACGGCGTCGCGGTGCTGCTCGGCTACGTGGTGTTCGCGGCGGGCGTGTTGTATTTCGTGTTCCTCGGCGAAGCCGCCACACAGCTCGTGCAGGCCGCGTGGGAGTGGCTGCGGAGCTGACGCGGCCTCGTCGCACTCACGACTTCGCCGGCGACACCGGCGCGGCGGAACGCACCGGGATCAACAACGACGCGGCGATCGCGCCCGCGAGCAGCGCGCCGATGATGCCGAGCGACCAGCTGATGGGGAACTTGCCACCGAACGCCTCGTTCAGCCACACCATCTTCAGGCCGACGAACACCAGGATGAGGCCGAGTCCGTATTTCAGGAAGCGGAACTTGTGCATGATGCCCGCGAGCAGGAAAAACAGCGCGCGCAGCCCGAGGATCGCGAAGACATTCGACGTGAAAACGATCAGCGGCTCCTTCGTCAGCGCGAAGATCGCCGGCACGCTGTCCACCGCGAAGACGATGTCCGTCACCTCCACGAACACGAGGCACACGAGCAGCGGCGTCGCGTGCCACACGCCGTTGAGCTTCGTGAAGAAACTCTGTCCGTGCAGCTGCGGCGTCACCGGCATCAGGCGCCGCAGCAGGCGGATGATGGGATTTTTCTCGGGATCGATCGGCTTCTCCGGCGCGAAGAGAATTTTCAGTCCGGTGAGAATCAGGAACGCACCGAAGACCAGGATGACCCAGTGAAACTGCATCAGCACCGCGCCGAGGCTGATGAAGATCACGCGGAAAAACAGCGCGCCGAGGATGCCGTAGAACAGCACGCGATGCTGGTATTTCGCCGGCACCGCGAAGTAGCTGAACACGACGACGAAGACGAAAATGTTGTCCACCGAGAGCGATTTCTCGACGACGAAGCCGGTGAGGTATTCCAAGCCCGTCTGTTTCGCCAGCGCCGCGTGGTCGAGCCCGGCCAGCCGCGGATCGAGCGGGAACTGGTAGAGCGCATACTGGTAGAGCCCGTAGCCGAACAGCAGCGCGAGCGAGATCCAGACGACGCTCCACCCGAGCGCCTCCTTGAAGGTCACGACGTGCGCGTCGCGGTGAAAGACACCGAGATCGAGCGCGAGCATGCTGAGCACGAACAGCGTGAACAGGCCGTAGAACCACCAATAGTTGGCGAACGGGAAAAGCGGGATGTAGTCGGTCATGGCGCGGAGCGGGGGAGATTCCGCAGCGCCTCGCGGCCGGCAAGCCGGACCGGACTGGAAATCCTGACCGGCTTTCCAGCCCCGCATCGGCATGGCCGCCGCAGGCACGCGGCGAGCCGCCGACACCCACTCTTAGTGAGTCTCGCCGGTCAGGCTGACCGGTAGGGCGCACCGGCCCGGTGCGCCGCGAAAACTGCGACATCCTCGCGGCGGAGCGGGCCGCTCCGCCTTACCACGGGAAAATTGCGCGTCGGTTCATCGGGCGAACCTCGATAAATCCTCAATCGCCCGCGACGGGCGCGAGCGAAGCTCACAGCCCCGCCGGCCAAGCCCGTCCGCGCTCCGCCCAGTGCGCGCGCAACGCATGGATGTTGCGGTTGAACGCGGCCTCCACCAGCAGCGCGTCGTCGAGCAACCCAACGTGCGGCACATGGTCGGGCACGAGATCGTAGCCCTTCAAAAAATAGTAGAGCGCAAAAGCCGCCTCGCGTCGCTCGGCAGCCTCGTGCGTCGTCTCGCGAAAATAAAGTGCGAGCACCTCGAGCCGGCGGCGAAAACGGTCGGACTCCGCGACGCGTGCGACTTTCGCGTCCAGCTCCGGGAGCAGCGCGCCGAGCGCCGCCAAGTCGGCCGCGCTCACCAAGGCGGCGCCGTCTGCCAGATAGTCGGTCAAATGAGCCGGCGCAGTGTCCGGCCGGCGAGTGAGGTAGCGGGAGAGCGGAGTGGAGAGCGAGGGCTTCATGATGAGTTGGATAACTGCGGCCTCACGGAACGCAGCGCCCCTCCGTGGGCAAGCGCGAGGGGCGTGGAATGTCGCGCGCTGTTTCCAGTTCGCCCGCGTGGCAAACGCACGCGCGCGGCTCGTGTGCCGCGCGCCCGGCACCGGACTGACCGGCGTGTGATCGCCGCTGCAGGCTTTACCGCGCGGCGCGTGAGCACAGTCTGGACGCATGTCTAATGTCGCTGATTTGGCGGTGGCCCACCTCGCCATCACCGCGGCCATGGCGGGCGTGCTCTGGGTCGTGCAACTCGCGGTCTACCCGCTTTTCGATGCGGTCGGCTCCGCCGGATTCATCGCGTATCACCGACGCTACAATCGGGCCGTCTCGTGCGTCGTCGCGCCGCTCATGCTCGCCGAGGCCGCGAGCGCACTGGCCTTGGTGCTCCAAGGCGTGCGCGGTCCGCTGTTTCTCGGTTCGCTGGTGGCGCTCGCGACGATCTGGCTGATGACGTTTGCGGTGCAGGTGCCGCTGCACTTCCGCCTGGGGCGCGGCTACGACGCGACGGCGCACCGACAGCTGGTGCTGACCAACTGGTTTCGCACCGCCGCGTGGACCGCCCGCGCGGTCATGGTCGGCCTCTGGCTGCTCAGCTTGTCGCCGCGCTGAGCCAGCTCAGATCTTCAGCACAATTTTGCCGAACTGCGCCGCCGCCTCCATGTGGCGCAGCGCGCGCTCGGCCTCGGCGAGCGGAAAAACCGTATCGACCGTCGGCACGATTTTCGCCGCGCTCACCAACGCGGTCATGCCCGCGAAATCCACCGGCGAACCCATCGTGGTTCCCAGCACATTGATTTGCCGGAAAAAACATTTCCGCATCTCGAACAGCTTGGGATTTCCGACGGTCGCACCGAAGAACACGATGCGTCCGCCCGGCTTCGTGCAGTCGACCAGCTTCGTGAAGCCGTCGCCGCCCGCGCTGTCGACGATCACGTCGAACGCACCGCCGGCCGCTTTCAGCAACTGCTCGCTCCAATCGGCATCGCGATAATTCACGCCGCCCGCCGCACCGAGCGCCTGCGCTCGCGCAAGTTTCTCCGGTGAACTCGACGTCACCCACACCTCGGCGCCCGCGGCGCGCGCGAACTGCAGCGCGAACAACGCCGCGCCGCCACCGATACCGGTCACGAGGACGCGTTCGCCGGCGCGCAGCTGCGCGCGCGTGAAGACCGCGCGCCACGCCGTGAGGCCGGCGAGCGGCAGCGCGGCGGCTTGCTCCCACGTGAGGTGCGCGGGCTTCGGCGCGAGATTTGCCACGGGGATCACGATTTGCTCGGCTAACGTCCCGGCGTCCGGCATGCCGAGGATGCGAAAGTTCGCGCCCTGCGCGCGCGGATCGGAGCCCCAATCGAGCGCGGGGTTGATGATGACGTCGCGGCCGAGCCACGCCGCGTCCGCCTCGCTGCCCGCCGCCATCACGACGCCAGCGCCATCCGAACCGGGCGTCACCGGCAATTTGATGCCGGGATACAGCCCTTGTTGGATGAACAGATCGCGATGATTCAACGCGGCTGCCTTGAGCTGCACGATTGCCTGCCCGGCGGCCGCGAGGGGGGCGGGCACTTCGTGGAACGAGACGGGCTGTTTGATCGCGGTGACTTGGACGGCTTTCATGCTTTCGATGATACGAGAAGCCGCGCGGGAATCAAACGCTTGCGCCGGATCGGGCCGTCCCCTTCGCCGTGGTCGAGGCGCGTCTGAGCAAGCCGCTCACTTCGCGTAGTGCTGATAAATCAGCTTCGCCACCGTCAGCGTCGCCATCACCAGAAAGATCGGGCGCACAAAACGCGCGCCGCGCGTCATGGCCAAGTGCGCACCGAGTCGCGCGCCGATCAATTGCCCCGCGCCCATCGCGAGCCCCGGCCCAACGACGACCGCGCCGGTCGCGGCGAAAAACGTGAGCGCGGCCGCGTTGCTGGCGAGGTTCATCACCTTCGTGTGCGCCGCTGCTTTCACGAAATTGTGCCCCAGCACCATCACGAACGCGATCGTCCAGAACGAGCCCACGCCGGGACCGAAAAAACCGTCGTAGAAACCGAGCCCTAGGCCAAACAGCGCGTAGAACACCGGCGTCTCCATCCGATGATGCCGGTTGGTCTCACCGAGTTTCGGCCGGAAAACCATGTAGACTACGATCGTCCCCAACAGCCACGGAATCGCCTGCCCGAGTATCGCCGGGTCCAGCAACCGCACCGCAAACGCGCCCGCCACGGCCCCGATCGCGGTGAAAGTCACACCGCGCACGCACTCGCGCAGATCCACCGCGCCTTGCCGCGCGAAACTCCACGTGGCCGACGCGGTGCCGAACACTGCACCGAGTTTGTTCGTGCCCAGCGCCAGCGTCGGCGGCATCCCCGTGCTCAGCAGCGCCGGGAGCGTGATCAATCCGCCGCCACCCGCGATCGCGTCCACCGTAGCGGCCACCAGTCCGGCCAGGAAGAGCAGCGCATACTGCAGCGCGGTGAATTCGGGAGGCATCCGGGCGTTTATCCGGGCGAAACCCGCGCGAGAAAAGCTCGAACGCAGCCCTCAGCGCGGAAGCGGCGGTCTATGACGCGCCGTTGTGCGCGTCCTCCGTGCGAGGCTGAAACTCGCCGTGCACGCGGATTCGCTCGCCGCGTCCGCCTCGGAGTCCCGCACGCAGGTTTTGACACCGCGCGCCCGACTCCGCCAAATGCGCGCACGAGCCCTGGCCCGTTTCTCCATGCCGCCCCGCAAAGCCAACTCCGCGCCCGTGCCCCCGAGCGTTCCCGCTTCCGCCGCCCTGACATTGCTGGAGGCGCTCCCCGAAGCCGCGCTGATCACCCGGGACAAATGGGAAGGAGCCGGGGTGGAAATCCTGGCCGCCAACGCGAAATTCGCCGCCCTCACCGGCTACGCGTCCCCGGCACTCGTGGGCCAAAACACGCGTCTGCTGCACGGCCCCAAAACCGAAATCATGACGCCGCGCTCCGGCGGCGTCGCCACGGAACGTCTCCTGGCCGGTGAAGGCTGGCTGCATCGCGCGGACGGCTCCCCCTTTTTCGCCGGGTGGGATTTCTCGCCGCTCAGTCCCGGACTGCTCGTGGCCATCTTCCGCGACCTTTCCGAGATGCGACGCCTGCAGGAGGCGATGTTTCACTCGCAGCGACTCGACACGGTCGGCCACCTCGCCGGCGGCGTCGCTCACGATTTCAACAACCTCCTCTCCATTATCAACGGCTACTGCGAAATCATGAGCACCAAGCTCGTGGATACGCCCGCTGCGCAGAAGGACCTCGAGGAAATCCACCGCGCCGGCCAGAAAGCCGCCCGCCTCGCGCGTCAGATCCTGGAATTCAGCCGCCGCCAGGAAACCGAGGCGCGCGTCGTGAATCCGAACACGCTGATCCGCGAAGTCGCCGACATCCTGCGCCGCGCCGTCGGCGAAGCCGTGAAACTCGAGCTGCGTCTCGCCTCCGATCTCGGCAACACGCGCATCGATCCGACGCAGTTTCAACAGGTCCTGCTCAACCTCTGTTTCAACGCGCGCGACGCCATGCCGCAGGGCGGCAAGCTCACCGTGCGGACGGCCAATCACGAACAGAAGACCGCCGCGCCCGGCCTGCGCGCTGGCAGTTACGTGATGCTTCAGGTCAGCGATACCGGCCGCGGCATGGACGAAGCCACGCTCGCGCGCGTCTGGGAGCCGTTTTTCACCACCAAGCCCCACGGCACCGGCCTCGGCCTCGCGCTGGCATTTGCCGTCGTCAGGAGCTGCGACGGCCGCATCAGCGTGCGCAGCAAACCGGACGCCGGCACGACCTTCGAGGTGCTGTTACCGGAGACCGCCGAACCCGAACAGGTCTACAGCACCGTAATCCCCGCCCTTCCGGGGACCAGAGGCTCCGAGCTGCTCTGGGTCGTCGAAGAAGACGAAGTTCTCCGCAAGATGGTCAGCGGCATTCTGACGGTCGACGGCTACCGCGTCGTCGAGTTCTCCCACCTCGCCGAGGCGATCACCGCCGCGCGCCGCGAACCGGCGCCGCAACTCCTGTTGCTCGACGCCCACGCCGCGGAAGTGGCCAAATTGATCCGCGCGCTCCAGACTCGCGCGCCCGCGTTGAAGCTGCTCGCCGTGTCCGCCGATTCTCCCGCTTCGGCCCTGCCCCAGTTCCCGCCGCGCGCCTTCGCGCATCTGCCGAAACCGTTCGCGCTCTCGACCCTGCTCCGCTCGGTGCGCGGTCTGCTCGACGCGCGATGAAGCTCGTGCTGACCGGCGCGTCCGGCCTGCTCGGCGCCGCCGTGGCGCGCACTGCCGCCGCCGCGGGCGACGAAGTGATCGGCGTCGTCGGTCGCTGGCCGACCTCGGTTCCCGGACTGACGCGCCAAGTCTCGCTCGACCTCGCGGATCCCGCCGCAGTCGTGACGCTCGTGCGCGAAGCGCGGCCCGATGCCGTCGTGAATTGCGCCGCCATCGCCGAACCCGCCGCCTGTGACGCCGCCCAGGATCTGGCCGAGCGCGTCAACGTCGCACTCCCGGCCGCGCTCGCGGCCGCCGCGCGCGAACTCGGCGCGCGTTTTATTCACGTTTCGACGGAGCAGGTTTTCGACGGCGCCCACCCGCCGTTCGCGATCCGCTCGCCGGTGAATCCGCTGCACCGCTACGGCCGACAGAAAATCGCGTCGGAGCAGCGCGTGCTCGCCGCCGATCCCAATGCCGCGATCGTGCGCGTGCCGCTCTTATTCGGCAACAGCCTCGGCGGCCGGCGCAGCGTGCATGAGAAGTTCCTCGAAGCGTGGGCCGCCGGAAAAAAGATGAGGCTGTTCACCGACGAGATCCGCGCCGTCGCGAGTGCGGACAATGTCGCCGCCGCACTGCTCGAGCTGGCGACGCGACGGGAATTCGCGGGCGTGCTGCATTGGACCGGCGCCGATCCGGTATCCCGCTGGGACATGGGCCGGGCGATCTGCGCGCACTTTGGTTTTCCGTCCGAGTGGATCGAGCCCGGCACGCGTGCGGCGATGCCGGAGTTCACCGCCACGCGACCGCGCGACCTCACGCTCGACCTGGCGCCGTTGGACGGCGCGCTGCGCGTGCGCCCCGAGCGTTTCGCCGTCGCGGTGGAGCAACTCGTGCTGCCCGCGTGGTGGCGCGGGTTTGGCGCGGGCTAACCCGCATACTTCACCGCTCCGTCTGCGGAGTAGCGGAAAACGTAAGTTTTTCGCTCGTGCGAACAACGAAACGCTTACGCGTTCCGCTACCACGCTGCGAGTCTCGCGCCACTAAGGCTGTGACTATGCGGGCTAACGCCACACAACCGGGATTCGACACGCGTGGTTGGTTGCGCAATGGTCACGCGCTCATGAGCACGAGTCCGTCGCTGCACGTCCTTCCCACCCGCACCGCCGGCGCCGCCGAGAACATGGCGATCGATTTCCTGCTGCTGCAGCGCTACCCCGACGCGGGCGCGGCGCGGTTCCGCCACTACGACTGGCGCGGGCCGGCGTTCACATTCGGCTTCAGCCAGAAGATCGCGTTCGTGCGCGAGAAGCTAGCGGCGGACTTGCCAGCCGATCTTTGCCGACGGCCGACCGGCGGCGGCATCGTCGATCACCGCAACGACTGGACCTACGCGCTCGTGATTCCGCGCGGCCATCCGCTGGAGGAAGCACGCGCGACGCAGTCGTATCGCGTCGTGCACGAATGCCTCGCCGAGGCGCTTACCGCGCTCGGCCAACCGATCGAGGTCAAGGCGGTGTGCGAGCCCGAGGTGGAACGCGTTAACCCCAACGCGTTCGAGGCCGGAGCGTCTTGTGGTCAAGCCGCTCCACCCACGGGCGTGTGTTTTCAAAAGGCGGAACTGTTCGACGTCGTGAACGCCCGCACCGGCGCGAAGGTCGCCGGCGCCGCGCAGAAGCGCAACAAGCACGGCCTGCTCTTCCAGGGATCGATCGAGAAGAGCAGCGTGAGCACGCTCGATTGGGACGATTTCGGCACACGCTTCGTCGCCGCGCTCGGCCGAGCGCTCGGCAGTGAAGCCGTCGAGACCCCGTGGCCGGAGCTGAACGAGGACGAAGTCAGCGGGTTGATCGAACAGTATTCCACGACGGAGTGGATCGAGTATCGGTGAGGTTTTCTCCGAATAGCCGCACCTGAGCCGCAGGCCGAGACGTGACACGCGTTCGTCGTCCCTTCGTCGCAGCGCGCGCGTCTTTCGCCGCTTTTGCCGCCGCGGCTTTGACTCGTGCCTGCGGTTCGGTTTGCTCGCGCGAGAATGAAAACCCCTCGCGTTGTCGCGTTCATCCTCACGCTGGTGTTCGCCGTGACTGCGGTCGCGGCCGACAAGCGTCCCCTCACGCCGCAGGACCTCTGGTCCATCAAGCGCCTCAGCAGTCCCGCGCTCTCGCCCGACGGCAAGACCGTCGTGTTCGTGCAACAGGAATGGTCGATCGAGAAAAACAAGAGCACCGCCAGCCTCTGGGTGGCGAATGTCGCGACCGGCACCGTGCGCCGCTTGACCGCGGCCCCGCAAGCGAGCGACGGCTCGCCGGTGTGGAGCCCCGACGGGAGCCGCATCGCCTTTACGTCGAAGCGCGGCGAGGACGAGGCGTCTTCGCTCTACGTGATTCCTTTCGGCGGCGGTGAAGCCGAGAAAATCCTCGAGCTCTCAGCTTCAGTCTCGAATCCCAAATGGATGCCCGACGGCAAGGGCATCGTCGTCTCGACGATCGTCGTGCCCGAACTCGCCGGCAGCCTCGCCAAGGAGGACATCGCCGCGATGAAGAAGGAACTGAAGCGCCGCAAGGAATCCAAGATGACCGCGAAGGTCACCGAGAACCGCCAGTATCGCTTCTTCGATCACTACATCGTCGATAGCGCCGCTACGCGCCTCGTGCTCGTCGACCTCGCGACCAAGGCCATCAAGGACCTCACGCCGAAGGTCGACCGCCTCTTCAACAACAGCGGCGACGTAAACTTCGACGTTTCGCCCGACGGCCAGTGGATTGCGCTCGATTTCAACAGCACGCCGCCGCCGTTCCGCGATTTCCCGAATCAAGATGTCTATCTCGTGCCGACCGATGGCTCCGGTGAGATGAAGAACGTCACGCCCGAGAACAAAGGTGGCGACAGCTCGCCCACGTGGTCGCCCGACGGCAAGAGCGTCTACTTCGTTCGCACCGAGACGCCGTTCTACTCCGGCGAATTTTCCAAGCTCTGGCGCTACGACGTCGCCGCCGGCAAGAGCGTGCCGATCACCGACGCGCTCGATTATTCGATCGATGAAGTCGAAGTCTCGAAGGACGGCAAAACCTTCTGGCTCGTCGCCGAGGACAAAGGCGTCGTGCCGATCTTCAAGGCCAACGCCGACGGCTCGGGCCTCACCGCGGTTTATCGGCAGGGCACGTCGTCGAGCATCAGCCTCGAGGACGGCACGATCGTTTTCCTGAACGACAACACCTCGCGCCCGAACGAGCTCTTCGCCCTCGACACCGCGACCGGCCAGGCGCGCCAGCTCACGCACGTGAACGACGCGCTCATGGCGCAATTCGATCTCGGCAAAGTCGAAAGCTACACCTTCTCCGGCGCGGCCGGCGCGCAGGTTCACGGCTGGCTCGTGTTCCCGCCGAATTACGACGCGGCCAAGAAATACCCGCTCGTGCAGCTCATGCACGGCGGCCCGCACACGATGTGCCGCGACAGCTGGAGCTACCGCTGGAACACGCACGTGTTCGCCGCGCCCGGCTACGTCGTCACGTGGGTCAACCGCCATGGCTCGACCGGGTTCGGCGAGGCGTTTTCGCGCAGCATCGTCAACCAGTGGGGCGACATGCCGTTCGAGGACATCATGAAGTCGACCGACTTCCTCCTCGCGAAGTATCCTAACCTCGACAAGGACCGCCTCGCCGCCGCCGGCGCCAGCTACGGCGGCTACATGGCCGCGTGGGTGCTTGGCCACACGGATCGTTTTAAGGCCATCATCAACCACGCCGGCGTGAACAGCAGCTACGCGCAATACGCCAGCGACGTGCCGCACGGTTTCCCTGAAGTCATGGGCGGCAAACCGTGGGACAACCTCGAAGGCATGCAGCGCCAGAACCCGATGTTCTACGCGAAGAACTTCAAGACCCCCATGCTCATCCTCCACGGTGAACTCGACTACCGCGTGCCTTACGGCAACGGCCTCGAGCTCTACGGCGTGCTGCAAGGCATGGGTGTGCCCTCGCGCCTCGTCGTTTTCCCGGACGAAAACCATTGGGTGCTCAAGCCGCAG
The DNA here is from genome assembly GCA_023432225.1 of Verrucomicrobiota bacterium. GTDB lineage: Bacteria > Verrucomicrobiota > Verrucomicrobiia > Opitutales > Opitutaceae > Didemnitutus. Next base: position 98,641 of record JAEYUW010000040.1, read on the forward strand.
AACGCGATCTACTGGCACTGGGAAATGCAGAGCTGGCTGAGCCGCTATATCGGCGGCCAGCCCGCGCTCGAGAAGCCGGACTTCGACGCCGAGAAGAAGGCCGCGGAGAAAAAGGACGCGACCGCGGCGCCCAAGGTCTGAGCGCGCCGCGTCGCGATTGTAGGGCGGGGTCTCCCGACCCCGCCGCCTCACCGCTGCGACGTGATATCCCGCGGCGGGGTCAGGAGACCCCGCCCTACAACGCGCTTGGCGACTTGAACGAAGGCACCGATACACCGGTGCCTTTCGTCGTCGCTAAAGGTCGGTGGCGCGCTGGCGTGCCACTCGTGCGAGCGTCGGAAAGTTGCGCGCAAGCGCGCAACCTACACCGCTCTGAACAAGCGTTTGAAGTAGCGCCGGCTTCCAGCCGGCTTCGAGCGTCATTGCCGGCTGGAAGCCGGCGCTACGCCAAACAAAAGAGCCGGTCTTGCGACCGGCTCTGAAAATTTCGTCTGTCATCGCCAGGCCCGCGTTGCAGGCCGTGGCGATCCAGCTGACTTCGCTCAGCCTTCGAAGCCGCCGAGCTGCTTGTCGACGCGATCGCCGTGCAGGCGGATGTAGGACGGGATGCCGTTCTCGAACGGAACCGTCACTTCACCCTGAATCAGCGGCGTGGCGTAGCGGTAGAACTGGAAGTTCAGGCTGACGCCGTCTTCGTTGATCCACTCGCGCGGGAGCTTCTTGGTGTTGCCGACGAGATCAGCGAACGCCACGAGGCCCGTCTCGCAGGAGTAAGTGTCGGTGTCGCCGCGCACGAGCGTGATCATCTTCTCGCTCTCGCCGTCGATGGCGGCCTTGACCGCGGCCTGGCCGGCGAGGAACGCCTCGTCGGCGTCCGTCTTCGAGGCGAGGTGTGCCGCAGCGCGCTGCGTGACGCCGAGACGGGTGAGGCGAACCTTCGCGCCGACCTGCGACTCGACGACTTCCTTGAGGTGATCGCCCACGCCGCCGAATTGGGCGGCCGCGGTCGGGTCACCGGACTCGACGGCGACATAGTTGCCGTCCTTGTCGACGAGACCTTCGCCGACGACAATCACGCAATGCTTCTCGCGTTTGAGGACGCGGCGGACGTCATCGGCAAACTTGGCGGCGTCGAACGCGACTTCCGGCACGTAGACGAGGTGCGGCGGATCGTTCGGGTGGTCGCGGCGCTTGGCCAGCGTGGCGGCGGCGGCGAGCCAGCCGGTGTTGCGGCCCATGACTTCGACGATCGTGACGATGTCGTTCTGCGCGGTGGCGTCGGCGTCGATCGAGAGTTCGCGCACGGTCGTGGCGATGAACTTCGCGGCGCTGCCGTAGCCGGGGCAGTGGTCGGTCGTCGGGACGTCGTTGTCGATCGTCTTCGGCACGCCGATGACGTGCAGATCGTAATCCGCGGCGCGGGCGGCCTCGGCGATCTTGGCGGCCGACTCCTGGGAGTCGCCGTCGCCGATGTGGAAATAGTAACGGATGTTGTGCGCCTTGAAGACTTCGAGCGCACGCGCGACTTCGGATTCCTTCTTCAGCTTGGTGCGGCAGCTGCCCAGCGCGGCGCCCGGCGTATAACGCAGGCCGCGGATCGCCTGTTGGGACTCGGCCGCGAGGTCGACGAGGTCCTCTTGGAGGATGCCCGCGACGCCGTTGAGCGCGCCGTAGACTTCCTCGATGTTGCCGTGATTGAGGGCCTCGGAAACGATGCCGGCGATGGTCGCGTTAACGACCGCGGTTGGGCCGCCGGATTGGCCGATGAGACAGTTGCCTGCGAGTTCTGCCATGGGTGTGGTTGGTTAAAGCTGCTAAAGAAACCGAAAGAGGGTTCAAAAAAGGTCGGCCCCCGGGCACTGGCAAACCAATTCTCCCGCCGCCCGGGGAAATAGTAAAAACACCGGGGCCAACGCGGCGGGAAGTAGCGCAGGCGGGACGCCTGCGCTACGGCACGCCTCACAGCAGCTTGCCCGGCCGGTAGTCCGCCGCGCCTTTGGTGTGCTTCGCCAGCGGCTTCACGGTCGCGACAAACTCGTCGACCTGATGCGGCGCGGCGCCGACGAAGCGGCTGCTTTCGGCGAGGATCGATTGCAGCTTCTTCTTGCCGAGGCCGACGCGCTTGTCGCCCGCGAGCAGCGCCAGCAGATCGGCGTTACCACCGGAGCGCAGCGCCTTCGCGGCGGCGAGCGCGTGGAGCTTGATCGCTTCGTGCGCGGTTTCGCGGCCGGCGCCGTTCTTCACGGCTTCCATCAGGATCGTGGTGGTGGCGAGGAAAGGCAGGTTGCGCTCGTTCTCGGCCGCGATCGCGGCGGGGAAAATCTCCATCTGGCGCAGGATCGTCAGGTAAGTTTCGAAGAGCCCGTCGATGGCGAAAAACGCATCCGGCAACGCCACGCGGCGCACCACCGAGCACGACACGTCGCCCTCGTTCCACTGATGGCCGGCGAGGTTCGCCGTCATCGTCACGTAGCCGCTGAGGATCGTCGAGAAGCCGCACACGCGCTCGCAATTCCGCGCGTTGACCTTGTGCGGCATCGCCGACGAGCCGACTTGGCCCTCTTGAAAACCTTCCGTGAGCAGGCCCGCGCCGGCCATCAGACGCAGCGTGGTGCAGCAGCTCGCGGCCGCCGCGCCGACTTGGTGCAGCGCGCTCACGACGTCGAAATCGAGTGAGCGCGGATAAACCTGCCCGACCGCGCCAAGCGAGGCCTTGAAGCCGAGGTGCTTCACGATGCGCGCCTCGAGCTGGTCGACTTTCGCCGCATCGCCGCCGAGCAGCGTGAGCTGGTCGAGCTGCGTGCCGACCGCGCCCTTCAGGCCGCGCACCGGGTAACGCTCGATCAAGTCTTCGAGCCGCGCGTGCGCGACGAGCAGTTCCTGGCCGAACATCGCGAGACGTTTGCCGAGCGTCGTGGGCTGCGCCGGGACGTTGTGCGTGCGACCGGTGATCATCACGTCGCGCATCTCGCCGGCGCGCGTCGCGAGCAGGTGGAGCGCCGCGACAGCCTTGAGACGAACGAGCTCGAGCGAGCGGGCAACCTGGAGTTGCTCGACGTTCTCGGTTAGATCCCGGCTCGTGAGCCCGAGGTGGATGAACTGGCGCTTCGCCAGATCGGAAAACTCTTCGATGCGCGCCTTGACGTCGTGCAGCGTCGTGCGCTCGCGCTCGGCGATGCGCGTGAGGTTCACTTCGCCCTTCACGCGCTCGTAGTCGCGGATCGCCTCCGTCGGGATCGCAACGCCGAGGTCGCGCTGCGCCTTCATCACGGCGATCCAGTAATCGCGCTCGATGAGGATGCGGCCGTGCGCCGACCAGATTTCCTTCATCGCCGGCGAGGCATAGCGCTCGGCGAGGACGTTGGGGATGGCGGCGGGAGCGGGCGTGACAGCGGCGTCGGTGGGCATGACTCCGCGAACCGTTACGTGCGCCGCCGGACGTGGCCAGCGGAAAACCCGTCAGCAGGTGGAGCGCATTGACCTCAATGCGCTCAAACGTCCGCACCGCGTCACCAGCGCGAGCCGTAGCGGAACTCGGCAGAGTTTCGCCGAGGAACGACTGGCGCGCGAACGCGGCGAAAACCTCACGGTTTCCGCTACGAAAATCAGAGAAACGAGCAGATGTATTCGCAGAGCCCGCCCGCGACCTCGATCGTGAAGCCGGATTTACCCGGGACATCGAAGAACGTGCCAGCCGCGTAATCCTGCCAATCTTTGCTCCCGTCGAGCTGCACCCGGCAGGCGCCCGCGACGATCTCCATGCGCTCCGGTGCGCCGGTGCCGAAGTGATACGAGCCGGGATAAATCAGCCCGAGCGTCTTCTTGGCGCCACCCGGCATCAGCACCGTGTGACTGACGACTTTGCCGTCGAAATAAACGTTGGCCTTCGTGTGAACCGTGACGCCGCTGAATTCCGTGGGGAGTGCCATGCCGCGACCGTGGGCGCTCGCGCGGACGCGCTCAAGCCGCCGCCCTGTCATGCGCGATCGGCGCCGGACGAGTTTGTAATCCATTAGATGACAAACGCACTGGGGCCTTTCCGGGCAGATACGTGAGCATCGCGACGTTCGCGGCGACTACCTCGATCCACGATCCATTTCCCCGGGCCCGCAGCGCGCTTACTCGATCCGCCCTTCATCGAACTCCATCAGGTCCACGACGCTGACGATCTGCTCGACGCGGTCCGCGCAGCCCATGTTGGTCAGCGCCTCTTTCAAAAATTCGCGTCCGCTCGGCGTCATGCCCTTCTGCACGTATTCGCGGTTCCACTTCGCCACCCGCAAATCCGCCGGAAACAGCGCCTTCAGCCGCCGATCGATCTCGTCGTCGCCCAGGCCGGCATCGACGCACTCGAACACGATCTTTTCCACCGCCGCCGGGTCGATGCCGAGATGCAGACACAGGAAGCGATCCATGCCGCGCTTGTAATTCTTCGCGTAACTGGGCGGCAAGGCGCCGTGCTGCTTCACGTATTTCGCCTTCGCGAGGAACCGCGGCAGGTGGAGCAAACCGGTCGCCGCGTGCGGCACGTAAGCCGACGGCAAGCAAGTAAGCACTTCGCCGCTGGAGCCAGGGATGGGTTTCGAGGGCATTGGGGAAACTACCAACGCATGTGCCGCACGCTGGCAAGCGCGTGACACACCCCGACCTTGCCCGCATTCTCGTTCGCGACGACCCTGCTGCCTCCCCATGCAAAAGCACTCCTTCGACAAACGCCGCATCAAGGTCCTGCTCCTCGAAGGCATTCACCAGAATGCCGTCGATGTCCTCAACGCCAGCGGCTACTCGTCGGTGAAGACGCTGCCCAAATCCCTCAACGGCGACGCGCTCAAGGCCGCACTAAAGGACGTGCACTTCCTCGGCATCCGCTCGCGCACTGACATGACCGACGAGATGCTCGAGGCCGCGCCCAAGCTCGCCGCGATCGGCTGCTTCTGCATCGGCACCAACCAGGTCGACCTCAAGTCCGCCGCGCTGCGCGGCATCCCCGTTTTCAACGCGCCCTACTCCAACACCCGCAGCGTCGCCGAACTCGTCGTCGGCGAAGCCATCATGTTGCTGCGCGGCATCCCCGATAAAAACGCCCTCGTCCACCGCGGCGGCTGGTCGAAGAGCGCCGAAGGCAGCGTCGAAGTTCGCGGCAAGACGCTCGGCGTCGTCGGCTACGGCCACATCGGCACGCAGGTCAGCATCCTCGCCGAGCATATGGGCATGCGCGTCATCTTCTACGACATCGAAGGCAAGCTCCCGCTCGGCAACGCCAAGGCCGTCTCGAAACTCAGCCAGCTCCTCGCCGAGTCCGACGTCGTTTCTCTCCACGTGCCGGAAAACGCCTCGACGAAAAACATGATCGGCCGCGCGCAGCTCGCGCAGATGAAAAAAGGCGCGCACCTCATCAACGCCGCCCGCGGCACTGTCGTCGACATCGACGCCCTCGCCGAAGCCCTCGAGAAAAAGCATCTCGGCGGTGCGGCCATCGACGTTTTCCCGATCGAGCCGAAGGGCAACGACGAGGAGTTCGTCTCTCCGCTGCGCAAGTTCGACAACGTCATCCTCACGCCGCACATCGGCGGCAGCACGGTCGAAGCGCAGGCCAACATCGGCACCGAAGTCGCCGAGAAACTCGTCCGCTATTCCGACAACGGTTCGAGCGTCACCGCGGTGAACTTCCCCGAGGTCACGCTCCCCGAGCACGCCGGCACGGGCAAATCGCGCCTGTTGCACATTCACAAAAACGTCCCCGGCGTCCTCGCGCACGTGAACGAAAAATTCTCCAAACGCGGCGTGAACATCTCCGCGCAATACCTGCAGACCAACCCGCACATCGGCTATCTCGTCATGGACGTCGACGCCGGCGCCAGCGAAGTCGCGATCGACGAACTGCAGAAGGTGCCCGGCACGATCCGCGCGCGACTGCTCTACTGAGCCGGACCGGTCTATTCGCTGTAGCGGCGGTCTATGACCGCCGAGCACGTGATTCGTCGCGTTCGGCGGTCATAGACCGCCGCTACAGATCGCTGCGCCTCCGCGATTGAATATCCGCCCCATTTCGGGCGTCCTATCTGGCATGAACCCTCGCGCACTGTTCTGCCGCGCCCTGCCCCTCCTTGCTGTGCTGCCTGCACTCGCTTTCGCGCAACCACGCGACGATCGTCGCGGCGCGCGCGTCGTGCTTTTCGAGCATCCGAATTTTCAAGGCGGCGCGATCGCCCTCTATCCCGGCCAGAGCGCGGAGAACCTCGCGCGCTGGGACTTCGATGACGGCCGCCGCTCGAACGATCGCATCACGTCCATCCGCATCGAAGGCGACGCCGAGGTCATGGTCTACACCGACGCGAATTTCCGCGGCGAAGCCCTGCGCGTGACGAACGACATCCGCGACCTCTCGCGCGGCGACAACCGTTTCGTCCGCTTCAATGATCGGATCTCCTCCCTTCGCGTGGAGGCTCGCCGCGCACCCGACCGGCCGCCCACCGGCGGCCATCACGGTGGCAATCGTCCGCCCAGCTTCGAACCCGAGAAAATCATCCGGCGCGCCTACCAGGACATCCTCGCGCGCGAGCCCGACGAATCCGGCCTGCGCCATTTCCGCAGCATGATGATCGACCGCGGCTGGACGGAGAAGCAGGTGCGCGATTCTCTCCGCGCCAGCGACGAATACCGCGTGACCTACATGACGCGCCGCTTGAACGCCGTTTTCCAGGATGTGCTCGGCCGCGACGTCGACCCGCGCGGTTTCGAACACTACCGCAACAAGATCATCGAGCACAACTGGAGCGACGACGACATCCGCCGCGACCTGCGCAACAGCGACGAATACCGCCGCCGCCCGCGCACGCAGGCCGAGCCGCCGCGCCGCGCCGAGGATGCCGCGCCCGCCGCTCCGGAAAAACAGAGCTGAGTCGGACTCATGCAGTCGGCCCCGCTCTCTCGCCGCGATTTCCGAGACTGAAAAATACAACGGCAGGCCCGCTTGCTGGCGGGCTTGCCCGCAGAGCGCAGACAAGTTCTCTCGGCCACAGTCAATAGAATGACTCCGGCGTTGGCGCCGCAAAGCACGCCCGGCCCCTCCGGCGTGGCACTCCGCGCGCGGCACGGAATGACAGGTCGATAGCGGTGAGCAGCGTGCGTCTCATGGGGGGACAGATCAGCCGCCGCCCGTGCCGGGCAAGCGCACGGCGGGCGTGGCGGTGCCGGGGGCGGGCGGTGTCGCGCCGGACGGAGTCGGGCGTGACGCGAAATTGCGGAACGGCGAGCCGGCGCTTTGCGCGCGAAATGCTTTCGCCGCTTCCGCGCCCAACAACGCATCGAGCCGCGCGTTCAAATCAGCAAAGATCTGACGGCCTTTTTCCACGTCCACCTGTCGGTTGCCGTCGCCATCGCGGGGCACGAGTTGCTGCATGGCCAACCGCGCCTCGTTCTGGAGCTGAAAAACCTTGTAAGTGGTGGCGGGCGCCACGCCCGGCTGCTGCTCCAAAAACCGCGCAATCTGTCCGTAGTTGCTGTCCGCAGCCTTGAGGTAGGCGTGCGCTCGCTCGGCTCCGAGGACCGTCTGCACTTGATCGTAGAAGGCCGCGTTTGCGGCGGCTTGCACGGGGTCCGTCATGGAGATGGAGAAGGCCGACGATTCGTTCGGGTTGCGCACCTTCTGCGCGGCGAAGAGTGCGTTATATTCCTCCTCGCTGACTTTCAGATCGCGCAGTCCGCGCATCACCATCGCCGCGGCGCCGGAGTTTTGGCGCTCGTAATCGGCGTAGGCTTCAGGACCGAGGGCGGCCTTGATATCGGCGAGCCGCTCCTTCTCGAGCGTGCGAAATTGCTCCTGCAACGCCTTGCCTTCCTCCGCGGTCATCGCTCCGCCCATCGCGATCTCGAGCGACAAATCCTGATAGTCCCGGTCGATCCGCAGCAACGTCGCGATTTTCTCCTCGGGCAGATCTCCATAGCGCTCACGGCGCTGCGTCGGATCCATCAGCGCGACCTGCGAGCCCGCCGGCCCGACGATTTTCTCCACCAAGCTCTGCAGCTCGCGGTTCGCCTCCAGCTGCAACTTGCGTGCTTCGCGCGTCGTTCCGTTCAGTTGCCAGAACGGCAGCGCCGCCATTTTCTCGTAGGCGCGATCGCGCAATTGCGCGGCAATGATTTTCGCCACGACGGTCGGCGGAAAACCCGCGGCACGCAGATCGGTCGTCAACGTCCGCAATTCCTCATCGGAGTCGCCGCGGGTCTGCCACACGATTGGCTGCGGCGCCACCGGCGTCTCCCCGCGGGCGCCGGCCGGTTTTGCGCCGCCGGCGAGAGTCGAGCCGGATGCTGACGCGGCCGCTGCACCAGCGGTGGCGTCACCCGCGCCGCTCGTGCGCGTGAGCGCAAACCAGCCGTTCAGCGCAAGCGAAAGGACGATCAACGTGATCAAAATGGAATTCTTCATGGTCGTGTCTCCTCAGCCTCGCGGCGTTCCCGGGCGCCCCATGGTCGGCGCCACCATCGCCCGGCCATACATGGTTTTTCGATACGCGGCTGCGGCGGCGGGGCCGATCAGCGCCTCCAAGCGCGCGTTCCACGCCGCATACGCCGCCTGCACCGCTTCCGGCGTGCGCGCTCCTCCGGCGGCGAAGAGAGTATTCCGCTCGCGCTGGATCGAGGACACCAGCTGCATCACCTGATAAGCGCCCGCGGGCGTGACACTGGGATAATCTTTCGCGAGCCCAACCAAGGCGCGATACCCCGGGTTCGTCGCGGAGAGATAGGCGTAAAAGCGCTCGTCGTTGAGCACGCCGCGCACGCGCTCGAGCCGCGCCTGCTCGGCGTTTTCGCGCGCGGTCATCTGCTCGGCCGTCACCCGGCCCGAGAGCGGCGTATTCCCCGCATCGAAATCGCGCTGGATTTCGTAGAGCGAGGCGAACTCGGCCGGCGTCACGTTCAACTCGCGCAGACCCCACGCGACCGAACGCGCCGCGTCGGAGTTGCGCATCTCGTATTCGGCGAGCTCGGCGGGCGTCAGAATTTTCTCCAAATCCGCGCGCTGTTCGCTCTTCAGCAAATTGCGCTGTTTCTGAATGGCCGCCCAATCGTCGATCACCCCGCCAACCTCGGGACGAAAAACGTCGTTCTGCATCTCGCGGTAGTCGCGCTCGATCTCCGCGATGGCATCGATCTTGGCGTCGGACAGGCTGCCGTATTGGCGCGCGCGGGTGAGCGCATCGAGGCGGGTGGACCGGCGGGCGTCGGGCCCGAGGATCGCTTCGAGATTCTTCGCGGTGGCGCGCTCGTATTCCTGCGCTTCTTTTTGCAGCGCACGCCGCTGCCAGAACGGCACCTTCGCGGTCGGGCTTTCCGCCCGGCGCCGCTGTTCGTAGAGGTCGCTGACGACGCGATTGATCACATGCGACGGAAATCCCGCGGCGCGCAAATCGTCGGCCAACGCACGAAACTCGTCATCGGTGGTCGGCGTGCGCCACGTCAGGCCGCGCGGGCCCGCCGCTTCAGTCGCGGTTTTGTCATCGGGCACACCCGCGGTGGACGGTGACGCGGAGCGCGCGGCCGGAGCGCCGGGAACAGATTTCGTGGCGGATAAGGCGGCGGGGGCCTCGGCGGACGTCGCGGTCGCGGGACGCGGTGCCGCGGCGATCAGATACCAAGCGTTGCCAGCCAACGACACGGCCAGCGCAGCGAACAACAGAGGACGATTCATGGGGAATGACGCTGCTCCGGCTGGCCCGCGGCGGAGAACGACGAGGCGAAAGCTAGGCGACCTGCCGCACCGGAGTCGAGTGCAGTTCGACACGCGAACGCGGCGCTTGGTCCCGGAATTTCCGCGCGACGTAGAAAATTTCCGGCACACCGTTTCACGGACCGCCTGGCGCCGCAAACATCCGGCCCATCGTGCTGCGGCGATACGAGGCCGCAGCCGAGGGGCCGAGCAGAGCGTCGAGTTGGGCGTTGAACGGCGCAACCGCGGCCTGACCCGCGGGCGTGTTGGCGAGATCGGATTGCCGGCCCGGACCGGCCGTCTGCGCGAGCGCGAGCAACGCGGCGGACTGCAGCTGGTAGAGTTGGTAGGTTTGGTCGCGCGTGAGCGTCGGCGTGCTGCGGGCAAACTTGGCCACCGCTCCGTAAACGGGATCGGTCTTCTCCATGTAGCTGTAGAAACGGTCGTCTTTCAGCACGGTGCGCACCTGCTCGGGCGGGAGAGCCGCGTTGTGCGCATAGGCAACGAATTCCTCGGTGCCGGGCGTGCGCGGGAGGGTGGCGAAGCTGCGCCGCTGGAGTTGATAAAGCGCCATGTATTCTTCCTCCGAGACCGCGATGTCCGCCACGCCCTGAATCACGGTCAGCGCCGCGCGCGACCGGCGACGCGAGTAGTCTTCGAATTCCTCCGGCGTCAGCACCGCCGCGAGGTCCCGCTCCTTCTCCTCCTCGATCACGCGGATGCGGTTGCGGCCCTCGAACGTGTCCATCGCATCTTCGTTGCCCGCGCCGCGGCGCTGCTGCCAATAGACTTCGCCGTAGTCACGCTCGACCTTGTCGAGCAGGGCAATTTTTTCGTCCGACAGCGTGCCGTAACGCGAGGAACGGGCGATCGGATCGAGGTCTGCCGGATCAGGCTCGCCTTGGCCCAGCGCGGCCTGCTGGGCGGCTTGCGCTTCCGCGTTCATCTTTTCGATCGTCGCGCGCGCTACTTTGCCTCCGCCGGTCTGATGCCAGAACGGCATCTTCGCGAACTCGCTCGTGCCGCGCACCTGCCGCTGGATCAGCGAGCCGATCAAGTAGCGGACGTTGCCCTCCGAAAAACCCGCGGCGCGCAACTCGTCGGCCAGCGCCCGCAGCTCTTCCGGCTTGCGCGGCTCGCGCCACACCACGCCGCGCCGGCCATTCGCGGCGGCGGCGATCGGAGCGGAACGGTTTGCCGTCGGAGCGGCAGCGCGGCCGTGGGCGCCTCCGGCCGAACCCGCAGACGCCGCGCCGGCCGCGATCGCCGAAGCCCGCGCCTCACGCTCGATGCGGGCCCACAGCACGAAGTTGACCAGGAGCGAGAGCGCAAGTGCCCCCGCCCAAACGGAAGTCGATTTCATCAGGATGCGGACGCGGCGGCCCGAACCGCGTTCAAGACCGCAACGCTAACGTCTGCGTTTCGCCGAAGTCGAGCGTCGTGAAATCCGCCTCGGCGACGCCGTGCGCGGTGCGCGCGGCCGCGAGCGCGCGGAGCGGTTCGTCGATCGCCTCGTTCGTGAGCTGAAACGTGCCGAAGTGCATGCCGATGCTCCGCCGTGCGCCGAGCGCAAGGTGGGCGCGCACGGACTCGTCCGGGTTCATGTGCACGGGAATCATGAACCAACGCGGCTCGTAGGCGCCGACGGGCATCAGCGCGAGATCGGGCGCACCGATTTTCTCGCGAATCGCCGCGAAGTGAGGTCCCCAGCCCGAGTCGCCGCAGAAAAACACGTCGCCCGCGCGGGTGTGCAGCATGAAGCCGTTCCAGAGTGTCCGGCAGCGGTCCCACGGCGCGCGTGCCGCGAAGTGCTGCGCGGGCGTCGCCGTGATGCGCAGCAGCGGTTGCGCCCGCTCCGCCGCGCTCGACTGATCGAGGTGGAACGCGTTGACCTCAACGCGTTCCGAGTGCGTTGGGGTCAACGCGCTCCACCCTTCCCACCAATCCAGCTCCACCACCGGCGCGACGCCACGCGCTTCGAGCCACGCCTTGTTACCGAGCGAGGTGATGAACTGCGGCCGCCGCTCGCGCGCGAGCCAGCGCAGCGTCGCGAGGTCGAGGTGGTCGTAGTGATTGTGCGAGACGAGCACAACGTCGATCGCCGGCAACTCCTCGAGCCGCAGCGCCGCGGGCCGCACGCGTTTCGGCCCGAGCCGTCCAAATGGTCCCGCGTGTGTCGCGAAGATCGGATCGGTGAGAATCGTGAGCCCGTCGAGTTGCAGCAGGAACGTGGAGTGCCCGATGAACGTCAGCGCGAGTTCGCCCGGCGCGACGCGCGCGGGCAGTTGCGGCCGCCGCGGCGGCGGAACGGTTTTCGGCCAACGGTGAAACGCGTCGGTCGTGAGCTGTTGCCACCACCACTTCGGCAGCGAGCCAAAGCCGAGCGCCTGCGGCTGCGGCGGCGGATTGAAGAACCGCTCGCCATCGCAGTGATCGCTGACCGGGAAACGCGGCGGGCGCGGCATGACGCGACTCAGCAGCCGTGGCCGAGCTTGCGCTTGGCTTGTTCCCAAAACTCCAGCAGCGCGCGGAAATCCTGCTCCTTCGTTTTGCTGTGGATCACGAAATCGTAGGAGCTGCGGTCGGCCATCTCGAACTCGGCGCTCTGCAAGCGACGCGCGAGCTCTTCCTCGCTGACCGGGCCGCGGCCGAGCAGGCGTTCGCGCAAGACATCCATCGAGTCCGGCGAGACGAACATCGTGACGAGATGGCCTTTGAGCTCCGGTGTCGTCTCCGCGGCGGCGCGGATGCTGCGCACGCCCTGCACGTCGATGTTCATCACGAGGCAGGTGTGATTCAGGCGCTCGAGCACGGTGGATTTCGGCGTGCCGTAGCGGTATTTGCGGTGCACCCACGCCCACTCGAGGAAATCGCCGGCCGCGAGCCGCGCGTCGAATTCCTCCTCCGTCAGAAAATGGTAATCGCGACCATCGACTTCATTCGGCCGCGGCGGGCGCGTTGTGGCCGTGATGACGCGTTCGAAACCCGGCACCTCGCGGACGAGGCGATCGCAGAGCGTGCTTTTGCCCACGCCCGCAGGTCCGGCGAGGATGAGCAACACGGTCGGTGATTCGGCCATGGCTCAGTAAGTGAAGGCAGCCGCGACGGTGGCGAGACCGTAAACCAGGAGGAACAGCCCGAGCACACGCGGCCGCTGCGGGCGGAAGAAAAGCCACTCGAAAAAGTCGCGCAACCGATACGGCGCCGCCGCCAGGTAGAGTGCCAGCGCGAGCGCCACATAAACCGCCGTCACCATCAGCAGACGCCACGGATGCTGCCACTCCATGTAGGCGGCGTAGAGCAACGGCTCGGCCGCGAGCAGCACGAGCACGCACAGCCCGCGCACGGCGAGGAAGTCCGGCGCGTAGACGAACGCCAGCACCGCCAGCGCGCCGAAGGCGAGCATCACGGGCCACGGATTCTGGAAGAAAATCAGGTCCGCCTCACCGAGCTTCGAGATCCGGAAGAGAAACCACAGCGCGCCGACGCCGAAGAACAGCCAGGCGCCGCGCTGCGACCGCGGCAGCGCCTTCGCCGTCGAGCTCACGCGCGAACTGCCCGACGCCAGCAACGCGCCGAGCAGCGCGAGAAAGAGACCGGGAAGAAGCGTGGCGAGAAAGAGACTCATCGGGAGAAGACCACGAAACACACGAAAGACACGAAAAGGGAAAGATTCATTTTCCGCGGCCTGGGCGAAGAAAGAGTAAGCAGGACTCTCCGGCTTTCGTGTGTTTGGTGTGTTTCGTAGTGATCACTGCTCCACTCCCGCCAGCGCCAGCTCTCCGTAGAGCACCGCGGTGGACACGCGGTTGATCTTCACCGGGACGAGTTCGCCGATGAGGCGTTCGTGGGCGGCGAAGTGCACGATGCGGTTGCCGCGCGTGCGGCCCATGAATTGCAGACCCTTCTTGTCCGGCCCCTCGACGAGCACTTCCTGCGTCGTGCCGAGGAGCGTGGCGTTGCGGCGGTCGGAATTCTGCTCGAGCAGGCGCAACAGGATTTGATTCCGCTCCTCCTTCACCTCGTCCGGAATCTGGTCGCCCATGTCGGCGGCGGGCGTGCCGGAGCGGACGGAATATTTGAAGACGTAGGCCATGTCGTAGTTGCAGGCCTCGAAGAGCGCGCGTGTCTGCTCGAAGTCCTCCGCCGTCTCGCCGGGAAAGCCGACGATGATGTCCGTGGAAAAATACATGTCCGGCCGCACGCGGCGCAGGTCGTCGACGATCTGCTTGTAGCGGTCGCGCGAGTAAGGCCGGTTCATCAGCTTCAGGATGCGGTCGCTGCCGGACTGCATCGGCAGGTGGACGTATTCGCAGAGTTTCTCGAGCCGGCCGTAGGCGGCGACGAGGTCGTCTTTGAAGCCGCGCGGGTGCGGCGAGGTGAAGCGGATGCGCTTGATGCCCGGGATGGCGTTCACGCGCTCGAGCAGTTGCACGAACGGACTCACGCCGCCCGTGTGCTGGTAATCGCGTCGGCCGTAACTCGTCACGATCTGGCCGAGCAGCGTGATCTCGCGCACGCCGCGATCGGCGAGTTCCTCGCATTCGCGCACGATCTCGTCCATCGGCCGCGAGCGTTCGTCGCCGCGCGTTTTGGGGACGATGCAGAACGCGCAATCCATGTTGCAGCCCTGCTGGATCGAGACGAACGCGGTGACTTGGCGATCTTCGAGCACGTGTTCGCGAATCGTGTTCTGCGAACCGGCTTCCTCGGCGATGTCGACGATACGCGTCGGCAGCACGGCGCCGGCGGCTTGTGCGGCACGCAGGTTGTCGAGGTGATCGGGAACCTGGTGAAATTTCTGCGTGCCGACGATGAGATCGACGTCCGGCAACGCATCGAGCAGCGCGGCGCCGCGGTTTTGCGCCATGCAACCGAGGATGCCGATCATGAAGCGCGGATTGCGCTTCTTCTTCTGCGAAAGGTAGCCGGCTTTGCCGATGGCTTTCTGCTCGGCCATGTCGCGCACGCTGCAGGTGTTGAGCAGCATCACGTCGGCGCTGTCCTCGTCCTGCACGATGCGATAACCCCGGGCGCGCAGCATCGCCGCGACAGCCTCGCTGTCGCGCTCGTTCATCTGGCAGCCGTAGGTTTTGATGAAGACGCGGTTCATCCGGTGGAGGGCTCTAGCTACCCGCAACCGACGCGCGGTCAACGCGGGAAACGTCTGCCTCAATGGCCGCGCGAAGACCGGCGCGGACTTCCCGCGGATAACGCGGATCGACGCGGATGTTTAATCCGTGTTCATCCGCGTGATCCGCGGGGACCGGTTCGGGTCTTCATCTGAATTGTTTCGCGCTCGACGGGCCCGCTCCTCAAATGGCGCCCACTCACTCGCGTTATGAAACTGCTTCGCCTTCCGCTGCTCCTGCCGCTTTTCACCGCGGCCGCGCTGGCGCAGTCGGCGAAGCCCGCGCCGGCGAGGCCGGCGGCCGAGCCGGAGATCGACCTCGACGCGCTCTACCGCCAAGGCAAGCAGCTGTTCGACGACTACGCGCCGCCGGAGGTGAAGCGGGAGTTCTATTTTCCTGCGAAGGAGGAATGGGATGCGTTTGCCGCGCGCCTGCAGACCGCGCTCGATCAAAACGATCTTGGCGTCCTCGCCGCTTATGAACCGGAGGCGCGAGCCGCGTTGAAAGCGCTGCAATTGTTTCCCGATTACGCGGATTACGCGGAGTGGCTCGAAGAGCGGCTTGATTACATCCAAGCCGCCGGCATCGCCGCGAAGCAGCCCGGCCACGCGCTGCCGCCCAAGCCACCCGCGCTGAAGCCGGGACAACGTCCGCCGGTCACGACGCCGGACATTCCTTACTACAATCTCTGGCTCGCGCGCCTGCGCACGCGACCCGTGCCCGCGCGGGCGACGCCGCTGCTGCCCATCGTGCGCGCCGCGTTCGCGGCCGAGGGTGTGCCGGCAGAGTTGGCGTGGCTGGCGGAAGTGGAATCGACGTTTAATCCCTCCGCGCGCAGCCCGGCGGGAGCGCGAGGGCTTTACCAGTTCGTGCCCGCCACGGCAAAAAGCCTCGGTTTGAGCACGTGGTTGCCCGACGAGCGCACCGATCCGGAGAAATCCGCGCGCGCCGCCGCGCGTTATCTGCGCACGCTGCACGGCAAATTCGGCGACTGGCCGCTCGCGCTCGCGGCCTACAATGCCGGCGAGGGCCGGGTGCGCCGCCTGCTCGCCGCGCGGAAGGCGAACTCGTTCGCCGCGATCGCTCCGAGTCTGCCGTCGGAAACGCGCATGTATGTGCCGAAGGTGCTCGCGACGCTCCAAGTGCGCGCCGGCGTCGCGCCGGGCCAGCTCGCCGCGCCACGCACCGGCTGAAAAACAAAGCCGGCCCACTCGGGCCGGCTCGTTTACGTAACCCGAAAAAGGCTCAGTTCGCCTTGACCGCGACCAGTGCCGCGACCGCCGCTTGCTGACGGCGACGCCACCAGACAAGGCCCAGCGCGGCGAGACCGACGAGCGCCGCATAGGTCGACGGCTCCGGCACGGCCGAGACGGAGATGTTGTCGAAGTAGAGTTCTCCCGCGGCGACCGGCCCGGCGCCTTGGTTGAGCACCGCGATCAACTGCAGACCGAGGCCATTCAGGTTCGGCGCTTCCAGGCCCGCCTGCGCGCCGTCGAGATCGAACGAGCCGACATTGAAAAACGTCGAGCCATTGAGGCTGTAGCCGGCGGACATGACCTTCGTGTCGCCATTGTAGTCCAGACGGAGGAGGACATCGGTCGTGTCGAGCGTGCTCACGACCGTGCGCTGGCGGTCGAAGTCGCCGGTGCCGGCGTTCCAGATGCCCCACTCGGCGGCGAGCTGCGCGCCGCCGTTGAACGTCGAGAGATACATGCCGTAGTAGGCGTTGTTGCCGTTGGCCGAAGTGAGCGTGTAAGTCTCAAGGCCTTGGTAAGTGTAGCCGGTGCTCGGCGTGACGAGATTCGTCGCGGAGACCACGGCGCTCCAGCTCGACGTGAACGGATTGCCCGTGGCGAGTCCGGCGCCGCCGATCTCGTTCGAACTCGTGCTCGGCGAGACCCAGCCCGCGCGACTGAAGTTGAACGCGGCTTGCGCGCTCGAGCTGGTGTATTCGAGGCGGCCGTTGACGTTGGCCCACGCCGCGCCCGTGTCGGCGAGCAGAAAGCGCCATTGTCCCGCGGCCTGCGGGTTGGAATCCTGGAGAACGAGATTGTTGTCGTTGAAATCGTCGGAGCCGACGAACGTCTGGGCGGACAGCGGCAGCGAGGCGAGACAGCAGCCCGCGAGGAGAGTGAAGAGGTAACGTGTTTTCATAGGTGTGTTCGTGCGCGCAGGAGAGAACGCGGCGCGGCGACTCGAACAAGCGCACGACCCTAAGGGATTCCCGCAATTTTTCGCGGCGCGGTAAGGCCGCGCCGAATCGCGGTCTCGGAATGCACGCGCATTCACCCGCGACCGCGCACGCCGCGCGCTCGCGCTCGGCGATTCAACCCACGCTCGTGCTCTGGACCGGCGCGCCCGGGCTCCGCCTCAGCGCGCCAGCCCCTGCTCGCGCACCCACAGCGCAGCGCGCGCGACCAGCGCGTTCGCGTGCGGCAGCCCGAGCTTGCCCTTGATGTTTTCCCGGTGCGTCTCGATCGTCTTCGCGCTCACGCCGAGTGCCGTGGCAATCTCCTGCGTGGAGCGTCCGTGCCCCAACTGCGTGAACACGTGCAGTTCGCGCTCGGAGAGCACCGCCAGCTCATGCGTGCCCGGCGTCGCGCGGGCCACGCGGGGCGTCGCTTCGCGCAGCGCGTCCAAAACCGCTGTGGGCCCGGCGTGCTTCGATACGAAGGCGCTCGCGCCGGCGTGCAACGCCTTCGGCTTGTAGACGGTTTCGTCGAGCATCGAGAGCACCACGATGCGCAGGCCCGGAGCCTCGCGCCGCAAGTCGCGGATCAGTTTTAAGCCGTCGTCGTCCTGCAGCATCAGGTCCACCACCGCGGCCTCCGGACGAGTTTGCGCAACCAGAGCGAGCGCCTCCGCGGGATTGCGCGCCTGCGCGCACACTTCCCACGCCGGGTCGTTGTTCAACACCGCCACGACACCCGCCCGGAAAAGGGGATGGTCGTCCACGATAAGCACAGAACGTTTCACGGGAGGAATGACGATGCAGAGCAGTCGTTTCTTAGCCGCTGACAAACGTGAAGACGCCCGAATGCCCACATTAGTTGTTTATGCCGTGAGATCGTCCGACATCGGCCAGGGAAGGACCCCATTCCGCCCTTCCCCAACCGGCCTCATTAAGGGCAAGAACGGCCCATGCTTCTGAGTTGTCAGTGCCGGCGAGGTCCGAAACATCGGCGAGATGCCTATCCGCCGCCTCGTCATCGCGCTCGCGCTCCTCGCCAGCGGGTGCGGTGCGCTCATGCGCGGCGCCGAGATTGAGGCCCTCCTGATCGTGACGGGCGATCAACACTCCGCTTACGAGCGAACGGCGCAGTTCATCGCGCTCGTGGACCGCCTGCGCCTGAAGAACCCGGATCTGCCCATCGCCGTGCTGCTCAATGGCGACACGCAGGAATACGGCAACGTCATCGCGCGCCGTTCACACGGCGCGATCGACTTCGAGATGTTCCGCGCCCTCGCGAGTCGCGTGCCGACGTTCATCAACCTCGGGAATCACGACCCGGAATTCTACGACGTGGCCGAAACCGTGAAGCGCGTCCGCGCCACCGGCGTCGTGCCGATCGGCAATCTGCGCGATCGCGCCACCGGAAAATACTTCACCGATCCCGCGGTGGCGCTGCGACTCGGCCGCATCGACACGGTGCTCGTCGGTCTCACCACCGACCACCTTTCCACCTACCGCGTGCCGATCCGTCCGTCGCTCAAGGTCGCGGAGCCCGTCGCGTGGGGTCGCGAAAATCTGCCGCGTCTGGCCAAAGAAGGTCCGCTCATCGTGCTGAGCCACGCGGGGCTCGAAGCGGATCGCGAGCTCCTGAAGATTGTGCCCGAGGGCACGCTATTCGCCGGCGCGCACGATCACTTGCGCTTTGTGCACCCGCAGGGGCGCACCGTTTATTTCCACAGCGGCAGCTGGAACAGCCACGTCTCCCTCGTCTGGTTGCGCCAAGGTCTCGGCGGCAACCTCCTGTGGCGCGTCGAACAGGTCGAACTCTCCGAAAACGGCGTCACCGACGCGCCGATGGCCGAGTTCATCGCCAAGGTCCGGCGCGAATTCGGGCAACCGGAGGATCTCGCCATCGTGGGGCGCTTGCGCGCGCCGCTGGCTCCGGCCGCCGCCGCCCGTTTCGTGGTCAATGCGCTGCGCGAAGCGACGCACGTCGACGCGGCCTTCATCGGCAACACGACTTTCGGCGGCGGTTTGCCGGGTGGCGAAATCCCGCGGCTGGCCTTCGACGCCTGCGTGCGCTTCGACGGCGCGATCTTCACCGCCGAAGTGGATGGCGTGCGTCTGCGCGAGCTCGTCGCCCGCTCCAACCAGGGCCCAAGCACGCCGTTTGCGGAGCGGCTGGGCGATTTCCTCGTGGCCGCGGCACCCGAGAACATCGCGCCCGACCGCCGTTACCGCATCGCGACCACGGATTGGGGCGCCCGCAACTCGGCACGCTATTTCGGCCTGGACCTCGGCTGGCAGGAGCTGCCCGGCGCAAAACTGAAGGCAATCGCGACTGCCGCCCTGCAACGCTGACGCGGGCTGGCATCGCTCGGCCAGGTCGGGCGCGGACTCTGCTCCACCCCGCGGGTCTCCGGCGGCGAAGGGATTCGCCTCGCTACCCCGCGACGCCGGGCTCGCAAACGCGCGAGCCGAGGGCGAAATATCCAGGCGCGATCACACGTTGCCGCACCGCGCGGTTTTCACCGCTGGTCCGCCTCAGATCTCGTCCACGTAACCGTGCTTCATCGCGTAGCGCACGAGTTCCGCCGGCTCCCGCATGCCGAGCTTGTCCTTCAGCGACGTGAGGTGGTTCTGCACCGTCTTCACGTTCATGCCGAGGCGCTGGGCGATGACCTTCGTATTCTCGCCCCGCGCAAAGCCCCGCAGCACTTCCCGCTCGCGCGGTGTCAGCGGGCTCGTGGTCGCGCTCTCATTGACAACGTGCTCGGCCAACAGGCGAGCGGCCGCGGCGCAGTAATACGTTTCGCCCGCCAGCACGCGGCCAAGCCCCTCGCGAAACACCTCCAAGCCCGACCGCGTCATGACAAAGCCCTGCACGCCCAAGTTGGCCGCCTCGCGCACGATCGGGGCTTGCTCGCGGGCGGAGAGCATGAACCAGCGCACTTTTGGCAGACGCGGCGCCATCCGCCGCACGACGTCCGCGCCGCGCCCGTCCGGCAGCGTCGAGCCTACCAAGACGAGATCGGGGGGCGGATTGGTGCCAACCAGTGCGGCCTCTGCTTCGTCGACGGAGCTGGCTTGCACGGCGAGATTGAGGCCCAATTCCACCGTCAAAAGTTGCACGAAGAGTTGCCGCACCATTCCGTGCTCCGCGACTAAACCAATGTAGTAGGCTGACATGAAGTAATTCGCTGGGTTGAGCTTCCGCAGCCCCGCACGGCGCAGAAAAAGAGAGTGGGGATAACAAGAGAGACACCGGTTTTCCGAGTCCGAATCGGTCACTCGACATAGGAATATTCGATTTGTTAACGGGAAAAACTCCCGGAGCGCCCTTGAATATCCTGGCTGTGTCCCATCATCGCGCTCCCGCGCGCGATTACCTCACCACGCGAGCCGAGGCACCTCGCCGTGTGGGAAATAGGATTGGCGTTCGCGACGCCTTCGCTTGGCTGGCGCGCATCATGGGTTTCTTCGATCGCTTCACCGGCAAGAAAGCACCAGCGCCCGCGCCGACCACCCCACTCCCGGCGGCAGCACCGAACGCGCCAACGCCCTCCCCGGCTCCCGCCGCTCCCGCCGCGGCGACGGCCGGTGGCGTCCTGCCCCAACTCGCCGCGGCGAAAGCCCGCCTGGCCGCCCGCGATCTCCCGGGGGCCATGGGAATCTACGAACAAGTGCTCGCGTCCGCCGGCGACCGTCCGGACGTGCTGCTCACCATCTCGGGTGACCTCGGCACCCATGGTCACATCCGCGAACTGATCGAACTCGTCGCGCCACGCTACGACGCCGAGCGACATGGTCCCGGCCCGGGCATGAATCTCCTTCAAGCCTACCTCGCCGCCCGTTCTCCGGAGGCCGCACAGCACCTGCTCGATCTGCTGTTTTCACTCAACCGCCCCGAACTCGAGCACCGCCTCATCGGCTTCTCCCGCGCCCTCGCCGAGCTCTCCATCTCGGAGGCCGCGCCAGGCGGCGACCTCGAAGCGGGCACGAAGATCAGCCTCGTCAGCATCAGCAAGCCGATCTGGTTCTACGGCCTCGAAAACCACGCCGCGGCACTCCTGCCCGCGCGCCAAGGGAAGCTGCGCCGCGTGGCGTTTGCCCAATGCGCCTTGCTCGGCGAAGCGAATCTCATGGAGCGCGCCGCGCAGCCCGAGGAAGTCGTCGGCCGCTTCACGCGCGGGCTTCCGCTGTGGTTTGCCGAGACGTTTTGCTTCAGCTCGGGCTACGACCCGATAGCTGGCATCGGTCTTTTCGCACCGAAGCACTACGCGCTTTTCCCGATGGAGTGGGCGGCCGAAAACATCCGGCAACTCGACGAATCCGCCCAAGGCGGCCTCGACTACGTCATCACGTTCGCGCTGCGCAGCCGCAACGCCGACTACGAGCTCACCGCCCGCATCTGGGAAGTGAAAAAATTCCGCGAGCTGAAAACGTTCACGACGCGCTGGGCGCCCGCCGACGCCGATACGGTGCTCACGCAATTTCACCAGCAGCTGAAAACCTACATGGAGTGGCAGCCCGCGACCGGCGGACTCGCCTATGCGCCCCCCGCGGCACCGCTCAGCTACATCCAGGCCCTCGGCGGCTCGCTCACGCTCTTCCTCGGCGAAAAGCAGATGCTCGCGCCCGAGCAGATCGTCGCGTCTGTCGACCTTTTCCTGAAAGCCGCGCAAGCCAACCCGGCCGACGCCCGCGCGCAACTGGCGCTCGTCACCGCGCTTCAACGCCTGCAAGCACGCGGTCTGCCCGCCGACGAAACCGCGCTCGCCCACGCGCGCGCCTGGCTGGCGAGTGAGGCCGCCGCGAACGCCGGTGTGAGCGACATCGCCCTCTGAACTCGCGCATGCGCTGCGATCACCACTGGGTCCCGCAGGCCACATAGGTCCCACTCCCGTAGCGCGGCCGCCTCGTCTCCCGCCGCTACTTCCTCGCCACCGCGAGTTGCCCGCACCCCGCCGCGATGTCGATGCCGCGTCGCTGTCGCACCGTGCTCGGCAGGCCATACTCGGCCAGGATTTCCTGAAAGCGTTTCGCCGCCTCCCGCCCGGTCGGCGCGCCGCCGTAGCCGGCAGTCGGGTTGAGTGGGATGAGGTTCACTTGGGCGAGCTGACCTTGCAGCAAGCACCCGACCGCATGCGCCGTCTCGGGCGTGTCATTTTTCCCTTCGATGAGGGTCCACTCGTAGAAAATCCGCCGCTGCTGCTTCGCGATGTATTCGCGACACGCGTCCATCAACTCGTCGAGCGGCCATTTCCGCGCCGCCGGCACGAGCGCCGCTCGTTCCTCCTGCGTCGCCCCGTGCAGTGACACCGCGAGGTGAAACGGGCGGCGCTCCTCGGCCAGCCGGCGGATGCCGGGCACGACGCCGACGGTGCTGAGCGTGATTTTTTTCGCGCCGAGCGCGAGGCCGTTGGGATCGCGCAGGATGTCGATCGCCTTCATCACCGCGTCGTAATTGTGCAGCGGCTCGCCCATGCCCATGAGCACGATGTTGCGCAGTCGCTCATGCCGTTCGTGCGGTGAGTCGCTCGTCGGCTGCGCCAGCGCGCCATCCGGGCCGATGCCGCGCAGCACCGCGTCGACGTGCATCGCCTGCGCGACAATTTCGCCGGCGCTCAAGTGCCGCAGGAAGCCCATCTGCCCCGTCGCGCAAAACACGCAGCCCATCGCGCAACCCGCCTGACTGCTGATGCACGCCGTCACGCGACCGGTGTAACGCATCAGCACCGTTTCGATGCGGTGGCCGTCGCCGAGCTCGAGCAGGTATTTGCGCGTGAAGCCGTCTGCGCTGTGCGTCTCCGCCGCCGTCGCGTGGCGACCGAAGGCGAGTTCGCTTTCCGCCTTCGCGCGAAAACGCCCGGGCAGTTCCGCCATCGCGCGCCAGTCTTCGACACCTTGGAGATAGACATAACTCCACAAGCGCGCCGCATGCACCGTCGGAAAACCCCAGCGCGACGCCAGCGCGAGTAACTCGTCGCGCGTGAAGTCGTAGAAGTTGGCGGTCGCCGTGGACACGCGGCTGTTTGTGGGCAGCCACGGCCGGTTTGCCAAGCCCCGCGACACGCCTAAGTTGCTCACCATGGCCCAACGTATCGTTCTCGCCGGCGGCACCGGACTCATCGGCGCAGCCCTCGCGCGCCGGCTGCGTGAGCGTGGCACCGAGGTGGTCGTGCTGACGCGCTCGACACCTCGCCGCCGCGGCGACGGCGTGCGCGAAGTGCAGTGGGACGCCGCCGCTGAGCCGAATGCGGCGGCCGGCCAGCCTGCGCCCGCGTGGTGGCGCGAGCTCGATGGCGCGCAGGCGGTGATCAACCTGGCTGGCTCGACGATCGACTGCGTGCACACGCCCGAAAACAAGCGCCGCATCCTCACCTCGCGACTCGAGTCCGTGCGCGCGCTCGGCGCCGCCGTGCGCGCGTGCGCCACGCCGCCGGCGGTGTGGGTGCAGACGAGCGCCGTGGGCATCTACGGCAACACGGAGCAGCGCTGCGCGGAGGACGCGCCGGTTGGTTCCAGTTTCAAGGCCGACGTGTGCGTGCAATGGGAAGCGGCGTTCGCCGCCGCATGCCCGGCCGCGGTGCGCAGCGTGGTGTTGCGCGTCGGCGTTGTGCTCGCCCGCAAGGGCGGCGCCTACCCGCCGCTGGCTCGCGTTACGAAGGCGTTTCTCGGCGGCGCCGCGGGCAGCGGCCATCAAGGCATCAGCTGGATTCTCTTGGACGACCTTGAGGAAATTTTTCTGCGGGCCGTGAACGACTCAACGATGCGCGGCGCCTACAACGCCTGCGCACCGGAACCGGCGAGCAACGCCGAGTTCATGCACACCCTGCGCGAAGTGCTGCGGCGCCCGTGGGCCCCACCCGCGCCCGCATTCGCCATCAAGCTCATCGCGCCGCTCGTGATGAAGACCGACGCGAATCTGGTGCTCGAAGGACAATACGCCGTGCCCGCGCGCCTCGTCGCGGAAAACTTCCGCTTCAAGGCGCCGCGGCTGGTATCGGCACTGACCGCGCTGGCGGATTGAGGGCAGTAGGACCGGTTTCAGCCGGTCCAAATGCGGCAACGCTCGGGAACCTCGTGCGCAGCGAATCGCAACCGGGCCGGCTAGAACCGGCCCTACCGCACGCGACGTGGCGTGGCAGATCTACACCGAGTATTTGCTGCGCACCGGATCGCAGTCGCGCATGCCTTCGTAGGCATGCACCGAGCCGGCGCTGTCAGCCCAGAGTGGCAGTTGGGCGTCGCGGGTTTTCTGCGTCTGGCAGATGTCGTTTTGCACTTCCGGATCGCGCGCCTGCAACATCAGGCGGTTGAGCGCCGCGTAGGCGACAGCTTCGGGTTCGACGTGCAGCAGCTTCGCGAGTCGCAGCACCGGATGCATCTCGGCATCTTCGAGATGAATTTTGATGGCGGACATGGTGTCCTCCTTTTTTAGGGGTTGGAGCGGCAGTTTACCCCCGCGCACATCGCGCGGCTGCGCACGGATTGCGGAATCTCGCCGCTGGCGCGTTGCCTTTTCCTGACCGCGCCGCAGCGTGGCGGCATGCTGGAATGGGCTCACAAGTTTCTGCAGGCATTCATCCCGCTCTTCGTGGCGATCGACCCGATCGGGCTCGCGGCGATCTTCCTCGGGCTCGGGCAAAACCTGCCGCGTGAGCGGCGCCAGAAAGTCGCCGATCAAGCGATCTGGACCGGCGGATTGGTTGCGTTGGGTTTCCTGTTCCTCGGCACGTCGATCTTCGCGGCGCTCGGCATCTCCGTGGGCGATTTCCAGATCGCGGGCGGTTTGATCCTCTTTGTCATCGCGGCGAAGGACCTGCTCTCGTCCGCCGCCGAAGGTGAAAAATTGCCGGAAGACTTCGGCGTCGTGCCGCTCGGCATGCCGCTCATCGCCGGACCGGCGTCGATCACGACGCTGCTCGTGCTCGCGCAACGCGACGACGTGGGCCTCACCGCCACGCTCGCCGCACTCGCAGTGAATCTGGTGCTCGTCGTTTTCGCGCTGCACTACAGCGAGTGGCTCGGCCGCAAGATCGGACCGACCGGCATGCGCGCGATCTCGAAAATCATCTCCATGCTCCTCGCTGCCATCGCGGTCTCGATGATCCGGCAGGGCTGGCGCTCGTGAACCGTCGACGCGGAGACGTCTGCCGCGGCCTCGCCTGTTTCCGTCCAATCAGGAATGGCCACGAAAAACACGAAGGCCCCGACGACGAATGCAGCTCTCACGGCGCCTATAGGCGCTCGGAAAAACTTCGTCTGCGCGCAGGATCATTTTTGTGTTTCTCGTGGCCAACCGCCTTGAGCCCGCTCCTCGCTCCATCGTATGAAATCCACTGCGTCCGCCCTCGTCGTCTGCGTTTCCTGTTTCGCCTCGGCCATGGCGGCTGAATCCACCGCGTTGCAACGCGTCGTCGATCGCGCGGTCGCGGACACGCGCGCGGAATTCACCGCGCCGGAACTCAAACCCGATCAACTCGCCGTGACCGTCGTCGACCTGCGCGGCTCCGCGCCGGTGTCCGCCAACTATCGCGGCGAGGCGCGCATCTATCCGGCCAGCGTGATCAAACTCTTCTTCGCCGCCTACGCACACCGGCGAATGGAAGATGGCCGGCTCGTCGACACGCCCGAACTGCGCCGCGGACTGCGCGACATGATCGTCGACTCCTACAACGAGGCGACGAGCTACATCGTCGACGCCGTCACCGGCACGACCAGCGGCCCCGAGCTGCCGGCGGACGAACTGGCGGCCTGGAGCGAGCAGCGCGGCGCCGTGACGCGCTACTTTGCGGGTCTCGGCTACGCCAACGTCTACGCGCAGCGCAAAACCTGGGGCGAAGGTCCTTACGGTCGCGAGAAACAGGATATGGAAGCGCATCCGCCCGCGCGAAATTACCTTTCGACCAACGACACGGCGCGCCTGCTCGTCGAGCTCGCGCAAGGCCGCTGTGTTTCGCCGGCAAAGTCTGCACAGATTCTCGAGCTGATGCAGCGCGATCCGTTCAAGCCGAGCGAAGATCCGGACTCGCAGGACGTCGGCTTCACCGGCCCGGCACTCTCGCCCGGCATGAAACTCTGGTCGAAGGCCGGTTGGGTGAGCTGGGCGCGCCACGACGCCGCGCTGATCGAGCTGCCCGGCGGCGGTCGCGTGGTGATCGTGACGTTCACCGACGGACGCGAGCACGCGAACAACCGCAAGATCATCGCGGCCGTGGCGCGGCGTGTTTTGGCCGAGTTGCCCTGAGCGAGCCGTAGCGCAGGCGTCTCGCCTGCCGCCGTGCTCCAATTGTAGGGCTCGACCCTGTGTCGATCCTTGGCCGCGAACGCGGCACACCGCCGCGCCCATCCGCGTTCGCTCCGCCACACCGCGCCCGGGCTTAAAACATCTGCGCGACGTAGGGCGATAGCCCATCCGCAGCCGTGCGCGGTGGAGCGCGTTGACCTCAACGCGCTCGGAACGGGTTGAGGTCAACCCGTTCCACCTTCGGCAGGGATGGTTTATGGACGAGCTCCAGCCTCAACGGTGGTCGCCGCTGCCCCAACGGCGACAAGCGTCGGCAGGGGACACCGACGCCCACCTCATTCGTGGTTCACTTTGCCTCCGCTTCGAACAGCTGTCCGTTGATCACCGTGCCGACGCAATGGCTGGTGTATTCAAACGGGTCGCCGTCGTAGAGCGCGAGGTCCGCGTCCTTGCCTTTTTCGAGCGAGCCGACGCGATCGGCGATGCCGAGGATTTTCGCGGCGTCGATCGTCACGCTCGCGAGCGCGCCGTCGAAACCGAGACCCTTGCCGGCTGCCACCGCCGCTTCGAAGAGCACGACGCGCGTTTTCGGCACGTAGCTTTCGTAGCCACTTTGGATCGCGAACGGGATGCCGGCGGCGCGCAGCTTGGCCGCCGTGTCCATCGCGAGATTTTCCGTGTCCTCGTTGGCGCGCGCCATCGTCGGATGCAGAATCACGGGGAAGCCGCTGGCCTTGATCTGATCGAGCACGAGGTGCGCGTCGGCGGCACCATCGAGCACGATCTTCAAGTTAAACTCCTTCGCGAGCCGGAGGGCCGCGAGGATGTCGAGCTGTCGCTGCGCCGTGATGAGCAGCGGCTGCGAACCCTCGAGCGCACGCACCAAGGTTTCCATTTTCAGATCGCGTGCCGGCCGCTTCGTCTCGTCCTTGGCGTCGCGCTTCCGCGCGTATTCCTGCGCTTTGATGAGTTCGGCGCGGAGCATGGCGACGGCCTTGGCGCGTGTGCCGGGAGATTTCGGCGGACCACCAGCACCGCCGCCCGGGCCGTCCGCGCGATTGAGGGCGGCGTTGCCGAGGGAGACGGCGGTCATCGCGGCGGGATTAATGACATCGTGGTCGGTTTCGCGCCCGAAGGTTTTCACGATCATCGTCTGACCGGAAATGAGCGTGCCGGGCGCATGGCCGGTGTTGACGGTCGTCACGCCGAAGCCGCGCACCCAAGCGACGAGCGGGTCCTGGGCGTTGTAGGCATCGAGCGCGCGGAGCTCGGGCTGCACGGCGGCGGAGCGCTCGAGCATGTCTTGATCGTGCGGCTGGTTGAGCAGGCCGGAGAGGCCAACGGTGGCGCGGGCGTCGATGAGACCGGGCGTGACCACCTTGGCGCGCACCACGCGATGGTCGGCGGTATACATCATGTCCTTCGCCGAACCGACGTAAGCAATTTTGCCGTCGCGACCGACGAGCACGAGGCCCTCATGGATCGGCGCGCCGGCGGCCGTGTGGAGCGTCTCGGCGTGGATCGCGAGCGGCATCGGAGCTTCGGGCGCAGCGCGGAGCGCGGAAGAGTTGGCCACGAAAAACACAAGAAACGCAAAAAGGGCGGCGGCGAAGGTAGGGCCGGTTTTAACCGGCCCGGCTCGATGTGGTATGCAGATTTGCGGTGCGAACGTCGCTCCAACTGGACCGGCTGAAGCCGGTCCTACGGCCTGGATGCGCGCCGAGCTCGCCAGCATCATCTTTGCGCTCTTCGTGTTTTTCGTGGCCAAAGATTGGATCGAATTCATTGGGCACCTCCGAAGAGTTCGGCGTTGGCGTTGGCGATGATGTCCCACGCGTTGCCGAAACAGCAGAGCTGCACGCGGCGCGGGTCGCCGGCTCCGGCGCCGCCGAGCGCGTAGAGTTTGTCCTGCGGATCTGAGAGATCGAACACCTTGCGGCCCTCGACCCACGTCTGCTGCACGTGGGTGTAGACGCTGAGCGGATCGCCATCGAGGATGATGAAGTCGGCGTCCTTACCTGGCTCGAGGGAGCCGACGCGTTTTTCGAGGCCGAGGATTTTTGCGTTGGCAATGGTCACGGCGCGTAGCGCGCCATCGCGGGTCATCCCGGCGCGGACCGCCAAGCCGGCGGAGCGGAGAAAGTGGCGCGAATCGGTGACGCCGTCATCCGTGTGCAGGCCGACGAGCACGCCGGCTTTCTCGAGCACGGCGGGCGTGGTGAAGGACATTTCCTTGGTCTCGAGTTTGCCGCCCGGCGAATCGACAATGATGACCGAACAGGCGACGCCGGCTTTCGCGATTTCGTCGGCGACTTTCCAGCCTTCGGAGACGTGATGGAGCACGACGCGGAAGCCGAATTCCTTGGCGAGGCGCAAGACGGTGAGGATGTCGTCGTGGCGATGCGTGTGATATTGGACGACGCGCTGGCCGGCGAGGACCTCCGCGAGTTCTTCGAGCGCGAGATCGCGCGGTGGCATTTTGTCCGGGTCGCCTTTCGCGCGCTCGATCTTCGCGCGGTATTCCTGAGCCTTGATGAACTGCTCGCGCACGAGCGCGGCGGATTTGCCGCGCGTGCCGGGGAAGTTGCCCGTCGGGCGCATGGAGTTGGTGCCGTTGGCCATCTTGAGGCCGCCGGCGAGCGAGCCGTCGTCGTTTTTGATCAGAATGTCGTCGATCGTGCGGCCATCGCGGAGTTTGGCGTAAATGGTCTGGCCGCTGATGAGGTGGCCGGAGCCGGGCATCATGTTGGCGGTGGTGATGCCACCGGCCTGCGCCTTCTGGATCGTCGGGCTCTGCGCGTCGATCGAGTCGAGCGCGCGCACGTCGGGCTGGATCGGGCTCGACGCATCGGCGCCTGCGGGGCCACCGGCGTGAGTGTGCGAGTCGACGAGGCCCGGCATGATGACTTTGCCGCTGACGTCGTGAATTTCGGCATCCGCCGGGACGGTGATTTTATCGGCGGCGCCGACCGCGACGATCTTGCCGCCGGAGACGACGAGCACGCCGTTGGACACGGGCTCGCCGACGATGGGAATCAGGTGTGCGCCGCGGAAGACGAGCGTCTTCTCCTGTGCGCAAAGGCCCGTGGTCAGTCCGCAGAGGACCGCCAGGGGTAACAGGCGTCGGAAGGACATGGGCGGCGACGATGCGCGGTCGCGACGCGGCGGCAAACGGGAAATCGAAACGCTCCACGCGACAAAGGCCGCGGAACCGCATCAGCGCTTTAGGCGCGACTGCAGCTTCTTCACTTCAGGCGACACCGCGCCGCAGGCGCCGGAGCTGCCGCAGCCGGACTTCTTCTTCGGTCCAAACCAGGACCACAGCAGATACGCCACCGCGACGAGTGCGATGGCGGCGACGATCAGGGTTTGGAGGGAAGAGGACATTATTCTGAAACCACGAAATACACTAAACACACGAAAGGCGTTGCGGTCCGGAGAGCCGAAGAGATGCGCGAAGGAGCGTGGTTTTCATTTCGTGTGTGAGGTGTGTTTCGTGGTGATCACACCGCGTCGGCTCAGAAGCCGGCCGCGCGACCGATTTGGTAGACAGCAAAGCACACGACCCACGCGGTGCCGGTCATGTAGGCGACTTGGAAGAGCGGCCAGCGCCAGGAGTTCGTCTCGCGTTTCACGACCGCGATCGTGCTCATGCACTGCATCGCGAAGACGTAGAAGACCATCAGCGTGAGACACACGAGCGGAGTGAACAGCGGCGCGCCGTCCGGCCACTGCGCCTTCCTCAACGCGTCGCGCAACGGCGTCGTGTCGTCGTCGCTGCTTTCCACGCCGAAGATGACGCCCATCGAGCTGACGAACACCTCGCGCGCCGCGAACGACGTGATGAGCCCGATGCCCACGCGCCAATCGAAGCCAAGCGGCTTGATGACTGGCTCGATCACGCGCCCCGCCTGGCCGGCGAAGCTGTGTTCGATCTGCTGCGTCGGCGTGGCCGCGGGGTCCGGATGTTTCGGGTAAGTCGTCAGCACCCACAGCACGATCGAGATCGCGAGGATGATCGTGCCCGCGTTTTTGAGGAACAACCAGCCGCGCTCGACCATGTGGCGCGTGATGTCCCAAAACCGCGGCGGCTGATACGCGGGCAGCTCCATGATCATGTGCGGCGTGCCGCCTTTCACGAGGTAACGCTTGAACAACCACGCGAAGCCGAAGGCGCCGAGCGTGCCGAGCGCATACATCAGGAGCATGAGGCCGGCTTTCTGCATCGCAGGCACCGTCTCGCCCGGCAGCAGCGTCGCGATCATCAGCAAATAAACCGGCAGGCGTGCCGAGCAGCTCATCAGCGGGGCGACGAGGATCGTGACGAGGCGATCGCGCGCGTTCTCGATGGTGCGCGTGGCCATGATGCCGGGAATCGCACACGCATAGGAACCGAGCAGCGGGATGAATGACCGGCCGTTCAAGCCGACTTTGCTCATCGGGCGATCCATGATGAACGCCGCGCGCGCCATGTAGCCGGTGCTTTCGAGCAGGCCGACAAAGAAGAACAAAATCAGAATCTGCGGCAGGAACACGACGATGCCGCCCACGCCACCGATGATGCCGTCAGTGAGCAAATCGCGGAGGTCGCCCGGCGCCATCGCAGTTTTCACCCATTCGCCGAGCGACGCGACGTGCTCGTCGATCCAGTTCATCGGGTATTCGGCGAGCGTGAAAATCGAGAAGAACATCACGCCCATGATCGCGGCGAACGCGACCCAGCCCCAGATCGAGTGGCAGAGCACCGCGTCGATCTTGTCGGAAAGCGACGGACCGGAGTTGCGATCGCGCAACACCACGTCTTCGCACAGCACCTTGATCGCGTCGTAGCGGCTGCGGATGAGAACGCCCGACCAATCGGTGCCCTCCTTCGTCCAACGCGCGCGCCAGCCTTGGAGAATTTCCAACGTGCGCGCCGAGTGCTGCTTCGAGCCGGCGACGCGCACCGAATCGAAATCCGTCAGCAGCAACAACGCCTCCGCGCGCGCCACCAGCGGCGGGCGGGCGTCGTTTTGCCCGAGCGAAGCCTGCAACTCCGCCACGGCCGGAGCGATCGGGCCGGGCACGTCCCAACGATGTTTCGCGAGCGGCAGTTCGATGCGGCTCATCGCGAGACGGAGTTCGACGAGGCCCTTGCCGCGCACGGCTTCGCACGGGATGACGGGCACGCCGAGTTCGCGTTCGAGCGCGGCGGGGTCGACCTTGATCCCGGCGTCCGCGGCGACGTCCATCATGTTCATCGCAATGATGACGGGGCGGCCGAGATCGAGGACTTGGTGGACAAGGTAGAGATTGCGCTCGAGGTTCGAGGCGTCGATCACGCACACGATGCGGTCGGGCTGCGGTGTGTCCTCGCGGCGACCGAGCAACACGTCGCGCATGACCGCTTCATCGGGCGAACGCGCCGCGAGCGAGTAGGCGCCCGGCAGGTCGATGATCTGGATCGGGCGGCCGTGCTGCGAGAACGTGGTGCCCGTTTTCTTTTCAACGGTGACGCCCGGGTAGTTGCCGACTTTCTGGCGCAGGCCGGTGAGGGCGTTG
Source organism: Verrucomicrobiota bacterium (assembly GCA_023432225.1). GTDB lineage: Bacteria > Verrucomicrobiota > Verrucomicrobiia > Opitutales > Opitutaceae > Didemnitutus. The sequence goes on from JAEYUW010000040.1 coordinate 130,452, forward strand.
AAGAGCGTGGTCTTGCCGCAATTCGGGTTGCCGACGACCGCGTAGACCGGTGTGCGATAGGCGGCGGTCGAAGCCGGACGCTTTGCGGCGGACGCGGGGAGCGAGATGTGCGACGGGAGCTTCACGCGCGGAAGGCGGCGACGCGGCGCGAGTCGGCGCGCGGAGAGCGCATGGCGCTTACTTCGCGCCGGCCGGCAAACGCTCGACCAGGATGCTCATCGCCGCGCTGTGGTTGAGCGCCAGGCGAGTTCCGTTGACGAGGCAGAGACTGGTGACGCTGCCCGAAATCTTGGTGACCAGCGCCGCTTCGCCGAAGCCCATCTCACGCACGCGCTGGCAAAAACCCTCGTCGCCGGTCAGGCGGCACACGCGCCCCGTCGAGCCGGCCGGCAGCTGGCAGAGCGGGGAGAGTTCCTTGAATGGCGTGGACATTCGACGAGGGGCAGCAAACGCGATTGAGACCGAGTTGCAAGCCAAGGTTTAAGGAAACGCCTCCGCCCAGCCCTCGAATTTAAATACGCTAAACAATGTTTATCTGAATCTTATGCGATTCAATAGCGCGCGCACTACGACAAATCGCACAACTTCTTCGCCAACGCATGCATGAACCGGAGAGCCAATGTGGCGGGAGCAAGATGCTCCCGCTACTTTCGGTTCGGCGCGATCGCCGGCGTGCAGTGTCTTCCGGGGCCTCGATCTTACGCCTTCGGTGGCCGATCTTCCGTCGGCTCCCGCCTCCGCCGAAAGCCCACCGCATCGCGGAGCTTTCACCTTTGCGCCGTAATCCGAAAGCGCGTGCGATGCCCGCGCGATCTTCGCCCCGTCATGCAGCTCCGCTTCGTTCCGCACACGCTCGCTCTCCGTCACGCGTTCGGCATCGCGTCCAACACCCGCACTTCCACGCCCGCGATGCTCGTCGAAGTCGAGCGCGATGGCATCGTCGGCTACGGCGAAGCCTCGATGCCGCCTTACCTCGGCGAGACGCAGGACAGCGCCGCGGCTTTCCTCACGCGCGCCCAGCCGCTCCTCGCGCGCGTCACCGAGCCCTTTCAACTCGAAGAAATCCTCCCCGCTCTCGACGCGCTCGCGCCGGGCAACACCGCCGCGAAAGCCGCCATCGACATCGCGCTGCACGACTGGATTGGCAAAAAACTCGGCGCACCGTGGCACCGCCTCTGGGGCCTCGATGCCGCGAAGGCTCCCGTGACGTCGTTCACGATCGGCATCGATACGCCCGAAGTCGTCCGCGAGAAGACGCGCGAAGCCGCACCCTACAAAATCCTCAAAGTAAAACTCGGTCGCGATGCCGCCACCGATCGCGCGCTCGTCTCGACGATCCGCGAAGTCACGAACGTCCCGCTCACCGTCGACGCCAATCAAGGCTGGGCTAACCGCGACGAAGCGCTCCGCATGATCGAGTGGCTCGCCCCGCAAAACGTCCTCTTCATCGAGCAACCGATGCCCAAAGCCGCACTCGACGACACCGCGTGGCTCCGTGAGCGCAGCCCGCTCCCGCTGATCGCCGACGAGAGCCTGCAACGCGTCGGCGACGTGCCGCGCCTGCGCGGTGTGTTCGACGGCATCAACATCAAGCTCATGAAATCGACCGGCCTGCGCGAGGCGCACAAGTCGATCATCCTCGCCCGCGCCCTCGGCATGAAAGTCATGCTCGGCTGCATGACCGAGACCTCGTGCGCCATCTCGGCCGCCGCGCAGCTCTCGCCACTCGTCGACTGGGCCGATCTCGACGGCGCATTGCTCATCAAGGACGACCCGTTCGACGGCGCCCGCATCGTCGACGGCCGCGTCACGCTCAACAACCGCCCCGGCATCGGCGCGGTGAAGCACTGAGCCGCCTCGGCCAGTTTGTAACATAATACGTTACAAACCGCCTCCACCTCGTCGGACGGCGTTGAGCCAGCCGGCGCCACTGGAGTCGTCGAGCCGACACTACAGGCCGGGCCTCGTGAACCTCAGAGTTCCGATTTGTCACGCGGCGCGCGCCGCCCACACTGCGCGCCATGCTAATGCCCCTCCTCCGCGCGGTTTGGGCCACCGCGCTGGTTCTCGGCGCAGCGATGCGCCTCTCGGGGCAGGAGAAACCGGTGAACACCACGCCGATCGACCTGCCCGATTTCGTCGTCGAAAGTCAGCGCGAGCTTCCGCCACCCGAGCCCTGGCTCTACAGCCGCCTCGGTAATCACGAGATCCTGTCGAGCGCGGGACGCGGTCCGACCGAGCGCATGCTCAAAGACCTCAATCGCCTCCTGCACGGTCTCCGCCTGCTGCAGACGCCGTTCCTGCCCGCCGAGGCAGCCTCCGGCAAAATTCTCGTCTGCGGACGCGAGCCGGATTTCCAACCCTACGCCGAAAAATTCGGCGACCAGAGCACGGAAGAGGACATGCGCACGTGGCACTACGAATTCCTCGGCCGCGAAGGCGCCGTGCTCGTGCTGGATCAAACCGCCAACACCTTCCGGCTGTTCGACGATCAGACCGATGAAGAGTCGACCGAGGTCACTTTCGCAGAGGAGCGCGCGAAGGATTCCACGCGCCGCCTGCAAACCGCTTTCGTGAAATTCCTGCTGTATCAACAGCAGCCGTCCATGCCGGCCTGGCTGGCCGAAGGCCTCGCACGATCGCTCGCGAATGTCCGCATCGACGAGCGATCCGTCACGTGGGGCGTGGTGGAAAATCCCAACAAGGTGCTGAGCGGCGCCGACGAGCGCTCCACAGGCCACGCCTCCACGGCGACGATGCTCACGCGCCAACGCGCGCCCGCCCGCGACTCGTTGAGCGACGAACTCGACTTCAACGCCGCGCTCGCCGCCACGGCGCTCATGCCGCTGGAAGAAATGTTCTCCTGGCAGCGCGACACCTACATCGGCAAGAAACTCACGGCGATCCGCTGGTTTCAGCAGAGCTACGCTTTCGTGCACTGGGGCCTCTTCGGTGACGCGGGCCAGCACCGGAAACAGTTCCTCGCCTTCATCAAGCGGCTCGAAAAGGAAGCGCCGTCCGAAGCATTGTTCCGCGAGTGCTTCGACCTGAGCTATGCGCAGGGCCTGAACGCGCTGCGCACCCACGTCGAATTCGTCCGCGGCAAGGTGATCGGCGTCGAAGCCGAAAAAGGCGCGCGCCTGCCCGCAGCCGCGTCGATCGAAGTGCGCGAAGCGACGATCGCCGAGATCGCGCGCCTGAAATTCACCGCCTTCACCCTCGCGGACATGCCCGACCGCGCGCACAACGAACTCGTGCTCGCCTACCGCCGCGGCGAGCGCACGCCCAACCTCGTCGCCGAACTCGGCGTCTCCGCCCTGAAGCTCGGGCAACGCGACCGCGCGCGAAACTATCTCACGCTCGCCACCAAGGCGAAGACCACGCGCACCCGCGCCTACGTCGCGCTCGCCCAGCTGCGTCTCGACGAGCGCCTCGCGAAACCGCAGGGCAAGGATGGCAAACTCAGCTACGAGCAACTGCTCGGCGTGCTCGAGCCGCTGCTCAGCGCCCGCACGCAAGCGCCGCGCTCTCCGGAAGTCTATACGCTGTTCGCCGAGGCCTGGACGAAAACCGCGGCGACTCCGCCCGCGCAGCACGTCGCATTGGTCGACGAAGGCGTGAAGCTCTTCCCCGAGGATGCGACGCTACGCGAAGCCCGCGCGCGCCTGGATGCACCGCCCGCCGCGAAATGATCTGAGGCGGCGCATGCCGGACGCAATCAGTCGCCCCATAGCCGCGCGAGGTTTGTAACATAATACGTTACAAACCCCGCTGCGCTCCTTGCGGCCGATACCAGTGAACGCGCGGGTCGTCTTGCGGAGGTGCTGGGCCCAACGGCCACCGCGCTCCGAGCGAAGCGGGCTCGCGTCACGTGCGGTGCGGGCTCAACTTCGGCGCGACTCGTCCGCATGTCCGCCCCGGCACTTCCCTCCTCCTTGCGCGAAAAAATCGGCCAAATGCTGCTGCTCGGCTTCCGTGGCAGCACCGCCGCCGACACCGCGCTCATCGTCCGCGATCTCCGTGAGCACGCCGTCGGCAGCGTGATCCTCTTCGACCTGGACATGACGTCCACGATTGACTCCGGCGCACCGGGCAAGCGCAACATCGAGTCGCCCGCGCAACTCCGCGCGCTCGTCACGCACCTCCAATCGCACGCCTGCCTGCCGCTGCTCGTCGCGATCGACCAGGAAGGCGGCCGCGTCAACCGTCTCAAGCCCGCCTACGGTTTCCCGGAGACGATCTCTGCCGAGGAGCTCGGCCAGCGCGACGACCTCGCTTTCACCCGCGCGCAATCCGAGGCGACCGCGCGCACGCTCGCGGCCGCCGGCATCAATTTCAACCTCGCACCCGTCGTCGACCTCGACGCCAACCCGACCAACCCGATCATCAAGGGCAAGCGCCGCAGTTTTTCCGCCGACCCGGAAATCGTCGCGCGTCACGCCGCCGAGTGGGTGCGCGGCCATCGCGCGCACGGCGTGCTAAGCTGCGCGAAACACTTTCCCGGCCACGGCAGCGCCTCGGGCGACACGCACCTCGGCCTCGTCGACGTCACCGCCACCTGGCACGAGCGCGAACTCACGCCGTTTGCGCGCCTGATCGAGGTCGGTCTCGGCGAGGCGGTCATGAGCGCGCACGTTTTCAACGCGCATCTTGATCCCGCGCTGCCGGCCACGCTTTCGCGCGCTGTCATCACCGGCTTGCTGCGCGAAAAGCTCGGCTTCCGCGGCGTTGTGCTGAGCGACGACATGGAAATGAAGGCCATCTCCGCGCACTACGGCCTCGAGAATGCCGTCGTCTCCGCCGTCAACGCCGGCGTCGATCTGCTCTGCTTCGGCAACAACATGAGCTACGATCCCGACATCGCGCCGAAAGTCATCGCGCTGATCGAGCGCGCCATCGCTGCGGGAAAAATTCCCGCCACCCGCATCGACGAATCCTGCGCTCGCGTGCTCGCGCTGAAGCGCAGCGCAGGTCTGATTCCCTGAATTTTCCCCACGGATTTCACGGATGGCACGGATTCAAGCACTCGTTCCCGCGCTCTTTCCGGCCATCCGTGTGATCCGTGCAATCCGTGGTTAAACCGCCTTTATGAGACTTCTCCGAAACCTCGCCCTCTCACTGCTCGCCTTGCTCGTGCTCGCTGGCTGCGCGCATCGTCCCGGCACGCTCAACAAGCGCACCGGCGATGAGATTGTCGTCGCCGGTCAGCTGTATCACACCGGCACGAAAGTCGTGACGTGGATGGACCCGGGCGGCTACGACGCCTACCGCGTCGAGCGACGCTTCGTGCCCTACGCGCAGAGCAGCTGGGCAAAGACGCTCGAGGCCAAGGTCGGCTACAGTGACCCGAACCGTTACGGCCTGCGTTTCCAAAAACTCTCGCCCGAGGAAATCGAACGCGTGCGCGGCGGCGGCTGGGATTTGCCGCTGCTCCAGCGCACCGTCGATCAGTTCGTGATCCACTTCGATGTCTGCGGCATCGCGAAACAGTGCTTCAACATCCTGCACGACCACCGCGGTCTGAGCGTGCACTTCATGTTGGATCTCGACGGCACGATCTACCAAACGCTCGACCTCAAGGAGCGCGCGTATCACGCCACGACGTCGAATCACCGCAGCGTCGGCATCGAGATCGCCAACATGGGCGCCTACGGCCCCGGCGACACCAAGACGCTCGACACGTGGTATGAACGCGCCCCCGACGGCCGCCCGCGCATCAAAATCCCCGCGAAGCTCGGCGATCCGATGATTCGCACGCCGAACTTCACCGCCCGCCCCACCCGCGCTGAGCCCGTGCGCGGCAACATTCAGGGCCAGGACCTCGTGCAATACGACCTCACGCCCGAACAATACAAAGCGCTGATCAAGCTCACCGCCGCGCTTCACCGCGTTTTCCCGAAAATCAAACTCGATTACCCGCGCGGCCCCGACGGCCAGCTGCTGCCGAAGAAACTCCCCGACGACCAGCTCTCCGCCTACGAAGGAGTCCTCGGCCACTATCACATTCAGACCAACAAAGTGGACCCCGGCCCGGCCTTCGACTGGGACAAGGTCATCAAAGGCGCACGCCGGCTCGTGCCGTGAAGTAGCGCCGGCTTCCAGCCGGCCCGGTTGCGCGATCGCTCTCGTCCAGCATGCGAGTGCAGCCTGCGCCGCGTGTGAGTATTGGATTAACCACGGATTTCACGGATGGCACGGATTCACGCTTCGATGCGTGTGCCTTCATCCGTGTCCATCCGTGTAATCCGTGGTCAAAAAGAATACGACCGACCGCGGCAGCCGCTTCACTCGCCGCGGTTACGCGACCTACGGCGCTTTCTTTCCGAACGCCGGATCGATCGTCTTAGCCACGAGCGCTGTGGCGAAGAACGACGGGACCGTCGCGATCAAGACCCAGATGAAGAAGTTGGTGTAACCGACCTGGTCTTCGATGCGGCCGGCGAACATGCCGGGCACCATCATCCCAAGCGCCATGAAGCCCGTGCAGATGGCGTAGTGCGCCGTCTTGTGCGGGCCGTCCGCGACCTTAATCATGTAGAGCATGTAGGCCGTGAAACCGAAGCCGTAGCCGAATTGCTCCACCGCGATCGCGAACGAGAGCAGCCCGAGATGCGTCGGTTGATAAATGGCCAGCAACAGGAACGCCGCGATCGGCACGTGCATCGAAAAGATCATCGGCCACAGCAGGCGCCGCAGTCCAAGTCGCGAAATCGCCCAGCCGCCGGCGAGGCCGCCGAGGGTCAACGCGATGATGCCGACGGTGCCGTAGACGATGCCGAGTTGCTCGTTGGTGAGGCCGAGGCCGCCTTGCTCGCGTTGATCGAGCAGGAACGGCGAGAGCAGCTTCAGCGCCTGGGATTCCGCGAGCCGGTAAACGAGCAGGTAGAACAGAATCAGTCCGATACCCGGCCGCCGGAAAAAGGCCGCGAACACCGCGAAAAATTCGCGCGTCACATTCGCCCCTTGCGCCGTCGCGCGGTCCACCGCGGGCCGCGGCAACACGAACGCGTGATATGCCCCCAGCACGAGAAACGCCGCCGCCAGCAACCCGAACACCAGCGACCACGCGGTAACAACATTGCCGGTGGACGCGATCAGCTTGCCCGAGAGATAGACGAGTCCACCTTGCGCCGAGAGCGTCGCCAACCGGTAGAACGTCGACCGCACGCCGACAAAGGCGGCCTGTTCGCCGGTAGAAATCGCGAGCAGATAAAAACCGTCGGCCGCGATGTCGTGCGTCGCGGATGCGAACGCCATCAGCCAGAACACCGCGAGCGAGAGCTGGAAGAATTTCGGCGCCGGCAGCGTCAGTGCCACGAGCGCGAACGCGATGCCGATCACGAATTGGAGCGACCAGATCCAAAAACGTTTCGTGCGGAACAGGTCAACGAGCGGCGACCACAGCGGCTTGATGACCCACGGCAGGTAGAGCCAACTCGTGTAGAGTGCGATGTCGGTGTTCGAGAGCCCGAGGTTCTTGTAGAGCACCGTCGAGAGCGTCATCACGACGACGTAGGGCACGCCCTGCGCGAAATAGAGCGTGGGGATCCACGACCAAGGGGAACGGGCGGAGGGCGGTTGGGCGAAAGAGGACATGGCGGACACGACGATCGTAACTCGATTTGTCATCGCGAGGCGCGCCTAGCGCGCCGTGGCGATCCATCTGGCTGGGTTGCTTCGTCGCTGCGCTCCTCGCAATGACAGTGGTAGGGCCTCACCTCGTGTGAGGCCTGAGTTGCGAGCGCGGCGGAGCCACGTTCGCGGCCGAGGCTCGACACGAGGTCGAGCCCTACAGGCAGGCATGGCTGGTCGCGCTTCATGGTTTCGGCGGCGCCGGCAACGTCAGCGACGCGCGCGGGCTTTCGTTGCCGAGGCGATTCACGGCGCTGACGACGACGGCTTCATCCTCCGCCGCCAACTCGAGTGTGGCGTAACGCGCGGGCTGCACGGCGAAACGCCATTGCGTGCCGCTGCGGCGCCAGACCGCGAGGAGCGTGGCATCGGACGTCGCGTGAATTCTCACCGTTCGTTCGCGCGTCAGTTCGAGCGTCGGCGCGGACGGGGCTTTCGTCCCGAGCCAGGTCGCGGCCGGCGCGAGCGCGGGCGTGGCGTAGAGCGGCGCCAGTTTCTGGGCGATGCCTTTGCGGTCCGTAGTCAACGCGATGGAGCTGAAGTGCACGTGGCCCGCGGCGCCGGGACGCGAACGCGTCAGTTCGATCTGTCGGGTGATGTCGTTCGGCGACCATTTCTTCTCGTCGCCGATCGCACTGGTGAAAAGACCGGCGTAGATCGCACGCCCGGCACGGTTCTGCGTGATCCAATAATCGAGCAGCACGGGGAACGACTGTTCTTTGCTGGCGAGTGGCCAGTAGAGTTGCGGCACGAAGTAATCGAGCCAGCCGCGCTCGAGCCACAGCTCCACGTCGGCGTAGAGTTTGTCGTATTGGCTGAAGCCTTTAATGCCGGGCGGCCGGCGATCAGGGCGGCCGAGACCAAAGGGGCTGACGCCGAACTGCACCCACGGTTTCTCCGCGTGCACGGTCGCGTAGATTTTTTCGACGAGCTGGTCGACGTTGTGGCGGCGCCAGTCGATGCGGGAGAGTTTGCCGCCCGCTTTGCGGTAGGCCTGCCACGCAGGATCGTCGGGAAAATCGACTTCCTCGGGCTTCGCGTCTTTCGGCGCGTTGGCCGGCAGCGGCTTCGTGATCGGATACGGATAAAAATAGTCGTCGATGTGAACGCCATCGAGGTCGTAGCGGCGCACGACATCGCGGATGACGGCCAGCGTGCGCTCGGCGGCGAACGTCTCGCCCGGGTCCATCCAGAGATACTCGCCGTATTTTTTCACGGCGCGCGGGTGCGTGTTCGCGATGTGCGACTTCGCGAGCGGCGACTTCGCTTCGTGGTGACGCGCACGATACGGATTGAACCACGCGTGCAGTTCGAGGCCGCGTTTGTGCGCCTCTTCGATCCAGACGGCGAGCGGATCGTAGCCCGGCGACTTGCCCTGCGTGCCGGTGAGATATTCCGACCAAGGTTCGAGGTCGGATTTATAGAGCGCGTCGGCGGCAGGGCGGACCTGGAAGACGACGGCGTTCAGGTTCAGCGTCTGCGCGCGGTCGAGGATGGTTTTGATTTCGGCGCGCTGTTGCGCGGCGGTCAGGCCTTTCTTGCTCGGCCAATCGATGTTGGCGACGGTCGCAACCCACACGCCGCGGAATTCGCGCGGCGCGGGCGGAGCGGGCTCGGCGGCGACGGGCGGAATCGCGGGCTGGGCGGGCGGCTTGGGTTTAGTCGCGCAGCCGGCGAGGAAGAGAATGGCGAGCGCCGCCAAGGTTTGCAGTAGGGCCGGCCTGCGACCGGCCCAGCGGGTGTTCATTCGCGCACGTGAGTTTTTGGGCCGGTCACAGACCGGCCCTACTGCACGCAACGTGACGGGTTGGTGACTCACAGCGCTCATGACTTCAGTGCGGCGCGGACGTTGCCTTGCACGGCCGCGAGCTCAGCTTCGGCCGCAGCGGCGTCGAGGTGGCGGCGCAGCATGACGATCGCGACTTTCACGCGATAGCGGCATTGCTCGAGGGCGACCTTCGCCGCGGCTTCGTCGGCACCCGTCGCGCGGACGGTGAGCGCGATGGCGCGACGGAAGAGTTTTTCGTTCGTCGGCATCACGTCGACCATCAGGTTGCCGTAGACTTTGTGCAGCCGAACCATGATGGCGCTCGAAAGTGTGTTGAGCGCGATTTTCTGCGCGGTGCCGGCTTTGAGGCGCGTGCTGCCGGAAATGACTTCGCTGCCGGTATCGAGCGTGATGCCGATCTCTGCGGCGGCGGCGGCCGGAGAGTCGGGGTTGTTGGCGATGCCAATCGTCAACGCTCCGCTGGCGCGCGCCGCCTCGAGACCGCCGAGCACGTAGGGCGTGCGGCCGGACGCCGCGACGCCGATCACGACGTCGTTCGCGCTCGGAGCGACGGCGCGCACGTCGGCGGCGCCTTGGGCGCGATCGTCTTCGGCGCCTTCGACGGCGATGTAGAGCGCGTTGCGTCCGCCGGCGAGGAGCGCAACGGCACGCTCGTTCGGCCACGAGAACGTCGGCCAGAGTTCGACGCTGTCGAGCAGGCCGAGCCGGCCAGACGTGCCGGCGCCGACGTAGATGAGACGTCCGCCGCGTGCGAGGCGCGGTGCCGCGGCATCAACGGCGCGAGCGAGCGAGGCGCGAGCGGCGTCAACGACGCGGGCAGCGAGCACTTGGTCCTCGGTGAAGGCGGCGATGAGTTGCTCCGTCGGGTAGAGATCGAGTTCGGGGTGGCGGCTGTCCGGCTTCTCGGTGTTCAGCATGGCAAGGGTTTCAGAGGGATCGCCACGGTGCCGCGCTGCGGCGCCTCGCGATGACAACCGATAAGGCAGTCCGCGCTGTGGCCCATGGGCCACACTCCCGCGTTGCGGCAGATGGTTCAACCGTTCATTTCATTCGCGCGTGAATTCTGGGCCGAAAGACGAACTTTTCATCGGTGTGCTTTCGGGCACGAGCGTCGACGCGGTCGACGCCGCGCTGGTGCGTTTCGGGGAACGCGTGGAACTCGTGGCGACGCACACGCTGCCGTATCCGCCGGAGCTGAGCGCCGAGTTGCTGCGGCTCGCGGTGCCGGGAGAAAGCGAGATCGACCGCCTCGGCAGCGCGGACGTGAGCGTCGGCCGGCATTTCGCCCAAGCGGTAAACGAGTTGATGGACACGGCCAACGTTTCGCGTGCGCGGGTGCGCGCGATCGGCAGTCACGGACAGACGGTGCGGCATCGGCCGCGACGCGCGGTGCCGTTCACGTTGCAGGTGGGCGATCCGAATGTGATCGCCGCGACGACGGGCGTGCCGGTGGTGGCGGATTTTCGGAGAAAAGACATGGCGCTCGGCGGCCAGGGTGCGCCGCTCGTGCCCGCGTTTCATGCGGCTATTTTCGGCAACGCGAGCGAGGCACGCGTCGTGGTGAACATCGGTGGCATCGCAAACATCACGGCGTTGCCGCTCGACGCGACAGCGCCGGTGCGCGGGTTCGACACGGGGCCGGGCAACACGCTGCTTGATGCGTGGTGTCGCCAGCATCGCGGCGAGCCGATGGATCGCGACGGGGCGTTCGCAGCGAGAGGACGCGTCGACGACAAATTGCTGCGCGAGTTGCTTGCGGATGAGTTTTTCGCGCAAGCGGCGCCGAAGAGCACAGGGCCGGAGTATTTTTCGCCAGCGTGGCTGGCCGCGCGCAGCAGCGGATACGAAGCCGCTGATGTGCAAGCGACGCTCGTTGCGCTCACGGCGCAGAGCATCGCGGACGCGATTCGCGTATCGCTCGGCGGAGCGCACGCGGGCGTCTATATTTGCGGCGGTGGCGCGCGGAATCCGGTGCTCATGCGCGCGCTGCAGGAGCGCATGCCGGGTTGCCGCGTGGATTCGACGGCGGCGCTGGGTGTCGATCCAGGCTGGGTCGAGGCGATGGCGTTCGCGTGGCTGGCGCGACAGCGGATGAATGGCGCGAACGGGAATTGTCCGGCGGTCACGGGCGCGGCGCGCGCGGCGGTGCTGGGTGGGGTTTGGGTTCCGGAGTAGGGCCGGCTTCAGCCGGTCCGATTGGATTTCCGCTCGGAGACCAGGCGCGCGAGTGCAGCAGCTGGTCCGGCTGAAGCCGGACCTACCTCGGAAACGGAATTTCGCCACTCGCGAGGCGGTGCAGGAAGAGCGCCACGTTCTGCGCGCGCGGGACGATCGTGGTGACGCGGCAGTATTCGCGGGCGCTGTGGAGGTGGTCGCCTTCGGGGCCGATGCCGTCGAAACACGGCAGGCCGGCCGCGCCGAGGAAATTGCCGTCGGAGGCGCCGCCGCCGTGGACCCAGTTGAAAGGTTTGATGCCCACGTCGGTCGCGGCGCGCTGGAATGCAGGGAACAGCTTCGCTTCGATCGCGTGGTTTTCCTTGGGCGGACGATTGAGCCAGAGGTTGAGGTCGAACTTCACCTCGTAGGCGGCAGCGATTTCGTCGGCGACGGCGCGCAAGCGCGCGAAGAGTTGGGGCTCGTCGCTCATTTGCGTGACGCGGAGGTCGAGCTCGGCCTGAGCGAAATCGGGGACGACGTTCGTGGCGGGTGAGCCGCCCTTGATGTTGCCGACGTTGACGAGCGTGCCGGGCAGCTCGGCGGGGATTTTCGAGGCGGCGAGAGCGAAGGCGGCGAGGCCGAGGATGGCGCTGCGGCCGTCGTTGGGGATCTTCGCGGCGTGCGCGGCGCGGCCGCGGCAGGTGACGATGGCGCCGCCGGTGCCTTTGCGCGAGTGGATGATGTCGCCGCTCGGACGCGCGGGTTCGAAGACGAAGCCGAAGTGATTTCGTTTCGCCGCCTCTTCGAAATAGGCGCGCGTGCCGTGCGTGCCGGTTTCCTCGTCGGGGGTGAGGAGGATTTCCCAGCCGATTTGCGCGGCGTGCGAGGTTTGCTCGAAGGCTTGAAGCGCGGCGAGCAGCGTGACCAGGCCGCCCTTCATGTCCGTGACGCCGGGACCGTTCAGCGTGCCGTCCTCGAGCCAGCGGCAGGTTTGGAACGGATCGTCGGCGCCGTAGACGGTGTCGTAGTGGCCGCAGAGCAGAACCTGGAGCGGCGCGGAGGGGCGGAGACGGAAGCGGAGCGCTTTCACGCCGTCCGGATTGTAGCCGGGTGCGTCGGCGGTGAGTTCCTCAAAGGACGCGGCCGGAAACGCGCCGGCGAACGTCGCGCGGAGCTCGGCGGCCATGCGCGCGAGGCCGGCGGCGTGATTGGAGCCGGAGTTGATGGCGGCCCAGCGTTCGAGCAAGGCGGTGAGTTCGGGGCCGCGGGCGGAAAGTGAAGAGATGGAGGGCGGAATCACGGAAGAAAGGAGCAGGACGAGGAGAAATTCAGTTAACCACTAATGGACACGAATAGACACTAATGAAAGGCGGACGCGCGCGGTAGCGCGAACGGGCGGATTGCCGTGCTCGGAAGCGATTTTTGACCACGATTGCACGGATGACACGGATCGAGGCCAGACCATCGCTCTCCGTCATTCTGAGTAGAGAGCAGAATCCGGAAGGACGCACGGTGCGAGGATGACTCGATGGCTGGCTCGCCTTCGGCGGCACTTCGCTTCGCTCAGGATGACAAGCTATGGTGTTCGTGGTTTTCATCCGTGTGATCCGTGCAATCCGTGGTGAAAGAAATCTTTCGTTCACCAGGAAGGCAGCGAGCGCGGGAAAGCATCCGCCAACTCTGGTCTTTCACTTTCCCATTGGGCTTCCCGAGGGGAGCGTGACGCGCGGGGCTTCGGGGCCGTCGAGTTGGCGGAGGTTGGCGAGCGGGTCGGCTGCGAGGCGGAGGAACTTGAAGCCGAGCAGGCGGGGCTTGCCGGCGGCGTCGCGTTCGACGTTGTGCGCAGTTTCGCGGGCGATGAACGCGGTGAGCGGCTCCTCGCGGACCTTCGGCTCCGCGGAGTGGATGATGTGCAGCGCGCCGTCGGGGCCGTGCGCGACGAGGCCGACGTGGCCAATCCAGGCGTTGCCGCCGAAGATGTCGTTCACGGGCGCGCCTTTTTTGACGATGCCGCGAACGACTTCGATGATGTCGCCGTCTTGGAGCTGCGCGGCGAGCGTCGGCGCGTCGGCGTAAGGGAAGAAGGTGTCGCGGTGATCCTCGACCGGGATCGAGACGGTGAGCTTGTAGCGGTTTTTGAGGAAGCGAGCGCGGTCGATCTTCTCGTCGAATTTCACGGCGCGCGGGCCGGCGAGTTCGGTGGTGACGTCGCGCGCGAGCCAGCGGTTGGAGGGATTCCAGTCGGACTCGGTGAAATGGTTGCGCGTGACAACGCCGATCTGGCCGTCGCGGTAGCGGATGCGTTGGAGCAGGCGCATGAAGCCGGTCCAGTCGCGCGAGAGCGCCATCGCGAGCGTGTGCTCGGTGAAGACGAGACAATCGCTCTTGGTGAGACAGTAGAGCGGCTGCGGGTCGTGCGTCTCGAACGGCGCTTCGCCGAGCAGGTAGAGTTCGTAGGGTTGGCCGAGATTTTTGCGCGCGAGCTGGACGACGCGTTTGCGCAGATCGGGCTCGGTGGCGTGCAGGTGCGCGAGGTAGGCGCCGACTTCGGGCTCGGTGAATTGGTAGAGCGGAACGGCGGCGAGTTGCTCGAGAGGGCGCGGGGCGGATTCGGCAGCGGACGCGAGCGAGGCGGAGGAGAGGGTGAGGGCGAAAGTGAGGGCTAGTGCGGCGAGAAGTAGGGCCGGTCTTTGACCGGCCGATCCGGATGCTATTCGCGAATTCGACACGCGAACGGAAACGCAGCTGGGCCGGTTGAAGACCGGCCCTACTTCGGAGCGGAGGCTATGCAACATGGGGAAAAAGAAAAAGGGGCGATCCACGTGGATCGCCCCGGTGAGAGTGACGGAACGCGGGCGCGGAGCACGCGTTTTCTTCCGATCAGAACAGCTTGTATTCGACCGAGAGCGTGAACGAGCGGCCGCGCGGATCGGTGATGCGGGGTTCCCACGAGCTGCCGGCACCCGTGTTGGTGTCGTAGGCGATGGAGAACGGCGGATCCTCGTCGAAGAGGTTCTTGATGCCCGCGATGATCGTCACGTCCTTGCTCCAGCGGTAGGTGAGGCTGGCGTTGTAGGTGACGTATTCGCCGACCTTCGGGTTGTATTCGGTGGCTTTGGCGGCGTAGAGGCCGTTGGCGATGCCTGGCGGGACGTAGTCCATGTAGCCGGAGCGGAAGAGCTGGCTGATGCGACCGGTCCACTTGCCTTTGCGGTAGGAGACGGCGGCGGTGTATTTCCACTTCAGGCCGATATCGGAGGCGCGGGTGAAGCGGCCGACCTCGCTGTTGCCCCACGGGGCGGACGCGATGAGGCGGGAACGTTTCTTGAGGAGTTGCGAAACGTTCACGTCGCCGACGATCTTGCCGCCGAAGAGGTCGAACTCGCCGCGACCGGTGTATTCGATGCCGCTGGTCTCGGTGGCGCCGGCGTTAAGTGGGCGCATGTCGAGCTTCGTGATCTGGCCGGAGGCATTGCGGATGACGCGATCGGGGAAGAGCGTGTGATTCGCGAGCAGCACGGAAGCGCTGGCGAGCGATTGAATGGTGCCGTCGCGGTCAACTGACCACCAGTCGACGCCGAGCGTGATGTTTTTGATCGGCGAGATGACCACGCCGTAGGAGAGCATGTCGGCCTCCTCCGGTTGCAGGTCGGCCTTGCCGCCGTTGATGATATTCAGGCTGTTGGCGGGAATGGCGGCGCCATTGGTGGGATCGACGAGATCGGCGCCCGAGTAGGCGGATTCGAAGGCGGGGTCGAACTGCTGCTTGAACGTCGGCACACGGAAGCCGGTGCTGTAGGAACCGCGGAAGAGAATTTTGTCGGTCGGCGTGATGCGCAGGGTGACCTTCGGGTTCGTGGTGGCACCGAAGCCGGTGTATTCGTCGCGGCGACCGGCGAGGTTGAGGTCGACGCCTTTGATGACCGGCACCTGGAGTTCGGCGAACACGGCCTTCACGGTGCGGCTGAGCGTGCCGACGGTGGCGAGGGCGTTGTCGAAGGGAGCGTTGAAGACGTAGTTTTGGACATCGGTCGGCGTCGCATACGCAGCGCTGGCGCCGTTGAACTGATATTCCTCTTTGCGGACGTCGGCGCCGACGGCGGCGTAGATCGTGCCCGCGGGCAGCTGCCAGACCGGACCGGACGCGGTGAAGTCGAACGTCGTGGTGGTGAACTTGCCGCCGTAGAGTTGGACGCCATCGGCGCGGGTTTTCTCGAGCGCGGCCATCGCTTCGGGCGTTTGCGTGTAGCTGAAGGGGCTGACGACGCCGGTGTTGATCAGGGCCGCGAAGGGATAGGCGTAGAAGTAGCCGCTGATGAGCTTCGATTTGCTCTCACTCTGTGCTTGGGCGAGGGCGGTGCGGTATTCCCAGTCGCGCAGGAACGGAATCGGGCCTTCGAGGCCGGCGAGAAAGCGGCGGGTATCGCTGATGGTGCGGATTTCGCGGTTGCCGAGGGGCATGGCGCGCCAGCGGAAGGCGATCGGTTGGCCGTAGTTGATCACACTGG
This sequence comes from Verrucomicrobiota bacterium, assembly GCA_023432225.1. Lineage (GTDB taxonomy): Bacteria > Verrucomicrobiota > Verrucomicrobiia > Opitutales > Opitutaceae > Didemnitutus. The sequence goes on from JAEYUW010000040.1 coordinate 146,538, forward strand.
ACGGGAAGTAGGCGATCAGGGCTTGGTAGACGCGGTTGTAGTCGGCGCCGGTGCTCGGGTAGGCGAGATTGAGGAACGGCAGGCTGGCCGAGGTGGGGGACGAGGAGGTGCCGCTGGTGATTTGGTTCGGCGAGAAGCTCTTGGTGGAATCGGAGCGGCCGATGACGGCTTCGGCGATGACGAGGTGCTCGCCGATTTTATAGGAGCCGCGGCCCACGAAGTTCGTGTTCTTGACCGGTTGCTGGAGCGCAGCGGCGCGACCAGTGTCCCACGCGGAAGCGTATTTCGCGGACGGGGAGTTCCAGAGCAGTTCCTCATACGGCCCCATGCCGTCGAGACCGGCGTAGCCGGAGGTATTCGTCGGCAGGTCGATGATGTTGATGCCACCGTTCAGATTCGTGAGGGTGGAGCCGGCGGCCGGATCGGCGGGACCCGCGCCACGACCGGTGGTGTTGAGGTTGTCGCGGCTGATGATCGTGTAGAGCGTGGAGATCGGGAAGATCGTCGCGATCGGGGTGCCGCGAGTATCGGGCGAGATGCCGCGCGCGGGCTGGAAGGTATTGACGAAGTCGCGCTGGTCGCCGCGGAGCATCTTGTGGTCGGCGAGTGCAAGGGACGCCATGATGTTCCAACCGTCCTTGTGGAGGCTGCCCCAGCCGCCGACGAGCGAGTAGCGGAAGATGTTGCCGCCGCCCGCCTCGGTAATGTCGGAAGAGGCGTTCGCCACGAGGCCGCGGAAATCGGTTTTCGTGATGAAGTTGATGACGCCGCCGACGGCGTCGGTGCCGTAGATGGCGGAGGCGCCGTCCTTGAGGACTTCGACGCGCTCGATGGCGGCAAACGGGATCGAATTGAGGTCGACCACGCCGCCGTTGAGGCCGTGCGAGGCGACGCGGCGACCGTTGAGGAGGACGAGCGTGGCGTTTGAGCCTTGGCCGCGGAGATTGGCGGCGGTGGCGCCATTGTTGCCGCGCTGGGCGCCGGCGACGACGTCGGCGTTCGACGCGAGATTGTCGAGGCCGTTGCCGTTAATGTTTAGATTCATGATCAGCTGCTCGGCGCTGGCGATGCCCTCTTGCTGGAGGTCCAGCTGCGTGAAGACAGAGATCGGTAGCGCACCTTCGTCGGCGGGGCGCTTGATGGAGGAGCCGGTGACGACGAATTTCTCGAGTTTGACGGCGTCGTCTTTCTTTTCGTCGGTCGCAGCGGGGGCGGTCTGGCCCATCGCGGTGGAGGCGGCCATGCTGGCGGCGAGAGCCGCGAGACAGAGGTAACGACTCCGGAGGTAACGTGCGTTCATACGGTGCGTGTGTTGGGTGTGGACTGGCCCACACGGACAAAGCACGCGTAGCGTTCCGCGCAGCTGGCCCGTGGGTGTGTGTTCGCGGCTCGTGTGCAGCGGGCCGCGGCGAGGTGTTTAGCGTAAGTCGGCGGCGCTCCAAGCAGAATCCTTGCCCGTCACATGGGCCAAAAGGAGAGGAGTGCGCGGAAATAAGCGGCCGGATTTTCGTGGAGAAGCGGCGCGCATTTTCAGCCACGACGTGGCGACGCCGGACGCCCGCGCCCGACACGGGCGCACGTCTCTCGTGGGCGCTGAAGACAGCGGCAGGCGCCTTGCTGCGGGCAAAAAAGGGCGCTCCGTGAAGGAGCGCCCGGGGAGTGGAAATGATGATCGATCAGAACTGGCCGCTGATGCCGAAGTTCACGGTCACGTCGGACAGGTAGACCAGGCGCATGCGCGACGGGATCGAGCGGTAGGCAACCGGGCCGTCCTGCGTGATGTTGTTGCAGTCGACGAACAGCGTCATGTTCGGGTTCAGACGGTAGGTCATGCCGACGTTGTAGGTCGTCAGATCGGTGCGGTAGAGGCGCGCCGGCGCGGGTGTGAGCGGCGAGACCGGCTCGACGCCGGCGCCGCTGATGTGTTCGCCGGTATAGCTGACGCCGGCGGACGCGCCGAAGTCCTTGTAGTTATACGTGAGGCGCATGTTGCCGGTCTCAGGAATGAAGCCCGGAACGTCGTTCGGCGCGATCTCGGTGGCGGCGCCAAAATTGCCGGTCGTGCGCAGCCAGGTGTAGTTCGCGGAGAAGCCGAGGCCCTTCAGCAGGCCGGGCAGGAACGTGAAGCGCTGGCGGTAATCGAATTCCCAGCCTTGCAGGTCGGCCGAGCCGGCGTTGGTGGCGGCAGTGAGCGTGTAGCCGGCGAAGTTGCCCTCGAAGCCGTTGTCCAGACCGGTGCCAATCTTCTCGGCGAGCGTCTGGTTGATGATGTAGTCCTTGATCTTCTTCTGGAAGACACCGAACGAGACCACGCCGCCGGTCTTCGGGTAATACTCGAGCTTGAGGTCGATGTTCTTCGCGTATTGCGGCTTCAGCGCGGGGTTGCCGGCGGTGACGGTTTGGTTCGCATCGCTGTAGCTGATCGCGGGCACGAGTTGCGCGAGAGTCGGGCGACCATAGCTGGTGGACCAGCTGGCGCGCGCCTTGAGGTTCGGCGTGATCTCGTAGGCAAAGTGGATGCTCGGGAAGAAGCTGTCGGTCGTGCCTTTCGTCGTGTGCGGGAGATAGTCGATCGCCGCACGCTTGACGGGATCGGGCTCGACGGTGGCGGAGGTGGAGAAGCGCTTCACGTAGTTGAACGTGTTGACTTGGACCGCTTCGAAGCGCGTGCCACCGAGGACGGTGAGTTTGCCCCATTTGGTCGAGGCTTGGACGTAACCGGAATCGACGCCTTCCTCGAAGATGCGGCGGTTGGTGTAGGGCTGTTGTGCCGCGTAGACGAGGTCCTCAGTCCACTTGGTGGTGTCGCCGAGATCCTTGCTGACGGCGACGGGATCGAAGACCGGGATGCGCTGGCCGTTGCCGTTCTTCACTTCGAAGGGTGTGAGCTCCATCAGCGCGTAGCCGGTGAGCGGGATCTGGGCGTTGGCGAGGGAACCGGGCGCGGGCGCGGAGTCGACGTTGCGGTTCCAGCGGCGCGGGTTGACTTGGAAGTTGTTCACGCGGCGATTGACGGTGTCGGCGCCGGCTTTGACGACGATGGGGAGCGCGGTGGGCAGCGTGTAAGTGGCGTTGAACGTGCCGGTGACTTCGTTGGTGCGCGTGACGGTGTCGCGTTTCGTGAAGACGATGTTCGAGGTGTAGCTGGCGGGGTTCCACACGCTGTTGCCGGCGGTCTGGGTGAAGACCTGGCCATTGAGGTCGGACTTATCGAGGATGAAGCCGATATTGTCGGCGCGCATCGTGAGCTGGCCGCCCTGGCGATCGCGGCCGGCGGCGGAGTGCCAGCGCGTGTTGCTCCAACGCAGCGCGTAATCGAGCTTGAGCGCGCCGAGGTCGTGCTCGCCGACGAAGGTGCCGGTGGGGTTCTTGCTGTAGAAACCGAAGCGCCACATATCGAGATCCATGCGGGTGGCGCCGGCGGTGCCGGTCTGGCGGAGTTCGGTGCGGTTTTCGGTGAAGCCGGGGAGAATCGAGGCGGTGCCGGTCGTGCCGACGGTGGTGTTGCCGAGCGGGTCGATCTTCACGCGATCGTAGTAGGGCTCGGAGCCGGCGTTGTAGAGGAAGCGCAGCGAGAAGGTGGTGCGCGGCGAGAGGCGGTAGTCGGCGCGGATGTTCACGCCGGTGATGAAGCGGGTGTTCTGGCCGGCCTGCGTGGTGTAATCGTTGAACGCCGGCGTGACAGCCGGGTCGGTCGTGGCCTGATAGAAAAAGCTGTCGTAAACCATCATGTTCACGATCTCGGACTGCGAGGCGTTGATGGTGATGCCGAGATTGTTCGTGCCGCCGAGAACGTCGAAGCGCTCCTGATACGAGAAGCTCGTGATGGGCTGGATCGGGTGGTTTTTGCGTTGTGTGCTGCGGTCGGACCACGGCGCGGACATGCGGGCGCCGACGCTGTAGGTGACGCGGCGCTTTTCCTTCATCGCCATCGGCGAACGGGTCTTGAGGTTGAGCTGGCCACCGAGCGAGTCGGCGCGCTTGTCGGGCGTCTGGCCGGCGATGACTTCGATCTGCTCGTAGTTCGCCGCGGAGAAGGAGTGCAGCGTGGCGCTGCGACCGTCGCCGCCGACGCCGGTGGTGGGCAGGCCATCGACGTTCAGGCGCGTGTAGCTCGAAGGCATGCCGCGCACGCTGACGTTGTTGATGAGGTTATCTTCATCGATCGTGAACGAGATGCCGGGCAGGCGGGAGAAGAGTTCGCCGATGTTCTGGGTCGGCAACACGCCCCATTCGTCGAGCGCGACGACGTTCTTCACGTTCGAAGCATTGCGTTGCTGCGTGACGGAGAGCGCCTGGCCTTCCTTGACGGTCTGCACCGTGAAGGCTTCCAACTGCACGATGTCGGAAGTCTCCATCGTCAGCGTCAGGTCGGACGCGCCACCGGCTGAGACGACGATCTCCTGCGTGAGATCCTTGAATCCCGAGTAGGACGCGGTCACCTGCGCGTTGCCGGTGGGAACGTCGAAAATGACAAAACGACCGCTCTCATCCGTGAAGCCGGAACGGCCTTGCACGGTCACCTGCGCGCCTTGCAGGGCGTTGCCGGTGCTTTTGCTGACGACAGTGCCGGCGACGCGGCCGATGTCCGCCGCGAACGCACCGAGCGTCAGGACAGCGGAAACGAAGAGGCTCATTGCGACGCGCAATAGCCGGAGAGACGGAGTGCGACTCACGATCTGAATGCTCATGTGTAGGCAGAGTTTGGCTGCGTGGTGACAAAAAGGGGGAAACGCAGCCGAGGTGTTAGTGTTTCCGGTTATGCCCAACCTCGTCTTCGTCCAAGCCGAATTCTTTCCCCACGCCGTGCGGTTCGGCGCGCTCAGAGTGAAGCGAAAATGACCTCTGACATTTTCGTCAAAAACATCATCATTTCTGACAATGGGAATTTCGCCGGTCCGCTAACGCTTGCGGCCGGGCGCGGCCTTGCCGCTGTGACGAAACACCAGCGGCGAGATGCCGTAGGCGAGCCGGAACGCGCGGGAGAAGCTGTAGATCGAGCCGAAGCCGCACTGCTCCGCGATCTCCGACACCCGCTGCGGGCCGAGCCGCAACAAACCGCACGCCTGCTCCAGCCGCAACCGCCGCAGATGCCGCCCGATGCTCACGCCGCAGGAGGCGCGGAAGCGCGCGCGCAGGTGGCTCGAGCTGATGCCCAGTGCGCGCGCGAGCTCCTTGATGCTCGGCGGCGCGCCAGTCCGCTGCGCGATCTGGTTGATGCGAATCATCAGGCCCTGATCGGGTTCCGGCGCCGGCGTCGGAGCGTGATGCGGCGCCGGTTGTTTCAGCCGGCGCAGGCGCGCGAGCAGCAGGGCCAGCAGCAGCACGGGCAAATCCTCCGTGCGCTCGGTTTCGTAGGCTTCCACCAGTTCGGCGATCAGCGTCCGCAATGACGGCGTGAGGGTGAACGGCCGATAGCGCAGCGCGGCCAGCGGTTCGGCGTCGTTCAGCTCGAACGTGACGAACAGCCACGAGATTTCCTGCCGCTGCGGCTGCGAGTAGTGGTGAAACTGGAACGGGAAGACCAGCACCGCCTCGCCCGGATTCAGGCGCAAATTGCGATCATCGATGCACGCCGTCACCGCCGTGCGGAGTGCGCAGATCAGCACGAAGCGGTGGTGCAGCGCCCGGCCTTTGCGCGGCTTGTTCAGCTCGTCGGCGCGTTGACGCTGGAAGCACACGATGTTCGCCGGCAGCGGGAGCGGCGCCGGCCGGCGGCCGAGCAGCTGGAAGTTCGGCTGCGGCAGTTTGGAAACGAGTTTGCCGAGGTCGGGCGTCGTGGGGTGTGGCATTTTCGTCAAAAACTTCGTCGTTTCTGCTAGTTGTCGCGCGGGACGCCAACCGTATTCTCATCGACCACGCCATGAACTCGCTCCCTCTGCTCGAACGCTGCCGATTCGAACACGCGCCGATCTCCGTTTTTGCGCACAGTCGCGAGGCCTCCCGCGCCGTGGCAGCCGAAATCGCCGCGCTGATCCGCGAGCGCGCCGCCGCCGGACGCGCGTGCGTGCTCGGCTTGGCGACGGGATCGACGCCGGTCAGTGTCTACGCCGAACTCGTGCGCCTGCACCGCGAGGAAGGCCTGAGCTTCAAGAACGTCACCACGTTCAACCTCGACGAGTATTTCGCGCTGCCGCCGACGCACCCGCAGAGCTACCGGCGTTTCATGCAGCAACATCTCTTTGATCACCTCGACATCGATCCGGCGCGCACGCACGTGCCGTCGGGCGTCGTGCCGAAGAGCGAAGTCGATGCGCATTGCGCGGCCTACGAAGAAGCGATCCGCGCGGCCGGCGGCATCGATCTACAGATCCTCGGCATCGGCCGCACCGGCCACATCGGTTTCAACGAGCCCGGCAGCCCGCGCCACTCGCTCACGCGCCTCGTTGCGCTCGATCCGCTGACGCGGCGCGATGCCGCGGGTGATTTCGGCGGCGACGCGCACACCCCGCGCTACGCGATCACAATGGGTGTGCGCTCGATCCTCAGCGCCCGCCGCCTCGTGCTGATGGCGTGGGGCCAGCACAAGGCCGAGATCGTGCGCACCGCCGTCGAAGCCGAGGTGAGCTCGCATGTCACCGCGTCGTTTCTGCAGGAACACGCCAACGCCACGTTCGTGCTCGATGCGGCCGCAGCTGGTTCGCTGACGCGTTTCCGCACGCCGTGGCTGCTCGGCCCGCTGGAGGAGCAAGGCCTCGCCTGGGACGAGCGCATGACCCGCCGCGCCATCCTCTGGCTCTCGCAACTCCGGCAGAAGCCGATCCTCAAGCTCACCGACGACGACTACAACGAGGCCGGTTTGCAGGATCTGTTGCGCACGCACGGCTCGGCCTACGAGGCGAACCTCGTCGGTTTCTACCAGATGCAGCACACGATCACGGGCTGGCCCGGCGGTCGCGATCCGAAGCGCGCGAAGCCCGGCGACGCGCCGGTGCGCCCGTTGCGCGCGAAGTCGGCCAACGTGTTTCCGAAACGCGTGCTCATCCTCTCGCCGCATCCGGATGACGATGTGATTTCCATGGGTGGCACGCTCTGCCGGCTCGTCGACCACGGTCACGAAGTGCATATCGCCTACGAGGTCTCCGGCGCCAATGCCGTCTCCGACGACGCCGCGTGGCGCGTGCTGGCCTTCGTGCGCGACAGTGGACTGGTCGACGCCACCAACCGCGCGCGGCTCGATGCGCTTTGCGGCGAACTCACCGCCGGCACCGTCTCGCCCTCGGCGGAGCTTGCGCGCTGGAAGGGCCTGATTCGTCGCCACGAAGCGATCTCCGCCGCCCGCGTGTGCGGCGTGCCCGAGAGTCGCCTGCATTTCCTCGAACTCCCGTTCTACGGCGCGGCGCCGCGCACCCGCCGTTACAGCGCCGATGATGTGAAACGTCTCCGCCTGTTGCTCGAGACCGTGCAGCCGCACCTTATCTACGCGGCGGGCGATCTCGACGACCCGCACGGGACGCATCGCCTCTGCCTCCATGTGCTCCGCGATGCGCTTGCGCAGGCGGCGACCGAAAAAGTTTCGTGGGTCGAGCAAAGCGAACTGTGGCTCTACCGCGGCGCGTGGGCTGAGTGGCCGCTCGACGAGATCGACCTCGCGGTGCCGCTCAGCCCGCAGGAAGTGCTGCGCCGTCGCCGCGCGATTTTCCGCCACGAGACGCAGAAAGATCAGGCGCTGTTCCTCGGCGAAGACCGCCGCGAGTTCTGGCAACGCACCGAGGATCGCAGCCGGCGGCTCGCGCAGGCCTACAACGCCCTCGGCCTCGCCGAATACGAAGCGATCGAGGCGTTCCGCCGTTACGCGCCGGACGACTTCATCGCCCACGCGGCGTTCTGAGCCGGTCCCGCGCCGCGCTCGTCGTCGCCGCTGGGGACAGCGGCGACCACCTTTGTGCCTACGCTCGAAGAGCCGTGGAGCGAGTTACTTCGAAGCCCCGCGCGCGGAGGCGCTTTGGCGCGGCACCTTGCCGTCCGGCGCGGGCATGTTGCTGCATCCAGCGAGCAGCAGCGTGAGAGCGAGGAGGGCGAGCAGACGGCGTTTCATAGCCCCTCCCGCTTACGGTTTCGGACGCCGCGCGTCAATCGACGGCTCTGTCAGACCTTGATGAACCAGCCGCGGCGCCACAGCAGCGTGGCGATCGCGAGGAACACCAGCACGAAGCCCACGGCGAACGCCAGCGACGCGTTCACCGGGCTCAGCCAATGGAGGAGGAACCCGTCGTAGATGGCACCCTTGAGCGAGATTTTCGTGCCCGCGCCATCCGTCCATCGGATCAGATCGAGCAGCCGCGCGACGACGCCCGCGAGCACGAACATCGCCAGCGCGTTCATGCCGTAGATCGTGAACGGCAGCGCCCACCGGCGCCATCCGCGCACGTCGATGGCCCAATAGAAAACGCCAAACCACAGCGACGACCAGCCGGCCATCACCAGCACGTAGGAACTCGTCCAGAGGTTCTTGTTGATCGGAAACACCGCGCCCCACGCCGTGCCGAGCACCAGCAGCGCCACGCCGCCCGCGACGAAGCCGAGCGCCGTGCGCGTGCCGTCGCGCGCGCCGCGCAACCAGTAGCCCGCGAGCGTACCGCACAGCACCGTCGCGATCGCCGGCAACGTGGACAGAATGCCCTCCGGATCAAAGCCCGGGGCCGGCGCGCCGGACCACGTGTGGCCGGCGAGCACGTGCGAATCGATCCACCACGCCAAGCTGCCCTTCGGTTGATCGATCCCCCCCGCACCGTAGCCCGGCACGGGCACGAGCGTCACCAACGCCCAGTAACCGAGCAATAGCGCCACCGCCCACGCCACTTGCCCGCGCCAACTCGTGCGCAAAAAAATCGCGCTCGCCGCCAAATAGCAGAGGGCGATGCGCTGCAACACGCCGGGGATGCGCAGTGTTTCCAAGTTCAGCGAGTGCCCGGGCCAGAGCCCGAACGGAAACGCCGTCAGCAACAGCCCGAGACCGAAGATGATCGTCGCCCGCTGAAGCACATGGCGGAAGAGTTGACCACGATCCGCGCCGCTCTCGACACGACGCGCCGTCGAGAGCGTGAGCGACACACCGACGATCCACAGGAAACTCGGGAAGATCGTATCGGTGGGCGTCCAGCCGTGCCACCGCGCGTGCGCGAGCGGCGGATAGATCGCGCCCCACGAACCGGGATTGTTGACCAGCAACATGCCGGCGATCGTGGCGCCGCGAAAGGCGTCGAGGGAAACGAGGCGCGCGTTCGGTCGCCGTAGCGCAGGCGTCTCGCCTGCTCCGGCAGCATCGGCAGGCGAGACGCCTGCGCCACGTCGATCCAACGGCTCCGGTGAACTCATGGTTGTTTTTTCTCCGCAGCCGGTTTCGCCGCCGGCTGCGGCCATTGCACCCACACGCCGAGATGATTGGCCACCGGACGCCAGTGGCCATCACTCGGTTTGTTGGTGAGCAGCGTGCCGTCGGCGCGCTTCAGATAAAACGAGGTCGAGCCGCCGCCATCGAGCGCGACCGCGTCGTGCGCGCCGAGCTCGATCATGAGATCGGCCATTTCCGGCAAGGTCGCGCCGACGCTCACACCCGGCTGGCGGCCATCGACGGTCAGAAGGATCAACGTTTTTCCGTCGGTCGATACCCCCGCAGCGGTGCGCGGGTGACGGACTTTCGGGGCAACCCGCGCGGTCCCGCCGGTGTTGCGACCAGCCTCGACGAGCAGCGTGCCGGGCTGCTTGCCGTCCTCGCTGACGCCGAGCCCCGCCACCGCGCAGATCACTCCGGCGAGATCGGATTCGGCAGCGTAGGCGACACGCGCGTGGTCGGCATAGACCAGCAACGCCGGATCGCCCCGCCCGCTCTTCACTTGCGGCGGCGAAACGAGGCCACGCGAACCTTTGCTCAGCCCGCGAATATCGGAGGCCGCACCGGTGGTGTAGCGCACCTTGTCTTCGCCGGGCGCGGGCTTCGGATTAATCATGCCGAAGAAACTCGCGTTGATCGCCAGCGTCGCCTCGTTCGCGAGGGCCCATTCGTTCACCGGGAGCAATTTCACTTCCGTGCCCGGCGGATCGCCGGCGACGGGCGCAAGCGGCTCGGTCGCTCCGACGCGCACGGCCGGGTGATCCAGACGCACTTTGGCCCAGAGCCCGCGCAACGGTCCGGCGGCGGTTTGCGTTTCGATCGCACCGAAGACAATCGGCTCACTCGCGCGGGCGAACGTCAGCGCGATAGCGAAGAGGAAGGAGGCAAGGAGGCGGTTAGGGGCGGCCATGTTTCGCGAGGAGCACCGTGAGATCGTCGATTTCCTGCCAGGCGCGGCGCCCGTTGGACGCCACGTGGCGGTTGAGCATGAAGCTGAACGCAACACGCTCGCCCGTGCCGAGCGTGACGTAGCCGGACAGGGACGCGGCCCAGCGCAGTCCACCGGTCTTGGCGCGGACGTTGTTCTCCGCGGGGCTGCCTTTCATGCGGCGGCGCAACGAGCCGTCGACACCGGCGATCGGCAACGACGCGAGAAACGCGTTCGCCTCGCAGTGTTTCGCCATGAAAACAAGCAAGCGCGCCGTCGCGTCCGCCGTCGTGAGATTGTTGCGCGAGAGGCCCGAGCCCTCCTCGAAAATTAGATCGTTCGGCGCGATGCCGACCTCGGCCGCAAATTCCTTCAGCGCCTCCAACGCGAGAGTGTCGCTGCGCTGGTCCGCGGGCGTTTTGTCGTCGCGGCGCAGTTCACCGAGGTGCCCGAAGATCAGGTCCGTCTCGAGATTCTGCGACGGCTTCATGAAGCCAGTCACCATGTCGCGGAGCGGCGGCGAAACGATTTCGCCGAGCCGCACGTCAGCGCGCGCCGGCGCTTCGGGCCAGATCAGGCTGCGCGCCTGACCGTCCACGCGAATGCCGGCGCGTTCGAGCGCGGCTTTTAACGCGATCGCAAACCACTGCGTCGGGCGCGGGACCGGCGCCTCGGCTTTGCCGGATTTCGCGTCCACGGCGACGCCGCCGATGACTTCGACGACGTTCGTGCCCGCGGCACGGCGGGTCTCGACCGTCGCGGTCGCTCCCGCGGCGAGCGTGCGGGTGCGGTTCACGAACGTGAGGCCGGACAGCGGCTCGAGCACCTCGAAGGCACAAGGATCACCGGGCTGCGCGCCGGGCGTGACGCGCAGCTCGACGAAGTTGTCGAGCAGGGTGATCCCCGAAATTTCGGCGCCGTAGTCGTAATTCATGTCGTCGACCGTCCAGCCCGCGCCGTCCGGTGGCTGGCGCAGCCAAGTGCCGTCAGCCACCACGTCGCCGCGAATGCGTTTCACGTCGGCGCGCTGCAGCGCTTCGATGAAAGGCGCGAAAATCGACCAGAACTCGTGCTTTCCTTCCCTCGCGCCCCAGCTGGGGTCGCCGCGGCCGGCGACAACAAGATCGCCGGGAATTTCTCCCGCGGCATTCACCGCCGCGGTCGCGCGTAACGGCGTGCGGATACGGTAGTCGGCGCCGAGTTGAGCGAGCGCGAGCGCGCCGACGTAGAGCTTGGAGTTCGATGCTGGACTGAGCCGCAGTCGCGGCTGGTGCTCGAAGAGAGTCTGTCCGCTCTCGAGCGAGACGACTTTCACGCCCCACATCGCGCCGTCGAAACGCGGTTGCGTGAGGAAGGCGGACATTTCCTCGGCCAACGACGCGGCACGCAGCAGCGCGACGCTGGTAAGCGCGACCAACACGAGCAGCAGACGGGGTAACGACGTCATGCGCGCGCACTCAGCCAGAGCCCCGCGCGCGACGCAACGTCGGAGCTTCGGGCTTTCGGCTAAGGCCGCGCGGCTTGCGTGCTTCTGCGCACGCGATTGTGCTGCTCGGCCGTGAGTTCCCCTGTTCTGGTTCGCGACCTCTCGTTTTCGGCGCTGGATATTCCGCTGTTTGTCCCGTTCGGCATCGCCGGCGGCGCGCAACCGGCGGCGAACAACGTCCTCGCCCGCGTGGAGCTCTCCGACGGCCGCGTCGGCTACGGCGAAGCGGCGCCGCTGCCGCCCTACAACGGCGAAACCCAGGCCGACGCGTTGCGCGCACTGGCCGCGATGCGCGAACACGTGGTCGGGCGCGACGCGGCGGACTGGATGGCGGTCGCCCGTTGGGCGCGTGACGCCGGCGGCGCGCAATGTGGCTCGGCCCAATGCGCCTTCGAGATGGCGTTGCTCGACGCCGTCACGCGGCAAAGCGGGCAACCGCTGTGGAAATTTTTCGGCGGCGCGAGCACCGAACTCGAAACCGACATGACCGTGACGACTGGCACTGCCTCACAGGCGGCGGAGGACGCGCGCGCCATCCGCCAGCGCGGCATTCGGCAGATCAAGGTCAAGGTCGGCGGGCCCAAAGGCGCGCTGCACGATCTCGAGCGCGTCGGCGCCATCGCGGCGGCGGCGCCGAACGCACCGCTCATTCTCGATGGCAATGCCGGCATCACTCGCGAGCACGCGCGCGAGTTGGTGAAAGGTCTTCGCGCCGCTCAAATCACCCCGGCGCTGCTGGAGCAGTGGCTGCCCAAGGACGACTTGAACGGCATGCGCATGCTCCGCGAGGAGAGCGGCTGGCTCGTTGCGGCGGACGAAGCGGCGTGCTCGGGCGACGATGTCGCGCGCATCGCCGACGCGCGCGCGGCCGACGTCGTGAACATCAAGTTGATGAAGGCCGGCGTGGCCGCGGCGCTCGACATCGTGCGCGTGGCGCGTGAGCGCAGTCTCGGGTTGATGATCGGCGGAAACGTCGAGTCGATCCTCGCGATGACGTTTTCCGCGTGCTTCGCGTGTGGGCACGGCGGCTTCAAGTTCGCGGATTTGGACACACCGTGGTTCCTCGCCGAAAATCCGTTCGAGGGCGGCTACATCGCCAATGGCGGGATGCTGTCTGTCGCGCACATCGCGTCCGGACACGGCGTGGTGTCGAAAGCATAACCCTGCGCGCGCGTGGCCGACGGCCATCCGGTTAGATCCCCGTTTCTCCGAGCAGCCGAGAAAGTCACGTAATACGTGACTTTCATCGGAGCGCTCGACCGAGGAGGCGGTGAGGCGATTTAAATCGAGCTCGCGCGCGGTGCGATTTCGGGAATCTTGCCTCGCATGAATCGACTCGGCGTTTGGGTGGTGGCGGCGGGCCTGGGGGTGTTGGCGCGCGCGGCGGATTACGACGTGATCATCGTGGGCGGCAGTGTCGTCGATGGGACGGGGCGGCCGGCCTTCGCGGCCGATGTGGCGATCAAGGACGGCAAGATCGCGAAGATCGGTGAGGTCACCGGCGAGGCAACGACGCGGATTGACGCGCGCGGACTCGTCGTCGCACCGGGATTCATTGATGTGCACACGCACTCGGACGATCTTGTGGAGAAGCTCCCGCTCTCGGAGCATTTCCTGCGCATGGGCGTCACGAGCATCGTCGTGGGCAACTGCGGTGGTTCGAACGCGAACGTCGGGGATTTTTTTGCGCGGCTGGAGAAAAGCGGCGTGTCGCCGAATGTCGCGACGCTCATCGGCCACAACACCGTCCGAAAGCGCGCGATGGGCGGCGTCTTTGATCGCGCGCCGTCACCCTCAGAACTCGCCCAAATGAAACAACTCGTCGATCAAGCGATGCGGGACGGCGCGGTCGGGCTCTCGACGGGACTGATTTATCTGCCGGGCACGTTCGCCAAAACGGAGGAGATCGTGGAACTCGCGAAATCCATCGCGCCCTACGACGGCATCTACGCGAGCCACATGCGTTCGGAGAGCGGCAGGATTCTCGAGGCGATCGACGAATTGTTGCGGATCGCGCGCGAGGCCGGCGTGCGCGCGGAGCTGTCGCACATTAAGCTCTCGGGTGAGAAATCGTGGGGCCAGGCCGACAAGATTCTCGCGCATCTGGACGAAGCGCGCGCCGCCGGCTTGCGCGTGAGGCAGGATCAATACGCCTACACGGCTTCGAGCACGGGCATCAGCCAGTTGATCCCGGACGAGGCGTTCGATGGCGGACACGAGAAGTTCGTCGCGCGCCTGAACAACCCGGAAGAGAAGGCGAAGATCGTCGCGAAGATGAAGGCGAGCATCCTCGGGCGCGGCCGCATGGATTACGCGTATGCCGTCGTGGCGTCGTTTCGCGGCGACGTGACGCTGAATGGCATGAACATCGTCGAGGCCGCGCGGAAGTTGCGCGGCTCGGATTCACTCGAAGATCAGATCGAGGTCATTCTGGAGATCGAGCGGCGCGGCGGCGCGAGTGGCGTGTTCCACGGGATGAGTGAGGACGACTTGAAGAAGTTCATGGCGCATCCGCAGACGATGATCGCGTCCGACAGCGGCGAGCGTGTGTTCGGCGAGGGCGTCCCCCACCCGCGCGGCTACGGCAACAACGCGCGCGTGCTTGGCCAGTATGTGCGCGAGCTGCACGTGATCACACTGGAAGACGCCGTGCGCAAGATGACGAGTCTGCCGGCGGAGCACTTCCAGTTGCATGGACGCGGCGTGTTGCGCGTGGGCAACTGGGCGGACGTGGCGGTGTTCGATGCCGCGAAGATCGGCGACCCGTCGACTTACAAGGAACCGCACCAGTATGCGGTCGGCGTGCCGTGGGTGCTCGTGAATGGCGTGGTCGTCGTGCGCGATGGCGCACACACGGGCGCGAAGCCGGGCATGGCGCTGCGACATCGGGCGCCGCGCGCGAGCGAGTGAGGTCGAGGCGGCCAGGGCGGCTCGTGTAGGGCTCGACCTTGTGTCGAGCCGTAGCGGCGAACGAGGCACGCGCCGCGCGAGCAGCCGCGGCCTCACACGAGGTGAGGCCCTACAGTGGCAGCGTCGAGGGCGCGGTGAAGCGAGCGTGGGCGCGACGCTGGTGGGCGATTGTCGCCGCTGGGGACAGCGGCGACCACCTCTCGGGCAAAGAAAAAGCACGGCGTTGCGGCCGCGCTTCGGGATTTTTTCGGAGCAGGCGGGACGCCTGCGCTACTTTGCTCAGCGCTTGCGGCGCTTGAGGGCGAGTTGGACGCCGGAGTAGCGGACGAGGTTCTGCAGGTGCTCGAGCTCCTGCGGGTCGAGCGTCTTGGCGGTGGCGAGTTCCTGCTCGGCTCGCTTCATCGCAGCCTCGACAGCGTTCTCGTCGATCTTTTCCTCGGTGATCGCGTTCTCGGCGAGCACGCGGACGGTGTCGCCTTCGATCTCGGCGAAACCGCCGCTGACCGCGAGGAACTGCGTCTCCGCGCCCTTCGCCACGCGCAGTTCGCCGGAGGCGACTTGCGTGAGCAGCGGGATGTGGCCGGGGAGGATGCCGATCTCGCCCTCGACCGTCGGAATAACGACGGAGTCGATGGTATCGGAATAGACCTTCGCTTCCGGGGTGACGATTTCGAGAGTGAGGGACATGGCTGCTGAAGTAGCGAGTAGCGGGTGGTGAGTAGCGGGTAGTTGGGTGGCGGACGTGCGTGATGCTCGCTAGTCGCTACTCACTACTCGCTACTGCTCGGGTCACTTCTTGCCCGCGGCGGCGAGGACTTCGTCGATGCCGCCCTTCATGTAGAAGTCGGTTTCGGCGACGTCGTCGAGCTGGCCGTCGAGGATCATCTTGAAGCCGCGAACCGTCTCCTTGACGGGGACGTATTTGCCCGGCGTGCCGGTGAAGACTTCGGCGACCGCGAACGGTTGCGAGAGGAAGCGCTGGATCTTGCGGGCGCGGTAGACGGTGAGCTTGTCCTCGGGGGAGAGCTCATCGAGACCGAGAATCGCGATGATGTCCTGCAGGTCCTTGTAGCGTTGAAGCACGCGCTGAACTTCGCGCGCGACCTTGTAGTGCTCGTCGCCAACGACGTCGGCCTGGAGGGCCTTCGAGACGGAGGCGAGCGGGTCGACCGCGGGATAGATGCCGAGTTCGGCGATCGAGCGCTCGAGCACGATGGTGGAGTCCAAGTGCGCGAACGTGTTGGCCGGAGCCGGGTCGGTCAGGTCGTCCGCGGGCACGTAGACGGCTTGCACGGAGGTGATGGAGCCCTTCTTCGTCGAGGCGATGCGCTCTTGGAGAATGCCCATTTCGTTCGCGAGCGTCGGCTGATAACCGACGGCGGACGGCGAGCGACCGAGGAGCGCGGACACTTCGGAGCCGGCTTGGGAGAAGCGGAAAATGTTGTCGATGAAGAGCAGCACGTCCTGGTTCTTCTCGTCGCGGAAGTATTCCGCCATCGCGAGCGCCGAGAGGGCGACGCGCATACGGGCGCCCGGGGGTTCGTTCATCTGGCCGTAGACGAGCGCGACCTTGGACTTGGAGATGTCCTTCTGGTTGATGACGCCCGCGTCGGACATTTCGTGGTAAAGGTCGTTGCCCTCGCGGGAACGCTCACCGACGCCGGCGAACACGGAGTAACCGCCGTGCGCCTTCGCGATGTTGTTGATGAGTTCGAGAATGACGACCGTCTTGCCGACGCCCGCACCGCCGAACGCGCCGGCTTTGCCGCCCTTGATGAAGGGGCAGATGAGGTCGATGACCTTGATGCCGGTCTCGAGGATCGAGGCCTTGACGTCCTGGTCGACGAGCAACGGAGCCGGACGGTGAATCGGGTAGGTCTTCGTGAACGGAACCGGGCCCTTCTCGTCGACGGCCTTGCCGGTGACGTCGAAGATGCGGCCGAGCACGCCTTCGCCGACGGGCACCGAGATTGGCGCGCCGGTGTCGACGACGGGCATGCCGCGCACGAGGCCTTCGGAGGAAGACATCGCGATCGTGCGGCACAGGCCTTCGCCCAAGTGCTGCTGCACCTCGAGCGTGAGGTGCTCCTTCTTGCCGGCGGCGGTGAAGTCGACCGTGAGCGCCTGATAGATGGGCGGCACGGTGTTCTCGGCGAACTGCACGTCGACGACGGCGCCGATGACTTGGACGATTTTGCCTTGGTTGCTCATGACGGAAACGTGGGCGGGGTGTTTGGTTTAAAGGATCAGGAAGCGGAGGCGAACTGCGCGGCGGCGATCTCGAGGATTTCCTGCGTGATACCGGCCTGGCGGGCCTTGTTGTATTCGAGAGTGAGGTCGCCGAGGAGCTTCGTGGCGTTGTCCTTGGCGGTCTTCATTGCGACCATGCGCGCGCTGTGCTCGGAGGCCTTGGCGCTGAGCATGAGCTGATAGACGTAGCGGTTGACGTAGAACGGCAGCAGCGCCTCGAGCACGGCTTGCGCGCTCGGCTCGAAAAGCATGTCGCGGTCGTCGTGCTTGGCGGTGTGACCGGTCTCGGCGCGGAGGTGGTCGACGAAGTCACGGACGTTCGTGAGCGGGAGCAGCGGGCGGAGCGTCGGCTCCTGCACGAGCGTGTTCTTGAAGCGCGGGTAGATGACCTCGAGCGTGTCGATTTCGCCGTCGAGATACATCTTCATCATGAACTCGATGACCGGCTTCACTTCGGAGAAGGCGACGCGATCGCTGACGGTGAAGTCGGCGACGAGGTCCTTCTTCGCGCGGCCGAGGAATTGTGCGCCCTTGCGGCCGATGGCGACGAACTTCGCCGGGCTCTTCACGTCGAGGATGAGCTTGAAGAGATTGGCGTTGAGCGGACCGGCGAGGCCTTTGTCGGTCGTGATGAGCAGAATGCCGCGGGTCTTGACCTCGCGTTTGACGAGGAACGGATGAAGCGACTCGTCGACGCGGCCGGCGAGCGCCGCGAGCATGTCGGCCATGAGCTGCGCGTAAGGGCGGCCGGCCATCGCGGCCTGCTGCGCCTTCTTCATCTTCGACGCAGCGACGAGCTCCATCGCCTTCGTGATCTGGCGGGTGTTCTTGACCGACTTGATGCGTCGGCGGATGTCGCGTGTGGAGGCCATTCGGGAAGTAGCGAGTAGTGGGTAGCGAGTAGTGAGTAGAGGTTAGCGGAGAGATGGTTTGGTCATGCTCGCTACTCGCTACTCGATGGTCGCTACTGTTGGCTTACTTGGCGGCGAAGGTGGACTTCCACTCGTCGCACGCGGCCTTGAGGCCGGCTTCGATTTCGGCGTCGAGGGCGGCCTTGGTGCGGATGGTGGTGAGCAGGGCGTCCTTGCGCGTGATGAGGAACTCCTTCAACGAGTTCGCGGCGGCGACGATGTTCTTCACGTCGACGTTCTCGAAGTAGTTTTTCTGGAGCGCCCAGAGGACGGACGCCTGGACTTCGATCGCGAGCGGGTTGAGCTGCGGCTGCTTGAAGAGTTCGACGATGCGCGCGCCGCGATCGAGCGTGGCCTTGGTCTTGGCGTCGAGGTCGGAGCCGAACTGCGCGAAGGCCGCGAGTTCGCGGAACTGGGCGAGCTCGCCCTTGAGTTTACCGCCGACCTGCTTGGTGACCTTGATCTGCGCGGAGGAACCGACACGCGAGACGGAGAGACCGACGGACACCGCGGGACGGATGCCTTGGTTGAAGAGGTCGGTTTCGAGGAAGATCTGGCCGTCGGTGATCGAGATGACGTTCGTCGGGATGTAGGCCGAGACGTCGCCCGCCTGGGTCTCGATGATCGGGAGCGCGGTGAGCGAGCCCTTGCCGCTGAGGCGCGCGGCGCGCTCGAGGAGGCGGCTATGGAGATAGAACACGTCGCCCGGATACGCTTCGCGGCCGGAGGGGCGTTTCAGGATCAGCGAAATCTGGCGGTAAGCGACGGCGTGCTTCGAGAGATCGTCGTAAACGATCAGCGCATCCATGCCATTTTCCATGAACCACTCGCCCATCGCGGCGCCAGAGAAGGGCGCGAGGTATTGATTGGCGGGATTGTCGGCGGCGGGAGCGGCGACGATGACGGTGAACTGCAGCGCGTCGGCGGCCTCAAGGGCGGCGATGGTGCGCGCGATGTTCGACTGCTTCTGGCCGACGGCGACGTAGATCGAGTAGACGGGACGGAAGTCCTTGTTGCCCGACGCGAGGCCAACCTTGTTGATGCGGGCCTGGTTGATGATCGTGTCGATGCAGATCGTGGTCTTGCCGGTGCCGCGGTCGCCGATGATGAGCTCGCGCTGGCCGCGGCCGATCGGGATCATCGAGTCGATCGCCATGATGCCGGTGAAGAGCGGCTGCGAAACGGATTTACGGACGATGATGCCGGGGGCGATCTTTTCGACCGGATAAAACTCCTTGGCGTCGATCGGGCCCTTGCCGTCGACCGGGCGGCCGAGCGCATCGACCACGCGGCCGAGGAGCGCTTTGCCGACGGGAACGGAGAGGAGCTTGCCGGTGGTGGAGACTTCGTCGCCTTCCTTGAGCTGGGAAACGTCGCCGAGGACGACGCAGCCGACCTCGTCCTCTTCGAGGTTGAGCGCGATGCCGATGGCGCCACCGGGGAACTGCACCATCTCGTTATACATCACGTCGGAGAGGCCTTCGATCTTGGCCACGCCGTCGGCGACGGTGCGAATGTTGCCGGTGTTCTTCTTGACCGCCTTGGAGGACAGCTTGGCGATCTGTTGTTCGATTTGTTCGATGACGTTGCTCATGGGCGCGGGCGCGAGTGGAAAGTGAAAGGTAAAGGGGCGGGGTTAAACGGCGGCGGAAAGGGCGGCGAGTTGGCCGGCGACGGACGACTCGTAGATGTCGGAGCCGACGCGGACGCGGAGGCCGGCGAGGAGCGCGGTGTTGGGCTTCGCGACGGCGGTGACCTTGCGCGAATACTTCTTGGTCATCGCGGCCTCGATCGAGGCGAGCGTGGCCGCGCCGACCTGGCCGGCGTGCTCGACGACGGCGCGGGACTTCGCGACTTCGTTGGCGACGTGGCGGTGATAAAGCTGGAGCAGCGCGAGCGGGTGGCGCGGCTGGTGTTTCTCGATCCAGCCGAGGACGCCGGCGACGCGGTCGGCGGAGACCTCGCCGTCAACGACGCTCAGCTTGAAGAGCTGTTTGGCGAGGAGCTTGGTTTGCTTGTCGGCGGCCATGGCGTGCGCGGCGGGAAGAACGGATTAGAGCGACGCGAGTTCCTTCGCGGCGGTGTCGTTGTAGGCGGCGCGGTCGGCGTCGGTGAGCTTCTTGGCGAGGACGCGCTCGGTCGTGGTGACGACGAGGCGAGCAATTTCGCCGCGGGCTTCGTTGAGCATTTTCTTGTGCTCGAGTTCAATCGACTGCTGCGCCTTCGCGATCAGCTCGGCGGAGCGCTGGATGGCTTCGGCCTGCTGCTTGTCGACGAAGTCCTTCGCAGACTTGCGGGCTTCGTCGACGATCTTCTGGGCTTCGAGCTGGGCGCCCTTGACGATCGCGGCGCTCTCCTGCGCGGCGGCGGCCAACTTGGCCTGCATTTCTTCGGCGTGCTTGAGGCCGCTCTCGATCTTCTTGTTGCGCTCTTCCATCGTCGCGACGGTCGGCTTGATGCCGAACTTGTAGAGCACCGCGAAGAGGATGAGGAAGCTGGCGATCTGCCAGACGACGTAGTGCCACTCGATGCCGAACTTCTCGACGATGGACGCGTCGCCAGCGGCGGCGTGCGCAACTTCGGTGGTGGCGAGGAAGAGGGAGAGCATGGCGGGAGCGGTGCGAGGAAGCAGAGAAAGGGACTGGCGGCGCGGCTTGCGGCCGGCGCCGCCAGTTAAAGAAACGAGCTTACTTGGCGAGGAACAGCGCGAGGATGCCGAGACCTTCGGCGAGCGCCATACCGATGATGGCCTGGACGAGGATCTTGCCGGAAGCGCCGGGATTGCGGCCGACGGACTCAGCGGCCTTGGTGCCGATCATGCCGACGCCGATGGCGGCGCCGAGCAGACCGAAAGCGCTGGCGATGTTGCCGGTGATTTCAGCGAGGAGGAGGTTCATGGTGAGGTTGGTTTTTGTTGGTTGGATTTCCGCCGTGCGCACTCGTTGGCACGCTCCCGACGGGAAAGTCTTAGTGATGCGCTTCGCCGTGGGCGCCGTCGGCCGCGTGGTCGTGATCATGGTCGTCGCCGTGATTGCAGATCAGGCCGACGTAAACCGCCGAGAGGAGCGTGAAGACCGTCGCCTGAATCAAGCCGACGAGCAGCTCCATGAAATAGAACACCGGGAAGAAGCTCGTGCCGTGCAGCAGATTTTCACCGCCGAACACGTTGCCGAAGAGACGCACCGAGAGCGTAAACGGGCGGATCAGGATCGAGAACACCTCGATGCAGCCGACGACGAGAAACACGAGCGACAGGATCGGGTAGAGCCAGCCGGGCGTCTCTTTTTTGTCGGCCTTGTTGCCGAAGAGATCCCAGAGGATGAGCTTCGGGCCGGCATACTTGAAGATGATGATCAGGTAGGCGCCGAAGGAAATCAGCGCGAGCGCGATGGTGCTGTTGAAATCGGCGGTGAAGGGACGAACCCACGGTGTGAAGTGCGTGCCGTGCTCCGTGTGCGATTCCCACCCGACGGTGCCGACGCCCGGGAGCAGACCGGACCAGTTCTGAATCAGAATAAAGACAAAGAGCGTGACGAGCAGCGGGAACGTCGCCGGGAACGCCTTCTTGCCGACGATCGGCTCGAACAGATCACGCAGCGCCTCGAGCAGCGACTCGAACACCGATTGCGCCTTGCCGGGCAGCACCTGAGGTTTGCCGACCGCATAGAGAATGAGGCCGATGATCACCAGCGACACGACCCAGCCGGTCATCATCGAATTCGTGATGCGCCAGCCGCCGCCGAGATCGAACAGCACCGAAGCCTTGGGATCCACGCCTTCGGCAAAAGCAGCCGTGGCTGCTCCGAGCGCGAGGGAGAGTGCGAGGAATTTTGAAGCGATGCGCATGCGTTTCCGAATGGGGTGCTTTCGGGAGGGAATGAAGAGGAAGTTGCCGCCGGGAAGGCCCGTCAACTCCTGAAATAAGATTTCCTCGCCACAATCTCTCGGAATTAGCCGCACCGAGAATTTCGCCCTGTTGCGCTAATGGCTCCTATTAAGACGTGCAAAGCGGGCTTGCGCGGCGCAGCCGACGGGGTGACTTGTAAACCATGGAAGCCGCCAATCGCGACCTCATGGAGCGCACCGCGCAGCCCCGCTACGCGAACGGCGAGCGGAAGCTCGCGCGCGATCCGTTCATGCAGGCGACGTGGGTGCTCCTAGGGGCGGCTGCCCTGGCCCAGTTAATTCTACTGCTGGCGCTGGATGTGATGTCCTGATCGCCACGAGCGAGTGGTAGCTCGGCGCGCGGGCCTGAAAAACGGTTTCCTGCTCCAACGGCCACGGCGCGGCCGGATCGCGGTGCCACGTCTGCAACGTCGCGACGATGCCTTCGACTTCGCGGAAATACTCCTCGTGGTCGGTGCGGAAGTAGAAGCGCGCGCCCTCCCCTGCCCGGCTGGCAATCGCGTTGAAGAAATCCGCCTTCAGGAGCCGGTTTTTATTGTGGCGCGCCTTGGGCCACGGGTCCGGAAACAGCACCCAAACCTCCTCGAAGCTCACGTCGGCAGGCAACGCATTGAAGAACTCCCGCGCCTCCGCGCGCACGAAATGGCAGTTGGCGAGCTGCGCGCGGTCGCGCTTTTTCCCGCTGCGGACCAAACGGTCGAGGATGATGTCCACGCCGATGCAGAATTTCTGCGGGTTTTCCGACGCGTAACGCACCAGGAAGTGACCGTGACCGCAGCCGACTTCCCAGACGATCGCGCGCGGCGCGGGCAACAGCGTCGCGAGCGTGTGCTGCAGCTCGGCACGGCGCTCCGTCACGCGGGCAAGGAACTCGGGTTTAAACGTCACGCGCGCAGTCCGGCGAGCGGGCGCGAGGGCGGCAAGCGCGAAGCGCGGCGCGCGAGTTGAGCTGTATGGTAGGGCGCGAACTCCGCTCCGCGCCGTTGGTTTCAGCGACGACAGACCGGCGAACGTGGCAAAGTTTGCTCGCATGCGGCTTGCGCGAGCGTCGCTTCCTGGTGCCGCCAGACACGACGGCGCCCGCTCTCGGGCAGAATTGCCGGCTGGAAGCCGGCGCTACTTGGCGGGCTCGCGTTTCGGCGCGCTCGCTCGCGGCAGCCGCACGAAAATCGCCGTCCCCTTCCCCACTTCGCTCTCCGCCCAAACACGGCCGCCGTGGAGTTGCGCGATGTGCTTCACGATGCTCAGGCCGAGACCTGTGCCGCCACTCTCGCGCGAGCGACCTTTTTCCACGCGATAAAAGCGTTCGAAAATGTGCGGCAGATCATCGGCGGGAATGCCCGGACCGCTGTCGCGCACCACCACCTCGACTTCGCCACCCGCGCCAAGAGGGCGCGCTTCGACGATGATGTTCGCACCCGGCGGGGAGTATTTCACCGCGTTGTCGAGCAGGTTGCCGAAGAGCTGCGTGAGTTTCTCGGTGTTGCCGGAAACGTCGCCGAGCGCGTGATCGAGGCGGCACGCGAGGGCGTGGCGGCGGGCATTGGGGCGCTGCGCGGTATCGTCGACCAACGCCGTGAGAAACGCGCGCAGATCGATCGGCTCGAAATTCACGCCCGGCGTTGCCGACTCGAGACGCGAGAGCGTAAGCAGATCCGCGATGATGGCGTTCAGTCGATCGCTGTGCCGCTGGATGGTGCCGAGGAATCTTGCGCGCTCGTCGTCGGTCATCGTCGCGTGGCCGTCGACGAGCGTTTCGACGTAGCCTTTGATCACGCTGAGCGGTGTGCGGAGCTCGTGAGAGGCGTTAGCCACGAAATCGCGACGCATCCGCTCGAGGATGCGCTGCTGCGTCATGTCGTGAATGACGAAGAGCGCCCATTGCGATTTGCCGTCGGGTGACGGAATCGGCGCGCCGGACGCCTCGATCCACGTGGAGTTCGCGCCCTCGTTGATCTCGAATTCCTGGCGTGGCAACGGCTGCCCTTTGCGCGTGGCGCGCACGTAGTCGAGAAACGCGGCGCTGCGCACGATGAGTTCGAGGCGCAGATTCACGAGGTCGCGCGCGGCGGGAAAAATGTCCCGCAGCGCGCGATTCGCCATGTGGACGTAATTCGCCTCATCGACGATGAGCACGGCCTCGCGGAGATTGCCGAGCGTGGCCTCGAGCTGCGTGAGCTGGTCGCTACGCTGCTGTTGCAGCGTCATGTTCTCCGTGATGAGCCGATTGACATCCTCCGCGAGGCCCGGCCATTCGGGCAAATGGTCCGCGCTGCCCTCGGACTTCAGGTGAGGCTGCTGGAATCGGATCGCGCCGCGCAGTTGTTCGAGCAGGCGGTTTTGGCGCAGCAGCAGCCGCACACAAAACATCAGCGCAAGAACGAGCGCCGCGATGAGCAGGTAGATCATGCCGAGGGTTTCTTCTCGGCGATGCGATACCCCACCCCGCGGATGGTTTCAATCCAGTCGGCTTCGGGACCGAGTTTTTCGCGGAGGCGGCGCACGTGCGTGTCGACGGTGCGCGTCTCGATTTCCGCGGAGTAATTCCAGACGTTGACGAGCAAGTGCTCGCGGGTTTGCACGCGACCCTGGCGCTCCATCATGAGGCGGAGCAGCTTGAATTCCGTCGCGGTGAGTTCGACATGCTCGCCGCCGACGGTCACGCGGTGCGTCTCGCCATCGAGGAGAATCGAGCCGATCTGCAGGCGCGCGGAGCTGGGAGGCGGCAGCGCGAGGCGGCGGAACATCGCTTCGACGCGCAGGACGAGTTCTTTCGGGCTGAACGGCTTCGCCAGATAATCGTCGGCGCCGCTCTCGAAGCCCTCAATGCGGTCCTGCGGCTCGGTTTTGGCCGTGAGGAAAATCACCGGCACGCGCGCGAGCTTCGGATCGCTCCGGAAGAGCCGGCAAATCTGCAGCCCGGTCAAATGCGGCATCATTATGTCCAGAATTGCCAGATCCGGGTGAAAATGGCGGGCTTTAGCCAGGCTCGCGGTGGCGTCGTTGAGCGTTTCAACGAGGAAACCGCGGGCGCGGAGGTTGTAAGCGACGAGCTCGGTGACATCCGGCTCATCGTCGACCACGAGGATCTTCTTCTTCTCCATTGGGCAGGATTATTGTGACGGATGCGAAACGCTCCAGAGCAATTCCGCCGCGTTACGTGATTGTCACAGCGAGCGATACTCTCCCTCACCACCCGAACGCGGCACCGGAACAGGCCAGTCCATGAAGCCGCGCGTGAGGCGCGGAGGTGAACCAGCGAGGGCGCGCCGCAGAAATTTTGTTGCAGAGTGCTGCGGCGAACCGCCTCTCCCACGTGCTCCACGTCAAACAATGCCCCGGCGCAACTTGCTGTCGCGACGCCGAAAGCGCCGCCCAGGCGCGGGGCCCAATTTGTGGGTCGCAGCCGGACTCATGCAGTTGACGAAGAGACCGGGTTGATAGCCCGACCTCGGAAGTAGGGCCGGTCTGCGACCGGCCTTTGGCTGTGAGCGCGAGGCCAGTCAGAGACTGGCCCTACCGGCGGCATCGGCGTTCGCGCCGGACGCATGCATGTGACACTGAGTTCGACTCCGAGCCGCCTGGAACCGTCCGGTTCAACTGCATTGCAGCCGAGCCTCCGGCGAATTTGTCGCTCTCTGGCAGAGCTTTGCGCAAGCCCTGATCTCCAGGCGACGGCCCCAACTGCATGAGTCCGCCTAAGCGAACCTCGCAGAGGAACCGATGTAGACGTATCTTCTTGTTAGCCAATAATTAAAATAACACTCACAGACTCCCGCACCCTGCACCCACCGCCGACTGCGACAAGTAGAATTAGGGCGCGTCTTCAAAATGTCGTTGCGAGGAGCCGCCCGCGAGCGGCGGCGCAGCAATCGATCTGAAATTTGCTAGATCGCCACGGCCCGCTTCGCGTGCCTCGTGATGACAAAGCATTTTAAAGACACGCTCTGCTTCACGCGCGCGAACTACGCCTACTCGGTGCGCGCGCCCCGCTTCGCTGCCGCCATGCGCACCATGAGAATGCTGATGTCGGCCGGATTCACCCCGCTGATCCGACTGGCTTGCCCAAGATTGATCGGTTGGAGCTGCTGCAGCTTTTGGGCGCTTTCTCGGCGTAATCCCGGAATAGCGAGGTAGTCCAAATCAGCGGGCAGGGCGATTCGATCGACATCACGGAGTTTCTCGATCTGGCGTAATTCGCGCTCCAAGTAGCCACGGTAACGCACCCGGTAGAGCACCTCGTCACGAACGGCCACGCCAGCCGCCTCGAGTTCAGGGGGCAGGGCGGAGATCGACTCCGCGCGACGAATGATATCCCCCCAGCGCCCGCCCTCCGTGCGATTCTCCTCCAGCCAGTTTACCCAATGCGTCACCGCATCCTGTTTCGCGCGGATCGCGTTCAGACGCGCTTCCGGCAGAAGCCCCAGCCGTTCCGCGGACTCGCGTAGACGCAGCTCCGCGCTGCCGTGATTCAGCAGCAGGCGATACTCGGCGCGGCTGGTAAACATCCGATACGGCTCACTCGTGCCCTTGGTCACCAAGTCATCGATCAAGACGCCGATGTAGGCTTCGTGACGACCGAGCACGAGCGGCGGCGCCCCCCTCACCTTTTGCACCGCATTGATGCCCGCCAGCAAGCCCTGGCCGGCTGCCTCCTCATACCCCGAGGTGCCGTTGATTTGGCCGGCTAGGAAAAGATTCTCCACTTTCCGCGACTCCAACGACGGGAAAAGCTGCTGCGGCGGGGCGAAATCGTATTCCACCGCATAAGCCGGGCGCAGCAACTCGGCTCGCTCCAACCCGGGGATGCTGTGCACCAGCTGCAACTGCACATCGAACGGCAAACTGGTCGACAAACCGTTGATGTAATACTCGTTCGTGTTCCGACCCTCAGGTTCCAGATAGAGCATGTGGCGCGGCTTGTCGGCGAAGCGCACAAACTTGTCTTCGATGCTCGGGCAATAGCGCGGGCCGGTGCCGACGATCTCGCCTGAATACATGGCCGACTTGTGGAGATTGCTCCGAACAATCTCGGCGGACTCTGGCGTGGTGTAAGTAATCCAGCACGAGACCTGATCCGCGCCAGGACTCCAGCCAAGCTTCCGCTCACCCCGATGTTCCACGTGGAACAGTTCGGCGTCGCCCCGCGTGTCATGGAAGGCGAAAAAGGTCGGCCGCTCATCACCGCGTTGCTCCTGCAAGGCGGAAAAATCAATACTCCGGCCCAAGATCCGGGGTGGGGTGCCGGTCTTCAGCCGCTGCAGCTCGATTCCAGCCTCCAGCAAGCTCGCCGAAAGCGTTTTCGCGCTGAAATCACCCAAGCGACCACCTTCGTTCTTGTTCTGACCGACATGCATCAAGCCCCGCAAAAACGTGCCGGTCGTGATAATCACCGTCCAGCCCCGAAACTCCACATCAAGATTGGTCCGGCAACCCACCACCTTGCCGCCTTCAAAAATCAGCCCCGTCACCGTCGCCTGAAAGATCCGCAAGTTCGGCTGCAGCTCGAGCGTGTGCTTCATCCGGAACTGATAGGCCTTCTTGTCGCACTGCGCGCGTGGCGATTGCACCGCAGGCCCCTTGGACTCGTTAAGCAGCCGAAACTGAATGCCGGTCACGTCCGTGTTGATCGCCATCTCCCCACCGAGGGCGTCGATCTCGCGGACGAGCTGCCCTTTGGCCTGCCCGCCAATCGCCGGATTGCAGCTCATCTGGGCAATGGTGTCGATATTGCCAGTCAGGAGCAGGGTTGAGGCGCCGCGCCGGGCCGCAATCAAGCACGCCTCCACGCCGGCATGCCCAGCGCCGCAGACAATCACATCATAGGTGCGATTCGGCATATATTTCGATATCAAATTTATTTACCAATACAGAAGCTGGAAAACAACACATCCAGCATCCGCTCGTTATCAATCCGCCCGGCAATTTCCCCGAACGCGGCCAACGCATCGCGCAAGTGACTGGACACCAATTCGCTGCTCATTCCGCCGACCAGCCCCGTCAACGCCGACTCAAGCGCCTGTCCCGCCCGCGCCAGCGCGTCAGCATGGCGTGCGTTGATCGCCACCCAATCCTCGCCCACCTCGGTCCGAAAAGATTCGGCCCGCATCTCCAGCGCCTCGACAAGCGCCTCTATGCCGTCGCCCCGCAACGCCGACACCGGCACCGGATTCGGCGCACCCGCAGTCGGCAACGTGCGGCCGGCGGCGAGATCCACCTTGTTGAAGAGCGTGACCGTGTTCGCCGACGAAATCCGGTCGTGCAAATGCGCGGGCAGGGTAGGGAGCGCCGCCGCCGTGGCGTCGACCACCCACAGAAAAAGGTCGGCCTCGCCGGCTTGTTCGAGGGTTTTCTCGATGCCGCGACGCTCGAGCGCACCCGGTTGAGCGTTCAGGCCTGCCGTATCCACCAGCCGCAGAGCATGTTGCCCAAGCACGATCGTTTCCTCGATGTAATCGCGCGTCGTCCCCGGCTCCGGGCTCACGAGCGCCCGCTCGCGGCCGACCAAGCGGTTCAAGAGGCTGCTTTTGCCGGCATTCGGCTCGCCGATGATTACCGTGCGAATGCCTTCGCGCAAAATCTGGCCGTAATGATTCGTGGCCGCGAGCCGCTCCGTCTTGGCGCGCAACTCCTTCAACTGAGCCACCAACGCTGCCCGGTTCTCTTCCGGCAGATCTTCTTCCGGAAAATCGATGTATGCCTCAATCATCGCCAAACTATTTAACAACAACGCAATAAGCTCATCCATGCGCCGCCCCAGCGACCCGCGAAGCTGCCTGTTCGCCGCCGCTAACGCCCGCTCGCTGCGCGCGTGGATCAAATCCATCACCGCCTCCGCCTGGCTCAGGTCCATGCGTCCGGCGAGAAACGCCCGCTTGGTGAACTCACCCGCCTCGGCCGCCCGGCAACCGCGCCCGAGCAGGTCCTCGAGGACCTTTTGGGCGATAAACGGATTCCCGTGGCACGAAATCTCGAGCGTGTCTTCACCCGTGTAGGAGTTCGGCGCGGCGAAAAACGTGAACAGCACGTCGTCCAGCAACTCGCCGCCTCGCTCCCGATAATCCGCGTGACGCGCCACGCGCGGCTCCGGCAACTCGCCGAAGATCGCCCGCGTCAGCGCCGGCACCTCCGGCCCGCTCGCGCGCAGCACCGCGATCGCCGCCGTGCCGGCGGGCGTCGCGAGCGCCGCAATCGTGTCGTGGAGCGATCCCATCGCGCCACCCAAAGACAGCGCCGCGTGCGACGCAAAATGAAACACGCGCGCGACCCGCTCACGTCCCCCCGTGCCCGCACGCTCAGCCGCGCGCCGCCCCAAAAATCTCCGCCACCTTCCGCGCGCGAAAATCGAAGATGTGCTCCAACTGCCGCCGCACCCACAGCCGCTCCGCGAGCCAGCCAAACGGTCCCCAGCCGACTTCATACGTCACGCGATCCGTCATCCGCACGCCGCCCTCGACCGCCGTGAAATGATGCTCGTGATACCACAGCCGATACGGACCGACCCGCTGCTCGTCCACGAAGTAGCTGCCTTCGCGGATGTGCCGGATTTCCGTCAACCAGCGCAACCACACGCCCGCGAACGGCGAGATCCGATATTCTATCAGCAGCCCTGGATACATTTTCTCCGGCACGACGCTCAGGATGCGAAAGCGCAGATTGGACGGCGTCAGCTCGTCGAGATTGCGCGGCGTGGCGAAAAATTCCCACACCCGCTCGAGCGGGGCGGGGATGAATTGTTCACGCAACAGTTGGGCGCACATCGCACCGGAGCATAACCAACAACACCGTGCGCGCAAAAACCCTTCGCTTTGACGAAATTTCGTCGCGCCGCTACTCTCCGCCGCGATGAACGCGCCCCTCGTCCGCGCCGTGCAGCGCGCCTATCCTCAGATCTACCTCGCGTGCCACGTCGACCACGTGCGCACGAAATCCAATCGCCACCACCTTTCCGCGCACGACTCCACGGTGCTCGCGCACCTCGACGAATCGCGCGCGACCACCGCGGGCGACCTCGCACGCCATCTCGGCGTTGCCGCATCCACACTCTCGGCCGCACTCGCGCGCCTCGAAAAACTCGGCCACCTCACGCGCAGCCCCGCCCGCCGCGACCGCCGACGCATCGAACTCCGACTGACTCCGCACGGCGCGGAAGCCATGGCCGAAACGTCGGTGCTCGATCGCCGTCGTGTCGCTGCCGTGCTCGAACAACTCTCTCCCGCTGAACAAAAGCGCGCCGTCGCCGGCCTCCGCCTGCTCGCGCGCGCCGCGCTCGCGTTCCAGGTCCGCTCTCCACGCCGTCGCCGTTGGTAACATGAAAGTCCTCCTCATCGCCCTGGCCGCTCTCATCCTGCTCATCGCGCTCGCGTGGTGCATTGGCGCACTGCTCCCGCGCGAACACACCGCCACCCGCAGCATCGTGCTCCGCCAATCCGCCGCGACCTTGTTCGACACGGCACGCGACTTCGCCCGCCATGCCGAGTGGCGCCGCGACATCCGCGCGATCGAACTGCTTCCGCTGGAATCGCCCGCTGCACCCGTTCGCTACCGCGAGGCCTCATCGCATGGCGCGATTGTTTATCTGCTGCGCGAGGCCGACCCACCGCACCGGCTCGTGACCGAGATCGCCGACGACACGCTGCCCTTCGGCGGCCAGTGGACGATCACTTTCGCGCCGGCAGGCGACGGCCGCACGCGCGTGCGCATCACGGAAGAAGGCTTCGTGCGCCCGGCGCTATTTCGTTTCCTCGCCTGCTTCGTGTTCGGACACACGCGCACGATGGAAGGCTACCTTCGACAACTAGGCGAAAAATTCAGCGAGAGTCCGACCCTCGAACCGTAAACGCGCCAACGCGTCACGATTTCGGCAAATCGAGCTGCGGCTTCGGCGGCGTGAGGCCCGGCCCCAGATCCACCTTCACTTTGCCAGGCGCCTCAACCTTCGGCTCTGCAATCGGCGGCGGCACCGTTGGACGCGCGCCCGCCGCCGTGAAACGCGGCGCGGCAGTCGCGCGCTTCGCCGGATCGGCGAGCGCCGCAATAATCTCAGCCGCGCGCTTTTCCGCCGCCGCGATGTCGTGCGGGCGCTTCGCGAGATGCCCGCGCGTGCGCGCGACGGCGTCGGATGCAGCGCCGTTCTTCTCGGCGACAATGAGCCACGCGAGCCCCTCGACGTAATCGCGTTTCACGCCGCGACCAGTCACGAGGATGGCCCCGATGTTATGCTGCGCCTCCGGCACGCCGAGCAGTGCCGCCTGACCGTAGTAATCGAGCGCGAGATCGAGACTCTTCGGGCCACCGACGCCATCGTTATAGAGCTTGCCGAGACGGAACATCGCTTCCGCCACGCCACCGCGTGCGGCCCGGTCGAGCCATTCGCGCGCAGCGACCGGATCGACGGTGACTCCATCGCCATTGAGCAAACGATCGCCGAGCTCGAAGCAGGCCTGCGGATCGCCCTGCGCGGCAAAGCGCCGGAGCTGCTCCATATTCTTCCACTTCGGCCCGGTCGAAACGAGCTGTGGCGCCGCGTCGCCCGAGGCCGCCGCCGATGATTTCGGCGGCGCGGCGCGAGCCGCCAGCAGCGGCAAACTGAGCAAGGTGAGCGAGAGCAGCAGGGGACGCATGAGAGAGTAGACGGACGGAGCGCGCGCGGGTTCCGGTCAGGGATTGGGCAGCGCTTCGCGGATCGGACGGTAGAGAATGCTGACGTGCGCCACCAGCCAGCCGCGCTCGCGCGTCCAGATCCACTCCTGGCGTTCGCCGTATTTCACTTTCCAGCGCGTGCGCGCACCCGCGGTGTCGGTTTCTACACGCACCAGCGTTTGCGTGAGCGCGACCTCGGTGCGCGCATCGTGGCGATCGATCCGATCGATGCGCGTGTCGAGCGATTCGATGTCGATCTCCGCAAAAAGTTTTTTCGTGCGCTCGAGGTAGCGCGCACGATCAAAGCGCTGGCCGTCCGGCGTATCGAAGCGCCAGTCCGGCGTGCCGAACTCGATGATTCCCTCCGGACGCTCGGCCAGGATCGCTTCGCGAATCGACGCGATGCGCTCGCGGATCTGCTTTTCCGCCGAAATCTGGCTGCAGCCGACGACGCCGGCGGCGAAGAGAACGACCCCGACAAACAAGAAGGGCGCTCGAGCCGTGAGGTTCATGCGAACATCCTCGGCGCGGCGCCCCGGATTTCCAAGCGTGGGCTGCGGCTTATTCTTCGGTCGCGCCGGCGACGGGATCGCCGGGCTTGATCTGCGCTTTCTCGAGGATGCCCGCCTTCACCTTCTCGGCGAGCTGCGCATTTTGCTTCAGCGCCTCTTTCGCGGCCTCGCGGCCTTGGCCGACGAGTTCGCCGTTGAAGGCGATCCACGCGCCTTTTTTCTCGAGCACCTTGTGCTCGATACCGAGATCGAGGAGCGAGCCGGTCGCGGAGATGCCCTCGTCATACATGATGTCGA
>JAEYUW010000009.1 GCA_023432225.1 Verrucomicrobiota bacterium
TGGCTGCGATGGCGATTCCGGCGTTCCAGAAGGTCCGCGCTTCGTCGCAAGACAAGGCCGTGACGAACAACCTGCGCCAGCTGTCGGCCGCGGCTGACCAATACTTCCTGGAAAAAGGCTACAGCACGGTGACGTCCGACGAGCTCGTCGGCACGAACACGACGCAATACATCAAGGCCATCGCTCCGGCCGCCAACGAAACCTACCCGACCGGTCTGACCCAAGGCGTGCCGCTCACCGCGACGGGCATCGCCGGCCAGCGCACGGTCACCTACAGCAACTAAACCGCTGTTTTAAGGTTCCGGCATTGCAAGCCGTCCCCTTTTCGTGGACGGCTTTTTTATGCCCATGCTGAGGCTCGTTTTACGTAACCAGCTCTTCTGGCTCCTGCTCGGGCTGGGCCTTGCCGCCCTCGTGGTCGGGCGCTGGATCATGACGCCAGAGCAGGCCATCACCTGGGTGTCCCGCGCCGGTTATTGGATCATGCTCGGCGCCTTTGTCTGCTTCGCCGCCGCCGTGTGGAAGGTCGCGCGCCGCGGCCTCGCAGGCTGGAAACCGAGCCGCGCCGACGCAGGTGCGCTCGCCCTCGTGCTCGGGTGCAGCCTGCTGTGGTCGGCGCACGAAAAACACGGCTTCAAGATCCTCGCCGACGAAGTGCTGCTGCTCGGCACGTCGATGGGCATCCACTACGACCGCGAAATCGGTTACCCCGCTCGCGCGAGCGACGCGACCGGCCCGCTGCTGCTCAGCCTCAAGGTCGTCGACAAGCGCCCTTTCTTTTTCCCGTTCGTGGTCGCGCTCGTGCACGACCTCACCGGTTACCGGCCGACGAATCCGTTTTGGGTCAACACCGTCCTCGCGACCGTCTTCCTCGGGCTCGTCTACGGCCTCGGCTGGCAACTCGGTCGCTCCCGCTGGGCGGGCGCGCTGCTCGTGTTGCTCTTCGCCGGCCTGCCGCTCGCCGCGCAACAATCCGCGGGCGGCGGCTTCGAACTGCTGAATCTGGTGATGATCCTCGTCGTGCTGCTCGCGGCGCGCCGCTACGCGCGCGAGCCCGACGACGATTCGCTCGAACTGCTCTGCCTCGCCGCCGTGCTGCTGGCGCTCACGCGCTACGAGTCGGTGCTGTTCATCCTTCCGGTCGCCGCGCTCGTGCTCTGGGGCTGGTGGCGTGCGGGACGCGTGATCCTCACCTGGCCGGTGCTGCTCGCCCCGGTATTTCTGTTGCCCTACGTGCTGCAAAACCGCGTCTTCGCCGCCAATCCCGCCACGTGGGAACTCGGCAGCAAGGGCGCGAGCGAGGTCTTCGCGCTGCACTACGTGCCGGACAATCTCGGGCACGCGCTCGCATTCTTCTTCGACCGCACCGGCTATCAGGCCAACTCGATCTATTTCGCCGCGCTCGGTCTGCTCGCGCTGCCGTTTCTGCTGCTGCTCACGATTCGCACGCTGCGCACCTCGCGCGACGACGCCACGAACCCCGCCGATGTCGGCAGCGCGTTCGTCGTGCTCGGCCTGTTCGCCATCGGCGCGCTCCTCATGATGTATTTCTGGGGGCAGTTTGATCATCCCGTGATCCGGCGCCTGAGCTTGCCGGTGCATTTGCTGTTCGGCATCGCGATCGTGACGGTCGGCGCGAGCCTGTTGCGCTCGGCTCGCGGTTGGCAATGGGCCACGGCCGGCGCGGTGGGAGCACTGATTTTCCAAAGCCTCCCGATGATGGCGCAACGCGCCTACGAGTGGGACTACACGCCCGGCATCGAGATGGCGTGGCGCGAGGAGTTTTTGAAAAAATTCCCGGCGCGCGACTACCTGTTCATCGATCAGGATTCCACGTTCTGGATCACGCAGCGCATGCCGGCGACGCCGATCAAACAGGCGACCGAGCGCAAGGAGGGCCTGGCCTACCACCTGCGCAATCACAGCTTCTCGGCGATGTATGTGTTCCAGCGCTTCAAGGTGAACCCCGACACCGGCGCGCTGACGCTTGATGCCGCGGACGACATCGGACCGGACTTCGAACTCGAGCCGGTGGTCGAGAAACGCATCGCTACGCTGCACCTCGCGCGCATCAGCCGCGTGACCGCCATCCACGAAAAAGGCAACGTCGTCTCCCGCGCTGGACTCGCGCCGGTCGCGCCGGGCCCCGCGCGCACGCCGGAGGAGTTGGAGAAGGCGAAGGCGCAATACATCGAAAAGTGGATCAAACAACTGCCGTGAGTCCCGCGCGCGCCGGCGATCAGTCCGGCCCGCCGCGTCCCGATGCCGGCGCCCGCTTTCCGGTGCGCCTGCTGCTCTTCGGCGTCGTGGCCGTGGCGTCGGTTTACTTCGGCTTCGTGGCTCCCAGCGTCGCGACGGCCGGCCGGCTCGTGCAGCACTACGCCTACTACACGATGGCGGCGACGTTTGCCTGGGCCGTGCTCGCGTGGGCGCAACTCGCGCCAACGTGGTGGCGCGAACAAGTGCGGCTCACGCGTCGCGAAGTCGCCACCCTCGTCGGCATCATCGGCGTGCTGACGCTCATCGCCGTCCTGACGACGCCCTACACCTACAAGATTCTCTACGACGAGTTCGTGCTCCAATCCACCGCGCGCAACCTGCACGAGATTCGCGAAGTCGGCGCCATCACGCGCGGCTACGAGGTCGACGGCGTGTTTCGCGGCGTCAGTTCCTACCTCGATAAGCGTCCGATCTTTTTCACGTTCCTCGTCTCGCTGCTGCACGATGCGACGGGTTATCGCGAGGGCAATGCCTTCGCCCTGAACACGGCGCTGCTGCCGGTCATTCTCGGACTCGTCTACCTGCTCGCGCGCCGGCTCGTGAGTCACGCCGCCGCGTGCGTGGCCGTCGTCAGTTTCGGCGCCTTCCCGCTACTCGCCTATAACGCGACCGGTGCCGGCATGGAGATGGTCAACCTGGCGATGCTACTGCTCACGATGCTGCTCGCGGCGTTCTACCTCGATGCGCCGGACGAGCCGCGTCTCGCGGCGTTGATTCTGAGCGCCGTGCTGCTCGCGCAATCGCGCTACGAGTCTGCGCTCTACATCGCGCCGACGGCGCTCGTCGTGCTCGAAGGCTGGCGGCGGAGCGGGCGCGCCGTGCTGCCGGCCGCCGCGATCCTCGCGCCGGCGCTGCTCGTGCCGTATGCGCTGCACAACGTTTACCTGTCCGGCACGCCGAGCCTGTGGGAATTGCGGCCGGGCGAGGAGCATCGTTTCGCGCTGAGCTTCGGCGTGAACAACCTGCAACACGCGTTCCGGTTCTTCTTCGATTTCTCCGGCCTCATGCTGAATTCCTGGTGGCTCGCCGTCGCCGGAATGCCCGCGCTCGTTTGGTGCGTCGTGCAACTGCTCCGCCGCTGGCGTCGCGCCGCGACGATGCCGGCCCCGGTGGCCGCCACGCTGGTTTTCGGCGGCGCGATCTGCGGCGGTCTCGGACTGTTGATGTTCTATTATTGGGGCGAACTCGACGATCCGATCGTCGCGCGCCTGAGTCTGCCGTTTTGCGCGCTGCTGGCGCTCGCGCTGGCGTGGACCGTCGATCGCGTGCCGACGCGCGGGCGTCGCTTGGCACTCACGCTCGGCGTGGGCGGCGCCGCAGTGGCCTACGCGACGACCGGCTTGAAGGCGAACGCCACGCACTGGCAGCTCAACGTGCTGATGCGCGAAATCGAGTGGGAAGCGGAAACAATCGACGCGCTCCCGCCGGCGCGCCGGCTCGTCATCACCAACAAATCGTCGCTTTACTGGACCGTGCGCGAAATGCCGTCGGTGCAGATTCCGCGCGCACGCTGGCGCGCTGAAAACGTGAAATTCCATCTCGATCACCACTCGTTCGACGAAGTCATCGTCTGTCAGGGGCTGCGTGCGGTTGGTCCTGATGGCGGCTTCCAGATCGATCCGCTTGACCGCCTGCCGGAGTCGTTCGTGCTCGAGCCGATCGTCGAGCGGCGCTGGGCCGGACGCATCGCGCGCCTGAGCCGCGTGGTGGAAATTCGGCTCGCGCCGACTGTGCGGCACGGTGAGATGGGGCCTTTCCCGCCATGACCAAGGCCGCGCCACCGTCGGGTTCCCTGCAGTCGCATTTTGATTGGGTTGCCACCCACGACGCGGGCGCGCGCGCCGTGCAGAGCGGCTTTCACGCACAGCTCCGCGCGCATTTCCAGCATCACATCGCCGAGGGCGAGCGCGTGCTTGAACTCGGTTGCGGCGCTGGCGACCTCCTCGCCGCGCTGCGGCCCTCGCGTGGACTCGGCATCGATTTCAGCGCGGCGATGATCGAGAAGGCGCGCGCGCGCCATGGCGCGCAATCCGGCCTCGAATTCCGCGTGCTCGACGCCGACGCCGCGGAGTGGAGCGAACCGTTCGATCACATCATCCTCGATTACCTCACGGGTTATCTGCCGGACATCCAGCGCGTGCTCGAGCGCTTGCGCGCCGCCGCGCATCCGCGCACGCGCCTGCACCTCACGTCGCTCAACACGCCGTGGCGCGGGCCGCTGCGCGTCGCCACCGCCGTCGGCGCGGTGATGCCGCAACCGCCGAGCGCGTGGCTCGCTCACGGTGACCTGATGAACCTGCTCGAACTCGCCGGCTGGGACGTTGTGTGCTTCGAGCGGCTCCAACTGCTGCCGTTCAACGTCCCGCTGCTCTCCGGCTTCTTCAACCGCACGCTCGTGCGCCTGCCGTTCTTCCGCCACTTCGGCATCACGCTCGCACTGACGGCGCGGCCGCGCATCGCGCCGCGGCTCGAGGGCGAGATTTCCTGTTCGGTCATCGTCCCGGCGCGCAACGAGTCGGGCAACATCCGCGCCGCGCTCGAGCGCATCCCGGTGCTTGGCCGCCGCACGGAAGTGATCTTCGTCGAAGGCCACAGCAAGGACGACACCTGGGCCACGATCCAACGCGAGTGCGCCGCCTACCGCGGTCCGCACGAGGTGCGCTTCATCCAGCAGCCCGGCAAGGGCAAGTGGGACGCGGTCCACGCGGGCTTCGCGATCGCGCGCGGCGACGTGCTCGTCATCCAGGATGCCGATCTGACCGCGCCGCCGGAGGAGCTGCCGAAATTCTTCGCCGCGATCACGAGCGGCACGGCGGAGTTCGCGAACGGCAGCCGTCTCGTCTATCCGATGGAAGACCGCGCGATGCGCTTCCTGAATTTTCTCGGCAACAAATTCTTCGCGCTCTCGCTCTCGTTCGTGCTCGGCCAGCCGGTGAAGGACAGCCTGTGCGGCACCAAGATGCTGCTGCGCTCCGACTACGAGCGCGTGCTGCGGCGCATCGCGCCGTTCGGCAACTTCGATCCGTTCGGCGATTTCAACCTGCTCTTCGGCTCCGCGCTGCTCGATCTGCACATCCGCGACGTGCCGGTGCGCTACAAGGATCGCACTTACGGCGAGACGAACATCTCGCGCTTCCGCCACGGCGCGCTGCTTTTTCGCATGACGTGGTTCGGACTGTGGCGGCTGCGCTGCTACCCGTCGGTTGCCCCGAGTCGCACGCCGCAGGTATGAGTGTGGACCGCCAACGCTGGCGCTGGAGCGTGGGCTGTTTCGCGGCGTTGATCGGCGTGTTTCTGGTGCTGGTGCTCAACGAAACCTGGTGGGCGCACCTGGGCGTGTTTCACCTGCGGCCGTATTTCGCGGACACGGTGGCGATTCTCGCCGCGGGTCAGGCGCAAGAGGCGGGGCGCGACGTTTTTCTGGGCAATCCGTTCGATCCGTTCGGCCGGCCGCATGTTTACGGCGCGTGGTGGTTGGTCACCGGTCCGCTCGGCCTCGTGGTGCGGGACGCGTGGTGGCTTGGCGCGGCGCTGGGTGTGGCGTTTGCCGTCACTGCGCTCGTGCTGATGGCGCCGCGCACGGCGCGCGAAGCGGCCGTCGCCTTTCTGCTGCTCGTCTCGCCGCCCGTGTTGCTCGGCATCGAGCGCGCGAACAACGACCTCGTGATTTTCCTGCTGCTCGCGTTGGCCGCGGCGGGATTGGCGCGGTCGCGCTTCGCCGCGGGTGCGAGTGGTGTGCTGACGCTGGTGCTCGCGTCGGTGCTCAAATTCTATCCGCTCGCCGCGCTCGGCGCGGTGCTGGTCCGTCGCGAACGGCTGCCGCGACTGGTGCTGACGCTGATCGCCGCGCTGGCGTTGTTCGCGGTGCTGTGGTGGACGCAGCGCGAAGCGTTTTTCCGCGCGCTCGCCGTGATGCCGCGCCCGGACACGCTCTACGCCTACGGCGTTCGGGTGTTGTCGATTTCGTGGACCAGCGCCGAGGGCGCACGACTCTGGCTCGCGAGCGGTTTGCTGGTGGGAGTGGTCGGCGCGTGGTGGCTGCTGTGGCCGGTGCGCGCGGCGATCACGCGAGCGCTGCCGGAGGACGGTGTGATTGTGACGGCCGCGGTGGCGGGCGGTGCTTGCTGGCTGTTTTGCTATGTGGCGAATACCAACTACGCCTACCGCGCTGTGCTGCTGGTGTTGGTGGCGCCGTTGTGGCTGCAACTCGCGCGCAGCGCGGACATCGCGGCGCGCGCGCTGGGCTGGAGGGCGAGCGGGCTGTTGCTCGTGACCCTGTGGAGCGCGCTGCCGAAATATCATGCGATTGAATCGCTGCGTGCCCAGGGCGGCACCTCGGCTCCGCTCCGCCATGTCACGCTCGCGGTGTGCGGACTCGAGCAAGGACTGGTCCTGGCGACCAGTGCGCTGCTGCTCGTCGCGCTCGCAGCGTGGACTTGGCGCCGGCTCGGCGCGCTGAAAACGCTTGGCTGAAATCGCGGCACAACTCTGGGCCTTGTTGCCGCTGGCGGTGCTCGTGGCCCTGTGGCGCTGGCGCGCGCAGCACGTGTCGAGTCTCGCCGCGCTGCTCGAGGCCGCCGTGGGTTTCGCCGCTCTGGTGTGGGCGGGGTCGAATCTGTTGAGCGCGTTCGATGTGTTTCGTCCCGACGTGCTGCGCGGCGTTTGGCTCGGCGCCGGTGCGCTTGCGATCGTGGCGCTGTGGCGCACACGGAGTGCGTGGCCGCGCTGGTCGCGGCCGACGAGTGCGGTGGAATGGACGCTGGTCGCCGTCGCGGTCGCGCTGCTCGCAGTGACATTCGCTCGCGCGGTGCTCGCGCCGCCGAACACGGTCGACGTGCTCAATTATCATCTGCCGCGCCAGCTGATGTGGCTGCAGCAGGGCAGTCTCGCGCCGTTTGCGACGTTGAACGACCGGCAGAACATGATGCCGCCGCTCGCGGAGGTGATCGGCGCGCAGTTTCTCGCGCTCACCGGCGACGATCGCTGGGCGAACCTGCCGCAATGGGCCGCGTATGCCGGACTGGCCGTGGCGCTCGCCGTGCTCGTGCGGCGTTTGGGCGGGTCGCGCGCCGCCGCGGGCGTGGCCGCGCTCCTCGGGCTGTTGTTGCCGATGGCTTATCACGAGGCGAGCAATGCGAAGAACGATCTCTTGTCCGCATTCTGGATTGTCGTGGGCGCGGCGGAGCTGGCGCGGTGGCGCGCGCCGGATTTTGCCGCGACACGTTGGACCGCGCTGCGTCTCGCGCTGCCGTTCACACTCGCGTGGCTGACGAAGAGCACGGCGATGCTGTTCGTGCCGCCGCTGCTCGTTGCCGGGCTGTGGCCGTGGATGCGGCGAACGCACGTGCGGGAGCAGCTGCGCGTGTTGGCGCCCGCGGCCTTGCTGGCTCTGCTGCTGATCGCGCCGTTTCATCTGCGGAATCTCGCGTGGTATGGCACGCCGTTGGGCGAGCATCGCGGCGAGGATGGCGGTGCGTTGCGGGTCGAGGCCATGGGACCGCGATTCTTCGCGTCGAACGTGCTTCGTCACGCGTCGCAGCACGTGATGTCGCCGTGGACCGGTTGGAACGCCGCTTGGCTGCGCGGCGTCGAGCGTGCGCACGCGGCGATGGGCGTCGACGTCAACGACCGGCGCACGACGCTGTGGATTCTCAATTTCGGCCCGACCTACGCACCCGCGGACGAGACGCTCGCCGGCGCGCCGCTGCACCTCGCGCTCGGTCTGCCGTTGCTGCTCGCGCTCGCCGCGGGCTGGCGTGCGGGCGGCGACGGCGCGCGCGTGCGCTGGCTCGCGTTGGCGGTGTTGGGCGGAGCGGTGTTGTTTTGCGCGGCGTTGAAGTGGCAGCCGTGGGCGCCGCGGTTGCAACTGCCGCTGTTCGCACTGGGCATTCCCGCGTGCGTGCTGGCGGTGGTGGCAAGCTGGCCGACTCGCGCGGCGGGTTTCGCCGCGATTGCCTTGGGCGGCGCGGTGGCCGTGTGGGGACCGGGCGCGGACACACAGGGGCGCACGCTGTGGCAACACCCGCGCATCGATGAGCTGCCGCGCGAACTGAATTTCTATCGCACGCTCACGCATCTCGCCGCCCGCGACGCCGGACTGGCGGAGCTGGTCGCGCGGAGCGGCGCGCGCGCGGTGGATCTGCAAAGCGTGCACGACATCGCCTATCCGCTGATGCGCCGGCTGCAGCGCACGGTGCCGGGCATCCATTTTGTGGGTGCGCCCGCGCAGCGCGGGTC
The DNA here is from genome assembly GCA_023432225.1 of Verrucomicrobiota bacterium. Taxonomy (GTDB): domain Bacteria; phylum Verrucomicrobiota; class Verrucomicrobiia; order Opitutales; family Opitutaceae; genus Didemnitutus. Next base: position 8,518 of record JAEYUW010000009.1, read on the forward strand.
GGTCGATGGCATCCTCGTGCTGTCTCTCGGCGCGCCGCTCGCGCTCTACGGCGAATATGGCGGGCGCAGCGATTGGCGGTTGGTCGGGGCCGGGACCGGTGACGGGTTCTACTTACCCGACGCGCGAGTGCGGGAATTGGGTTGGGCGGATCGACTGCCGCAATTCGCTGGTTGGACGCAGCAATCCGGTCTGCCGCTCGCGGAGCGAATCTGGCCGGAGGCGGGGCGCTTGCTGGTGCGCGAAATTCCATCCGGACGCGGCGAACTCGTTTACGCGGCCGTGGGTCGTCCGGCGCGATTGCGCGGCGTGGTGCGGCGGGACGGAAACGCGGCGGAGGATTTTCAGATCACCGTGACGGTCGCGGGTCAGCCGGTCGGCATCGTGGAAATCGGTCGCGGCGTGGCGCACGAGTTCGAGGTGCAGATCTCCGGTGCGCCGGGCGTGCACGTGGTGGGATTGCAGGTGCCCGCGAGCGTGGCGCGCGAGATCGTCTTCACCCGCTTGCAAGTCACGGACTAGGGGCGGGTGACTCGAGCCAGGGGATTTCCAGCGCTTGCCTGAGCGCCGTGTGATCGAGCCGATAGATCAGAATCGAATGCCCGATGGCCGCGTCGGGTTCGCGTTGGCGAAGATAGCGGCAGAGCCGGGCAAACCGGATTTGGTCGAAGAACCGCAGCCGCTCGTCGAACTCGGGCGTGATCGCTCGCGGCGCATCGGCGGAGAACTCCTGCCGCCGCGCCCAATAGAGCTGCTCTCGGTCGCGCGTCCACGGTCCGCTGAACGGAGTGTAGATCTGCTGCAGCAGCGTGGCGCTGATGCAATACCAGCCCGGTTCGAGCTGTTGCGGCGGCAACGGGCGATCGGGCGCAGCGTCGAAGCCGGCATCGGCTAAGCGCGTCGCGACGATCCCGTGACGGGCGAGGCGATCGTTGCCAAAGTAGGAGAGATAGACGCGTTCGTGAGCCGCCACATGCTCCGCCAGCCACGGCCCCAAGTCAGCGAGGCTTTGGCCCCAGTCCAGTGAGCTGTCGACGAGGTAACGGTAACCGCGCGCCGAGCCGCCGATGCTCTCGTTGAAATAGGCGAGATAGTGCGGCCGTGCGAGTGTCGCCGCCGCCACATGCCAGCCGAGCAGGCTGGCGATCACGACCGCCAGCCAACGCCGCGGCCGCGCCTGCCAGGCGGCGACCACGCCGCCAGCGAGAATGTAAAGCGCCGGGTAGAGCGGCAGGATGTGGCGATGCCCGATGTTGAGCCGGCTGCTCACGGCGACGGCCGCGTAGAGCCCGACAAACAGCAGCAGCGGCGCGAGACGATAAAGCCGTCGGGGCGTCCGCCGTTGCGGCGCACCCCACGGCAGCAGCAGTCCAAGCAACAGCAAGGCCTGCGCGCCTAGCGTGGTCTTCAGCAGAAAGGCGACCGGGAAAAATTCGCGCCAACCCACCGGCGAATAAATTCCCGCGAGAAACGCGGGCCGCGCTTGGTTCGCGCGATGGACGTAGCCCAAGCCGTAATTCCAGCCGTCGGGCAGCCAGTGATGTTCGTGTGCGGCGCGCACGAATTGCCCGACGATACCGAAACGCGCCTGCGTGTGCCGCGCCCAGTCCCAGCCGGACGGATCGGTGCCGTCCGGAGTGGCGGCAAAGCGAAAGCCATAGGCGGCCCAGATGACTGCGAACGCCAGTAGCCCGGCCGCGGCCTGCGCGACGAGCAGGCCACCGGCTTTGGCGAACAGGTTGTTCAAGCGGCGCGAAAATCCGGGCAGGCGCAGCGGCGCGGGATGAGCCAGGCGCAGGCCGGCGAGCGCCAGCGCGATGGGCACGAAAAGCACCGCTGAGAACTTGGCCAACGCCAGAGCGCCCGCGCTGATGCCGGCCACGGCGATCCGCCCGAGCGAAGGGCGGTGCAGCAGGCGCCACCACGCCAGCAGCGCGACGATAAAAGCGAGCGAGGCCGTGATGTCGGAGTTCGCGAGACCGGCGTGCGCGAGCAGATGGGGACAGAACGCGGCGAGGACCGCCGAGAGCAGTCCGCCGGCGACGCCGAAGAGCGATCGCGACCAGGCGAAGACGACGATCACCAGCGCGCCGCCGAGCAGCGCGTTCATGAAGCGTGCTGCTCGCAGCAGCCGCGGCAGGTCATTGCCGAGCTCATAAAGGAACTGCTCGCCCACCGGCGCGTAGGCTCCCTCGCGCCATGCGGGCGTGTCGCGCGACGGGAAACGCAGATCCTGCGCGAGCAGCGGGAGCGCGACCCAGCGTTGGGCCAGATTACCGTTCTCCGGATGCAGGCGGTAGTCGTTGAATTTCCAATAGGAGTAGCCGCCCGTGAGGTGGGCGTTCTCGTCCCCGGTCGGTCCGAAGCGCGCCGAGGCGCTCCACGCGAGCCACACGTGCCCGGCGGCGAGCAGCAGGACCACGCCGATCGTGGCGAGGCGGGACGTCATGGCAGTTGCGTGCCTGGCGGCAGCGGGCCGAGCGCAGCGAGCAGTTCCGCATCCGTGAGATGAAACGCGAAGAACGTCGCGCCGATGCGCGCGTCGGGTTCGCGTCCGCGGAGCACGTAACACAGCCGGCCAAAACGCAGGTGATCGAAATCGACGAGGAGTTCGGACAACGCGCCGGCGTTGATCGGGCGGCCTTCGGGATCGTGCGGCGGCGCGCCGGTGGTGTTGAGCTGGCGGAGCCACGGGCGGAGTTGCTGGTAACGCGCTTCGTAGCTGGCGGTCCACGGCCCGCGGACGTGCGTGTAGACGCGTTGCCACATCGTGGCGCTGATGATGAACCAGCCACCGCGCAACTGCGGCACGATCGGCCGGTCGCTGCCGCTGAAATCGAAATACGTGTCGCCCATCCGCGTCGCCTCGATGCCGTAATAGCGCGGCGAGCCCGAACCGAAATACGACAGGAACACCGGCTCGCGATCGCCGCGCGCATCGAGCCAGCGCTTGAGCCGCGGCAGGTCCTGGCCCCAGTCGAGCGAGCTATCGACGAAGAATCGATGTCCGCCCGCGCTGCCGCCGGCGAGCTCGTTGAAATACGCGAGATAGTCCGGCCGCGCGCCGACACTCGCCGCCGCGTGCGCCGCGAGCAGTGCGGCCAACGCGAACGGAGCAACGCGCGAACGCCCGCGCGCGGCGACCATTACGCCACCGGCGAGCACCGCGGCGCATGCATACATCGGGAGGATGTGCCGATGGCCGATGTTCAACGTGCCGCGCACCGAAAACGCGCCGTAGACAAGCAGCACGATGAGCACCGGCGTGGCCTTGTAGAGCAGCGTGCGTCCGCGGGTGGAGCGCCGCGCCGCCGCCAGCAGACACGCGAGGCCGGCGAGGTGCAGCGCGATTTCCGGCAGGGTGGTTTTGAGCAGATAGGAAACCGGGAAAAAAGCCGCCCAGCCCGTTGCCCGCCAGTCGCCGGCGAAGAACGCCGGCCGGTAGCGACTCGCGCGATCGACAAACGCGAAGCCGTAGAGCCACGCCTCGGGCAACACGTGGTGCGTCGTGCCCCAGCGCACGAACGCCTGCACCGGTCCCGGTGCGATCGCGACCGGTTTGCCCTGCGGTTTTCCGTCCGCCATGAGGAACGCCGTCGTCGTCGGCTGCGTGATCAGCACATGGTCCCACGACAACGCGAAGCGTGCGCCGGCGGGCGCGCCGGGTCCGGTGGCGGCGTAGCGAAAACCGTAGCCGGCCCACACGCACGCCCATGCGATCGCCACGACACTCACGCCCGCGACCGCGAGCGGCGCCAGACGCGCGGCACCGCGCCGACGGTTGAGCGGAGTGCGTCGCGTGAGTCGCACGACGAGCATGAGCACCGCCATCGGTGCGAAGAGCACGGCGGAAAACTTGGCGAGCAACAGGTAGCCGAGCGCCACGCCGGCGGTGAGCACGCGCACTGGCGTCACGCGGTGCAGCACGCGCCACCACGCCGCGCTGGCAAGGAGAAAGCCGAGCGCGGCCGCCGTGTCCGACGTCACGAGTCCCGCATGGGCGAGCAAAGTGGGGCTGAACGCTGCGAGCGTGCTCGTCACGAGCGCGCCGCCGGCACCGAATAATTGCCACGCCCACGCGCCGGCGATGAACACGAGCACGCCACCGAGCAACGCAATCATGCCGCGGCCGGAGCGCAGCAGGGCCGCGAGATCGTTGCCGCTTTGATGAAAAAAACGGTCGCCGACCGTCCACACGTCCGCGTCTCGCCACGCCGGGTGCGTGCGGTCGAGTTGTTTCAAGTCACGGCCGAGGAGCGGCAGCGCGGCCCAGCGTTGCGGGAGCAATCCATTCTCCGGTTGGAGGCGATAGTCGCGATCCTGCCAGTAACTGTATCCGGCGGTGAGGTGCGCGATTTCGTCGGCGGTGGTGGAAAACTCGTCGGATACGCTCGCCGCCTGCCACGCGTGGACGACGGCCATCGCTGCGAGCCAGGCCCAGACGAGCCAGCGAGGCGGGCGCAGGCGGGACGAGCGCGCGGACATCGCTCAGCGCGACGGCGGACGGCGCACGAGGTAGAGCGGCCGCTGTTTCACTTCATCGTAGACGCGCGCGAGGTATTCGCCGAGCACGCCGATGCCGACGAGCTGCACGCCGCCGAGAAAGAGCACGAGCGTGACGAGGGTCGTGAAACCCGTCTGCGCCGACTCGATGCCGAGCACGCGCTTGATGACGAAGTAGAGTCCCAGCGCGAAACCGCAGCCGGCGGTCACCAGCCCGGTGTAAGTCAGCAGGCGCAGCGGCAGGTAGGAAAAGCTGAACACGCCGTCGAACGCGTAGCGCACGAGGCGACGGAAGGTTTGCTGCGGCACGCCGGCGGCGCGCTCGTGGCGGTCATAGAAGACTTCGGTCGTCCGAAAACCGACCCACGCCCTCAGCCCGGGAAAGAAGCGATGGCGCTCGGGCATCTGGTTCAGCGCATCGACCGCGACCCGGCTCAGCAGACCGAAGGTGCCGGAGTTTGGCTCGATGGGGAAATCGCTGATGCGATCAAAGAATGCGTGGAAGAGGTTCATGCCGAGGCGGCGGAGGCCGCGCTCCTGCCGGCTGCGGCGCGTGGCCCGCACGACGTCGGCGCCTTGCTGCCACGCCTGCACCAGTTCGACGATCAGCTCGGGCGGATCTTGCAGGTCGGCGTCCATCGTCACGAGCGCATCGCCCTTTGCGTGTGCGAGACCGGCGGCGAGCGCGGCTTGGAAACCGAAGTTGCGCGACAGCTCGAGCAACTCGAAGCGCGGATCGCGTGCCGCGTGCGCGCGGATGAGATCGGCGGAGGCGTCGCGGCTGCCGTCGTTCACCAGCACCGCGTGCCAAGCCATGGCGGGATTTGCATCGAAGAGCGCGCCGAGGCGGGCGAAGAGCGTGGGGAGCACCTTCTCCTCGTTGAAAACGGGCATCACGAGCGTGACGGCGGGAGGCATGCGACGATTAAGGTGAGGGCGGGCGCGCGGGGAAAGTCATTTCCCGTCGCCAAACGACCATGCCCAACAGCATCGCGCCGGCCAGCAACGCGATTGCCCACAGCGGCGCGGATACGTCGGCGAGAAACGTGAGGCGGAGATTTACCTTGTTTTCAAAGCCGACCGCGGCGGCCGGCGTGTAGCTTTCCCAAATGCGCGCGGGCGGCACGTCGCACAGCCATCGGTCGAGCAGACCGGATTGCACGCCGAAGTGCAGCGCGATGCCGCACGCGAAATCGAGGGCGAGCCCCGCGCCCCACAGACGCCGGAGCCAGCGGGGCAGTTGCGCAGCGCGCGCCGCCATCCACGCGAGGGTCAGGAGCACGAGCGGCTGCAATGCAATGTGCGTCAATCCCAGCGCGTCGGGGTGTGAATGAACCACGGTGCCGAGCACGATGACCACAACGCTGGCCACGAGCGCAAAGAGCGCCGCGCGGCCCGGGCGTTCGCGCCAGAGCAGCGCCAGCAGCACGACGCCGCCCATCGCGCCGAGCGACCACCACAGTTTTAGTTGGTAAAGGATGAACCAGCCGTCGCGCAGCCGGCCGAGCGCGCTGGATTGCGCGAGCATCGGATGATCGAGTCCGACCGTCGAAATCGGCCAGACGGTGTGAAACAGGTTGCCGGCCGCGCGCGCTACGCGGGCCGCGAAATCACCCCCCGGCGCGATGGCGACGGTGGTGTTGTCGGCGAACGTCGACCGCCAGCCGTAGTGCGCCGCCGCCCAGCCGATCCAGGTGAGCAGCAGCACGCTGGCGACCACGCTCGCGAGCGCGATTTCGCGCCGCGTGCCGGCGTTGTTCCAGTCGCTCCGCCGCGTGACGAGCCACGCGGCGGCCAGCGCGATGATCCACGGTCCCGCGGAGTAGTGCGCGAGCGTTCCGCCGGCGAGCGCGAGCGCTGCGGCGAGATAGCGACCGCGGAGCGCGTCGGGGGCGGCGAGTTGCAGCCACGCGGCCAACACGAAGAACGCGCAGACGAGTTTCGTCCACGGGAACGTGGCATTCTGCACGAACAGCGGGCACGCCATCAGCACCGCGACCAGGACGGACAGCCCGCGCTGGTCGCCGCGCCACCGCCGCACCAGCGCCGCGAGCGGCAACACGGCGAGGCACGCCGCGAGCGTCATGAAAATTTGATAGTGAAAAAACGCGCCACCGCTGCCGCTCAGGAACGCCGCGGCCCAGAGATTGACCAAGGGCGGGCGCGCGGTGAGCGGATAAATGTCGGCGAAATGAAAACCCAGCGGCCACCGCGCCAGAAAGAAATGCGCGCGGTCGTAGTGCTCCCACCAATCGACCTGCCACGCCGCGCCGGAATAGGTGACGACGAGCGCGTGCCAGCCGAGACACCAGAGTGCGATCGTGGCGTAGGCGAGCAGCGGTCCGCCCAGCTCCGCGTCCCACGCCGCGCGCCGCCAACCGACGATCACTCCGAGCGCAGGGGCCGCCCAGAACCAGCGCCAGTCGATGCCGCTGCTGTAGATGGCGAATGCGGCGACGTAGCCGGCGATCAGCGCGCCGCCCACGGCGAGCGTCAGTCGTTCCGCCGCCGGCCAGCGCCGCAGATACGGCAGAAAAGGCATCGCGAGTCCTCCGACGGCGAATAAAAAGAGCGCGACATCGCGCAGCAGGACCCAGGCGACGAACATGTCCCGAATGAAGCGGAGCGCTTGCGACGGGGGAAGCCGGATTTGTGACGAGGTTCGCTCGCCCCGCTTCACCGCGTAGCGGAAGCCGTGAGGCTTTCGCCCCTGCGCGGCCTCGCAGCAGACGGCGAAATTCTGACGAATTCCGCTACGGCTCCGCGACCGGCTCGACGCTCAGCCGGAAACGTGCAGTTGGAACGAATCCTCGAATCAATCGAGGGGAGCCGCTTGGTAATTTGTAGGGCTCGACCTTGTGTCGAGCCTAACGTGCTAGCGCGGCTCGTGCTCCGCCCGTAGCCGAGGCCTCACACAAGGTGAGGCCCTACATCAACCAGCGGACGAACTGCAACGTTCCGGCTCAGCGCAGCGGGCCGTAGAGCGCGGCCTGCACCTCGGCGTCGCTGAGCTGAAACACGAGCAGCGATCCACCGACAATCTCGAGCGGCTCGCGGTCGCGCAGCGCGTGGCAGAGCCGGCCGAACTGCATCAGCTCGAGGTCCATCAGGCTTTGCACGAGTTCGCGTTGGGTGGCCGGCGTGCGCGGCTCCGGATTCGCGGCGGCCTCGGTGGCACGACGGAGCAGATCCTGGTAAGTGGCTTCGTGTTGCGTGGTCCATTCGCCACGCGTCGGCAGATAGGCGCGTTGGAAGTGCGTCGCGCCGATCACGAACCAGCCGCCGCGGAGCGGAGCAGGAAAATCGCGCGGGCCGCGATCGTTCCATTCGTCGCCGAAGCGGATCACGTCGAGTTGTCGCGCCCGTGGCGAGTCGGCGCCGAAATACGTGAGGAAGACGGGCGCGGTGTCGCCGCGGGAGCGCTTGCGCTCGAGCCAGGTCGCGAGGTCAGGCAGGCCCTGGCCCCAATCGTAGGAGCTGTCGACGATGTAGCGGTAACCGCGATCCACGCCACCGACGAGCGGCTGAAAATACGACAGGTAGAACGGACGCACCGCGACGGAATCGGCGGCGTGTGCCGCCACGGCCAGCGCGAGGGCCGCGCCGATCAGTCGACGCGGTCCGGCGACGAGCCAGCAAGCCGCCGCGGAGGCGAAGACGTAGAACACCGGATACGTCGGCAGGATGTGGCGGTGACCGATGTTGAGGTTCATCCGGATCGCCATGATCCAATACACGACGAAGAAGACCACGAGCGGCGTTGCGCGGTAGAGCCACGCGCGGCGGACGTTCGGCGCGCGACGCGAGCGCGGCAGCAGCGCCAACGCGGCGATCCCGACCGCGCCGAGCAGGAGCGCGGGCAGCGGTGTCTTGAGCACGAAGGCGACGGGGAAAAACGTCCGCCAGCCTGTCGTGCGGTATTCGCCGAGGAAAAACGCCGGGCGGTAGCGCGCGAATTTGTAGGTGTGTGCGAAGCCGAAAAGATAGGCCTCTGGCAGCACGCGGTGCTCGCGCATCCAGCCGACGAGGTGCGTCATGCCGGTTTCGCCGACGGGCCGCTGCGAGGGCAGTAATTGATCGAGCGACGTATCGACGGGGCGCGGCACCGGCGCGCGGTCGAGGATCACGTCCCAGGAAAAGAAGTAACTGTCGCCGGCTGCACGCGCGCGCTCGAGGCCTTCGAAGCGAAAGCCATAGCCGGCCCACAGCACCACGAGACTGCCGGCTCCTACGCTCGCCAGCACCGCGAGCGAAGCCAGCGCGATGCGCCACCGGCCGCGCCACCAGTGCACGCGGCCGATTTTCACCACGAGCGGCGCGCCGCGCCATACGCGGATGGCCCACAGCGCGCCGAGCAGCGGCACGATGAGCACGCCGGACATTTTGGAGAGGAACGTCAGGCCGCACGCGAGGGCGGTGCCGGCGAGGCGCAGTGGCGTCGCGCGGTGTAACAGCCGCCACGCGAGCGTCAGCGCGCCGAGCATGCACGCCGTCGCCGCCATGTCGGACGTGATGAGTCCGCCGTGTGCGAGCATCGCCGGGCAAAACGCCGCGAGCGCGAGCGCGATCCAGCCCGCCGTCGCGCCGAAGAGCCCGTGCGCCCAGCGCCACGTCAGCCAGACGGTGAACACGCCGAAGAAGGCGATCATGGCGCGACCGGCCAGCAGCATGCGATCGAGCGGATTGCCGAGAGCGAAGAAGAATTGGTCGCCGAGGGTGTTGACCTGCGAGCGTTGCCAGTCGGTGTTTCCTTCCAGCGCGGGAAACTTCAAATCCATCGCCAACAACGGTAGCGTGGCGGCGCGCATCGGCAGCGTGCCGTTTTCCGGGTGGAGCCGGTAGTCGTTGAACTTCCAGTAAGAGTAGCCGCCGGTCAGGTGGACGACCTCATCTGCGGTCACGCCGACGCGCGGCGAAACGCTGACCGCCATCACGTAGTAGAGCGCGAGCGCGGCGGCGACGAGCAGCCAGGTGCGGGTCGACGTCGCGGGCGCGGTGGGGCGCATTCAGCGGAACAGGTTGTATTTCACGATCGCGTAGATCGCGCGGAAGCCGTCGCGCCAGCCGATTTTTTTGCCCTCGGCGTAGGTGCGGCCGTAGTAGCTGATGCCGACTTCGTAGATGCGGCAGCCCTCGAGCCCTGCGACCTTGGCGGTGATCTCGGGCTCGAAGCCGAAGCGGTTTTCCTCGAGCGTGATCTTCTGCAGCACCTCGCGGCGGAACATTTTGTAGCACGTTTCCATGTCCGTGAGGTTGATGTTCGTGAACATGTTCGAGAGCAGCGTGAGGAAGCGGTTGCCGACCATGTGCCAGAAATAGACCACGCGATGCGCCTCGCCGCCCATGAAGCGCGAGCCGAAGACGACGTCGGCCTTGCCCTCGGCGATGGGCTTGAGCAGGCGCGGGTATTCCTGCGGGTCGTATTCGAGGTCGGCGTCCTGCACGATGACGGCGTCGCCCGTCGCCGCGCCAAAACCGGTGCGCAACGCGGCGCCCTTGCCGGCGTTGATCGGGTGGTAAATGACCTGGCTGACCAGCGGTTCGATCTCGGTGCGCAGGATTTCGCGCGTGCCGTCGGTCGAGCAGTCGTCGACCACGATGATCTCCTTGCTGGCGACCGGGGCGGCGCGCACGGCTTCGACGATCGAACGGATCGTGTGACGCTCGTTGTAGCAGGGGATCACGATGGACAACTTCATGGCAGTGCGCGGGACGCTAGTGCACGGTCGCGGCGAGGGAAGTGCAAAGAAGGCTCCGGCCTTGACGGCGCGGAAGCCGCCCGCGCATCGTGGGGCGATGTCCGACCCCGCCGCCCTTGCTGCCAAGAAACGCGCCCTGCTGATCAAGCTGGGCGTGGTCGCTGTCGTCGGGTTGGTGGTGGCGGTGGCGGTTTTACGGGGCGTTGACGTGAAAGGGTTGATGCAGCAGGCGCTCGCGACCGTGCAGCAGGCGGGGCCGGTGGTGTTTTTTGGGGCCATGGCTGTGTTGCCGTCGTTCGGCGTGCCGCTGTCGCCGTTTTCGCTGACCGCCGGATCGATCTTTGGCGCCCAACTCGGCATGCCGCTCGTGATTGCCTGCGCGCTTGGCGCCATCACGGTGAACATCGCGGTGAGCTACTTTCTCGCCAGCCGCGCGTTCCGGCCGCTGCTGGAAAATCTTGTCACGCGCCTGGGCTATCGGTTGCCGCAGGTCGAGGAAGGCGATGCCGGCGATCTCATCGTGTTGCTCCGCGTCACACCCGGGGTGCCGTTTCCGGCCCAGAACTACCTGCTCGGACTCGCCCGGGTGCCGTTCGGCAAATACCTCGCGATCTCGTGCGTGATCCAAGGCGCGTTCAACACCGCGTTCATCGTGTTCGGCGATGCGTTGCTCCACGGCAAGGGCAAGGTCGCGATGCTCGGCCTCGGCGCGCTGATGGCGCTCGTCGCTGGAACTCATCTCGTGCGCAAGCATTACGAGCGGCGCAAAAAGGCGGCGTGAAACCGGACGAACTGGCGCTCGACGACGAGGCCGGCCGCGTGCAATCGGTCGGGGAGTTCACGCGGCGCGTGCGCGAATTGCTGAAAGGCGGCCTGCCTGCCGGCTGGGTGCGCGGTGAAATTTCGAACCTCCGCGCCCAGGCGAGCGGGCATGTTTATTTCTCGCTGAAGGACGCGATCGCGCAGTTGAGCTGCGTGCTTTTCCGCGGTGACGCGGCGCGCCAGTCCGTGCCGCTGCGCGACGGCTTGCAGGTGCTCGTCTACGGCGAGATCGATGTCTACGAGGCGCGCGGCCAATACCAGCTCATCGTTCGCGCGGTGGTCGATCACGGGGTCGGCCGGCTGCAGCAGGAATTCGAGAAGCTGAAGCGCAGGCTGGCGGAAGAGGGACTTTTCGCGGCGGAGAAAAAGCGGCCGCTGCCGCTGGCGGCGTGCCGCGTGGGTTTCATCACGTCGCCGACGGGTGCGGCGGTGCAAGACTTCATCCGCATTCTTCGTCGCCGCGAATGGGTGGGGCGGCTGGTCATTTTGCCCGCGAAGGTGCAGGGCGCGGGCGCTGCGGCCGAGATGGTCGAACAGCTGCGCACGGCGGAGCGACTCGGGATTTTTGACCTGCTCGTGATCGGACGCGGCGGCGGCAGCATCGAGGATCTCTGGGCCTTCAACGAGGAACCGCTCGTGCGGGCCGTCGCGGCCGCGAGCGTGCCGATCATCTCGGCGGTCGGGCACGAGATCGACTACACGCTCTGCGACTTCGCTGCGGATGTGCGGGCCGAGACGCCAAGTGCGGCGGCGGAACTCATTTCCAGCCGGCACCTGTCTTGTGTGGAACGCGTGCTGAATGCCAGCGGCGCCATCGAAGACATCGCGGCGACGCGCCTCGAACGCGCCCGCCAGAACCTCGACCACGCGCGCAGCCGGCTGCGTTTGCTTTCGCCGAAAGCGGTGATCGAGCAGCGGCAACTGCGCGTCGACGATCTCGCAAATCGCCTGGGTTCCGCCCTGCGGCACGCCGCGCAGGAGCGACGCGAACAACTCACGCATGCACGCGCGCGGCTCGCCGCGGCCTCGCCCGAGCGGCGCGTGCAAATCGAGTCGCACCGCTTGCTCGCGCTCTGGAAACGCCTGGAGTCGGTCAGTCCGCAGTCCGTGCTGAAGCGCGGGTTCGCCATCGTGCGCGATGAGGCGGGTCAGCCCATCGCGCGCGCGAAAGGGGCGAAAGCCGGTCAGCCGATCGTGACGGAATTTGCCGACGGGAGGATACGCAGCCGCGTGGAATAAAGAGCCGAGGCGGCGCATCTGAGTAGGGCCAGTCTTCGACTGGCCCGGGCCGGTTGAAAACCGGCCCGACCTGACTAGCCTCCCTTCCGCCCAATGAAAACTCCGCTCCCCGCCGTCGCTGTCGCCGCCTTTCTGGCGGGCGCGGCCTCCTTGGTTTTCGCTGCCTCTTCTCCGACTATGAAATCCACGAAGCCGTCCGACGCTCCCGCCTCCGAAGCCGCTTATTGTCCGCCGGGTGACCTGAAGTCCGCGTGCGGCCTGCCGTCGCAGGTCGTCATCGACATGAGCAAGGCGAAGGTGCAACGCACCGACGCCGAGTGGCGCGCGCGGCTGACGCCGGAGCAGTATCGCGTCGCGCGGCAGCAGGGCACGGAGCCTTCGTTTCGCAATGCCTACTGGAACAACCACGAGGACGGCGTCTATTTTTGTGTCGGCTGCGACACGCCGCTCTTCGATTCGCGCCACAAGTTCGACTCCGGCACCGGTTGGCCGAGTTACTGGCAGCCGCTCGAAAAAGCCTTCGTCGGCGAGGAAACCGATTCGAGTTGGGGCATGGTGCGCACGGAGACGCATTGCGCGGTCTGTGGCTCGCACCTCGGCCACGTGTTCGACGACGGTCCGAAGCCGACCGGCCTGCGCTACTGCATCAACAGCGCGTCGCTGAAATTCATGCCGCGCGCCGAATACGACCAGTGGGCGGTGAAGAACAGCCCGGCGAAGCCGGCGCAGTAAGCCGCGCGTCTCGGCGAGCGCGCAGCTTTCGCCGCGCACGTAGCGGAAATCGTGAGATTTTCGCCGAGGGGCGAGTTCTGCCGACCAAGCAGCGAAAGCCTCACGGCTTCCGCTACGCGTGGATCACGGAGCCTTGGCGGTGGACACGGGTGGCTCGCCGAGCTCGCTCAAGTGTTCGGCCTTCCAGCGCATCGACATCAGGATGCGATTGTAGCCGCTCGGGTGGTCGAAGAAGAGAATTTCCTCCCACTTGCCCGGGTGCAGCTTGCGGTATTCGGAGAGTTGCAGCGCGGTCTGGGCAAAAGCGTCGGGCTCACGCGCGGTGTTGAGGCCGTAGATGTCAGCTTCGACTTCGTTCGAGCGGATGATCGAGTTCTTCACCGGCTCGGCGAACAGCATGAAGACGGAGAAGCACGCCAGGATCACGGGCAGGCCGGCGTAGTCCGTGATGTCGCGCACGCCCCATTTTTCGCCCCAGCGTCGCTGCACCCACCAGAACGCCGAGTTCACGAACCAGAAGCCGGCGGCGATGAGCAGGCTGAAATAGATCACGAGTTCGTAGACGTGGTTGAGCACGTAGTGGCCGAGTTCGTGGGCCATCACCGCACGCACCTGCGCGGGCGTGCAGCGGTTGAGGAGGTTGTCGTTGAGCGAGACGCGGATGGTGTTGAGTGCGCCACTGACATTGGCGCTGATGCGCTTCGACTGCTTCGAGGCGTCGAACTGGTAGACATTGTCCACGGGCACACCGTTGGCGCGGGCCATCGACAGGATCGGATCACGAACCTTCGCGTCCGTGAGCGGAGTGTAGCGGTTGAACAACGGGCTGACGAACACCGGCGCGAGCGCGAACAGAAAAATCATGAAGAACGGCGTCGCGATCGCGGCGCGAATCCACCACCGGCCCGGCGAACGGCGGATCGCGAGATAAAGCAGCGAGCCGAGAAAGAGCGCCGCGATCGTCCCGGGAATCAACGCCGTGGCGCGCTCCTTGAGCCAGCCGCCGAGTGTCAGGTTGGAGAGTCCGTAGTGATGCTCGCGGACGAAGCCCGTGTAGTAGTCCCACGGCAGGTTCACGACCCAGCCGACCAGCACGAGCAATGTCAGAAAAACGAGACCATGCACGACGCGTGACTTCGTCACGCGCTCGGCCGCCGTGCGCAGTCGCGTGTAGATGCCCAGGCGATAGAGCAGGGCGGTCAGGCCGACAGTCACGACGACGTCCCAGAGCGTGATCCAGTAGCCGCCTTCGAAATACGCATCGGACTTCGCGCGCGCCTCGGCCGGCAGCTGCGCCATGATTTTCTCGGTCTCGGCGACGGGGTCGAACGCGGGCGCGGCGGCACGCAAGGCCAGGGCGACACCCGAAACGGCGAACGCCACAAGGACGCCGCGGAACAGCGAACGAGAGAGCAGGGGCATGGCGCGTTGAAATCCGATCCGCGCCACCGGAGCAAACCGGAAGGTTACACGCGCTGCCGCCGCCGGAGGGCGGCCAGCCCGAGCGCGAGCAGGCCGGCTGCGAGCACGTAAGTCGACGGCTCGGGGATGGCGCTGGCGCTCACCGAAAACCCGAGGTCGGTGAGGATGCCGAGTTCGATGGCGCTCAAGGTTCGAGCAGCGAGGCCGGACATCACTGCGTGCTCCATCACGTAGGCGGTCGAAGTGAAGAAACTCGTGTCCAGGTGGCTGAGGCTGCTGCCCTCTGCGTAGGAGGCCGGCGAATAAATGTGCACGCGCTGCCCGCCGTTGGCCGCCATCGCGTTGCTGCCGGAAAAGTAGACGTCGCTGCTGATCCCGTCGCTCAGAATAGTGCCGCCCTGAAACGCCTTCGTGGTGGCGTTAATCAGTGGGTTGCCGGCCGCATCGGTGAGGAATTGATCGAAGGCCGACCACGTGTTGTTCCCCAGCGCGCTTTCCCCGGAGGCATTGATCAGCGAGGCGAAACCCACGGCATGCATCAGTTCGTGCATGGCGACCGCTTTGAAGTCGTAGGTGCCGGCCGCGACGCTGTCGCCGTAACTCCAGTTGTAGCCGAAATCCCACTGCACAGTTCCGAGGTAGGCCTGGCCGTAATTGTTTCCGGTTTGGATCATCGATGCCACGAGACCGGGCTGGAAGCTGTTGGCCGTCTGGAAATAGAGGCTGCCGGCGCTGGCGAGAAATCCGGCGCCGCTGGATTGCGAAGCGCTGACTCGAATGGTCACCGTGCGGGCGGCGTAACCCGTGAAGTAGCTCGCCAACGTGCCGGCGGCGGATTCGAGCGCTGCGCGGCGTGTCGCGCCGAGCGTGGCATCATTGAAGCCGTTGTTTTCCGGCTCCGCTGTCGTGTAGTCGAACGAGAACGTGATCTGCGCCCACGCAGCGGCGGGCAGAACGCACGCCAGCACGAGCGCGCGAAGAGAGGCGGTCAGGGGGTATCTCATGTGGGGCGGGCGGGCAGCATGCGACTCCTCGGAGGACGCGCAATCCCGCAAATACCAAACGGCGCCGCGGTTTACTGATACAGCCAGTATTTTTTCGCCTGCTGCTGAAACACCGCGGCGCGCTCCGACCAGTTTTTGATGAACAGGGACACGTCGACGCGGCCACCTTGGGTGCGGATCGCGTTATACCAGGCGGCGGAGCCGACGTGGATGTTGAACGTCCGCGCCTCGGCGGTGGTGAGGCTCGCGTAGGGATTCAGCCGCGACCACAGCGCCGCCTGCTTCTGCATGTAGAACGAGACTTCGGTCGGGCGCCATTTCTCCCAATCGACCACCTCGACGTAGACGCCGGGCACGACTTTGTTTTCGCGCGAGAGGCCGTTCATTTTGAGGAAACGCACGCCGGGAATCTTGTAGGCTTCCATCGCTTTGATGATTTCGTCGGGCGTCTTCTTCGGAAAATGGATGCCGCGAAACGGGTGCTCCTTGCCGATCCCGGATTTCCAACCGCTGTCCTGCGTGCCGAGACCGACCATCGCGTAGCCGATGACGGCTTCGTAGGTCGGCACCATCGGCGAGGTCGGCACCCAGCGCAGTCCCGTGTCGGGCCAGCGCATCGCGCGCGTCCAGCCGCGCATCGGCACGACGGTGAGGCGGCCTTTCTCGCGCGCCTTGTCCGGCGTATCGATGACGTTCGGGATATACATCATGCGCGGCAGGTCCTTCGCCATGCGGGCGAGTTCGCCGAGCGTGAGACCGTGCACGTAGGGCGTGCGAAAGGCACCGACGTAGCTCTTGAACTCGGCGTCGAGCGGCGGGCCATCGACCTTCAGGCCGCCGAGCGGATTGGGCCGGTCGAGCACGATCACCTCGATGTTGTTTTCGAAACACGCCGCCATCATCGCGAGCATCGCGCTGGCGAACGTGTAGGAACGCGAGCCGATATCCTGCAGGTCGATCACGACGGCATCGAGGCCCTTGAGCATCGCCTTCGTCGGCTTGCGGGTTTTGCCGTGCGTCGAGTAAATCGGCAGCCCGGTCGGCGCATGGATCGTGTCGCCAAAATTCACCGACGCGGCGATCTTGCCGTCGATGCCGTGTTCGGGGGCGAAGAGCGCAACGAGTCTCGATTGCGGCGCGCGACGCAACACGCTCCACGTCGGTTCGCCGCGGCGGTTCAGGCCGGGCGCGTGCGTGAGCAGGCCGATTTTTTTCCCGGCAATTTCCTTAAAACCGTTCGCCTCGAGCACATCGATGCCGAGCATGACGGGCGGGAGTTTTTCCGGCGGCGTCGGCCGCGGCGCGGGCGGGGTCGGTGCGGGCGCGGTGGACTTGGCGGCTTTCTTGTCGGACTTGCTCGCGCAACCGGGAGCGAGGACCAGCGCGAGGATGGCGAGGAGGGCTCCGAGAAAAAGCAGCGCAGGTGACCGGCGAGGCATGCGCTGGTTTTTGTGCGAAGCGCGCGGGAGGCTGGCGAGGCGAAACGGGCTTTCTCGTCAGATTCCCGCGCGCGGGCGGTGGAGCGCATTGACCTCAATGCGCTCAGAACGACGTGAAGTCTCGATGACGTTCGGATCGCGTTGGGGTCAACGCGATCCACCTCAGCGTCCGCGCCGCTGCACCACCGCCGCGGCGAGCTGCTCGAGCAGTGGCAGCGTCTCGTCAAAACCGAGGCACGCGTCCGTGATGCTCTGGCCGTAGACGAGCGGCTTGCCCGTCTCGTGCTTTTGCGCGCCGGCGATGAGATTGCTTTCGATCATCACGCCGATGATGGCGCGATTGCCGGCGGCGAGTTGCGCGGCGACATCGGCGGCGACGGCCACCTGACGATCGTGCTGCTTGCCGCTGTTGCCGTGACTGCAATCGACGAGCACGACCGGCAGCGCGCGGGTTTTCTTCAGCAACGCGACTGCTTGGGCGATGTGCTCCGCGGAAAAATTCGGGCCGGTGCGGCTGCCACCGCGCAGGACGAGATGGCCTTCGGGATTGCCCGCGGTCGCGAGCACGGCGGGTGCGCCTTCGCGCGTGAGCGACGGGAAGCAGTGCGCATGACTCGCCGACACGATCGCATCGACCGCCACCTGCAGGTCGCCGTCGGTGCGGTTCTTGAAGCCGACGGGCATCGACAGGCCGGAAGCGAGCTCGCGGTGAATCTGGCTCTCCGTTGTGCGCGCGCCGATCGCGGCCCAGGAGACGAGGTCGGCGTAATATTGGCCGAGCGTCGTGTCGAGAAACTCGGTGCCGATGGGCAGGCCGGCGGCGTTCACGTCGAGCAGGAGCTTGCGCGCGAGGCGCAGGCCCTTGTTCACCATGAAGCTCCCGTCGAGATCGGGGTCGTTGATCAGGCCCTTCCAGCCGACGACGGTGCGCGGCTTCTCAAAATACACGCGCATCACGATCAGCAGGTCGCGCGAAAAATGATCGGCGAGCGGCTTGAGCTTCTTCGCGTAATCCAGCGCCGCGGCCGGATCGTGGATCGAACACGGACCCACGACGACGACGAGGCGATCGTCGCGTCCAGCGAGGATGTCGCCGATCTCGCGCCGCGCGCGATGCACCAGCGCCGCGCCGGTTTCGCTCAAGGGCAAATCCTCCTCAAGAATCGCGGGCGACAACAGCGGTCGTGCCGTGCGGATGCGGAGATCGGAGGTTTGCGGGCGCATGGGAGCGCTCATGTGAGCGAGCGGGCCTCGAAATTGCACGGAGATTTTCGTCGCCTCGTCTTCGCTATGACGGAAACTCGGCGCGATGCTTTTCCTCGGACAACATGGCTTCGAAGCGCTGCTCGCCCGCGAGTTGCAGGCGGACGGCCTGACCGTGGACGAAACCGGTCCGGGCTGGGCGGGCGCCGAGGCGGTGCCGGGCGATGCGGTGCCGCGGTCGATCGATGAGCTGTGTTTTCCGCACCTGACGCTGCTCGCGCCGCGCGAGATTCGCGGCGAGTCGGTCAACGCGATCGCGCAGCAACTCGCGGACTATTTTCTCGAGAGCCTGCGCGGCGAACGCATCGACGCAGCGTGGCCGTGCGTGTTCCGCGAAGCGGCGGAGGTGCCCGGACTCGGCCGCCGCACCGCGGGCGTGGAGAAGGCGTTTCACGAGTTGCTGAAGAAGAAGCTCAATCGCGTGGCGAAACTGGCGTCGCCGGAGATGCCGCGCGGCGCGGGGAAGGTGCGCGGGTTGTTCGTGTTTTTCGCGGACTTCGGTCGCGTGTTTGCCGGACGCGAGGCGTGGCGCGGCGGACAGCAGCGCATGGCGGACGACGAGCGCGCGCCGTCACGTTCCTATTTAAAAGTCGAGGAGGCCTACGCCGTGCTCGGTCGCGAACCGGCGGCGGGCGAGACGGTGTGCGATCTCGGCGCCGCTCCCGGCGGCTGGAGTTACAGCGCGGCGAAACGCGGCGCGCGCGTCGTGGCGATCGACAACGGCCCGCTCAAGGGCGGCGCGCTGGACAATCCGCTGATCGAGCATCGCCGCGAGGACGCGTTTAAATTCAAGCCGGCGGAGGGCGAGGTGTTCGACTGGATGTTTTGCGACCTCGTCGAGGAGCCGCATCACGTGCTCGAGGACCTGATCGCGCCGTGGCTGCAGCGCGGTTGGTGCCGGCGCTTCGTGATCATCTTCAAGTTCGGCCGCACCGATCCGCTGGCGCTGCTGCGCACCGTGCGCGCGCCGGGCGGCGTGTTCGCCACGCACGCGACGAATCTCCGCATTCGTCACCTGTATCACGACCGCGAGGAGTTCACGCTCGTGGGCGAGGTGAAGGCGCGCGGTTAGCGGCCGGCGGGCACTGGGGCGCCGGCTCAGACCGGATGGCCGCGTCCTCGTTCGTCGACCCGGACGCGCAGGCGACGTGAGTCGTCGTAGAAGTCCTCGCGACAAAATTGGCGGCCAGTGGGCTCGAGTTCGGATGCGAGACAGGTGAGCACTTCGTCGTGATCCGGAAGCGCGAGCGCGTAGCTGGCCGGGGCATCGGCCGCCGTGGTGGCGCCAATGATCGCGCCGGTCTGGCCGGCGAAAGCGGCGTTCTCGGCGGAAGGCCGGGCGAGGCGGACTTCCTGGTAAAACGCGAAGCGAGGCATGCGGGTCACTTGTGGGCGGCCTCGGGCAGCGCTTTCACGGGCTCCGCTCTTGCGCGCGCTTCCTTGACCCAGCTGGCGGCGGCGAACATGGCGCCGGCGACGTCGGTGGCGGCGAGCGTGGCGGTGTTTTGACCGGTGGAGAGAAGGAGCGTGATTTGCTTGTGCCAGAACGCCTCGGTGATGCCGAAGAGAGCGGCGTAGCGCTGTTGAATGGCGAAATGTTTGGCGACGTCGTTACCGGCCGCGGTGAGCTCGGCTTCGTATTGCTGGCCGAGTTCCGGACCGACGGAGGGAAACAGTCCGGCCGGCAGGGGATTGAGTTGGGCAATGAGCGCGAGGGCGCGGGCTCGTCGGTCGGCGTGGTTGAGAAAGCTGGTGGCGTAGAGACGGCGGGCCGGATTGCGGACGGCGGCGCGCGCCGTGCGCTCGAGGTCGGGACTCAAGGGGACAATGGGCTGGCGGCTCGCTTCGGCCGCGCGGTGCAGCCGGATAATCTCCTGGGCGTTTTCCGGATCGACCCATTCCTGGCAAATCGCGGAGACGGAGGGCGGCGTTTCGTTGATGCTCCGGGAGAGCGCGGCGATGCCAGCAAGACCGGGCTCGAGATTGGAGGCGATCGCGAGGTCGAGAATGGCACCCGCGCGCCAGCCGAGTTGAAGGCGGGCGCGGGCACGTGAGAGCCAGAAGATGGCGTTGGCGGGATCGGCCTCAATGAGGACGGTGAGCGTGGCTTCGAGCGCGAGTGATTCGCCGGTGCGGTGGAAGAGCGCTTCGATCAGGTCGGGTTGGGCGAATTTTTCCGTCAAATTCTTGAAGGTATCGCCGGACGTGGGCAGTTCGCGGGCTTGCGCGATGACCGGCGCGAGCGGTTGCTGGGCTGCGGCGGTGCGAGTGAGCTGGGCAACGACGTCGCGACGCAGGTGGGTAATCTCGATGTGACGGAGCGCTTCGAGCGAGAGTTGCTGGCGGATTTTTTTCAACGTGGCGTGCGTCTCGGCGCGCTCACGTTGGGCTTCGGTGGGGCGCTGGCCGGCACGTTCGAGGTGGCTGGCGCGCTCCGCGGCATCGGGAGAAGCGAAGACGGAGAGCCGGGCGAGCGCGGCGACGGCGGGTGCGAGGGCGGCGGCGGCTTGGCGCTCCTCGGCGGAAAGATAGGGATTCAGCGCGGTCAGGCTGTAGTCGGCGAGCTGGCAGCGTCGCGCAGAGAGTTCAGCATCGTAACGCTCCCACAGCGTGGCGCGCAGGGCGACGGCTTTCTCCGTTTGCCCGGTGCTTTCCATCAACCCGATGGTAGCCTGCTGACTTTGACACTTGAGTTGAAATTCTTCGAGGTCGGCGATCGTCGGCGTGTCTGGCAGGGCGATGGCCGCGCGCATGGCCGAGGCGATCGTGCAAAAAAGAAAGAGAGCGGAGAGGCGCATGGAGGAAATCGAGGCGGGACGCATCGCTCCTGGGCTTCACCGGCGGAGCGACGGGCGAACGTGGCCGCAGCGCGGCAGCGTTCGCCCGATCAGGCCTTGGCGGTGCGGCGGCGCCAGGCGACGCCTCCCAAGGTCAGCGCGCCGAGCAGGGCCGCATAGGTCGACGGCTCGGGAACCGCGCTGACGTTGCCGGTGGTGACGCTCAAATCGTCGAGCCAGTAGGTGCGTGCGTTCTGCGTGAAGATCGCGAACTCGTCGAACTCGGTCACGGGCGCGGCGTGATCGAGGCTGTAGACCAGAGTGGTCGGGCCGACCGCGGTTGTCCCGCGATGCACGGTGAAGGTCGCACCGGCCTCGGTGCGCGTGACTTGGAGCTGAAACATCACGGGCGTCGTGGTGGTGAGCGCGCGTTGCAGGGAGGTGCCGGGCGCGTTGGTCGAGGGATTTCCCGTCGTGAGATAGTAAGCGGGGCCGCCCGTCGCATACCACGCGGCCTTGGTGGTGCCGAAGTCGGCGTTGTAGCCGGTGTCGTCGCCGTTCGCGCTGCTCCAGATCGTGCCGCCGTTGTCGAAGAGCCCGAGGCGGAAGTAGCCGCCGGGAGTGGTTTCGGTGCGCAGGGTGACGTTGAGGCGCACGTAGTCGCCCGTCGTTGCGCCGAGTGAAACCGAATGGGGAAACAGCGCCAGCAGCACGCTGAGGTTGCCGGCCTGCACTTGGTAGGCGTCGCCGAGCGTGGCGTCGTTGGCAGCGCCGTGCGCGGTGACGCTCGCGAGGTTGGCGTAGGTCAACGTGGTGGCGCCGGCGGTGTAGCTCTCGGAAAACACGGCGGTTTGTGCGGAGGCGACGAGCGGTGTGATCGCGCCGAGGCCGAGCAGCAGCGGAAGGAGGCGGGAACGAGTCATGAGAAGTGAAAGGTGTGGATGCGAGCGAGGGGCGTTCGTGGGTGCGCGGTAAACCGCGATGAGCGTGGTGCGGTTAGCGTGCGTCCGCGCGGGTGTGGCGGCGAGACGTTGCGCGACGACGCACGATCGCGAGGCCGAGGCCGAGCGCTCCGGCGAGCGCGGCGCAGGCCGAGGGCTCCGGCACGGCGGAGAGTGGCGTGGGCGCGACCAGCGGCGTGAGCAGGAACGCCTCGTAGGTGAACTGGTTCGTGATGCCCCAGCCGGCGATCTGGCCGGCTTCGTTGATGTCCCACACCTGGCCGAGGCCGTAGGCGAGGTTGAAGCCGACGCTGGCGAAGTCGGCCACGGTGGTGAGGTCGATCATCGTGGCGTTCGCGTGGTCGTAGAAGAACGGCCGCATGGTGTAGCCGTTGGCGAGGTAACTGTAGCCGACGACCTGGCCGGCGTTGTTCACGTCGGTGGCCCAGCTGTTGCCGCCGAGCGAACCGAGGTCGGTCATCGTGCCGTTCGCGTAGAGGAACGCGTGGCGTTGCGCGACGTTGCCGGCGCCGTGCGTGCTGTTGCCGACCACCCAGCCGAGGTCGTTGATCCCTTGCGCCTCGCTCTGGCCGGAAGGGCCGGAGAGCGTGCCGAGGTCGAGGATGGTGCCGTTCGCCCAAACGACGGCGTGGTCGGAGGTCATGCTGGCGTTGGAGCGGCCGGCGATCACGCCGGAGGAATTGATGGCGTTCGCGTAACTCACGCCGCTGGCACCGACGAGGGTGCCGAGGTCGGTCATGACGCCGTTGGCGTAGCGGAAACCGTGCGTGGTCGTGCCGGTGCCGGCGGTGCCAACGATGACGCCGGACGAGTTGATATCGTTGGCCTGACTGAGCGTCCCGCCGAGCGTGCCGAGGTCCGTCATCGTGCCGTTGGTGTAGGAGAACGCGTGGTAGTTGCTCGAGCCCGTGACCTGGGACCAGCCGACGATCGTCCCGGCGTTGTTCACACCCATGGCGCGGCTTTGATCGCCGCCGAGCGTGCCCAGCGAGGTGAACGAACTTTGGCGCGCGAACGCCTGCACGTTGGTCGCGCTGGAGGTGTTGGCGTAACCGACGATGAGCCCCGCGTCGTTGAGCGCGGCGGGCTGGATGGTCGTCGAGCCACCGAGATTGCCGAGGCGGGTGACGGTGAACAGCGGGGAGGATTGCGCCTGCGCCGCGGCGGCGGTTGCCAGGGCGAAAAATGCGGAAAGCAAAAGCGGACGGGAGCGGGCCATGGCGATTTCTGGGGGATTTTCCCGCTGCGCGGCAAAAGGGAACGCGCCGCCTACGCAGAACTGCGTAGCTCGCAGGCAAAGTAGCGGGAGCTTCCAGCTCCCGCTACTTTCTGCTGCCAGACCTCACGCACCGTGCGTGCGAAGGATCTCCTTCAGCCGGGCGCGAAAGCCCTTTTCAATCGGCCGCGCGACCCCATGCTGCGCCGCATGAGCCATCCTCGTCCGCAGCGCGCCCCCGGCGCCGTCGCGAAAACTCCCGAGCTGAACGTCTGCGGCTGGCAGGCGGTCTCGACGCTGTTTGCACGCCATCCGGCGGACGTGCTGCGGTTGTTCTTCGATCCGACGACCGGCAAGCGCGCCGGCGAAATGTGTTCCTACCTCGCGCAGCACAAACGCATCTATCGGCAAGTGTCCCCGGAGGAACTCGAGAAGGTCGCGGGCACCGTGCATCACGGCGGGGTTGTCGCGGTGATCGCGGCGCGTCCGCTGCGGCGCGTGACGCCGGATGTGTTGGCGGCGTGGTCGCGTGACAAGGCGCCGCTGCTGCTGCTCGATCGCGTGAGCAACGCGAACAACCTCGGCGCCATCGTGCGCAGCGCGGCGTATTTCGGCGTGCGGGCAATCGTGATTCCGGATGCGCCCGGCCAGGCGGTCCCGAGTGAGGCGGCGTATCGCGTGGCGGAAGGCGGCATGGAGTTCGTGGAGTTTTACCGTGTGCCGTCGTTGCCGGATTTTGGCGCGACGCTGAAGCGCAGCCATTACTTGATCGGCACGAGCCTGCGCGGCACGCAGCTCTCGCCGCGCGAGGTGCGCGATCGCGGTCTGCCACGTCCGCCGGCGATCGTGCTCGGCAACGAGGAGAAGGGCATCGCGCCCAGCGTTGCGGCTGCGTGCGACCGGCTCGTGAAAATTCCCGGCGCCGACACGGTCGAGTCCCTCAACGTCTCCGCAGCGGCGGCGGTGCTTTGCTGGGAATTTTTCGGCGGACGGCGCTGAAGCGTTGGTTGCGCAAGGCCGGTGGGCGCCGGTGTCCTTCGCCGGCGCTTGGATTTTTCGTCGTGTTAGCCGCACTCGTGTCGCCGCTGGGGCCGCGGCGACCACCCTACGCCCGCGTTTCAACGGCGCTGCTTCAGCGGCCGAGCAGGCGCTTGAGCAGTCCGCGCTTCTCCGGTGGCGCGGCGTTCGCGGCGAGGGAACTCGTCCGCTCTGGCACGCCGAGCACTGGCTCGAAGTGGCCGGCTTTCTTGTAGAGAATGACGATGTCCTGCATGCCCCATGCTTCCTCGAGGTAGGCGCGCAGGATGATGTCGGGATAGCGCTGGAGCTGGCGCATCAGCCACTCCGGTGAGGTGGCCGCGAAGCCGTAGTCGGCCTCGGGCGTCGCTTCGAAGTAGCGCTGGTAAGCGAAGCCGCGGCGGGCGAACTCGTCGAGCAGCGCCGGCTTGTCGATGTTCTCGGCGACGTTGCGGCGACCGCGCGCGAGCAGACTGGTGACCGTGCGGCCCTGCGTGGAGAAAACAATCACGCCGCACTCCTTCGTCCAACGCACCAGACAATCGAGCGTCTCGAGCCAGCGCTTTTCGTCGAGGTGCGTCACGAGCGAGCCGACCCAGATGAGGTCGAACTGCGCGTCGAAGTTGAGCGCGCTGAGATTCGGCTGCGAGTAGACGGGCGTAGCGCCAAATTGCTGGGCGCAAAAATCGACGCCGTCGCGATCGAGATCGCACGCGGTTATTTTTGCGTAGCCGTAATGCGCGCGCAGGTAACGCAGCACGCGGCCGTGCCCGCAAGGCAGGTCGAGGATGTTCGGGTAATGCGGCTTATCGCACAGCACCGACGAAAAATGGATGAGCTCGAGCGCGCGACGACCGAGGTCGAAATATTGCTCCTCGAGACCAGCGGACACCATGCCGTCGCGGGGTGCGATCGTGCGGTCGACGGCGAGAGTGCTGAAATCGTAGAGCGGTTTCATCGGGCGCGGCCATCAAGGCGGCGTGCGCGCGATGCGTCAATCGCGCCGCAGCACGGCGCGCGCCGGCGAACCGTCGCCGCCGCGCACCTTGAGCGGCAGCGCGATCAGTTCGTAGACGCCGGGCTCGACGTGGTGCAGGTCGAGGTTTTCAAGGATCAACACCTGCGCGGCCTCGAGCGCGTGGTGCGTGAGGAGGTCCTTGCTCGTCGGCTGATCTACCGAGGGGAAATCCATGCCGACGAGTCGCACACCGTGCGCGCCCAACCAAGCCGGCAGGTCGGGCGCGTAGCGCGGCCAACCGGGCGGAAACTCGGCGGTGTTTTTCCAGCAATCGGTGCGGATGAGCGCGCGCGGGGTCGCGCGCCAGTCGAACGGCGTGAACAGATCGATGGTCAGCTCGTCGCGGCCGCACGCATCGATCACCCGCGCCGGTCCGACGTAGGCGTCGAGGGCAACTTCGTCGATTTTCCCGCCGGCATCAGCGAAGTGATACGGCGCGTCGACGTGCGTGCCGGCGTGCATGCTCATGACCAGGCGACCGACGTTGGCGGAGTAGCCGCCGGCTTTCGTCGCGGCGAACGAGAACTCCGTCGGCGTGTCGCCGGGCCAGACGATCATGCCGTTGTGGATCGGGCGGGAGATGTCGATGAGCTTCATGTGACGCAGTCGCGGGTGCGGGAGAACTTCTCGAACGCGTGAGTGGCGACGATGTGCTGCAAGCCTTCGACTGCGGCAACGACGTCCGTGTAGGAATTGTAGAACGCAGTCGGGGCGAGGCGGACGAGGTCAGGCGGCCGGAAATCGGGCACGACGCCCACGGCCTTGAGCGCCTGACAAATGCGCCACGCTTCGGGGTGGGCGAGCGAAACGTGTCCGCCGCGACGGGCCGGCTCGCGCGGAGTGACGACGGTGAAACCGAGCGGCGCAAGGTAGGTGTCCGCGAGTTCCATCAGCCAAGTCGTGAGAGCGAGGGATTTTTCGCGGAGCGGCGTCATGCCGCCGGCGGCGGCGAACAGCTCGAGCGAGCCTTGAAGCGGTGCAACGCTGAGCACATGCGGCGTGCCGACGTGGAGTGCCGCGGCGCTCACGGCGGGTTCGTGGGCGTGCGACATCGCGAAGCGCCGGTCGAGTTTCACGCCCCACCAACCGGCGAGACCGGGCGCGCGGGGTTGGTGTCGGCGATTCAGGTAGAGGCCGCCGACGGCGCCCGGGCCGGCGTTGAGGTATTTGTAGGAACACCAGAACGCGAAATCGACGCCGTCGGCATCGAATGCGTGCGGCACCGCGCCGATCGAGTGCGAGCAGTCGAAACCGATCACGATGCCGCGTGCGTGGGCTTCGCGCGTGAGGCGGGCGACATCGAGCAGTTGTCCGCTGGTGAACAGCACGGCGGGCAACACGACCAGTTGCACGTCGGGCGCGAACGCCGCGATGATGTCTTCTTCGCGCAACGTGTGTCCGTCGCGACTGCGCACTTCGCGATAGTGCGTCGTCGGATCGAGTCCGCGCAGCCGCAGGTGGCTCGCGATCGCGTGCGCATCCGACGGGAAGTTTAGTTCGTCGCCGAGGATAATGCGGCGCGATGCGTGCGCTGGCTGGAACAGCGTCGAGAGCAGTTGGTGTAGATTGCCCGTCGTCGAAGCCGTGATGCAAACCTGGTCGGCCGCCGCGCCCACGAGCGGCGCGAGTTGACGGGCGATCGATTCGCTGAGCGCCACCCACGGCTGCGGCGCGTCCGTCCATCCGCTGATGCCGAGCGCGCGCCATTCGTCGAGCACGCGTTGCGCCGCGGTCTCCGCGCGATGTGAAAGCAGGCCGAGCGAATTCCCGTCGAGGTAAACCTGTCCCGCCGGCCCATGAAACTCGGCCCGAAAGTGCGCCAGCCGATCCGCGCGATCGAGCGCAGCAGCCTGGGTGCGGGCGAAGGCGAAAGACATCGACCCAACCTCAGGCATTTGCGGCGTGCCGCCAACGCGAAACTCCACCCCGCGCCTCCCCGTGCCCCCGCGCCGCCCCGCGCCGTCCCGTGTCCCCCGCGCCTCCCCCCACACCGCCCCCCGCGCCTCCTCACGCACCGCTCCACGCGCAAAAACAAGATTCCTTGCCCCCAGGCTATTATTGCTTAATAAGCAATTATGCTCTACTCCGGCCCCGCTCGTTTGCGCAGCGTCGAACCGCTGATCTCCCTCATCGAGGAACTCGCCGTGACGGTCGCGCGCGAACTCAGAAAGCGCTCGCGCTCAAAACCGATTCGGCGCGGCGCGACCTTGCGTCCCGGAGTGGACACCCCGCACTGGCTCGCTCTAGCGGAGCTGGTGAGGCCGCATTTGCGCAAGCGTGGCGCGAAGACTTTGTTGGCTCGGGAACTCGGGTTGCATCCCAGTCGCGTCACGCAGTTTTTCCGCAAAGGAGCGGCGATGCCGGATGCCGAACGAACCTTGCTGCTGATGATCTGGCTGGTGAAGCAGGCGCGTGGCGTCGCCTCCTAAATTGCTTATTAAGCAATTTACTTCGGGGGCGCTTTCGTCGGGGTGGTGGGAGGAGGCGCGCGGCAGTTGGCTGGGGTTGGGCGAGGGATGGATGAGGTTTGCGCGGGTTGGGAGTCGGTGGTTGGCGTGGGGGGCGGGTGCGAAGCGAGGAGTGGGAGCTTGAACTTGCAGGGGGTGGGGAGGCACGCAGCATGGCGCGCGTGAATAAACCGATTTGGGACGATGCGCCGTGGGAGCCGCTGCCGCAGCTGACTGGAATCGTGCGTGCGGATGTGTGCGTGGTCGGGCTCGGTGGGTCGGGGCTGGCGGCGCTGGAGGCGTTGCGCGAGTGCGGCGTCGACGCGGTGGGCATCGATGCGCGCGATGCGGGGGCGGGCGCGGCGGGGCGCAATGGCGGCTTCGCGCTGGCGGGACTGGCGAAGTTTTATCACGACACCGTCGCGCAGCTGGGGCGCGAAACGGCGGCGGCGATTTATCGCGCGACGGCGGAGGAAATCCAGCGGCAGGCAGCGGCGTTGCCCGGTGTGTTCAACTTGATTGGCTCGCTCCGGCTCGCGGCGAGCGCGACGGAGTTGGAGGATTGTCGCGCGCACCGGGCGGCGCTGCAGGCAGACGGTTTTCCGGTGGAGTGGTATCGCGGGCCGGAAGGCGAGGGGCTGTTGTTGCCGACGGACGGCGTGTTTCAGCCGCTGGCGCGCGTGCGCACGCTGGCGCG
This sequence comes from Verrucomicrobiota bacterium, assembly GCA_023432225.1. GTDB lineage: Bacteria > Verrucomicrobiota > Verrucomicrobiia > Opitutales > Opitutaceae > Didemnitutus. The sequence goes on from JAEYUW010000009.1 coordinate 36,773, forward strand.
GCGGTTGCGAGAGAGCGGCGTGCGGCTGTTTGAGCGCTCGCCGTTGAAGAAGCTCGTGCCAGGGCAAGTCGTCTCGGACAACGGCGCGGTGCTCGCCGATACGGTGATCGTCGCCGTCGATGGGCGGCTGGAGAAGATCTTTCCGGAACTCGTGTCGCGCGTGCGCACGGCGCGGCTGCAGATGCTCGGCACGGCGCCGACGCGTGAGGTGCGTTTTCCGCGCGCGGTTTACTGGCGCTACGGTTACGAGTATTGGCAGCAACTCCCGGACGGCTCGATTGCGCTGGGCGGGTTTCGCGATCACGCGCTCGAGGACGAGTGGACGCACGCGGCGGAGCCGACGGATTTCATTCAGGAAAAGCTCGAGCGGTTTTTGCGTGGGCATCTCGGCGTCAATGCGCCGGTGACGCATCGCTGGGCGGCGTCGGTGGGTTACGCGGCCGACAATTTGCCGGTGCTGGAGCAGGTGCGGCCGAAGGTGTGGGCCCTGGGCGGCTATTGCGGCACGGGCAATATCGTGGGTTCGCTCTGCGGCCAAGCGGCGGCGGCGCTGGCGTGCGGGAGAATTTCGCCGTGGGCGGAATTGCTGGCGCGGGCGCGCGGACGTTCTCCGCTCTAATTTGGGCTGGGCACGGACGGGGTGTTGGGGCTGAGTGGCGTTCTTATGCGCCGGCTGAAAGTCCTGTTCGTCACCCCCGAGGTGGAGCCTTTCGTGAAAGTGGGCGGCCTCGCCGACATGGTCGGCGCGCTGCCGAAGGAGATCGCGGCGCTCGGCCACGATGCGCGCGTGATGTGTCCGCTTTACGCGTCGACGAAGCGCGTCGGCGAATGGAAAACGCTCGAGGAGCCGCTCGGCGTCGACGTCGGGCCGGAGGCGCGCTGGGCGCGCACGTGGGAGACGACGCTGCCGGGCACGGCGGTGCCGGCGTATTTCATTGAGCACGACTGGTATTTCGGGCGACCGGAAGTCTACAGCGAGTCGACTGACAATCCGTTTCGCTTCGCCTTTTTCTGCCGGGCGGCGCTGGCGCTGTGCGAGCAACTCGGGTGGATTCCGGACGTGATCCACGCGCACGATTGGACGACGGGCCTGCTGCCCGTGATGCTCAATACGACGCTGCGCGACTCGCCGCTGGGCAAGATCGCCACGGTGTTCACGGTGCACAATCTCGAGCACCAAGGCCTCGCGCCGCGGAGCATCGTGGAGTTTTCGCGTTTGCCGCTGAGCGAGTATCGGGCCGATTCGCTCGAGAGCCACGGCAGCGCGAACATGATGAAGGCGGGCCTTTATCATTCGTCGAAGATCACGACGGTCAGCCCGACCTACGCGCAGGAGATCCGCACGCGCGACGGCGGCTTCGGACTCGATAGCGTGCTGCGTTTCCGCTCGGCGGACGTGATTGGCATTCTCAACGGCATCGATGCCGCGGCGTGGGATCCGGCGACGGACAAGGCGCTGCCCGCGAATTTTTCCGCGACGGATCTTTCCGGCAAGGCGGCGTGCAAGGCGGCGTTGCAGGAGCGCCTCGGCCTCAAGCTCGATCCGCACATCGCGGTTTACGGCGTCGTTGCACGCCTGGTGCACCAGAAGGGCCTCGATCTGCTCGCCGAGTCGCTCGGGCACATTGTCGAGCGCATGCATGTGCAATTTGCCATCGTGGGCAGCGGCGACGAGCGGACGGAGGTGATGTTCCGCGCGGCGGCGGCGCGCTATCCGGAAAGGATCGGAGCGTTCATCGGCTTCGACCCGAAGCTCGCGCGTCTCGTGCAGGCGGGCAGCGATCTCTTCGTGATGCCGAGTCGGTCCGAGCCGTGCGGCCTCACGCAAATGTATGCGATGCGCTACGGCACGCTCCCGATCGTGCGCGCCACCGGTGGTCTCGTGGACACGGTGGTGAACTACGACGAGGGCTCGAACCGCGGCACGGGCTTCCTGTTTCGCGAGGCGAACTCCGCCGCGCTCTACCAAGCGATTGGACGTGCATGCGCGACGTATTACGACCGACCGGAAGAGTTTCGTGCGACGCAGCTGCGCGCGATGGCGCAGGATTTTTCGTGGGCCGCAAGCGCGCCGAAATACGTCGAGTGCTACCGCTGGGCGATCGAGGCGCGGACGGGCACGGTGCTGGAGGCGTGACGCGAGGAGCGGGTGTAGCCGCGCTTGAGCTTTGCGAAAGCGTGGCACGTGCGGCCACGTTGTCGCTGCGCTCCAACAAGTGTTCTACATCCAGGCACACTCGAATTGTCATCGCGAGCCCGACGTAGTCGGGCGTGGCGATCGAGCGTGCGCTGGATGTCGAGCTGTCGGCCTGCGGCCTCGGTAGCTTCGTCGCTTTGCTCCTCGCAATGACAAGGTTTTTCGTGAGCCGAACCGGATATCGCCGGCCCCCTGAGCGAGAATGATGGAGGCAGGGTAAGGACGGCCGATATGACATCCCGCTCGAAACCGCGCCGTTGACACTCCGCGGGCGCGCCGCCACTCCTCGACGCACATGCTTCGTTCGTTCGCCTATTTCTTTTTTGCGTTCGCCGGCTTTTTTGCCCCGCGAACCATGGGCGGCTGACTCCGAAGCATAAACTGACTCACCAGATTTAAGCACCAGAGCCGCCCAATCCCGGGCGGCTCTTTTGTTTTTCCCGAACCTCCAACGTCCGCATCGCCATGATCCTCCCCAAAGCCAACCGCCTCACGCCCGAACAACTCAACGAAGTCACGGCCATCGTCACCGAGTTCGGCTGCAAGATTCAGCCGATCATCGGCGCCATGCGCTCGATCTACGCCATCGTCGGCGACGAGCGCGACGAGCTCATGATCGCGCGGCTCGAAGGCCTCGATTACGTCGAGCGCATCGACCGTATCCAATCGCCGTTCAAACTCATGGACCGGCGCTCCGATCTCGCCAACCACCGGCTGCAGATCGGCAACGTCACGCTCGGCGAGGAGCTGTTGATCATCGCCGGCCAGTGCACGATCGATCCGAAGAATCCCAATTACTACCTCGAGACATCGCTGGCGATGAAGGAGGCCGGTGCGAACGCGCTGCGCGGCGGCGTGTGGAAACCGCGCACGAATCCCTACAGCTTCCAAGGCGACGCTCGCTCGCTCGAAATCCTCATGGACGCCTCGCGCCGCACCGGCCTGCCAGTCGTCACCGAGGTGATGGAACTCGAGCACATCAACCTCGCCCTCGATGCCGGCGTGCACGTGCTGCAGATCGGCGCGCGCAACGCCCTCAACTACTCGCTGCTCCGCCAGATCGGCCGTGCGATTGCCGGCCGTCCGCAAACCTCAGTGATGCTCAAACGCAGCATTCACAGTGGCCCACTCGCGGAGTTCATTTCCGCCGCCGAATACATCGCCGCTTTCGGCAACCCGAACGTCATGCTCTGCCCGCGCGGCACGCAGCCGCAGCTTGAGGGTTACCGCAACCAGCCCGACGAATCGATCACGCCGCTCTTGAAGGAAAAAACCTGGGCCCCGGTCGTCGTCGATCCGTCGCACTCGGTCGGTAAAGCCGCCTACGTCCCCGCGGCCGCGCTCGCCGCCGTGGCTTACGGTTGCGACGGCCTCTGCATCGAGGCGCACGTCAGCCCGTCGCATGGCATCGGCGACGACCCGAAGCAGGCCGTGACACCCTCCGCGCTCGCCGAGCTGGTCAAACGCTGCCGTGCTCTCCACGCTTCGCTGCGAGCAACCAAGTAGGGCCGGTCTTCGACCGGCCCGAGCCAGCTTCGAGTGCCACTGCCAATTTCGAAACTTCTCACGATTCTCCCTCCCAATTGGGCCAGTCAGAGACTGGCCCTACTTTCCCGGCCCTACTCGATGAAAAAAGAACTCTCCGCCATCCGCACGCGCATCGACGACATCGACCAGCAAGTCGTCTCGCTCCTCAACTCGCGCCTCAAGCTCGCGCAGCAGATCGGTCAGCTGAAACACGGCGCCAAGGGCCGCATCTACGTTGCCGAGCGCGAAGCCGATGTCTTGCGCCGTGTTGCCTCGGCCAACAAAGGCGGTCCGCTCAAGCCCGCCGCGTTGCAGGCGATCTATCGCGAGATCATGTCTGCCGCGCTCGCGTTGGAAAAACCGCTCGTCATCGCCTACCTCGGGCCCGAGGCGACCAACACGCACGCGGCCGCGTTGAAGAAGTTCGGCGGCAGCGTTGACTACCGCCCGATGCCTTCGCTCGCCGACGTGTTTACCGCCGTGGAGAAAGGCGAGGCCGACTACGGCGTCGTGCCGATCGAGAATTCCACCGAGGGCTCCGTGCGCGACTCGCTCGACCTGTTCGTCGAGACGCCGCTGAAGATCGTCGCCGAGCTCCAGCTCGAGATCGAGCACACGCTGCTCTCGCACGAGCCGTTGGACAAAATCCAGCGCGTTTACTCGAAGGATCAAGCGCTCGCGCAATGCCGGCGCTGGCTCCAGCGCCACCTGCCGCACGCGCAACTCGTCGACGTCGACAGCACCGCACTCGGCGTGCAACGCGCGGCGAAAGAGAAGGGTGCCGCCGCCGTCGGTCCGCGCCTCGCGGGCGAGCGCTATGGCGTGCCGGCGGCGGCCACGCGCATTCAGGACCAGAAGAACAACACGTCCCGCTTCGGCATACTTGGTCGCGAGCCGTCGGGCGCGGTTGGCAAGGGACACGACAAGACGAGCCTGCTCGTCTCGCTGCACCACGAGCCCGGTGCGTTGCTCCGCGCGCTCACGCCCTTCCACAAGCGCAAGCTCAACCTCACGCGCATCGAGTCGCGTCCGAGTCGCCTGCGTCCGTGGGACTACATCTTCTTCCTTGATGTGTCGGGGCATTACGAGGAGCCCGCGATGCAGAAGGCGCTCGCCGATTTGCGTCGTCAGTGTCCGCTCGTGAAATGGCTCGGCAGCTATCCGGCGGCGAAGGCTGTCTGAACGGATGGCGCACGGACGTCACGCGCGCTCGGTTCGATGCCGCGGGTGGAGCGGATTGACCTCAATCCGCTCTGATCGCGTTGAGGTCAACGCGATCCACCGGTCGTTGCGCACGCTGGTCACGTTCGCATGTGTCTTCTTGGCCGTGATCGCGGCGCACGCGGACACCCGGCCTGCGCCGCTCGACGCGCTGGCGGCGAGTTTCGGCGGCTGGGCGCCGCTGCGTGAAGTGCGGACGTTCGCGTATCGGTTGACGCGCATCGATGCGCAGGGCGCCGTCACGGGCGATGAGCGCTACCGGCTCGATTTGGAAACCGGCGCCGTCTGGTCGCGCGATTTGTGCACGGGCGTCGAAACCTGGTGGGACGGCAGCGCGGGCTGGCGGCGTGCGAAGCCCGGCGAAAAGCCGGCGAAGGACGAAGCCGCCGGCGCGCGTCTGCGCTCGCATGCGGCGTTCAATTTCCTCCGACTACTGCGTGATCCGGCGACGCGGGCCGAGTGGACGGGTGAACGGCGGATTCGCCTGACTCCCGCGGGAGAAGAGGCGTTCGAGGTCGAACTCGATCCGTCCAGCGGGCGCATCGTGGCGAACCATTTCGCGGGCGGTTTCGTCAGCGACGAGGCTGACTATCAACCGGTCGGCGCGCTCGTGTGGCCGATGGAGTTTCGCGTGCCGGGCGCGAAAGCGTTCACGGGGCGGTTTTCTGAAGTGGAGTTACTGCGCGAAGCGGCATTGCCTGCGTTGCGGTGAGACGTGGTCGTTGCGCGGTCAGTAGTTGTCCATCAACACCCACAGCACCCACGCCAGCGCGATGTTCACCAATGCGAGCGCGGCGATGCCGTAGACGAATAAAACGGCGTTCTGAGTGCGGTAGCCCCAGATCGTGAGCGGGACCAGAACGCCGTTGAAGACGAGCGTCAGGAGCCAGTAGTCGCGCTTGCGGCGGCTGCGCACAGGGCGATCGGGTGGAAGGAGTTCGTCACGGCCCGTCGCGATCTCGCGAGCGCGCAAGTCGCGCTGGATGGCAAACACGTCGTTGGCCGCGGGTGGCGACTCAGGCGCGACGCCCGCTTCGGGCCGCGGTGCGTTCACGCGTTCGAATTCCTTGGGCTTGAAGCCGTAGTTTTCCCGCGGCGGATCGGGTGCGTCGGGCACGCATCAAAATTGGGCCAGCGGCGCCGCGGACAAAAGCCCAAATCCGTGTCGCCCGCGCGTGCTCCGACATGCGTCTTAAACTGTCGCGCATGCTTGCATCACCGGGCGGCAGTGTCGGTAATCGCCAACGCACACGTCCCGCGCACCCGGTGCGCGCAACACCTCGGCCACTCTCCTTTATCCCGTCATGCGCTTCGCCCGAAATTTTTGCGGACCTTCCGGTTCGCAGGCCCCCTGATCCAGGCGAGCGCGCGCTTTTTTTGCCCACATGAGCACATCGCGGTCCTCCGATACGAACAGCAGCAGCCAGTCCCTTTCCTCACCCGGATCATCCGGTCGTTCGCTACGAGCTCCAGGCAAACAAGGCCTCTATGATCCGTGGTTCGAGCACGACGCGTGCGGCGTCGGCTTCGTGGTCGATATCAAGGGCCGCAAGTCCCACTCGATCGTCGCCGACGGCCTGCGCGTGCTGCGCAACCTCGACCACCGCGGCGCGAGCGGCGCGGAGGTGAACACGGGCGACGGCGCCGGCATCCTGATCCAGATGCCGCACAAGTTTTTCGAGGAGCAGGCGAAGACGTTTCGTTTCACGCTCCCTGCGCTGGGTGACTACGGCTGCGGTCTGATCTTCCTCCCGCGCAACCCGACCATCCGCCGCAAGGTCGAGGAGAAGTTCGAACAGTGCGTGCAGGCTGAGGGATTGCACTTCCTCGGCTGGCGCACGGTGCCGACCAACAGTTCGTCGCTCGGCGACGCCGCGCGCTCGACCGAGCCGTTCATGCGCCACTGCTTCATCGGCCGCGCCGCGGGCATGGACGCCGAGGCGTTCGAGCGGAAGCTCTACGTCGTGCGCAAGCGCGCCTACAACGCTATCCGCACGACGACGCAGGACGGCGCGGAGTATTGGTATGTCGCGAGCCTCTCGGTCCGCACGCTCGTCTACAAGGGCATGCTCACGACCGACCAGGTCGATAATTATTTCCCCGATCTGACGCACCCGGCGATGGAGTCCGCCATCGCGCTCGTGCACTCGCGTTTTTCGACCAACACATTCCCGAGCTGGGAGCGCGCGCATCCTTACCGCTACCTCGCGCACAACGGCGAAATCAACACGCTCCGCGGCAACATCAACTGGATGCACGCGCGCGAGGCGCTGTTCGAACACCCGCTCTTCGGTGAGGACATCAAGAAGATCGTCCCCATCGTCAACCCGGCCGGCTCCGACTCGTCGATGTTCGACAACATCCTCGAGCTGCTCGTGCTCACCGGCCGCCCGCTTTCGCACGCGATGATGATGATGATCCCCGAGCCGTGGTCCGGCCACCAGTCGATGGACCCGGATCGCCGCGCATTCTACCAATATCACTCGTGCCTCATGGAGCCGTGGGACGGCCCCGCTTCCATCGCGTTCACCGATGGCACGCAGATCGGCGCCATCCTCGACCGCAACGGCCTGCGCCCGTCGCGCTATTATGTGACGAAGGACGGCCGCGTGGTGATGGCCTCCGAAGCCGGCGTGCTCGACATCCCGGACGAAGAGGTGGAGCACAAGGGCCGCCTGCAGCCGGGCCGCATGTTCCTCATCGACACGGCCGAGGGCCGCATCATCGACGACGAGGAGATCAAGCGCCAGATCTGCACCGCGCATCCTTACCAGGCGTGGATCAAGCAGCACCTCGTTCACCTCGACGACTTGCCCGAGGCGCCGCGCATCGAGCCGCCGGACCACGAGACGCTGCTCCAGCGCCAGATCGCCTTCGGCTACACGCACGAAGACGAGCGCATCATCCTCACGCCGATGGCGCGCGACGGCGTCGAAGCCATCGGCTCGATGGGCAACGACTCCGCGCTCGCAGTCCTCTCCAACAAGCCGCGCCTGCTCTACGATTATTTCAAGCAGCTCTTCGCGCAGGTCACGAATCCGCCGATCGACTGCATCCGCGAAGAGATCATCACGTCCGCCGAGACGCGTCTCGGCTCCGAGGGCAACTTGCTCAACCCGACGCCGAGCGCGTGCCGCCGCGTCGAGTTGAAGTGGCCGATCCTCACCAACGAGGAATTCGCGAAGATCCGCCGCACCAACTTGCCGGGCCTCAAGGTCGGCGTGTTGCCGATCATCTTCCGCGCCACGCGCGGCGAGAAGGGCCTCGCGAAGTCGATGGAGGAACTCTCCATCATGGCGCGCCACATGATCGAGGAAGAGGAGGTCAACGTGATCATCCTCTCCGATCGCGGCGTCACCCGCGAATACGCGCCGATCCCCGCGCTGCTCGCCGTTGCCGGCCTGCACCACTACCTGATCCGCGAAGGTCTGCGCACGCGCATCTCGCTCGTGCTCGAGACCGGCGAAGCGCGCGAAGTGCATCACTTCTCGCTGCTGATCGGCTACGGTTGCTCGGCGATCAATCCCTACGTCGCGTTCGAGACGATCGACGACATGATCCGCGAGGGCCTGCTCACTGGCATCGACCACAAGAAAGCCTGCTACAACTTCGTGAAGGCCGCGTCGAAGGGCGTCATCAAGGTCATGTCCAAGATGGGCATCTCCGCGATCCAGTCCTACCGCGGCGCGCAAGTCTTCGAAGCGCTCGGCCTCCGCCAGGACGTCGTCGACCAATACTTCACTTGGACGCCCTCGCGCGTCGGCGGCATCGGCCTCGACGTCATCGCGCAGGAAGTTCTCCTCCGCCACCGCGCGGCGTATCCCGAGCGCCCGGTCGACGGACATGTGTTGCCTCCGGGCGGTCTCTACAAGTGGCGCAGCGAGGGCGAGGCGCATCTCTTCACGCCGGAAGCGATCCACTTCCTGCAAAAAGCCGTCCGCACGTCCAACGCCGCCGCCTACAAGGAATACGCGAAGGTCGTGAACGACCAGTCGCGTGCGATGTGCACGCTGCGCAGCTTGCTCGAATTCAAGGCCGGCACGCCGATCCCGCTCGAGGAAGTCGAGCCGGTCGAGGCGATCGTGAAGCGTTTCAAAACCGGCGCGATGTCCTACGGCTCCATCTCGAAGGAGGCGCACGAGACGCTCGCGATCGCGATGAACCGTCTCGGCGGCAAATCCAACACGGGCGAAGGCGGCGAAGATCCCGAGCGCTACACTTGGACGAACGAGCTCGGTGATTCGAAGAACTCCGCGATCAAGCAGGTCGCGTCCGGCCGCTTCGGCGTCACCGCCGAATACCTCGCCAATGCGCGAGAACTCCAAATCAAGATGGCGCAGGGCGCGAAGCCCGGCGAAGGCGGCCAGTTGCCCGGCACAAAGGTTTATCCGTGGGTCGCCAAGACGCGCGGCACCACTGCCGGCGTCGGCCTCATCTCGCCGCCGCCGCACCACGACATCTACTCGATCGAGGACCTCGCGGAGCTCATCCACGACCTCAAGAACTCGAACCGCCACGCGCGCATCAGCGTGAAGCTCGTCTCCGAGGTCGGCGTCGGCACCATCGCCGCCGGCGTCGCCAAGGCGCACGCGGACGTCGTGCTCATCTCCGGTTACGACGGCGGCACGGGCGCCTCGCCGCAGACGTCGATTCAACACGCCGGTCTGCCATGGGAGCTCGGTCTCGCCGAGACGCATCAGACGCTCATCCTGAACAATCTTCGCTCGCGCATCGCGGTCGAGACTGACGGCCAGTTGAAAACCGGCCGCGACGTCGCGATCGCCGCGTTGCTCGGCGCCGAGGAATTCGGCTTCGCCACCGCGCCGCTCGTCTCGACGGGTTGCATCATGATGCGCGTGTGCCACCTCAACACGTGTCCGACCGGCGTCGCCACGCAGGACCCGCAACTGCGCGCGAAATTCACCGGCAAGCCCGAGCACGTCGTGAACTTCATGCGCTTCGTCGCTGAAGATCTGCGCGAGATCATGGCGTCGCTCGGCTTCCGCACGATCGAGGAGATGGTCGGCCGCACCGACCGCCTCCAGCCGAAGCAGGCGATCGAGCACTGGAAGGCGAAGGGCCTCGATTTCTCGAGCATCCTTTATTCGCCCGACGTCGGCCCCGAGATCGGCCGTTATTGCCAGATGTCGCAGGACCACGGCATCGACCGCTCGCTCGACGTCACGCAGCTCCTCGAAATCTGCAAACCCGCCATCGAGCGCGGCGAGAAGGTCATCGCCGAGCTGCCGATCCGCAATATTCACCGCGTCGTCGGCACCGTCACCAGCTACGAAGTCACCAAGAAGCACGGCGCGAAGGGCCTGCCCGAGGACACGATTCGCCTGAAGTTCAAGGGCTCCGCCGGCCAGTCGTTCGGCGCGTTCGTCACGCGCGGCATGACGCTCTCGATCGAGGGCGACGCGAACGATTACTTCGGCAAGGGCCTCTCCGGCGGCAAACTCATCGTCGCGCCGTCCGCCGGCGCCTCGTTCAAGGCCGAGGACAACATGATCATCGGCAACGTCGCGCTCTACGGCGCGACCGCCGGCGAGGTTTACCTCAACGGCCAGGCCGGCGAACGCTTCGCGGTCCGCAACTCCGGCGTCGACGTCGTCGTCGAAGGCGTCGGCGACAACGGTTGCGAATACATGACCGGCGGCCGTGTCGTCGTGCTCGGCCCCGCCGGCCGCAACTTCGGCGCCGGCATGTCCGGCGGCGTCGGCTACGTGCTCGACGAGAGCGGCAAGTTCGCCGCGAACGTGAACACGCAGATGGTCGGCATCGAAAAGCTCGAGGACGCGAAGGAAATCGCCGCGCTCCGCGCGCTGATCGAGAAGCACGTCGCCTACACGAAAAGCGCGAAGGGCCAGGCGGTCCTCGCCGCGTGGGACGCCAACGTCCCGAAATTCGTCAAGGTCATGCCCAAGGACTACAAGCGCATGCTCGCCTGCATCGAGAAAGCGCAAGCCCAGGGTCTCACCGGCGACGAAGCCATCATGGCCGCCTTCGAAGAAAACGCCCGCGACCTGTCTCGCGTCGGAGGAAACTAAAACAGTAGCGAGTAGTGAGTAGCGACTAGCGAGCATCCCGAACACTGCCGCCTCTCTACACACTGCTCGCCGCTCGTTCTTCTACTCACTACTCGCTACTCGCTACTTCAAAAACACCATGGGCAAGCCAACTGGATTCATCGAATACCTCCGCGAACTCCCCGTCGATCGTCCGCCCGCGGAGCGCGTCCACGATTGGAACGAGTTCCACCCGCACATGGACGAGAAGAAGCTCCGCCAGCAGGGCGCGCGCTGCATGGATTGCGGCGTCCCGTTCTGCCACACCGGCAAGCTCATCAGCGGTATGGCGTCGGGCTGCCCGGTCAACAACCTGATTCCCGAGTGGAACGACCTCATTTTCCGCGGACTCTGGAAAGAGGCGCTCAACCGTCTGCACAAGACGAACAACTTCCCGGAGTTCACCGGTCGCGTGTGCCCGGCGCCGTGCGAAGGCTCGTGCGTCCTCGGCATCAACAACCCGCCCGTCACGATCAAGCTCAACGAAGTCTCGATCATCGACCGCGGCTGGGAAGAAGGCTGGGTCGTGCCCGAGCCGCCGAAGGCCCGCACCGGCAAGAAGGTCGCGATCATCGGCTCCGGCCCCGCCGGCCTCGCCGCCGCCGCGCAGCTCAATCGCGCCGGCCACACCGTCACGGTTTACGAGCGCGCCGACCGTCCCGGCGGCCTCCTCATGTATGGCATCCCCAACATGAAGCTCGACAAGAAGGAGGTCGTGCAACGCCGCCTCCAATTGATGGAGCAGGAAGGCGTGAAATTCGTCTGCAACGCGAACGTCGGCGGCAACGTCGATGCGGCCGCGTTGCTCAAGGATAACGACGCCACGATCCTCGCCACCGGCGCCACCCAGCCGCGCGATCTCCCCATCGAGGGCCGCAACCTGAAGGGCGTGCACTTCGCGATGGAGTTCCTCGGCGGCAACACGAAGGCGCTGCTCGATTCGTCCAGCGACAACGCGCCGATCCACGCGCGCGGCAAGCACGTCGTCGTCATCGGTGGCGGCGACACCGGCACCGATTGCGTCGGCACGTCGCTCCGCCACGGCTGCGCGCACGTGATGCAGATTGAGATTCTCCCGCAGCCGCCGCTCGAGCGCCAGCCCGACAACCCCTGGCCCGAGTGGCCGAAGACCTTGAAGGTCGATTACGGTCAGGAAGAAGCCGCCGCCAAATACGGCGCCGATCCGCGCACCTACCTGACGACGGTGAAAAAATTCGTCGGCGACGCGCAGGGCAACGTGAAGGAACTCGTCACGGTCCAGATCAAGTGGGCGAAGAACGACAAGGGCCAGTTCGTGCCGCAGGAACAGCCTGGCACCGAAAAGACGATCAAGGCCGACCTCGTGCTCCTTGCCATGGGCTTCCTCGGACCCGAGCAGCCGCTCCTCAAGGCGCTCGGCGTCGAAACCGACCCGCGCAGCAACGCGAAGGCCGACTACGGCAAGTTCACGACGAGCCTGAAAGGCGTCTTCGCCGCCGGCGACTGCCGCCGCGGCCAAAGCCTGGTCGTCTGGGCGATCAACGAAGGCCGAGCCGTCGCGAGAGAGTGCGACCGCTACCTCATGGGCGCGACGAGCCTGCCGTAAGCCAGCGCACGCGCGCAAAGTAGAGCCGGCTTCCAGCCGGCTCCGGAAAATCCGCGAAGGACGCTCCGAAGACCGAGCGTCCTTTTTATTTGAGAGGAACAGATTCCGAGGTGGGCGTCGCTGTCCCCAGCGACGCCAAGGAGCCACGCACCGCACCACACGTTCGTTCGTCGCCGCTGAGGACAGCGGCGACCACCGCGAACACCGTCCGCCTCCGTGCCCGCGGTCGCAATCCCTCCGTGTCCTCTGCGTCCTCTGTGTTTAACCCAAACCGTTCAACACAGAGACCACAGAGATCACAGAGAACCGGAGGGTAGGGCGGAACCGCTGGGCCCGCCGCGCCGCGTGCGCACGCTTCATTTTCCCACGGATTAAGCCGGATTCAGACGGATTACCCGGATCACGCGCGCGCACCCATCATCCGCCAAATCCGTCCCCATCCGTTTTATCCGTGGTAAAGAAAATCCCCGAGCGCGGCGCAGCCCCGCACGCGTGATCCCTCGCGCGAATGCGATTCTGCACCGTTGCCAAACCCAACCCTCTCGCACTCAATTCTGCCCTTGAGGCGCGCGGGGGAATCCCATGAGCCTGAATTGCACTGCTAACTAAAGGACCGATGTCGATTCCTGAACTCGAGAAGCAGCTGGCAGAGGCGCGTGCACGACTCCAAACGTTCTTAAGCCCGCTCACCAACGTTCCGGCGGCTCACGTTGCATTTGAGGAAGTCTCGATTGCTCAGCGCGCCTTGGCCGCCGCGAAGGACGAAGAATATGCGGATCGTTATGAAGTCGGATTCGTTCCGGAGGGAGCTGCCCCGGCTCCCGTATTGCTTCAGAATGAACGCACAGTTTTTCTCGTGTTCAGCGCGGTGAAAGAGACTTCGGATGGAAAGCGTGAACCGCTGGGCTACGCGACAATCGAGGTGGCCCAATGTCAGCTTACGAAGTTCGGCTATCCGAATGACGAAGCGCTTCCGGGGCATCCGCTCTACGGGAAGGGGCTCAGTGCTTATGGAGTTTTCGAGGTGAAAAACTCCACGTGGATCAAGGTGATGACCGAGCAGAATCGAATCTCCTTCCCGAACACCCCAGATTCAAAGGCTCGGCATTTCATTATCACATTTCACGACAGCACCTTTGAGTGCATTGCCCAAGGGTTAGTTTCGTCACTAAGCGTCAAGTCCATCGCCGAGCTATTTGCTGAGCTACAGACTCGGCTCCTTGCGGACTCCTAGTTTTCAACGTTCTGTGTGGGCTGCGAGACGCCGTAGTCATCTGCGACGAGCGCATCTCGTAGGCCTCTTCTTACGCGCTTTGTTCCTTTTGTGGGCAAGCTTTTGAGGATTGGTTTGGGCGTGGTTCTATCCGCGGCTCGCGCCCCTTAGAACGCAACGCCCCCGCTTAACCCGCTTGCCTGCCGCGGAACCGGCACCCTAACTGCTGCCGATTCAATCCGCTTATGCGTCTTCCCATTCCTGCTAACGTTCAACCGTCGCCGCTCTACGACCCGTCGTTCGAACACGACGCGTGCGGCGTCGGGTTCATCGCTCGCACCGACGGACACCGCACCCACGACGTCCTCAAGCATGGATTGACCGCCCTTAAAGCCCTCGCGCATCGCGGCGCGATCGACGCCGACTCCTCGACCGGCGACGGCGCGGGCATCATGACGCAGCTGCCTTACGATCTCATCCGCGCGCACCTCGTCGCGCAAAAGGTCAGCGTGCAGCCGAAGGACAAGGACCTCGCCGTCGCGCAGCTTTTCCTCCCGCGCGAAAACGACCTCGCGCAGGCGCAGATCAAAAAGATTTTCATCGAGGCCGTGAAGGAAGAGGGCCTCGGCTTCGTCGCCTGGCGCGACGTGCCGACCGACTACTCGATCCTCGGCCGCAAGGCCGCCGACACGCGTCCGTTCGTCCTGCAGGCGATCATCGCGCGGCTCGACGACTCGAGTGACGACGACTTCGAGCGTCACCTCTACCTCGCGCAGAAGGTCGCCGAGCGCCGTTGCGGCGAGGCGCGGCTCGACGGGTTCTACGTCTGCTCGTGCTCGTCGCGCACCATCGTCTACAAGGGCCTGCTCAACGCGCCCGAGGTCCGCCGCTTTTTTCCCGATCTGCGCGACTCGAGCTACACGACGGCGTTCACGATTTTCCACCAGCGCTATTCGACGAACACGTTTCCGACGTGGCATCTCGCGCAGCCGTTCCGCCTCATGGCGCACAACGGCGAGATCAACACCGTCCGCGGCAACCGCGTGCGCATGCAGGCGCGCGAGAAGGCGATGGCCGGCGGCGTGTGGGGCGGGCGCTTCGCCGACCTGCACCCGATCGTGCAGCCGGGCATGTCCGACTCCGCGAGCTTCGACAACGTCCTCCAAGTCCTCTCGCTCGGCGGACGCTCCGCGATCCACTCGATGATGATGATGGCGCCGCTCGCGTGGGAACAGAACCCGCGCCTCAGCGAGGACGCCCGCGGCTTCTTCCAATATCACTCGCTCCTGATGGAGCCGTGGGACGGCCCGTCCGCGCTCGTGTTTTCCGACGGCAAGATCGTCGCCGCCACGCTCGACCGCAACGGCCTGCGCCCCGCGCGCTTCAAGGTTTACGACGACGGTCACATCCTCCTCGCCTCGGAAACCGGTCTCGTGCCGAACCTCCCCGGCCAGGTCACGATGTCCGGTCGCCTCGGGCCCGGCCGCATGATCGCGGTCGACCTCGAGCGCCAGCGCCTGCTGATGGACGAGGACATCAAGAAGGAGGTCGCCGAAAAGCCGATCTACCGCGACTGGTGCTCGCGCCACCTGATCAATCTCCAAAAATTCGCCGCGACCGCGCCGGAGAACGAGATCATCACGCCGCCCGCGTCGTTCACGGCCACGCCGCTGCAGCAGCAGCTCGCGTTCGGTTACGACAGCGAGGAACTCGAACTCGTGCTCGGCTCGCTCGCCGTCGGCGTCGAGCCGACCGGCTCGATGGGCGACGACACGCCGCTCGCCGTCCTCTCGCGCCGCCCGAAGCTCCTCTACAGCTATTTCAAGCAGCTCTTCGCACAGGTCACGAATCCGCCGATCGACTCGATCCGCGAGAAGTCGGTCATGTCGCTCGGTGCCGCACTCGGCCCGCGCATCAGCCTGTTCGAGACGACACTCGCTCCCACCGGCGTGCTGACGCTCGATTCGCCGATCGTGTTCGACCACGAGCTCGAGGCGATTCCGTCGGTGCCGCTGTTCCGCAACGCCGTGCAGCGTCTCTCCGTGCTCTTCGACGCCAACGCCGGCGCCGACGCGCTCGCCAACGCCGTGCACGATCTCGCACAGCGCGCGCTCAACGCCGTCGAAAACCAGGGCGCGAAGATCCTCATCCTTTCCGACAAGGGCCTCGCGCCCGACAAGGCCGCCGTGCCGATGCTCCTCGCCGTCGGCGCTGTGCAGCATCGCCTGATCCGCGCGGGCCTGCGCCTGAAGTGCGACATCGTCGCCGAGACCGGCGAAGCGCGCGACGTGCATCACATCGCGTGCCTCAGCGCCTACGGCGCGAACGCGATCAATCCTTACCTCGCGCTCGCGACCGTCCGCGAACTCGCCACGCAGGGCAAACTCGCCACGCCCGCGAAGCCCGGCGACGCCGAGAAGAATTACAAGAAGGCCATCGAGGCCGGCCTGTTGAAGGTTCTCGCCCGCATGGGCATCAGCACGCTCGCCAGTTACCGCGGCGCGCAAATCTTCGAAGCCATCGGCATCGGCGGCAAAGTCATCGAAGAGTGCTTCGGCGGCACGCCGTCGCCGATCGGCGGCATCGGTTACCGCCAGATCGCCGAGGAAGTGTTGCGCCGTCACGAGCGCGCGTTCCCGCGCATGAACAACGCAGCCTCCGAGGCCGAGGCGACGCCCGCGCCCGCGAACGAGTTGCCCAACGAGGGTTACTACAAGGTCAACAAGAAGGGCGACGGCGAGTTCCACGGCTGGAACCCGAAGGTCGTCGCGGGCATGCACAAATTCCTCAAGGGCGGGGCGGCCGAAGACTACAAGGTCTTTGCCCAAACCTCCGACGAGCACCCGCCGGTCACGATCAAGGATCTCTTGAAGATTCGCTTCCCGGCGAGTGGCCTGCCGCTCGAGGAAGTCGAGCCGATCGAGGACATCCGCCGCCGTTTCACGACGGCCGGCATGTCGATGGGCGCGCTCTCACCCGAGGCGCACGAGACGCTCGCGATCGCGATGAACCGCATCGGCGGCAAGTCGAACTCCGGCGAAGGCGGCGAAGATCCCGAGCGTTTCGGCCTGCGCGAAAACGGCGACAGCGCGAATAGCGCGATCAAGCAGGTCGCATCCGGCCGCTTCGGCGTCACCGCCGAATACCTCGCCAACGCGCGCGAGATCGAAATCAAGATGGCGCAGGGCGCGAAGCCCGGCGAAGGCGGCCAGTTGCCCGGCCACAAGGTTTCACCGCTGATCGCGCGCCTCCGTTTCTCCGTGCCCGGCGTCACGCTCATCTCGCCGCCGCCGCACCACGACATCTATTCGATCGAGGACCTCGCACAGCTGATCCTCGACCTCAAGGAAGTGAACCCGCGCGCGAAGGTCTGCGTGAAGCTCGTCTCGTCGTCCGGCGTCGGCACGATCGCTGCGGGTGTCGCGAAGGCTTACGCCGACGTCGTGCTCGTCTCCGGTCACGAAGGCGGCACGGGCGCTTCGCCGCTCGGCTCGATCAAGAACGCCGGCTCCGATTGGGTGCTCGGTCTCGCCGAGGCGCACCAGGTTCTGATGATGAACGGCCTCCGCAACCGCGTCACGCTGCGCACCGATGGCGGCATGAAGACCGGTCGCGACATCGTCATCGCCGCGATCCTTGGCGCGGAGGAATTCAACTTCGGCACCGGCGCGCTCATCGCGGCGGGTTGCGCGATGTTCCGCGTTTGCCACCTCAACACGTGCCCGGTCGGCGTCGCCACGCAGCGCGAGGACCTGCGCGCGAAGTTCCGCGGCAAGCCCGAGAACGTCATCGCCTACTTCAACGCCGTCGCCGAGGAGGTCCGCCATTACCTCGCGCGTCTCGGCGCCCATACGCTCAACGACGTCATCGGCCGCCCCGAGCTGCTCGAGCAGATCGACGACCCGGCGAACCCGAAGACGCGTTTCCTCAATCTGTCCGGCGTGCTGCACAACGTCGACCCGACCGGCCAGCTCGACCGCTTCCACACGCGCGAGCGCAACGAGCGTTTCGGCTCTGAAGGCTCGCTCGACGAACTCATCGTCCAGGAAGCGCGCCACGTCATCGCCGGTCGTGCGGGACGTTTCAGCGGCACCTACAAGGTCACGAACGAATCGCGCTGCCTCGGCACGCATCTCTCCGGCCAGATCGCCTACCTGCGCGGCAGCCAGCACCCGCTCGCGCCGCGCACGATCGACCTGAAGTTCAACGGCACCGCCGGTCAGAGCTTCGGCACGTTCCTCGTTCCCGGCGTGCGCCTCACGCTCACGGGCGAGGGCAACGACTACGTCGGCAAGGGCATGAGCGGCGGCGAAATCGTCATCCGCCCGCGCGGCGACGAACTCTTCGCGTGGGAGACGAACGTCCTCATCGGCAACACCTGCCTCTACGGCGCGACGGGCGGCTTGCTCTTCGCGGCGGGGTGGGCGGGTGAGCGCTTCGCGGTCCGCAATTCCGGTGCGATCGCCGTCGTCGAAGGCGTGGGCGACCACGGCTGCGAATACATGACGCGCGGCACGGTCGTGATCCTCGGCCGCACCGGCCTGAACTTCGCCGCCGGCATGAGCGGCGGTCTCGCCTTCGTGTTCGACGAGCGCAACGTCCTTCCGCAGCGCTTCAACAACCAGATGGTCACGCTCGAGCGGCTGTCGAACGACGACGAAATGGAATCGCTGCGCATGCTGATCAGCGATCACGCCGAGTCGACCGGCTCGCCGCACGCGAAGCGCATTCTCGAGCAGTGGAGCGCGAGCGTGCAGCAGTTCTGGAAAGTCGTGCCGAACGCGCCGACGCCGGACGCGCCGAAGCCGTTCTACCGCTACGAGCCCGTGCAAGTTTTCGCCGAGCACCCGTCGGTGTTGCTCGGCTGAGCGCGCGGCGCGTTCGTCGCTGCCGCGACTCCGAAGTAGGTTGCGCGCTCGCGCGCAACTTGCCCGAGCGAGGCACTGCGTCCGCTGCGCTTGGCGCAGTGGCCCGGCAAGCGGGCCACCTACCACGCTACCGCGAAAAGTAGGTCCGGCTTCAGCCGGACCCGCGCGGCGTTGTTCAGCGGCGCCATCAGCGAATGGGAACCCAGCAGGTCCGGCTGAAGCCGGCCCTACCGTCCCTGCACCGCGATGTGCCGCGCCATCAGTGTCAAGATTGTCATACGCGCTTGGTTGGCCGACAGGATGCTTTTAACGTCGACCTAGGGCGGCGCTGTTGCCCCCAAACCACGCAAAACACCAAGCAAACCCATCATGAGAAAAACCCTGTTCGCCGCGTTCGCGCTTCTCGCCGCCGCCGGCCTTAGCGCGGAGGAAGCCAAGTCCTCCTATTCGGTCACCGCCGACTTCACTTACACGTCCCGCTATTTCTTCCGCGGCGTGATCGCCCAGGATCAGGCGTTCCAGCCTTCGATCACGTATTCCCAAGGCGCGTTTTCGGGCGGTATCTGGAGCAGCCAGGCGCTGAACGACAAGACCGCCCAGTGGGCGCAGGGCAAGGAATACGATTTCTTCGCCGGCTACTCATTCGCGCTCGAGGGAGATCGCTCCGTCACGCTCGGCGGCACCTATTACTATTATCCGTCCGCGCGTCCGAGCTTGAGCGAGCCGAAGAAGACCTATGAAGGCTACATCGCGTTCGCTACGCCGATCGGGCCGCTCAGCGGCAAGCTGACGGCGTTCCACGACTTCAAGCTCGATTCGAACACCCTGCAGGCCGACCTCGGCTACAGCGTGCCGATCAGCAGTGGCTCGTTCGATGTCGGCGTCTACTACGGCTACACCGACATCGGCGACGGCGACGGCGATCTGCCCGGCACCGCGGGCTATACCTACAAGTATTACGGCGCCGACGCTTCGGTGAGCGTGAAGCTCTCCGAGAAGGCCACGATCAAGCTGGGCGGTCACTGGACCGACACTTCCGGCGACGTCGCGTCTCCGGACAAAAACCTTTGGGTCACGCTCGGCGTCACCGTCGTGTTCTGATCCAGAAACAGGAACGCATAGCAGAATGGGAACCGGCCGCACGCGAGTGCGGCCGGTTTTTTTGCGCGCGGGGCATGCCGCCCCCCGCAGCGCTATGACGCAACGCTGCGGGCCTCGACCGTCGCGCGCATTGCCGCGCCTGCTCCATCTGGCGAAATTGGCTCGGCCGCGCTCCACGCCACAAATTCCACGAAATCTTTCTGGCCCCGGCCCGCCGGAATCCTTTTTCGTTAACCCTTCCACGCATGAAACCACGCAAGGTCGCCATCCTCACCGCCGGTGGACTCGCTCCCTGTTTGAGCGCCGCCGTCGGCGAACTCATTCTCCAATACACCGAAGCCGCGCCGGAACTCGAAATCATCTGCTACCGCTCCGGCTACAAGGGCCTGTTGCTGGGCGACTCGATCCAGGTGACCGAAGACATGCGTGCCCAGGCCGGCATCTTGCGCCGTTACGGCGGCAGCCCCATCGGTAACAGCCGCGTGCGCCTCACCAACGTCGACGACTGCGTGAAGCGCGGCCTAGTCAAAGCCGGCCAGGATCCGCGCGCCGTCGCTGCCCGCCAGCTCAAACGCGACAAAGTCGACATCCTTCACACCATTGGCGGTGACGACACCAACACCGCTGCGGCCGACCTCGCCGCCTGGCTCAAGAAAAACGGTTACGGTCTCACCGTCGTCGGCCTGCCCAAGACGATCGACAACGACATCGTTCCCGTCCGCCAGAGCCTCGGCGCGCTCACGGCCGCGGAGCAGGGTGCCCGTTTCTTCCAGAACGTCGTCAGCGAACACGGCGCCAGCTCGCGCATGCTCATCGTGCACGAGATCATGGGCCGCCACTCCGGCTGGCTCACGGCGGCGACCGCGCGCGATTACCTGCGCTTCGTCGAAGGCGGCCTCTTTATCCCCGGCCTCGGCCACAAGCCCGAGCGCTGGAGCATTCACGGCGTTTACCTGCCGGAGATGGAATTCGACCTGCACGCCGAAGCCGAACGCTTGCGCTCCACGATGGATCGCCTCGGCAACGTGAACCTCTTCGTCTCCGAAGGTGCTTCTGTTGAAACTGTCCTCGCCGAGATGACCGCGCGCGGCGAGCCGATCGATCGCGACCCGTTTGGCCACGTGAAACTCGACAAGATCAACGTCGGTTCCTGGTTCGGCAAACGCTTCGCCACGATGATCGGCGCCGAGAAGGTGCTCGTGCAGAAATCCGGCTACTTCGCCCGTTCCGCGCCCGCCAATGACGCCGACCTCGTGCTGATCGCCCGCTGCGTCGAACACGCCATCGA
This sequence comes from Verrucomicrobiota bacterium, assembly GCA_023432225.1. Taxonomy (GTDB): domain Bacteria; phylum Verrucomicrobiota; class Verrucomicrobiia; order Opitutales; family Opitutaceae; genus Didemnitutus. Next base: position 57,841 of record JAEYUW010000009.1, read on the forward strand.
GTGCGCGCTCCGCGGCGAGTCCGGCCTCGTGGCCGAGGACGAGGAGGCGAACGGTCGCCTCAGCCCGATCGCGTTCTCGCGCGTCAAGGGCGGCAAGCATTTCGATCTGCGCACGCGTTGGTTTCAGGATATCCTCGTGACGACCGGCCAAAAATCCGGTCGCAAACGCAAAACCGCGTGAATTAGCTGATGCCCGGCGACGTCACAAATCCGTCGCCGGTTCTTCCAACGCCGCATCGCCGGCGACAATTTCTCAGATTTTGCCGAACGCGTTGCACCGTGCGGGGTCCAACGCGCGTCGACGTCTTTTTTCACTGCATGATTCCTCGGGAAAACCTCCGCACCGTCTGTCACCTCCTCCTTCTTTTCCTCCTGGCCGCGCTGCCCGCGCGCGCCGCTACGTGGATACTCGCGAACGGCGACCGGATCACCGGCACGCTGGTCCGCGAGACCGACGCTGAGCTCGAAATCCGGCACGAGCAGCTCGGCACGTTGAAAATTCCGCGCGCGGCGCTCGCCCCCGTGCCGAGTGCCGCCACCGCCGCGGCCCTCGCCAAAGTGCCCACCGCGCCGGCCGCGGCCCCCGCGGCCAAATCCGACAAGGTGATCCCCAAATGGACGCGCCAGCTCGAACTCGGCTATTCGACGCAGGACGGTGCCAAAACCAAGCGCGACATGACCGCGCGCTTCTCGATTGAGGGCCGGGACAAGCGGTCCAACAGCTACCGCGCCACTGCCACCGCGCTCCGCTCCGAAGCGCAGAACATCGTCACCGCCGATCGCCAGCAGGCCGATTTCCGTTGGCGCCACGACTTCAACAAACGGCTCTTCACGCAGACGCTCACGACCTATTCGGCCGACGACCTCAAGCAGATCAAATACAGCGTCGAGCAACAGCTCGGCGGCGGCTACAAGATCATCGATGGACCGAAGCAACAGGCGAACGTCGGCCTCGGCGCCGTGCTCCAACGCCTCTCCCGCGAGGGCTACGAGGACTACACTTCGCTCCTCGGCTCGGCCTTCCAGGACTACTCGTTGCAGTGGGACAAGCGTTTCAAGTTCACCCAGGAATCCACTTTCTTCCTCGCCGACTCGCCCAACATGTCCGCGCGCGGCGGTCGCTCGGCGGTCGTCGGCGCACCCGCTGACGGCAATTTCCGCTTCAAATTCAACGCGGCGCTCCAGTCGCGCATGACCGAGCGGATCTCGATCAACCTGCGCTACGAGCTCGATTACGACCATTCGGTTCCTGATCCGACCTTCCGCTCCGATTCGCGCCTTACCTCCTCGCTCGGCTACACATGGTAGCGGCGCGCAGCGCCGCTGGTTTAAGTGGAGAGTTGAAGTTAAAGAAACCGCTCCCGCGCCGGATGCGTCTCAACGGCGATTCCTCCGCCCCTTCAACATAAACTTCTCAACCCAAACTGGCGCGCAGACGCGGCGCGCCTTCGGCATTGCTCCGGCACAAAAGCCCCGCAACGTAGTCGAACGATTCTCCACATGCGATCGCTCCCCCTCCTCGCACTCTTGGTTGTGCCCGCGCTCGCCCAGACGCCGCCCCCGGCTCCGGCAGCCTCGTCGCTGCCGTCGCTGCAGAATCTCGTGCAAAACTCCCCTTTCGGCACCGCCACGCCAGTGGGGCAGGCTGCCGCGGCCGCGGGCCCGCTCGAATTCCGCGGCACCTTCGTCGATCGGGGCGAGCGATTTTTCAGCCTCCTGGACACCGGCTCGCGCCGCGCTGAATGGGTCAGCCTGAAGGAGAGCGGGCACCCTTACACGGTGAAGTCCTACGACCCGGACAGCGAAACGGTCACGCTCGACTACCAAGGTCGCAGCATGAGCCTGAAGCTCCGCACCGCGCGAATCACCGCCATGGCCATGCCGCCGCCTCAGGCGGCAACGCCGCAGCCCACGGTCGTCGTGGCCCCCGGCACGAATGTCGGCCCCGGCGTCAACCCCGCCCCGAGCAGCACCGAGGCGCAACGTCTCGCGCAGGTCGCCGAGGAAATCCGTCGCCGGCGCGCGCTCCGTCAACAGGCGCAGCAGCAGCCCCAGCCGCCACCCAATCAGCCCCCGCGTTAAATTTTCCCATGAATCTGAAGAAGGCCCGCGCCGCGTTCACGCTCATCGAAATCCTCCTCGTCATCGCCCTCATCGGCCTGCTGGCCGGCGTGCTGATCACGAACACCACCGGCGTGTTCGACCAAGGCCAGGAATCGGCGGCGAAGATCTTCGTGCGCGACACGATGAAACTCGCGCTCACGCGCTATCGCATGGACCTCGGCGATTATCCGTCCACCACCGAAGGCCTCGCCGCCCTCATCACGGCGCCGGCGAGCAAGGCCGACCGCTGGCGCGGTCCTTACATCGAGGCTCCCAGCGGCAAGCTTCCGCTCGATCCGTGGGGCGAGGCCTATCGCTACCGCTATCCCGGCACGAAAAACAAGGGCGCCTACGACCTCTACTCGGTCGGCAAGGACAAAGCCGAAGGCACCGAAGACGACGTCGGCAACTGGTGAGCGCCCGTGCGCTTCCGGGCCGAGAAGCGCGTCGCGCCACCGCGCATCGCATGAGTTTCGGTCACGATCAAGCTTGCCGAGGTGCGAGTCGTGCCGGGCCTCGTAGCGGAAGCCGTGAGGCTTTCGCCGTATTCGCCCGGGCGAAATTCTTACGAATGCCGCTACGGCGGACGACGCCGGAAAGCGGTTCGCGCGGTGCTCGCGCCTTCACGCTCGTCGAGCTGCTCCTCGTGCTCGCGTTGATCGCGGTGTTCGCGGCGGTGTTCATTCCCGGCGTGAATTCGATTCTCGACCAGATGAACGATCGCGGCCCCGAGCAACTGCTCAGCGAGGCCGTGCTGGCGGCGCGCACCGATGCGCTGGAGTCCGGTCGCGAAGTGGAACTCAGCTACGATCTGGAGAAACGCCAACTTGTTTACGGCGCCGCCGACACTCGCAGCGACGCGCTGCCCGCCGGCATCACGCTCGAGCTTTTGCCGATGCAGGCCGGCGCCAGCATCCTTCTCGGTGGCGAACTTTCCGAGGCGCAGCAGGAACCGTTGAAGCGCGTGCGCTTCTTCGCGGACGGCACCTGCGAGCCCTTTCGCATGCGCGTAAAAGCCGGCCGCGACGCCAAGCCGCGCGTGCTCGTCGTCGATCCGTGGACGTGCGCCCTGAGCCCGGCGCCGACGAAAGGCGGGACATGAGCACCGCTCGCTTCTCTGTAGCGGCGGTCTATGACCGCCGAGGGGGCACGATCGGCGGTCATAGACCGCCGCTACAGCACCGCGCCTTCACTCTCATCGAAGTTCTCGTCGCGCTCACGATTCTTGCCATCGCCGCGGTCGTGCTCGGTGCGGCCTATGCGAACACCCTCAACGCTCACGCCGCGATCGCACAGCGCGCCTCGGGCGGTTCCGCGATGGATTTCCTGCACGAACAAATTCTCAACGAACCGGAGCGCGAGAAGGTGGAGAAGGGCGGCGATCTCTCGCTGCCCGACGACCGCCGTTTGCGCTGGGAGGCGAAGGTCGAGGAGGCCGCCGTGCCGGATCTGTTCCGCGTGACCGTCACGACGCGGGTGGCGGGCGGCACGATGAAAGCGGAAGAGCAAGCCACCGAGACCTTCATGCTGTTGCGGCCGACCTGGAGCGACGCGCAGCGGCGCGAGCAGCTCCGCTCCGATTGGCGCGCCTCGCGCGAGAAATTGCAGGAGGCGCGGAAATGAGCGCGTGGCTCGAAGTAGCGCAGGCGTCTCGCCTGCTCCGGAATGCAGGCGAGACGCCGGTGCCACGCAAACCGGCGCGTTTCGCTGCGGCATCTGTAGGGCTCGACCTTGCGTCGAGCCGCGCGCGCGTTCGCGGCATGTGCGGTTTGCGCGAGCGAGGCCTCACGCGAGGTGAGGCCCTACAAAGAACCATCGCAACGGGGCTCACTGGCCGGCTCCGCCGCGGTTTCACGCTCATCGAAGTCCTCCTCGCGACCGCGCTCCTCGGCGCGCTGTTGATCGCGATGAATTATTTTGTGTTCTCGATGGCCGAGATCTGGGGCGTCGGAGCCGAGCGGCGACTGTTCGAGCAACACGTCCGCGCCGTTACGCGCGAAGTCGAAACGATGCTCCGCACCGCGGCGCTGCCGCCGATCACGAATCAGATCCCGATCTTCGCCCGCGAAGTGCGACTCGACGACGGCCGACGCGAGACCCTGGTGACCTTCGAACTCGCCGAGGGCAGTCCGCGCCTGCCGTGGAAGACCGCGCCGCTGCCGGATGTGGTCTGCGCATTCGCGCACCAGCAAGGCAAGGGCCTGATGCTCTACTGGCAGTCGCGCTTGGAAAAGGAATTCGACGACGCCGTGCCGCGTCCGTTCGTGCTATCGGCGTTCGGTGCCGGGCTGAAATTCGAGTATCTCGAGGGCGACGGCAGCTTCTGGCGGGTTTACGATCAACTCCAGCGCGACAACCAAGGGCGCTGGCGCATGCCGCAGCGTCTGCGGCTGTCCTTTGCGCACAACGACATGAAGGCCGACACCACCGTCGCACTCCCGCCGGCGCCGGGGCCGCTGCCGCATTACTGAGAAACCCCAAGTGCCAAATCCCAAACGCCAAATCTCGCGCACCTCTGTCGCTTCGCCCTCGAAGCGGTGGCCGGCTTTGGCGTTTGGCCGTTTGGCCTTTGGAATTTCCCGTGCGCCCGGCGCGCGGGATCGCGGTGCGGTGATCGTCCTCGTGCTCGTGACGATCATGCTCGCGGCGTTCCTGCTCACGGCGTTCATCCGCCGCAGCGGCACCGAACTCCTCGCCGATGCCCGCGCGGCGAACTTGAAGAGCCTGCGCGCAGAAGCTTACTCCGCACTCGAAACCACGCTCGCCGTCCTCGCCGACTTCCGTGCGGTCGACGGAGCGTTGCGCAGCCCGGCCGAGGGTTGGGAAGATCCTTTGACCGACAGCGGCTTCACGCCGTCGACGGGGCGCGAAGTTGAAATCACTTTCGAGGACGAGTCCGCGAAGCTCTCGCTGCCGACCGCCAACGAGACCGAGATCCAGACGATGCTCGAGTTCGCCGGCGTCGAGCGCAACCAGGCCGAGCATCTCAGTCACATCCTTCATGTGTGGATCCACGACGCCCCGAAGGACGCCAGCGTCGATCTCGATATGCCGGATTACACGCGTGCGGATCCGCCCTACGTCGCGGCGCACCGGGCGTTGCGCTCATGGCGCGAACTCGCGGCGGCCGAGTTGGACGAACGCGTGTTCTTCGACGAGGCCGGGCGTCCGACGCCGGTGTTCGATGCGTTCCGCCAGGAAGTCTCTCTGCTGTCGTTTCGTCGGGTGAATCTGAACTCGGCGCGCGCGGGCGTGTTGACCGCGCTCGGACTCGGCGCCGGCGAGGTGCAATCGCTGGAGAACTACCGCCTGCAGCCGAAACCGAAGGGCGAGACCGGCGTCTTTCGCTCCATCACCGAGGCGAGCACAGTCATGGGCGCCAGCATCACCGGCGACCGTTACAGCACCAACATCGAGGCGCTCCGGATCAACGTCGCCGTGCACCAAGGTCAGGTGGTTTACCGGCTCAGCGCCGTGGTTTCGGCCGGCACCAATGCCTCGAATCCCCAGCGGCGCGAAGAGCCGGCCAAGCCCGGCGCGGTGGAAACGGCCCCCTTGCCGGAGAGGAAAGCCTTGAACTACCCCTTCACCGTGCTGGAGATTAAAGAGAACGCCGAACCAACCGGGCCCATCGCGAGTCCCACGAGCTGACATGCCGACTTCCCCTCCCACCGCCGCGCCCGAACCGGTCCTCGACGAAACCGTCGTGCTGCCGGCCGAGGCGTTCTTCGTGCGCTGCGTGCCACTGGACCCCACGGCCGAGGTCGGCGATCAAGTCGAGCTCGCGCTCGAGACCCACGCGCCGTTCGCGCTCGGGCAACTTTTCTACGGCTACCATCGGGCGGCGGACGGGGCTTCCGCGCTGGTCTTTGCCACGCATCGGCGCCTGTTCGCGGCAGAAGGGTGGGACGGTGCCGCCGCGGTGTTGCCGGCTTTCGTTGCTTTGCTCGGCGATGCGCCCACGCACCGCAAGACGCGCACGTGGAGCGACGGCGCTTCGCTGATCGTCGCCGCTTGGGACGGCCGCGGTTCATTGCCGGCACTCGTGCTCGCGCGACGAGTCGAGCCCGCCACCGAAGGAGTCGAACGCGACCGCCTGCTGGCCGAAGCCGCCGCGCGACTGGGCGATCTCGGTTCGAACGAAGAGTTCGTCGGCCCGATCACCGTCGCGACGAAGAAGCAGAGCTGGGAGTTCGCCGTGGCCCGCCGCACGGGCGGTGCGCTCACCACCGTTTTTGACGAAGCCGCCGTGCAGGTGATGGACGTGCGCGACAAGGAAGTGCTCGCCGCCCGCCGCGCCACGCAGCAACGCGACCGGCTTCTCTGGCGCGTCCTGCAGGCGACCATCGGCTGCATCGCATTCGGTCTCGTGCTCGAAGTGGCGCTCTTCCTCGGTGGCATCCTGCTGAATCAGCAGCGGCAGGCGCAGGACGCCGTCGCACCGGAGGTCGAAAAAATCCAGACCGCGCAGGCTCTCGGCACGCGTATCGAGGAAATGGCGCAGCGCCGCCTCCGCGCGATGGAAATGCTCGCGGTCGTCAACGCCGTGCGTCCGCCCGGCATCGTGTTCTCGCGTTCGACCACCTCCGGGCGCGACACGCTCGAAGTCGAAGGCCAGTCGGCCAACGCCGATAATGTGGGCGCGTTCGAGTCGGCCGTGCGCGTGCTGCCGCAGGTCGCCACGCTCGAGGTTTCCAATGTCGGCTTGCGCGAAGGCCTGACGACGTTCCGCTTCGTCGCGACGTTCAAGGACGGCACGCTGCGGGAAGTCGCCGGCACGGAGGGCGCAAAATGAAACGCTTCTTCTACACGCGCTCGCTCCGCGAAAAAACCCTGCTCGTCGCCTTTGTGGCGTTGGTGGCGATCGTCTGGCTGATCAGTGCCGCCGGCCGCACCCGCGCGCGCCTCGCCGATTGGCGGGCGCTGCGCACTTCCGCCGAGGAGCAGCGACTCTGGTTGTCCAACAAGGCCGACATCGAAGCCCGCGCCGCCAAGGCTACCGCGCAGCTCGATCCGGCCAAGACGCTCAACGGCACGCGGCTCGTCGCCGAGATGAGCACGCTCGCCGCGCAGGCCGGACTCACCGCCGAGGTTTCGGGTCAGCGCTCGGAGCGCACGACGCAATTTGCGTTTCACTCGGCCCAGGTGAGCTTCCGGCGGGCCGAGATCGGCGCGCTGGTGAAGTTCTACGAGACGCTTTCGCACCGCTCGCCTTACGTCGGTCTCGAGCAAGTCTCGCTCGCCGCCGATCGCGGCGCGCCGGGCACAGTCAACGCCACCTTCCGCGTCACCGCCGCCGAGCTGCAGCGCTAAGGGCCGAGCGACATGCGCGCGAGGACTTCGCGCGCGTAAGCGACGAAGGGAGGGCGGCGTTAGGGCGAGACTTCGGCTTTCGGCGGATGCCAGCGCCAGACGACGTATTCGCCTTCCCAGAGCACGGCGAGCCGCTCCCAGTCGCCCGGCAAATCCGGCCGGCCTTCGCCTTTGCCGTGGCCCCATTCGAAACCGTGCTGCTCCCAGTGCTGGTTGAGGGCGAAAATCGGCCGGCCGGTGCGCGCGAGTTGTGCCCAAAATTCCGGCGTGCGCGCCGCCTCGCGATCGGGCCGCACCAGTTGAAAGTCCGTGTAGTGCCACACGGCGTTCGAGGCATGGCGCGCGAACACGATCGCGTTCGCCGGAGCCCGCTCGTTCAGCCACTCGACGCCCACGCGATGCGCGCGAGCGGCGTGGACCCACGGCAGCACGTCGCGCCGCACCGTGTCGACGATCGCGATGCCGAGCAGCACCACGACCAGCGCGGCACTCGGCCAGAGCGCCGTCGACCGGGGATCGGACGGAAAAAACGGCACGCGCGCACGGCCGAGCGCCGCCCGCGTCACGTGCAGGCCGAGCACCAGCACCGCGGGCATCGCCGGCAGCACGAAGCGCATGTTATACCAGTTGTCGTAGGTGCACCAATAGAGCGCGTAGAACACGAAGAAGCTGCCTGCCCACCACCCGAGCACGGTGCGCGCGCGGGTTGCAAAGCTCCCGAGCCACGGCGCGGCCAGCGCGGCCACGACGACCGGCGTGAACATGGCCGGAAGCCATTGCGCGTAGGACGCAAGCGTCGGCCCGATGAACGACGTGCTCCACGCATCGCTCACGTCGCCGTAGCCCGTGCGGAGCGGATGGCCGTAGTGGCGAAAATTGAACCACAACTGCCACAGCGCCGCGGGCAGACCAGCGAGGACGAAATTGCGCAGCGCTTTCGGGCGGCCCCAGAGGCACGCGAGCACCGGCAGGGCGCACAGCGCATTCGCCGGCCGCACGAGCACCGCGATGGCCGTCGCCGCGCCGGCGACGAACACGTGCCACGCGCGCTCGCGACTCGACCACGCGAACGCGACGGCGGCCGTGACCCACAGCACCGACGCGCCGTCGCTTTGCGGCTGCAGCGTCTGAAACAAGAACACCGAACTGAGTCCGAGAATTCCCGCAGCGAGCCACGCCCACGCTTCGGGCAGACCGAACACGCGCGCGGCGTGCCACGTGATCACGACGGCGCCGAGCAGATGCAGCCCCATCACGAGCACGGTGGCCGAAGCGAGCGGCAGCACCCAGGCGACGGCACCGATCATCAAGCCCATGCCGGGCGGATACTCCGGCGCCATCATGCCGTCGGGTGCGACGCGTGCGGTCGTGGGAATGTAGAGCGCCGGGTCTTTCGCGCCGGGTTGATCGATATCCGGCCGGCGGATCTCGTGGGCGATCGCGCCCGTGGAAACCGTTTTCGCGAAATTCAGATAGCCGCCGGCGTCATTGGGACCGGCGGTGTGATCGATATGCGGCAGGAAAAACAGGGCGTAGCCCAACAGCGCGAGCCACGGCACCGCGCGCCACTCGCTGGAGCCCAGCGCAGTTCGCCCGTGCGCGCGGAGGCGCCACGCCACCGCGACGGCGCACAGCGCGCCTGGCAGCAACCACCACAGCCAGGCACGTGCGAATTTCGTCGCGAGGAAGCTGAGCTGGCTCACTTCGAGCGGAGCGGTGAACGCGAGCCAGTCCGCGCCACTGCGATCGCGCGCCACGACGCGAAACGGTTCGTCCGGCGCGGAGAAATTCACCCGTTTCCAGCGGTTGCCGACGGCGAAGCCCGTTTCGAGCGGCGGGATCTCGCGTCCGCTCGCGGTTACGAGCAGGAGTTCCGTGTCGGGCGGACGGAGTGAACCGGCGACGCGCACCTGCAGCATCGACGCGCGCGTGACGAGCAGCGCGCTGCGGAATTCGCCGTGCGTGGACGCACCGTCGGTGGCGCTCCACGAGCTCACGACCGGCAATCCGTCTGGCGATGGAAGCTCGGGCGGGGTCGCGTCAGCAAAACCGCCCGGGCCCGCTTCCGCGCGCACGGCGAGCGGCGGCCGAGTCGGCGCCGGCAGCACGGCGCGAATCTCGGTGCGGGCCGCGAGCGCCTCGGCTTCCGGTCGCGCGCGTTCGTCGGCGGATTCCGCGCGAGGTTCGTAGCGGCCGGGTGCCGGGCGAGCGTGCGGTTGCGCGAGCGCGTTGGCGACGATGATCAACCACGCGACAGCGAGGCAGAAGTCGCGCGTCCGGTGCGCTTCCGACCAGCGCAGTCCGGCGAGGCTGACGACGTTGACGAGCACGACGAGCAACGGCCAAACCCGCGGAGGCGTCGCACCGGTGAAGGCAAGAACGAGGGTCGCACCGGCAAGCGCGAGCGCGAGCGGCGCGATGAAAGGTTGCACCGGCTCTGACGCCCGGCACCAGCGCCAGATCGCGAGCGCCGAGGGTGCCCACACGATTGCTGCCCAAGTCACGGACAGGTGCGCCCCGTCGAGTTCTCCGGCGAGACCCGCTCCGGCGGACCACCGCAACCAGAGCACTCCCAGGCCGAGCGCGGCGAGAGCGCCGTTGCCAACCACGCGGTCGCGCGACGCCCCGCGACGCAGATCGCGCGCGAAAACGGCCAGCACCGAGGCGGTGCCGAGCGCAGAGGCGGCGATGTTGAGCCCGCCGGCGATCCAACCGAGCGCACACATCGGGCGGGATTTCTCCGGCGCCGTGAGCGTGAGCTGGAGCACCGTGAGCCACAACCAGGCTGAAACCAGAGCGTGCGCGCCGGAGCCCGCGGCTGCGCGCGAGGCCAGCAGGCCGATCACGAGAGTGGCCAGCGCGAGCAGCGCGAGACGTCGCGGCGAAACTAGGCGAGCCACGGTGAGTAGCAGCGTGACGAGTCCGCCGACGGTGAGCCCTAGTGTGCCGAGGGTGAGCAGGCGCGCGTCCCATTGTCCGGTGAGCGATACGACCGCCGCGCTCCACCCGTGCGCGAGAGCGAAGGGATGATAGAGGGACGGCGGAGCCGAGTCTTCGAGCGCGCCGAGCAGGTGAGCCTTCGCCTCGGAGACGAATTCCGCGGGCGCGAACGTGGACGCTTGGTCAGGCGTGAGCGGAGCCAGCCAGCCGGCGATCAGCAGCGCGGCCACCGCGATCGCGAAGAGCGCCGCGAGGCCGCGACCGGTGCCGGAGGCGGGCGGAGAGGCAGGGGCGGACATCCGCGCCAGTGTGGGCGTCGACGCGCCGGCAGCGCAACCGCGTTGATGCCGCGGACGCGCGCTCGCGTTTCACTTCAGGAACGCGGCTTGGTCAGGCGGGTTCCGAGGCACGTGGCCAGCGCCGCCATCGGGAGATAGGCGACAATCAGGTCGAGCGCCACAAACCACTTCGGTGCGGGAATCATGAAGGTCGCGGCGATGCCGCCGCACAGCGTGAGACCGCCGATCGCCCACGCGAAGGCGGCGCGGTGACTTTGCGCCATCAGGTAGGCGACGAAAGCGCCGGCAAAGGTGCCGAGCGCGTGCGCGAGAAACGGGAACACGAAATGCCGCGGCTCCAGCAACGGCATCGCCGCCGTGATGCCTTCCGGCGTGGTCATGTTCGCACCGGCGGGCGGCGGGAACACGTGCGGCCCGAGCGTGACCAGGCCCATGTTGACGAGCGAGCCGACGACGAAACCGATCACGAGCGCGAGGACGTTGCGGAAGAGGTTGTTCATGGGTCGGGGCGATGAAATCTGACGTGGGGCTATGCGTTGGTCCGCGGGGAATCAACATTTGCGACTAACGGCCGGGGTTACCCGCGGGTGCTTTCAAAGGATCGAACGGAAGTGGCTGACCGGCTTCGATCCGGTAAACACGGTAGCCGTGAGGGAAATCATCGGGAAACCGATAATCATGCACGAAAACGGTCGGCGGATCACGATCAGGGAGGAAAGTGATGCGCTCCAGTGGGCTTGGATCGGCGAGTGGAGCCGCATCGGCTCGGTAGGTTAGGCGGCGCACAGGTTCCGTGCGGAGGCGATTGGTGTGCTCTTTGCCGGGGCGGAGCGCATAAACGGTGAGTGATGCCTCACCTGGCCGTCCCGAAGCATCGGCGCCGATGATGAGTTCTGCCGCGAGATAGACCATACCCGAAGGCTCGAGTCGCTTGGGTTTATTCTCACCGAGGTTGGCCCAAAGTCGCACGCCCGTTACGTGGCCGGTGCGGTCGCGCACAATTTCAGGCAACAAGGCCGCGTGCCGTCGTCGCGTTCGCTGAGTGAGAAATTCAGGCGGCGCCAGCGCGAGAAATCGTTCGTCGTATTCCCCCGACGCGGGGAGACGGCTGGCCATCCACGCCCAAACGACGAATCCGATTCGCGGCGGGAGCCGGTCGAGTTGCAGCCCATAGCGAATGGCGCCCAAGGACAGCTTCTCATCCGGTGCCCCGTCCTTGATGACCAACGTAGAGAGATAGCTGCTGCGGTAGTCCGAAGCAAAAAACTGAGCCAGCGGAGGTTTGCTGGCGGGGTCCAGCGATCGGATGCGGAATTCGCCTTCACTCGCGATCAGCTCGAAAGGTGCTTCGTGGCGGCGCGGTTCCTTGATGATCAGTTGGTCGCTCAATGTGCCGCGCAGGACGAAACTGGAATTGAGTTCGGCCGCACGCGCGTGAGGCACGACCAGCGAAAGCAGGCAGCCTTGCGCCAGCACGGTGAAGAGGAGTCTGCCGGGGACGTGGATCGTGGCGGAGAGCGGCATCAGGACAGATGCAGAGCGGAACGCGAAAACCTCGCGCAAGTGGCCCGCTCCAAGGCAGCACAGGAGCAGATGGCCTTCAATCCCGAAGCGGTCTCGTGACCGCTCTCAGAACTTGAAGCTCGCGCTGACTTGGAAGACGGCGCTGACGATCGCGTAGGCGATGAAGGCGACGAAGAGAAATGCGCTGATCAACACGCCGGTGGAGATCACCTGCGTCATGATGCCGACCTGGCGCTGCAGATCGTCCTGATACGACGCGGCGATGTTGCGCAGGCTGGGCGCGAGCTGGCCGGTGCTCTCGCCGACGGCGAGGCGGTCGATCACGAGCGGCGGGAAGCAGTTCGTCTTCGCGAGCGAGGAGGAAAGGCTTTCGCCTTCGAGCACGCGGCTGGTGGCGTCGCGGAAGGCGGCTTGAAGCGAGCGATTCGCGATCGTGCGCTCGGTCATGCGCAGGGCCTCGGCGGTCGTGACGCCGTTTTCGAGCAACACGGCGAGAGTCGAAGCGAAGTTTTGGATGGTCGCGGCGGTGACGAAATGGCCGGCGAATGGCGCGCGCACGAGCCAGGCGTCGGTGGCGGTGCGGCCGGCCTGGCTCTTGCGCCAGCGCCAGAAAAAGATCGCGGTGAGCAGCATACCCACGACGACGATGACGCCGTAGCGGATGAGGAAATCCGACAGGTCGACGAGCAGCCGCGTGGCCCACGGCATCTTGCCGCCGAGGGACGCGAGCAGCGTTTGCAGTCGGGGCAGGAGGAAGAAGATGAAGAACAGGATGACGCCGATCGCGATCGTGCAGACGAAGAGCGGGTAGGAGAGCGCGGCGGCCAGCGCGCGGCGAATTTCGCGTTGCGCGGTGTAGTGCTGGATGAGGCGTTGCAGCACTTCGCGCAGGTTGCCCGTGGCTTCGCCCGCGGCGATGAGGTTGACGGAGTGCGTGGTGAACGTGCCGGGCAAGGACTCCATCGCTTGCGAGAGCGGGAGGCCTTCGCTCAGGCGCTCCCACAGCGCGGTGCAGAGGCCGCGCAGCTGCGGTTCCTGCAGGCGCTGGCTGAGCAGGCGCACGGCTTCACCGGCGGGCAGGCCGCTGCCGATCAGGTCGGAAAGCGAGGAGAAGAAGGGAAGCTGAAGCTTGTCGCTGAAGGCGCTGTGTGTGCTGCGTTCGGCGAAGAGCGCGGGGAGCGCGTCGACGGCGGTGGTGGGCTTCTTCGCGGCAGCGGCGGGCGCGCCGATTTCGCTCAGGCGCACGGGCTGCAGGCCGCGGGCGGAGAGGAGGCGCGCGGCGTCCTTGCGGCTCGGGGCGTCGAGCGTCGCTTCGACGGTCTGGCCGTTCGCGGACCGGGCGGTGTAGGCGAAGCGAGGCACGGCTAGATTGCGGATTGCGGATGGTGGATTGCGGAGTGGGGGACGCCGCAGTTCGCGAATGCGTGACGTGGCGCGCGCGCAACGTCGGGGCGTAAAGCCCCATCCACCGACTGAGTCGGTTGGAAATCCGCAGTCCGCAATCCGCAGTCCGCAATCATGTTCACTTCTCCGCCACGGTGATCACGCGCAGCACTTCTTCGAGCGTCGTGTGGCCGGCCATGACTTTGGCCCAGCCGGATTGTTGCAGCGTGCGCATGCCGTGGTCGCGGGCGACCTTGGCGAGCGCGCGGGTCGACTCACGGTGGACGATCAAGTCGTGGAGCGATTCGTCGGGCTTGAGGATTTCGAAGAGACCGATGCGGCCGCGGTAGCCGGTGTTGCGGCAGCGTTCGCAGCCGCAGGGCTTCGGCACGTGCGTGACGCCGGCGGCGAGCGAGGCGTCGAGGCCGAGGATTGCGAGGGTGTCCTTCAGTTTGACCTGGCTGATCGGTTCCTGGCCGGCGCAGTCGGGGCAGAGGCGGCGGACGAGGCGCTGCGCGATGACGAGTTCGATCGACGACGCGACGAGGAACGGCTCGATGCCCATGTCGATGAGGCGCGTGATGGCGCCGGGCGCGTCGTTGGTGTGCAGCGTCGAGAAAACCAAGTGGCCCGTGAGCGAGGCGCGGATGGCGATGTCGGCGGTTTCGCGGTCGCGGATTTCGCCGACCATGATGACGTCCGGGTCCTGGCGCAGCACGTGGCGCAGCGCGCTGGCGAAGGTGAGGCCGATCTCCGGGCGCACCTGCATCTGATTCGAACCGGGCACTTCGTATTCGATCGGGTCCTCGACGGTGACGATGCGGAGGTCGGTCGAGTTGATCTTGCGTAGAAACGCGTTCAGCGAAGTCGATTTGCCGGAGCCGGTCGGGCCGGTGACGAGGATGATGCCGTGCGGGTAATCGAGGACCTTGGTGATGATCTCCTGCTCGGACTCATCCATGCCGAGGCGGTCCATCGTATAGGCTTCCTTCTTTTGGTTGAGAAGGCGGAGCGAGACGGATTCGGCGTAGATGGTCGGGATCGTCGAGACGCGGATATCGAGGACGTTGTCGCCGGCTTTGAAATTGATGCGGCCGTCTTGCGGCAGGCGTTTTTCGGAAATGTTGAGGCGCGCCATGATCTTCAGGCGCGAGATGATGGCGTCCTGGTAGCGCAGCAGATTTTCCGGAACGGGCACCGGCACGAGCAGGCCGTCGACGCGGTAGCGGATGCGGAGCTGGCCTTCCTGCGGTTCGAAATGGATGTCGGTCGCGCCGTCCTCGATGGCTTGCGCGATGATGTCGCGGACGAAGCGCACGACGGCGGCATCGGCGTCGGCTTCGATGTTGAGTGCGGCGCCGCTGGCGAAGGTGTCGGGCTCGTCGGTGTCGTCTTCGATGCTGCCGGCGCCGACGCCGTAGTTTTCGATGATCAGCTGGCGCAGGCGGTCGGCGGCGGCGAGGTGCCACTGCACGGGGCGCGGCGTGAAGACAGCGACCCAGTCACGCACGTCGTCGTCGGGTGGCCAGGAGGTGGCGAGGTGGAGCGTGTTGACCTCAACGCGCTCGGGCGCAGACGCGTTGGGGTCAACGCGTCCCACCTCGGCGCGCTTCGCGTCGCCGATGCGAACGGGCAGGACTTGGTAGTCGTGGACGAGGCGCGCGGGGAGCGTGCTGATCGCGTCGGCGTCGGCGGCGAGCGTGGGGACGACGGGCAGGCGCGTTTGCTCGGAGAGAAAAGGAAGAACGGCGCCGGGCGAGAGGTTGCGGAAGACGGCGAGGAGTTCCTGCCGCTCGGCGCGGGATGCTTCGCGGAGCTGGCGCAGCTGGTCCGCGTCGGGCCAGTCGCGCAGGAAGTCGGGAGTGGAGGCGGTGGGCGCGGCCATGGTCAGGTGGAATGCGCGCGTGATGTCGCGAGGGCGCGCGTGGATTCTTCGCTGTGCTCAGAATGACACGCGGGGGAAAGTGCGGCGTGCGTGCGGGCGTTGAAGCGCGTTGGGGTCAACGCGCTCCACCTCGGAAAAGGCGGCGTGGCGCGCATGGTCAGCGGGAGGACTTCTTTTTCTTCGAATCCGGCAGCGGCTGGCCGAGGGCGTCGCGGATCGGATCGCGCTGCAGTTTCGGCAGGGCGTCGACCTGTTTCAGCGCCGCGGTGTTGTCGGCGGCGGTGTTGGTCAGCACGTAGGGCCGCAGGAAAAACACGAGGTCGGTGCGGGTGTCGTCGCGCGAGCGGGAGCCGAGGAGGTCACCGAGGATCGGGATGGGGCCGAGGCGCGAGGTGCTCTTGGATTTCGAGGTGCGCTGCAGACCGCCGAGAACGATGATCTCGCCGCTGCGGGCGCTGACGAAGGACGACGTGGAGCGGCGGCCGATGCGGGGCTGCGGGTTGCCGTCGATGGTGATGTCGCCGAGGATGTCGTTCACTTCCTGGGTGATCTCGAGCTGGACGGAGCCGTCGTTGCCGATGAGCGGTTTCACCTTGAGGGAGATGCCGATGTCCTTCGAGGAAACCGTCGAGCGGTAGCCGCTGCCGGTGGTGCTGCCGGTGGTGGTGGAGTCGTTGAGGTAGCTGCTGATGACCGGACGCTGTTCGCCGACGAAGATGTTAGCCTCCTTGTTGTGCGTGGTCATGATGTTCGGCACGGAGAGGATGGTGGCGTTGCTCTTGCGCGGCGTGGTGGTGAGGCCGATCTCGGCGGCGAGGTCCCAGTCGCCGGTGGGCTGCTGGGTCGCGGTGACGTTGGTGGCGCTGAGTCCCGCCGCGGTGAGCTGGCCGCCGACGAGTTTGTCGCCGGCGATCTTCAGGCCGAGGGCGCTGATACCGGAGGAGGCAGCGTCGGTGAGCGTGACCTCGGCGATGACGACTTCGATGCGCACTTGCGCGAGCAGGATGTCGAGTTTGTTGACCAGCTCGTTGATGAGGCGGATGTCGTCGATCGTGCCGGAGACGACGATGGAGTTGCTGCGCTCGTCGGCAAAGATGGTGAGGATCGTGCTGAACTGGTTGGAGGGTTCGGTGCCGAGAGCGAGGCCGGTGGGCATGGTCGCCACGGGAGCGGGTGCGGCGCCGGGGGCGGCGGTCGCGGTCGCCGGCATGATGTTCGGGCGGGCGGAGTCCTGCGCTTTGGCGGCGTTGTTCTGGCCGGCGACGAGTTGGGAGAGGATTTGCGCGACGTCCTTCGAGGCGGCGTGCTTGAGGTAGATGACTTCGTTGCGCGTGTTCGGGTCGGATTTGACGTCGAGCTTGGCGATGAGGTCGTCGAAGAACGCGATCTGGCGCGGGTCGGAGATGACGACGATTTGGTTGGTGCGGTCGTCGGCGTTGTAGGAGGTGGCGGTGCCGAGCTGGGATTGGAGCGCGCCGGAGAGGATGGTGCGCATCTTGTTCACGACGTCGGACGCTTTCGCGAAGTGCAGCGTGTAGAACTTCGGCGTCATGCCGCCAAGCGCGGGTTGGTCGAGACGGCTGAGCAGAGTCTCGATGCGCTGGAGATTCGAGAGCGAGTCGGTGACGAGCGCAGCGTTGGCTTTTTCGAAGATGACGGGCGGGCTGCCGGTGTTGGGCGAGAGGAGGCCGGCGACTTGCGGCATGAACTCGGCGACGCGGAGGAAGTTCAGTTGAAAAACCTTGCTGACGATGCGGCCGCTCGGCGGGAAGAGGAGCGTGGAGCCGTCGATGAGCTCGGGCGCCTCGGACTTCGCGACGTTGAGCGCGGTGACCTTCATGAAGCGGTCGCCCATCGGCGTGATCGCGACGCCGTTGAGGTTGAGCGCGGTTTCGAGGGCGCGAATAGCTTCGTCGCGGGTGACGCTCTCGCGCAGGCGAAGGGTGATCGTCGCGGCGGGCAGCGCTTGCGGGCGGATGGCCGTCTTGCCGGTGAAGCGCTCGAGCATCACGATCACTTGGTCGATGCTTTCTTCGCGGAGATCGAGCGGGCCGACGGCGTCATTCGGAGCAGTCGCGGCGGTGGGGGCCGGAGCTGGCGGCGTCTGCGCGGGAAGCGGTGCGAGCGAGGCCGCCCATGCGAGAGCGCAAGCGGCGTGACGGAAAAGAGGGAGCTTCATGCGGGGTTGCCGGGGGCGGCGAGATTAAGACTCTGTGTGACGTGGCCGGCGTCGAAAAGTTGCAAGTCGGCTAGTTGAAAGTGCGGACGGGTGGTTGGCAAGTGCCGCCTCCGTCCCGAAAAATCCCGGCCTCATCCCATCGGGGTATCTCGGGCGGAACAACCGGCGCTTGCGGTGGACGAAAACACGGTCACCCTTCCGGCTTGGGCCCGGGACTCGCCGCGCGAGTGAATCCAACACCATCCTGAATGTCACTGGCGCGCGAAGCCGCAGTCGCTTCCGTGCCGCTCTCAATCCAACCGCCATGCGCCCCCTGCGAACCTTCCTCGCGTGCGCGACGCTGCTGATCTCGGTCGGCGCTGTTGCCCATGCCACCACGGTTATCCCGCCGGAGTTCTCCGAACTCAGCCAAAACTCCGACTACGTTGTGCGCGGCAAAGTCAAAAGCGTGCGCTACGAGATGCGGACGCTGGCAGGCCGCGAAGTGCCGTTCACTCTCGCGGAGATCGCCGTCACGGATGTCATCGCCGGCACGCCGCCGACCCAGGTCGTGCTGACGATGCTCGGAGGGAAAGCCTCCACCGGAGGCGAGCTGGTCGTGGAGGGCGTGCCGCGCTTCGTGGTCGGCGACGAGAGCATTTTCTTCGTGAAGAACAACGGCACGAATTTCTACCCGCTCTATGCGGTGATGCACGGCGTCTATCCGGTGAAACGCGACAAGGCCACCGGACGCGAATACGTCGCGCGCGCCAACGGCCTCCCGCTCTCCGCCACCGCGGAGGTCGCGCTGCCGCTGGCCGAGGGCAAGGCGGCGCAGGAGCTACGCAAGCACATCAAAATCTCGGACGCGCTCAGCGTCGCCGAGTTCAAGCAGAGCATCCGCGAATCCCGCGCGCTGCGCCAAGGAGGAGAAGCCAATGCACGCTAACCTTCTCCGCCTCGCGCTCATCGCCGGCTCGCTCGCGGCGGCAGCCGCGTCCTCCGGCTACGAAATCATCCGCACTGGCTCGACCCGCATCCTGTGGGCGGACGGACCCATCGCGGTGCAAATCAAACTCGGCACGGGGTCCACGTTGCAGGATGGCTCGAACTACAGCTCCAGCGCCCAAGCCGCGATGAATGCCTGGAACGGCGTTCTGCGCAACGTCCAGTTCTCGCCGACCATCGTCGCCGCGGGGCCGGCCGGTGAACAGAACGGCATCAACGAGCTGGTTTTCGCCAGCGACGTCTTCGGCACCGCCTTCGAGGCCAATGTGCTCGCCATCACCACTTCGTTCCGGTCTGGGGCCCGTCGCACCCAGTCCGACATCGTCTTCAACACCGCCTACACGTGGAATTCCTATCGCGGCGTGCGGCAGAGCGGCGTGGTCGATCTCCGTCGCGTCGCCATCCACGAATTGGGGCACATGCTCGGCCTCGATCACCCCGATGAGTCCGGCCAGGCCGTCTCGGCCGTCATGAACAGCCGCGTGGGCGATATCGATGCGGCGACCCGCGACGACATCGACGGCGCGCAATACCTCTACGGCGTGCCTGGCACCACGGTCCGTCCGGCCAACGATTCATTTGCCAGCGCCACCACCGTCACCATCCCGGCGAGCAACACCCTCACGCTCACGGCCTCGAGCGTGAATGCCACCAAGGAAACCGGTGAACCGAACCACGCTTCCGAAGCCGGCGGCACCTCCATCTGGTGGAAATGGACCGCGACCGGCACCGGCACCCTCGAGGTGAGCACCGCGGGCACCACGTTCGACACGCTGCTCGGTGCCTACACCGGCACCGCGGTGAACGCGCTCACGCTGATCGCTTCGAACGACGACGCCGAGCCGCCCCCGGCTTCCGGTCCGGACAACCCGACCCGCAAGCGCACCAGCATCATCAGTTTTCCCGTCACGATGGGCGCCACCTATTACTTCGCCGTTGACGGCTGGGACGGCGAGTGGGGCAGCAACGTGAACCTCACGTTCAACCTCAACGCCGTGATCCCCGACGCGGCACCCACGATCACGACCCAGCCGCAAAGTCAGTCGGTCACGGTCGGCACGAACGTCGTGTTCAGCGTCGTCGCCACCGGCAAACCCAATCCCACCTACCAGTGGAACAAGAACGGAGCGGCCATCGCGGGCGCGACGAGCACCACTTACAGCATCACCGGTGCCCAAACGGGCGATGCCGGCACCTACACCGTCACGGTGAGCAACAGCATCGGCAACGTCACCAGCAGTGGCGCCACATTGACCGTCAATCCGGTGGTCACGCCGCCGTCGGGCGGCGGAGGTGGTGGCGGTGGTGGCGGCGGCGCGCCGAGTCACTGGTTCTTCGCGGCGCTCGCATTGGCCGCACTTGCGCGCTGGCGCCAACGCCGCCAATAACGCGGCATGGAGCCGCTGAAACTTTCACGTATCGGAACGCCGCCGTGGTTCTACCCGGCGGCTTTTCTTTGCGCGTTGGTCGTCCAACTCGTGCCCGGCTGGCGCGAGACGCTGATCTACGAGCGCACCGCGCTGGCGAATGGCGAACTGTGGCGCATTTGGACCGGCCAGATCGTGCACTTCGGCTGGCCGCACTTCATCGCCGATGGCGGACTGCTGCTCATCATCGGCTGGACACTGGGGCGCGAATTTCCGCGCGACAGCTGGCTGGGCCTGCTGCTGATGCCGCCGGTGATCTGCGCCGTGCTCTACTGGTGCGATCCGACCATGACGCGCTACGCCGGACTGAGCGCGGTGAACCTGGGGCTGCTGCTGTTGCTCGCCGCGCGAGGCTGGAAGGGCGACTGGCGCGACTGGTTTTGGCCGGCGATCATCGTGATCTACGTCGTCGAGCTCGGTTATGAAATTTGGAAGGGCGGCCAAGGCGGCGGCTTCATCTCGTTCGACGATCCCGGCGTGAAAGTGGCGACCAGCGCGCATCTCGCCGCGGTCGGCTACGCGCTGGTGGCGTGGGCGGTGGCGGCGTGGTGGAAGTGGCGCCGACGGCGCGAGTAGGGCCGGTCTTCGACCGGCCCCTGCATACCAGATGTGCGTTGCGATCGCACGGGCCTGACACACCCCGCCCTGCGGGCACGCCTCTCAAGAGGGGATTCACCGGACGAAGTTTCCCCGCTCGAGCGCGGTAGCGGAACGCGTCAGCGTTTCGTAGTTCGCATGAGCGAAAAACTCGCGTTTTCCGCTTCGCCGCAGGCGTTGCACCTGTCGCGCGGCGGCGCTGATTTCTTTGGGCCGGTCGAAGACCGGCCCTACTCGGCATTTTGCTCTCGTCGGCGTTATCGCGGTGCGTTGACTGCGGGGCCACGATGGCAAGCTCCGGTCACTGGCCGCTCTGGTTCGAGCGCTGCGCGATTCACCAGGATTACGTCTGGTTCGTCGTGCTGCTGGGCTGGGGATGCACGGCGCTGCTGTGGTGGCGACGGGCCGCCCGTGACGCGGCGTGGACTTGGGTGCCGTGGGTGGCCGCCGCCGGCGCGATCGGGGCCGCGGTGCAGTTCGGCATTTTCAATCCGCACCTCGACGTTTTTCAGAGCCGGCTCAAACCCGGCACGATCCGCGATTACGTGCCTGCGATCATCGATGTGGAGCTGCTCGGCGACTGGCTGCTCGCGGCGCTTGTGGCGGGTTGGACGATCGGTTGGGGCTGGCTGGTGCTGCGACACCGGTCGCTCGCCGCGCGCATCGGTCCGGCGGTGCTGGCCATCGCTGCGGCGAGCGTGCACGTGTTCGCGCCTCGGATCGGGGGCGCGGCGCTGGCGGCGGGCGTGCTCGTGCTGGCGGTGCTGCTCGCGCGGGGCCGTTCGCGCGCGGTGCGAGGGGCGCTGCTGCTCGCGGCGGCGGGGCCGCTGGCTTCGACGATCGGTCCGATGGCGGGGGCGCTGGGTGAACTGCAGCGTTCCGGTCCGCCGACGTCGTTCGGTCTGGTCTCGGCCCTGTATCAATGTCTCGCGGCGGGCGTGGTGTTTCTCGTGCTGCGCCGCGAGTGTCCGCACCGCACCGCCACGGTCGACCGGGTCGGGCTCGGCTGGTGGCTGCTCGCGGCGGGGTGGTTGCTCGGCGGCCTTTGGTTTGCGCAGCAGGTCGGCTGGGATAATCGCCACGAATTGCACCAGAATCGCCTGCGCGGCGCGGCGGCGCGCGCGCAGATTCTTAATTCCGATGTGCTCGAGCGCTGGGCGCAGCCCCTGCCGCCGCTCTGGCCGCGTGAGGCCGGCGAGGGACCGACGCGTCCGCTGCCGGAGGATTTCGAGGGATTGACCGCTTCGCTGTCGCGACTCGTCGCGCGCGAGTTTCGCTACACGCCCTTCATCGAGCGGGTGCGGATCATCGCTGTGAACAGCGGCTGGGTCTTCGTGCTCGCCGACAGTCGGCACCGACTGCCGGAGGGCGCGGTGGAGGTGCTGCGCCGCGCGACGCCGCAGGACGAGACGGACTGGACGCAGGGGCGCAATGTGATCGAAACGTCTGCCGTGCCCGAGATCGGCCGACCGTATTTCTGTCGCGCGGCCATGCGCTCCGCCGACGGCCGCATGCTCGGGTGGCTGGAGTTCGAGCAGCGGGAGTTTTTCCAAAGCATCGAACGCAAGTGGCGTTCGGGTCCGCTGCTGGTCACGGCGCTCGGCCTGTTGCTCGGCGCCACCCTCGTGTTGCAGCGGCGCGTGGAGCGCGAACGCGAAGCGGCCGAGCGCGATGCGGCGGTGCAGGCGGAGGCGAGCCGCGTGAAGTCGGCGTTTCTCGCCACTGTCAGCCACGAGCTGCGCACTCCGCTCCAGAGTTTGCTCGGCTACGGTGAGCTGTTGCGCAGCCGAGTCGGCGGCGACGTGCAATCGGCCGCGTGGCTGGAGGCGATGCAGCAACATGGTGAGCTGATGACGCGATTGGTGAACGATCTCATCGACCTCGGTGCGATCGATGCCGGCACGCTTCGGCTGGCACCGCGCGCGGTCGCACCGGGGCAGCTCGTGCTGAGCGTGGTGGAGGGCCTGCGCCCCAGCGCGGAGGCGAAGGGCTTGCGCTTGCAATGCACGGTCGGCGACACGGTGCCCGACGTCATCGGCGTCGACGATGCGCGGTGGCGGCAGGTGGTTTTTAACCTGGTCGGCAACGCGGTGAAATTCACCGATCGTGGCGCGGTCACGGTGCGGTTGCAGGCGGAGCCCCACGGAGATGCTGCGATGCTCGTGCTGACGGTCGCCGACACGGGGCCGGGCATCGCGCGCGAGGCGCAAAAGAAGTTATTCCAGGCTTTCACGCGCCTCGAGCGCACGGCGCACAAAGAGGGCGCGGGCATCGGCCTCGCGTTGAGCGCGGCGTTGTGCCGTGCCCTCGGCGGCACGCTCACGGTGGAGAGTGACGGCGCGAATGGGGCGACGTTTCGCGCGACGATCATCGGCGAGCGCATGGAGCGGCCGGTGGACACGCCCGCCGATGGCGCGCGCTCGCTCGCCGGGCGGCATGTGCTGGTGGTGGACGACAACACGTTGGTGCGCGAGTTGTTCACGGCGATGCTGACCGCCGCGGGGGCGCGCTGCACGGCGGCGGCGACCGTCGCGGCGGCGTTGCCGGCGGCGCAGGACTCGTCGATCGAAGTCGCGGTGCTCGATCTCGCGCTCGGCGGCGAGTCGGGGCTGGTCCTGGCGCGCGAGCTGCGGCGGTGCCGGCCGGGGCTGCGGTTGATCGGCGCGAGCGCGCATGCGGGCGCCGCCGAACGCGAGGCGGCGTTGCAGGCGGGCTTCGACGTGTTTCTGACCAAGCCGGTCACGCAGGGCGATTTGCTCGCGGCAGTGTCCGGGCCGGGGAGTGTGACGACGTCGGCGTCGCTGCCAGCGTGGCAGGAGGAGCTGGCGCGACAATTTCGGCTCGAGGCGCCGCAGAATCGGCGGGCGCTGGCGCAGGCGATCGCGGCACTCGAGTGGGGCGGCGCGCGCGCGGCGGCTCACTATCTGGCCAACAGCGCGGCGGCGATCGGCGATGCGGCGCTGCGCGATGCGTGCGAAGCCGTCGTGCGCGCCGCCGAGCGGCAGGACGAGGCGGCGTTGCGCGCGGGCTGGGTGGCGGTCGAGGCGGCGCTGGGGCGCTGGGTGCACGCGGCCTGACGCGCTGCGCGCTTGTCCTTTTCCGGCCCGCTGTTTGCTTCGGCCCGCGATCATGCCAGCACGCATTCTCTTGGTGGACGACCATCCTCTGTTTCGCGCCGGCGTTGCCGCAGTGTTGCGGAGCGATCGGGGGCTCGAGATTTGCGCGGAAGCGAATGATGGTGCGGCTGCGCGCCAGGCGCTCGCGACGGCGCGACCCGACGTGGCGGTGGTCGACCTGGTGCTCGGTGGCGAGGACGGGCTGAAACTCGTGCGCGAGATGCGGCGCGATTGCCCGGGCTTGCGCATCGTGGTGCTGACGATGCTGGACGAAGCGGTTTACCGGCCGAAGGCGCTGCAGGCGGGCGCCGATGCCTTCCTGTCGAAAAGGGAAGGGCCGGCGCAGATCGTCGCCGTCGTGCGGCAACTGCTGGATTTTCCGGTGCCGGCCCGGTCGGCGACGCCGAACGGCGACAACGCCATCGCGCAACTCAGCGAGCGTGAACTGCAGGTGTTCCGCGAACTCGGGTTCGGGCACACCACGCAAGAGGTCGCGACGAAGCTGGGCGTGAGCATCAAGACCATCGAAACGCACCGTGAATCAATCAAACAGAAGCTCGGCCTGCCGCACGCGAATGCGCTGATCGTGCGCGCCGCGATCTGGGTGCGGGAGCAAGGACTGTCGCACTAGCCTGCCTATTTCACCGCCTGAGTGGCGCGAGGACCGCAGCGTTGTAGCGGAACGCGTAAGCGGGCGTTGTTCGCACGAGCGAAAAACTTACGTTTTCCGCTACTCCGCAGAAGAGGCGGTGAAGTATGCGGGCTAGGGCCGGGTGGCGGGGTGCAGTCCGGGAATTTACCCCGGTGTGGGCAAAAAATCAGGGATGCCCTGATCGGGGTTACCTTGAGCGGCAGCGCAGCGTTGCAAGGCTTTGGCCATGGTTGCCCGCATTCTCCACGCTGCGCGCGGCGTAGTCGCCTTTGGTTTGGTTCGCGCGTTGTTCGGCCTTTTTCTTTTCACCTTCGCGTTGCCGGCGCTGCGTGCGGCGGATCTCGACGCATCCTTCGACGTCGACGCGCGCGCGTTCGGCATCGGCCTCGCGGTGGCGACGCAGCCCGATGGCAAGGTGCTTGTCGGCGGCCAATTCAGCCGCGCCGATCGCGGGGCGGTGAGCAATCTCGCGCGCTTCAATGCGGACGGCTCACTCGACTCCACTTTCAACATCGGAGCGTCGCTCGACGGCTCGGTGCGTTGCATCGCAGTGCAGAGCGACGGCAAGATCGTGATCGGCGGCGTGTTCACCGCCTACGGCGCGACCTCGCGCAACCGCATCGCGCGCCTCAATGCCGACGGCTCGCTCGACACGAGTTTCAATCCCGGCACGGGCTTCGACGGCGAGGTCATCAGCCTCGCGATCCAGAGTGACGGCAGGATCGTCGCGGTCGGCGCGTTCACGAATTTCAACGGCACCGCGCGCAGCCGCGTGGCGCGGCTCACCTCCACCGGCGCCTATGATTCGACATTCGTCATCGGCGCGGGAGCGAACGGCGTCGTGTGGGACGTCGCGCTTCAGTCCGACGGCAAGCCGATCCTCGTCGGCGCCTTCACCAGCTACAACGGCACGGCGCGCGCCCGCGTGGCACGCCTCACGACGGCGGGCGCGCTGGACACGACGTTCAATCCCGGCACCGGCGCGAACGCCGACGTGGTGGCCGTGGCGATCGACAGCGCAGGCCGCGCCGTGATCGGCGGCTTGTTCAGCACCTTCAATGGCACGGCGCGCGCGTGTCTGGCGCGTCTCACGACGGCGGGCGCGCTCGACCCGACGTTCGCCGGCACGGCGGTGTTTTCCTCGAGCTACGACTCGATCCTCGATGTGCGGCTCGACAGCGCGGAGCGCATCGTGGTCGCCGGTGATTTTTATCCGGCTTACCAATACAACTACAACACGCCCACGCAGGGGCTCGCGCGCCTGAATGCCGACGGCAACGCGCTCGATGAATCGTTTCTCGTCCGTGATACGGTGTGGAAAATCAGCCGGCCGGGTCTCGCGTTGCGTCGCATCATGTCGATCGCGCTCGGCGCCGACGATGGCGTGTTCGTGGCGGGCGGCATGTATGATCCGACCTCCGGCCAGTCGGGCGTGTTGCGCGTCAGCAACACGGGCGCGCGCGACCCGGGTTTCAACGCCCGCACCGGCATCTGGTTTCCCGCGAACATCAACGCCGTGCGCCCGGGCGCCGGCGGCAAATACTATGTCGCGGGTTCGTTCGACTGGATCGCGGGCGCGCGGCGTGTCGACCTCGCGCGCTTCCTGCCCAACGCGCAAATCGACGCGACCTACTTCGCCTACGATTCGGATTTCACGGACAACCAGATTCGCGAAGTCGTCGAGCTGTCCGACGGCAAAGTGTGGGTGTTCGGCCCCTTCACCAAGATCGGTTCGCAGACGCGCTCGGGCGCCGCGCTGTTTAACGCGAATGGTTCGCTCAGTTATACGCCGCCGTTTCTCACCGTCACCGGCGGCAACACCAACGGCAACGTGACGCGCGCGCTCGCCACCAGCGCGGGCGATGTCGTGCTCGCGGGCACCTTCACGCAGGTGAACGCCACCGCGCGTCCCGGCGTCGCGCGCATCACCGCGGCCGGCGTGCTCGATACGACGTTCGCGCCCGGCGCTGGCCCGGTCGGTGGCGCGATCGAGGATGCGGCGCTCGATGCGACCGGCCGCGTCGTGCTCGGCGGCAGCTTCACCAGTTTCAGCGGCACCGCCGAAGGCTACATCGTTCGCCTTTCCACGGCGGGCGCGGTCGACACCGCTTTTGCGGCGAACACCAACGTCAGCGCGGCCGTGAACAGCGTGCAGGTGCAGGCCAACGGCCAGATTCTGCTCGGCGGCAGCTTCGCGAACTCCGGCGGCTTCGTCTTCAACGGCACGACGCTGCTCAACGCCGACGGCACCACCGACACGAGCTTCAATCCGTATCCCGGCGCGAACAGTTCCGTCTTCCGCGCCCGCCGCGCCTCCGACGGCTCGGTGGTCGTCACGGGCGCATTCACGCAGATGCAAAACCAGGCGCGCTCGCTGATCGCGCGCTTCACGACGAACGGCCCGATCGATTCGCTGTTCGTCACCGACACGATCGAGGGCGGCTATCCGGTCGACGTGTTGGAGCGGCCGGACGGCAAGCTGCTCGTGCGCGGCACCTTCACGACCGTGAACGGCCAGACGCGCCACGGTCTCGCGCGTTTCCACTCGGCGCCGGTGCGCCGCGGCGGGCTCGAGTCCGCGATGAACGGCGCGCTTCTCGCCAACAACGTCGTGAACGCCGTCGTGCCGCTCGGTGACGGGCGGTTCGTGGTCGCGGGCGACTTCACCACTTTCTCCGGCCAGTCCCGCTCGCGTATCGCCGCGATCAACGTCTACGGCGAAGTCGACGCAACGTTCAACGTCGGCACCGGCTTCAACGGCGCCGTCCTCGGCGGCACACTGCTTTCCTCGGGCAAGATTCTCCTCTGGGGCGGCTTCAGCAGCTACAACAACGCGGCCGCGCCCGGCCTCGCGCGTCTCAATCCGGATGGCTCGCTCGATCCGACGTTCGTGCCGCCGGTGTTCAACGCCGCCGTCAATGCCGTGCAGGTTCTCGCGGACGGTCGCTTGCTGGTCGGTGGCGCTTTCACATTCGCCGGCGCGACGCCGGCCGGTGGCCTCGTGCGGCTGCAGGCGAACGGCGCGGTCGACGCGACGTTCAACGCCGGCACCGGTGCGAACGGCGCCGTGTTCGCGGTGGCGCGTGCGAGCGACGGCAGCGTGTTCGCGGGTGGCGCGTTCACGAGCTTCGCCGGTTCGCCGGCGCCCGGCGTGGTGAAACTCGCGGCGGACGGCACGCGCGCTTCTGGTTTCTCGATCGGCACCGGCAATGCGAACAACGCCAACCCGGTGCGCGCGCTCGCCGTCGCGAACGACGGCAAGCTGATCGTCGCGGGTGCGTTCGACGCGTGGGCGGACGCGAGCGTCGGCGGCATCGTGCGCCTGAATACCGACGGTTCGCGCGACACGACGTTTCTCAACGGCTTTGGCGCGGACGGCGTCGTGTATGCGCTGGCGGCGCTCAGCGACGGCCGGCTCTACGTTGGCGGCGCGTTCACGACGTTTGGCGGCGGCGAGCGTCGCGGCCTCGTGCGTCTCTCGGCGGCGGGCGTGATCGATCCGGTGTTCGACGTCGGCGCGGGCTTCAGTGGCGGCGAAGTGCGCGCACTCGGCCTCGCGACCGACGGACGCGTCGCCACGGGTGGCACGTTCTCGTCCTACCAAGGCGTGACGCGCAGCCGCGTGGCGATTCTCTTCGGCAGCGACGAGACCAGTTACTCGCTCCCCGGCGACCAGATTTTCACGGCGAACATCGATCCCGGCGCACCGTTCTCGCTCAGCTACGGCGCGGCGATCTCCGGTCTGCGTTATCAATGGTATCGCGACGGCGCGCGCATTCCGGGCGCGACCGGTGCGACGTATGCCGTCGCGTCGGCCGGCCTCGCGGATGCCGGACTCTACACGCTGACGTTCAGCAACGGCTCCGGTGAATACACCACGCAGGGCTGGCGCGTGACGGTGAAGCTCGCGCCGGTGATCGCCGGTGCGCCGATCGCGCAGTCCGTCGGCTACGGCGCGAGTGCGACATTCAACGTGAGCGTCGCCGGGCCCGGGCCCTTCACCTACCAATGGTATCGCAACGGCACGCTGATCTCCGGTGCGACCGACAGCAGCTACACGGTCACGAATGTCAGCGGCGCCGACTTCGGTGCGACCTTCCACGTGCGCATCACGAACGCCTATGGCTTCAGCGAGTCGACGCCGGTGGCGCTGACGTTCGACACGAACGCGGTCCCCGGCGCGCTGGTGTTGCCGTTCTCCTCGCCGCAGGCGTGGTCGGGCGCCCCGGAAGCGGTGGTGCGCGCGGCCGATGGCAAATACTACGTCGGCGGCAACTCGGCTTTCTACCGTCTTAACGCGGACGGCACCGTCGATTCATCCTTCGCGCCGGCGCTCGGCTCATTCACGGTCAAGCAGCTGGCGTTGCAGAGCGACGGCAAGATCATCGCGGCGGGCAGCCTGCCCATCAACGGCACGACCTACCAAGTCGCGCGTTTCCTTACCAGCGGCGCGGTGGACCCGACGTTCACGCCCGTGGCGGTGACCTACTCGACGGCGAGCTACGCCACGGAAATCAACGCGCTCGTCCTGCAGACGGACGGCAAGGTTCTCCTCGGCGGTTATTTCGACACCGTAGCCGGCACGACGCGCCGCTTCCTCGCGCGCCTGAACTCGAACGGCTCGCTCGACACCACGCTCGCGCCGACGAGCGACAGCACCGGTCCGAACAACACGGTGCTCAGCATTCTCCCGCAGGGCAGCAACGTGGTTATCGCGGGCACGTTCACCGCGTATCGCGGCGCCACGGCCAATCGCCTCGCGCGCTTCGTCGCGAGCACCGGCGCGACCGACGCGACCTTCGCCGGCGGCACGCGCGCCGATGCACTCGTGCGCGGCGTGACCGCGCAGGCGGACGGCGACCTGATCATCCACGGCGATTTCACGGCCTACAACGGCATCAACCGCCCGCGCCTCGCGCGCCTCAACGCCGACGGCTCGCTGGACACCGCGTTCAATCCCGGCACCGGTCCGGCGGTGCGTTCGTTCTTCGACACCTTCCGCGTCGCCAGCGCGGTGCCGAGCGACAACGGCACCGTGATCGTGGTCGGCCGGTTCGACAGCTTCTCCGGCTGGCCCGCCGTCAACTCGGTGCGCCTGACCAGCACCGGCGCGATCGACACGCAATGGGCCACGCCTTCCTCGACCTTCGCGGAATTCAGCAAGCTGTTCTCCCTGTCGGACGGCTCGCTCTTGGTGTCCTACACCTACGGCGGACTCCTCCGTTTGCTGAGCGGTGCGTATCCGCCGCAGGCGCCCGCGATCGCCGCCGCGCCCGTCGCGCCCAGCGCTGAACGCGCGGCCGGTGCCCGCGTCGAGTTGAGCGCGCTGGCGAGCGGGCCGGGCACGTTGTCCTTCCAATGGTATCGCGGCACGACGGCGCTGACGAACAGCACGACGGTTTCCGGCGCGACTTCGCCGGTGCTCACGCTGCGCAGCGTCCGCGCGAGCGAGGCGGGCAGCTACAAGCTGCGCGTCACTTCCTCGAGCAACGGCTTCGTCGAAACTACTCCCGTCAGCGTCACGGTCGGCGTCGAGCGCTTCGGTCCCGGCAGCCTCGATCTCACCTGGGCGGCCGATCCGATGCCGCGCATGTCCCCTGTGCTCGCCTTCGCGAGCGACGGCAGCGCGGTCACCTCCATCTACGACAACAACAGTTCTCCGGCGCGGAGTTATCTGCGGAAATTCGACGCGAACGGCGTGCTGCTACCGACGACGACGTTCTCCTCCGGCGTGGGCTTCGAAGGTTATTTCGGCGAACTGTTCGTGCAGTCGGACGGCAAGGTCATCGCCCTCGGCGCTCACCTTCCGCCCGGTAGCTCGACCGCGCGTTACCTCGCGCGGATGAACGCCGACGGCTCGTATGATACCGCTTACGCGACAGCGCCGGACAACTCAGTCCACGACGCCGTCCTGCAGTCCGACGGGAAACTCCTGATCGTGGGTTCATTTGCCAACGTCAGTGGCACGGCTCGCGCCGGAGTCGCCCGCATCCTGACCACGGGCGCCATCGACACCACCTTCGTGCCCGGCTCGCACGGTATGACGGGCATCCGCCTCGTGCGCCTGGCGACCGACACGGCCAACCTCGGCAAGGTTTACGTGGTCGGCTACAATTCAACGGCCGGCTCCGAGGAAATCGTGCGGCTCACGACCGCAGGTGCGGTCGATGCCACCTTCGCGCGCGTGGCCGTCACGAACAACACGGTGCGCGATCTCGCGCTCGACGGTTCCGGTCGCCTGCTGATCACCGGCAACTTCACGACGGTCGCCGGCCAGGCACGCCGGACAATCGCGCGCATCAACTCGAACGGCGCGCTCGATACGACGTTCGGTCCCGCGCGCTCCGCCGGGTTTGCGGCGACGCCGAGTTCGGTGGTGGTCGGCGCGGACGGCTGGATTTATCTCGCCGCCAGCGGTGGCGCCGCGACGACGTTCGATGGATTCCCGACCGGCCCGGTCGTGCGGGTCGATGCGACGTCGGGGCAGCTCGACGTGAATTTCCCGGGCTCGGGCGGCATCCGCTACGAGAGCCTGAGCGAAGCCCGCCTCTGGTGGGTTGGCGCCAAGCTCGCGATGAACGGATATATTTCCGGTTCTGCGCGCACCGAGTTCATCCGCATCAACGTCGACGGCGCGCCGACCGGTGCGCCCGTCCTCGTTGACAGCAGTGGTGATCGCACGGTGGCCGATGGCTCGGCGCTGTCCCTCTTCGCGCGCTTCAGTGGTGCCGGTCCGGTGAACTATGTTTGGCGCAAGGACGGCACCGTCCTGGAAGGCGCGACGGGCCCGCAACTCGTGATCTCCGCGGTCTCCTCCGCCGATGCCGGCACCTACACCGTCACCGCGACCAACCCGGCGACCTTCGCTTCGGCCACAGCTACGATGACGGTCAGTCTGTTCGCGGCCGAGCCACTCGCCGCGGTCGGTGGGTTCCAACTCACGTCGAATTTCAACGGCTCCATTACCCGAGCCGCGCGCTTCTCCGACGGCTCGGTGTTGGTCGGCGGCACGTTCACGACGGCCAACGGCGTAGCGCGGCGCTCGCTCGCGCGCTTCACGGCCGCCGGCGTGCTCGACACGACGTTCAACGCCAACATCCCGCTCGCCGCCTCCGGCGAGGTGCTCATCTCGAATCTCATTGTCGAGCCCGACGGCCGCATCCTCGTGCATGGCATGCTGCCGTTGAGCAACGGCACGAACGCCAGCCTCATCCGACTCAACGCCAACGGCACACTCGCCACGTCGATCCTCAACAGCACCAACCTCACCGGCGGGATCTCCGCGGTCGCGCGCCAATCAGACGGCAGCATCGTGGTGATGGGACCCTTCACCTCGATCCTTGGCACGGCGCGCACGGGTCTTGCCCGCCTCAGCTCGGCCGGCGCGCTCGACTCGACCTTCGTTCCGACCGGCATCGACGCGTCCGATTATCGTCAGGTCGCGGTCGATGGGACCGGCCGGATCTGGCTCGTGGGCAATTTTACCCGCATCGGCGCCACCTCGATCGGAGCTCGCGTCGTCCGCCTCTCGTCCACCGGCGTGCTGGACACTGCGTTCCAGGCTCCGTTGTTCAACAACACGCCGACGCGCCTCTTCATCGCCGCGGACGGTCGCGCCTTCCTGCTCGGCCAAGCCAACTTCGTGCTGGGAGAATCCTCCCCGGTGGTGCTGCTCGACGCGACGGGCGCAGCGGATCGCAGCTTCCGGGTGGCGACCACGTCGTCGGCGACAGCGCTGGCCGAGGACGGCGCGGGTCGGTTGCACGGGTTGTTCGGCAATCAGTTCTTCCGCCTGACGGCGACGGGTGAGATCGACCGCGTGATGAGCGTCTCGTCCAGTCCGAGCGTCTTGCTGGGCGCGGGCGATCGGTTGCTCGTCGCTGGTGGCAATCAGTTGACCACGGTGGGCACGACTTCGGTGCTCGGACTCGTCTATGCCAATGCGGCCGACTCCGACACGTTCAGCCTGCTCGGGCCGCTGCCCGCCAGCGCCAGTGTCGCGCAGGGCGGCGCGCTCGCGTTGCGCGCGGGCGTCCGCGGGGCGACGACCGGCACAGTGACTTACCAGTGGTTCCGCGACGGCACGCCGATCGGCGGCGCCACCGGTCCGGCACTTGTCCTCGCGAGTGCCACGCCGGCGGATGGCGGGGCCTACACGTTCACCGCGACAAAGGGCGGCGTCACCCTCAACGCCGGTCCGACTCAGGTCGACGTGATCGCGAACACCGGGCGGCCCGGCGAAGTGGATCTCGTCTGGAAGGCCAGCGTTCCGCTCACGGGCATCTCGCGGATCTTCTTCGACGCGGCCGACAACGTCTATCTGACGGGCAACGTCGTGGCCGGCACGGCGCCCATGCGCCCCTTGGTCGCGCTCGATGCGGCGGGCACGGTGCGCAGCAACTTCACCCTGTCGAGTCGGGTGAGCGGGTTCACTTCGGGAATCCGGACAGTGAGCGGCGGCAAGCTGCTGCTCTACGGCTCAGGGCTGCAGCTGGACGGACTGGCCTGCTCACTCCTGCGTTTGAACGCCGACGGCTCGCTCGACACCACGTTCACCACGAGCAGCGAAACGATCAGCGACCTCATTGTGCTGGGCGACGGTCGTCTGCTGGCGCTCACCAGCAACGGTCTGAGGCGTTACAGTGCGAATGGCGCGCAGGACGCGACGTATAGCTCGACCAGTTACCCGTCGGGTAACTTTTACCCCGCGCCGGGTGGCAAGTTCTGGATCGTCGGATCGCACTACGATCCGAGCTCCTACCAGGTCAGCCGCTGGCTCACGCGGATGAATGCGGATGGCATGATCGACTCCACCTATGTCGGCCCCGCCCTGCGGCAGAACGAGAACCTCTCCGCGGTGGCTCCGACGCCGGATGGCGGGCTCTACGTCGTGCTGTCGTTCAGCAACACCAATGTGAGCGGCTACTCCTCCGATCATCGACGGATCGTGCGCGTGCGACCTGACGGCACGGTCGATGCGGGCTTCGCGGCGGGAACCTTCCAGTTTGCGCAGACCTCGTTCTCCATTTCGGACATTGCCGCGGATGCGGCTGGCCGGTTGATCGTGGTGGGGCAATTCGATCGCTACGATGGCAGCGCTCGCAACGGCACGATCCGCTTGTTGCCCGATGGCGCGATCGATCCGTCCTTCGTTTCGCTTTCGGCTCCGGCGATCGCGAGCGGCAACGCCTTGAACCGGGTGGTCGTGCTCCCCTCGGGCCGGATCGTGGTCAGCACCTGGGCGGCGACCCCGATCGGTCAGGTGGCCGATCGAATCGGGCTGGCGGCGCTCGTCAGCACGGAGGTCGCGACTGGCAGCGCGCCGGTGCTCACGACCCCGCTGACCGATCGCACGCTCAAACCCTACGATGAGCTCTCGCTCCATGCTCCGGTTTTCGCTCCCGCCAGCGCGACCTTCCAGTGGCGCAAGGACGGTGTCGTCATCTCCGGCGCCACGGGTCCGCGTTACCGCTTGATCGGCGCGTCACCGGCCGCGGCGGGCGAATACACCGTGCAGGTCACCACCACGGGCGGTTCCGTCACGAGTGCGCCGGTCCTCATCAATGTCGCTCCGGCGGACTACAGCGGCGGTCTCGGCTCGCGCAACGCCCTCACTCGCGTCGAAACCCCGGCCACGTTCGCCGTGCCGCAGCCGGATGGGCGCGCGCTCGTCGTGTCGTTGGGCTCCACCATCAACGGCAGTGTGGCGCATGAACTTTTCCGCCTCAACGCCGACGGGACTTTCGCGGGTGGGCTGCCGACCGTGGTGACGGGCACGAATTCGCAGCTGCAAATCTCGGCGGCCGCCGTCGATGCGGAAGGCCGGATCTACCTCGGCGGTCAGTTCAACTACGTCAACGGCGTGGCCCGCAACCGCGTGGCGCGCCTGCTCGCCGACGGCACGCTCGACACCACGTGGGATCCGGGCGCGGGTCCCAACTCGACGGTTTCGTCTCTCGCGATCATGCCCGACGGAAAACTCGTCATCGGCGGCTCGTTCTCCCAGGTCGCCGGTGCGGCGCGGCAATTCCTCGCGCGGCTGACGACGACCGGTGCGCTCGATTCCACCTTCGTCGTCGGCACCGGCCTGGGCAACGTGCCCCTTGCGCTCGCGGCCCAGTCCGACGGCCGCCTGCTCATCGGCGGCGCGTTCACCTCCTACAACGGCATCACGGCCACGCGCTTGATCCGCCTCGACGCCACCGGCGGACTCGACGCGACGTTCGCGCCCGCGCCGAACTCCACCGTGCGTTTCATTCGCGTGGCCGGCGACGGTCGCATCCTGATCGGCGGCGATTTCGGACAAGTCGGCGGGTCGTCCCGCACCGGCCTTGCCTGGCTCGATGCCCAGGGCGCGCTGCTGCCGATCACGATGAATTATAATTCCGGCTATCTCGGGGCGTTGATTTTGCCCGACAACAGCGTGATTGCGACCACGGCCAGCAGCGTTGCGCGCTTCCGCGCCGATGGCACCACGGACACCGTCTTCAACAACGCCAACAGTTATCGCGGGACTTTCTATCGCACGCTCGGTTCGAGCTCGCCGGCGACGCAATTGTTCCCGGTGCTGGCGGCGGGCAACGAGGTTTTGATTGTCGGCGATTTCGCCCGCATCAGCCCTCAATCCACGGCCAACACCGGCATCTCCCGCCACGCCGCGGTATGGCTGCGCTATTCCGATTCGCTCGCGCCCGTCATCGGCACGGCGCCGGTCGATGCGAGCTTGCCCGAAGGCGGCTCCGTGACGTGGACGCTCCAGGCGACGTCGCCCAGCGGCGCGCTCACCTACGCGTGGACGAAGGTTTCCGCCCCGACGACCGTGCTCGCCACCACGTCGTCGCTCACCCGGACCAACGTGAATCCCGCCGACGCCGGTCAATACCGCGTCGTCGTCGCGAACGGAGAAGGTTTTGCCGAGGCTTTCGTCAACCTCACGGTGCGGCCAGCGGCCGACTTGCGCCCCGGCTCGGTGCGGCTCGGCTTCTACGCCCCGACTGTCACGACCAATGCCGTGGGAGTGGCCGCGGCAGAAGGCGGTCGCTGGTGGTCGGCCTCGAGTTCCAGCTTGGTGCGGCTTCTGGCCGACGGTTCGCCCGACACTTCGTTCACCGCGCTCACGGTTTCCGGCGGCTCCATCACGGGCCTGACGGACGCGCCCGGCGGCGGGCTCTACGTCTGGGGCAACTTCACCAGCTTTGGCGGACAAACCGTGCCGCGCCTCATCCGGCTCACTTCCGATGGAACCTTGGATTCATCATTCACCGCGGCGCTGCCCGCCGGTGGCACGATTTCCTCGATCGCCCCGCTGGCGGACGGACGCGTCTACGTCGGCGGATCCTTCACGGTCGATCTCGCCGGCAAGACGACGACCAACTTCGTGCGCCTCACCGCCACGGGTGCGCTCGACACGACCTTCGATCCGAACGGCGGCGTCGAGGGGTCGCCCACGGCCATCCGGCCCTTGAGCGACGGTCGCGTCTATGTGGCCGGCGGACTCACCTCCGCGGGCGGTGCATCGCGGCGCGGCGTCGTGCGTTTCCTCGCCAGCGGCGCGCTCGATGGCGCGTTCAACAATCTCAACGTCACCAGCGTGTCGCAACTCGTCGTCTATCCGGACGGACGCCTGCTGATCGCGGGGGCCTTCACGTCGGTCGATGGCGTGCCGCGCGCCGGCGTGGCGCGGCTCAGCGCAAACGGCGTGGTCGACCCGGGCTTCGTGCTCGGTGCGACGCCGAATTTCGGCGGCGCGGCCGTGCCGATCGTGTTGCGGCCCGACGGGCGCATCGTGATCGCCGGCAATTTCACGGAAACGGCCGGCAGCCGTTCGCGCGTGTTGCAGTTCGAGGCCGACGGCGCGCTCGATGCCAACTTCGACGGCACGCGGTCGTTCTCCGCCACGGTCGGCGGCATTTCGAATACGAGCTTCCGTTCCCTGACGCTGTTGCCCACGGGCCACCTCGTCGTGACCGGCACCTTCAGCTACCTCGACGACGGCATCAGCCGCGCCGGCGTCGCGTCGCTGCAAGGCACGCCGCTCGCGCCGGAAATCACCGCCGACACGATCATCGCCGCGACGCTCAACGCCGGCGGCACGATCAACCTCAGCGTCACCGCCAGCGGCGCCCCGACGCTCAGTTATCAATGGCGGCGCAACACCGCCGCGATTTCCGGCGCGACGTCCGCGACGTTCACGAAGGCCGGCGTCACTGCGGCCGACGTGGGCACCTACGACGTCGTCGTGACCAACGCCTACGGCACCGCCACCTCGCGCAGCGCCGTGATCGCGCTCAATCAGCAAGCGCAAACGATCACGTTCGCCGCGCTGGCCGATGTGCCGTTCAGCGCCACGCCGCTCACGCTCAACGCGACCGCCACGTCCGGCCTCACGGTCACGTTCAGCGTGGTTTCCGGTCCGGCCAGCATCACCGGCAACCAGCTGACGCTGCTCGGCACCGGCGCCATCACGGTCCGCGCCACGCAACCCGGCAACGGCTCCTACCTCGCCGCAACGCCGGTCGAGCGCACGTTCAGCGTCACGGCGAATTTCGCCTCGTGGCTCTTGGATAATTTCACGCCGCCCGAGATCGCCAACACCGCGCTCACCGGTCCGAACGCCGACTTCGACCGGGATGGCATGCCGAACCTCGTCGAATACGCCCTCGGCCTGAATCCGAAGACGGCCAACCCGACTGGCGGCCCGACGCTCACGCTCGAGGGCGGCAATTGGACGCTGACCTACACGCGCCCGGCGAGCCGCGCCGACGTGACCTACGCCGTGCAGTTTTCGACCAATCTCACGAACTGGTCGACGACCGGTGTCACGCACACGCTGGTTGCGACGGCCGGTGGCGTGGAGACGTGGCGCGCGACTTACCCCGCCGCTTCAGCCCCGAACTGCTTCCTGCGTCTGATGGTGACGCGCTGAGCTGCCGGACTGACCTTTGAAGTGATGCTGAACATTCGCATGAGCGAAACGTAAATCGTTTTTTCCCCCGACAAAAACTTGCCGGCTAGAAGGGAAGGGCATTTGCTCCGCTGCGGTGATCGTGACTTGGGCCACTTGGAGGCGGTAGCTCATTGCCTTCGGTGTGTCACGTGAGCCGGCAACTTTGCCGTAGCCACGTTCGGCATCCCCCCTCGTATGCGAATCCGCCTTCTCCTCGTTTGCGTCGCTTTGTCGGCGTTATGCCCGGCATTGCACGCCACTTCCGTTGTGCCGCCACAGTTCGCCGAACTGGTGAACGGCTCGGACTACATCATCCGCGCCCGGGTGAAGCGCGTGAGCTACACGGCGACCGAGCGCCCGGGCAAGCCCCCCTTGATCTACACGCACGTGGCGTTGGAGGTCATCGAGACGATCGCCGGCGAGCCGCCCGTGGAGCCCGTGCTGCGCTGTCTGGGCGGGCGCTTCGGCGAATATGAGCTGCGGGTCGGCGGCGCGCCGCAGTTCAAGGAAGGAGACGAGGATGTCCTGTTTGTCGCCGGCAACGGCCGGGATTTTTTTCCATTGTATGCCATTATGCACGGACGCTACCGCGTGCGGCATGACGCTGAAGGTCGCGAGTTCATCGCGCGCAGCAACGACGTTCCGCTCTCAGACGTGGCGGAGATCGCTGCGCCAATGAGTGAGGGCTCTGCGGCCGCGCTCCAGCGCAGGTTCAAATCCAAGTCCGACGCGCTCACCCCGCAGTCCTTCGCTGCCAAGATTCGGGAGGCGCGCCATGCAAAGTAATTTCTTCCGCGTCCTCGCGCTCCTCGCGTTGATCGCGAGTGCCACGCTCCCGGCTTCCGGTTACGACCTGATCTACGGCGCCGAAGGTAAGCGCGTCACGTGGAACACGGGTTCGATTCCGTTCGTAATCCGCATGTCGCAAACCGCGAACCTGCAGGATGGCAGCAGTTACGCTAGCAGTGTCCAAGCGGCGATGAACGCTTGGAATGGCCAGGTTACCGAGGTGCAGTTCGCCCCTTCCGTCGCCGCATCCGGACTGGCGACCGATGGCGACGGCGTGAACGAAATCGCGTTCGACTCCAAAATTTACAGCAACAGCACCGATCCGAATAATCCGCCGCAGGAATTCGGCGCTAATACGCTCGCCGTGACGCTGTCGTGGACCACGACCAGCCCGCGCGAAGACGGCACCTACCGGCGCAACCAGTCGGATATCCTCTTCAATTCGAAGTGGGACTGGAATTCCTACCGCGGCAACCTGCAGCAGCCGGAAGATATCCGCCGCGTCGCTATTCACGAACTTGGCCACGTGCTCGGCCTCGATCACCCGGATCAAGACGGTCAATCGGTGACCGCGATCATGAACAGCATGGCGAGCAATGTGGACTCATTGCAGACCGACGACCTGACGGGCGCCCAGCTCTTCTACGGCCGGCCCGGAGGCTTCACCGCGCCCAGCAACGATAATTTTGCCAGCGCGACAATCCTCACGCTGAATAGCGGCGGCACAGCGAGCCTCACGGTTTCCAACGTCGGGGCCACGAAAGAGCCAGGGGAGCCCAACCATGTGACTTCCCGTGACGGAGCGTCGGTCTGGTGGAAGTGGACGGCGCCGGCGAGCGGCTCTATCATGATTAACACGCTGGGCAGCCACTTCGATACGATGCTCGCGGCCTACACCGGCAGCTCGGTCAGTTCGCTCACCCAACTCGCAGCCAACGACGATACCAGCGACAATCCCAATAGTCCCGAACGCCGCAGCACGATCACGTTCAACGTCACGAGCGGCACAACCTACTACATCGCCGTTGTTGGCTGGGACGCCCAGTGGGGGCAGATCACTCTAAACGCGAATTTCACCCAGCTGGCGCTGCCATCCATCGCGTTTCATCCGCAGGATGTCGCCGTTGCCGCCGGCGGGCAGGCACAGTTTATCGCCGAGGCCGCGGGAGGGGGCGTGTTGCTTTACACGTGGCAAGTTGCACCTGCGGGCACCGACACATGGAGCAATACCGGATTCACCACGTCCGGTGGGGGCCGTTCCACTTATACATTCACGGCAGCGGCGAACCAGACGGGTAATCGCTACCGTTGCGTGGTGAGCAACCCCTCCGGCTCGGTAACGACCTCCGCCGCGACCTTGACCGTGGTCGCCAATCGCGCGCCCACCGCGTCGCTCTCGCTGTCGGCGCAGCGCACGATCGGCGAGACGCTGAGCATCTCGGTCACCCTCTTCGATCCCGATGGGAACTTCTCCTTCGCCAACCTTTGGATTCGCACGCCAAACCGCGGCTGGCTGACCATGTTGTCGAACGGGGCCCTGATCTCGTCCGGCGACTTGTCCTGGCCGAACGCGTTCGCTCGGTCCAGCGGCACCTACACGTTCACGTTACCCCTCTCGATGCTCGATGGGGCCGGCAGCTACACCATTGCGGTGGCGGCGCTCGATGGGATGGGACTGCGCGCGGATACCTCGCAGACGATCTCGGTCGGCTTGCCGGCGAATTCACCGCCCGCGGCCTCCTTCTCGCTCTCGTCGGAGCGGAACGTCAACCAGACGCTGACGATCACGCTCAATCTGTCCGATCCGGACAACAATCTTGCGTATGCCAACCTGTGGGTGCTCAGCCCCACGCGCGGCTGGCTCTCGATCCGGGCGGACAACTCGGTCGTCGTCTCCGGTTCGCTCAGCTCGGCCAACGCGGTATCAAACGTCCCCGGCACGCAGACGCGCATGTTCACGTTCACGTCGGCGGACGGTCCTGGGGGGTATTCCTTCCAGCTCGCCGCGGTGGATTCGTTTGGGGCACGCTACGACACGCCGATTCAGACGATATCCGTGCTCCCGGCGATCCCTCCGGCCTACACCCTGCCGGTCTCCCAGCTGGACTTGGTGGTCCCCGCCGGGCTGAACCACCTGCCGGTTCGCCTGCCGGTCACCCGCAATGAAGGCATTCCGACCACCGGCTTCACGGTGACCAGCGATAAGGCGTGGGTGACCCCCTCCTTCAATGCAGCGACTTCGGAGCTGGTGCTGGATTTTGCGACGACGGGCCTCGTTGCGGCCACGAACGACGCGCTGGTGCGCCTGATGCGCGGCTCCGAGACGATCCTGCTCCCGGTGCGCGCCGCGGTGTCGCCGCTCAACGTGACACGGCTGGTGGACGATCCGGCGCGGTCGCGGGTCTATGGTCTGCACCAAAACGGGGCCAATGCCGGTGCGCTCGTCGTTTTCGATCCGTTGGCGGCGACCTTTGTCGGCGCGCTTACGCTCGACAAGAAACCCGGCGGCATCGCGATCCGGTCTGACGGCACGGAGCTACTCGCCCTGTGCAGCGTGTCGAAGACGCTCGTGGCCGTTGATCTGGCGAAATTGGCGGTGTCGGAGACGATCCCTCTGACCGCCTATGAGGACGTGCGAGTAGGGGAGAGTTGGGGCGACCTGCAATATGGGCCCGGCAATGTGATCTACTATTCGGATGGCGCGTGGGCGCCGAACTTGCGGGTGTTCGACCGCACGACGAAAACGGTCCTGCAGACTCTCACGGTTGACGGGGACGGTTTCGGCGATTTCGCCCTGAATGCGAACAAGACTGAGCTCTATGCATGGGTGCAATACGGTTGGGATGCCGGCTGGGCCGGATCGTTTGTGGCCAAGTATGCGGTAGGCAGCGACGGGCTCTTGGGCACGCGCACGCTGAGCACGGGTTTGACCTATCCCAATTTCCAGCGAGACCCGCTCAATTCGCCGGTCTTGTGCACGCTTAACGGCGACGTTTTCATCAAACAGCATCGCTTCGCCGGCGGTGCGGTCGGGACGCCGGCGCAAAGCTTCCCCTCTACGATCTACGCGGTCTCGCCTGGTGG
This sequence comes from Verrucomicrobiota bacterium, assembly GCA_023432225.1. Taxonomy (GTDB): domain Bacteria; phylum Verrucomicrobiota; class Verrucomicrobiia; order Opitutales; family Opitutaceae; genus Didemnitutus. Next base: position 99,065 of record JAEYUW010000009.1, read on the forward strand.
CGAAATCGTCTCGACCGATGCAGGCATCTTCGAAGTGGCGACAGGCAACAAACTCTACAGCCTGACCGGCAGTCCGAGCGTGCAGGCCATCACGTCGGATTACGCCCGGTTGGTGTATTTCAATTCCGCGACGCGGGTGATGAGCACCATCAACCTCTTCGCGGCCATCGGAGCCGAGACCATGGGACAGAATCTTGCTCCCGCCGATGGTTCGGTCGTCACTCCGCCCTCGGTCTTGCAGTGGACGCCGCAGCCAGGCGTCGATCGCTATGCGGTTTATTTTGGGACCGATGCAGCAGCCGTCGGCGCGGCGACACCGACGTCACCGGAATACCTGGGCGAAACTCTTACCTCCTCGTTTACTCTGCCGACCGCTCTGACGGCCGGCACCGTCTACTATTGGCGCGTGGACGTCGTGAACAATTCGGGCGGTGCCAAGGGCCAAGTGTTCAGCTTCCGCGTTGCCACCATAGCGGTCAGCCAGCCGAAGATCGACGCCGCCACGGTGCGCGGCCACGCCGACCACCGCGTCACGCTCGACCTCACTTCGGCCACAGCCGGCAAAGATTGGACCGCGACGGCCTCCGTGCCGTGGATCGGGATCGTCAATTCTTCCGGCACCACGCCGGCCACATTGACGCTCAGCCTCGACGCCACGAATCTGCCCATCGGCGTCAATCAAGGCACGGTCACGCTCACCGCCAGCGAGGGCACGCTCTCGATCCCGGTAAAACTCACCGTCGATCCGCTCGCGATCACGGTCCTCAAATCGGCTCCCGGTTCGACCAAGGTTTACGCCCTCAGCGAGGAGAACGCCTCGGCCTACGCGGGAACCTCGCGGGCCTATCTGCTGGAAATCGACACGTTGATGAAACGCATCGATCGTGTGCTGCGTGTGGGCACGGCAGCCACCGACCTCGCGGTGCACGTGCCGGACGGTCGCGTGTATGTTGCAAACTGGAAGGGCGGTTCCTTGCTCGCCGTCAATCGGACCACTTTCGCACTCGAGCGCACCTACAACTTCCAGCCCGCCCAAGGCATGGGATACACGGAGAACGATGTCTACCGGCTCGCTCCCGGGGCCGAGGGGCGACTGATGGTCATCGAACAGGATCAATCCATCAACGTGAAGATTTTCGATACCGTGAATGGTGTGGTGGTCGCGACCTCCGGCGGCTCGTCTCTCCATCAGGGTCGAGGCGTTTACGATCCTGTCGGAAGGTATTATTATCACGGCGAGGACGGCACCACCGGATCGCAGCTGCATAAATATGATACGGTGGGCGACCAGTTCACTGCTCACGTGACGACGGTCGTCCCGGGCGTGGGCTACTATGGCGCGTCCGACATCCTCATGTCGGAAGACGGTAGTCGTCTGTTCTGGAATGGTTCCGTGTTACGCCCCGATCTCACCGTCGAGTGGGATCTCCACAGCGTGATCGTCGCCGCTTCAAAGGACGGGCGCTATGTGTTCAGCCCGTCGACAGTCTACGATGTTCAATCGCGTTCGATCGTGGATTCGTTGCCCGTGACCGCTCCGATCAGCGCGTTCAATACCGTCACCGCTTCGCTGGTTTACCAGAATGGCACCGCGATCGGTTTCTACACACTGGCGGCGGCGGCGCCGGCACGGACTCCCAGCGATGGTGCGATCGCGCTTTCCGTGCCTAAACTCCAGTGGAGCGCCGTCCCCGGCGCCACCGCCTACCGGGTGTATCTCGGTCTGACGGCCGAATCGGTGGCCGCTGCGGGCACGGATTCGCTGCAATATCTCGGACAAGTTTCATCTCCTGAGATGGTCCTCAATCCCCCGCTCGCGGCGGGACAGCAGTATTATTGGCGCGTCGACGTGGTCATCGGCTCGGAGGCGGCGACCGGTGCGGTGCAAACCTTCCGCGTCTCCAATCTCGCGCCGGGCGTGGCGCGCATTGCGGGGCTCACCGTGCAAGGCAATCCCAGCTACGATTTCGACGTGCCGCTCGTCAGCCAGACGGCGGGTCAGTCCTGGACTGCGACGACTCCCGCGTCATGGATCCGCCTGTCGCCAACGGCCGGGGTGACTCCTGCGACGCTGCGGGTCAGCATCGACACGACCGCGCTGGCGGCCGGACGGCACCAATCGACCGTTACGCTGACCGGGGCGGGCTCCACCGTCACGCTGCCGGTGGAGATCCAGGTGGATCCGTTGGCGATCACGATCCTCGAATCGTCTCCGTCGTCTGCGATGGTTTATGGCATCAGTGAGGACTCGACGTCCTCGCGGGCCTACCTGCTCGAGATCGATGCCCAAAACCAGCAAATCCTCCGCGCGGTGCCCGTAGGTTCGAATGTCACCGACCTGGCGATCCACGCCGCCGAAGATCGCCTCTACGTCACGAATTGGAGGGAAGGCAAATTACTCGCGCTGGACCGCCCGTCCCTCGCCCTGGAGCACACCTATTTGTTCACGCCCTTTAGCTATAACGGCCGGGGCGGCGGAGATGTTTATCGGGTGTCAGCGGGCGTTGCCGGACGGGTTGTCGTCGAGGGATACGACCAGTGGGTCGACATCTTCCTCTACGACACCAACAGCGCGGCGACGCTGGCCAACACCAAGCTGAGTGCGGGCGGCGGCCAGTTTGATCCGACCGGTCGTTATTACTATCACGGAGACAGCAACAACAGCAGCGTCAGGAAAATCGATATGGCCGGTGACCAGTTCGGCACGGTTAGCACGGCGAGTGGCTCGGGTTATGGCTCCCGGACATTGGTGGTTTCCGCGGATGGCAGTCGGGTGTGCTGGAATAACGGCGTCTTCGATGCAAACCTGGCAAATCTCTGGGCCGTCGGGGAGAATGTGTTCTGTATCTCGCCCGATGGTCGCTACGCGTTTGGTCGCACGAAGGTCTATGATACCATCGAGAAGCGGACCGCCTATGCGATGCCGGTAGCTACCAACGTGAGCGCGTTCAACGGCACCGCCGGCAAACTCGTGGTCCAGAATGGCAGCTCGCTGGCTTTCTATACGCTCGCCGCCCTACCGGCGGTGTCGGCTCCGCCTTCCATCACGCGCCAGCCGCAGAGCGTGTCCACCGTGAACGGTGGCACCGTGGTGTTCGACGTTGGGGTCTCGGGGGCTGCGCCGCTGACCTACTACTGGATGCGCGCGCAGGCGGGCTCCACCACTTGGGAGTTGGTCCAAAATTATGGAATCTTTTCGGGCGCGGAGACGGCCACCCTCAAGATCACGGATGTGCCCAGCTGGATGAACGGGACCCGTTTCCGGTGCTTTATCACCAATGCAAATGGCACGGTGGCGTCAGCCGAAGCCACCATAACCACTTCGGCCAATCGCGCGCCCACCGCTGTCTTCACGCTCTCGTCCCAGCGCACGGTCGGCCAGACGATCACGATCAGCGGCGAGGTTGGCGATCCCGACGGCAATTTCGCCTTCTGCAACCTGTGGGTGCGCACCCCGAACCGCGGCTGGCTCACTATCAAAGCGGACAATACCACCGTAGCTTCAGGCTCGGTCTCCAGCGCCAACACCGCGGCCGTCTCCGCCGGCACGTTCACGCGCACGTTCACATTGGATGACGGACCCGGCGAATACACCTTCGCCCTGACGTCTTTCGACGCGCAGAACGAACGGACAAATGCGACGCCGGTGTCGATCCAAGTCGTTCCGGCCAACCAGGCGCCGACGGCCTCGTTCAGTCTCTCCAGCGAGCGGACGCTGGGTCAGACGATCACGGTATCAATGAACGTGGGGGATCCGGACGGTAACTACGCCTACTCGAACCTGTGGGTGCGGACCCCGAATCGCGGCTGGCTGACGATCAAGGCCGACAACACCGTCGTCGCCTCCGGCTCGTTGCTGGCAGCGAACAACTCCGCCACGAGCGCGGGGCAGCAGACGCGCACTTTCACGTTCACCGCGCAGGATGGCGTGGGCGAATACACCTTCGCCCTCGCGGCCGTGGACAGCCAGGGCGAACGCGCGAATGCCCCGGTGCAAACCATCACCGTCGGCACGGCGAATCAGGCGCCGACGGCGTCGTTCAGCCTCTCGAGCGAACGCACGCTGGGTCAGACGATCACGGTGACGATGAACGTGGGGGATCCGGACGGTAACTACGCCTACTCGAACCTGTGGGTGCGCACGCCGGGCCGCGGCTGGCTGACAATCAAAGCGGACAACTCGGTGGTGGTGTCCGGTTCGCTCAGTTCGGCGAACAACTCGGCCACGAGCACGGGCGAACAGACGCGCACCTTCA
>JAEYUW010000045.1 GCA_023432225.1 Verrucomicrobiota bacterium
ACGCCACCCCGCACCTGCGTGTCGAAAGCACCGGCGCCATCATCGACCTCACCGTCCTCGCCAACTCCGTCATCGTCACCGGCCCGGTCTCCGGCTCCCTCCAGGACCGCACCATCTTCCGCCGCACCGCTCCCTCCATCGCGATTTATCTGGTTTACAGCTAAAACGTCTCTCCGCTTCTCTCCACCCTCCTCCAATGAAACTCACACGCCGAAACCTGACTCTCGCTGGTCTCGCGGTGGTCGCTCTCCTGAGCCTCGCTCGAGGCAGCGTGGTGCAGGGCAATTTCACTGCGCTTACGCGCTCAGGTTCCGCGTTCGTCGGCATCGCGGCCACCGGCAATCTTCAACGTTCGACCGACAACGGGGCGATATTTACGACGGTTCGTGCTGGGACAGGCACCGCTTTGCGCAATTTGAATTCATTCAGCACCACGGTGATCGCGGTCGGTGATTCCGGAATGATTACCCGTTCGACGAACTCCGGGCTGGATTGGACCGACCTCTCGATTGCGGCGGCCCCGGCGATTGGGCCGTTGAAGGACGTGGTCAGCAGCAACGGCACGTTTTGGGTCACGGTCGGGCAAACGACCGCGGGCAAACTGGCGGCCGAATGGTCCGCTGACGGCGGAGCGACTTGGTCGACGGCGACTTCGATTCCCAATGTCGCGGGCACTCTGAAAGCTGTCGCCTACGATGCCGGGACCGGCCGCTGGTGCGCCGTGGGCACGGATGGAGCTTTCAACGGGGCGACCCTTTCCGAAGGTGCCGTCATCCTGACCTCGACCGATGGCAAAGCGTGGGCATCCGTCGATTCGAGCGGGATTGCGGCCTTGAATGATGTGGCGAGCGACGGCGCCGGCAACTTGCTGGCGATCGGAGACGTCGGCACGCTCGCGATATCGAGCAACGGTGGTCAGAGCTTCGCGCTCCAAGCCGGATCGGGAAGCGTTTCGGAAAATCTCACCACGGTCGTCTATTCCTCGACGAGCGGGTCTTTCACCGCCGGTGGTCAGGATCTTGTGCAGGTGGGTTATACCGTAGCCGGCGGATCCAGCGTTTCGCAGGCGCCGGTGCCCGGCGGTGGCGACATCAACACGCTGGTGTTGGACGGCAGCGGCCAGGTGGTCGTCGCAGGTAATGATCTCACACTCGTCGCGACCGTCACTTTGGGAAATCTGAGTGCCACGTATGACGGCACGCCCAAGTCCGCCACGGCGACGACTTCGCCCACGGGGTTGACCGTCGCCTTCACCTACGACGGATCGAGCACGCCGCCCACCAACGCCGGCAGCTATGCGGTCGTCGGCACGGTCACTGGCTCGAGCTTCACGGGCTCGTCCACCGGCACGCTCGTCATCGCCAAGGCGACTCAGACGATCAGCTTCACCGGGCCCGCAGACCAAGGTTTCACCGCCTCTGCGATCCCTTTGAGTGCAACAGCATCGTCGAATCTCACCGTGACGTTTTCGATCGTCAGCGGTCCGGCCACGATCAGCGGCAGCTCTCTCACGCTCACGGGACCGGGAACGGTCGTGGTGCAGGCCGCGCAATCCGGCAATGGCAACTACCTCGCGGCCACGCCCATTAACCAAACCTTCGTGGTGGCGGCGAATTTTGAGTCCTGGCGCTTGGCGAACTTCACGGTCAGCGAGCGCGCGGACAGCAACGTCAGCGGCCCCAACGCGGTCTACGCGGCCGACGGGCTGACCAACCTGGTGAAATACGCGCTGGGCCTCGATCCGAAGACAGCCGTCACGAGCGGTCTTCCCCAATTGAGCGTCAGCGGCGGTGAGTGGGTGTTCACCTACACGCGCCCCAGCGCGATCGCTGACGTGATGTATGACGTTCAGATGTCGACCAATCTCACGGCGTGGTCCAATTCCGGCGTCACGCACGAATTCGTCTCCGCGACCGGCGGGGTGGCGACCTGGCGCGCGCGCGTCGCGACGAGTTCGACGGCGACGGCATTTTTCCGGCTCGTCGTCACGCGCTGACGAATCCGGAAAATCGCACTCGACCTTGCGCCAGCTCTGCCGAAAAACATACGGCAGCCCCTCGACCTCCTCTTCGCATGAACCGCACGCTTCTGACGTATTCCTTCGCCGCGGCACTGGCCGCGTCCGCTTTTGGCCAAGTCTCGAATTTCGACACCCTGAACGGTTACGCTTCCGGCGTTGAAGTCCGTCTCGCTCGTTCGCGCTTGGATGCGCTGCGCGAGGGACGGGCCGAGGCATCTGGTCTCGTCGTGTCGGGCCATTATATCAATCGCAAGGTGGATGCCGCCCTCGACAGCATCGAGCGCAGCGCGCACGGCGAGAGCGGTCGGGTCGGATACAGCTGGCGCTTCGATGCCTGGAACGTCGGCGCCGGGATCGGCTACGGCACGGTGCGCACCGATTACCACGAGGTGAATTCGCCGGCTCCCATTCCGTTGCAGGGCTACGTGAGCGCGAAGTTTACCGAAGGCGCCGCGTGGGTGAGCTATCAGGCGGGTGGATGGCGGGTCGCCGCTACCGGCTCTGTGGGCCAGACCTCGAACAAGGGGCGTCGCATCAGCGATGCCGGCTCGTCGGCCGCGGATTACGATAGTTCGGAAAACGCCTTTTCCGTGAGCCTGTCGCGCGAATTCCCCGTCGGCGAGAGCCTGCTCGTGGAGCCGTTTGCCGTCGTGAGCTGGGCTTCCAGTTCGGTCGATGGCTTTGCCGAGCAGGGCACGGCGCCGGATCGCCGCGTGCTGCGTGATTTTTCCATCGACGAAAACCGCGGCGGCCTGGGCGTGCGCCTGGCAGGCAAGTCCGGCACCTGGGTGCCTTCGCTCAGCGTGGGCTGGCTCGCGCGCTTTTCGGGCGGTGACACCGCCATTTCCAATACGGCGAGCAACGGCTCGAACCTGGGTGTCGGCGTCATTCCCGCGGCCGCGGACGGCTTGTTCTACATCGGGACCGGGGTGAGCGGTCGCTTCGCGGAAAAATGGGTGGCGGCGGCGAACCTCGATTACCTGGCCGGCGGTGACGAGCGCGCGCTGGGGATCACGCTGACGGTTGAGCGGCAGTTCTGATTTTGGCCCCGTTCTTCGGGGCTCTTCTCTCGGTTGCCACCCGGCTTTAATTTTCCCCGTGGCGGTAACAGGGCAGGGTTGACGGGAGAAGCTGAGAAAGACGTTAGGGCACCGGAAAGGTCCAGCGTTGCGGCAGGAGCACTTTGCCCGACCGCTGCGCTGGCTGCGGCGACTCGCGCTCGGCCTGCGCACCCGCCATCTGCCGCGATTGCTCGTCGGCAAGGCCTGCGCGTATCTGCTCGATAACTGGGAGCCGCTCACCGCCCATCTGCGCCACAGCCAAAGCCGCCTCGACAATAACCTCGTCGAAAACGCCATCCGCCCCTCGGCCATCGGAAAAAAACTGGCTCTTCATCGGCCACCCCGACGCCGGCCAGCGCTCGGCCATCATTTACTCGATCGTCGTCTCCTGCCAGCGACACGGGAAAGATCCGTTCGCGTAGGCGCAGTCTGGATAATCGCTGTGAGGTAAAGCAGCTGAGAAGAGATAGTGGCTCAAGATGGCGGCGCGAGCAGTCTCAACAGCGTCTCTTTCGTTCAGCGAGGGGTTGTTTTTAGCCCCTCTATTTTTGCGAGCGCATTAGCCTTCGCATCGAAGCTGAAAAAATGGTCGCACCCAAGGAGTCGGGCGGAGACCACGTGAAGGATGTCGTAAGTTCTGAAACCGTGCGTCGCCGTATGACGAGCTGCTGTCTCATCGAAGAGCGGTTGCAGTGCGGAAACATCGACCGTGGCGGAGATGAGGAACGTTTCGTCGGCTACGTCGCGCCTGAAAGTTTCGATGGCGACGGCTGCGTTTTGCGGTGTCACTCGCGGATGCCCACCTTGTTTTCCGAGCCAGACTGATAGCTCAATCGCGTTGGCCAGTTCCATCCGATGTAACCAGGTGACAGGCAAACGCGGAGCACCTTTATCCTGGGCGGTCGCCAAAAGATGGTCCGCCTGCTCGCTTTCTGGCAGTGAGAGGTAAGCCCGAGTGAAGAAGTTTGTGTCTGCGTAGGGTTTCATTCGCCGGCGACCGCCTTGTCGAGTTGCTGAACGCTGGATACTGGGAGCACACCGTTGAACATGCGCCGCCTCCGCTTTTTGAAATCCGGCAACCCAGTAATGGATTTTTCGGGCGCCGCCTCCGGGATGACGAGGTAGGTTTGGCCACCTCGCTCCCGAATGCGGGCACGACCGTCTGCTTTGGACGCCTCCAAAACAGTGCTGGGTGACCTATCGAGGTCTCGGACGGTGAAAGTCTTCATGTCGGACATCATGTCGGCCTTCGCTAAAGTGTCAAGAAACGTTGGCTCAACAGCATCTCTTTCGTTGTCAGCCCCGAGAGGGGGCAGTGGAGATTTCGACAGCCGCGTAAGCGCTCGTAGCGTGGAAACCGCAACCTCCCCCAACGTTGCCGAGCATACCGTCGCGCCCGGCGCCGCGGAGGTGCTGAGCGAGTGATTCAAGTTCCATTGCCGCCTGTTCTTTTGACGTAGCGCGGACGATAACAGCCACCTCGACCGACTTGCGATGATGGGGCGGCGTGCGCTGACCAACCCAACGGTCGCTGACGAGTTTCAACGTGACGGGTAACGAGGCTTCAGGCATGGCAGTGAAGAGATAGCTGGCTCAAGATGGAGGACAGATGCGTCTCAACAGCGCTTCTTTCTCAGGTATCGCCTGCCAATGAGGCGGCGCTGAGTCTTTCGATTACTGTGTCGAGCCAAACGTGCTTTCTGACGACCTCGTGGAGTTGGTCACTGAAAAAGCGGAGCCCTGGCGTCACGACCGATGCGTCGGGGAACGGGACAGGGGCGGGAGAGCGGAGCGGAGAGGTTAAGGGCGGAAGGGGAAAGTGGGCCGACGCGAGGGCGCCGGTGCACGGACACCGAAGCCGTGCACCGGCCGGAGACAGGGCGCTACGAGCCAGACGCGAAACGCTCCAGTTGCGCGGACAGGTTTTCCTCCCACGGCTCCAGATCGCCGTCGGAGGGCGACGCCGGGATGACGCCGGCGCGCAACGCCTCGATGGCGAAAAGGCCGTGGAGCAGCTGCGCGGCGGAGTGCACCGCGCAGACGGTGTAGGTCACGCGCGGGCCGAGAGAAGGCGGGCGGCCTGCTCCTCGGCGGCGAGGGCGCCGTCGGCTCGCACGCAGAGGTAGCCGAAGCAGGAGGCCTGTCCGGCGGTCGACTGGTCGAGCTCGCGCCCGCGCCCGACCAAGTAGGTAATCCAGTAATGGCCGTCGCCGTCGGGAGCCTGGCGCTCGCCGGCGTGGTGATAGGCGAGGAGCAGGCGCAGCGCCTCGGCGCGTTCAAGGGGAGTAGAATCGATGGGATTTTTCATGGTTAGGATGAAAGAGAGGGGGATTTTTCAGGCGGCTTCGCCGTGGCCGCAGGTGCGCCGGAACCGCAGTTTAGCTTGGGCAATTTCGTGGGCACTGCGGCGCAGCTCCTTGGGCACGATCGGGACGAAATTGCTTTTCGCGGCGTAGTCGCGGGCGTGCCGCCGCGCGAGGCGGATCATCGCCTCGTGCGTCCGGTGGCCGAGGGGAAAGGGCGGACGGTAGTTGTCCTCCAGACGGACAAGGACGTATTTTTCGGTGACCGTCATGCTCGAATCGCGCAGGGCGTCGGCGGCTTGCGGGAGACCAATCGGCTGGCCGGAGAAAACGACCAAACTGGTCGCGACCAGATAGCGCATGTCGTGACTTCCGAGGCCTTGGGGAAAAATGTCGCCGCCATAGCAGCGCAGAATTTTCTCCAGAAAATAACGGAGCTTGTTGTCCGTCATCGGCTGGCCATCGTAAGTGCAGAGATAAGCCGTGTCGGCGTGAGCCCCGCGGGCCATCCGCGCGCGATGGTAGGGGCGCAGGAAAACGTTCAGTTCGCGTGGCACGACGCCGACATATTCCGTGCACGCGTTGCGCGATTCGCGGTTTTTCGCGGGGCTCTCCACGTAAAGGACGAACTCGCCATCGCGCTCGTTGATCTGGTGCCGCTCCAGACGCAGGCCATCCGAGATCCGAGGCGGCCGGTAGGCGCAGCGAGCCAAATAGGAGGCCACGACGGCCTCGTTCCACTTTTGCTCCGACTTGAGCTCGCCCTCGAGCTTGAGGCGGTCGAGCACGGCAAAGACGCCGGCCAAAGGCAGCGCAAACTTCGCGACGACCGGCCCCAACGCGGCGTGATGTTGCGTACGGCAAGGCGCCGTGTTCGCGCTACGGACGAGCTTGGTCAGATACCGCTCGGAAATCAGGCACTGAGCGCGGATGCGGTCGGCGGCGGATTCGCACGGTTTGCCCGCATTGATAAGGGCGTTTTCAGGCCAATGCGTCGGCATGCGCTGCACGGCGCCCGGGTTCATCGCCGCGACCTGCTCGGCGCGACGCCACAGCCAACCGTCGGGCTGGCTGGTCCAGCTGGCCAGGAGGGCGAGCCCCACTTTGTCGGCGTTGGCAATTTCGCCGGTCGGCGAGCCGCGACGATTCTGGCGCAACAGCAAATTCCCCTCGATCGCTTCCGGCAGGATCAGCGAGGTGAGGCCGATCTTGTCGCCCCACCCGAGGCCGCGCGTGCGGAGGTTTGGGGAGTCGGCCGGGAGACGCAGCGCGGCGAGACCATGAGCCGTTTCGCGGGAATAAGATTTCAGCGTATTTGGCGCAAACTTGCCGCGCGAGAAACGTTTTCCGGCGCGCGGCACGCCAACGCGGGTTGCGCTGTAGCCGACGAAGTCGCGGAGCTCAGCCTCGTGGGCGTCGAGGTAAGCGCGAAAATTCACGTCGCGGCGACGCGCAAAGAGATTCTGGGCGTCGATGCGATCACGCGCGCGCAAGTATTCGGAAAAAAGCTGAGGTTTGTTGAAGTGCTCGGCGATCGCCTGCACGACATGCGCCATTCGGCGGGCAGGCACATAGACTCCGTTTTCCCAATTTGAGACGGCGAGCTGCTTCAGCCCCAGGGAGTGAAAGATCGCCGCGAATTCGCTTTGAGTGAGCTCGCCACGAACTTCGCGCAACAAAATCCCAAACGCATTTTTGCGAACCGGCCCTTCAAATGTGCTTTCGAGGTGCAAGTCATTCGGCTCGCCCGCGGAAATGGCGGCGTCACCGGTAATAAGGCCCGGAAGGTCGAGAATGGCCTCGACCTGGGCCGCAATCGTCTCGGCGCGGCGCGCGATTTTTTCCAAGGCGCGATGCGAAGCCGGGGTGGCAAAGAATTCCAGCGTTTGCGACGGGGCCTCCAGGGCATGGTGCAGCAACTCGGCCAGCTCCGCCACGCACTCAGTGAGCGGCAGGGGGCGGCAATGCAGCGCGACGATCATTTTACATTGGCGGAAAAGTTCGATCCAGAATCCGTGAAAGGCGGATTGCATCGCGGGATGATGATCGTCTTCCGCCAGAAGCTGGCGCAGGACGCTCGGCGCATTGCGGGCGAGCTCGCGGATGGTGTCGAAATTGACGACTTGCTCGGGCTGGAGCTTCGCGAACGTTGCCGCGGCCACTGCGTGGTAACGCGCGCCCAGCACGGTTTGAAGCCGGTGGGCGAGCTCCCCGACGGTTGTGGGCACCGACGTGGGCTCAACCGCCGGCGCATTGACGATAGACTTGGACTGGGATTTCATTTTTCTGGATTTGTGAAGGCGGTGAATTCCGCTTCTCCAGAAAGGATGGGGTGAAAAATAGGCATTTCCCCGGACGCACCTTCACCCCGTTTTCACTCTACGACCGCGCATACTGGTCGCAAACAGGCCATGCTCGTTGTAACTCGAAAATCGGGAAAACTGTGCTTTTCCCTTTTAGGCCAACGGCGGCGGGGTCGATAAGGCAGAGGTGGCAAACCGTCCAAAAACCATGGCGACCCTTTACCGCGATGGTGCGAAAGAAGGCCCGGCTGCTTTTGGGGAGCACTGCCGAGAGTGGCTGAAGCAAGCCGCTGCGCATCGGATGGTTCGCCCGGCACTGTCTGAGCTACTGAGGGTCGAGCCGATGTTTACCTTCGCGCGGTGGCGCGATAATCAGGCTGCCGCCAAAGCGGCCGACAGCTGGGCCGGAGCTATCGCCCGGTTACTGGCGGTGCTGGCCGGCATTCCCGAACCGGTCTGGGCGAGAAATGCCCTGCGACTCACCCGCACTCGTCACGAGGTTGGGTGCATCAAATTGCCGAAGGTCCGCGCGAAACCGCCCAGACCCCTTCGCTATCGGAAGCCGCCGGGGGAATCGCGAGCGGCCGCGGACAGGCGGCGAGCTCAAGCCAAAGCGCAGGAAATTTTCCTGCAGCATGGGTTTTGTGGGCCTAGTAAGTTGTCGTTAAATTTGGCCGGTCGCGGTCGTCCTCGGGTTCGGCGGACGGCGGGGGAACGGCGGAAACTGCGCGCGGAGTACATGCGGCGATACCGTCATCGCCACCGCGTCTGTGACGCGTGACATCTCACTGCGCCACTTGCGCCGGCGCGGGAACCGTGGTTTGCGCGGTCGTCAAAGGTGAATGGCACAGGGGCCCCGAGGGGCGGTGCGCGTTTAGGCGGGGGGGCGTGGTCGCGTAGATTATGAACCTATACCCCTGAAATCGTCTCATCGGCGGCGTGTAACGCGGGTGGAATCTGTCCGAACTCTGAGGAACCGGGTCCGCCCTGAAATAGGAGCGTTTTTCGGTGCGTGAAAACCGGGCCACTCTGGCGCGAAATCCGAGAAAAAGTTCGCGTGCCAAAAGTGGCTCCCTCCAGAGGGCGCCGCTTTGGTGTTCGCTGTACTATTTAATCGGTCGTCGAGACCCAGTCCGGCGGCTTGCGCCGTGGCGGTTTAGGTTTGGCCTTGGGCAATCGGCTGTTGAACCGATAAACCTGCAGCTGAATTTTTTCGGCGCGGCGGATTTCTACGGCCCGCTCGATGGCAACGTCGTAGTCGCCGGACATCTATACATCGCCGGGCTGGCGTCCGACGGAATCCGGCAAAAGAGTTCCTTGCACGAGGAACGGCTCGCACGGCCCGGGCGCGTCGAAGCCGCCTTACGACATGGCGATTCCGACGAGCAGTCGGCGAAGGCGAACGTCGCAGCAGTTTCAGTGGCAGTTTTGGACGCCGATAAATCGGACTGTTTAATTCATTTTGAATTGAACACCGGAGCAATCACTGATGCCGTCGCATTAAATGGCCCGTCCAACGACTGACACGCTCATCGGTGCCACCACCCCGTCCACTCACGGACTGGTGTTGGCGGCTGGACGCCCCGGCGAGGTGGTGGCGTTTGAAGCACAGGTGGTGGATTTCTTCGTTGATGCTGCGGAAATGCTCGGTGTGCCGAAGTCGGTCGCAGCTATCTACGGGATCGTGTTCGCGTCGCCGGTGCCGTTGAGCTTTGCCGAAATCGAGGCGCGGTTGGACATCAGCAAAGGCTCGATCAGCCAAGGGCTGCGCGTGCTAAGGGATGTGGGCGCGTTGAAGGAAGTCTCTTCTGATGCGGACCGGGCCGAGTTGTTCGACCCTGACATGGAGATCCGTAAGCTCATCCAGCATTTCCTAGAGCAGCGGGTGCAACGGCAACTCAACGCGGGCCATGAGCAGCTCACGGTGCTGTCGCGCCTCGTGCCGGGCGGCCGCAGCCATGATGCCGGTCTGCTGCGCGCTCGTCTCAAGCATTTGCAGGGCTCGCACGAGAAAGCGCGCGCCCTGCTGCCTCTCATTCGGACCTTTTTGAAGCTCGGCGGCTGAACCGCCGGGCCGGCCCTCATGGCCGCACCGACTAACTCACCGATGGCACCAGTTGCTCGCAAGTCGCGAAGCGACAGGGCGAAGCCATGACTTTTCCCCCAGAATGAAGCACAACATAGCATGGTCTTGAAGGAGTTATTGGTGAGCGCGATTCCTGCGTCATTCCTGCCATACTGGGAGAAAGTCTCGAGTTCTTCACTCGGATATCGATTTGCCCGGGGTGCGTTCTGGTCATTGCTTGGGTCGGTCACCGCACGGGGATTAAACTTTCTGGCCGGTGTGGCCGTGGCCCGAATCCTTGGGCGGCACGATTTCGGCCAGTTCGGGATGATCCAAAGCACGATCGGCATGTTTGGCGTGCTGGCTGGTTTTGGCATGGGATTAACGGCGACCAAGCATGTCGCGGAATACCGATTTGCTGATCCTGCGAAGGCCGGTCGAATCATTGGGCTTTCCAATGCAATCGCGTGGATATCCGGCGGCATCATGACGGCGTTGCTGCTAGTTTGGGCCCCGTGGTTGGCAGTGCATACGCTGGCGTCACCTGCAATGGCAGAGCTGTTGCGGGCGGGCGCTCTTCTCTTGATTTTAGGAGGGGTCAATGGTGCGCAAACCGGTGCCCTGTCCGGCTTCGAAGCTTTCAAGACCATCGCGCGAATCAATCTATGGATGGGCTTGGCTTCTTTCCCCATCACACTGGCGTTTGCGTGGAGCATGGGGGTTCTCGGTGCAGTCTGGGCTTCGGTCGTTTGTTTGGCTTTGAACTGCCTTTGGAACGGGATCGCGCTTCGTGAAGTGGCGCGGCGGGGCAACATTCCCATCTCCTACGGAAATATGCGCCAGGAATGGTCGGTCTTTTGGCATTTCAGCCTGCCCGCCGTGTGCACCGGTTTAATTTATACCCCGTCGACTTGGTTCGCCAACATGATCCTAGTCCATCAGCCGAGCGGATATGAACATTTGGGTGTGCTGAATGCCGTATATCGCATCCGCCAGCTGCCTGAGACGATCCTAAGCATGGTTTTGGCGCCGCTGCTGCCGGCACTCGCAGAACATTTTGGGAGAAAGGATATCAAGTCCTACAACCGTACCCTTTCACTGGGATTCATCATTTCCGCCCTGATCATCATCCCGGTCGCCCTGCTCCAAACAGCTTGGCCAACTCTCTCCCTGCTGCCTTTTGGACGGGAATACCTCGGCCACGAGTCATTGGTGCGGGTTGTCATGCTGCAGTCAGTCTTGACGGGGCTGAGTTATCCTTTCGGCAGCGTTCTGGCCAGCACGAATCGGATGTGGTTCGGGTTTATATACAATCTTGGTTACAGCTTGCTCTTGATCGCCCTGTCGTGGTGGCTTGTGCCTACTCACAAAGCTGTGGGCCTGGCCTTGGCGACGACAATGACTAACTGTGTCTCCACGATCATCTGTCTGGTCTACATCCGGATTCGAGAAAAGGGGTTCATTGTCGGAACGCCGATCATACACTACGGCATCCTAGTCCTGTTCTTCTACGGCCTGTGCTTTGCCGCGTCGCTAAGTGGCAATCAATTTTTGGGGATAGCGTGCGGAGTCTTTACTGGTTCCGCCTTCTGTGTTCTCCTGATTGTCCAGTTTGTCCGTCGTCATGCACGGTCCAACGCCGAGCCCGTAGGCCACGGACCTGGCCTAAGCGGCTGATTGCAGTCTCAAGCCAGCCGCGACCATAACGGTTCAATCCCAAAGAAATATTATGCTCATGAGCGTATCGCCGAACAAACCTGCCGCGAAGTCTTGCGCTTTCCCCGAACCGATATCGACATCCCTGAAGCGAAGCGGCTGTCGTTACGAATGCACGCTCATCTCACCACGATTTCTCCCTCAGTTCGGGACGAGCACGAGACTGCTGAAATCCAGCCAAAGAGAGGCGGTGGCCGCTGTGATCGAACAGATGCAAGAAGGGGAATGGCATTTTGAAGAGGTGCCATGCCCTTGCGGGGGTCATGAGTTCTTGGTGGTCGCGCTGCAGGACCGGTTCGGGATTCCGTCTCCGATCTCAATCTGTCGCCGCTGCGGCTTACTGCAATCCAACCCGAGACTGACAGAGCACGCCTACGTGGAGTTTTATACCCACTACTACCGGACGATATATATGGGGCTGGAGCCTGAAGGACTGTTTCAGGAACAACGCCGTCGGGGGGGAGCGATTTTAAGGGCATTCCAAAAGCAAACGGGCAGTCGGCTGAAAACAGGAGCCATAGTGCTGGAGGTCGGCGCAGGCGCCGGGGGGATATTGAGTCTATTCGCCGAAGGAGGGTGCAAAGTCGCAGGCTGCGACTTCGATAATCGTTTCCTGGAATATGGCCGGGCCAATGGGGTCACTTTATATGCTGGCAATTCCGATACGTTGCGAGAGCAAGCGCCCGCCGACGTTGTAATACTGTGCCATGTGTTGGAACACATGCTTGATCCGATCGGCGAGCTGCGGAAGATCGCCGCCTTGCTAAAGCCGGA
Source organism: Verrucomicrobiota bacterium (assembly GCA_023432225.1). Taxonomy (GTDB): domain Bacteria; phylum Verrucomicrobiota; class Verrucomicrobiia; order Opitutales; family Opitutaceae; genus Didemnitutus. The sequence goes on from JAEYUW010000045.1 coordinate 12,243, forward strand.
GGGCGTCTTGTTTATCCAAGTGCCGGGGCTGGACTACGAGTTGTTTCGTTATCATCGGAATGGGCACCTATATCTGGATTTTCTGGATTATGCCCAGAGTGCCCACACTTATCATTTCACGCGTAGTACGCTAAGGTGGATGGTCAACCAGGCGGGATTTTCCGATCTCTCCCTGAATTCGGAAGTGACCGGATTTTTTAAGGCGACTGGTTCGAATGCGGCGGGCGAGCTGCTCCCATACAGTGACACCAAATTCAGTGCGGACGCGAGCGCCCGGACCTTACGCCGGCTGCAGTGGATGGAATCGCGGCATCAACGCACCAGAAACATCGAAACCCTAGCTTGGCGGATCTGGCAATGGGGCTCTGCGCGGCTCCTCCAGACCTTGGTGGCCGTCAAACACCGAATCGTCAAATAGATCGTGAGAATAGGGATAATCACGACGACGCTGGCGACTGGAGGCAGTGAGCAATGGGTTTTTCTCGTCGCCACCCAATTGCAAAAACGTGGACATGAAGTGCTGGTGATAGTGGAGCGTGCCCCGCTGACTCGCGCGGCTGAGCTGAGTCAGGCGGGGGTCCGCTTCTGCGCGCCGCAGGACGAAGCGATTATCGCCGGCTTCCAACCCGATTGGCTGCATGTCACCACGTATGACCGCCATGGGGAATGGGTCGCTTGGGCTAGGCGGCGGTGCCGTAACGTTGCCCTTATATACCATCATGTCCCGGCGTTTAGTTGGCGAGGGCTCATCGGATCATGTAAGCATCCGGCGCGGGTTCTGTCTTACGTGAGGACCGCTTGGGGGTTTCAGAAAAAACTCCGTTTGTTTTTCGGGTGCGGGGAAACGGTCGCCGAGGGCATCCGCCGGGCTTATCCGTTGTTTCCTAGCCAACGGGTAGTCGCACTGCGGAATTCCATTTTGCTGCCGCCAAAAAACCGGCAGACTACCCTCGTCGGAGCCGCCAGGTTCATCCAAGTGGGCGGGCTGAACGAACGGAAGCGGCCTCGGATAGCGCTCGCGGCCTTTCAGCGGGTAGTGCGTGAATTCCCGCAGGCCACGCTGACTTTTGTCGGAGACGGCGAGCAGCGGCGCGAGTTGGAGGCCGTGGTTGCGCGGCACCAGATCATCAATGTGATGTTTACTGGAGAGATCAGCGGGGCCGATGCGTTTTGGCTGGACCACAATATCGCGGTTCTGCCGAGCGCTCGCGAGGGACTGCCTTACGTTCTGCTGGAAGCAGCGGGCCGGGGGCTGCCGCTCATAGCCACTAACGTGGACGGCAACGTCGAGATATGCATCGACGGCGCAACAGGGTTCACCGTAGGACTCGATGACGTTGACGCACTCGAGCAGCGCATGCGCCTGCTGGCGGGCGATGCAGAATTACGCTGCCGCTTGGGCGACGCTGCACGCGCCAGGGTGGGCGAGTTGTTCTCCCTTGATCAGGCAATCGCGAAACTGGAGCAACTCTATGGCCACTTTCAGAGATAAACTGCGCCCTTGGAAAATCGGCGCTATAATGTGCCTCAACAGGGCGGCGCTCAAGCTCCCTTCACAGACGATCCGCAAGCTTCTGCTGGTTGTCCAGGGTGCCCGGATCGGGCAAGGCACGGTCCTCTATGGCGGATCCGAGGTGTGGGTGCCGCTGAAACTCGAGATTGGAGCCGGCAGCAGCATAGGGAACGACTGCATTCTGGACGCCCGCGGAGGGCTCAAGATCGGGCATGGAGTCAACCTTTCAACCGGCGTATGGATCTGGACGTCGGAGCATGACGTCAACAGCGAGGACTTCGCGGCAATTTCCGCCCCGGTCACAATAGAAGACCATGCCTGGCTGGGGGGGAGGACCATCATCATGCCCGGCGTGGTGATTGGACGCGGGGCGGTGGTGGCCTCCGGGGCTGTGGTCACCAAATCGGTCGCGGAGTTCGAGATCGTCGGAGGAGTGCCCGCCAAAAAGATCGGTGTCAGGAAGACGGAACCGAAGTATGCGCTCACAGCCTGTTTCCCCTTTATCTGAGCATCGGGAGGGTGGCATGGTGCAACGGCAGGGCACTGCGCAGCGGCGAGATCCGCGGAGAGAGTCCGTGTTGTCCCGATGGTGGCACGCACGTCGGAGTAAACGGAGAGTAAGTGATTGCGGTCTTCTGCTAGTCACCCGAAAACGCTACGCGAATCATGAAACCTAGCAGGAATTACCTCGGCACCATAATCTGGTGGTATGCGATCATGGCGGTCTTCCTCTATACGAGCATCCGAGATATCGGGCTATCCGCCACGGAACTGGAGTTCGACAGCCCGATCATCGGCTCGCTGCGTGGCTGTGACGTCGCCTTTGCCCTCGGGGCCGTGTGGGTCGGGATCAACCACATTAAGCTGGGATGGTTGTTTCGCAACCGGCTCATCATTCCTTATGCAACCATCGTGAGTCTGTTTGCCGCGATCGGTTTGCTCCGCAGCGGAGCCGGGGTTTTCTTCAACAACGATATTCGTGTCTGGCTGATGCTTCCGCTGGGAGCCGTGCTTGGAGTCATGATTCACGATACCAAATACCCGCTGTTCCATCTCGCCACGATGAGCATCTTTCTTGCCACCATTATGGCGTGGGCGACGTATCGCGATCCGGCCAGCGCCTATTACAGCTCGCCGGTCGGTGCGTTGCAGAGAATAGTCAATATCAACGTCTACAATTGCTCGGCGATGCTGTGGAGCCTCGGGGCTTATCTGCTGACCATCGGTCTGAGCACCGGCCTGAGGCTGCCCTTGCTTGGCGGGGGAATCGCCATATTGGGCCAGGCGATCATCGCGGTGATTTCCGCGACGCGTTCGATGCTGGGCGTGCTGGGCGTGTGCTTGCTGTTTGTGGTAATAGTTGCGGTGAGGCTGTTGCCCGACCCGAGGCGGAAGTTCAATCGCAAGGTCGGTCTGCGGGTCGGCCTCATCGCCCTGGTGGTGGGCCTGTGCGCCTTGCCCTATGCCGGCAATATTGCCACGTATTCGGAACTGCTCTACATCCGTACCATCGGGGTGACTCAGGAGTCGGGGGAAAGCACTGACTCCCGGTTGGCGGAGATCCAGGCGCTTTTCAATTCCTTCGACATGACAGACTATTTGGCTGGCCGCGGCTTTGGTGGTCGTTTTCCTTCACCCATATACGATAACGATCTCTGGCCAGAGTTGCACATCGGCATCTTCACTTTCGCGCTGAAGGGGGGCTTGGGCCTGATGCTTCTGGTCATGTATGTGCTGCTCTGGGAACTTCCGAGACGATTCGTCAGGGCATACTTCAAGTCTCCGGATGTGAGGCTCCCGCATGACTGGGGCATTTTGCTGGTGACGCCCATGGTCTACGCCCCCGCAATGTTGCTCTTCCTTTCTGGCGGATACACCACTTTTACCTTTCTCGGGTGGGGGATTGCCTATGGTGCGTATGTTTCCAACCGGAAGCTGCTCGGGAGCCATATCTTTCCGGGACATCAACACGCATCCGTGATGCCGGCTTTGCCCGTCGTGCAGGCCCGCTTGGCAGGGCTCCGTTGAGCGGCCTAGGAGGGCGGCGAAATTTTCTCGATGCAACCACGCTGTCGGACGCGCAATACCTAACAATGCTGCCGAGGATGCCATTGTATTCTCTGATAATGCCCACGAGGAATTCGCTGCCCTACGTGCGGGATCAGATCGACGCCATCCTCCGGCAGACTATGACTGATTGGGAGGTTGTCGCCGTGGACGGGCACTCGACGGACGGCACATGGGAACTGTTGATGGAAACCGCCGCTACCGACGCCAGATTCAAAGTGAGACAAAGCCCCCCTCAGGGAGTTTATGCAGCACTTAACGAATGTCTGCGACATGCATCCGGCCTTTGGGTGTTGTTCACCATGGCGGACGACACGCTACTGCCCTCGTGCCTTCAACGCTTGCAGGAGGTAATAGAAGGCGCACCCGACACAGAGCTGATCCACTACAAGATCAAAATCATCGATGCGGCCGGGCGCGACTCAGACTATACTTGGCAGGATCGGCTGGCCGTGCGCTATTGGGGGACGCAGATCGATCGGAGACATTGGCGCGACGGCACGCAGGAATACTGGCGTCACGTCCTCTACGGCTCGGTCTACATTTCGTTGACGGAACTGGCGGTGCGGCGCTCTCTCCTACTGACGGTGCCGCCGTTTGAGGAGGAAATCGGGGCGTGGGCCGACATCCTGTGGGCTGCTAGGGCGGTGCGAGGCAGAAAGGTGCTACACATTCCCAGTGTGCTGGCCACTTGGCGCAAGCGGGAGGGCCAAGTTACTCAATTCGGAGACAAGAGCGCTTCGCCGCGGAATCATCTGGCGTTGATTGAGGTGCTGCGTCGAGAAGACACGAGAAACCCGTATGATGAACGCTACCGGACATACCGGCAACTCGCGCTCACATATTACCGCTTTACCGGGGTGTTGGACGATTCCGGCCGGATTTTGCGCCGACTACAACATCCGCTGCTGCTGCTCCGCGAGATAGTGGGGTGGCTGTACAGTGGAGAATTGGGGGCCATAGGATATCGAATTCGACAATTGCGGTCACTAATTCCACCCGAATGAAGCGACGAGCCAACGGCGCGGTCGGCCTATGAACAGGCGTCCCGTCCTGTTTCTGGCCGGACGTCCATTCGCATTTCCGCGATCGGGCATAGAACAGAGGTCCAAACTCATGTTGGAAATCCTCACTTGTCTGTATAGCGGGAACACCCGCCGGTTGGTGGTGCCGTGCGCAACCGACGCGGAGGAGACTGAATATGCCAGGTTGGGGTGGGAGGTAGTCCGCTTGCGGGCCCGGTCGAAAATACTCCGCCAATTGTCAAACGCTTGGGGCAGCTTCAAGGCCCGTTATGGGATCGATCGGCAGGATGAAATCATACGTATCCGCGGCGGCAGTCCGTCAATTCCCTCGCGTCTGCTCCAGCGCCAGCAGGCGGAGCTACCGGGTGCACTGGTTTGGGTTTATCGGGCGGACTATTGGAACCTGATCCGCCACAAGAAAAGCGGTGAATATTGGGTGATGGATAGCAACGATCTCATCGCCAATCTCCAACAAGCCTATGGCTGGAGCGTTATGAGCCGCAGGCTTTTCTGGCCATCGGATGAAGCACTCGAACGGCACTTGAGGGAACGGGAGAAGCGCTGGATCAGCCGTTACGATCTTGTGCTGGCCATCTGCCGCCGGGACGCGCAACTGCTCCGGTCGGCCGCTGCAGCGGGCGCCCGCATCGCGCCTTTTGACAGCTGCGTCTGCACGCGACCAACCAATCGGCCGGCAACGAGGGACATCGACATCGGTTTCCTCGGCGCCAGCCACGCAGGCAGCCTAGAGGCGGCCCGGACGCTGATCAGCATGGCGGAGAGCGGTAGACTAGGGGAAAGGAAGTTGGTGCTGGCGGGGCAGTGTGGCAAGGCGCTGCCCCATTCCGGTCGCCATTTTGTCAATCTCGGGCCAGTGGAGAATGCGAGTGCTTTCTGGGCGAGGGTAAAGTTCGCGATACTGCCGCAGGCGCAGCAGACGGGCATTTCGGTCAAATTTCAGGAGGCGGTCTTAGGCGGAGCGCTGGTGCTCGCACCCCGCGGAGCCGTGGAATGGTCGAAAGCGCTGCCTCAGCAGCATTATCTGGAATACGAGTCGCTCGAGGAGCTGGGGCGCATCTTGGGGCGGCAGTGGAGCGCCCCGCAGCCGGTGCTGGCGGATTTCCAGACGCTGCGGGATGAGATTGCCGTCCTGTTGCAGGGTGCAGAAGTATGAGCGACATGCGCTGGCTCTTCGCAACCATGCACGATGTCTCGCGGGCGGCCTCTGGCGGTTCCTACGCCTCCCGCGCCTACTTCGAGGCATTGCGCACCGTGCTCGGATCCGAGGTTCTGGTCGTCGCGCCGGAGGGCTCCGGCTCGTATTTCCGTTCGGTCGGTTGCGCCGGTGTGATTGAATGCCCCGCCCGTAACTGGCGGCAGAGACTGCGCGGCCTCCTCGGCCACGATCGTGATCGGATCGGCACAACCCTCGACCGCGTGCGACCGGAGGTGCGGGGCTTCACCCCCCGCTTGGCGGTTGTAGATGGTGGATTGATGGGCGGCGGCGTCGCCCGGCTCAAGTGTTGGGGCATCCCTATCGTATCGCTGCATCACAATGACGAGAGCGAATACAAGCGCTATGCGACCGGCAGCCGCTTGATCAGTTGGGACGCCCGGCGCGTGCAACGGTATGTCCTGCGGACGTCCGCCTTGGGTCTAGTGCTCACGCAGCGTGACGCGGAGAGACTTGGCGCGACCGAGCCTTGTGCTCCTCCGCTTCGGGTAATTGGCTATGGGGAGGCGGCAAGGCCTGCTCCGTCAGCGGCCCTGCCGCGTGATTGCCTGCGCCTGAGCCTGACGGGAAATTTCGGGGTTGCGAAAGGATTCTCCGGTCTCCGGGTTCTCGCGGCTTACCTGCGGTCGGCCCCAGCGACGCTTCCCCGTCATCAAGTTTTTGTGGGAGGCCACAACATGGGTGTTGACATGCGTGCCTTCTGCACTCAGGCGAAATTTGAGATCACGGAAAATGACGATGCTCTAGGCCGGGCGAATGTTTACGTCAACCCGTCGGAGCATCCCGGCGGTCTCAAGATTCGCAATTGCGATGGGGGCAGGGTCGGATTGCCGCTGTTGGTGCACATCAATTCCTTGCCTGGCTTCGAGATGCTCGCGGATGGAGCCGCATCATACTGCTCACGGCTGCAGTTCTATGAACAGCTGGCAGCACTGTGGGGTAGGATCAGCGGCGGCGCGTATTCGAGGGATGCATTGCGGCAGATGTATTACCGAGAGTTTTCCCAAGAAGCACTCATTCAGCGTTTGCGTGTGGTCTTTTCGGATCAAATGCCGCTGAGATCCGACTCAACTATCGTCGGGACCTGAGATGGCCAGTCATCTATTTGTCGACCCTCTAACACTTGCGCCGAAAAAACTGAGCAAGCTCCCCAATGATACTTAAGCTGCTCCGCACCCTGAAGCGCCGCTTTCGCCAGCTTATCGGCCAAGAGGTCACTGTCACAATCGATACCGGTTGTCCGACCGAGTTCCACGGCTCCACCTACGGCGGCTGGGCGGTCCTGCGAGACTCACTGGACGCCGGTTCAGTGGTCTATTCCTTCGGGGTGGGGGAAGACGCGACGTTCGACCTCGCGCTCATCGCCAGATACGGCTGCCGAGTGCATGCATTCGATCCGACACCCAAGTCGGCGGCTTGGGTGGCCGAGAACATCCGGGAAGGGCGTTTTATCTTCGACCCTGTGGCCCTCTCAGACAGGGACGGCGATCTCCGGCTCTACCTGCCCCTGGACCCGACGCATGTGTCAGCCTCGCTGGCGGTCGGTAGCCGGACCGGTGGTGCTTACTTCGATGCGCCCTGCCAGCGGCTCGAGACAATCCGTCGGCGGCTGGGCCACTCGCGGATTGACGTGCTGAAGATGGATATTGAGGGGGCCGAGTATCTGGTGCTGCGCGACCTGCTGGCGGAGGGGAGGGCGGTCCGCCCCGCCCAGCTGCTGATCGAGTTCCATCACTGGATGAAGCCGTTCAGCGTGGCTGACACCAACGGCGCGCTCGCTCTTTTGCGCCGAGCCGGCTACCGCCCCATCTGGCGCTCGGAAGGCGGACACGAACTGCTCTTCGTCGCATCATGAACCATCACAGGAAACTAGCGGATACAGGCCGCCTGAGCTCAGGCAAGATGCCTGCCGTCATCGATGTCGCGTGGGGATTGGCGGCTTTCGCTGTGGCGTTTTACCATGCGAACCAATGTGCATCGGACCCGAAGAGTCATTCGGGAATCGTTTCCGATGGATTCACCGGCGTCGCCGCTCAGTCGCTCGGCTATGGGATTACCTATGCCGGCGGCATCATCGGCGTGCTGGGTGAAGAAACAGTCCGTGAATCGGGTCGCACGCTAGCCACAAACGTTAAACCGCAATCCGTCGTGCCATGAAGCAAACGCTGCTTTGCCAGGCCGTCGTGCCGGATTACCGCTTGCCCCTGTTTGCAGAGCTGAAGCGTCGGCAGGGCGAGGCGTTCAGGCTACTGTGCGGCCAAGAGGGGCTCATCCCCGCCTTGCAGACGTGCGCGGGCGCCGCGGCACTCTCGAGCCCTATCCGCAACCGACTCTGGCTGGGGCGGACGTTCCTCTGGCAGTCGGATCTGCTTCCGCAGGCCGAAGCGGCGGACCTCGTCATCACGGAGTTCAACCTCCGGACCGTCAGCACCTGGTTCCTACTGGCCCGCCGCTATCGACGGGGCCGTCCCACGATCCTGTGGGGGCATGCGGCCGGCAGGCGGCGGAGCATGGACTGGCTCAAACGCTGGATGTTCCGGCGGTGCGATGGCTTCATCTCCTATACCCGCAGCCAAGCCGCCCAGTTGCGACGGGAGTTCCCGTCGCTGCCGATCTGGGTGGCGTCGAACGCGGTGATGTGGCGGCAGGAATGCCGGTTCCTGCCGCGACCGCCGGCTGAGGTGGACACGATCATCTATGTCGGCCGGCTGGTGGCTGAAAAGCGCCCCTGGCTTCTGCTCGAGGCGTTTCTTCAGGCCGCGGGGAACGGCAGTCTGCCGCCAGAGGCGCGACTCCGGCTGGTCGGGGACGGGCCGGAGCGGGCCGCTCTATCCGCGCGCGCGACGGCGAGCGGGCTTGGGTCCCGCATAGAGTTTACCGGTCATGTCGCCGGAATCGATCGATTGCGCGAACTCTACGCTCCGGCCGTTTGCTCGGTTTCGCCCGGCTACGTGGGCCTTTCGGCTACGCAGTCGTTCGGCTTCGGCGTGCCCATGTTGGTAGCTGACGGAGAGGCGCACTCCCCCGAGATCGAGGCCTGCGAACCAAGGCAAAATGCCGAATTTTTCCCTTCCGGCGATGCTCCGGCGCTCGCTCGCGCGCTTGCGGACTTCTACCGCGGCAAGGCCCTCTGGCTGGAGCGGCGCGAGGCGATCTGCCGGGCGACAGCCGAGCATTATTCGCTAGACGCGATGGCGGACACCTTTGAGTCTGCCATTCAGCATTTCCTCGCGCCGTGAGCGCGCCGGATTCGCTCCTATGAAAGCCAAAGCCATCCTCCGATATTGCCTACCCCCCGTGCTGTTGGAGGCCGGTCAGGCGGTGCTGGATCGGCTCCGCCCAGCGCCGATGGAATACCTTCCGGGCGGCTGGCCGGATGCCGTGCGCGGCTGGAACATCGAGAGCATCGCGGCGGTGCAGCGGGAGCGTTGGTCGGCCAATGTGGCGGCGTTGCAGGGGGCGGCCCCGCTCGGTGTCTCACCCGAAGCGGCGGCCCGCTCGTCGCGACATCTCGACGTGTGGGAGCTGATCGGTCACAACAACCTGTTGTCCTTCGCCTGCGTGCTCGGGCTGGCCGCGCAGGGTCGGCAGCAACTCTCACTGCTGGATTGGGGAGGGGGCGTGGGCTACTACTATGTGCTCAGCCGCGCGTTGCTGCCAGGCCTCGCGCTGGACTACCATTGCCAAGACGTGCCGCTACTCTGCGCCATTGGGCGCCAGAACCTGCCTGAGGCCACCTTCTGGGACGAGCCCGACGCCTGCTTCAGTCGGACCTACGACTTGGTGTTCGCCGGCAGCTCGCTCTGGTGCGTTCGGGATTGGCGCGCGATGTTGTGCAAGCTGGCCGCCGCCAGCCGCCGCTACGTCTTCCTGAACAGGATGATCTTCGTGCAGCAGGCGCCGACATTTGCCATTCTCCAACGTCCCAAGGCCCACGCCTACGACACCGAATACCCTTTCTGGGTTTTCAACCGGAGCGAGTTTCTGGCCGCATCCGCCGATTGCGGGCTCACCTTGGTCCGGGAGTTCATAATTAGCCAGGGACCACGTCTGCACCAGGCGCCGGAGCAGGGCACCTTCCGCGGCTTCCTGTTCGAGAAAATCGACGCCGACCGAGCGGACTGAACTGCGGATGGCCACGTCCCGGCATTTTTGCACCTATTTCGACCACCACTACCTCCCGCAGGGGTTGGCGCTCTACCATTCGCTGCTCCGACACTGTCCGGAGGCTCGATTGTTCGTGCTCTGTCTGAGCGGCGCGGCGCTGGCCGACCTGCAGGCACGGCGGCTACCGGGGCTGACGGCCATCAGCCTAGCTGACTTCGAGGCGGGTGATACCGCTCTAGCGGCGGCCAAGGGCAACCGCAACTGGATCGAATACATCTTTACCTGCACGCCGTCGTTCTGTCGCTGGGTGCTGCGCGCGTATCCCGAGATCGAATTGCTGACCTACCTGGACGCGGACCTGTATTTCTTCAGCAACGTCGAGCCGATGTTCGCCGAGCTAGGCGCGGCCTCGATTGGGATCATCCCGCACAACTTCACTTCGGATCGTTACCTGAAATTCGGACGATTCAATGTCGGCTGGGTGTCGTTCCGGCGCGATGCCAACGGGCTGGCCTGCGTTGACTGGTGGCGCGAGCAGTGCCTCGAGTGGTGTCGCGACCAAGTGGAACCGACGCGGTTCGCCGACCAGAAATACCTCGATCAGTGGCCGTCGCGCTTTGGGGGCGTGCACATCTTCGCGCATCCCGGCGCCAATCTCGCCCGCTGGAACATCGGGCGGCGTCGTTTGGAGGCGCGGTCCGGTCGGCTGACTGTGGACGGCCAGCCTCTGATTTTCTTTCACTTCGCCAGCTTCAAGCAGGTGACGCCTTGGCTGTTCGAGTCCAACTTCTCCACGCATTTGACCCGGCCCTCGCGCCTTGTGCGTGAGCACATCTATGGTCGCTACATCGCGGAGCTGCGCCACCTCGTCGGCGACGGGTTGCCCCGGGGACCGCGCCGGAGCTTCCTGCAGGGGCTCGGTCTGCACAACCTGTCGGGCACCACGCGCCGTCTGCTGCTCACGATGCGCTCAATCGTGTTCTGGGACTACATTCTCGTGCTCGACCTCGACGAGTTGGACAACACCTTTGCCGGGGAGGTCGGCGCCGCGGCCCGAATCACCTCGTCGCCGGGCCGGCCGAAGCGGCGGATCTGGTTCGCCTACGCCGACGCTACGCTGCACTCCGGTCAAAAGGAGGCTTCTAGGCTAATCTACGACTCCCTCGACCGGACGGAATGGAAGATAAAACGAATCGTGATGCCGGGCTTCGATCACAACCAGCCCGGCCTTGGCCGCTGGCTCCGTTACGCCTACCGGCTGCTGCTCGCATGGTTGAAATTCCTGCCGGTGCTCTTTACCCGGGAGGCTGTGCTTCACCTCGCCATCGGTCAGACCCGCATGGCCCTGATGCGAGATGGACTGCCGCTCAAGGCGCTCGCGCTTTTCAACCCGTCGGCGCGGATCGCGGTGTCGCTGCAGGGCAGCCTGTTCATGGACTGGAGGCCTGATGACGCCATCGCCCGCAGCTTCGTCGGCATCGCACGCGCGGCGGACTGCCTAACCCTGCTCGGTCCCAACCAGCGCCGGCAGATAATCGCGCTCGGCGTCCCGGAGCAGAACGTTGTCATCTGCAACAACACTTGCGGCACGCAGGGACTGGAGGCAGAGGCGGTGGAGCGCAAGCATGCCATCAGTGCCGGGGAGCCGGTCCGCGTGCTGTTCCTCAGCACCCTGATTGAAACCAAGGGCTACCCGGAATTCCTCGAGGCCCTGCTGGCCTTGGCGCGACAACCCGGGCCGGCCATCGAGGCTGTGCTCTGCGGCCGCGTCCTGGTCAATCAATACTCAGCCCGCTTCCCTAGCACGAAGTTGGCTACCGAGTGGATCCGCCGAACGGTGGCGGACCTGAACCGGAGCGAGCGGGTGCGGATTGAATGGATCGACGGAGCCGACGGCGAGCAGAAGTGGCAGCTCTACCGGCGGGCACAGGTGCTGGTGCTGCCTACCGTCTACCAAGTGGAGGCGCAGCCAATCGTGTTGATCGAGGGCATGGCGCACGGTTGCGCGCTCATCACCTCCCGCGCCGGCGAGATTACGGCGATGTTTGACGACCCGGCGGCTGCGGTGCTGCTCCCGCTGCCCGACGTTGACAGCATCGCTCGAGCTATTGAGACGCTGGTCGGCGATCCCGCACGCCGTCGCGCGCTCGGTCTCGCCGGGCGCGCGCTGTTCGAGGCCAAGTTCTCGCCGGCACGATATGCGGAGCAGTGGCGGGGATTGCTGACGGGAAGGGGCACGGCATGAAGGAGGTTTTCGTCTGCCAAGTCTTCCACCCGGACGAACAGGCCACGAGCCAACTGTTCTCCGACCTGCTGGCGGCACTGGCGGCACGCGGCCGGAGTCACGAAGTGCTGTGTGGTCATCCGGCTGGTGGCCGACCCGCCGCCGGGACCGAGCTGTGGCGCGGTGTTCGCATCCGACGCGGAGGCTGGCGGGTCGACGCCAAGCGGAACATGGCATGGCGCGCTGTGGGTTACGGCTCTTTCAGCCTGTGGCTGGTGTGGCGGCTGCTTTTTTGCACGCCGGCGGCTGCGCGAGTGCTCGTCGTCACCAATCCCCCGTTCGCCCCTGTGCTGGTGTGGCTTTGCTCGAGGCTTCGCAGCTGGCGTTATGATGTATTCCTGCTCGATGTCTATCCCGACGGCCTGGTGGCAGTCGGCGGACTAGGGGCGGGCTCTCTGATTGCGACTTGCTGGCGATCGCTAAATCGGCGGGCGCTGGCAGCGGCGGGTCGCGTGCTGGTGCTTGGGCGGGACATGGCCGAGCTGGTGGGTTCGCGCTACGCTGTGCCGGCGACCAAGGTCGAGTATCTCCCTCACTGGAGCTCGCACGCCTCGGCAGAGCGTATGCCGGCAGAGGCGACACGCTTGTGGTCGCGGCTGGGTCTGCGCGCGCGGTTCGTCGTCCAGTATTCAGGGAACATGGGCCTGTGGCACGACCTCGAGACCATCGTGCGCGCTGCAGACTTGCTGCGCGACGAGCCGGACATCCATTTCCTGATGATCGGGGCCGGCATACGGCGGCGGACCGCCGAGGCCCTGGCGCGGGAGCTGGCGCTCCCGAATCTGACATGGCTGCCTTACCAGCCCAAGGCGGAACTCGATGACTCGCTCGCCTGCTGTCATGCTGCGCTGATCTCGCAGCGCGCCGGGCTTGAGGGCGTGGCGGTGCCGTGCAAACTCTATGGTATCCTCGCTAGCGGGCGGGCCGTGCTGGCGCAGGTGCCGGCGGACTCCGAGACCGCTCGGGTGGTATGCGAGGAACAATGCGGGCTGGTAATCCCTCCAGGAGCGGCGCACGCTCTCGCCGATGCGATACGAGTATTGGGCCGGGATTCGCGGCGAACTGAGGGCATGGGGGAGAATGCCTTCGCCGCCTACCGCGCGAAATATACGCTGGACACCGCAGTGGCTCGATACGCGGCCCTGAGTGCAGAGGGGACATTGCGATGAGACTGCGGAGCTTCTGGCATTTCAACCGGGTGACCTTTTTCGTGCTGGACTACGCCCTACTTTGGGGGGCTGTCGTCTGCGCCTTCAAACTCTCGCCCCGTTACGCCCGCGAGATCCTGCTTGGTCCGTGGCTGAATCCGGAACTGCAATTCATCGGTTATGGGCTGCCACTGCTGATGGCGTTCGGCCTGCAAGTGACGGGTATGCAGCGTATCAAGGCCAGCTTCCGGCCGACCGAGACCTTAGCGCAGACGCTAGCGGGTCTCGCGGGCGGGATGCTGGCCTTCGTGGTTATCCACGCCGTGGCAGAGTTCGGCCTAATCGGCCGTTACGTGTTGCTCTTCAGCCTATGCTACGGCACGGGGTTCATCGTCTGTTCGCGGATGCTCGTCTGGAAGTTGGCGGAGCAACAGGTCCGGAAGATCCTGTTCTATGGGTCGCCGGCCGCTGCCGCCGCGTTGAAGCAGGAGATCAACCGGTCCAATCTGCCAATCAGACTGGTTGATCAGATGCAGCTGGACAAGCTATTGCCGACCGACGCGGCGGAGTTTGGCAAGCTGAAGCAGCTGAGCCTTTATGCCCGCCTCAATGCCGTGGAGGCCGAGGACATCGTGGTAGAGGTGCCCCCTGACGCACTGACCACGGCGGAGCGTGAGGCGCTGCTTTTCTGCACTCGAATGGGAGTGAGCGTCTTGGATCTTGGCTATTTTTTCGAACGCGAGCTGGAGCGCGTCCACGTGGCGGGGCTGCGGGAGGCGTGGTTTTGGGGTTACGATCCAGCGTATGCCCATCCGGTCTATTTTGCGGTGAAGCGCACTCTGGACGTGGTCATCAGTTTGATGGGCATGTTGGCGTTTGCACCGGTGGCGCCGATTGTCGTCGCACTGATCAAACTGCAAGACGGCGGTCCGGCCATCTACTCACAGGTCCGGGTCGGGCTGCACAATGAGCATTTTCGGATCTATAAGTTCCGCACGATGCGCCTCGACGCCGAGACGAACGGAGCGCAGTGGGCGAAAGTGAATGATGATCGGACTACGTGGTTCGGCCGGCTGCTTCGCAAGACCCGCGTCGATGAAGTGCCGCAGTTCTGGAATATCCTGAGGGGCGACATGTCTTTCATCGGTCCGCGGCCGGAGCGCCCCGAGTTTGTCGGTAAAATTGAGGCTGCTGTGCCATTTTACAGCTACCGCCATCTGATCAAACCGGGCCTTACTGGCTGGGCTCAGATCAATTATCCATATGGCGCCTCAATTGAGGATGCACGGCAAAAATTGGCCTACGACTTATATTACATGAAATACGGAACAATCACGCGCGAGTTACAGATCTTACTGAGGACTATTGTCGCCATGATGCAGGGGGCTCGCTGATCGAGAGATAAACATGTGGCGGCGTGGATTATTGTTAGGGACTGGTAGCCTGCTGCTTGCGGCTCTGCTGATTCAGTGGATTGTCGTTCAATACTACACTGACGACAAACTGGCCGGCCAGTCTGCTAATAGACAGATGCACAGGTTATTGGAGTCCCCCGTCGCTGGTTGGGAGATGGTTGACTTGCCGCTGGGCACTACTGAATTGCTGGGCAACTCCGTGAAGGCGGAGTTGAACTTGGATGATTATTTCTATCGATCCTACAAACGGGAAGATAAGCGTTTTGAGATCTTTGTTTGCTACTGGGGCCCGAATAAGATGCCTGCCAACCTGGTCGCCTCCCACACGCCGGACCGCTGTTGGAGCCAGAGCGGCTGGACCTGCGAAAAATATGACTTGTGGCTTGATTTACCGGCGGGCACTAGTCGGCTCCAGCCCGGATTCTGGCGGACCTTCCAGTCTGCAAATGGAGACCAACAGGAAGTGGTTTACTGGCACCTGATCGGCGGACGGGCCCAAATTTACGCCGGCAACAGTTTCAATCAGGTGGTGAGCTGGAGGTTTTGGTGGAAGGAGGCCTTCATCTTCGGTGTGACTGGCAACGCAGAGCAGTATTTTGTGCGCATCACGTCGAACTGCTCTTTAAAGACAATTTGGAACGAGCCAGGGGTCCAAACGATGCTGGCGCGCGTGGCCGCTCTTGGCGTCAAGCAAACATCGTCATGTGGCGCGGCCTCGCTCGCCTCACCGATATCGCGATCGGTTACTCACTCCGCGTCGAAAAGGTGGGTAATTGAAAGGCCGGTCGGACACTTACTTCCAAGTCGACCCAGCGAGCCGAGGATGTAACAAAAAAGACTGCTAGTCCTAGCACCGCCGGATTTTGAAGCGGAAAGTCCATTGTGCTGTATACGAGCAGCACACACTGTGCAACTAGTGCAGAGTACCCGAGAGGGTGGGCAATGCGTCGAGGGAGTGAGGTGGCAGCGAAGCCACAGGCGGCAATTCCGAGGAGGATTGCCCCGCCGACGATGCCTAGTTCTGCGAAAAATTGAAGAATATCGTTATGGCTTTCGTTCATCACGAAGCGCTGAGTTGAGGAGCGGATACCGTCGAAATGGGTCTCTTGCTGCACAATAGGAAACTCCGAGAGATATCTTGGTGAGAGGTAGCGAAATCCGCCGCTTCCTGCGCCGAATATGAGATTGTCAAACGCTAGCTTGCGTGTAGCTTCTGAAGCGTATAAGCGGACACCAATTGAGTCGTAATCGGAGCCGTTTGTGAGATTCAAAAAGCGGCTTTGAATACGTGTTAAATCAATTTTTGTGAGGCACAAAGTCACGCATATGCTCATGCTGACTATTAATAGAACCGGTATCCACATTCGCGCCAGGCCTCGGCGAGCTAGCCAGCCTGTGGAACCGAGGCATATAAGTAGCGCACAGAGAGAGACCAAAATCGTGCTCAGACGAGAAAGGCTTAGAAAGATGGCCACGGCGATGATGACAGAGAAGAACACCATCACGGGTGCCGGCGTTGATCGTTTGCCATTTTTCTCACCGGACAAATATATTTTTATCGCAAGCGCGCAGCTGACGACGAAAGCTAGTAAGAGGTATGCTGTGCCATGGTTCCTATAGACGAATGATCCAAAAACTTCTGCGTCCCGAAAAGTGTAGCGCCAGTAGATCGAGTTCGTTTCCGAGGTCTTCTGCGCTATGCCTAGTGTGGAGATTAGCAATGCGAGCCCTACGACAAGTAGCAGCAGTCGCTTAAGAACCGAACGTCGGGATACGCCGAGCCATACAGCGCAGCCAATAAAAAATGCCGGTAGCCAAGTCAGCAGTCGCCTCCAACTGTTCATGCCTTGGAATGGGGCGTCTATGCCAGAAGGCAGCCAGCCTAAATGAGGTTTTTTTTCCATCCACCAACTCGTGGAAGATGCACGATAGTTCCATGCCGGATTCAATGCTTGGAGCAAA
Source organism: Verrucomicrobiota bacterium (assembly GCA_023432225.1). Taxonomy (GTDB): domain Bacteria; phylum Verrucomicrobiota; class Verrucomicrobiia; order Opitutales; family Opitutaceae; genus Didemnitutus. The sequence continues at coordinate 28,998 of JAEYUW010000045.1, forward strand.
AGGTATGCTGCGAGGGCGGTGAACAGCCAAAAGGCCGGCAGACGGACAAGCAGCCGCCACGGTGCGGCACGCTGCGTCGCGCAGTCGTCTGTCTGCTCGATCACGCGGGGAAACAGGGACACTAAAAAAGCGGCACCTGCGAGACCCGCAGAGATCAGCTGGCTAGGCACGTGCATAGTCCCGAACGCGAGCGGGGTGAACACGAGCCAAGCGGCGAGAAGGAAGCTGAGCAGTCGCTCGGCTGGATGAAGCGGAGGTGTCGTGGTCGGTAAGTGAGTTTGGACCCTAATTCGATGCGTGGCATGCATGTGTAATCGAGTGTCTTGTTCCTTGCCAGTGGGCAATCCCACTTTTGAGCAGTCATATCCTTCTTGCTCCCGCCGCGACTGAGTATTGCCTCAATCCTATGGTGCAAAGAGACGAAAATGCGGAGCTCGCGCGCTGGCGTTGGGGATGGTGGGCTGGCCTTTGTTTGCTAGTCGCTCTGATGTTGCCAGTCGTGCATATTGCCGCAGAGCGTATCAGAGAGCGCCAAACACGCGATGAGCTTGCGACAATGAAGCAAATGCTCGACGCCTATCACAGTCGGTATTTAGGTTGGCCGCCCGCTGCGAGTCCCAAGCAGTTGATAGCGGCATTTCAAGGTAAGCTCAATGTGGACGGACGTGCAGTCCGCCACAGATGGTTTCTCGATGGTGTGCGACTACGTTTCCTGGACGCAAATCCGGATTCACCACGTGGGGCGATCATCGATCCATGGGGCCGTCCCTATTGCTATTTTCACCGTCGCGCCACCGCACACGGTCCGGAGTCCTATGTCCTATTCTCCAGCGGCAGCGACGGACGTCATTCGGACCCGGCTACATGGGGCGACGCGGACCGCGGCTCTTCACCGGATGACGCCGACAACATCGGCATCGCGGAGCGACGCTGAACGAACACGTCCCCGCATGATTCTGGATCGATGGTGGTTTCGCGGCGTTCATGCCGCACGTGAACGAGACGACCGCGTGGATGCTGTCCTGATTCGGCGGCGTGTCGTGGCGGTTGCGTGGATGGCCGCGTTCCTCACGGCATTGGGCCTATGGTCCGCTGTTGAGTTTAGTCGAGGCGAACGTTTCTGGGTTTACGCTGATGCGGGCCCGGAGTGCGCGGTGGTGGTGCCGGAGGACGCCACGGCGGATGAGTGGGAGGCGGCGCGACTCATCATGGACACGCTCGCCCACGCGGCGCAGCGATCCCGATCGAGGTTTACTGTGACGCGCGAGGGGCCTTTCTCCGGATTTCGCCGCGCGATCTACGTGGGTGAGACACGACGCAGTCGTAGCGCACCGGCGTTTTTTTCGTCCTCGAATCTGGTGCGGCCGGTTTTTTATGCGATCGAACGCCGGGCCATCGTTGTGCGCGCGGCTCATCGCGCGGATGCAGTCTTTGCCGCCAGTTGGTTTTTGGAGACGGCGCTTGGCGCGCGTTGGTTCACGCCCGGAGAGATCGGAGCGGAGGTCGAGCCGCGGCGTGCACTCGCGTTGCCGAACGCGTTTCGAGCGGCCGCGCCGGGATATTACTCCCGGGAACTGATGGGCATCGACAAGACGGCTGAAGGCCGCGCTTGGTCGCATCGGAACCGGTTGCATCGATTGTTGGCGCACGGACACACGCTCGCGCAGCTTGCTCCGCTGGCGCTACTCGCGCAGCGCCCGGAGTTCGCGCCGTTGCTTAACGGTGCGAAGTTCATCCCGCTGACCGACGCTGTGCTCAACTGGCAGCCCGATATCTTGGAGCCGGGCTTTGCGTCTTTCATCGCCGAGCGGGTCATGGCGGATCTGCGGGCGCACCCGGCGAAGGTGGCGGTCGCCGTGGCGCAGAACGACACGTATCGCTGGGATCAATCGGCACGCACGCTTGCCGCGATCGAACCGAAAAAATTCTTCCGTGGGCGACCCGATTACAGCGACGTGCTCTTCCCGTTTGTGAACGCAGTGGCGGAGCGCGTGGGACGGGATTTCCCCGATCGGTTCATCACGACGTATGCCTACGATTGGACTGAAAACGTGCCGCGGGCCCCCGTCGCCCGAAACGTCATTCCGTTCCTAACGGCGGACCGGAGCATGTGGTGCGATCCGGATTTTGCCGCGGGCGATCGCGATCTCATGGCGCGTTGGCACCGCGCAGGGCCCGCGTTTCTCGGCTTGTATGATTACCTCGAGGGAGGCCCGTTCCTAGTGCCGCGGCCGACGCTGTGGGCGCTCACGGAACCGATTCCCTACGGATATCGGAACGGCGCGCGCGCTTACGTCGGAGAGTTGATGGCCAACTGGGGACTGGATGGCCCAAAGCCGTGGCTAGCAGCGCAACTGCTCTGGAATCCGAACGCGGATTCGGACGCATTGCTCGATGAGTATTTCAAGCGCTATTGGCGGGAGGCGGGGAATGCGATGCGCACCTTTTTTGCCGTCTGCGACGAGCAGTGGCGCAATCAGCCGCGGCCCGTCGTCTGGATGAAATACTTGAAGGATGACGACCAGCGCCGCCTGTTTCCCCCGGTTGTGCGAGCTGAACTCCACGCGGCCCTGCGGTCCGCTGCGACTCTTGCCCGGACGCCAGTCGTGGCGCGCCGCGTGGAGATGGCGAAGGCGGCGTTCGAGGTCACGGAGGCATTTTGTCGGCATGACGAATTGCGCGAGGAACTCCAACGGCTGGCCTTTGCCCCCGCTGCGACTACGGAAGACCTAGCTCGAGCGATCGAAGCGTATTCCGCTGCCCGTGCCGAGCTGATCGAGTGTTTTCAGCGGGTGCGGGCGAGCAGTCCGCATGCGATTCACACCGCGGCACTGGATGACTACTTGCGCGGTGATCCGCGGCGCAGGGTGATCGCCGAACTCGCTCGGCGCGGGGAGTCTCGGCGTGTCGCCCCGGCGATTGCGCGGTCCTTGTTTGAAACGGACAACTTGGCGTCGCTGGAAAAAGGGCAGGCAGGAGGTGAGATTCTCACGGATACCCAGTGGCGAACTCTCAGTGTAAAGCCCGTGCATCCGTTCACGCTCACCGATTGGGTGGAACGGGGGCCGTGGGGCGGGAAGTCCGAGCCGACCGAGCGTCGAAAGATCGAACTGACTGCCACTTCTGATGGAACACAACGGTTGCGCTATGAGGGCATTAACCAGGAGTCCCTCTGGCAGTGGCAACGGGCGCAGCCGGCCCACTTCTATCGAGCACGCGTCCGCATTCGAGGCGTTGTGCAGCCGGGCACCATGGTCTACCTGCTGGCCCCGCTTCTCGATCAACAGGAACGTCACATTGGCAGCGGGCATTTTGACCGTTTGCCCGTAGGAAATTGGCCGGACTGGGTCACACTCGAGGTGGTGCTCCGAGCGCCCCGCAACGCTGGGCTTCTGGGCTTCGGGTTGCGGACGTTGTATCAGGTGCCGGGCGAGTGGGTGGAATGGGAGTCACCGTCGCTGGTCGATCTCGGGCCCTGACCGGTGCCGCCCGCTTGAGGCGTGATACGAGGTTTTTGCCAGACCGCGGAAAACGGGGTTCCAATCGATTTGCGGTTGAAGAGTGGACGTCCGCCCGCTCGTATCCAACGCAATGTCTGAACAACTTATCGTAGTTTGCGGCGCCGGTGGTTTCATCGGCGGTCATTTGGTGGCGGACTTGCTCAAACAGGGGCACACGCGGATTCGTGCGGTCGACATCAAGCCGCTCGATCGTTGGTATCAACGATTCCCGGGCGTCGAAAACCTTTCGCTCGACCTGCAGGAAGTCGGTGCGTGTCGGCAGGCGACCAAGGGCGCCGGGTTGGTCTACAATCTCGCTGCGGACATGGGAGGCATGGGCTTTATCGAGAAGAACAAGGCGCTCTGCATGATGAGCGTGCTTATCAATACGCACCTGCTGAAGGCTTCACGTGAAAACGGCGTCCAGCGTTTCTTCTACGCCTCGTCGGCCTGCGTCTACAATCACGACAAGCAAACTGATCCACGTGTCACCGGCCTCAAGGAGGAAGACGCGTATCCGGCAATGCCTGAGGATGGCTACGGCTGGGAGAAGCTTTTTTCCGAGCGTATGTGCCGGCACTATAGTGAGGACTACGGTTTGGTGACCCGAGTGGCGCGATTCCACAACGTCTATGGGCCGCACGGTACTTTCGATGGTGGACGGGAGAAGGCTCCTGCGGCGATCTGCCGCAAGGTTATTACGGCGAAGCTCGCTGGTCGGCATGAGATCGAGATTTGGGGTTCCGGCGAACAGACACGCAGCTTCATGTATATCGACGATTGCCTGCATGGCATCCAGGCGATCACGCGCAGCGAGACGATTACATTCCCCATCAATCTCGGCAGTGAGGAAAAAGTGTCGATCAATCAGCTCGTCGATCTCGTTGAAGACATTGCGGGTATCAAGCTGCAGCGAAACTACAACCTCTCCGCCCCCAAGGGCGTCAACGGGCGTAATTCGGAGAATACCCTGATTCGCAAAATGCTGAATTGGGAACCTTCGATCTCGCTGCGCACGGGCATGGAAAAGACCTATGCCTGGATCGAGGAGCAGATCCGGAGTGGCAAGTCCAAGGACTCGGTCGTCAACATCAGTTGATAGAAAACAGCGCGCGCAGTCCGGTCGCGAGGTCGTGCTCGGCAGTGAAGCCGAGCACCTCGCGGACTCGGGCAGGGGAGCCGCACGAGTGCCGAATATCGCCGGCGCGAGCCGGCCCGTGGACGGGGCGGACGTCCCGCTGGAGCGCTGCGGCCATGGTTCTCAGCAGCAGATTGAGGGAGGTGCGTCGTCCGGTGCACAGATTCAATACCGACGTCGGCACGTTTAGCGTAGTGGCGGCTAGCGCGTTCGCCTGGGCGACATCTGCGACCGCGATGAAGTCACGCGTTTGCTCGCCGTCGCCGTTGATCGTTGGCGATTCCTGGCGGTGCAATGCATCGGCGAAACGGGAGATTACACCGGAATAAGGCGATGAGGGATCCTGGCGGGGACCGTAAACGTTGAAGTAGCGGAAAGCGACGGAGGTGACGCCGGGACGGTTTGCGCTGAACGTCGCGAGGAGACGTTCGGACGCTAGCTTGGCCTCGCCGTAGGGGCTCAACGGCTGGCAGTCCGAGTCCTCGATCAGTGGTAGGGCATCGCTGTCGCCGTAGACCGCGGCGCTTGAAGCGAACACGATCCGTCGCACAGAACTGCTTTCCGCAGTGGCGTCGATGACGACCTGGGTCGCATCGAAGTTGAGGCGGCGGTTCAGCTCAGGTTGAGCGATGCTCTCGGGCACGCTGACCAATGCTGCCAGGTGGATGATGGCATCCGCCTGGCACTCGCGCACGAGGTCAAGGAGCAGCCCGGACGTCAGGATGTCGCCCTCGACAAAGCGAAAGCTTTCGCGGCGCATCGCGTGATCCAGGTTGGCCCGTCGTCCGGTGCGGAAATTGTCGATTCCGGTGACGTGATGGCCATCAGCCAGCAACCGATCCACAGTGTGACTGCCGATAAAGCCAGCGGCACCGGTGACGACAATTTTAGCCATAGAATTCTTAGCAAATATCCGGCCTTGGCGCGCCGCAAGGGCGAAGCGTTCGGCGGACGTCTCGTTCGCGCACTGAGTCAACATTGCGAAAAACGCCGAACACTTGACCTGCGCCCCTGACACTGGAGTGGCTTGAGTGAGAGAACCGGCCGCGCTTGATCCGCTCCCGTTTACTGGACAGCAGCCAGCGTTAGTTTTTCCGGGTTGGGCGTAGGTTTTGGTGGTGACCGCATGGCTCGCTCGGCGAAGGCTGCCGCCAATGGCACGCGGATCTGCGCGGCGCGCTTCTTGCGCTGCTTGGTGCGCGCGTAGAGGTTCTCCTGGCGATACAGCCGGTAGACCAGTTTCTTGCCAACGCACCAGCCCTCGCGTTGCAGCGCTATTTAATGCCGAACGGATCGAGCAGTGCTCTTTTGAGCCAAGCTGGCACCGGATTCGTTTTGAGATCGAGGGTTCTCCCGTCTGTGATCTCCGCCAGCCATGTGTGTTCACCGCGTCCGCCGGAGTTGTCGAAAATGTAAGCGCGGTTTGTTGCCCGCACGGCGTCCGGCAGCAAAGCCAGAGAGCGATGGTAGCGGGGAGCGATTTTGTCTTCCGGCACAGGATGCCCGCCGAGCCTCACGCGATTGCGAACACGTGAGACGTTGATCGCCGGATCGTCGGTAGCGATGAAGTAGAGATAGGTGGATTGGCCGCACCGCAAACAACTGAGTCCGACCCTTTCTTGGTCCGACCTTCAATGTGTAGTAGAAAAATACGACGCCGCCTCGCACACAGTGGTCGAGGGCGCGTCCCGGATAGCGGCGGAAATCCGACGCCCGGACGAGCCAAGGGACGGTGGCTTTGGGATTCGCGCATCGTTGGGGCGAATTTTTCATGACGAACTCGTTCGTCGATTCCGGAGATGGTGCATCCTCTCAGAACCTAGCGCATCCCGCGGTTGCCTGAATCGCGAATTTTACCGGAAATACGGTAGCCACTAGTGTAGTGTCCCTCAAATAGGTGCCATTATCGGCTGCGTCAGGCATGAAGGAGGATGCCCCGTCGAAGCGCATCCGTGGAGTTAACGTTTGAGCAGGCCGAGCAGTTGGATCGTTGAATTCGGGTCGGCGCAACGCCACAGCAGGTGGTGTTGCGAGCCAAGATTGTGCGTCACGCTGCGCTTGGATGCAGTAACCAGCAAATCGCGGCCGAGCTGAAGCTTCACGTGCGGACCGTGGCGTTATGGCGGCGCCGTGTGCGAGACGAAGGCATCGAAGGGATTTGGCAAATTGCCGCCGGGCGCGGCCGCAAGCCACGCTTTGGGGCGACGACGGTTTCGGACTGGATCGAACGCACCCTGCACACCAAGCCCGACGGGGCCACGCATTGGAGCACTCGTTCGTTGGCTCGTGAGGTCGGCGTCAGCAAGAACACGATTCACCGCGCTTGGCACGATCATCAGCTCAAGCCGCATTTGACGAAGACCTTCAAGCTCTCGCGCGATCCGCAGTTCGTCGAGAAGCTCACCGATGTGGTGGGCGTCTATCTCCAACCGCCCAAGGATGGCGTGGTGCTGTGCGTAGACGAGAAGAGTCAGATTCAGGCCTTGGATCGTTCCCAACCGGGACTGCCGCTGAAGCGCGGTCGCTGCGGAACCTTTACCCACGAGTATAAACGTCACGGCACGACGTGCCTGTTTGCCGCGCTCCACGTCGGTCACGATCGAGTCGTCGCGGAGCATTACCCTCGGCACCGCCATCAAGAGTTCCTGCGCTTCTTGCGCCGGCTCGAGAGCGAGTTTCCGCCTCCGGATAGCCTGCACCTGATTCTCGACAACTACGCCATCCACGGCCACGCACGCGTCCGCACCTGGCTGCGTCAGCGTCCCCGTTTCGTTCTTCATTTCATCCCGACCAGTTCCAGCTGGCTCAATCTCATCGAACGCTGGTTTGCCGAACTGGAGCAAAAGGCCGTCAGGCGCGGCGCCTTTCGCAGCGTCGAGGAACTACGCCACGCCATCGATCAGTTCCTCGCAGCCTGGAATGACGAACCGGTGCCCTACACTTGGTCTGCGAGTGTGGATCGCATCCTCGCCAAGGTCGAACGCTGCCGCCAACGCCTTGAACAAATCAGACCGGGTTGCACCCAACCAACTCGCCGAGCCCGCTCGCTCATCCGTTAGAATAATGGCACCTATTTGAGGGACACTACACTAGATCTTGCGGCGTCGTCTCGCTTAGCCCTGAAAACTGGCGGGGGAGTTGAACATACATTTTGGTCGAAGGTCGCAGCGCGATGGGTGGGAGACTGCCGAATTCGGTCCGATAGGTGGGAGTTGATCTTTTCGATGGCTTCGCGACCGGAACGCGTCTTCGTCGCGTTCCGGCCGGTTGTTTTTCGCTGAAGCGGCTGAGCACCACGTCGGTGCCCGGCTGATTGTTTCCCTGCTGGTTCGCAGGAAGCTCCGAAGGAAACCTACCGTATGTCGCGCCCAGACGAAGCCGAACCTGGCTCCTCCCGCGACATTCGCGTCAGTGCCGTTCGCGAGGCGCTCAGGCTCCTCGCCGATATCGTCAAAGTGATCGATGTCCTGGCAGCATTGCTCGTGCGATTGTTGTGAGGATGTAGTCCGGTTCGGGATCGTGCCGCGCTCGCCGCGTCGGCGTTCGGGAGGGGGACGGTCAGAGCTTCCCGCGAATCGCACGGTTAACTCCGCTCCCTCCATGTCATTCACGTTCGTATTAGGCCGGAGTTGACGGCGACTTGCGCGGTCAATGCTACGGCAGCGCGAGGGCGCGCAACTGAACGCGCAAATCCTCGCGTCGCACAAACACAATCGCCGCGACTAGCGGCGAAGAGGCGGCCCTTGAACATTGAGGCGCAGGAATTCGCGCCACGGGACGATGCCCGAACCGAGTGCGAATTGGATCAAGTCGGTCTGGTTGTGCGCCTCCAACTTGAGCAGCAGGTTCCGGCGATGGGTGCGAACAGTTTCCGGCGACAAGCCAAAGCGCGCCGCGATGACTTCGATCGATGCACCGTGTGTGAATGCGTCGACCAGCTCGGTCTCCCGAGGAGAGATCAACGCCGAGAAATGGCGCCGTTCGATTTGGTCAACATGACGCGATACGCGGATGGCACCACCGGCAATATCGTTGATCGCACGGATCGTCTCGTCGATCGGGTCCGCAGTGTGCACGATCCCGCGTAGTTTGTCGTCTTGGTAGAGACAATGAGCGAGAAAGGAACCGCGAGTGGACGTCAGGAGACAACAACCGCGGATGTGGCGGGCGGGAACGAGGGCGTGGAGAGCGGCGAGAACCTGTGGCCCTTCATCGTCGCCGTCCAGCAGCGCCAGATCTACTGAATCGAGATTGCGCGGAAGTTCATCGAAGTAGTCGCAGTCGGCGAGGCAGTGTGCAGAGAGGGTTGATTCGATTTTATCGCGCAGGAGCTGACGCAGCAGCGTCGCCCGCGAAACCATCACAAACCGGAATGACATGGGAATGGCGGAACAGGGGTGGTCCGTCCCAGTCCGTCGGAAGCTTCCGTCCTCGTGCGTCTCCGGCGAAAGTGCCGCACCCGCGTCCGGGAAGGCGCGGGCGCGGCACGATGCCTATCCCCGACTCGTTCCTCACAACAATCGCACCAGCAACGTTGCCAAGATCTCGACGACCTTGACGATGTCGACGAGGAGCTTGAGCGCCTCACGGACAGCACTGACGCGAATGTCGCGGGACGAGCCAGGATCGGCGTCGTCTTCACGGGACATACGGATGGATTTCGGGAGCTTCCTGCGGTATGGGCAGGGAAGCGATCGCTTGGACGCCGATTTAGCGTCCAGCCGCTTCCCCGAAAAACAACCGGGCGGAACGCGCCGACGGCGCGTTTCGTCCGCCGAGAAAAATGATGGGAAAACGAGGGCCAGTTCCGAGGGTCGCCGGCGTGAGCTATTCGCCGCGAGGGAAAAAATCGCACGCTACGGCTTCGCAAAACGCGCGCCCAATAGCATCCGAGTGGCAGGGCGGTGTGGAGAGAACGACTTCCTCCGGCAAACCCGTTAGGAAGACGTAGCTGTCCCGCACGGTTTGGGCGTGGTCGCGCAGCACCAATCCTGCGAGTTCTCCACCGGCGCGAAGGCCGAAGCGAGCCGCGAGTTCGGTGCCGACGACGCCGCGGGGATCGTGAGCGCCGATGCCGAAGGGAAAAATGTCTGGCGCGAATTTTAACGCCACCCGCTCGAGGTGAAAGCGCAGGAGTTCCTTACTCAGCGGCGAGCCGTCTGGGGTGACGTAGTAGTGCTCGGTCGACTTCGCAGAACCGCGAAAATCGTGGAAGGGGCGCACAAATGCGCCGAGTGGTTCCGGCACGGCAAATTTCGGCTTGCCGCGGGCGTTACGCGAGCCGGGGTTTTTCGTGGGCTCGACCAGCGAAAAAATGAAACTGCTTTCGTCCCGGCACTTTTGGAGTTGGAGCTCGGCGGTCGCCACGCCGTCGGAGATTCGCGGGGGACACAGCGAGGCGAGTGCGAGGTAAGAGAGAATCAGCGCGTCGTAATACCCGTCGCGACAATTTTTCTGCGCGGCGAATACGCGCAACAGTAGACGATAGAGTCCAACCAGCGGAAAACGATGTCGACGCGCCAGCTCCCCCATTCGACGCAGGTGGCCGGGAGACGGCGGCGCATTGCGGGCGGTTTGTGCAAGCGCAAGCAACAATGCGCGCGAGGCGAGGCACTGCGCTCGCACACGCTCTGCGTGGTTCGCACAAGGCGCGCCGGGGCGGTCGACCTCGCCGACGGTGGGCCAATTGGTGAGCAACCATTCTGCCGAGCGCGGATTGGCGGACGCGAGTTTGTCGGCGAGTTGCCACATCGTGCCTCCCTTCCGGCAAAGGTCGGCCAATTTAGAGAAATAGACAGTGTCACCGCGTTGAGGTGAATCGCCGGTTTCGCGGCGGGCGCGCAGCAACGTATCGCAGGCATGGATGACGTCCGGGTTGATTGCGGTGAGCAGGGAGACGCGATCAACCGACCAGCCCAGTCCGCGCTGGCGAGCCGGCGTCGAACTGGCGGGCAGCTGTGCTGCCGCCAGAAAGTGTCCGACCATTTGCCGATAAGTGCGTTTCGAATTTTCCGCGAGTTCTCCCCTAGATCGCCGCCGTCCGGCGCGAGGGACCTCTTGGCGTTTTGCCTCGAGCGCGAACACCCGCTCCACCAGGGCATGCACGGGCTCTACAAAATCGAGGAACCGGATGTCGCGATTCTTGCTGCGGGTGCTCCGGTCTCCGACCGCCGCCCGAGCGCGAAGAAAGCTGTCATAGAGTTCGGGATGTCCCGTGGCTTGAGCGAGCGCGCGCACGACGGCATCATGTTCACTGGAGGGATCGAGATCGCTCGCGAGGCGGTCCAGGAGGGCGCGCACTGATTCGTCGCAGAACATAGATTCACCGATTGCGCGCCCGATGTCCGCGTAGTTAGGATGAGTGCGCACGGACGCCAAGGTATCACGGAAACAGACGACGGGGTCGTCGGGGTCTGTGGACAAGACCACGTCCGTGTCGTCGGGAATGCTCAACAGACCAGGCAGCTGCAGGACGGCCTCGGTCTGGCAGAGGTAGTTGCGTCTGAGACTGTCGCCGTAGGTGTTTTTCTCCCCGAATCGAATTTGCGCGTGCAGCATATGTAACTCGTCTGCCGTGGCGCCCACTACACACCGGGCGAGTCGCGCAACCGTTTCGATCCGTCGGGCCGCCGATAGCCCCTCGAAAGATGCCGCGACGAGTCCCGAACAAGAGCGAACCATTTGGACCCTAAAACCGTGACAGGCTACTTGGTAACCCGTGTTCGGGCGGTTTCGCTCCGTGAGCTGACGGCGCACTTCTTCGGTTTTCTCGAGCATTTCCCCCAGCAACTCGAGCGTCATTGGTGCGTCCGGGGCAACGACGTCGAAGACCGCACGAGAGTATGGCTCATGAACCGCGTGCAGTTTGGGTCGCAGAAGATCGCGCAGTTCGGCCACGGTCTTCGGGTGAAGTTCGGAGGAGTCATGAACAGTAACGTAGTTTGCCATACTAGGAGTATGGGCAAAAAAGGACGCGCACGTATCGGTGCGGAATATTTCGCACAACCTCCAAACCGATCCGAAAGCTTAGACGAGTTTATCGAGTCATGTCATTTTGCGGAACGACTTTGCCCGACGGATCTCTTCTTGAGTCCGTCGGAGCCGACGCGGCGGCCGGGGCGACCCACGTGCATACTTCGCTTTCCCCGCTCCACGCGAGGCCGACTGCAACACGGTCTTCAGGGTGTGAGTTTCGCCGCCGCGCACGACCTCGGGGAGTCGGGCATAGAGCGCGTGGTTGAGCCGCAACTCCTCGGGATTTTGGCGACAGACGAGCCCAGCGACTTTGCTGCCGCGATCGGCACCACAGCAGACCAACAGGTCGGTGACGACGATGGCCATCAGGTCAGAAAGAGCGAGGCCGCGGGGGAAAATGTCGCGCGCCCAATTTCGGACGTTCCGGTTGAGGTGATACTGGAGGGCCGCGGGTTTGAGCGGGGTGCCGTCAGGACGCAAATAGTAGGGTTTGCTGCCGTCGGCCAAGCTGCGGCGCAAAATGTGATAGGGCGAAACGTAGCGGACCAAACATTCAGGAATTGGCAAGCGGACCAGCGTCGTCCCGTTCCGCGCGGTCACCACCAGTTCGTAAGCGCGATTGGCAAGTTGCTCGACGGACCATCGTTCGTATTCGCGGTCCCCACTTACTAGCGGACGCAGCAAGGTGACGGCGACCAGTGACGTCGACATAGCGCGGTAGCGGTGGTCGTCTGTCACGAGCGAGCTTCCGGCGATCCCCATCCGGCGCAGCAGTCGAAATACTCCGACCAGAACGCGACGGTGCTGCTGCATGAGCGACTCGAGCCGAATAAACGAGGTCGGCTTTCGATTTGGGCAAAGCGCCGCCAACTTACGGTAGTGGGCGGTTGCGACGTAGCATTGCGCGCGGATCCGCTCGGCCAAGGTGGTGCACTCCGCTCCCGGCGAATCAGCGTTGGCGGGCCAATGCGTCGCCAGCCACCCCAGGGCGGGTCCGGCGAACTGCGCGAGGACATCAGCATATCGCCAGAATGCGCCGTGCGGTCTGGTCAGATGGGCCAACCGCGCAGCGAACACGTAATCCGTCTGGTTCGGACGGCCACCGCCACGACGGGCCGACAACAAAGCCAGAGCGCCATCCGCGACGTCAGTGTTGAGAACGGCGAGCGGAGTGACCTGATCGCAGGACCAGCCCAATCCCCGCTTTCGCGCGGGAACATTGTTTCCCGACGGTAGTCCGGACGCGACTACGACAAAAATGATCGCTTGGTTACGAGACTTCACGGTTCTGATTCCGAACCCCTCTCCCTCCGAGAGAACGATGCGTTCCACCACCGGTCGTTGTAGTTCGAGGTGCTGCTGAAACGAGATGTCTCGACACTGCGCGCAAGGGGACGCCACTTCGATTAGCTTCCGAGCGTGTAAGTAGACAGCGAAAAGCCGTGGCACCTGGCATACTGCAGACATGTGCAAGACGAGTGCTTCTTGGGCGCGACCGGGAAAATAATGTCCGCGTTCCCACGCCGAAACCGCGACCTGTTTGAGTCCCCACACCCAAAATCGGTCGGCGAACGCCGCTTGGGTTTCACCCCGTTTCAGACGGGTCTCCCGCAAAAGTGAGCCAAATGCCGCCGCGGGATCGGAGCACTCGAGTTCGAGCACGTCGTCCGCGTTGCAGTCGTCCGGCCGGAGGCGGGTAATCGCGTCCGGTGCGCCTAGCACGAGTTCGAGTTTTTGCATTGCACTTCGGTTGCGCCGGGTCGCAGGACTGTCCCGATCATAGAAGGTTAGCTCAGCAATTCGGGAGAGACAGGACAGTCGTTTGGCCGGCCGACCGCTGCGTCTCTCCGTTGTCAAGACCCATCCCGTAGATCGGAGAACTTCCACACATGCACGATGGTAGTCAGCAGCAAACCGAGGAAGGAGTCGGCGTGCTCCCCGCTCCAGCGTCGTCGTAATCCTGGCCAGAGTGAGTATCTCGTCCGGACTACTTCGGCACAATTCGGTTAGCACCTCGCGTGCGATTGCCGGCTGTATCGAGTCCAATTGAGCGACGAGTTTGCGAAAGGTTCGGGGAGGTTCGCCAATTGAGGTGGGTGATTTGTTTGTCGGTGGATGCAGTGACATCCCCGATTATGGGCCGGTTTGCCGGTTCGCCTAAGGTTCGTTGAGTCGATTCATTTCGTTGGAAATACGTTCACTCACCGTCTCGACCTGAGCACTCGTCCCCAACCGAGTTTCGTGAATCTGATCACGAGGGGAGACGATGATCGCGGCAGATCACTCAATTCTGCGATCAATCTCGAATTGAATGTCCTGCGCGGCCTGAGGCGAGGCCTTCCAAGTCGCGCCGCGCGACACTGCGGATGGCTTGGCGAACTTCCTCCAAGGCACTCGTGCGTTGCCGGGGAAGGGAGCGACTGCGGGAAGTCTGGGCGACGACGATCATTTCCATGAGGGCCTGCTCGCCTGCGGCGTAGAAGGCCCGCAGCGGGTTGCGGCTGCAAAAATGGTCCACCCATCGGCGAATGGGGCGCTTGGCCGGCGGACGGCGCAGCCGGGCGAAAACTTCATCGAGGACCCCATCCACGCCGAACATCAGCGTGTCGGGGCGGGCGAGAGCGGAGACCACCGGCAGCATGCGCAAATAGGTCTCCCATCGGGCGACGATCTGGGATCGCTGAGCGGCGAGGTCTTGCACCAGTTCGGCTTACGCCACCTGGCCAAGCATGTAGAGAAAAGCCCTTCTCAACCACTACGCGCGCGATGCTACGGCTGCGCGCGTGGGGGCGGGTGTCATTTCCCGTCTCACGCGTGTTAGGTATTCCGAATACCCGATACGGACGAGAACGGGAACTTGGCGTGCGTCGTCGGGGAGATGGCATGGGCGAAGCCGCGCCCCAAATGAGTTATTCATTCATCGTGCTTTCGCAGCAGTCGCTTCTACGCGGTCTTTTGCGGAGAAGTCTCTGCGCCACCCATTCTGCCGAGTGGGTGGCGGACTATGCCACGGTGGACGATTTTCTGACCGCGAGTTCTTGCAGCGAAGTTCTGGTGGTTGATTGCGACACCTGCCGGGTCGCCGAGTCGCATGCTAACGCGATTATCCGATCACGCCGGGTGCGGCGTGTCGTATTCCTGACCGACATCCCTGGAACGTATCACGTCCACTGCCTTTTCTTTTTCGGGTTTCATGGTGTCCTTCACAAACGCGACTCGGTGGAGGAGTTCGATGCAGGTATGGCGGCAGTGCTGGCCGGGAGCATTTTCATCAGTGCCCGCGTGCGGGCGAGCGAGCGAGGCGCATTTGCCCGTGTTCTTTCCGAACGAGAGATCACTGCACTCAGGGCAATGGCACTGCATCCGACACTTCGAAGCGCTGCCGAGGAGCTGGGTGTGTCATTGGCGACCTTGCGCACCCACCGGCGAAATGTATTCGCAAAGCTCGGTTTGCGTTCGCAGACGCATCTGGTCGCGTTTTCTGTGAGAGCAGGAGTCGTTTCGACCGACGAAATGTTAACATTGGCGTCGCCGCGCGAAGAAAGCGAGCGATCAAACCCTGCTCGCGTGTGAATTCACCCGCGACGCAAACGCCGCGATGGGAAACGAGGAGGACGCATGTGATTGAACATCGCATTGCTCGTGTCGAATGAACTGTTTCGACGGGCTGCTGTGGTAGGCCAACTACCTCGTTTGCGGTAAAATTTCGATTTCAGCGTGGAATGTTTGCCGACGAGAACCGCGGCATGGCCGCTCGCATCGAATTCTTCCGATTTTTCTACAACTCGCGCGCTGCTTCCCCGTCGGTTGTAAAACGGGCAATCGTGCCGCCTAAAATTTCGCGCGGCTTAATTGGCAAAGCGGTAACGTGCGTTGCCTAGTGTGTTGCTGCGCGAAAGTGCCTGAGCCGACGGAGCCTTCGGGCTCTGTCGGTTTCAGGCGGGGGACGTGGTGAGCGCGTTCAACGGGATTGGACAACGCTTCGCCTGAACAACCGGTGCACGGGAATTTTTGCGCCGACCGATCTTGAGGGGACGTTGGCGCTGGCGGCACGGCATGGGCTCGCGGGCGTGGAGTTGCGCGCGCTCGGGGGGACGATCGATCTGCCCGCGTATTTCGCCGCAACATCCGCGTGCGCATCACCGACTCCAAGGGCCTCCTGACTTGGCTCCAGCCGGTGTTCCTCGCCCCCTTGTTTCCGTTGACGCCGCATGGCGCGGCCAAGGCTACGCACCCATTCGCAGGGACGCGATTCCCTCTTGCCACACCTTCTGCAGGTTTTCCCGTAATTCCTGCTCCGCGCCCTGCAAGCCGGCGGCTGGCGCGAGACGGGGCAGGGTGGCGGAGACCGCCCCAAGGACACGCTCGATTTCTTCCTGTGCTTCGCGCGGAGCCAGCAGGCAACGCTGCACCCCGAACCGCTCAAGCCGCTTGCGATTGGGCCACCGCTTCGTGCCATCGAGCGTCAGTGCAAGCGTGTCTTTTGGCAAGTACACGGTGGTGGTGACCACGTCGAACGTGGGCGCCAGCCAGATGCCCCCTTCCGTCGAGTCGTAGAGCAGGCCGAAGTTCTTGCGATGGGCGTCACCATTGCGCAGGACAACGGAGAGCACCAGCGAGCGGAAGAACAGCCGGAGTTCCTCCCTGACGCCCTGCCGGCCTTGGATGAACTGCGCGAATGTGGCTGCGAGCTGCTCATAAGAACCTTCGTACTTTTCGGCGGCGATGCGTCCGCCCAGGGCGCAGCCGTCCTCGAAGGCGAGGTAAGTCCCGTCGGGCTTGAGATCGAATCGCTCCACGATGAGCAGGCGTCCGTCGTCGGAGAGTTCCGCCGGGGGCGTCGGCAATTCCGCCGCCCGTGCCGCCTGCAGGCAGAGCCACTCGTTGGTGGCCAGTCCGGGGTACCGCGCGGCTTCGAAGGTTTTGACCAGGTGCGTGGTGCCGTGCGCCGTCAAGCGTTCGCCACGTTCGACGGGGCTGAGCTTGTCCGTCAACAGTTCGCCGTTGTCGCGGATCAGCAGCTTGGGTTGGACGCCGGCGACGCCGGAGTAGCGGGCGTAGTGCTGCAGCAAATCCTGAAAAAGATCGGCGGTCCCTCGCTGGTGCAGCAGGTCACGCAGATTCTGGGGCGGCACCTGGTCGAGTTCCTCCGCCGAAGCGCCATAGCGCAGGCGACCAATGGCGGAGCGTCCCACAATTTCCAGCAGCGCGAGATCATCGAACACCGGAAGAGTCTTCGCGAACATCCGGGCCAGCGCCTCCCGCAGGGGCCCTTCTGGCAGGCTCATGTCGAAGACCGGATGCAGGACACGCGGCCGTTCCGCCAGATACGACGTCTCGCTCACCGGCATCAGCAGCGAAACCGCCGCCCCGGGACTGACGTCCGGCTCATAGGCGAAGCGGTTGATCTCCTCGCGCGTCAGGCGGCCGACCGGAGTGCGATTCACGAAAACGTTAGTCAAGTGGAGAGCGATTCCGGTTCACCGTTGTCTCGCGCCCCGGCGAATCCCGCGACTCGCTCCTCGCGATTGCGCGCATACACCTCGTGCAGGGTGGGGCGCGCACGGACGAGCGGCTCGACGCTCACGGTCAGGCCGAGTCGGTCGCACAACGCCGCTAATTTGCGGACGCCAATTTCTCCGATCACGCCAGTTTCGATCTGCGAAATCGTCGCTCGGCTCATGCCCAATTCCTGGGCCAGTGCCGCTTGCGAGAGGCCGGCATTACGCCGCGCCGTTCGAATCTTCAGGCCTGTTTCGGTAAAGTTCATTGAATCATATGTGATACAAATGAACTGAAAATAGAAGTTTTTCAATGAATTGTTTCGCATAAGATTCAATTTTCTTCCTTGGGCGCTGCTGTGAAGGAATGCCCCAGTCCGGAGTCACCTAGCTAGATGACGGATGGCAACTCGCGTTCGCTGGACGCGCATGAGCTTTTTATAGTCGGTCGCGACCGAAACGCCTTTCGCCAACTTCGTAGCCGCTACGAAGAAATTCCCCATCGCCGCTAAAGTTGTCGACTCGGCTTCAGGCGCTGGGGTGCGGCATTCGTGGGGGCCAACCGTGCGGGCGGCAGCTTTGTTGCTCACAATAAGTGGATGCTAATTGGCCGCGGCAAAACGCAGGCGGGTTACGATTTTTCGGGTGCAGAAAGTTTCGGGATGGTGGCGGCTGCTGTGATGGTAGTGCTCATCGAAATCGCTAGTCGACTTCATTGCGTGGAGAAGCGAGGGAGCGTGGTAGGGACGACGGAGCCGTAGTGTGCGTGAGATGTCGATGCTCCTGCATTTTGGCACTTCTGCCGTTTTGGGCGTCGCCGATCAAGGTATGCGCCACGGGATGTTTGGGGTTGCGAAACGACTTGCGTAACGGTTTATTATAAAAAATGCCCTTGAAATACCTGACCAGGGTAGAAATTGAAGCTGCGCTTAACCGAATCTCCGAGTTGGCGACGGCCGAAGGGGTGCGTCTGGAGATGACCCTGTATGGTGGCGCGTTGATGCTCCTGGCTTACGATGCGCGAGATGTGACCAAGGATGTGGACGCCATCATCCACCCGTCGGAAGTCGGGCGCCGGCTCGTAGTCAAAGTGGCAGCCGAACGCGGCCTATCGGAAGACTGGTTGAACGACAACGTGCGGCAGTTCGTCAGCGCGAAGGAAGCGAAGAATGAATTACCTTTGCCGAATGTTTCGCGCGCCGGATTGCACATTACCCGGCCGACAGCAAAATACCTGCTGGCCATGAAAGTCATGGCCAGTCGCAAGCCTTTGCCCGGCTACGCCGGCGACTACCACGACATCGGAATTCTGCTGCGGATCACGAAGCTCAAGTCAGTGGATGAAGTGCAAAAAATCGTGGACGCGTTTTTCCCCGACATTGTGCTGCCGGAATCCACGCTTCTCGCTCTCACGGAGATATTGGAGAAAATCACCGATGCAAAAGACCAACCGTCTGCGCCTCAGCCGCCCGCAAACCGCCCGGGCGGTCGCGCGCCGCGCCGCGTCCGTTGAGCAATTCGGTCTGAATTTGCGGGACTGGTTTCACGAACTCCGCCGAATCTCTACGCGTGCACAACTGCAGGAGGCGGTGCGGATCCGCCCGCCGCGATTGGCGCTGCGCTTCCCGCAGGGGGACGTGGCTGATGCCTTTCTCGCGGCGCAGGTGGAATTCTTCTGCCGCCGCGCCAACGTGCATCCTCCGCGATGGACCCGTGATCCCCGCTACGTGCTCGATGAGCCGTGGTTTTCCACGCCGGGGCGACGCCTGCGTGCGCACCTCCTCCTGGACACGCCGGACGAATTCCGAAACCGCAACGTGTTCACGACGCCCGAACTCGAACTGAATATCCGGCGAGGCCGTCCGCTCGTCAGTTCGGAGGTGAAGCGGGAGAAGGCGCGATTACGGCAGCGGCGTTTCCGAAAGCGTCACGCCGCACTTACTGACTGATGGCCCGGCCGGCCTGGGCCCCGTGCGCAAGCGATTCTCAATTTCCAATACTGACAGTGGCGCCTGCCTCTGAAGTCGATAAACTGCGTCCCTCACGACGCTGGTTGTCGGCTGCTGGTGGACTGATCACTTCAACCGGCCTGCGCCTGTTGGTTGTCCCGGTGCTCTTCGATGCCGCGGATGAGTTCAAGGTCCGTGCCCCGCGCAAAGCGTGCCGGACTTCGCGCTGTTTGCGAGGGACGCACCGTTCATATTCGCCGAACTCATCTTCGCCGTCGGCGAGGATGGACGCGATACCCAGTCGCATAACTCCACGTCCCATTCCGAAACTGCGGTGGGCACGCTCTGCAATGCATGGACGCGGTCCATGGCGGCGCACTTGCGAAACGGCAAGGCAACAACCAAGCCACCGACTATTCGACCCCGCTTCGCATCGCCGCGAAGGTGACGTCGTGTCGCCTGCCCCCGGAATCATCAGAAGAGTCAACCGTCGACCCGCAAAGATATTCTCACGCCTCATGCCCGAACCTACGCCTTGAGCACCCACACAGGTCATTCGCGACCTGCTCGCCCCTTAGTCACTGCGTGTCCCCCTGTCATGAAGCCGTCGTCTTTCCCTGCGTTTTCGAGGTGTCTCTTTTTCGTGCTGGCCTCTCTGGCTGGTGCGACCGCTGCCAACGCGACTGAGCGAAGTGTGCCGGGCGATCATGCCACGCTGAGCCAGGCCGTCACCGCGTCCACTTCCGGCGATGTGATCCTGCTCCAATCCGATCTGGTCAACGGCACCGTGATCGATCTCAGCAGCAAGGCCCTCACGATCAAGTCAGGCACGACGGCGCCGGCCACGATCACCGCCACCAGTGGCACGTCCTCCTCGGCGCGGATTTTCAATCTCAACTACGGCAGCAGTGTCGTCTTCGATAATCTGATCTTTCGCGGCACGGGTGACGCCGTCGTGGCCAACGGCACCGCGATCAATGTCACCGGCGGCACCACGCCGTCGGTCGGTGCGCCATCCACCGTCACGCTGGCCGGTTCGTTCACCGTCACGGGTTTCAACATCGGCGGCGCCAACTCCGCCGCAATCTACGGCGGAACGACCTACTCGACGCTGGCGTTGGGCAGCGCCGGAAAGACCGTTACGGTAAGCAACAATCGTTCTGCCACCGGCGCCGGTGCGGGCATCCGCACGTGGGGCCTGGTGTCGGAAGGAAATTTGGTGATTCAAAACAACGAAAGCGCCACGACCGCCGGCGGCGCCGGCGTTTTCCTGAGTGCGGCCGGCCTCTTCAAGGGCACCACCACCATCACAGGGAACAGGATCACTTCGACTACCGGTGGCGGCGCCACCGGCGCCGGCATCACCGCCAGCGGCTCACTGCATTTCGTCGGCGATGCCACGGTCAGCGACAACACCAACTCCAACGGCAACGGCGGCGGCGTGCGCACGGCGGCGGATATGGTGTTCGACGGCAATCTCACGCTCGCGAACAACGCCACGCAGCGCGTTTCGGCCACGAGCGCGAACGGCGGCGGGTTGTGGGTCGGCACCGATCTCACCGTGAGCGGCGCGGTCACCGCGACCGGCAACAGCGCGGCGACCAACGGCGGCGCGATCGCGATCAGCAACGGCAGCCTCCAGATCGGCTCCGGCTCGGTCTTCCGCAACAACACCGCGGGCACCGGCCTGGGTGGCGCGATCTACATCGGCGCTCCGTCCGGCAACCCCGTGACGCATCGGCTGAGCGCGACGTCCGGCGACATCCTTTTCTCCGGCAACACGGCCAACGGCTCGCCCAACGCCATGTATCTCGCCCTCAGCACGACGATGGCGCAGACCCTCGAGTTGCTCGCCGGATCCGGCCGCACGATTTCGTTCTTCGATCCGCTCGCATCCTCGATCTCCGGTTTGCTCACCGTGAACAAGACCGGTGACGGCACCGTGCGCTTCGATACCTCGGTTTCGGCGGTCACCGCCACGACCAACGTCAACGCGGGCACGCTGCAGGTCACGAATGGCGCCACCTATGGCACCGCTTCGGCCGGCACGTTCATCAACGTGGCGAGTGGTGCGACGCTGGCCGGCGCCGGCACGATTCGCGCGGGCACCATCGCGTTGGCGGACGGCGCGCAACTGCGCGCCACCGATGGCGGCACGCTCACGCTCACGGCGACCACGCTCATGCCGGCGGGCAGCGTCCGGTTGTCCGGCAACGGCACGATCGACGCGGGGACCTCGCTCACGGCTTCGTCGGTGACGGCCGAAGCTGGCGGAACCCTGCTGCTGGCCCAAGCGGCGACGCTGGCCGCGAACGGTGCGATCGGCGGCACCGGCCAGATCGGCGGCGGCGCCTTGGCCTTGACGGGAGCAACCACCCTGGACTCCGCCGCCACCCTCGAAGTCTCCAGCGCGATAACCGGCGGCGGCTCCCTGACCAAAACCGGCGCCGGCACCGTCTCGCTTTCCGGCGCCAACACCTTCACTGGCGGCACCACCATTGCCGCGGGCAGTCTCGCGATCACTTCGTCGGGCGCGGCGGGCACCGGCGCGATCGCCAATTCCGGCACACTGATCGCCAACCTGGCCGGTGCGGACACATTGGCCAATGCGATCAGCGGCACGGGCAACCTCACCAAGACCGGCGCCGGCACGGTCACCTTGACCGGTGCGAACACTTACACGGGCGCCACCACCGTCAGCCAGGGCACGCTGCGCCTCGGATCGACCGGCGCCGCGACACTGCACAGCGTCGCGTTGAACGGCGGCACGCTGGACCTCAACGGTTTTTCCGCCTCCGCGACTTCCCTCGGCGGCACGGCCTCCGGGACGCTCGCGCTGGCCGGCGCGACGTTCACGCTTAACACGCCGGCCGCGGCCGCGCAGAATTTCGCGGGCACGCTCAGTGGCGATGCGACGAGCACCTTTGTGAAAGCCGGCTCCGGCACGCTGGAACTGAGCGGCACCCAGCCGCTCGCGACCGGGTTCGCGGGCGACATCACGATCGCTGCCGGTGAACTCGATCTCAGCCACGGTGTGCTGACCACCACCGGCGACCTCAACGTGCAGGCCGCAGCGACGCTCGGCCTCGCCGCAGGATCCGCAACGGTGTCGGCCGGCACGGTGACGTTCGGGGCCAATTCGCTGCTCAACATCACGAGCACCACAGGCCTCGGCACGATCGAGTTGCTGACCTCGAGCGCGCCGATCGTTGGCACCGCCAGCCTGCGGCTCAACGGCGCGCCGGTGACCTCGACGCTCGATCAATATCTCTCGCTCCAACTCAACCAATCGGTCGATCGCCGGGTGCTGAGCCTCGTCTCCGGCCTCACGTGGAATAACACCACCGGCGCGCACGGCACCTTCAACGTCGCCACCGGCGAATCGTTCAGCGCTCCCGCGGCGCTCGCCGACAACACCACGTTCACCACCGCGCTCGGCAACTGGGATGGACGCACGCTCACCAAGACCGGTGCCGGCGCGCTCGTTTTCGCGAACGCCAATTCGTTCACCGGTGCGACCGACGTCAACGCCGGCACGCTGCGCCTCGAAGCCTCCAACGCGATCGCCACGTCCAGTCGCGTGACCGTCGCAAGTGGCGCGACGCTGCAACTCGCCGCGGATCAATCCGTGCACGAGCTTTCCGGCGCCGGCGCGATCGATTTAGGCAGTTCCACGCTCACTGCGAGCAACACGACGGCCGCGGCGCTCTCCGGCGCCGTTTTCGGCAGCGGTCGTGTGGTGAAAACAGGCGCGGGCACGCTCACGTTGTCCGGACAGAATTCCTATTCGGGGGGCACGACAGTCTCGTCCGGCCGTGTGGTCGCGACGACGGCGAGCGCGCTCGGCACGGGCGGATTGGTCAACAACGCCGAGGTGGAGTTTGCCGGTGCCACGGGCTCATTCGGCGGCGCGGTTTCCGGCAACGGTCGCCTCGTTAAGAGCGGCGCAGGCAATCTGGCGTTGACCGGCGCCACCGGCAGCGCCGGGGTGATCGCGGTCGATGGCGGCACGCTCGTGATTGGCAATGGCCAAGCCGCGTCCAACTTCGCCGCGGGGAGCGTCTCGGTCGCCTCCGGCACGGCACTGACCGTCGATCGTAATTCGACGCTCGCGGTCACGGGTGCGCTCACTCTCGCGAGTAACAGCACGCTGAACCTGGTCGTCGGTGCCACGATGCCCGTCGTCTCCGCCGGCACCGCCAGCATCGCGAACACAGCCACGACCCTGAATATCAGCGGTATCACCGGCTCGACCGTCATGCCCTTTACGCTGTTGTCGACCAGCGGCGGCATCACGGGAGATTTCTCACTCGTCAACATCGGCGGAGCCAGCGCCTCGGCGTCCGATTACCTCCTCGTTTCGGCCGTCAAAACGGGCAACAGCTACATCCTCGGCACGAACCTCGTGTGGAACTCGCCGACGGCGAATCCCAACGGCGTGTTCACGCTCGCCAGCGGCAACGAATATTTCGATCTGGGCACCGTGCTCGCCAACACGACCGCCAACGCCGCGACCGGTTGGGATGGCAAGAGCCTGACCAAAACCGGCGCCGGCACGCTCACGCTGTCGGCCGCGAACACCTACACCGGTGTCACGAGCGTCGAAGGCGGACGGCTCCGTTTCGGCATGGGCGATTCGATCGCCAGCAGTGTCGCCGTGCGCGTTGCCGGCTCGGCGGTTATCGACCTGAACGACACCCATCAGCGCTTCAACAACGTCGCTGGCGCCGGCGACATCCGGCTGGGCTCCGGCTGGCTAACAGCGGTCAACACCACCGACACTATTTTCTCCGGCACGATCTCGGGCACCGGCCGCCTGTTCAAGGAAGGCGGCGCCACGCTCACCCTCTCTGGGACCAACACCTACTTGGGCGGCACGACGCTCAACGGAGGCCGCGTGAGCGTGACCAACGTGAACGCGCTCGGCACCGGCCCGGTGACCAACAACGCGACGCTCGAATTCGGGCCCGGCGCCACCGGCACTTTTGCTGCCGCCATCAGCGGCAGCGGTAACATCACGAAACTCGGCGCCGGCCTGCTTCTGCTCACGGGAGCGAGTGGCGGCTTCACCGGCGCGACCACGATCGAGGACGGCATCCTCGGCGTGAATGGCCAGCTTGGCGGCACGATGCGCGTCGGCTCGGGCGCGACGCTGCAAGGCAGCGGCACCGTTGGCACCACAACGGCCTCGGGCGGCGGCCACATCTCGCCGGGCAACTCGATCGGCACGCTCAACGTCCTCGGCAATCTCACTTTCGCCTCCGGTTCCGTTTACGATGTCGAGATCGCTCCCGACGGCACGAGCGACCGGATCAACGTCAGCGGCACGGCGACGATCGAGTCAGGTGCCTCCGTGCAGGTCACTCAGGCCGGCACCTACACCTACGGCACGCGCTACTCCATCCTCACCGCCGCCGGTGGCATCAACGGCAACTTTTCGCAGCTCCTCCAGAATGCGCCGTTGATCGATCTGATTTTCTTCCGCGAGGGCAACACGCTTTACCTCGACGTGCGGCGCAACACCATCGCCTTCGAAGCCTACGCACGCACGCCGAACCAGTGGGCGGTCGCCGGGGCGGTGCAGGCCCGCGGGCACACGGACGCGATTTTCCGGCACATCACGGATGCACTGGACGAGGCCACGGTGCGGCAGGGCTTCGATCATCTCTCCGGCGAGGCGCACGCTTCGTTCCAAAGCGGTCTGATCGACGAAGCGCGCTTGGTGCGCGAGGCGCAGCAGGGGCGTGAATCCCTGCTCTACACCGGCAAGGGCAAGCTGCCCGCCGGCGCGCGCGCCTGGGCCCAGGTTCTGGGCGGCAACGCCAAGACGAACGGAGGCGACGAATGGGCCGGCACGACGCGCACCGCGTTCGGTGTGCTCGCCGGTGTCGACAACTCACTGAACGAAAACACGCGCCTGGGTTTGGTTGTCGGCGCGACCAAGAGTCAGCTCGACGCGGACTCGATCGCGTCGTCTGTCGCCTCGCGCAACGTCCACATCGGCACGCAGGCCAGCACGCGCCTGTCGCGCTGGCCGTATCTGACGCTCAGCGGCGGCGTGGGCTATTCGCGCCACTATGCGGATATGGAGCGCGATCCGTTGATCACCACCTTCAGCGAGCACCTCGAGAGTCGGCGTCGCGGCAAGACCTTGCAGGGCTTCGGTGAGGCCAGCTGGCTCGTGCCGACCAAACACGGCGGCTTCGAGCCGTTCGTGAACGCGGCGATCATTCGCGTGGAGACGGAGGACTTCGAGGAAACGGGCGGCTATTCCGCTCTGCTCGGCACCGCGGAAGGTCGCACCGCGCGTCTCGGCACGCTCGGCAGCCGCGTCGTGCACCGCTTTGCCGGCGCGCGTCAGTTCCGTCTCTCCGGCAGCCTCGGCTGGCAGCACGTCTTCGACGGCGCCACCTCGGCGCAGCACCTGAGCTACACGGGTGGCCAATCTTTTCTCATCACCGGCACGCCGCTGGATCGCGACACGATCGCCGCCGAACTCGGCGTCGGATTTGAAATCGTGCGCGCGCTCCGGCTCGACCTGGGTTACAGCGGCCGGTTGTCCGAGGAGAGCCGCGATCACGCGGCGCGGCTCGTGCTGAGTCGCGCGTTTTGATCACCGGTCGGACTGATTGGGCCAAATTGGGCAGGGCCGCTTCCCGGAAGGGAGGCGGTCTTTTTCTTGCGGCCGAGGATCGTTCGGTGCCGGTCTTCGGCGACCGCCCGCCCGCAGAAGGGCGGCCGGCCTTTCGGCCGTGGCGGCCTTATGATTGCCGGGGGCACGCCGAATGCGCGTGCACCTTTTCGGGCCGCCCCGCATCAACTCAACGGTCTACTTGGCGGGGTCTTGAGAGCTGAGTCACCTCCGGCGCAAAGTGCCCCAGTTATCCGAATTCCGCCGTAGCGCGGAATTCGTCCCAAAACCCTAAGTCTCTCCAACGAATGAACGTTGTATTCCAGCCCCGATTTCACCCGGTCCCGGCGCTGCTCGCGGCGGCGCTGATTTGCGTCCCAGTTTTTGCGCAGCAAACCGCGCCGACTCCGAAACTGGAAGATCCGCAGGAAGTGTTACTGCTGCCCGAGTTCAGCGTCAGCACGGCGAAGGATGACAGCTTCCTCGCGACGGAGAGCACCTCCGGCACGCGCGTCGCCACCGAGATCATCAACCTGCCATTTTCCGTCTCCGCGCTCACCGAGGATTTCGTGCGCGAGTTCCAGCTCTTCGATCTCGACGAGCAGGCACCGTTTTTCTCCGGTATGGCGGCAGGCGATCCGGCGCAGGGCGGCGGTGGCGGCACGCGCTTGCGCGGCTTCTCCGTGCCGTATTTCCGCAACGGCTTCTACCGTTCGCAGGCGCCGGATTCGAACAGCATCGCGCGCACCGAAGTCGTGAAAGGCCCGCAGTCCGCGATCTACGGACGCGTGGCTCCGGGCGGCGTGGTCAATTACATCTCGAAGAAACCAGGCCGGAAGTTCGCCAGCGGCCTCAGTTACATCTTCGGTTCCTACGACTACGAGCGCATCTCCGGCGATGTCACCGGCCCGCTCGTGGCGGACAAGCTCTACTACCGCGCCGACGCTGCACGCACCGACGAGAAACGCGCGACGGACTACTGGTTCAACCGCACCACGAATCTTTCCGGGAGTGTGATCTACAAGCTGTCCCAGAACACGCAGCTCTCGTTCGAGCACGAATACACCAAGAAAATCATGCAGGGCGGCCAGGCGTTCACGCGTTGGCAGCAAAACGAGACAACCAGCACCGGCAGCACGGTCGCCGTCACGAAGGGCCTCGCTTACTACATGCCGGATGAGGCACTCGGCCACCGTCTGGCGCAGTATTCGAGCAACGGCGCGTTGAGCCGCGTCGAACGCACGGCCAATTCGTCATATGTGACACTCGAGCATCGCCTCGCCGAGGGCTTGAGCTTGCGCGCGAACCTGGCCTACACGGTGCGTGACTACTGGCGGCAGGGCACATCCACACCGACGATTTGGACGGTCACGCCCACGGCGGCGCGCCAGACGATCCTGAATTCGCTGGCCGGCACGTGGGTGGACACCACTCGCGGCATCTGGAATGCCGACCGCGCCGGTTCGCACCAGGAGATCGATTACGAGGAAAAAGGCATTCAGGTCGACCTGACGAAGAAGTGGGCCACGAAGCTGGCCCAGCGCTCGCTGCTGACCTTCGACGTCTTCTCGCAGGATCAGGATCAGAAAACCTGGGCACTCAGCGGCACTGCACTGAACACCGCTCTCGCCGGACTCGGTCTCACGACCACCGCGCAGCAGAACGCGTGGAAGAATCCGGATCCGCTCAACCCGGACGTTTCCGGCTACTATCCCAATCCGGCGTTCGATCCCGCCACCTGGGCGGTCACCGCCTCGAGCACGAACTACTTCAAGCGCTTCTATTACGGCAGCCTGTTGAACCACACGATCGACTTCCTCGACGGACGCATGTCGTGGACCGGTTCCGTCCGGTATGACTGGGCGGAGTTCGAGGTGGCGGCCGAGGAGGGCGACATCCAGAAGAGCACGTATAACACGGGCCTCAACTATCACGTGATCCCGCGCGCGATGGTGGCGTATGGGAATATCGCCACGGGCTTCAATCCCGCGCCCCAGTTCGACCCGAACACCGGCCAATTGCTCGGCAATCAGGAGTCCACCGGCGGCGAAGTCGGCCTCAAGGGCATCCTGAACGGCGACAGCTTCTCCTACACGCTGGGCGTCTACCAAGTGGAGCAGGAAAACGAAGTCACGGACAACCCCGACAATCCGGCGGGCGTCGATCCGGATCTTCCCCGCTATGTCCCCGGCGCGGCGACTCGCGCGCGCGGCATCAATCTGGACCTGTCCGGCAAGGTGACGCAAAGCCTCACCCTGCTCGGCAACATCTCGTGGACCGACGTCGAGATCGTCCGCCACGCCTCCACGCCGGCGCTGATCGGCACGCGTCCGACCGGCACCCAAGGCGTTCCTTCACGCACTTACTCGCTCGCGGGCCGCTATAATTTCCGCGAAGGCTTCCTGAAGGGCTTCCGCGTTGGTCTGACTTACCAATACGCCCAATCGTATCTCCGGTCCGCGCCGACCTATAACACCGCCGGCGTCATGACCGCGGAGCCCTACTTCATCGACGAACGCAACGAGTGGGGCGCGGTCGCGGGCTATACCTTCCGCAAGATGCGCAACGGCGCGCGCATCGACCTCTCGGTGAACGTCGCGAATCTCTTCGACGACCAGAAACTCACCGTGGCCGCCTACTATCCGAACGGTCGCACGATCCGCTTCACCGGCAGCGTTCGCTTCTAAAAATTGTCCGAATGGTGCGGCGCGGTCGCGAAGACTGCGCCGCCCTTGGCCCGCGAACGGCCCGGCCGCCGCCGCGCGAGTGCCGGCCCGCCACCCCAACACGTCCCACCGCTCCGACGCGGCCGGTCCCGCTGCGTCGCCGGCGACTCAGCTCCATCCGTTCCCTCATGAACTTCCTCCGCTCCCTTTGCTGCGCTGGCCTGACGATCGCCGCGAGTGCGATCACGCCGGCCCAGGTGAAAATGTCCGAACTGCCCGGACTCGCCTACGAGCAGAACTTCGATCGTCTGCCCGCGCCCACCGAGCAATCGCCGTGGGAATGGACCAACGATGGCCGGCAAACCCGCTACGATCTGGCCGGTTGGTATATTTTCTCGCTGGCCACCTCCGGTAAACCGCTCACCGGCCCGACGGCCTACCTTTCCGCCGGCGGCAAATTGCCCACAGCCGTGGCGACGGTGAACTTCGGCCTGCCGGGCGATGCCGATCGCGCGATCGGATTTCGCTTCAGTGCCAAGGGCGAGACCAACGCGAAGCAGCACTTCTTCGCTGGCGTGGTGTTCGTGAACGATACCAAACAGCCGATCGCGCGCGTCTCCATCACTTACACCGGCGAGCAATGGAGCAAGTTTGGCGGCAATGCCGAGACCAGCCAGACGCTGCGCGTCGTGATGGCGAATCTGGGTGCGAAGTTCGCTCCGGAGAAATTCGCCGCGCACACCGTGAAGCCCGTGGCCGAGATCGCTTCGCTGGAGTTCGCCTCGGTTGACGATGCGACCGGCGCCACGACCTACGCGAAAAAAGGTCCGCTCCACACCGCGCGCCGGACTGCCATGATCGGATTCCCGCGCGCGCTGGCTCCGGGCGAGCACCTGCTCGTGCTCTGGACCGCGACCGGCAACGGCACGGACACGGGAGCGCACAGCCTCGCCGTCGACGACGTCCGCGTGCAACTGGTGCCGGCATCCTGATCGCAACCGGCATGGTCAACGGTCCACTCCGCACCGCGTTGCACCGCTCGAACGCGCGGATGTGAATCGCCGCGCTGTTCTCCCCGACGTATGAGGAGCGGTGCACTTCAGCCGCCTGCTCCCGTCACGAATGACTCTTCTCCCACCTTTCCCGTTTCTTCGGATGTCCTTTTTCGCCGTCTATTCCCCGTCCGATTCCTCGCGCCGACGCGATGCCGTCAACGCGACGCTGGGCGACGGAAGCGGGCGCGACGCGCGGTGGCTTCGCGCCTTCGCCACGGGACTGGCGCTGGTGTGCGCGGTCGCGGCGACTGCGGCGCCGACGCTGTCGAACGGGCGTTATGCGGTCACATTGAACTGTGATGGCGCACTGTCGCTGAAAGCCGGCGATGCCGCACCGGTGATCTTCCGGCCGGACTTCATCGTCCAGATGCGGCGTGACGATCCCAAGCTCTCCATGCGCCCGAGTGGCGCGAAGCAGATTTCCTACAATGTGATGACTTGGGAAGTCGCCGGCGGCGCCGGCGCGGCGGGTCTCGCGGCCGCCAAGCGATCCACGGCACAGGGCGGCGACGGCTTCGACGATCGCATTCTCGAGGGCTCGACGAAGTCGCGCACGGCCGATCTCTTCGCCGCGAGCCCGGGCATCGCGCTCCACGCGCAGTCCTGGACGCCAGGGGGGGGCATTATCCGCTACACCTACGCCGACCAGGCTGATTTCACTTTGACGGCGTCGGTGGCGCTGCCCGCCGGCGATGCCGAGCCGGTGCTGACCTTCACGCTCACGCCGCGGAGCAAGGCATTTTTCTCCGTCGGATTCATTGGCGCGCCGGCCACGCCGGTGGCGGAAGCGCGCGAAATCTGGCAGCCGTTCCTGTGGCAGGAACGGCGCTTCCCAACGCAGCCGTTTCTCACCGGCGCATTCCAGTGTCCGTTGCCGGCCAGCTTCGTGCGACGGGCGGATGTCACCTTCGGCGTCGTGGCGGATGCCGACGAGTTTCCCTTCGATCCGCTGCCCCTGCTCGAGAACAGCCGCTTCGGCGTGGCGCTCCGCACGGCCGAGGGAGACGCGCGACCGATGGTTTTCGCTCCTGTGTTGGGCGGCGCGGGTTCGTTGCGCGCCGCCGGCGAAGCCTTCGTGTTCAAGCTGCGCCTCTACGCGAGCGATCAGGAACTCACCCGCGCCTACGAGGACGTCGCGCGCCGCCTGTATGATTTCCACGACTATCGCCACAACGCCATCGCCTCGCTCAACGAGACGCTGGACAACATGATCGACTACGGCCTCAGCCGCTACAGCTGGTTCGTCGACGAATTGAAGGGCTGCGCGTATTCGACCGACGTGCCGGGTGCGGTGAAAAACGTCTCGGCGCTCAATCCGCTCAACCTGGCGCTGGTCGCCGACGACGAACGCATCTTCCGCCAGCGGGCTTATCCGATCGTCGAGTTCCTGCTCTCGCGCGAAAAATTTCTCTTCTCCCTCGATCCGAAGCAAAAGATCCAGAGTCCGTCCCGCGCCTTGAAAGGTCCGGCGGCGCCGATCAGCGAATTGACTACGCTCTACGGCATCACCGACGGCGCCTCGCCGGTCTTCCGCACGCTCGCCGAGCGGCTGCTGGTCACCGATCGCACGCTCAACCTCGACGACGTGTCCGTCGGCGATTCGTGGCAGAACAATCTGCAGCTCTATCGCACCACCGGCGAACCCCGCTTCCTGGCCAAGGCGCGCGCCGGGGCGGACGCGTATCTCGCCAGCCGGATGGAGTCGGGCGCGGACAAATTCGATCAGGGCGCGTTTTTCTGGACAGCCTTCGCGCCGAAATGGATGGACCTGCTCGAGCTGTTTGAAGCGACGCAGGATCGCCGCTATCTTGAGGCCGCCCGTCTCGGCGCGCGGCGTTTCGCGATGTTTACGTGGATGGCGCCGCGCATTCCGGCGACGGATGTCACCGTGAATCCCGGCGGCAATGCGCCGGTGTATTGGTATCTGAAACAGAAGGGCCACCACCCGATGAAAGCGCCCGAGGAACGCGTTGCGGCGTGGCGGTTGTCGGAGATCGGTCTGACGCCGGAATCGTCCGGCACGATGTCGGGTCACCGTGCGATCTTCATGGCCAATCACGCGCCGTGGATGCTGCGCATCGCGGCCCTGACCGGCGACCAGCTGCTGCACGACGTCGCGCGCTCCGCGGTGGTGGGACGTTACCGCAATTTTCCCGGCTATCACATCAACACGGCACGCACGACGATCTACGAACAGGCGGACTATCCGCTGCGCGCGCACGACGAGCTCAGCGTGAACTCGTTTCACTATAACCACATTTGGCCGCACATGAGCATCCTGCTCGATTTTCTCGTCACGGATGCGTTCGCGCGCTCGAAGGGCGCGATCGATTTCCCGTCGCGGTTCATCGAAGGCTACGCTTATCTTCAGAGCAAATTCTACGGCGACCGCCCCGGCCAATTCTACGGCCACGACGATGCGACGCTGTGGATGCCGCAGCGGTTGCTCCAGACGGGCAATGTCGAACTCAACTACCTGTCCGCGCGCGGCGACGGCCGGCTGTATGTCGCGTTCGCGAATCAATCGCGCACGGCGGTGACGACCGAGATCGTGTTCAATCGCGACGTCCTGCCCGAAGCGGTCCAGGGCAGCTACGCCGTGCACGTGATCGCCGACGGCCAGCAGGCCACCGGCACGCGGCTGCACAACGGCCGATTCCCGATCACCGTTTCGCCCATGGGGCTGACGGCGGTCGTGATCGAAGGGCTCACGGTGCAGCCGCGGTTCCAGCATAAGCTCCTCGCCACAGCGCCCGCGCAGGCGTGGCGGAAGGATTTTGCGGAGCTGCCGTGGGGCGGAGCCAAGGCGATGGTTCTCAACTTCGGTCCCGCCGCGCAGACGGCCTATGTCTATCTTCAGGCCGATGACGCGAAGTTTCGCGAGGTGACGTTGCGCTACAGCATCGGCGGGAAAAAGGCGGAGATCACGGACGCGACGTATCCGTTCGAGTTCACGGTGCCGCTGCCCGAGGGGGCGACGGACTTCCGCTTTCAGCTCGCCGGCGAGACGGTGGACGGACGCCGGCCGGGATCGGAAACCGTGACCCTGGAGAAATAAGCCATGCGCAAAATCCCTCACTTCCGTTGGTGGATCATCACGCTGGTTTTCCTGGCTGCCGTGCTCAACTACGTCGATCGCCAGGTGTTGTCCGCGCTCGCTCCGACGATTCAGCAGGACTTGGGCATGTCGGATCGCGACTACGCGAACATCGTCAATATTTTCCTTGTTGCCTACACGATCGCCTACCTCGTGTCGGGGCGGATGGTGGACGTGCTTGGCACGCGCCTGGGCATGATGTTGTTCGTCGGCTGGTGGTCGGTGGCCAACATGCTCACCGCGGCGGCGCAGGGCGTCCGCTCGATGGGCGGGTTTCGCTTCGCGCTTGGGCTGGGTGAGGCCGGCGTCTGGCCCGCGGCATCGAAGGTCGTTTCCGAGTGGTTCCCCGCGCGCGAACGCGCGCTCGCCATCGGCGTCTACACGATGGGTGCGACCATCGGCGCGACGGTGGCGCCGTATCTCGTCATCCCGCTCGCCGCGTTTCCTTACGCGGAGAAGATGCCGTTCCTCTCCGATCTGTTCGGGCATGGCGTGGGTTGGCGCATGGCGTTTCTCATCACCGGCGCACTTGGCCTGCTCTGGCTGATCCCGTGGATGTTGTTCTACCGCCAGCCGCGAGAATGCCGCTACGCGGGCGAGGCCGAACAGAAAATGCTGGAGGAGGCGAACGCGGAGGAGAATCGCGCGCACGGCGCCGCGGCGGACACGGTGTGGACCTGGAAACAGGTGTTCACCAGCAAGGTCGTGTGGCTGCTCCTGCTCGGACGGCTGATCACGGATCCGGTGTGGTATTTTTATCAATTCTGGTTTCCCAAATATCTCCACACGGAGCGCGGGCTCGACCAGAGCCAGCTGACGATCACGTGGATTGTCTACGCGGCGGCGGGCGTCGGCAGTCTCATGGGCGGCTGGTTGTCCGGCCTGCTCGTGAAGCGCCGGATCGTGCCGGCGATGAGCCGGTTGTGGGTGATGCTCGGTTGCGCGTGCCTGTTGCCGATCTCGCCGCTCATCGCCCAGGCCAGCGGGATGAACGCCGCGATGACGTTCACCGTGATCACGGTCTTCGCCTCGCTCGCGTGGCTGATCAACATCAGCTCGCTCGTCGTCGACGTGGTGCCCAAGGCCTGTCTCGGCACCGTCTTCAGCGTCGTCGCGGCCGGCAGCACCGTGGGCGGCATCCTGATGAACACGCTCGTGGCGGCCATGGTCTCGACCGGGCCGTTGGGCAAGCCGGCCGGTTTTCTCGACCAGTCGGTGCACGCGATCCTCGGCCCGGTCCTCGATGCGGTGCACGGCGCCGGCTACGGCCAGTGGTTTTGGATCATGGCGTGCCTGCACCCGCTGGCGTGGGCGCTCCTGTATTTCGGCGGTGTTCATCGGACATCCCCGACGCCCGCGCGAGCAGCGTAGTCGCGCCGACAATTTCACCCTGGTATGCAAATCGAATCTCCTGTCCCGCAAATCCGTGAGCTAAAGCGCGTGGCCCTGTCGGCCGACCTCGTCGTGGTCGGTGGCGGTCTGGGCGGCGTCTGTGCGGCGATCACCGCCGCTCGCGCGGGACTGAAGGTGATTCTGGTGCAGGACCGCCCCGTGCTGGGCGGCAACGCTTCGAGCGAGGTGCGTCTGTGGATTCTCGGCGCCACGTCCCACATGGGAAACAACAACCGCTGGGCGCGCGAAGGCGGCGTGATCGACGAGATCCTCGTCGAAAACACCTACCGCAACCGCGAGGGCAATCCGTTCCTCGTCGACGCCATCCTCCTGGAAAAGGTCACGGCAGAGCCGAACATCACGCTCCTGCTCAACACCGCGGTGCACGAACTCACCAAGCTCGACGCCGACACCATCGGTGCCGTGCGGGCCTTTTGCGCGCAGAACTCCACGCTCTACGACCTGAGCGCACCGCTGTTCGTGGACGCCTCGGGCGACGGCATCGTGGGCTTCATGGCGGGCGCCGCCTTCCGCATGGGCGCGGAGTCGCGCGAGGAGTTCGGCGAGAAATTCGCCCCGACCAAGGAATACGGCGAGCTGCTCGGCCACTCGCTTTACTTCTATTCCAAGGACGCCGGCCGGCCGGTGAAGTTCACGCCCCCGAGCTACGCGTTGAAGGACATCACCAAGATCCCGCGCTACCGCTCGTTCAACGCGAAGGATTTCGGCTGCCGCCTCTGGTGGGTCGAATACGGCGGCCGGCTCGACACGGTGCACGACACCGAGAACATCAAGTGGGAACTCTGGCGCGTGATCTACGGCGTCTGGAACCACATCAAGAATTCCGGCCAGTTTCCCGAGGCGGAAAACCTCACGCTCGAGTGGGTCGGCACGATCCCCGGCAAGCGCGAGAGCCGCCGCTTCGAGGGCGATTACATCCTCCGCCAGCAGGACGTCGTCGAGCAGCGCGCGCACGTCGACGCCGTGGCATTCGGCGGCTGGTCGATCGATTTGCACCCCGCCGACGGAGTCTTCAGCGAGCGCCCCGGCTGCAACCAATGGCACGCGAAGGGCGTTTACCAAATTCCTTACCGCAGCCTCTACAGCCGCAACATCCGCAACCTTTTTCTCGGCGGCCGCTTGATCAGCGCGTCGCACGTGGCGTTCGGTTCGAGCCGCGTGATGGCTACCTGCGCCCATGCCGGCCAGGCGATCGGCATGGCCGCGGCGCATTGCCGCCGGGCAGGGCTTCTCCCGCGGGCGCTTGGCGAGAGTTCTCGCATGGCCGAACTGCAGCGCGACCTGCTGCGCACCGGACATCACATTCCCGGACTCAAGCTGGACGACCCGCAGGACCTCGCGCCACGCGCCGCGATCGAGGCCACGAGCGAGCTGCGCCTCGAGCAACTCGCGCCCGATGGCCCCATGGTCAGCCTCGCCGACGCCTGGGCGATGATGCTGCCGGTCCGGGCGGGAACCACGCTCGAGCTGTCCGTCATTGCGGATGCGGCGGCCGCCGCCGAGTTGCGGGTCGAACTCCGCGAGAGTTGCCGTCCGGACAACCACACGCCGAACGTGACGCTCGAAACCATCACCGTCGCGCTGGCGCCCGGCCAATCGCAGCGGGTGCAGCTGCCGTTCAAGCACGCCTTCCGCGACGAGCGCTATGCGTTCGTCTGCTTCTTCGGCACGAAGGACGTCAGCCTCCGGGCCAGTGAACAGCGGGTGAGCGGCCTGCTTTCGCTCTGCCACACCGTGAATCTCGCCGTGGCGAAATCTCCCGTGCAGCGTCCGACGGAGGACATCGGCGTCGACACCTTCGAATTTTGGCAGCCCAAGCGCCGTCCGGCCGGTCACAATCTGGCGCTCTCGCTGGTGCAGCCGCTGAAATTTTTCAGTCCGCGCAACGTCGTCAACGGCGTCGCGCGGCCCACGACGCAGCCCAACGCCTGGGTCGCGGACCTCGCGGATGCGCAGCCCACGCTTACGTTGCAGTGGAAGACGCCGCAGGAGATCGCGCGCATCGAACTGATGTTCGACACCGACTACGATCATCCGATGGAATCCGTGCTGTGGGGCCATCCGGAGGATCGGATGCCCTTCTGCGTTTCCCGGTTCCGCGTGCGCGACGACAGCGGCCGCGAGATTTACTCCTGCGCGGAAAATCACCAGACGCGCGTGTCCATCGCTTTGCCCCAGCCCGTGCGCACCACCGCGCTGCGCATCGAGCTCGAGCGCCCCGCGCCGACGATCCCGGCGGCGCTGTTCGAGGTGCGTTGCTACGGGCCGGCTTGAGTGAGTTTCCTTTCCCGTCGCCCGGAAGTTTTGTTCCTCGTTCCTGCTCCGCGCGCGGGACATTTCCTCTGTTGCCATGCTTGTTTGCCATCGCCGGACCTCGCCTCTGTTCCTGTTCTTCGCCCTGCTCGGCCCGCTTGCTCATGCCGCGGCTGAGCAGCCGGCGCTTGAGAGCGGCGCCGTGCGCCTGACTTGGGCGGAGTCGCCCGACGGCTGGCAGCTCCAGGAAGTTTTCGTGCGCGGCGCGGATGGAACGGCGCGCTCCGCCGGGCGTCCGTCCGGGCGCTACACGATTCTCTACAGTGCCGCGGCGCCGGAAACCGAGCCGCTCAAGTTCGCGTTGCCGGGCCGCACGGACCCGTTCATCGAGCCGACTTACATCTACAACACGCGCAAGTGGGCTGAGGCCACTGCGCCGGTCGCGCTGAATCTAGCCGGAGAAGCGCACGCGTTTTTCCCGCGCGTGGCCGAGCGGACCGAACCGACGACGTGGACCTTCAGCGAAGAAACCGCCGTCGCGGACGTCCGGGCCGCGTGGCGCATCGATCCGCTTTTTCCCGGCGACATTGCGGTCACGCTGACGCTGACGGCCAGACGCGCAGGCTATTTTTCGCTCGCGACTCCGACGCTTGTGACAACGGAGCGCGCCGACCTGCAATGGGCGGTCGTGCCCGGCTATTTTCAGGGCAACGAAATCAATCCCAACCTGCCGCTGGCGCTCGTCTACGGACACGGCTTGCCCGATCGCCCGGTGCTCACGCGCGAGCGCGCGACATCCACGCTGGCGTCGATCATGACTCACCGCTCGGGTGTGACGACGGCCGTCGCCGCGGAGCCGGGCACGGCCGCGGATCCTTGGGCGAACGATCGAGACACTCGCGTCACGACGTGGCGGCTCGGACTTTCGCACATGAACCGCGCTGCCGAACTCGCGCCGACGCTCTACCACCCGGTGCTGGGCGAGGAGGGTTCGAAACTGGCGGTCGGCGAACAGCGCACGTTCCGTTTTCGCTACGTCTTGCGGCCGGGCGATTGGTTCTCGGCGCTCAAGCACGTCGCGTCCGACGTCTATCGCGTGCCGGAATTTCTCGCCTTGAAACGCCCGACGCGCTCGCTCTCGGATCGAGTGCAGGCGCTGCATCGCTACGTCACGGACGATCAGACGTCGCTGTGGCGACGCGAGGAGTTCGCCGGCCAACAGATCGGCGCGCAGGCTTATCTCGGCGGCATTGTCGGCTCCGACAAGGACGGGATGAAAAACTCCGACTACGGCGCGATGTGGATGCTCGCCCGGCTCACCGACGATCCGCGGCTGGTGCGCGATCGACTGCCGTTCGCGAGGAATTTCAAGCTCGCCCAGCAACAGCGCGCCCCGGGATTTTTTCAGGGCGCGGCACTCGGTCAGTATTATCTTTCGAAGAGCCGCCGGTTCACGGAAGAGTGGGGTGACTATGTCGAGCCGGTGGCGCTGACGTATTACGTGCTCCTCGATCTCGGCAACATCCTGCTCTTCGAGCCGCGCGATGCCGAACTGCGCGAGCGGTTGCGTCTCGCCGCCGACCGCCTGCTGGAATGGCAGCACCCGGACGGACATTGGGAAGTCGCCTACGATCACGGCACGCACCAGCCGCTCTTCACGGAGACGCCCGACTATCGTCCGACTTTCTACGGTCTGCTGGTCGCCTACCGCGTGCTGGGCGACGGAAAATATCTCGCCGCCGCCCGCCGCGGAGCGGATTGGCTGATCGCGCAGGGCGTCGCGCGCGGCCGGTTTCTCGGCGTCTGCGGCGACAACCGTTTCGCGCCGGATTTCGCCACCGCACAGATTTCGCAGGCGCTGCTCGATCTGCACGCCGTCACGGGCGACGTCGTCTACCGCGATGCGGCGATAGCGACGGCGCGTTTCTACGTCACATCGATCTTCACGCATCCACGAGCGACGACGGAAGCGAAGCACGTGCGCGGCACGCCGCGCATCGACTGGGAAATCAACCAGACGGGGCTCGGTTTCGAGCACGGCGGCGCCATCGGCACCGCGGGCGGCGGAGGTCCGATCCTGCTGGCGACGCACGCGGGCTGGTTCATCCGCATGCACGCGCTGACCGGGGAAACGCTGTTTCGCGATCTGGCGCGGGCGGCGGCGTGGGCGCGCGAGGCTTTCGTGAATCGCGAGACGAGCGTCGCCTCGTATTACTGGGGCAGCATGGATCGTGGCGCGGGGCCGTATCCGCATCACGCGTGGTGGCAGATCGGTTGGATCACCGATTATCTGGTTTCCGAAGCGGAGCTGCGCAGCGGCGGGCAAGTGAGTTTCCCCGCGGGCTTCATCACGCCGAAGGTCGGGCCGCATCGCTGCTACGGCTTCGCGGCCGGCAAAGTTTTCGGCGAAACCGCCCAACTCGCCTGGGCGCGCGTCGAGTGCGACCAGCCGGCGATCGACTACATCGTCGCCCGCGCCACCGACGCGCGACGGATCTTCGTCGTGCTGCTCAACGACTCCCTGCAAGCCACCGCCGCCCAGGTGACGCTCTCGCCCGCGGAACTCCTCGGCGGCGCGGCCCCGCGCTGGACGGGCGTGACGTTGACCGACAAAGCGGGCCGCAACGCCATCGCGGAGCACGACCGCCCGGTCGCGGTGAAGCTGCCGGCGGCGGGCTGGTGCGTGTTGACGCTGGACTACTGAGGCTGCCTTTCATGCTGACACTGTTCCGCAAGATCCTGCGCACCGTCGCGACCTCACTGTTGGTTGTCACGGCCGCGACGAAAGCCGTCGCGGATACGGTGGCGGTCACGAGTCCCGACGGTTCGCTCCGCGCGGAGATATCACGCGATGCGGCGGGTGCGCTGCGCTTCGCCGTCGTGCGGTCGGGGGAAACGTTGATCGCACCCTCGCGCATCGGTGTGACTGTCGACGTCGTCGACCTCGGTGCGGCGGTGCGGCTGGGCGAACCACAGCGCGGCGCCTTGGACGAAACCTATCCGATGTTCGGTGGAAAATCGGTCGCACAAAATCGCGCCGCCATCGCGACGATTCCGGTGACGTCGTCGACCGGCGGTCCAACGTTTCGTCTCGAAGTGCGAGCTTACGACGATGGCGTCGCCTGGCGGGCGATCGTGCCGGGCACGTCGGAAGCGCGACGCCGCGTCACGGGCGAAGCGTCCAGCTGGCTCCTGCCCGAGCGCTGTCGCATTTGGTTCTTCGAGCGCAACAGCGATTGGAAATTGAAGAGCTACGCGGGCGAATGGAGGTCGGCGTCGGTGGAGAAACTGCCGACCGTCTCGTCGCAAGGCCCAGTCCAGGGCACGCCGCTGGTGGTCGAATTCGCGGACGACGGCGGCTACGCGCTGCTGACGGAGGCGGCGCTAACGAACTACAGCGGCCTGCGGCTGCGCGCGTTGCCCGGGCGGCTCGTGCAGGCGGATTTCGGCGAGGGCGAGACCGGTTTCACGGTGCGCGGCGAGATCGTCACGCCGTGGCGCGTGACGATCGTGGCGCGGAATCTCGATGCGCTCGCGAACAGCACGCTCGTCGCGAATCTCTGCCCGCCGCCCGATGCACGGCTCTACGCCGACACGAGCTACATCAGGCCTGGTCGCGCCGTCTGGCGCTGGTGGAGCGCGAACACCGGCACGCCGGCGGAAGAGCGAGCGATGATCGATGCCGCGGCCGTGCTGGGTTTCGAATACACGCTGGTGGACGACGGATGGAAAAACTGGCCGAACGCGTGGGCCGAGATCCGCGCACTCGTCCGCTACGGCCGCGAGCATGCGGTCGGAGTGTTCCTCTGGAAGGATTACAAGGAACTCTCTTCTCCCGACGGTCAGTGGGCTGACCTGCGCCGGTTTCTCGACGAGACGGCGGCCGCCGGTGTCGTCGGCGTAAAGCTGGATTTCCTCAACGCAGAGACGAAGGATCGCGTCGACTTCACCACCGCGGCACTCCAATTCGCCGCCGAACGTCGGTTGATGGTGGTGTTTCATGGCGTCGCGAAGCCGACCGGCGAGACCCGCACGTTTCCGAACGAAATTACCCGGGAAGGCATCCGCGGTCTGGAGCTGAATCGGATGAAGGAAGGTCCGATTCCCGCGTCGCACAACGCCGCGTTGCCTTACACG
This sequence comes from Verrucomicrobiota bacterium, assembly GCA_023432225.1. Classification (GTDB taxonomy): domain Bacteria; phylum Verrucomicrobiota; class Verrucomicrobiia; order Opitutales; family Opitutaceae; genus Didemnitutus. The sequence continues at coordinate 69,313 of JAEYUW010000045.1, forward strand.
CGCTTCGTCGCCGGCCCCGGCGACTACACGCCGCTGGGCTACTCGAGGCCCGGCGCCACAACGTGGGCGCACCAGCTTGCCACGTTGGTGCAGTTCACGTCGCCGTTGCAGGTGATCGCCGAGCATCCGGACAAGCTCCTGCGCGATCCGGCAACACAGCCGGCGCTCGACGTGCTGAAGGCGATACCGTCCACGTGGGACGAGACGCGCGTGCTGCCGCCCAGCCGGATCGGCGAGCTTTCCATCATCGCCCGACGCAAGGGTGACGACTGGTTTCTCGCGGTGCTGTCCGGCACGTGCGCGACGGCGCGGCAGGAAATCGACCTGGCTTTTCTCGGCGAGGGCGAATTCGCGGCGGTGGAGCTGACGAGTCCGGCGCGGACGAATTTCGTGCGACGCGAACTGGTCGCGATCACCGCGCGCGCCCCATGGAGCGCCACGCTGGCGGAGGGAGACGGTCTGGTGGTGTGGTTCAAAAAGCTCCCCGCTCGCCTGCCCGAGGCGCAGCCGCGTGGTGGGGTCGGCAATTTCGCAGCCAAGGCACGGGCCGGCCGCACCGTGAAGGTCGCGTATCTCGGCGGCAGCATCACGGCGGCCAGCGGCTGGCGCGTGGGCACGCGTGCGTTCCTGCAACAGCGCTATCCGACGGCGAAGGTGGAGGAAATCTTCGCGGCGATCTCGGGCACACCGTCGACTCTCGGTGTTGTGCGCCTGAAGATGCACGTGCTCGATCATCAGCCCGACCTGCTCTTCGTGGAGTTTGCCGTGAACGACGGGGCGCTCGATCCGGACCGCATCGAGCGCGCCTATGAGGGCATCGTGCGCCAGACGTGGGCGCAGTTCCCGCGCTGCGACATCGTTTTCGTCTACACGATCTCGCAAGGCATGGTCGCGGACTACCGCGCGGGTCGATTGAGTCGTTCCGCGCAGGCGATGGAGCGCGTCGCCGTGCACTACGGCATCCCGACGATCGCGTTCGGCTTCGAGGTCGTGAAGCGCATCGATCACGGCGAGTGGGTGTTCGTCGCCGACAAGCAGCTCGGCGCCAGGGACGCGGAGGGCCGGACGATCTTCACGCACGATGCCACGCACCCCACCGAAGCCGGGCACGCGCTCTACACCGAAGTGATCGCGCGTCACTGGTCCGCGCTCGAGAATGCCGGCGCGCCTTCGATCGCGGCGCACACACTCGGTCCCCCGCACCGCGCCGATCATTGGGCCCACGCGGGATTCCTGCCGCTGGGCGAACTTCCGCTCGACCGCGATTGGCAGGCACTGGCCGCCGCCGACGAACGGCTCACGCGCCACGCCGGTCGAATCGCGCCCCGCACCTGGCGTTCGGTGCGGGCGGGAAACAGCTTCGAATGCGTCGTGAGCGGCACGGTCATCGGCCTGCTCGGTTTCAAGAACGAGAACAGCAGTCACTTTCGCGTTACCATCGACGACCTGCCCGCGGTTGAGGGCAGTTTTCGCGACCAGCCGCTCGGGCCGCAGCACCGGCTGAAGTCCTGGTTCGACAAGCGCACTCATGCGCCCGGCCCGCACCGCGTCCGCGTGGAGCAGCTCTCCGGCGCCGAGAAGAACTGCGAGCTGCTCGTCTCGGGGATCCTGTATTCCGGCGAGACCTCCGCGCCAGCAAGCCGATAGGGTCTTGTTCGCGGTGATGCGACGCGCCGCGCAGGTTAACCATTGACCACGTCCGAGTTTGCCGGGCGCTGACGCCGCACGTTGGGTGGTCGTGTCGGTCGGCAATCACCCCGCGATCGGGCGCCCGACGCTTCGCGTCTTGTTGCACCCCTTTTCAGCCCCAACTCCACTTTTGCGGCAGCGAGTCCAGCTTCCGCGGGCCGGGAGTTTTCTCTCCCCCGCGCGTGTTTCCATTCCGTCGCGATGAAAAAGCCGATTTTGTTCCTCGCAGCCATTTCTCTGCTCCCGCTGGCTGCGGGACCGTGTGCGTTTGCGATTCCGGCCAGCTCCAGTCGCGCTGACGAGACGGTCCTGTGGTATCGCCAACCAGCCACCAAGTGGTCGGAATCGCTGCCAGTCGGCAACGGCCGGCTCGGCGCCATGGTGTTCGGCGACGTCGAGCGCGAACACGTGCAACTTAACGAGAGCAGCATCTGGTCCGGCCAGCCCGGCGACTACGATCGCGTCGGCGCGCACCGGCATCTCGCGGAGGTGCGGCGGCTGTTGTTCGAAAGAAAGTCCCGCGCGGCGGACGCCATCGTGGCCCGGGAATTCCTCGGCGAACGCCCGCTCGGCTCCTATCAGCCGCTCGGCGACCTGTGGCTCGACTTCGGTCCGGTCGCGACTCCGCCCGTGGACTATCGCCGCGAACTCGACCTCGCGGAAGCGATCGCACGCACGAGCTACCGCGTCGGCGACGCCACCTTCCAACGCGAGGTCTTCAGCAGCGCGCCACATCAGGCCATCGTGATCCGGATCACCTGCGACCGGCCCGGACGGATCGCCTTTCGGACGCGCCTCGACCGCAATCCCGCGGCGGGTTCACGCGAGGCGCCGGGGGCGATTCCGTGGCAACCCGGCGCGCGCGCGGGCACCGTCGTCACCGTGACCGGCGCCGACGAACTCGAATTGCGCGGTCGTGCCGACGACGGTCAGCCGACCGCCGGCGTCCGCTTCGTCGCGCGGCTGAAGATTCGCGCCGAAGGCGGCCGCGTGACGCCGGACGGCGACACGCTCGAGGTGACTGGCGCCGATGCCGTCACGTTGCTGCTGGTGGCCGCGACCGATTACGCCGGCGAGGAACCGGCCGCCGCTTGCGCGCGTCAACTGGCGGCGCTGGCGCCGCTCGCGTTCGCGGCGTTGCGCGACGGGCACGTGGCGAATCATCAACGCTATTTCAACCGCGTCGCACTCACGCTCGGGGCGGGCGAACGCCGCGCGCGGCCCACGGACGAGCGGCTCGCGCGATTGCGGGCGGGCGAGCGTGATCCCGGGTTGGCGGCGCTGTTTTTCCACTACGGACGCTATCTGCTGCTCGGTTGTTCGCGTCCGGGCGGCCTGCCCGCGAATCTGCAAGGAATCTGGGACGACGACCTGAACCCGCCGTGGTTCGGCGGCTGGCATTTCGACATCAACGCGCAGATGAACTACTGGCTCGCCGAGACCGCCGCGTTGAGCGAGTGCCACGAGCCGTTTTTCACGATGATCGAGCGGTTGCGGGTGAACGGCCGCAAGACCGCGCGCGATGTCTACGGCGCGCGCGGCTTCGTCGTCGCGCACCGCACCAACGCGTGGTGGTTTACCAGCCCCGTCAAGGGCCTGAACGTCTGGCCGCCCGGCGCGGCGTGGCTCTGTCAGCATTTGTGGGAACACTATCGCTTCACCGGCGACCGCGCCTTCCTGCGCGATCGCGGCTATCCGGCGATGCGCGAGGCGGCGGAGTTTTTCCTCGACTGGCTCGTGCCCGATCCGCGCACCGGCCTGCTCGTCAGCGGGCCGTCGATCTCACCGGAAAACAATTACCTGCAGGACGGCCAGCCCGTCGCGCTCGCGATGGGGCCGGCGATGGATCAACAGATCGTCGCCGAACTCTTCGATCATTGTCTCGCTGCCGCGGCGGAGTTGGGCGTCGACGACGCGTTCGTGCGCGAGGTCGCGGACAAACGCGCGCGGCTCGCCGGGCCGCGCATCGGCTCCGACGGACGCCTGCTCGAATGGCTCGACGCGTTGCCGGAACGCGAGCCGGGCCACCGGCACATGTCGCACCTTTACGCCGTCTATCCCGGCGGGCAGATCACACCGCGTGCCACGCCCGGACTGGCCGCGGCAGCGCGGGCCTCGCTCGCCGCGCGCATAGCCGCCGGCGGAGACGGCAAGGTGAATCTCAGCGACGCCAGCAATGTCGGTTGGAGCCTCGCGTGGAACGCCGGACTGTGGGCGCGGCTGCGCGAGCCGGAGCGCGCACACCAGACGTTCAACGCGCTGCTGCATCGCGCGGTCTTCGCCAACTTGTTGGACGGTCACCCGCGCAAAGGTCGCGAGAACGTCTTCCAGATCGACGGCAACCTCGGTGGTGCCGCTGCGCTCGTGGAAATGCTGCTACAAAGTCACGACGGCTCCATTGATCTGCTGCCGGCGCTGCCGGCGGAGTGGAGCGACGGATCGTTCTCCGGTCTGCGCGCGCGGGGCGGCAGCGCCGTGGAAGCGCGGTGGAGCGGCGGGCGGCTACAGGGCGCGGCACTGCGCACCACGACGGAGACGACGCAGACCGTCCGCGCGTCCGTCGCTTTCTCCGTCTGGGACCGGGACCGCGAGGTCGCCCGCTCGCGCCTCGAGTTCGGAGCGCACGCCGCCCGATTTCCGGCACGGGCCGGTGCGACCTTTGAGATCCGATCGCTCGAAATGCCGTAAGAGTTCTGCCCTATGACTTCGCTTCTTCCTCCGCTTCGTCGTCGTCCGCGCCGGTTGCTCATCGCGACTGGCTTCGTCTGGGCCGCCTGCATCGCGCCGGCTCTGCTCGCGAAGGCCGATCTCACACCGTTTCCGCTGGTCTCCGCCACGGCCTTGGGACCGGTCGTGCCCGGCGTTGAGGCGCCGGGGCGGATCGTGCTGTCCAACGAACCCGGCAGCGCGGCCGCCGCTCGCTTTGAATACGATCTGAGCGCCTTCCGCGGCACGGTGACGCCGCTGGCTCAGCTCAAGTTGCTCGATCTCGAGAAACTGAAGGTGAAGCGCCCGGGCTCTCCGGCCAGCGTCGAGCGCGGAGCGATCCATGTCTTCGCCGTGCAAGCCGACGGCCGTGAACTCCTCGCGGGCAGCACGCACCTGAAGCCCGCGGGCGCCACGATCAGTTACTTCATCGACATCACTGCCGCCGCGAACGCCGTCCTCGCGCGACCGCTGGCCGAACGAAAACTCCAACTCGTCGTGCGCCTCACCGGCAAGCCGGTCGACTACGAGGTCTATGCCTTGCCCGCCACTGCGCCCGTGCTCGACCTCGCCGCCGCGGAGGGCTGGAGCGACGATTGGGAAAGGCGCACCGCTTCGATTTTGCGTGGGCCCGCGGTTTACCGGGAGTCGTGTCTCGCGCTGACTCAAAGCGCCGGCCAGGAAGTCGCGCTCCGGTTGCTCTATCCCGCGAAGCAGGTCGCGGAAGTCATCGCACTCGGCACGGGCGAACGTTTACAGGAAGGGCGCGACTGGGTCCTGCGGGATGGTCGCGTCGTTCTGCCGCCCGGCACGCACGCGCCGGTGCAGATCGACGCCGAGTTCTTCATTGCCGAGCGCAAGGAAAAGGACGGCGCCACCAAGATCAGCCGCACCACGGTGAAGCTTGTGGCTGGCTCCTGGTATCACGAGCGCCAGCTCGAGGTCAGCTACGAGCCTGCTGCGCGAGACTGGAGCTGGTCTGCGCCGCGCTCGACGCTCGCCGACCTGCCGCGCACACAGCGGATGCTCGCCGCGAAGCAGCCGCTGACCGTGGTGCTCTTCGGCGACAGCATCTCGGAAGGTTTCGATTCGTCGGGCAAGAACGCCGTGTGGCCTTACCAGCCGGGTTACGGCGAACTCGTGATCCGCCGCCTGCGACAGGCTTGGGGCGCGCCGATCACCTTCATGAACCACGCGCGCGCCGGCGGCACCTCCGCGCACGCGCTCACGCAGGTCGACGCGCAGGTCGCCTGGTTCAAGCCCGACCTCGTGCTGCTCGCCTACGGCATGAACGATCGCGGCGACGCGCGTCGTCCCGCCTACAAGGAGAACCTGGAAAAGATCATCGCTGCCGTGCGCGCCCGTGCGCCCGAGGCGGAGTTTGTCGTGATCACGCCGATGCTCAACAACCCGAAGCAACCGGCCGGCCTCGAGGCAGTGAAGTTCATCCGCGACGAGGCACTGAGCCTCAAGTTGCCGGGGCTGGCCTTCGTCGACGTGACTTCCGCCCACCTCGCGCTGCTCGAACGCAAGGACTACCTCGATGTCTCCGGCAACGGTGCCAACCACCCGAACGATTTTCTCCACCGCATCTACGCCCAGCGCGTGCTCGAGGTCCTCGCGCCCGCACCGCGCTGAGGTAACGCAAGACGGGGTCTGGTGCGCTGCGACTGCGGGCCAGCACGGTGCGCGGCCACGACCATGCCGGCGTGCCCGCGGAGGCGTCCTCCATCGTCGCTCAGCGAGTGGCGTCGCGTCGCACGCCGGCCTGCTGCAGCACGAAGTCGACTAGCTCGGGATTTTCGAAGAAGGCGGGCGATACTTTGTGACCTTCATCGGCGATGAGACGCACGGTGATCGGACCGCCGGCGGCGGCGTAGCGTTTTTGCAGGAGCAGCGCGTTTTCTGCGGACGGCACGGCCTTGTCGGCGTCGCCTTGCACGATGAACATCGGCACCTGCTTCTCCGCGAGCGCCTGCAGATTATCGAGTGGATTGAATTCGGCAAGGCGGGCGCGGAGTTCGCGTTCCGTCATCCCGTAATCCGCGAGCGTGACCGGCAGGTTTTTCAGACCCCACGTGCCCAGATTGCACACCGGATAAATGCCGACGAACGCCCGCACCTGGTCCGGATGCCGCATGGCCCAGCCCAGCATCATGAGGCCGCCGCGGCTCTGTCCGATCAGGATCGGTTTGGGTGAAAAGCCGCGGCGCACCATTTTCCCGTGGAAGCGCGCAAATTCTGCCGTGCTGGCCGGCGCGCCGCGGACTTCGCCGAGGTCATACCCGGCGAGGCTGACGCCGTGGCGCAGGAACGCTTCGAAATACACTTTCCGTTGCGCGAGGGAGACGCCCTTCAACGCCGGTGCGAACCACACCCACGGTTTCCCCGCGGCCGGTGTGGGCGCGGCAAAGAGGTAGGCCGTATGGCCGTCGATTTCGAATTTCTCCGCGACTTTCGGCAACGCAGGGGAGGAGGCGGGCGATGCGGTGAACGAGGCGAGAAGCAGCACGGAGGCGGAAATGATGTTCAGGACTTTCATGGGGATCGCGGCGGGCATTCGGGCGCAGGAAGTTTTCTTGGGTAGGATCCGGGGCGTGCGGACTCAGCGCATCAGTTCGGTCAGTGTCGGCGCGACGGCGTCGAGCCAGATCTCGTAGCCCTTGGGACCAGGATGGAGTTTGTCGGGCATGATCGCGGACGGGATTTCGCCGTTCGCATCGAGAAATCGCGCGCCGATGTCGAGAAAGCGCACCTGCTGTCCGTCTGCGAGCGAGGCGAGGAGCAGATTCGTGGCGGCGACGCGTTCGCGCAATGCGCTGCCGGGTGTCGCGCGCGGGAAGATGGCGAGCACCAGGATGCGGCTGGCGGGAAGTTTTTCTCGAATGAGAGTGACGATGCGTTTCACGCCTCCGGCGACCCACTCGGGTTTCTCGTCGGGGAAGTGGCCGAGATTGTTCGTGCCGATCATGATCATGACCACCTTCGGCGCGATGCCGTCGAGTTCGCCGTTCTCGAGGCGCCAGATCACGTCTTCCGTGCGCTCGGCGCTGATGCCGATGTTGGCGGGCTGATACGGCGCGAGCTTGAGCCAGGTCCACTCGCCACGGCGCGGCCAGAAGTCGGTGATCGAGTCGCCGATGAGCAGCAGACCGACGGGACCTTGCTGCATCCGCGCCATGAACTCGATGTGACGTCTCTCGTTGCGATTGACCGGCGCGACCGCGCTCTGCGGCGTGCGAGGCGGCTTCGCTTCGGCGGTTGAGGCGGCCGGCGCAGGCGAGGGTGGCGTTGCGGAAGTGGTAGTCGAAGCCGAGGCGCACCCGAAAAAGCCGAGTGCGAAGGTGATGAGGAGCGCGAGAGAACGAGGTGTGTTCATGGGGCAACGGGAAGCTAGCGGGAGAGCAATAGGTCTGCGCACACTTGCATGCGCACCGGACCGACGAGACCAGCGGGCAACAGAGGCGTGTTGGCCTGATGAAAGCGCCACGTGGAGAACGCAGCGCGTTCGCGACGGGCGGCCGCGGGATCGCTCCACCAAGCGGGGAACTCCGCCAACGCGCCGACTGAGGACCCGCGGGTGACGTAGGTTGCGTCCGCAGGGAGATTTTCGTCGCCGATCAGGCGGTTGACCCAGCGGTTGGCTACTTCGATTTGCAGCACATTTTCGTTCGGATGCAGCGCGGCGGTGATATCTAGCGTGAATGGCGCGCGCCAGAGCGTGGCGAGCTCGCGGCCGTTGAGCGTGATGCGAGCGAGATCGTGCACCTCGCCCAGATCGAGCACGACGCGCGCATCCGCGGCGATGGACGGCGCGGCAAATCTGGTTTCGTAGGTCGTGAGGCCGGAGAAATATTTCACGGCTGGCTCGCTGTGCTCGGTCAGCGAGGTGAGCTGGGGCAATCCACGCGGCGCAGGACTGTGGCGCGGTGCGCGAAAGGAGACCTGCCAGGGACCGTTGATCGGCACAGTGCGCGCGGCGGCGGTTGCACCGTGTGACTTGATGGTGCCATCGGAATAGGCGGTCGAGTAGGTGCCGGCTTGGTTGCCCGGCCAACGTCCGGCGGCGGGTTGCGAGCCGGAGACAGACAACGCGAGGGTTGAGCCGTCGCGTTGGACAGCGACGGGCCAGACGGCGGGGCGCGCGTGCCGGAACACGACCCAGACGGAATCGGCGGCATCGAGCTGAAGCGTCAATGAAGTGCGCCCTTCGGCGACGGCGTAGGCCGGTGCGGGGAGTGTCGTGCCGCGGACGGCGTCCCACAATTCCGGCGCGCGATCGCCGACGCGGAACTCGAGTGTAGCGGCGAGCGCGCGGCCGCTCTGATTGGTGACGAAGTAGAAATCGCCTTCGGGCGACGCGCGATGTGCAAACTTCACCTCGGTGCCGGCGGCGTCCTCGCGGCAGCGGAAATCCGGCGCGAGCTGCACTGCGCTCAACGCGTTTGCGAGATCGGTGGCAGGCGGGTGCCCTGAGCGCCAGATGGCAGCAACGGCGGCGTCCCACGCGGAGCGCGATTCCCCCGTGTCGAGCAGCGATGCGGGCGCGAAGGGAGCTGGTCCAACGAGCAGTGCGCCCGCGGCGTGGAGCCGAGCGAGGTCGCGCAACGTGGCCGCTGTGGCAGTCCATTGCTCCGGCAGCACGAGCGCGCGGTAGCGCGCTCCGCCGGCGGAAACGAGCCAACCGTCCTCGACATGCAGCAACGGTAGTTGAGCCGGCGTGGCGTGATCCTGTTGGTAGCCCGGCAGCGGTGCGACCGGGATCTCCCGGAATTCGGTTTTCAACCGGTCTTCGTGGAGGCGCAGGATGTCCACCACGGCGCGGCCCTGTTGCAGGAGCAGCGTGCAGCGGCGCACGTAGTCGATCCACGCGCCCGCGAGCGGCCACCACGAGTTGAGGCGACCAAATTGCGTGCCGTAGCGGCCGTGGGTGAAGCCCGGCGCGAGATCGCTGCGCGGCTGGTGGACATAGGAGTGAAGCACAAAACCCGTGACGCCGGCGGCGAAGGCGGCGTCGCCGTGCGGTTTGAGGAGCGCCGGATGCTCGATCCAACCGGAAACCGGCGGGCGCGAGGTGAAGGCCTCGGCGAGCACCTGCGGATTGCCGGCGAGGTGCGCCGCGCCCGGTGTGAAATCAAGCGCCTTGTAGAGGCCGTGGTTCCAGAACTCGACCATCGGCACGTCGACGCGGGCGAGCGCGCGCGGCTCGTCGAGCACGCCGCCGTAGGGCTCAGCGAAGAGCCTCATGCCGTGGGCGTGCGCGAGTTCCTGCAAGCCGCCGTAGTAGTTCTCCGCGTAGAGTTCGCCGAGAGTGCGACGGTAGTCGGCGAGGAAGGCTTCGGTTTCGGCACGCGTGCCGATCACGCGGCCGGCGAGTGCGGGCAGATAGGCCGTGAGAACGTAGCCGCGGCGGCGTGCAAACTCCGCGGGCAGCGCGTCGGTCCACGTTTGCGGGCCGGCTTCCCAGCTGTCGCTCAGCACGCCCGCGAGCGCGTGCCCGGCGTGCGGGCCCGCTTCGCGGATGATGCGGCCGAGCGACTGTTCGAAATGGTGCGCGACGGCGGCGCGGTCGAGCTTGTCGACTTCGAGGCCGGTGCCCTCCGGCGGCGCGGGTTGGTTCTTTCGCGCGGCGGTGGTGAAACCGAAACGCATCACGCGCCACGATCCGGGCGGCGCGTCCCACGTGAGCGTGCCGTCGGCCGAGAGTTGGCCCGTGAGATCGACGACGTCGCGCGCGCTGAAGCCGACGGGGCTGGCGTCCCAGTCGACGGGCGACGAGAACGGCGGCGAGGATTTGAGGCCGGTTTTTTCCGCCAGATTCGTGACGCGCAACTCTGGCGCGGCTGGCACGGCGAGGACGGCGATGTCGCGGTAGAAATCGAGTTGCGATGGTGGCAGGGCGAGGCGGCCGCTCCAGCGTGCGCCCCCTGAGATCGTCTGCTCGTTCCACGTGAGCATTTTCATGGAGTTCTCGACGGAATTCCACGGACCGCCGCTCGTGGCCCAGCCGGCGCAATTCATGAGCACGATCTCGAGGCCGAGTTCGGCCGCGGTGCGAATGGCGAATTGCACGTTGGCATGCCAGGCGTCGGTGCCGTAGCGCACGGGGCCGGCGGGCAGGTAGAGGCTGCCCTCGAAGAGCATCGCGCCGCGAATGCCGGTGCGACGCATGTCCTCGAGATCGGCGCGGATGCCTTCCTGCGTGACGTTGCCGTTGATCCAAATCCAGTAGACCCACGGGCCGGCCGAGGCGGGAGGCGCACGAAACTGCTCATCCATGGAAGCGGCGCGCAGCGATGCCGCGAATGTCAGCGCGATGGTCAGTGCGAGAAACGAAGGACGGAGTTTCATCGATCAGGCTGGAGCGAACGGAGGAACGGTGCGGTGGGGAGGCCGGCGGAGTTGAACAGGAAACCGGGCGGCAAATCCTGCCAGCCGTAGCGCACCGAAACGGGTGTGGGCACGGCGGCAGCCGATACGCGCACGGTGGCGTCGACGATTTCGATGTGGTCGGCGCGGACGAATTGCCCGTCTGCGCCGGCGAATTCGAAGGCCGCGGCGAGATCGCCCTGCGAGGTGAGCGGCGCGCTATCGAAGTGGATCGTCACGAGGCCCGCCGCGACCTCGGCGCGGGTTGCGACCGGGCCGGAGTCGACGAGCGTGCGGCCATAGTCGCGATGGAGCGCGAGGCGGGCGAGGCGCGCGCCGACTTCCTGCTTGTTGCGCGGATGGATGTCGGTGGCGTCGCCGAGATCGAGCGCGATCGCCTGGCCGGTGGCGGGCACGGCAAGGACGCGGGACTGTTGTTCGCGAAGTCCGGTCCAGTCGCGCGGCGCGGCGCGTCCATAGCCGGCGAGTTGCACCCAATAGAATGGCAGCGCGCGCCCGTCGGCGAAGAGCACGCGCCACTCGCGGATGAGATCGGTGAACTGCGCGGCATAATGCGGCGTGAGCAACGGCGTCTCGGAGGCGTCGGCTTCGCCCTGATACCAGAGAAAGCCGCGCACGGCGTAGGGGACGAGCGGTGCGATCATGCCGTTGAAGCCAGCGCCCGGTGCCCGGTGCGGACGCGGCGGCGTGGCGCCAGCCTGCTGTTTCTTCCACCACGTGGCGACGGCTGCGTCGCCGGCGAGCGCGGCGGGCGAGCGCCAGGTCGCGATGGCGGTGTTGCCGTAGGAGCTGACGATGAGTCCGACCGGCACGCCCAGCTCGCGGTGCAGCGCGCGGCCGAAGAAATACGCCACGGCGCTGAATTCGCCGACGGTGGCCGGCGCGGCCGCGCGCCACGCGCCCTCAGCGGTGTCTGCGGGTTCGGCCAGGAATACGGGGGCGACCTTGAAAAGACGGAGCTGGGGAAAAGCAGCGGCGGCGATTTCCTGCTCGGCATCGCGCGCGTTGCGCACGGCGAACATCATGTTCGATTGCCCGCCGCAGAGCCAGACGTCGCCCACGAGCACATCGCGCACGACCACGCGGTTTTCGCCTTCGACGATGAGTTCGCTCGCGGCTGATTGCGCGGGGCGCGCGGGCAGGCGGACGAGCCAGCGGCCATCCGCGTCGGCGGTGGCGCGCGCGGAGTCGGTGCCGAGTTGCACGGTCACTTGTTCACCAGCACAGGCGCGGCCCCAGACGGGAATCGGCGTGTCGCGTTGCAGCACGGCGCCGTCGCGAAAGAGCGGGGCGATCGTCACCGCGGCAGAGAGCGGAGCGAGCACGGCGGCGAACAAGTTTACGCACGCTCCAACGCGGACCGCTCGGGGTGATAACGAAAACGGGAGGCGGATCATGTCAGGACTTGGTCTTCTTCAGCGGGCGTAGCGATGTGCCGGTCTCGCCGTAAATGTAGCGGCGACCGAAAGCGAAGTTGCGGTTCGCATCCGGCCAGTTGCCGAGGCCGCGCACGTAGAGGCATTCGTCGATCAGCCGGTCCCAAGCGGCCTGCAGCACGGCGGCACAAAACGCGCGGTTCATCGACGGCACGCCTTCAGTGTAGGCGTGATCGACGAGCAACTCCTGCTGCGTGCGCGTCAGGTCGGCGAAAGTCCGGCCGGGAAACTCACGTGCGAGCCACGCCGTCAATTCGCTCGCGGTGGCGAGCAGACCGGCACGCAACTGCGCCTCGGCCTCGGACGGCGTTTCGCCGGTGCGGTAGAGCGGTTTGTCGGTGACGGGCCGCGCGTAGCCGATGCGGCGGCCGTAGCGCGTGGAGTAGGGGAAAAAGCGTCCGTCGCGCAGACCGAAGTGGTGCGGATTCGTGACGGCTTTCATGTAGCCGAGGAAGTCGTCGGTGACGGCGAACGAGTCCGCGCGTGCGGACGCGACTGTGCCGATGACGAGCGACGCGACGCAAACCAGCAGGGCGAGCGTGGTCTTCATGGTTTCAGCGTGAGGGTCGACGCACGCACGGTGGCGCCGGACGCGGTTTCGACGGCGAAGACGAACTCGAGATCGCCCGCGTCTTCGGTGTAGGCCGGCGAGAATTCGTAGGGGAAGATCTCGTCGCGCAACTCGTGCCACTCGCCGCTGCCCTGCCGATAGCGCAGCGTGGCGGAGATCGTGTCGTCGGGCAGCGCGTCGGTGTAGATGAAGGCGCTGGTGAGGCCGCGTCCGGGCGAGAGCAGTTGCGCGTAGACCTGGCCGAACGGCGCCTTCACGTGCGTGAAGCTCTGCGGGCCGAGCGGCGTGGAGGTGCGGTCGAAGAATTTCGCCTGCAGTGCTGTAGTCACACGTGCGCCGTCGAGGGCGAAGGCGACGATGCCTTTTGCCGGGACGCGCACGGTGAGCGAAGATGCGTTCAGCGGAGCGTCGGCGACGGCGCGGTTTTGTTCCCACCGTTGCACGCGAGTCACGCCGGCGAGGTCGACGCGCGCGGGATCGAGTGCGACGGTCAGCGTTTCCTCGGTGAAGGACTGGCTCCAGAACGCGAGGTAGAGTTTCCCGTTGCCGTAGCCGGCGAGGTAGTCGAACTGCCGGTGGTCGCTCGTGACGAGACGACGCGGCAGCCAGAGACGGACGTTTTCCTCGCTGTAGAAGCGTCCCGGCCGGTCGCCGTAGACGCGCACGCGGAAAGCGGTGCCCGGCATGGGGCGCCCGGGAAAATCGATCGCCCCGCGCGAGCGGTGGAAGGCGTCGCTGACGAGGAAATCGAGCACTTCGCCGGCGAACTCCCACGCGTGGCCAGGATTCACGGTGGCGAAATTCCAGTCCCACACGGGTCGCTCGATCATGTCGGCGTTCTCGGCGATGAGGGAAAAGTTGGAGCGATTGTCGCCCGCGTAGGTGCCGAAGCGGCCGACCATGCCCCAGCGCGCGAGATCGCGGAGAAAATCGTCGCCGGTGAGCGCGGCGAGCCGCATGAGCTGGCCGTGGTTGTTCATCCAGTATTCGCCGCGGTAAGCCGGCGATGGCAGGCCGGTGAGCGAGAGGCGCCACGCGGGCACCTCGCGTTCAGGCGTCGGGACGCCCTGCGGCGGCGGCAGGCCCCACAGCCGATGACGGCCGATGGAGTGTTCGTGCACGGCGGCGCGGCCGCCTCGATCCGCGACGAGCCGCGTGTCGGGCGTGGCGGGAGAAAGATTGATAGTCGAGGCGAGGCCGTAGGCGGCGTCGCGCGCAGCGGCGAGATAGCGCGGCTCGCCGGTGGCGAGGTAAAGCTCGAGCCAGTCCATGAATTCGTCCTCGGCTCCGGTCGGGACGCGGCGTTTCAGCTCGGCGTCGGCGGCGCGGCGCGCGGCGGAGAGATCGCCGGATTTTCCGGTGAGTGAGTGACGTGCGAGGAGGTCGATGGGGCTCTTGTTCGAGAAAGCGGCGCGGTGCGTGGCGGCGGCGATGAGCGGCGTGCGGTGCTGGAAAATGCCGGCGAGTTGGGCGAGTTGCGCGGCGTTGAGGTAGGAGCGGCCGAGCTCGCGGTTGCGGGCCTTGACCTGGCCGTTCTGCTCGACCTCGTAGGGTGCGAAGGTGTTGTTGGCGCGTGAAAGGGCGAACTCGACCTGGGGCAGCGCGCGCGTGCGGTAGAATTCCTCGTCGTCGGTCACGAGCGCGGCAGCGAGGCCGTAGAGCGGGGAGAACGGTTTGAAGATGCCGGAATTGTCCGTCCAGTAGTCGTAGTATTTCTGCTCAGCGTGCCAGAGCGCGCGGTTGCCGCCACGGCGGTCGGCGAGGAAGTCCATTGTCGCTTCGAGCGTGCGGTTGAGCGAGCCGGCGCCGGAATTGTCGCGCATATCGCGGAAGCCGTAGTGTCGGTGCGCGATGTCGGCGGTGGTGTCCTTCCAGTCGCCCGAGCGGACGACGAAATGCTGCGCGAAGGTGCGCACGTCGCCGGCTTTCAGGCGCGAGGTGGCGCCGCCGAGGATCGGGGCGAACGAGACAGGTCGCAGGAGATCGTCATCGGTGCGTTCGAGCATGAGGCCGAAGAGCGCGTTGCTGCGCTCGGGAATGCGGAAGGGGCTTTCGCCCGCGTCGACGACGAGTGCGGCGTTCCATTCTCCCGTGAAGAGCTGCACGCGCGGCAAACGGAGAAACGCTTCGCTGACGAGGTGGTTGAACTGGCGGAAGCCGCGGCCGGCGGATTCCTGCGGAATCGTGACGGTGTCGCGTCGCCGGAGCGCCGGCGCGCCGACGAATGCGACGGAATACCAGCCCGGTGCGCGCGCTTCGAGGCGATGCGAGATTCGTGGATCGGCGTCGCCTTCGGGGAGCGTCAACTCGGCGGAGAAAGCGAAGCCGTCGGCTGCGGGGAATTCCCAGCGCACGGTGCGGCCGTCGATCTGCACGGTGCGAGCCTTCAGGTCGGTGCGACGCCCGGCGAGGAGCGGCTGGGTGGTGCCGCGCGCGTAGGCGCCGCTCACGCGGAGCGAGACTTTGCCGGCACTGTCGCGGTAGGTCCACGTGCGCGCGCCTTTCGCGTCCGCGGTGACGGTGACGTCGTTGCGGCGCAGTTCGCGCTCGACGGGCGAGGCAAGGCGGCGGTTCAGCGTCGCAAGATCCTCCTCGTAGTTGGCCCAGCGAGGAGAGGTGCGCGGCGCGAGGGGGTAGTTCTGATGATTTACGTGGTAACCGGGATCGCGGTCGCTGAAGAGCACGGCAAAGTGCGGCTGCAGCGTCTGCGACAGCACTCCGGCGGTGCGGAGCGTGACGACGCCGGTGGCGTCGACTTCGAGTTGATAGCGGACGTTGGCCAGCGTTGCGGCGTCGAGCGCCGGCACGACAGCGAACAGGAGCGCGCCACCGAGGGCTGCGCGGAGGTTATTTCCGAGGGGCACGGCCGAAGGCGGTGAATTCGAGGACGCCGACCTCCACGCCTTTCGGCGCACCGAGGATTTCGAGCTTCACGCGCCGCGCGAGCACGGGCTGAAAAGTGCGATAATCGATGACGAGATCGGTGGTGTTCTCGCTGCAGTCGACGGCGACCTGCCAGTCGGCGTTGCGGTTCGGTTGATAGAGGACGCGGTAGCGAATCGGGCCGCCGAGGACACCCTTCTTGTGATCGAGATTCGGCTCGGCCCAGAGGATGCGCACGCCGGCGACGTCGTAGGTCGTTTTGAGATCGACGATGAGCGAAGGCGTCGCGTCGTCGGGCGCGGGTTGCCACCAGGTGCGCGCGGTGTCGTCGATCGCGTAGTCGGCGGTGCGGCCGGGCGCGACGCTGCTGCCGTTGGCGATGGTGCGCGGGCTGACGGGGAGCCAGCCGGCTTCGTTGCCGTTTTCGGGATGCGGATGGGTGCCGGGCGCGAGTTGCGGAACGTCGCGCACGGGCAGGCCGAAGAGATCGCCGTTGGCGTCGATGCCGACCGGATAGAGGCCGATGCGCCGCTCGAAGACGTGGTAGTTGCCCACGACGCTGGTGACGAAGGCCCAGAGCGTGTTGTTCGGGCCGCGCACGATGGAGCCGTGGCCGGCGCCAGGAATGACGCCGAAGGTTTTTCGGAGAACAGGGTTCTTCTTTTGATACTCGAAGGGGCCGAGCGGTGACTTGCCTCGGTAGGCGCCGAGCGCGTAGGTGCCGAGTGCGGTGCCGGGGCCGGTGAAGGTGAGATAGTAGGTGTCGGCGTGCTTGAACATCCACACGCCTTCCATGAAGCCGCGGCGCGGGTCCTCGTTGTATTCGCCGTAGCGCTCCCATTCCTGATCGGGGCGGAAGGCGGCGAGCTTGGTCGGCCCGCCGACCATGCGGGTGGGGTTCTTCGAGTTTAGTTCCACGCCGACGAGGTCGCCGGCTGCGTGGTAGTAGAGGTAAAGTTTGCCGCCGTCGGAGAACAGCATCGGGTCGAAGATGACGCTGTCGATCGGCTCGCCGCCGTCCTGCGAGGTCACCGGGCCGAGCGACTGGAAGGGTCCGAGCGGGTGGTCGGCGACGTAGAGTTCGGAGAAGCAGCCGACGAGGTAGAATTTTCCCTGGTGCTCCGCGACGCACGGCGCGTAGCCGTCGCCGATTTTCACCGGGTCGATGGTGACGCGTTTCCAGCTGATGAAGTCCTCGCTCACGTAGGCCATTGCGACCGATGGATACATGATCCACTTGCCCTCGTGATAGATGACGGATGGATCGGCGAGTTCGCGGAAGTCCTGCACGTAGCCCTTGAGCCAGCGGTCCATCGACGGCGACGGCTTCTGCGTCCAGTTGCCGAGCGGGTAGTCGGGCAACGGCAGCGGGTTCACGAAGGTCTTTGCCAGCGGGCCGGCCGGAGCCGGCGACGGAGCGGCGAAGGCGGAAACGGCTGCGAGCGACAGCAAGCCGGCAGCGAGAGCGAAGGCGAAGGCGGAGTTTTTCACGAAAGAATGGGGTGGGGTTACTTGAGCAGCACGCGACCGACCGGAGATTTTTCCGCGCGGCCGTCCTTGAGTTTCACCTCGACGTAGAACTCGACGGGCGCCTCGCCGCGGACCGGAATCGTGTAGTCGAAAGGAAACGCGCTGTCGGCGAGGGGCGTGAACGCGCCGTCGCCCTGACGGTAATGCAGCGTGCACTGGGCGAGTTCGCGGTCGAAGTCGGGCAGGTAGGCGTAAACGCTCGTGAGGTCGCCGGCGCCGAAGCGCAGCGCGACGGCCCGCGCGCCGCGGAAGCCGAGTTCGCAGGTGCTGCCCTCGGCGGGCAGCGGCTTGGTGTCGGCGGCGACGATCTGGTTTTGGAAATTCACGTGCGCCTGCGCGCCGTCGATCACGAGTGCGGTGACGCCGTCGGCGGCGACATCGACCGTGAAACTGCCGTCGGCGGCGAGAGCGCGGGTGGCCCGCGGGGCGCCTTGCTGCCAGACGCGCACGGTCGCGCCGGCGGCGGGCAAGGTGATGCGCGTAGCGTCGAGGCGCACGCGGCTTTGCACGGGGGATTTCGACTGGTTGGTGAATACGAATGCGATCCGGTCGTCGCCGCGCGCCACAAGGTAGTTCAGCTCGGGGTTGTCCACCTGCGCGATGCCGCGCGGCATCCAGAGATAGAGGCCGGAGATGTCGTAGATTTTGCCCGGACGATCGCCGTAGATTTTCTGCTGCAGGTAGCCGTAGCCCTCGACGTAGCGGCTCGGGAAATCGACGGCGCCGCGCGTCTTCGCGTAGGCATCGGAGACGAGGTAATCGAGGAGCAGCGAAATGTGCGGCCAGATGTGGTTGTAGTGGATCGACGTCATCGCGTTCAGCTCGTCCTTGGGCCGCTCGGCGAAGTCGGGCTTCATGTAGGCGGTGGTGCGCGCGGTGTTGAGGTGGTAGCCCGGAAAACTGGTGTAGCGGCCGACGATGGCGGAGCGCGCGACGTCGTGCAGGAACTCGTCGCCCGTGAGCGCGGCGAGACGGAGCATCCACGGCGCGTAGCAAGCGAGGAGGATGGCGCGGTGGCCGCGGCTGGTGCCGGAGGACTCCGGTGTCAGGCCCATCTCGGAAACGAGCCACGCGGGCACGGACTCCTCGGCGAGCGGGACGCGCGCGAATTTCGGACCGGTGCGGTAGCTCGGCGCGAAGCCGCCGTGGTTCACCGTCACGTTCCCCTCGGGAATGCGCGGCGCGAACCAGATATAGCGCGTGTAGTTGCGCGCGCCCTTGCGGGCAGCCTCGAGGTAGCGCGCGTCGCCGGTGGCTTCATAGAGTTCGAGCAGTTCCTTCCACTGTGGCGCGAACGAGGTCCAGAAAAACAGGCCGCGCGAGTCGGGGTCCTCGAAAGTGTTCTGCGGGGTGTCGATACGCGTGCGCAGGTAGGCGTCGGCGTCGCGCACGGCGCGATCGAGCCAGGCGCGGTCGCCGGTGGCGTGGTAGAGCGCGAGGGAGTTGGCCCAGAAGTCGCCGCGCAGTTCGGCCACGAGATTGAGCGTGCGGTTCTGCCCGAAAAGCGAACGCGCGGTCTGAAGAAAGAACGGCGTGCGGCCGCCGGATAATTCGTAGAGCGCGGCGTATTCCGAGAGCGGAGCGCCGAGGCCACCGAGATGTGCCGAGACGGATTGGCCGGTGGCTTTCTGGTCGACGCTGAACAGGAAGCGCTCGCGCGAGATGAAAAATTCCGCGAGCGGGCGGGCGAGCGTATCGAAGATCCGGCGGTCGTCGGTGACGAGTGAGAGCGAGAGCGGGTGAAGCGCGGAGACGTTCTTCACGGAGCCGGGCACGTCGGTGTCGTAGGCGAAGCCGCGGAGGTCGGCGTTGAATTTGGCGTGGTCGCTCAGGCCGAACTGCAGCATGCGTTCGAAGGTGGCGTTGAGCGAGCCGAGGGCGTTGTGGCGCACGTCGGCGAAACCGAAGTAGGTGCGCGCGAGGTGTTCCTGCTCGGCGTCGATCGGCCGTTGCGAGACGAGGAGGCGTTGTGTGAACGCGAGCTCGGCGCCGGCGGCGAGCTTGGAGCCAGTGCCGCCGAGGATCGGTGCGAAGAGCATCGGCTGGGCCTGGCCGGCGCGGTTGCGGAGCGAGACGCCGAAGGTCGATGCGGCGAAGACCGGCATCGGTTGAAAGGGCAGCTCGCTCGGATCGGCCATCACGCCGACCGTCGTCCCATCGCGGCGCACGAGCGTGGTGGGAATCGTGAGACGGGCGGAGGCTTCAAGAAATGAGTCCTCGGGAAAACGCCGCTCGGTGTAGATGAGCGGCTGCCACAGTTCCTGGATCTCAGCGGGAGCGCAGGCCGGGGCGCCCGTGTAGCCGAGTGAATACCAGCCCGGCTTCGCGACGCGCGCGTGCCACTGCAGGAGCGGTGCACTGCCGTTGGCCGGCACGGAGAGTTCGGCGCGGAGCGAGACGCCATCGGTTTCCGGGAAGGTCCAGACGATGCGGCCATTGTCAGCCGGGGCGGCTGTGCCGCGCAGTGACGTGCAATGCCCCGCCTGAAAAAGATTGGGCGAGCGACCAGCGCCGTAGTGGCGATCAGCGTCGGGATCGTAGCCGTCGGCGACGTGCTCGGTGGTGACGACGGCCTTGGCAGGTTTACCCCAGGTGAGCACGTGGTAAACCGAGCCAGTGTCGCCGCTCTTGAGGCCGGCGTCCTGATAACGCCCCCAGCGCGTCTCGAGGTTAGGGTTTTTGTCGGCGAACAGGAGCGTGAACTCCGGGGCGAAGCGTGCGCGCGCTCCATCGGGAGCGATCACCTCGACGGCACCGTCGGACGCGAGGGCCAGCTGATGCGGGGCGATGATTGCGCTCGCGCAAGCAGAAGCGGTGAGAGCAGCGGCGAACAAGAGAGACGCCGGACGAAGGCGAGGGAACAGCTGAATCATGAAGAATGAGGGGCAGGGAACTCGCACCCGGAAGCCGGGCTGGACAGCGAGTGAACGGCTATCGGTCGCGCGCGGCGAAGGATAGTCCTTTCCCACTCAACGGTTGACGAGGGTGGAATTTGCCACGACGGGCGCGAAAGAGGTTCATGGAAGCGTTCTCCGACCCCGCGGAAAATTTCCCCTGCCGTTCCCCATGCTCTCGTTCTCGCGAAGCTGTTTTCACCTCAGGCGACTGTGTGCACTCGCAGCGGCGCTGTGGCTGGTTGCGGCCACCGGGCGTGCGGCGGAGTTCACGCTCACGGAGGATTTCGTGCGGCACCTGATCGAAGGGCGCAACGCCGACGTCGAAGTCACGGCGCGCAAGGTGAGCGTGATGAATCTCGGGCTGCGCGCCGACGGGAAGTTTTATCCCTATTCGACGCCGGTGGGCCGCCGCATCGGCTACGAGCTGCCGCTGGAAAGCGTTTACGACTACACGCGTGGCATCACGCGGGCAGAGGCCGACGCGCGTTTGCGAGCGGCCGTGCTCGCGGTGGCGGCGCAGTTGAGCGCGTCGATCTCGCAGGCGTATCCCGGCCGGACCTTCGAGCAGCTCGATGCGACCGGGCAGGAGATGCTGGTCGATTACGCGTTGTCCGAGGGAGTGGCGCGTTTGCCGCCCGCCTTTGTCGACGCCGTCTATCAACCTGATCGTATTGCGCGCCTCGGCGCGGACGGCCTGCACCTGCGCTGGTGGGGCGGCATGATGCAAATCCTGAAGAACCGCGCGTTCGGCTACCGCTGGCTGGGCAACTGATGAACTGCGTGCACCTTTTTCTACGCTGCGCTTTCGTGGTGCTGTCTGTGCTGACAGCACGAGCGCAGACTTTCCAGAACGACGCCTACACGCTCACGTTGAATCCTGATTTCTCCGTGACCGTCTGTGTCGCCGGGGTGGCATCCCCACAGGTGCTCGCGCCGGAATTCTGGGTGATGTTCAGCGCGACGGCGCCGGGCTTCAACGAGAACCACAGCAACTATTACCTCGCACCGCGCACGTCTCTCCTGTGGACCGCCTACGAAATCCCCGCGGACGAGCTCAACGTGACGCTGAACACGGCGGAGTGGCGCAAGCAGCTGGTCTATCCGGTGCGAGTGACGGAGGACGCCGGAGGGGCGCGCAAGTGGACTTACTACACGAACGAGACGCTGTCCGAAGTGGAGCTGGAGATCACTGGCACCTACGCCGAGGGCACGATCGATCCGTTCCGCGCGGGCGTGCGGCACACGCTGATAGCCAGCGGTGCGACGCTGAGCAGCGATGCCAGCGGCACGCGTGTGAGTTGGACGTTCGCGGACGATGGCGTGCGGCCGTTCACCTTCGGCGCGAGTCTATTTTTGCCGGTTGGCGAGGGCGCGGCGCAGATCGAGTCTCGCGTCACGGCCCGCACGACCGGCTACTACATGGCGGCGTTCACTGGCGTGCCGGGCGTGAGTGCGACTGAGTTTGTCGTTGGTCCGCAGGATGCGCTTGGCGGCAACAACCGGCATTTCAACCACGTCATGTGCGAGGGTTACCTCATGCTGCCGCGCGCGCAGATCACGTCGATGGCGGGCTGGAGCTCCGCGATCGTGGTCGATCCGCGCGAGAGCTATTTCCTCGATGCGGCCGGCGTGCCGCGGGCGCCGACGCGGGCGAATTCGCGCTTCGGGGTAATGTTGCGGCGCGAAAACGGCGTGGTGCGGCCGCTGGCGTTCGCGCCGCTGCTGGGCGGCGCGGAGTCGCGACTCACGTCAGGAGCGCAGCACACCTTTGCGGTGCAATACGTGCTGCGGCCCGGTGGCTGGAAGGAAATTTACCGGCACATTGCCGAGTCCATCTACGGCGCGAACGACCGGCGGGACAACACCGGCACCGGTTCGATCAACCGCACCTTCGAGCGCGTGATGGACTACCTCGCGGATCGCAACGGCAAGAACTACGCGATGTGGCACGCGGAGCAGAAATACTACGACTATTTCTCGGACCAGCCGAACTCCTTCAAACCCTTCTCGCCGCTCTTCGGCCTCTCCGCCGCGATCATCACCGACGACGAGGACTTCTACTGGCGGCGCGCGCTACCGCAGGTGGAGTTCGGTCTTTCGCGCTCAAGCAACACGTTCGTGCCCTACGACACGGAAGACACCGGACTGCTCACCAATCCCAGTCGCGGTCTCGGCTCGTCCTACCTGAGTTCGGCGCAGCTGGTGAGTCTGCATGCGTTTTTCCAGCAGCGTGTCGACGCGATGCGCGTGTTCGCCAACGAAAAGGGTTTCGTCTCGGGCAGCTTCGCGCAGTTGCTGGCGAAGTATCGTCTGACGGGCTCGGCGTCCGATCTCACGGCGGCCGTCGCCCGCGCCAACGCGCGGCTGACCGCGGACGCCACCGGCTTGTCCGATCACTACATGGACTGGCTCGACCTGTGGGAGGCGAGCGGCGCCACGCCAGCGCAACGCGACGCGCGCTACCTCGCGGCCGCGGTGACCGGCGCCTATCAATGGGCCGCGCGCACGGCGGTGCTCTCGCCCGCGGTGCCGGACGGCACAGTCACCGTCGACCGAGGCGGGCGCGCGCCGGTGCACGCGCATTCACTGGGCCGGTGGCCGCGCTGGGGTTTTCCCGAATCGATCGGTTATCCCACGCCGGAGCAAACGGTGCCGGCGTGGCGCGTGGCGCTGACCGGACTGCCGTCGGAGGCCTATCGCGGCGAGTTCTGGATGGATAATCACGGCCACCTCATGCGGCTGTCACAGGCGGCCGGGAGCGACGCGTTCCTGCGCAGCGTCGCGCGCTGGGGCATGGTGGGGCGTTTCGCGAACTATCCCGGCGACAACCGCTCCGTTCCGTCTCTGGTCATCGAGCGTCCCGAGTTGCCCGAGAACCCAATGTGGCTGCTCAGCCATGCGACGATGAATCCCGGACACGCCTGGGAACTCGCCGGCGAACTGCTCGATTTCATGGTGTCGAGTTTCTACGCGCACTCGGGCGGGGCGATCGATTTTCCCTCGCGTTCGATGCATGGCGGCGCGTTCCGCGTGCGGCTTTACGGCGACCGTCCCGGGAAGTTTTACGACGACGAGGGCGTGCGCCTCTGGCTGCCGCGTGGACTCGCGACGCCGGACAACCCCCAGATCGATTATCTCGCGGGCTACGGCAATGGTCGGCTTTACCTCGCGTTTCTTAATCAGTCCGCCGCCCCGCAATTGGTCTCGGTTTCGCTCGACGCCGCGCGCGTCGGCGTGTTCGGCAGCGTCACGGCGCGCAAGTGGACGAATTCGCAGCCGGCCGACTCGGTCGCGTTCAGCGGGAACACCATTCCCGTCTTCGAAGTTCCGCCGCGCGGGTTGGTGGCGTTCGCCCTCGACGGGGTAAGCGCGCGCACGCAACTCCAGCACCGGATGCTCGATGTGGCGGCGCCGATTCTCGGGCCCGGCGCGCTGTCGCGTCAGACGTTCTTGCTCGGCGGACAGCCCGCAGCTTTGCACGGCATGTTGCTTTCACTCGGACGCGGACTGACCAGCGCCTTTGTTTACACCGATGCGCTCGCCGAGCGTGTGATTTCTGCGCGGCTTCGTTATCGCCAAGGCGCGAACGGTGCGTGGCGAGAGATCACCGACGAGATTTTTCCGTTCGAGTTTTCCGTGCCGCTGGCGGAAGGACGCGGCACCTTTGAAGCTTACTTGGAGCTGACGATACCGGATGCAGAGGCAGGCTACCAAACGGTCACCAGTCCGGCGATGACGTTGACCGCGAAAAGCGCTTACGCGGGGTATGCTGCGGCGGTCGGTTTGGACGCGAATTCTCAAAGCACAGCGTTCGCGGATGCGGACGGCGACGGCGCTAGCAATCTGGTCGAGTTTTTCCTTGGCAGCGACCCGTGCGTTGCAGATGCCGGCCTGGCTCCGCGGTTACGCTACGAAGGCGACGTCCCGGAGTTCGAGTTCACGCGGCGGCGTTCCGCCGCCGGGCTCGCGTTTGACGTGCAGATGTCCACCAATCTGGTCGATTGGGTGAATGTGGCCGGCAGCGAGGACGAGGCGCTTTTCGACGTCGTGTCGTCCGGCGAACTGGATCTGTTGACGCTGCGGCTCCTGCCCGCATTCGACCGAATCTTTTTGCGGTTGCGCGTCGTCGCCGATTGACGACCGCAGTGGGGATGGGGCGGCCGCATTTTCCCGGCAGCATCGCGCGATTCGGCGCGAGGCGTCAACGATTGACCTCCGCGGCGGTTGGCGTGGGGCGATGGCCCAACTAGTCCGCTATGTAACTTCCCGAAAATCTCTCCCCACCATCCGCGCCCGAAGCCCCGCGGCCCTCGGGAGCGGCGGTTGATCCACCCCATGACTACACATGCTCCCCACTGGACGCAGTCCAGTCGTTCTCTGTTCTCTGCGATTTTGCTGGCGGCTTTGACGCCGGCATTGGCGTTGGCTCAAACCAATTTTTTGCCAACGGGCACTGGCACCTTCAACTGGTCGAACGCCGCCGGCACTACGTGGACCGGTGCGGGCACTTACCCCAATGCCGCGGGTGCCGCGATCCAGAAGATATCCGGCAGCAGCAGCAGCACTTTGGCGCAGGATGTGGTCGGCGGGGTGACCGTCGGAAGCGTTCTCCTCGGTGGGAGTTCGGCGAACACCTGGACGATCAGCGCGACTCAGGGCCTGATCCTGAACAGCGACGGTGCGGGCGCCGGCGCGGCGAGCATCGTCATCAACAGTTCAAACTCGGGTGCGCGCATGCTGTTCACCACCGGGATGACCCTGACGCTCGCGGACGATCTGCTGATCGACAACCGCTCTTACACCGCCGCCAGCACGGCGGGTTCGTTCCAATTTCAGTCGATCTTGGCCGGCACGGGTAACCTGACCCTCCGCAATGTCAGCAATACCATCAACGCCGGCCAAATCCGCCTCGAAGGCGCCAACTCTTTCACCGGCAACGTCGCGGTCGAGAAGGGCATCGTCACCTTCAACAACACCACCTCGCTCGGCAACGCGGCCAACGTCGTGACGCTCGGCAGCAATGGCGGCGGCAGCGCCACCCTGGTTTCGAACATCACCTCTGCCGTCACGCTCGGCAACAACCTCGTCGTCGCTGATGGTAGCGGCGGGACCCTGGTCTTGGGCGCCAAGTCTTCCGTCGGCAACGCCACCACGGCGACGACCACCTATTCCGGCGAGATCACGCTCAATGGCGATCTCACGGTCGACGCGAGTCAGATCAACACCACTTCCACCACGGGCAATACTGTCGTGGCGCTCACCGGTGTTATCAGTGGTGCTGGCGATCTGACGATCACTCAGGCCGCCAACACCGGCACCGGCACGACCGCTGTCTGGCTCCGCGGCGACAACACTTTCACCGGCGACACCAACATCGCCTCCGGCACGCTGCGCCTCGGCTCGCACACGACGCCCACCGTCAGCACCAACAGCCTCGCCCTTCAAAACAGCACCGTGAACCTGGCCACCGGCGACACCGGCACGCTCGTGTTCGGCACCAGCGCCACGGACGGTATCGCCTCCGCCACGTTCGGTGGCCTCAAGGGCACGCGCAATCTCACGCTCGAAAACAGCAAGACTTCACCCACGGCGGTCGCCTTGAGCGTCGGCAATAACAACCAGAGCACGCAGTATGACGGCGTGCTCACCGGCGCGGGCTCGCTGAACAAGATCGGCAGCGGCACGCTTACGCTCACCGGTGCGAATGACTATGCCGGCGGCACCACCGTCACCTCGGGCACGCTGGCCCTGTCGGGTTCAGGCCGCGTTGGTGGTGGCGCGCTCGCCCTCAACGGCGGCACGTTCAATCTCGGCGGCAACTCCCAGTCCGTCGGCGCCGTCACGGTGGCGGGCGGCACGGTGACGAACGGCACGCTCACGGGCGCGAGTTACACCGCTTCGTCCGGCACGCTCAACGCGACCCTTTCCGGCTCCGCCGGCCTCACGAAGTCCACCTCCGGCACGCTCGTTGTCAGCAGCGCGCAGGGTTACACCGGCGTCACGGCGATCAACGCCGGCACGCTGCACCTCACTTCCACCGGCAGCCTCGCGGCCGGCAGCGCGGTCACGATTTCCTCGGGCGCTTCGCTCACCGGCTCGGGCACCGCGTTCGGCACCGTGCTCGTCGAAGGCACGCTTTCGCCCGGCAACAGCCCGGGCACCCTCACGTTGGGCAGCGCGGCCTTTGCCTCAGGCGGCCACTACGTGCTCGACTTGGCGAGTGCCGGCACGGGCGCGGCGGGCACCGACTGGGACCAACTCGTGGTGAACGGCACGCTCGATCTCAGCGGGCTCAGCAGCTCGAATCGCTTCACGGTCGACCTCGTCTCGTATGCCAACGCGGCCACGCTCGGTGAAATCGCCGGCTTCGACAGCGCGGCCACCTACACGTGGACCAACGCGATCACGTTTGGCAGCATCAACGGCACGTTCTCGAATGACCTCTTTGCCTTCGACACCACGCAATTCACGAACCTCTACAACGGCTCGTTCGCCTTCGAACTCGACGGCAACTCGCTCAACATGGTCTACACCGCGGGCGCGGTGCCGGAGCCCTCGACCTACGCGATGATCCTCGGCTTTGGCGCGCTCGCTGGAGTTTGGTGGCGCCGCCGTCAGCGCTGTGTCTGATCGGATAGAACCGAGACACACCGGCGGCGCCGTTTCAGCGGCGCCGCTTTTTTGTGCAGACACCAACCTTGACGCGGACTCAGTCCAGAAAGCCGCGGAACGATCGGTGCGACTGCTTGGGCTTGCGGGTGCGTTTGGGCGCGGTCTTGCGTTCGTGGTGGTCGGGGAGACTGAACCCTTCCCGGCGATGACTGTCGACGAGCACCGTCTTGGGGTTTTCGGGCACGCCAGTCAGATTGAGGTTCAGCATGCCCAGCACCTGTTTGATCGCCTCGCCGCCGACGAGATCGTAGCGATGGTCTGCGCCAGCGGCATCGATCGGAGGTTGCGACACGTCGATGCTGGCAAAGGCCACGTCGCGCGGGACGCGCAGGCCGATTTCCTGCAACATGGTGAAGACCGAGGCGGCACTGATGATCACATCGGGCCGATAGGTCTCGATCCACGCCAGGAGTTTTTCCGAGTTGATCTCCGTCTTGGGCAGAATCGGGAGTCGTTCGCCGGCCGTGAGCTTCGATTGGTAATAGAGAAACGAGGAGGTGAACAATTTATGGCCGATGCCACCTTCGTTGTAGGTCATCACCAATCCGATCCGGCGGTAGCCACGCTCGAGACAGTCGGCGATCAGCTCGTCCATCATCTGCAGGTAGTTCGAGCACGCGCGGTGCAGGCGCGGCTCCACGATGCTGTATCCGGCCGTGGCCACGCACAGGCCGGTGCAATCGAAGTCCATCCGGGCGACGCCGCTGGCGCACGGCGCCAGGATCACGCCTTTGATCCCACGAGCGAACAGGATCTGCCGCACGCGCCGGAGCGACATCCCGGGGTCGACGAGATACAGCACGTCCACGCCGAAACCGGCCATCGCGGCGACCTGTTTGGCGCCCTCGATGAGGCCGTGGATCGGCGGAAACTGCGCCAGCTCGGTGCGGTTCAGCTCCGGGATGACGATCGCGATCGTCGATTCCGTGCGATGAGGCCGCGCTGTGCGCAGATGCTCCATCAACTCGGTAATGCGGGGATCACGTCGATAGCCGAGCTCATCGGCAATGCGGAGAATTTCGTTCCGCCGCTGCGCGGAAATTTTGGGGTTGTTGCGCATCGCCAGCGAAACGGCGGAAACCGACACTCCGGCCGCGCGGGCGACATCGCGCATGCTGACTCGAAAAGGCACATCGGTATTGCTGGTTTCTCGTCGTTTGAAGTCAACGGGATACCAGTGAACCCGCGGCGCAGCGAGGCGGCTGCGGAACGTGTTTGTGCGGCACACCACTCAACCGAAGAGTCAACCGTCGACTGCAAAGGTGTTCTCACTCGCCCGGGATCTCGCTCTTGATCGCGAGCGCTGTTGGTCTTCCCGCCTTCGTCATGAAATCGTCGTCTCTTCCCGCGTTCGCGAAAGAGTTTGTCCTGGCACCGGTCACCCGGCTCGGTTTCGCCCTGAAATTTTTCTTCGTGCGGCTGTCGTTCTGCGCGGCGCTCGGCGTCGGAGCGTCGGCGGAAGTGACCCTCGATCTTGGAGGCGACGGGTGGAACTTCGCGGTCGACCCGACCGATCGGGGCGAGTCGACGCGTTGGCATGAACCGGACGCTTCGTGGGACGGACGCAAGGCGCACCCGCGCGGCGGCTGGGACGAAGTCCACGTGCCGCATGATTTCCTCACGGATCCCCGTTATGCCTACACCGGCGTCGCTTGGTATCGCCGTTCCTTCGCGGTGCCGGCCGATGCGGCGGATGGGCGCGCGTGGCGATTGCAGTTCGACACGGTTTTCCAGCGTTGTCGCGTGTGGCTGAATGGTCGACTCGTCGGCACGCATGAAGGCGGCTACACGCCCTTCGAGTTCGTCGTCACGCCGTTTCTCCAGGCCGGGCGCCAGAACCTGCTCGTGGTCGCGGTCGATAGTCGCGTGAAGTTTCGTGCCTTGCCCGGCGCACGCAGCGGCACTTCGGCCAACGCGGGCCAATACCCGTGGTTGAACTACGGCGGCATCCTCGGCGGCGTCCGGCTGCTCGGCCACGAGCCCGTGTGGATTGCCGGGCAGAAAATCGAGACCCAGACCGAAGGCGACACGTGGCGTTTGAAGGTGCGTGTCGACGTGCGCAACTCGACGACGGCTGCGCGCCGCGGCCGCGTGACGGTGAAAATCGCGGGCCTTCCGGCTGAACTGAGCGGCGATTATTCCGTCGCCGCGGGCGGCCAGGCCTCGGTCTGGCTCGATGCGGCGCTGCCGCGCGGCTCAGTGCGGACTTGGGAACTGGCGGCTCCCGCTCTCTACGAAAGCCGGGCGTGCATCGATCACCACGCGACGCCGCACGTGGCGCAGTTCGGCTTCCGGACGATCGCGGTGCGCGATGGCCAGCTTCAACTTAATGGGCGCGCCCTGCGCTGGGCCGGCGCCAATCGCGCGCGCGGTCACCCGCGCTTCGGCGGCATCGATCCGGACGAGTTGGTGGAACAGGATCTGCAGTTGATGAAGGACGCCGGGCTCGTCTTTGCGCGCATCCAGCACACGGCGCCGGGACGCAATCTGCTCGAGTTGGCAGACCGTCACGGGATGCTGCTCGTGCTCGAAGTCGGCATGTGGGGCTATGTGTCGGCCGATCAGGCGTCGCCGGAGTTGCGCGCGCAGTTCGAGGCCGAGATGCGCGAACTCGTCGCGTTGGCGCAGAATCATCCCAGCGTGATCGGTTGGAGCCTCGGCAACGAATACGAGTCGTGGACGCCCGAAGGCGTGGCGTGGACGCGCGACATGGCGCGCTTCGTGAAGTCGCTCGATGCGACGCGTCCGGTGACGTTCGCCGCACTCGGTGCGGCATTGCGGCGGCTCCGAAATGGTGAAGGGCAGGGCGAGCACGCGTTTGACTACGTCGATTACCTCTCGGTCAACTTTTACCTGCCGCCGGAGGAACTGCCCGCGTTTCTTGATCCCGTGCATGCGCGGTGGCCGGGAAAACCCGTAGCGTTGACGGAGTTCGGCCTGCGCGCGGATCGCGTGAAGAACGAGGCCGAGCGCGTGCGGCATCTCGACGCCATGCTCGCACAGGTGGCAACGCGACCGTGGATCTGCGGGCTCTCGTTCTGGGCTTTCAACGACTACGCGAGCCGTTATCCGGGCACGGGCGACGATGGTTATCGCCGCTGGGGTTTGGTCGACGAGCAGCGGCAGCCGCGCGAACTCTACCGCCATGCGGCGCAGCAGCTGGCCGGCGGTCTGCCGCTCGCGACTGAGAAAAAGTGACGTCGCTGCCGTCGCGCGTGTTGCGGGTGGCGACAGGATCGCAGGGTCAACGATAGACTCACGTGGCGCGTTGTGGCGGGAGCACGAGGCTGTTGGAGTGAGCCAATCATCCGCCGCCGCCGCGCTCGCGGTGCCTCGCCCCATGTTGTTCCTCCGTGCTTCCGTATCCGTAGTTTCGAATTTCCCGCGCGTCAGCTTGTGCTCGCTGCTGGCGCCTGTCGTGTTGCTCGCGACGACCATCGCGGCGGAGCCTGCTGCCGATCACGCGTGCGCAGACGAATTTTTCCGCTACACCAACTACGATCCGGATCGCGCCGCGCACGCGCCGAAGCCGGACGAATTCGCCGCGCCGACCGGCTGGGCGCGTCCGCAGACCTGGTGGCATTGGATCAATGGCAACGTCTCGCGCGCGGGCATCGAGGCGGATTTGCGGGCGATGGCGGAGAACGGCTACGGCTTCGCGCGCATTTTTCACCTGAACGGCAAGATCGACGGCCCGCTGAAATTCAACTCGCCGGAGTGGTTCGACACTTTCCGCTTCACCGTCGATACCGCGGCGAAATACGGCCTCGGCGTCGGCATTCACAACTGCGAGGGTTGGTCGGAGGCGGGTGGCCCGTGGATCACTCCCGCGCAGTCGATGAAGGAGCTGACGTGGAAGCTGGTGCGCGTGACCGGCAACGGTGCCGAGCAGGCGCTCGCGCTCCCGACGCTGGCGAACGCAGGTGCGGGAGCGGAGCAGGCTTGGGACGGCACGGGGCCGGCGCTTTCGCTGCCCGAGCTGGATCGCAAATTGGACTACTCCGTCGACGTCGCGGTGCTGGCCTGGCCTGCGAAACGTCCGAAAGAACTGGCGATGCATCGGGCGCAGCCGCGCGTGCGGCCGGCCAACGACTACACGCAGCCGAATCATAAGAACTACGGCGTGCTCTTCGATGGGCGCCGCGAAAAAAACATCGCTTGGTCGCACGATAAATCCTCTCGCGGGCAATTCTGCGGCGTCATGCTCGAGTTCGCGGAACCCTTCGAGGCCGCGGGCATTTTCACGGAAGTGCCGTGGATGTATGAACTGCCGCTCAATATCGTGCTCGAGGCTTCCGATGACGGCGTGAACTTCACCCGCGTCTGCGCGCTGGAGTTCAAGCAGGCCGACTGTCTCGCGAATTTCTCGCCCCGCAAGGCGCGCTTCTGGCGGCTGGTGCGTTACCAGAGCGAGCAACCCACCGAGCGCGTGCTCCGTGGCGTCGTCAAGGAACACGTCCTGCCGCTCAGCGAACTCGAGCTGCTCGCTCCGGGCGAGTTTTCGCGCGCCGCCTCGCCGATCGACAACTTTCCCGCCAAGGCCGGCGTGCTCGCCACCAGCGGCGCGATCACGGAGACCACGGCAGCTTATCCGGCCGCACTGACCTTGAAGCGCGACGAGGTGCTCAACCTCACGCCGTTGCGCGGTGCGGATGGCGTGCTGCGCTGGCGCGTGCCGGCGGGCGACTGGATCGTGATGCGCGTCGGCTACACGACGACGGGCAAGACCAACCATCCCGCCACGCCGGGCGGCATCGGGCTGGAGGTGGACAAGTTCGACCCGCAGGCGCTGGCGCATCATTTCGCCTCCTATCCGCAGAAGATGATCGAGGCCGCGGGGCCGCGCGCCGGCGGCACGTTCTCGATCATCGAGACCGATTCGTGGGAGGCCGGGCATCAGAACTGGACCGCGGATTTCCCCGCGCTCTTCCGCGCCCGCAACGGCTACGACATTCTGCCCTGGCTGCCCGTCTATGCGGGCGAGTGCATCGAGAGTGTCGCGACGACGGAGAATTTCCTCCGCGACCTGCGGCAGACCTTCTCGTCGCTGGTGATGGAGAATTTCTACGGCGAACTCGGGCGGCTCACGCGGGAGCGCGGCCTGAAATACGAGACGGAGCCGGCCAGCGGCATCTTCATGCGCAACGCGATGAACTCCTATCGCGAGGCCGATTTTCCGATGAACGAAGTCTGGCAGGACGCGCGCGAACCCGGGGTAGTGAGCGGCGTGCGACAGGCGGCGGCGCGCGAAGTCGCGAGCACGGCGCATTTCTACGGCAAGCAATACGTCACCTGCGAATCGCTCACCAGTCGCAAGGGCAACTGGGCGGAGACGCCGTGGACGATGAAGGGCACCGCCGACACCGTGCTGCTCGCCGGCCACAACGTGACGGTCTTCCACTCGTTCACACACCAGCCGGACGAGCGCGTGCCCGGCTGGCAGATGGATCCGTGGGGAGTGTCGCTCAACCGCAAACTGCCGTGGTGGCCGCTCGGCCGCGCCTGGTTCGATTCGATCGCGCGCACCCAATACATGCTGCAGCAGGGCAAATACGCCGCTCGCATCCTGACGTTGTTCTCCGACGAGATTCCCGCGGTCGGCGCGAGCCTCGCGCTCAAGGGCGAGCATCAGTTCGACGTGATCGAGGGCGATGGTGTGCGGCGATTCCTGCGCATGGAGGACGGCCGGCTCGTGAGCCCGGGACGGATGCATTACGAGCTGCTCGTCGTCGCGCCGGGCACCACGCTGCAACTGGCCACGCTCGAGCGACTCCAGCAGCTGCTCGAGGCCGGTGCAAAGGTTTCAGCGCTGAAGAAGCCGCTCAACCCGCCCTCGCTGCGGGGGGGCGAGCCCGCGACGCAACGCTGGCACGAATTGGCGGACGCGCTTTACGGCGACGGTGCGAAGCAGGCGCGCCGCCTTGGCCGCGGGACCTTTTACGTCGGCTATACGGCTGACGAGGCAGTGGCGGCAGTCGGTTTGCGCGAAGAATTTCGCTGCACGCTCGATCATGCGGCGGCGGCCGACATCGCCTGGATGCACCGCCAGCACGCGGACGGCACAGAATGGTTCTGGGTCATCAACCGGCTGGCGGACGAGGAGCGGCGCGGCGTCTTTTCGTTCAACGTCACCGGCAAGCGCGTGTCGCTCTGGCACCCGGAAACGGGCCGGATCGAGCGCGCACCGTTCTATTACGAGAAAGATGGCGCGACTCACGTGACGCTCTCGCTGGCGAAGCTCGAGGGCTTGTTCGTGGTGTTCGAGCCGCAGCCCGCCGCGGAGCATGTGGTGCGGGTGAATTGGCGCGGAGCCGGCGCCAGCGACTCGCCGCCGACGGCGGTGTTCGATCACACCAAAGTGGCGCAAGACTTTACGGTGTTCGTCACCGTGTCGCCCGCGGCGGAGCGCAAGCTGACCGAGCCCGCTCTGCGCGGCATCGTGCCGGCGGCGAATGAGAATTTCGCGCTCTATCCCGAGCAGATGCACGTGAAGATGAAGCAGAGCGATCAGGCCTGTGCGGGCCTCAGCGTCGGGCGGAATTCCATCGCGGTTTTCGAACACGGCACCGGATTTTTCAACAGCGTGCTCGTGTGGAATGCGCCGGTGCCGGAAAAGGCGCGACTGGCGCTGCGTTATGCTCGCGGCGTGCCGACGTTGTTCGTGAACGGGCGCGAGGTGGCGCGCGGAAAGGCGTCGGGGCGAGTCGTGCATCCACCAGCGGAACTGCGGCGAAGCTTCAAGGGCCTGGCGTCGGAGTTGGCTGTGGAGGCGCAGGCACTCTCGTTCGAATCGATTGCCGCGCGGGCCGCGCACCCGGCGGCAGTCGCGTCGGCGATGCCGACGAAAGAGCCACGGTTGTTCGTTGCGGCCGACGGTCGGCTCGCGGCGGAGTTTGCCAACGCGGGACGTTTGCAGCTCGAAACTGCAGCGGGCCGGAAAGTAGAACTCGTCGCCGCGGAAGTCCCGAAGGCGCAGCGCGTCGCAGGACCGTTTCTCGTGAGCTTCGATCCGTTACGCGGCGGCCCGACGGAGCCGCAGGTGTTGGATGCGCTGACTTCGTGGACCGAGTCAGCGGTTGCAGGTGTGAAGCATTACTCGGGACTCGCGACCTACTCGAAGGAGTTCGCGCTGTCGTCGACGCAGACGGCGTCGGATGTGCGCACGTATCTGGTCATCGACGAGGTCGCCGAGGTGGCGAAGGTCACGATCAACGGTCGCGTGGCCGGCACGCTCTGGCGTCCGCCGTATCGGCTCGACGTGACTGAGTTCGTGCGCGCCGGCGCCAACTCGCTCAGCATCGTCGTCGGCAACACGTGGGTGAATCGCTGCCTCCATGACGCGACGCTGCCGGAAGCGCAGCGCCTCACGTGGGCGAACACGATGCAGGTGCACTATCCCGATCCGGCGACGATCAAGCCGACGGATTACTTCCCGTGGAAAACCGGTCCGCTCCGTTCCGGACTGCTTGGCACGATGAAGCTGGAGTTCACCCGCGTGGTGCAGGCGCAGTAAAGCGGACTCGCGGCGCCTGCGGTTGCTGCGGGCGCCGTTTAGGGTGCGTTATCCGTTGTGATCTCGCGGCCGTGCCGGAGGCGATTGAAAACGCGCCACGCGAGATGGGTCATCGTATCCTTGCGCGTTTCTGGCAGCCACCGATCCGGATAATCGTTCCACGTCTCGAGCATGACGATGGAGGGCGTGAGACCGAGCGTGTGAAGTTCCTCGAGATAATTCAGCAGCTCGACGCGCGCGGCATAGTTGCTCGTGCTGGTGCCGCGATTGCTGTTCACGAGCATACCGAAACGAAGCGGCGCTCCACCGGGGCCGAGCGGCAAGGCGACGACATCGTTGCGCAACGCCAGCAGCCGGCGGCGGTAGTCGAGTCCGCGCACGACCTCGGGTTGATCGGTGGAGGACTCGTTGTTGAAAGCGTCGTAGGCGAAGTCCGTGATCACGCCCGTGAGCGGGACGCCGCGCCGTGCCGCGAGCGACGGGAGCGTGGCGAGTTCATCCTCGTAGTTGCCGAAGCCCCTGGGGCCCTCGGCATGAGCGCGGGTGTTGCGCGCGGGGAGGCCCGCGTAGCTCCAGCTGGAAAAGTTGGCGATGAGCTGGAATTGCACCTGCGGGTAGGCGCGCCGGAACTGCTCCATCCATTGGACAGCCTGCTCGGCGGCATCCGCCGTGGAAAGGCCGGTGCGCTTGCCCTGATGGAATTTCGCGCGATGGATCGGGCCGTCGAGGCACAGGACGTCGATCACGCCGCCCGCGCCGCCTTGCTCGACCGGATCGGTGAAACGCCGGAGCGTGCGAAACTGCGCGGTGAAGCTATCGAGTCCGGCGCGTTGCTGGCCGGCCGGATCTTCGAGGTGCACGCTGCTGTGAAACACACCGAGTTCGATGGCGATTTTGATCCGGCCGCGAGTCGGGGTGGGCGCAAGGGCGCGGGCGAATTCGCGTAATTCCTCGAGGGAGGCACTCTGGATCGTCGAGTAGAAGAGCACGATGCCGTCGATTTGTTCGGACAGCTGCTTCCATGCGCCGAGGTCCTTCAAGGCGAGGCGGCTTTCGCCGTGGCGGGTGAGCGCGGGCGATCGGCCCGGGGCGTTGGCGATCCAGACTTCGGTCTCGGGCCACGACCAGTTGGGTTGATCTGGATAGAGCCGTTGCAATCGCCAGCCGGTCGCACGGGCGTAGTCGGAGGTTTTGCTGTCGCGGAGTGCGGCGAGTTGGTAGCTGACGATCGGGACTTGCGCGAGCGCGGCAGTGTCGAGGTAGCTTGTCGTTTTTGCCGGCA
Organism: Verrucomicrobiota bacterium; assembly: GCA_023432225.1. Lineage (GTDB taxonomy): Bacteria > Verrucomicrobiota > Verrucomicrobiia > Opitutales > Opitutaceae > Didemnitutus. The sequence continues at coordinate 104,882 of JAEYUW010000045.1, forward strand.
AGGTGATGGTCTGGCCCTTGGCGTCGCCCCAGGCGCGCTTCACGAGTTTCCAGCCGGTGATCGCTGGATCGCCGCGGGTCCACTGCAGCGTGATATCGTCGGCGTTCGTGAGCGCTTCCGGATAGTCCGTGTTGCGGCCATAGAAAGCCTGGAAATTCTCGGGGGCTTGGGTTGGTCCACTGGCGAAGGCCGTCAGACCGAACAGGGCCAAGAGGGGGATGGGGATTTTCACAGGGAAATGCCGGCGGCCAGGAATTGTGTTAGATCAGATCAATCTGAGCGCGACAAACGGGGCGGATCTCAGGGCGAGAGTGTCACGGTGTGTTGCAGCCCGCCGACGGAGCTGGTGCTGACGATGAGTTGAAATTTGCCCGGCTCGACTGATTGGCGCAAGGAGGCGTCGAGGAGCGCAAAATCATCCCGCTGCAGTGAGAATTCGATGCGGCGGTGTTCGCCCGCCGCGAGGTGCACACGTTCGAAACGGCGCAGCTCACGCAATGGACGCGACCGGCTCGCGACCACGTCGCGCAGGTAGAGTTGCACGACTTCGTCTCCGTCGCGTGCCCCGGTGTTGCGCAGCTCGACACTGACGTGGACCGGTTCATCGGCAGCCGGAGCCGGGTTGCTCACGGTCAAATCGGCGAGTTCAAAATGTGTGTAGCTCAATCCAAATCCGAAGGGGAATTCCGGAGTGTTGGGACTGTCGATGTATTTTGAGGTCCAGAGTTTTTCCGCTGCAGGGCGGCCCGTGTTGAGCGCTGCGTAGTAGATGGGGATTTGCCCGACGCTGCGAGGGAAGGTCATCGGCAGCTTGCCGCCGGGATTGACATCACCGAACAGCACGTCGGCCACACCATGACCGGCCTCCGTGCCGGGAAACCACGCGAGCAACAGCGCAGGCGTCGCTTGCGCGAGCTCCCCGAGCACGAGGGGGCGCCCGCAGAGCAATACCGTGGCGAGCGGTTTGCCGGTGGCGGCGAGGGCCCGCACGAGCGGCAATTGCGCGCCGGACAGGTCGAGCTTCGTGCGTGAGGCGGCTTCGCCGCTCATGCGGGCGCTTTCGCCCACGACGGCCACGATAGCGTCGGCTTGGCTCGCGGTGGCCAGAGCTGCGGCAAATCCGGCATGGGACCCATCCTGCACCGAGGTGAGCCCCGGGACGTAGGTCACGATCGCGTCCGGTCCGAGCTTGGCGCGAAATCCGGCGAGCAGTGTGACGACGTCGTGTTCGCGTCCGTCGCCATTCCAAGAGCCCATTGGCGCGCGTGCATCGTCGGCTAGCGGCCCGATGACTGCGAGACGGCGCAAGTGGCGCGAGAGCGGCAGGACAGCGGAATCGTTCTTGAGCAGCACGCAGGAGCGCGCTGCCGCGCGGCGGGCCACCGCACGGTGCTGTGGGGCGAGCAGCGCGGGAGCTTCGGCGGTCTCATCGACGTAGGGATGCGCGAACAGCCCCAGTTGGAACTTGGCGCGCAGCACACGGCGCACCGCAGAGTCTAGCTGCACCTCGGTCACTTGGCCGGTGGCCAGCAGTGTCGGTAGGGATTCCTGATAGGTGCGGCTGATCATCTCGACGTCGACCCCGGAGACGAAGGCCTGACGCGCGGCCTCACTTGGCGTAGTGGCGGTTCCGTGGTTGAGCAATTCGAGGATCGAGCGCGCGTCGCTGATCACCAGGCCGTCGAAGCCCCACTCGCCGCGCAGCACTTGTCGCGTGATAAAATTGTTGGCGGAGGCTGGCACGCCGTTGAGCGAATTGAAACCGACCATGAAGGATCCGACGCCCGCATTGAGCGCGGCGCGGAACGGGGGGAAGTAGACTTCGCGCAGTGTCGCCTCGGAGACCTCGGTGGTGTTGTATTCGCGTCCAGCCTCGGCTGCGCCGTAAGCGACCCAGTGTTTGGCGCAGGCGAGCATACGGCCAGGGTGCCCGAGGCGTTCGCCTTGGAAGCCGCGCACCCGCGCGGCGGCGAAGACACGGCCGAGATACGGATCCTCGCCCGCACCTTCGACGACACGTCCCCAGCGGGGATCGCGCGCGATGTCGACCATCGGTGCGTAGGTCCAGCGCAACCCGGCGGCGGTGGCTTCGGTGGCGGCGAGAGTGGCAGTCTCCTCTGCGAGGCCGGGGTCCCAGCTGGCGGCCTCGGCGAGTGGAACCGGGAAAATAGTCCGGTAGCCGTGGATCAGGTCATAGGCGAAGAGCAGCGGAATACCCAGACGCGAGCGCTCCACCGCGAGACGTTGCAGCGAGTTGGTTTTGGCTGCTCCGTGGATGTTGATCATCGATCCGACGAGGCCTTGCTCGATTAAAACCTCGTGCTCTGGGCGGTGATTGCCTCCGCCCGGGGCGGTGCCGATCTGGGTAAGCTGGCCGATTTTCTCAGCCACCGTCATGCGTGCGAGCAGGGCGTTGATTTCGGGGTCGAACTCGGCGGCGCCGGCTGTGGCCAGCGTAAGCAACCCGAGGACGGCGATGCGAAATAGGGCGATCATGGGGCGCAGGGGAAATGACTCACGATGAGGGCGTTTCCTCAGGTGGATTTTGGAGACGGGGTGCGGCGCGGTGAGATTACGGGGCGACGACCGATTGCCACTCGAGGTGCACCGGGCCGAGCAGGCCGGAGGGGACGAGCGGCGAGTCGGCTTCGTAATGTTTCCACACGAAGAAACTCTGGCGCTGGCGCGTGCCGAGCTTTGACGGATCGTAGAGCCAATCCGGCAGCGAGAGGATGCGTCCGTCGGTGAATTTGCTCACGCCCGCCGGCTGATACTTGTAGTCGACAGGGATCGCCTCGTCGCCGATCAGCCGATTGATCCAGCGGTTGGCGACGCTGACTTCGAGGGTGTTGTCGCCCTCGCGCAGCCACGCGGTGATGTCCGCGCGGAACGGCGTGCGCCAGAGGACGCCGACGGACTGCCCGTTGACGGAGACGCGGGCAATGTCGGCGACTTGGCCGAGATCGAGCATCGCGCGCTGGCCGGGCTGGCTCTTGGCGGCCTGGAAGCTCGTGCGGTAAACCGCGGTGCCGGAGTAGTGCCTGATGCCGGCGTCGGCGTTTTCGCTCCAGGAAGTCAGCTGCGCGAAGGTCGCGCTGGCGGGCGCGCCGCGCCCCTCGGTGAACGCGACCGTCCACGGGCCGGCGATTGCCGTGCGCGCGGGCAGCGGAGCAGTGGCGGATACGGTGCGCGTGGCGCCGTCGGAATAGGTGAGGCTTTGGCTGGGACCGGAGAAGAGGAGCGGGCCGGTCTTGAACTCCAGACTGGCGCCGGGCGCGGCGGCGACCCAGCGCGCCGGCAACGGCTGGCAGAAGACGACGAACGCCGAACCCCACGGTTCGAACTGGATCGGCACGGTCATCCCGTCCTTCGCGGCGGAGTAAACGGGCGCATCGGCGTGCGTGCCGGTGGTCGCGTCCCATATTTCGGGGCGTCGGCCGGGCTGGCGGAACTTGAGTTCGGCGCGCACCGGTTTGTCCGAATTGCTGAAGACGAAATAGACTTCGCCCTCTGGCGTGGTGCGGTGGATGAACCGGATGTCGCCGGCACTGTCCGGCCACGAGACATCGGCGGGCAGGCCGAGTTGCGCGAGGAGTTCTTCGGGGCGCAGGCCCTGGCAGACGAAGCCGGCGCCGAGTTTTTTCTGCCGCTGGGTCTTGCCGTTCAGGCCGCCCCAGAGCTCGGCGACGAGCGCGTCGAACTCGGCTTTCTCCTTCCAGTCGGCGAGGCCGGCCGGGGCAAGCGGCGCAGCGCCGAGGATCGTGGCGCCGGCGGTGACGAGGCGTTTCAACTCGCGCAGCGTGGCCACGCGGGCGGGCCAGACGTCGGGGAAGTGCAGCAGCGCGAAGCTGGGACCCTGCGGATGGACGATGCGTCGGTCGCGGACCGACATCTCGGCGAGTTGCAGCGGCGTGAACGCGAGAAAATCGTAGCCCGGCGCGCGCTTGGCGAGTTTGCCCGCGAGCGAGTAGCCCATGTCGTCATCGACGAGCACGCCGATGTCGGCGACGGTGCGGCCTTGTTGGAGCAGGAATTGGCTGCGCGAGAGATAGCTGATCCACGCGTCGGCGTAGGGCCACCAGGTGTTGAGGCGGCCGAAGTGCGTGCCGTAGCGGCCCAGCGAGAAGCCCGGCGCGGCGGCGGTGACGGGCTGGTGGACGTAGTGGTGGAAAATGAGGCGATTCACGCCGAGCGAGAACGCGTAGTCGCCGGGTTTCTTGAGTGAGGAGGGCACGGCGAGAAACTTGCCGTCCTCGGGTTTGGCGGTGAACGACTCGGCGCCGACGATCGGGCGGCCGTAGAACGCGGCGGCCGAGGCGCTGAGCTTGATGCTCGTGCCCCGGCCCTCGACGCCCTGCATCCAGAATTCGTTCATCGGCACGTCGACATGTCGGTTGTTGGCGGTGGGCACGAGCGGGCCGCCTTGCGATTCGGAGTAGATCTTGAGTCCGTGCGCGGCGGCGAGGCGCCGGAGGGTGCCGAAGTAATTTTCGGTGAAAAGATTTTCGATCACGTCGCGGAAATCCCACAGCACGGCCTCGGATTGGTTTTCCGAGCCGACGATGCGCCCGGTGAGCACCGGCAGGTAGGGCGTGAAGTCGTAGCCCTTGCGTTGGAGAAATTCGGCGGGGTATTTCTCGGTCCAGTTCTGGAAGCCGGCTTCGAAGCTATCGTAGAGGATGCCCTTGAAAGTGGTGCCGGCGAGCGGACCGGCTTCGCGGATGATGCGGCCGAGCGATTGCTCGAATTGGAAGGTGACGGTGTCGACGTCGAGTTTGTCCGCCTCGAGACCGTGCCCCTCGGGTTGCGCGGGATGGTTTTGCGCGCCGGTCGGCGTGAAGCCGAAACGCAGGATCTCCCAATCGCCGGGCGGCAGCGTGGCGGCGAGCCGGCCGTGGGCGTCCATCTTGTCCGACAGGTTGAGCACCCGCTCGAGCGGTATTCCCGGGGTGGAGGAGGGCGCCGGCCGCAGCACGGGCAGCGCTTTTTCGACGATCTTGGACGGAAATTTCTCGTGGTCCAAGCGCGCGGCGTGCTTCGGCACGGCGAGAACGGCGATATCGCGGTAGAAGCCCAATTTCGTCGCCGGTTGTTTCAGATCGACGGAAACGCTGCCGCCTGCGGTGGCGGTTTCGCTCCACACGACGCGCTTCATGCCGCGCGCCGGCGTGATCCACGGGCCGCCGCTGCCGGACCAGCCCGGGCTGTTGGCAATGTCGATCTCGAGGCCGAGTTCCGCCGCCGTCTTGAGCGCAAACTGGATGTGTTCGTGCCAGGCGTCGGTGCCGTAGCGCACGGGGCCTTTGGGCATGTAGATCTCGACGTCGAGAATCTGCGCGCCGCCGAGGCCGACGCGTTTCATGTCCTCGAGGTCGGCGCGAATGCCTTCCTTGGTGATGTTGCCATTGATCCAGTGCCACCAGACGAGCGGCCTGGCGTCGCCGGTGGGCTGCGCGAATCCCGATTCGAGGCCGGCGGCGAGCGCTGACTGGCTGGCGACGAGCGCGGCGCAAAGGAGCACGGCCACGCGAACGGAAAAACGACGTTTCATCTTCGAGCAGGGTTTGGGGGAGCAAACGAGCGCGACAAGCGGAATAGTCCGATGCAGCGCAGGGTGCGCGAGCATCGTCCCGCCACTTCCGCGGTGGCGAGCCCACGCCACCTCAACCGTTGACCCTGTGCCGGCTTGCCTGCGGTGACGTGAGGGGGCTTGGTGAAGCGACTGTTTTCCCTCCCCATGCTGCGACGCGATCTGTTGAAAATGTCCGCTGTCTCACTCGCGGGCCTCGGTTTATCCGGGCTGCGGGCTGCCGGCGACGAATCGAACGAGACCGACAACGACGCCGGCCTGCCGCCGCGCGCGCGACCGGCGCCGCTGGACATCGCGTGGGCCCCGGGAACCGGGCTCATCTGGAGGCAGGGGGAGACGCTGTTCTACGACAATCCGCGCAATCGCTTCATGCGGTTCCGGCGCCCATTCGCGGTGGGCGCGCCGGTGGTGCGCGCGGAGCTGCGGCTGTGGGCGGACACGCAATACATCGCTTGGTTGAACGGCGAGGAAATCGCCCGCGGGCCGGGACGCAGCGACATGAAATGGGCGCTGTTCGACACACACGACATCGCGGCTCGACTGCGACCCGGCGAGAACACGCTGGCCGTGCTCGTGCTGTTCCAAGGTTTTGGCACCGGCGGACGCCAGAGTCTGATGCAGGCGCTGCTGGCGCATCTGGAAATCGAGACCGCCGACGGACGGAAGACTTCCATCGTCAGCGACCGCACGTGGAAAACCAGTCCCGCGCCGGAGTTCGTGCGTCCGACGCCGCGCCTGCACGCGACGCTCGGCTGCATAGAGGTGCAGGATCTGCGGCTGAAAGAAGAGACGTGGCCGATGCCGGGCTTCGACGATTCGGCGTGGACTCCGAGCGACTATGTGAAGCCGTCGCTCGGCATGGGGCCGTGGTATTACTTCGCGCCGGAGCCGCTGCCCGCGCGCGTGGTGGACGACGTCGCCGTCATGTTGCCGGTGCCGCGGGCGCGGACGGTTTTCGCGGCGCCGGAAAATGACGTGCTGGGTGCGGTGCGCCCGGCGTTGAGTTTCGGTTCCGCGGAAGCACTGCCCTGTGTCGTCGCGGCCGAGCGTGACATCGCGCAGGTGATGCTGCTCGATCTCGGACGTCCGGAATGCGGCTACTTCGAGGCGGAGGTGGAAGGAACCGCCGGCGCGGTGGTGGATGTGTTGTGCGGCGAGATGCTGATCGAGGGGCGCCTGCCCAAGCCCGGCACCGCGCGGGTGCACACGACGCGCTTCGTGCTTCGCGACGGTCGGCAGCGGTTGAAAGTGGCCTTCAACTGGGTGGCGTTCCGCTACGCACAGCTCTGGGTTTGGGGGACGGGCCGCGTGGTGCTGCACGCCGCCAGGGTGCGACGCCTCACGTTGCCGTTGGGCGCGAGCGGACATTTTCGCTGCGATGACGAATGGCTGAACCGCTTGGACGGCATCTGCGCGCACACGTTGCGCCTTTGCGCGCAGGACGGCATCGTGGACAGCGCGAGTCGCGAGCAGCAGCAATGGATCGGCGACGGCCGGTTCACCGCGATGACGCTGCATCAACGTTTCGCGGCCGGCACACTGCATCGCCGATTGATCGAGCAGGTGGGGCAGGGCATCGACTGGATGGGGTCGCTGGTGCCGCGATTCCCGACGGGCAATCTGAACGTGTCGCCCATTCCGCTCTACTCGCTGCACTGGGTGCTGGCGTTCGGCGACTATGCATGGTTCACCGGCGACCAGACTCTCGCGCCGGCCTGGTGGCCGACGATTTGCCACGCGTTGCGTTGGTTCACGGCTTTCGAACGCGCCGACGGTTTGCTCGAGAATGTCCCGCACTGGATGTATATCGATTTGGGCGAAGGACCGCCGCCCGGACGCGTGCCGTCGACCGGCGCGATCAACACGACGCTCAACCTGCACTATCTCGCGGCCCAGCGCGCGGCGGCGGGTTACGCGGCCGAAATTGGCGATCGCAGGCAACAGCGTCATTTCACGAAGCGGGCGGATCGCCTGACCGACTCCATCCGGCGCGCGCTGTGGGATGAATCGACCGGCGCCTACCGGGACTCGTTGGATCGCAATGGCGCGTTCGGCACGCTCTCGGAAGGCGCGAATGCCGCGGCGCTCCTGCATCTGGAGAGCACGGGCGCGCGCGCGAGCCGAATCGTCGAGACGGTCTTCGCCGCACCGGCGGCGGATCCGATCAAGGCGAGTCCGTTCACGATGAATCTGGTGCTCGAAGCGCTCGGACGCCACGGCCGCGCCGATCTGGCGATCCCGCGACTCAAGACGCGTTACGCGCCGCAGTTGGAGACGGGCGCGACTTGGGAACACTGGCACAGTCACCGTATCGGTGAGGACGGCGTGCCCGATGGGCATTCGCTCAGTCACGCGTGGGGCGCGGGCCCGCTGTCGTTTTTCGTGCGCTCGCTCGCGGGCATCCGGCCGGCAGCGCCCGGATGGGCCAAGGTTCTCATCGCGCCACAGCCGGCCGGCTTGCGCGAGGTCGACGCGAGCGTCGAAACCGCGCGCGGACGGATTGCGGTGCGTTGGATTTCCGAGGAGGGGAAATTCGAATTACGCGTGCAGCTGCCGCCGGGTGTGGGCGGTGAATATGTTTTGCCCGGCGGTGCGACTGGCGTGCTGCCGAGCGGAGAAAGTGTCATGCGCGGCGCGGCGCGCGTTTGAGCCGCGCTCCGCGATCAGGCGTCCGATACGCGAACGGCCCCGCTCAGGGCAGGCGGTTGTTTTCGGTTGTCGCTTCGGCGTCGGGGCCGATTTGGATCGGCGCGGTCAGCGCGCGGTGGTCGCCGGTGAGATCGTTGTCGCGCACGGTCACTTCGCGGGCGCGGTCGACGAAGATCGCGTAATGTTCGGCGCGGGCCGGAAACGGAAAATCGGGAAGCGAGGCGGCGACGGTGTTGCCCGCGATGCGGCAGTGCACGGCGTTTTGCAGGGAGATCGCTCGCTGGCTCCAGTCGGTGACGGTGTTGCTGACGATGTCGATTTGCTCGAACGCCTGCGCGGTCGCGGCGGCGCCGCCCAGCCGGCGGAGCAAAACGTGGATGCTGCCGACGTTGGTCGACGAGGCATCGAAGGCGCTGCGTGCAATCGTGTTGCCAGCGATCAGCACGCGCTGGCTGGCGAGGCCGTTGTGCCAGGCGTCGGGCTCGTTGAGCGTGGCGATGGCAGCGTTGGAGATGCCGGTGTAGCGGTTGTTTTTCACCACGCCGTCGGGCGAGCGGAAGACGGTGCCGTAGCGGCGAACGGCGGTGAAGTCGTTGTTCCGAATCATGAACAGCGCGTTGCGTTTGCTCAGCGTGAAGAGCTGGTCGCTCTGGGTCTTGCGCGCGTCGTAGACGTGCAGCGACACGCCAGCGGGCAGCGCGGGCGTGAACTCCACGATCGCGTCGCTGCCGGCGCGGCTCACCTGGGTGACGGTGAAAGTGTCACCGAGCATGGAGCCGTCGCGCGGGTTGAAGAGGCGGAAGCTTTCGCCGGCGTCCAGGTCCATGAACTCGCGCACGACGGCGACTTTGTTCGCGGCGAGCTGCTGGGTGACGAAGACACCTTTGTTGTAGAGCGCGATCGCGTCGTCGCCGATGGCCTCGAAGCGGCAGCCCTCGACCCACGGGCCGATGACGTTGGCGCGCACGTGCACGCCGTCGGCGTTGCCGGCGAACCAGCGCGAGGCGTCGCGGAGCTGCGAGCCGCAGCGCAGCAGCTTGAGGCGCGAACCGCCCACCTGGCTGAAGTGGCCGGCCGGGCAAGCGTAGGTGACGACGCGGTCGAACGTGGTGTCGACGGAACGTGAGATGGACGCGAAGCCGCGGGTGCGGTTGCGCGCAAAAACAATGACGCGGTCACCGGTCGTCAACGCGGTCGCTTGCGAGCCCGTCGTGAGCGGAACGCGGAACAAGCCCTCCAGCGTGCGCGCGACCTGCGGGGCCTTGACGCCGAGGACGAGCGGGCTGCCCGCCTTCATCCAGCCGCGCCGCTCCGGCGCCGGATCGAGGATGACGCCCCAGATCGTGTTCTCCTTGATGTGCGGGGCGTCGAAGTCGGGATAGCCGGGCTCGCGGCGGAGCAGCATCGCAGCGTTCTTGCCGGCGACTTCGACCGCCTCCACCCGGCCCACGCTGTGCGGCAACGGATCGTAGTCGACGCGCAGCCGGCGGATCGTGAGGCGCGCGCACTCCTCGAAGCGGAGCAGTCCGGCGGCGGGGTTTTCGATGACGATGAGCGCGTCCTGACCGTCGATGATGAGGTCGTGCGCCTTGGTCAGAGAGAAAACGGCTTCGTCCGGACGCACGCGGTAGGTCGCGCCCGGCGCGAGTTCGACGCGCGCCGGCGCCGCCGCGGCGGCTTGCGCGACGATCGACTGGATCTGGGCCAGCGAGGCGCCGGCCGGGATCGAAAAGATTTTTTGCGGCGCGACGAGGCGGTAAGTTCGGACGGTGGACCACGGTCCTGCGACGCCGGCGGCGTCGAACGCCCGCACGCGCCAGTAGCATTCGCCCGCGGGCAGAGGCTGGAGCGGCACGAAGCGCGGTATCTCGACCCGGTCGGTCGCGATCAGGTCGCGGAAACCCTCGTCGCGTGCAACCTGGATTTCGTAGGTGGCGGCTTCGACGCTTTTCTCCCAGAGAAAGTCGGGATGTTCGACGATGCTGGGCTCGTCTCCGGGCGCCCGCAGTGCCGGCGCCGCCGACGCGCCGTGCAGGCTCATCGCGAGAAGCGGGGCAGCGAGCCATAGCGCGGCGGCCAGACGCGAGACGGACGGAAACCAGCGGTGAACGGGCGGGGTGGGAGAAGGTGCGGGCATGGCAGCGGCCGAGTCGCAGATGATACGGAAGATGGACGAGCGGGGTCTGAAACTCGGAGCAAAAAAGGTGCGCGCCTCGCGCACTCGAGACAATGCGGACGGGAGTTGATCGTTGAGCGCACGATGCGTCGAAGCGGGTCAACGATTGACGGCACAGGGCGTCGCTCAGGCCCCGGGGCGCGGCCTTGATGGATCTGCCGGTTACCCAGCCGGCGCTGGGCAACCCCATTCCCAGTTCTATGCGCCCCTGCTGTAAATCACGCTCGTTCGTCGTCCTGCTCCTCCTTGGTTTCGCGCTGCTGCGCAGCGAGACGTTGGTCGTGGCGGATTTCAATGATTGCGCGCTGGGTGATATGCGTGCCGGCGTGTCGAGCAATCAGCCGGCGGACACCGGTAGCGGGTTCGGAGCCAGTTATTGGCAGGGTGGCACTGGCGCGGTTCAGGTGGTGGCGGGCGATTTGCAGCCGGCAGCCAACTTGGGTTACGGCGTGGGGCAGGGCGGAGCGGCGCACAGCGTGCAGCCGCGCGGAGTGACGAGCGCCACGCGACGGCAACAGTATCGCGAGACCGCGGCGGCACTCGAAGGCGAGGTGTGGGGCAGCTTTCTGATCAGGCAGACCGACGAGACCCACAACACCGGCCTGACGTTCAACGTCGCGAGCATCGATCCGCTGGCCAAGTCCGGTCAGGGACGGCTCTACGTCGCCGGGCGAGCGTTGCTCGTTCAAGGTTTCACGGACACGACGGCGATCAGCGTCGCGGACAAATTCGTGCTCAATCAAACCGCGCTCGTGTTGTTCCGCCTCGTGACCAGCACGCGGCGCCTCACGGTGTGGATCGATCCGGTCTTGCCGGCGGCGCGGAGCGGTTTGCCGGATGCCACGGCCGCTTACGATGGCGCCTGCGATCTCGTCGGCACCAACGCGGCGATCGGCACGCTCGGCGCCGGCGGTTATCCTAGTGGCGCCACGGCGTCCAACGGCGGCGTCCTGGACAGCATCCGATTGAGCGACGGGGCCGCGGCCTACTACGATGTGACCGGGCTGCCGGTGGTGCCGGAGATTTCCAGCGCGCCGGAAAGCGAGACCGTCGTCGTGGGAGGCGACGCGAGCTTTCGCGTGCTCGCGAGCGGCGTCGGCGCGCTCGAATACCAATGGCAGAAGGACGGCATCGACGTCCCCGGCGCGACACAGAGCACGCTCGGCCTCGCGAACGTTCAGCCGGGCGATGCGGGCAGCTACCGCGTCCGGGTCAGCGAGGCCGGCAGCGTTGCGGCGGTGTTCTCGGAGGCGGCGATGCTCACGGTTCTGACTTCTGCCACGCCGGTCGTCATCACGCAGGCGCCGCAGCCGCTCTCGGTGGTCGCGGGGCAACAGGCCGTCTTCACCGTCGAAGCCACCGGCACCGCGCCGCTCACCTACCAATGGCACAAAGACGGCGACGCGATCGCCGGGGCGACCTCGCCGACGTTGACGATCGCCAGCACGACCGTCTCCGATGCAGGCAACTACCGTGTCGTGGTGCGCAATCCCGCCGGCGCCGTGACGTCCGCGGCGGTGGCGCTGGAGGTTCACATCGCGCCGCAGATCGTCGCGTCGCCGCAGGCCGCGGACAGCTACGTGGGGGGCACGGCCATATTTTTCGTCGAGGCGACCGGCACCGGGTTGGCTTACGCGTGGTCGAAGGACGGAGCGCCCGTCGGCGGCGATTCGGCGTATTTGCATTTCGAGAATCTCTCCGCGGCGGACGCCGGAGCCTACACGGTCACCGTGAGCAACCCGCTCGGCAGCGTGACCTCGGCCAGCGCGACGTTGACGTTGCACGATCCGGCCGGCGCGGTCGAAACGCCGCTCGCGCCGGTGGCTGACAGTTACATCGAAAACGGCACGGCCAACGCGACGACGCACGACGCCCAGGGCCTGAAAGTCGGCGCGCGCAGCACGACCGCCGGCGGCTACAAGACGTATCTCGCGTTCGACCTTCCGCTGGCGATCAAGGCCCGCGAGGCCACGTCTGCGGCGCTGACGCTGACCCTGGACCGCGCGGAGCCGTTGCTCGGGTCCGGCGCTGCGGTGACCAACTCGCTGCTCGCCTCTTCCGCCGCGGCGAGGATTCGCACCGGGCAGGAGGCTCAGTCCCAGACCACGCTCTCCGTCGGCGCGGTGACGGCGGGCACGGATGTTTTCCGTTCGCTGCTGAGTTTCGATCTGTCGTCGCTGCCGTTCGTGCCGTCGTCGGTGAAGCTGCGTCTCACCGTGGCCTCGCGCTGGAGCGGTGCTGCGGCCGGCGCACAGATGCTGCGCCTCTATCGCGTCACCCGCGATTGGGCGCCGAGTCAGGTCAGCTGGTCGCGTGCGTCGGACGCGGTGGCGTGGACGAATCCGGGCGGCGATTACGCCACCGAGCTGCTCGCTGAAACCACGGCGGATGCCGCGACGGTTTCGGCCGGCGACAATGTCGAGTTTCCCGACACGCCGGCCTTGCGGCAGGCGATGCTCGAGGTGCTCGACACGCAGGGCGTGTTGCAACTGCTCGTGGTCTCGGCGCAGGAGAACAGCCTCGGCAACGCCGTCTTCCAGTTTCAGCCGCGCGGCGTGGCCGGTGCGGAGCCGGTGCTGGTGCTGCCGCCGGGCACGCTGACGAACAGCGCGCCGCGCAATCCCGTGCGCCTGCGGTTGCACGGCATCGCCAACAATGCCGACAGCTGGAGCGAAACCGCGCTGACCTGGGCGAATGCGCCGACGAAGGCCGAGTCATTGGTCAGCCCCGGCCGCGGAGCGGTGCCCCTCGCCGAAATTACGGTGGATGCCGGGGCCGCGACCGGAGGCACGCGCGTGGCGTTCGCCGACGCCAGGCTCACGCAGTTTCTCAATTGGGCCGCGGGCCGGCGCGGTGACCTCTATGGCTTGGGGACGGTGGCGGACACCGATCGTCGCGTGAGTTTCATCGTCACCTCAATCGACACGGGCGAGATTTTTGCGGGACTGAAATTCCAAGACAGCGAAAGCGCCACCGCCGGTGAAGCGCCGCTATTGAGCTATACGACCGGGACGGCGCTCCCGGGCGAAAGCGGCATCTTGGAGAACGACCGCTTCCGCGTCGTGCTGCAGGCGGATCGCACCGTGCGTGTGACCGACAAGAGCAGCGGAACCAGCGCGAATTTCTCTGCCGCCTTCGAGGTGGTCAGCCAGACCGCCAGTCCGTCGTTTTCCCGTCTCACCTACACGGGCAACGTGGCGCAAATCTCGCTCGCGACCTGGCGCTCGAACTTCAACTATACGAGCGCAGCGGGCGAGCGGGAGACCGTGCGGCCCGTGGGCGCGCGGGCGCTGGATGGGATGTTTGCCTGGCAGTATCGGCCCGTCTCGAGCGCGTTCGTGTTGCGCGCGACGCTCGACTTGCCGACGGGAAACGCTTTTCCGCGGCTGCGGTGGACGCTCAGTCCGACGGCGCAGCGCTACTTCGGGGTAAGCCTGCGGCCGGTCGAGGATGTTGCCACGAGTGGCGTGGCGGCGTTTTTCCTGCCCGGTCCCTGGAGTGGCCGGCGGTTTCCCGAGAACCAATTCGTGATCGACGAAGTGCGGGCGACGCTGCCCGCGGTGTTCCGCGAAACCGATGGCGTGGTGAGCGGCGTGGCAGTGGATCCGTTTGAAGTGCCGAGCCGTGTGTCGACGTTCACCAATGCCGGTTTCGGTCTCATCGCCAACGACGGCACGGCGGCGCTCAGCCGGCCGGCGGTGCTGGCGCCGCTCTACGGCAGCGCGGCCTCGCGCACGGATGGCACGCTGAACTTCGCCACGCGACTGGTGGTGGGCGGCGCGGGGGTCGATGCGACGTTCCGCGCGGTGGCGACCGGCGTTTTCGGGTTTCGCGACTACCGCGAGAACCTGCCCGGCGGCTCGCTGAACACGGCGTTGGATAACCTGGTGGACTTCGTCCTCAACGCCAGCGGGCAGAACTACAGTTACTGGCGCAGCGACTTGAAGGCGCACGAGTATGTGAACGACGCGCCCGAATACGTCCGCTTCCAGTCGGCGCCGGCGGTGCTCGGTCTCGCGATGGTGCGCGACAGCGCCCAGCTCTACGAGGAGCGTGCGCGGCCGACGATCGAGTATTTCATCTCCCGTCGAAACCAGATGCTGAAGATCGCGGGTTACGATGCCGCCAACGGCATGGGCGGCCCGGTGGTCCAGTATCAGGCGACCGATTTCTTCGCGCTCTACGGATTGATGGGCGGACGCACGTCGGCGTTCCTGTCGCTGGCGCAGGAAGGGCGGACGGTGAGCGGCGCGACGGGCGAGTTGAGCACCGCGATCGCGGCCGGGCAGACGTTGTCGCGCGGAGTCGCCTACGACCGGATGTTCGACACGCTGCACTCGCTGATCGAGGGTTATCGCGCGACCGGTTATCCGGAGTATCTGGCCGATGCGCGCTGGCTCGCCGACGAATACATCCGCTACCGCTACGAGAACGGCGCGCCGACGGATTTCCGCGACGTGAAGAGCGGATTCTGGAATCAAGTCAGCGGGCGCTGGGACAGCCTGCTGGAAATGGAGGCGATCACCGGTGACGCGCGCTATGCGGCGGCGGCGGCCAAGGCGCTCAACGAGTTTGCTCGGCACATCAGCTTCGCGCCCGTGCCCGACAACGTGACGGTCGACGGTCTGGGCACGCCGGTGAAGGCGACGCTGGTTTCCGAGGTCGGGCTGACTTCGGAAGGGGCGCCGACGTCGGTCAGTCACCGGGGAATTTTCATGAGCGCCTACGCGGCGCCGTCGTTCATGCGTGCGGCGCGCACGCAGCAGGATCCGTTTTTCGCTGCGGTGGCGCGTTCGAGCATCATCGGGCGCTGGCTGAACTACCCCGGCTACACCATTCGCAACAACTACAACCCCGTGCTGCTGCGGTCCGACTACCCGCTGCGCTGGTATTCGACCTACGCGAACACCGCGCACATGAACCATCCGCTGTCGCTGGCGGCCATGACGGTCGATTTCCTCTTCGCGGACGCGGAGTGGAAATCGCAGGGGGCGATCCTCTTTCCGCATCACTACACCGATTCGCGTGCCTATTTTCGCGGGCGCGTTTACGGCGGTGAGCCCGGTCGGTTCTATGGCGACGAGGGCGTGTGGCCGTGGATGCCGCGCGCGTTGGTCGCGTGCGCCGGCACGGACGAGGTGCAGCTCAACTACGTCGCGGGTCGCGGCAACGGCCGGCTCTATCTCGCATTTTCCAATCAAGCGCCGCGGGCGGTGAGCGTCGCCGTCACCGTGGACCCGGCGCGCGTCACCTTCGCGCCGGGCGCCACGTTGCGCGAATGGCGCGATAATGTCGCGCAGCCCGCGCGCAGTTTCGTCAACGGCGTCACGACCGTGCAGGTGCCCGCGGGTGGCCTCGTCGCGTGGGCGATAGACGGTGCGACGCCAGTGCTGGACTTGCAGGCGGACTATGCCGGTTTGAATGCTCCGGCGCTGCCGGCGACAAGCTACCGGCAGCAGACCACCACGTTCGGGCGCGTGGTCGGCACGGTGCTGTCGCTCTCGCGCACGCGGCAGCACGCCTACGTTTACACGGATGCCTCGCCGGAGGTGTTGAGCGCGGCACGGTTGCGTTATCAAATCGACGGCGGCGCCGAACAGACGCAGACGAAGGCGGCTTTTCCGTTCGAATTCACCGTCTCGCTGCCGGCGGGCACGCGCACGTTCTCCTATGTCGTCGAAGGCACGCCGCTTGACGGCAGCGCTGTGCAGACGAGCGCCACGACCGTGCTCGACGTCGATGTGTTGCCCGAGATTTCCTCGATGCCGGCCGCCCAGAGTGTCTTTGCCGGTGAGGGCGTGACGCTGCAGGTGAGCGCGAGCGGCACCGGGCCATTCACCTATCAATGGCGCAAGGAGGGCGTGGCGATCGACGGTGCGACTGGCGCGACGCTGGTGCTGATGGGAACTCCAGCCGAAGCGGGGAGCTACGACGTGGTGGTGAGCAACAGCCACGGCAGCGTCACCAGCGCGTCGGCGTCCGTGAGCATTCAGCTGGGTAATCTGCTCGCCTACGCGTTGGGCAAGACCGGCCGCGACGACGCGCCGACTCCGACGGCGGCGCTCGATGGCGCGACTGGCAAACTGACACTCAACTTCCTGCGCGCGCGCGCCGATCTCACTTACACGGTGCAAGGCAGCGACAATCTCACCGAGTGGAGCGTGGTGGTGGTCAATCCCGGCGAGGTCGGCCAGCGCGTCACGGTGGCGGATGGTGTGACGTTGGCGGCCGCGGGGAAACGGTTTCTCCGCCTGCGGGTCGACCTGCCTTGAGGCGCGAAAAAGGGCCGGTCCGAAGACCGGCCCTGTAATCGCACTAACGTTCTCTATCCCAGAGAAATTCCTGGCGTCATTGTTGCTGCAGCATGACCGCATCGGTGCGCAGGTAGCCGTTGCTGCGCTCATTGGTGATCGTGTAGTCGGTGCCGCCGGTGAAAGTGAACGTGCCGAGCGAATACCAGCCGGAGGTGCCGGTGCTGTAGTTCACATAGCTGACGCTGGTGCCGCCGCTGTGCGTGACGCTGAGCTTGGCGTTCGTGTCGGAGCTGCTGTGGGCGACGCGATAGACGTAGACGGCGTAGGTGCCCGTGCGCGGCGGCGTGACGGTCCAGCTGGCTTTGGCGCCGGTGCTGCCGGAGAAGCGAGTCTTCGAGCCGTTGTAGCCCGTGAGGCCGCTGGCGCCGAAGCTGCCGACCAGCTCGGCGTGCGTGACCGTGTTGTTGTCGTTGTCGACCACGACATCGCTGAGCGTGACCGAGTGGTTGTCGACGGAAGCGGCGAGGAGGACGGGCTGGCGGACGTTTTCAAAAAGATTGTCGGCGATGCTGAGCCCATCGGTGTCGAGCGCGTTGATGGCGGGATTGGTGGTTGAACTCAGATGATTGCGGAACGTGTTGCCGGTGATCGTGACGCTGTGCAGACGCGGCGTGGTGAACGTGGTGTTGACCGCGGCGAGCGTGATCTGGCCCGGGATGTCGGTCTCCGGCTTGGCGAGCCATGCGCAGCGATCGAAGGTCGAGTTCTGGATTGTGATGTCGCTGCCGCAGACGCCTGAGCCGGTGTTGTCGCCCATGTGGATGGCGGGATACATGGTCTTGGTGAAGTTGACGCCGTTCACGGTGATGTTGTCGGTGAACAGAATCATGGCGGAGCCGGCGATGTTCTTGAACGCGCTGTTGGTGATCGCGACGCTGGCGGGCGCGAGTCCGCTGAGCTTCAGGTCGGTGCCGACAGCCGCGAATGTCGGGAGCGCGCTCGAGAGCGTGAGCAGATAATGCGCGGCGCTGCCGGTGTCGCTTTCCCACACGGCGGCCGAGACGGTGCGCGTGGTGATCGCGCCAGTGGAGTCGAACAGCGAGACCGTGGAGCCGGTCGCGATCGTTTGCCCGAATGTGGCCAGCTCCGCCACGACGCGGATCTGCGTCGTGCTGACGATCTCGGTGATTTCTGCATATGGCGTGCGGACCACCAGGCCGTCCATGCGCACGCCGGTGATTTCCAGCTCGCTGCCGGTGACGACGCCAGTGCAGCGGGAGATGTGGATGCCGTCGCGCGGACCAACCGGCAGCTGACTGCCTTCGGGTTTCAGCACGATCTTGGAGAGTGTGAGGCCGTTGGTGGAACCGATGAGGAACGCCATGTTGATGGCGTTGCGCACGGTGAGGTTCTCGAGTGTGACGTTGGAGCAGCTGCCGATCTCGACTTGGGAGCGACCGTTCCAGCCGTAGTGCCACGACAGACGGTCGTTGACGGCGATGTTCGAGAGGAAGGTCAGCCCCGTGCTCTTGTTGAGCTCCATGATGCGGTTGGCTGCGTCGAAGATAGTCCAGTTGGCGGGGGAGGAATTCGCGCTGACGTTGGGCACGGACTTCAATTCGTCGACCGAAGGTTCCCATACGTTCGCGGCGTAGCAGGGCATGCCAGCCTCCATCGGCAAGCCGGCGGGAATCTGCACGCGCACGTATTTGCCCGCGGGATCGACCGTCGTCACGACGCCGGTGGTGCAGAGCTGCGGGGTGTTATCGAGGATGAAGCCGCTGATCGAGATGTTCGCGGAGTTGACCAGATAAATCGTGCGCGGCGGCGTGGCCATGCTCGCGACGGTGACGTGACGCAGCAACTTGGTGGCCGGTGCGCCGCCGCTCGTCGCGCCGCGGAGCGTGACGCCGGTCTTGCTGCTGAGCTTGATGAAGCGCTCGGCGTCGTAGGACGTCGTGAGATCGTAAGTGCCAGCGGCGAAGGTGACGACGTCGCCGTTCTGCGCGTCGACGATGGCGGCGTTGATGGCAGCGGTGTCGTCGAGACCATCGTCGGGCACGGCGCCCTTGGCGGAGACGGGGCGGTCGACGGCGAGCGCCGACCCGGGGATCAGGCTGAGAACCAGCGCGGCAAGGAGCGCTTGCGGCGCGGTGGAGTGGGGTTTTGGGGTGTTCATGGGGAAATAATCCGCGCAGCGCTCAATCAGGCCGCGTGCGCGCCGAGCGTTCCGAATTCGGATGCAGGCGAGTCGGACTCATCGGACGCGGCGCAGTCTGGAGCGCTGGCGGAAAATGGATCGCAGGCCGGTCCGCTCAGGGGCGCAGGCCGGTCACGGCGGCGTAGCCATCCGGGCCGTCGGCCAACGTTACGGCATCGAGCACGCCGCCGACTTGGTTGGCGCCGGTGCGCAAATCGTAGCTGGCGATGCCGAGCGTCGAAATCGCGCGACTCGAACCGATGAAGCCGGTGTCGAGCAGGCGCAGTTGCGGCTTGGCCAGCTCTTCCGGCGTGCGTGCCAGTGTCGGATTCACCCACAGGCTGATTTGGTCGTTCTTCCCGTTCTTGGCGGCGGCAATGTCGATGCGGACGAGGATCAAGGCCGTCTGTCCGGGAGTGACCGCGCCGACGACCTCGCCCGATTTGATTTTGGCGGCGTTGTAGATCCGCACATCGGCGCCCTCGACGACGATGCGCGTGGGCTGTGGGGCGGAGAACTGTTGCGGCGCTGCGTTGAAGTCGAGGCTGACGGCTTGGTTTGCGTCCGCGTTTTTCACGAGGAAGGAGAGCCAGACCGTGCCGGTTAGTTTCGTGGCGAGTGCGCGACCCTGGCGTCGGTCGGTGGCGTCCTCGACCTTGTATTTCAGCGCCTGAAAACTTCTGGGTGTGCCGGACTGCTTGAGCGCGTAGCCGGTGCTGGCGGGAGCGGCGAGATCGCCGGGCACGATGCGGGGAATGCCCGAGCCGGTCATCCATGTCGGCGTGGCGAAGCCTTGACCGCTGGCCACAGCCGGCGCGCGTTTGGGGTCGGGGCGGAGCTCGCCCACGGCGAGATCGTTGAAATCGGTGGAGACGACCGTGGCGGTGAGCTGGGTGCTGGCGCCGAGCGCAAGCGACGCGAGGAGGTGCTTAAACGTGCTTTTCATGGGGAAAACTGGGGCGGTCCGGGGGAAAAGGCAGCAAAGGCGGACGCGCGAAGTGCTAGCGGACGCGTGGGGTGCGGCAACGGCTGCGCCGGTCAACCGTCGACCCCGGCGAAACTTCTGTCAGTGACCGGAGACTCTACCGTTGCGGTGTCACCCCGCGCGGATTTCTCCGCCGCGCTCTTCCCCGATTTTCCATGAGTCACCTGTTCTTCCGACTGAATGCGGTTCGCACCCGGTCTCGCGCCGGACTGCTCGTCGCGCTGTTCGCCACACAGGCTGCGTTCGCGGCGCTGCCCGTCTTCAATGTCGCCGACTTCGGCGCGGTGCCGAATGACGGCAAGTGCGATGTCGAAGCGATCGCTCGGGCGATTGCCGCCGCGAAACGCGCCCAGGGTGGCGAGATTCGCTTCGCGGCCGGCACCTACAATCTGCGCCAGCCGACTTCGCGCGAATATTACCTCGGTTTGGTGGAGAGCGAGCACGTCGCGCTGGTGGGCGCGGTCGACGCGGCCGGCCGGCCGGCCACGCGGCTGGAGCGCAATTTCAAACTCACCAACGACACGTCGCTGCCGCCGCAGCTGATGGTGCTGCGTTCGCAGGATATCACGGTGAAGAACCTGATTCTCGCCAACGACCCGCCGCTCGGCAGCACCGGTCGCGTGATCGCGGTCGATCCGGCGAAAGACGTCGTCACGGTCGAGGTGTTGCCCGGGCTGCCGAGCTACGACGGGATGCGCGCCGCCTCGGCGCACGCCTGGAATCTCGAGACCGGCAAACTGAAGCGCTTTGGCCGCACGCCCAACGAAGCCACGCTGACCATCGGCACGAACGTGAATAAATACTGGCAGGCCGTGCCCGACTCCGCGGCACGGCAGCTGGTGATGCGCCAGGCGGGCTTCGCCGCCAAACTCGCGGTTGGCGATGGCGTTTCGTGGCATCATACCGCGCAAGGTTCGCGCAATCAGACCGGCGTGATGTATTCGCGCGACGTCGTGTTCGAAAACGTCGTCATGCCCAACGTCAGCAACATGGGCATGCTCGCGGGCTTCAACCACAACCTGACCTTCCGGCGCCTGCGCTTCGAGCCCGAGCACGGCAACCTCGCCATCGGCGGGCGCGATGGCCTGCACCTAAGCATGAACTCCGGCGGGTTGCTGGTGGAGGATTGCACCTTTCAGGGGCTCCGGATGGACCCGCTCGTCATCCGGCGATCATTCGGCATCGTGAAGGAAGTTCGCCCCGACGGTTCGCTGCTGATTTCGCCCGGCTACGAAGTGCCCGCGGGCGACAAGCTCCGCTTCTGGGTCGACGGCGGTCCGCACGACCGCGTGGTGAAGGCCGCGCGCCGGCAAAAGGGCGGCTACGTCTACACGTTTGCCGAAGCGGCGCCCGCCCACACCGTCGTTGGCACCGCGGTGAGCTTTCTCACCTACAGTCTCGAGCGCGGCACGATCCGCGGCTGCCACTTCCTGAATAATTTCGGCAGCGCGATCGTGGACTTCGAGGAAAACCTCACGATCGAGGACTGCGTCTTCGACCACAATTCCTACCAGATCAAGTTCGGTCCCAATCAGTCCTCCGGCGGCTTCGTCCGTCACACGGTGGTCCGCAACAACCGCTTCCTGAACACGAGCTGGATCGACATCGCCAACCGCGGCGCGCCGGCGAACATCGTCATTCACTCGCTCAGCAAATTCTTCCCTCGTTCGACGGTGCGCTTCAATGGAGACATTCTGATCGAGAAAAACAGCTTCGCGAATCCGGACGGCCAGACCGACGCCGTGGCGATCGATGTGCGCAACGCCGAGAACGTGCGCATCGTCGACAATCATTACGAAGGCTTCGCGCATCCGGTGAAATTCGATCCCGCGACGACGTCGCGTATGGCGTTGCCGTTAGTGATCCTTCCCAAAGAGAGCGGGAGCTGAAAATATCGGTTAACGGCCTATTCAGGTAAGGGGCTCTGAAATGCCCGACCAAATCTGAATTCCAAGCCGCGCTGAATCGGCTTTTCCAGCGGGCCGCGCCGCGTCTGTTGAGGAATTCGGTCTGAATCTCCAGGACTGGCGCCTGTTTGAACTAGGGCGCGTGAATCTCAGCAAGCTGCTGGGTTCTCGGCTTGAGATCGTCGCTTTTCCGACTCCGGTGAATCCCATGCAAACGATGCACCCTGCTTCCGAAGCTAAGCGACAACCTGACCGCCTGCCCGGCGAAGTTGGCTGAGGCCAGCCGGCCTGCACGCCTCAAAAGAAGCGCTGGTCGACGCGAAACAATCGCTCTGCGGCCGGTCGGCGCTTTCCCGGTCGAAGCCGATGATCCGATGGTCGCGCTCGCGAACGCCGCGGAAGGTTCCATCCCTCCAAGCACACCTTAAAAGGCGCGGGGGCTCTCAGTGCGGCGCCACTTGCTCAGGCACGCGACCGCTTCGCCGCTGACTTTCCGCCCGAGGGGCGCGATCCGTTTTTGGGGCAGGGGCGGATTTCCGTCCGGCCGCGCGCGCCGTCCAGCCGGCGCGGCAGCCTGCGGCCGGGCAGCGGCCCGTGCCGGAAAGGTTCGCCTGGCAGGTGCGGCACAGGGCGGCCAATCCTTCCAGATCGCGTCGCGCCACTCCGCGGATGGCTTGGCGGACTTCCTCGAGGGCGGCCGTGCGTTGGCGGGGCCGGGACTGCCCAGACGAGGTCTGCGCCACGACCATCATTTCCAAGAGCGCCTGCTCTCCAGCAGCGTAAAAGGCGCGCAGTGGGTTACGGCTACAGAAATGATCCACCCACCGCCGCACAGGGCGCTTGGCTGGCGGTCGGCGCAGGCGCGCGAAGACTTCGTCGAGGACGCCGTCCACACCGAACATCAGCGTGTCGGGGCGGGCGAGGGCGGAGACCACCGGCTGCATGCGCAGATACGTTCCCCACCGGGCGACGATCTGAGGGCGCTGAGTGGAAAGGGCTTGGACCAGTTCGGCGTGCACGGGGCGGGAAAATAATCAACCCGGCTTATCGCGGCTGCGCCGATTTTTTCTGCTGCGACGCATTCCTTGGCGTTTTTTTTGCCGCGGGTGAAATTTGCGAACTCGAGGGGGCCCTCTCCACATGACTCCGGCTGAGCTGAGAGGGCGCCAACCGGAGCGCGCGCGGACGGACCGGGCTCAGTTCGCGCGCGTGAAACGCAGGCGGAAGAAAATCTGCGGGCGGCCGGCGGCGGAGAGGCGAGCGGTCCAGGTTTGGCGTCCGTCGGTCTCGCTTTGCAAGGTCGCGGTGCTCGTCTGCCATTGGTTGAGGTCGGTGGAAAATTCGACCGCATAACCGATATCGTCGCGGTCACTGGGACGAATGTAGGTGAAGACCCAGTCGTCGCCGCTCAACGAAAAGGACGGCAGCAGTCCGCTCGGCGCGGGGGCGGTCGGCGCGAGGCCAAGCGCATATTTTGCGAGATTCGTGAGCCCGTCGGCGCTGGCGACGGCGCTCGGGCCGCTGACCGCGTCGTTGGCGGCGTCGGTGGCGGAGAAATTGGCCAGGCGCCATGCCGCGTAGCCGGTGGGGACCGACGCGGGGGCAACGATCTTCATCAACGTCTCCGTGTTGGGCGCGAGCAGCGAGATGTCACCGGCGAGGAGCAGAGCGCCGTCGGGCAGCGTCGTGCCGCTGAAGAGGCGCAGGTTGTTGATTCCGCTGGTCTGGAACGTCGTGTCCTCCGCGCCGTCGGCGCGGTAGCGGCGCAGTAAACCGTCGCCGAGTGCGATCACGGTGTCGCCGAGTGAGATGAGGCGCGTGACGTAGGCGCCGCTCGGGTTGAACGCGGGATTGGGCGTGCCGTCGGCGGCGAGCTCTTGCGGCGTGAGCGTGCCGGCGATCCAGAGTTTGCCATCGGACCGCTGGAGTAGAGTGAGAATCTGCGTTGCGGTGAGGTTTGCGGAGCTGAATGTCGCATCGAGATTCCCTGCGGGAGTGAGGCGGACGATGGGTTTGCAGGCGACGTCCTGATAGCGGTCGAACGAGCCGACGAGATAGATGCGGCCGTCGGCGTCGAACTGGACGTCCGAGACGAAGCCGGTCGTCTCACTCGAGAAACCGGTATTGCCGGCGAATCCGTTGTCGACGGTGCCGTCGCTGTTGAGGCGGCGGAAAAATGGCCGCGTGTAGCCGTTCACGACGTCGTAGCCGACGACGAGCAGTTTGTTCTCCGGCGCGGCAACGAGCGCGCGGACGTCGCCGTCGATGGATAGAACGCCGTTGGCGTTGAACGCGGGGTCGAGCGTGCCGTCGGCAAGGACCCGCGCGAGGTGCGTGCGCGACTGAAAGTTGTAGGTGTAGAAATGTCCTCCGATGACAATCTTGCCGTCGGGCTGTTGGGCGATGGTGCGCACGCGGTCGCCGTTCGCGCCGTCGTTACCGGAGTTGAACGTGAGATCAGGCGAGCCGTCGGCGTTGATACGCGTGAGCAGCCGGCTCGTGCGCTGGCCGTTGATGTGGGTGAATTCGCCGGCGATGAGATACTGTCCGCTGCCAGTCGGCTGCGCGGCGTAGACGGTGCCGGGGGTGCAGACGAGGGCCGAGAAGCCGGAGACGGGGCGGCCGTCGGACTCGATGCCCACGGCGCCGCTGTAAGTAGCGGAGACCGAGCCCGCCTGGCCGCCGAAGTTGCCGAGAGCGAGCAGGCGGCCGGTGGCGTCGATCCCGATCGCGCTCACTGAGCCGCCGTAGCCGAGTGCAGGAAAGTTGGAGGCGAACGTCGTGTCGACCGCGCCATCGACACCGAGGCGGACGAGAAAGTTGGTATTCGCGGCGGTGGTGGGGCCGAAGCCGCTCGCGTAGACCGTGTCGCCCGCCGTCGCGACCGCGAAGCACCATTGCAGGCCGAGCGTCGCGCTCGGATCGAAGGTGGCGTCGAGCGCGCCGTCGGCGGAGAGTCGCGCGACACACTTGCGGGCGGTGCCGGCGAAGTTCGCAAAACCGCCGCCGACGACGAGGCGGCCGTTCGCGTCGATCGCGATCGCGTTCACGGTGCGGTCGAAGCCGGTGCCGGCGGCGAACGAGGTGTCGAGTGAGCCGTCGGGGTTGAGTCGGGCGATGCGCCCGCAGGCGATGCCGTTGTATTCTGAAAAATCGCCCGCGACGACGATCCGGCCGCTCGCCTGCACGACGAGAGCGTTGACGTAGCCGTTGAAGCCGCTGCCGCGGATGAAACCGGCCACGCTGGTGCCGTCGGCGTTCAGGCAGCTTAGGCCGGCGTTACCGCCGACGAGGATTTTGCCGTCGGCGAGAACGGCGAGCGCTTGGGTGAAATACTGACCGCTCGCCGTGAACGAGGAATCGATCGAGCCGTCCGCGTGCAAGCGCGCGAGGTTGCTGTGCGATTCGCCGCCGACCGTATTGAATCGGCCGCCGATGAGCAGCTGACCGTTCGGAAGCTCGGCGGCGGTGATCACGAAGAAATCCACTGCGGCCGGTTGATAGGTGCTGTCGAGTTGTCCGTCGGCGGCGACGCGGGCGAGCGAGAATCGCGGCATGCCGTTCCACGAGGAGAAGTAGCCACCGACGTAGAACTGGTTGTTCGCGGTCGGCAGCGCCACGTAGCCGAAGCCCTCGCGCCGCGTCGCGTCGCAGGTGAAGTCCGCGGCCTTTTGCCAGGGCGCGGCGAAGACCGGTAGAGCCAGCGCGAGACCGAGCAGCACTCGGGCTAGTTTTGTTCCGCGGATCAGCCCGAGAAATGTGGCCATAGCAACGACGAGATTTCAGGCACGCTGACAGCGCCGGTGACTTTTGCACTCCCGCATTGCGTCTCATTCGCGGGGCTACTGGAGGCAGTTAGACACCCGGGGCACCGGGGCGTCGTTCTGCACTCCGGCATATGCGGTGCGGATCGGGTGCGCGGAAGTGAAGTCCGTGGTTGTCGTGCGCGGCGCGGCGCTGACAGGCTGCGGCATGGCTTACCTGCGCACTTATTCGACGCTCGGCAGTCCGGCGCTCGGCTTGGAGGAGACTCTGGCGCTCGCGGCGCGGCATGGATTGGCTGGCGTCGAGCTGCGGGCGCTCGGTGGCACGATCGATCTGCCGACGCATTTCACCGCGACCTACGGCACGCCGGAGGCGCTCGCGGCGCGCATGGCCGGGCAGCCCATGAGAATCTTTTCGTTGGATACCTCGCTGCACCTGGCGCACCCGACGGCCGAGGAGCGGGAGGCTTTTTTGAAATTTCTGCCCTGGGCCGAGGCGATCGGCGTGCCGCGGCTGCGCGTGTTCGACGGGGGCAAAGTCGGCGATGCGGCGACGCATCAGGCCATGGCCGAGACCGTGGCATGGTGGCGCCAATTACGCGCGGAAAATCACTGGCAGGCGGACCTGATGGTCGAGACGCACGATGCCCTCTGCACCACCGCTTCGATTCGCGGCTTTCTCGCACTCGCTCCGGGCACGGGCATCCTATGGGACACGCACCACACGTGGAAAACGGGCGGAGAGGACCCGCTCGTCACATGGCGTGCGATCGCGCCGCACGTGGTGCACATGCATGTGAAGGACAGCGTGAGCATTCCCGGGCCGAAGCATCCATTCAGTTATCGCCTGCCCGGGGACGGTGAATTTCCCATGGCGCCGCTGCGCGAAGTGCTGCGCGCCGGCTATCACGGCCCGATGAGCCTCGAGTGGGAGCGGCTCTGGCATCCGGAACTCGCACCGGTCGAAGACGCGCTCGTGGCGGCGACGCAGCGCGGCTGGTGGTGATCAGGGCAGCAGGCCTTCGCGGCTGAGAAAATCGCGCAGGAGTTCGCGGGATTTTTCCTGCCACGCCGGCAAGGCGTGAAGGAAATTATGGCCTCCGCCGGGCACAAGGTGCAGCTCGCAACGGTTGCCCGTGGCGAGCAAACGGTCGCGCAGCGCCAGCGCTTGCCGGAGCGGCACCAACTCATCGGCGGCGCCGTGAAACGCGAGCACGGGCGGCATCCGCGCGTCGAGTTGATGCACGGGCGAGAGCGCGGTGGCATCGGCGCCGAAACGCTTCGGCGTGTAGCCGGTGGCAGGCGACGTGTCCGAGACGGCGCTGAAAAGAACGAGCGCGGCCGGTTTCAGGGTCGGCGACTCGGTGGGATCGGAGCCAGGCGGCGCGGGCGCGATGGCGGTCCAGAGAGCGACGTGTCCGCCGGCGGAGTTGCCGCCGACCACGATGTGCCTCGGATCGATGCCGAGTTCGCGGGCGTGTTCCTGCACCCAATGGAGGGCGGCGCGCGAATCCGCGACCGAGGCGAGTGGCGAAGTGTCGTGACGCTGCTTCGTGCGGTAATCGGGAGCGATGCCGACCAAGCCCAGGCTCGCGGCGAACTTCGCCCACGGCAGTGCGCTCATGGCGGTGCCCGTCGTCCAACCCCCGCCGAAGAAGAACATGAGCGCCGGCCTCCGGTCGTCGGCTTTCCAGCCTACTGGTTTCACGACGAAGAGCCGCATCTCCGGCGGGCCGGCGCGGTAAACGTGCGCTTCGGCGCCGGGTAATTCGGTAGGAGTGGCCTCGGGCGCGGCGGGAGTTTGCGCGACGAGGAACGGGGTCAGCGTCAGCAGCAGCAGTGGGCCAAGCGAAAATTTCATCGGGACGGCGGAGGCGGCGGCGCGAAATAGGTTTCCCACAACCCGAAGACGAAGTCTGCGCCCATCGGCTCGAGGTCGCGCTCCCACCAGTATTCGCGCGGCTTGCCGAGTGACCAGCTGCGGTAACCTTCGCGGGCCTTGAAACGCAGGTCGGCCATGCCGACGCCCATACGGCGCTCGAGCACATCGCCGCCGCGCGCTGCGCTCCACACGCCGACGAGCTTCAACGTCACCGCGGTGGGAATGTCGATCATCGCACCTTCGAAGGCGTAGGCCGCGCTCGTGCGGAATCCGTCCCAGTCCGTGCTCTCGAATTCGTGGAGCATGCCCATCTGTCCTTCCCATGGCGATTCAGTGGCCGCGCTGACGCGGTTCATCAGGCTGGAGGTGAACTCGCTGTTCGCGATGACGCGCGTGCGCACGGCTTTGGAAAACAAGCGGACGGCCTGCGCGCGGTGCAGCTCCCACGGCTCGCGCAACGTGATGCCGTCGTGCGTGAAGTCGTTGCGCACGCCCGCGCCGCGCGTGACGACGCCTTGCGCGAGCACTTGTTTGGTGGGCACCGCGATGCTGCCGCCGTGCATCATCAGATCGCGGATCGCGGGATTCCACGTCCAGCAACGCTTGATGTTTTGGAAGTTCGCCGCCTCGAGTCGCGCGAGGAAACGATCGAAGTCGAAGGAGCGGAAAAACGCGTTCAACTCGTCAGGACCGAAATACAGCGAGGCCGAGATGATCGCGCCGACGTAGCCTTCAACGTGGTTGGGGTTCCAGCTCTTGTGGTAGACCGAGTGCCCGTCGAGCAGCAGGTAGTAGTCGTTGTCGTCGTCGAGGCAGAAGTGTGCGGCGAGCGCGAGCGCCTGCATCAGGAGATCGGCGCGCTGCTTCTCGTCGACGCTCAGCTGCGCCCAGATCGCGGGCGTGCGCTTCGCGAGCAGCAGCGCGTGCGCGGGCACGTGATGCGTCCAGCCGCCGATGCCGCCCTGCGCTTCGGGCTCGTTGGTGGTGCCGTCCGGATGCGGCTCGGGCGTCGTGAGAATGTAGCGGAGTTTCTCGGCCAGGTGCGTGGCGAGTGGCTTGCCGTCGATGACGGTGTCGGGCGACTGGAAGGCGGCGGCGGCGGTCACTTGCAGCGCGAACGTCTCCGGCATCTCGCGCATGCGCTGCATCGCGACGAATTTCCAACGCGGCGCCTTCGTGCGCACGGCACGTTCGACGAGCGCGGCGGGCAGGCGCGGCTCTTCGGTCGCGAAGGCGGTGAGGGTGAGCGACAGCGCGGCGAAGAGCAGGAGCAGGGGTTTCATTTCAGGAGGGAAGCGAAGTGACGCGGCCATCGGCCGCGATTTCGTAGAGACCGCCTTGCCAGCGCAGGCCGCGCAAAGTGGCGGTGGCATCGAGACGCTGAAGTTGCGGGTGGGCTTCGAGACGCGTGAAGCCCGGATCGAGCCCGAAGACGCCGAGGACGACCGTCTCGAAAAAGTTGCCCGCAGAGAGACAGGTCCAGTCGTTGATGTAGGGCCACTCGGTCGGCGCCTTGCGCGCGCCGCCATCGACGGTGGGCGCGGCGCTCTCGACGAAGTGCGCCTGCGAATACGGACCTTGGCGCGAGGTGGCGGCCAATCCGGGCAACCACGCAGCGAACAGATCGGCGTGCCCGGCCTTGAGCAGAGCGCTGCCGGCGAGCGAGACCCACGCGGGGTAGGAGCCGTTCCATTGGTGATCGGGCCGCTGAGAGAAGCCGGTGTCCTCGTCTTGCGGCGAGAGCGCGGAGAGCCATGCGGTCGTCATGAGCTCGCGTTGGAAGAACGCGAGCATCTCGGCTACCTGCGGGCGCGGCAGGTCGCCGTGCAGGAAGTTCACCGTGTGGATGAAGTCCCAGATGTGCCGCACCGGCACGAGTGAACCGTCGGGGCGACGGCAGTGCCAGAAGCCTTGGCCGGCGACGTAAAGCTGCTGGATCGCGGGCACGAGGGCGTCGGCTTCGGCGCGCAAGGTCGCGGCGGTGGCGGGATCGCCGGCCCACTCGAGGACGTTGGCGGTTTCGCGGAGCGTCCAGACGTTGGCGGCGTTGAGCGAAGCGACCTCGTGTTCGTAGGTGCCGACGGCTTCGAGCAGGCTGTTGCGGTCGCCGTAATCGGCGAGGCCGTGGCTGCGAACGAGAGTGCGGTAATGCGCGGCGCAGCCGCGCAGGTGCTCGAGCACCGTGCGTTCGCCGACGCGGTGTTGCAGCCAGGCGCGATCGCCGGTCACGCGAAGATAAACCGTGATCAGGCGCGCCATCGCATAGTCGTTGCACGAATACCAATTGCCCGTGCTGTCGCCGCTGGCGTATTCCGTGCCGAAGTGGCGGTGGATGTCGCGCTCGAGCCAGCGCTCGATCGTGCGTCGCGCGCACCGTGGATCGAGGAGAATGAGCAGGAGGGCGGAGAGCGACCAGTCGTTGATGAAGCTCGTCGTGACCCAGTAGCGCGGCATCAGCGTCACGTAGGTGCGGCCGTGCGGCGACTCGGGATGCTCGCGCTTGAAGTAGACGGCGGTGATGACGGCGTTGAGGTAAACCGCGCGGAGTCCATCGTGTCGCGTGTGGAGCACCGGCAGGTGTCCGCTGTAACGGTCGTTGCCCGGAGTGAACACGGCGGCGATCTCCGCGCGCCAGTCTGACTCCGCAGCCGTGATCGCGGTGGCCGGATTGCTGCGCCAAGCGGCGAAATCGGCGAGCACGGCCGCCTCATCGCGTCCGACCGCGATGAAGAAATACAGCGTGCGCGTCTCGCCGGCGGCGAGTTTTCCGGAGAAGTCGAGCCAGCGGCGCTCGATTTGGTCGGGAGCGGGCGAACATGCTTGCAGCGCGCAAGCGGTGCTCGTGCGCGACGTGAAGAGCAGGCCGTGGCCGTCAGCGGCGGTTTGAACGAGATTGCGGACGAGCGTGTGGGCGGGCGGCGTGCCGTCCCATGGCGTCGTGGAGATCGCGGGACATTCGCGGGGCGAGTAAGGCGTTTTCCAGTTTTTGTCGGAGCGGATGATGCCTTCGCCGGTCAGGATGCGGACCTGGAGAGGGCGTGCGATCGCGGCTTGATTGGTGAGATGCACCGCGACGGTCACGGTTTGGCGCCGCACACCCATGACGCAGACCGATTCGAGCGCGAAGTCGTCGTGGCGTGTCCAACGTGTGATGCGGTCGGGTCGCCACTGAAACTCAATCGGGGCGGCGGTGGTGTGGAGGCGCCGACCGTTTAACTCGAGCGCGCCGAGCCAGCTTTCGCCGAGCGAGTAGGGCGCGAACGTCAGATGCTGCACCGCGAGGATATCGGGCGCGGCTTGGAGACATCCGAGAAAATTGGTGAGAGCGGGCGGGTTGAAGAGATCGCCATTGCGGTAGACGAGGCGCGCGCTGGTGAATTCTTCCAAACCGGGGACGGAGACGGGGTTCATGAAAAGATCAAACGGGCAACCGAAGGCAGGCGCCGTAGAGAGCGGCGGCGCGGGCGAGTTCGGTGCGGTGCAGCCACTCGTCCTTCGTGTGTGCTTGCGCAATGTCGCCGGGGCCCAGCACGAGGACCGGCGCTCCGGCGGCGGCGTAGTGGCTGGCGTCGGTGGCGTAAGGCGCGCCGGCGGGAGCGGGGTCGAGACCGACGGCGCGAAACGCCGGCTCCATCCAAGTGCGCAGCGCGGTCGAATTTCCCGGCGGCAGTGGCGGCGCGAGGTAGAGTTCGTCGTGTTCGACTTCGAGGCCGGCGAGTGCGGCGTCGCGTTGCACGAGAATGTCGTCCGCGGATTCACCCGGCACGAGACGGCGATCAACCGTGATCTCGCAGCGGTCGGGGATGATGTTCGACGCCGTGCCGCCGTGGATGGTGTTAATGCTCGCGGCCGCGCGACCGGTGAGGGGAAAATCGCGATTCGCCAGCGGCACGAAACGCTCCTCGAGTCGCGCCACCACTTCGAGCATGGCGCGGATGGCGGAGCGGCCGCGCGACGGATCAGCGGAGTGCGCGGCGACGCCGCGCGTGATCGTGCGCCAGCGCAGGGCGCCATTGTGGGCGACGAGCGGACGCAGCTGGGTGGGCTCGCCCACGACGATGCCGCGGAGGTTCGCGAATTCGCGCAGATGTTGTTGGGCGAACGCCTGCGCGCCGGTCATCCGCGCTTCTTCATCGAGCACGAACAACACGCCGGCATTGCGCGGGGCGCTGGATTCGCGGGCGAATTCCTTCAGGGCCCAAAGCATGGCGGCACCCGAGCCTTTGGTGTCACAGGTGCCGCGACCATGAAGCCGCTCGCCTTGCACGGTGAGTTCGAAGGGCGGCACGGTCATGCCGTCGACGCTCACCGTATCGAGATGGCTCTCGAAAAGCAGCCATTCGGCGTTCGGCGAAACCTCATGGCTGACGAGAAGATTGTCGCGGCCGTGCCCAACGGAAAGGCGTCGCGTGCGGAGTCCCCAGCCATGCGCGATGCGCGCGATCTCGTCGGCGAGCGCTGTTTCGCCACCACGCGGACCGCCAAACGATTCGTTCACGGTGTTGAACGACACGAGGCGGGCGAGCAGTGATTCGCAGGAAGTCGGCAGATTCGGGGATTTCATCTGGCGTGACAAGAAGCCTCCCGTGCGGCGCCTGAAAGCCAAATGAAAATGAATGAAAATTACCCGGCGTGAAACGGGGTCTTACGGGAGACTGAGATGATCAATATAAGCGTCCTCGAAGCCGGGCTGGAGGTTGAGTTCGATCGTCTCGTGTCGGTGGGCGGCAGCGGACATTACCTCAAGGAGGCTGCGATCCTGCAACGCGAGGAACGCTCCGCCGAGGGAGGTGTTGCCCACGACTTTGATCTGTTTCGGTGAGAAGCCGGGCAGCAGACCGCAGCCAATCGCGTGCTCGGGCGACAAATGTCGGCCGAAGCCACCGGCGAGATAGACTGTCTTCACGTTGGCCGCGCGCAGGCCGAGAATGCCGAGCAATGTCTGCACTCCGGCGGCGATGGCGGCTTTGGCCTGCAACAGACTCGCGACGTCTGGTTCAGAGAAAAATACGGAACCGTGACCGTGAGGGTGTAACTTGAGGCGTTGCCCATATTGGCTGAGCTCGAAGTGCTCGGCGTGTGCCGCCACGAAGGTCGGATCGAAACGCCCGCTGGGCAGCAAGAGTCCCGCGCGCCGGCCTTCCCAGAGCAAATCGATGTAAGCCGAGCCGCAGACGCCGGTCGGATGCGAGGCGTGGCCGATGATTTGCGTGCGAATGGAGAAAGGATCGTTGGCGATGGCGACGCGCTCGATAGCGCCGTGCACGGCGCGAGTGCCGCTGCTCAGCCCGGCGCCTTCGAACGCCGGGCCCGCCGCCGTGGCGCAGCCGATGAGACGCCCGCCAGCGGAAGCGAGTATTTCCCCGTTGGTGCCCACGTCGATAAGGACGCTGGGTTCGCGGTCGTAGACCATGCCGGTGGCGACCAGTCCCGCAGCGAGGTCGGCGCCGACGTAAGCGGCGGGGCTCGGCAACAGATGAACCGTCGCTTCTGCGCCACCGAAGCGCAGCCCGAGTTGACCCGGTGCGAAGATGCGATGTTCGAGGAAGACGGGACGAAACGGGTGCGTTCCCATCGGAGTGGGGTCCACGCCGGCGAGCAGGTGCTGCATCGTGGTGTTGCCTGCGACCGTCATTGCACCGACCTCCGCGAGATCGATGCGCGCCTCTCTCGCGGCGCGCTCCAGGAGTGGCTGGACCGTTTCCGCGGCGACGGCCTGCTGCAGGCAAGTGACGGCGCCGGATTCGGAGGAACAGAGCTGTATCCGTGTGACGACGTCTTCCCCGAATCGCACTTGGGCGTTAAAAGCGCTCGCCTCGGCGAGCACCTGGCCGCTGAACAAATCACACAGCAGGAGCGCGACGGTCGTCGTGCCGACATCGACCGCAGCGCCGTAGCGCGCCGGCGTGAGCGGATCGAGGCACCAAGGAACTCCCAACTGAAATTCGGAGACCACCGCAGGCGCGTGCCGCAAGTGCGAGCGAGCGGGCACGTTGATCGCGGCTTCGTCGGCCTGCAGGCGATGCTGACACGCTTTCACCGTGGCGGGCGCGGTGTGCGGTTGGCCCGCGGCGTCGAGCAGCGTGCCGGCGGTCAGCTGAATTTCGCAGCCGCGACAGAGTCCGCGTCCACCGCAGCGGGTGTTGAGCGGGAGTTCGCGACGCGCCAGCAAGTCGGCGAGGTTGCTCGTGGCCTCCTGGGACGTCAGCGTCCACGCGGTTGCCTCACCGGCGTGCTCAACGATCAGTCGTGGATGCATGCGCGGGCGACGGGTCGGGTTCAGCACGAATGATGGTGTCGTCCGCGGTCAGACGGATCGAGTGGTGGGGCGGCACGAGGAGAAAGCGGCGCTCGTCCCATGGGCCATCGAGCAACGCCGTCAACAGCGCCGGATCGCCGCGCACGTGATCGAAGGTCCAGCCGAGGCATTGCGCGCAATGCTGCGTGTAGGCGATGTCGCGCGCGGTTTCGTTGATGCCGAGTCCGACGTAGGTGGCGCGCGAGTAGTTCGCGATCCAGTGCTGCTCCATCTCCATCAGGTAATCGACATCTTCGGGTTCAAACTTCGCGGCGTATTCTGCGCGCAGACGCGCCTCGCGATCGGGTCCGGGCGGAGCGGCGCTCTTGATCCAGCCCGGCGTATACCAATAGGTGCCCGGATGACGTTGGATGTAGTCTGCGTAGCGATCCTTGTCGCCGAGGAAGAGCGTCACGCAATCATGCGCGCGGGCGATGATGATTGGAGCGCGCGCGTGCCGGAGATTTTCCACGCCGCGGCTGCACATTCCGTAGACGAGTGCGATGGCATCGATCGAAGGGTCGGCCTCGGCACGATCCACCGCGAGCTGCAACTCGCGCTGCAGGCGCATCGGTTCATTGTGCAGACCCTGCGGCAGGACGTCGATGCGGCGCACGTGCGGACGAGTCGCGGCGAGCGAGCGAACTTCGTCCTCCAACACAGCGCAGGCGATGACGGCGAGAGCGGATGAGCTATGCATATGTTGCGATGAAATTTCAGGCCGATGCGCAGTGAATTTTGGGTTATCTGCTTTGCAGCGCGAGGCTCGATTGCAGAATTGCGCGCATGCCCCAATTATCCGAACTCACGGATGCGGTCACCGCCGGGAAAAAGAATGAGGTGGTGCGAATTACTCAGGAATTGCTGGCCGCCGGTGTGGCCCCGCAAGCGATCGTCGAGCAAGGGCTCGTGCCCGGCATGGGCATCGTCGGCGAGCGATTCAAGCGGAACGAAATCTTCGTGCCCGAGATGCTGATCGCTGCACGTGCGATGAAAGAGTCGCTCAAGCTGCTCGAGCCGTTGCTCGCTCGCGCCGGCATCACGCCGAAATACACGGCGGTGATCGGCACGGTGCAAGGCGACCTGCACGACATCGGCAAGAACCTCGTCGCGATGATGTGGCGCGGGGCGAATTTCAACATCGTTGACCTCGGCACGAATGTCTCGCCGGAGAAATACGTCGAAGCGGCCCGGCAACACGGTGCGCATCTCGTCGGTCTCTCGGCGTTGCTGACAACGACGATGCCCGCAATGAAAGCCACGGTGGACGCGCTCCGCGCCGCGGGCTTGAGCGGAGTAAAGATCATGGTGGGCGGTGCGCCCGTGACGGAGCAATTCGCCCGCGAGATCGGCGCTGATGCCTACGCGGCGGATGCCGGCAGTGCGGTCGACGTGGCGAAGTCGCTCGTTGAAGCCGCCTGAGGGCCCGCGATGACGTCGCGCGAGAAACTGAAAGCGGCGCTCGCGCATCGGCCCGGTCCGGTGGCGGTCGATTTCGGCAGCACGGGCGTCACGGGGATTCACGTCAGCTGTGTGGCTGCGCTGCGTCGGCATTTCGGACTGCCGGAGCATCCGGTGAAGGTGTGGGAACCGTTTCAGATGTTGGGCGAGATCGAGCCTGACCTCGTCGAGGCGCTCGGCAGCGATGTGATTGGCGTGAGCGGGCGCGGCACGATGTTTGGCTTTCCGCTGGAGGGTTGGCACGAGTGGCGCACGCCGTGGGGGCAGATCGTGCAGGTGCCCGCGGGATTTCGTCCGCGCGAAGAGGCGACGGGCGACGTCTATCTGTTTCCCGAAGGTGACACCTCGGCCGCGGCGAGCGGGCACATGCCGGCGGGTGGCTACTTTTTTGATGCGATCGTGCGGCAGCCGCCGCTGGAGGAGGACAAGCTCGACCCGCGTGACAACTGCGAGGAGTTCAAGCCGCTGACGGCGGAGGACATCGCGCATTGGCAGCGCGAGATCGCGCGCGTGTGTGGAAGCGAATTTGGCGTCCATGCGAGTTTCGGCGGCACGGGCTTCGGCGACATCGCGCTGGTGCCGGCGGCGTTTCTTAAACAGCCGCGCGGCATTCGCGACATCACGGAGTGGTATGTCTCGCTCGTCGAGCGGCCGGACTACATCCACGCGGTGTTCGATTACCAGTGCGAGGTGGCGCTGAAGAATCTGGAAACGTTCGCGCGGATCGCGGGCGATGAAGTGGATGTGCTCTTCATCTGTGGCACGGACTTTGGGACGCAGGCGTCACAGTTCTGCTCGGGGGCGACCTTCGATGAGCTGTGGGCGCCGTATTATCGCCGCGTCAACGACTGGGTGCACCGGCACACGCGCTGGAAGACGTT
The DNA here is from genome assembly GCA_023432225.1 of Verrucomicrobiota bacterium. Classification (GTDB taxonomy): domain Bacteria; phylum Verrucomicrobiota; class Verrucomicrobiia; order Opitutales; family Opitutaceae; genus Didemnitutus. Next base: position 140,929 of record JAEYUW010000045.1, read on the forward strand.
CAAGCATTCCTGCGGGGCGGTGTATCCGCTAGTCGAGCGCTTCATTGACGTTGGTTTCGACATCTTGAATCCCGTGCAATGCTCCGCGGTCGGCATGGCGCCGGAGCGACTGAAACAGGAGTTCGGCTCCCGGCTCGTGTTCTGGGGCGGTGGCGTGGACACGCAGCGGACCTTGCCGTTCGGCACACCGGAAGCGGTGCGCGCCGAGGTGATGGAACGGCTGCGGGTTTTCGCGCCGGGCGGCGGCTTCGTGTTCAATACGATTCACAACATCCAGGCCCGCACGCCGGTCGCCAACATCGTCGCGATGTGCGACGCGATTCGCGATTTCAACCGCGGCTGAAACCCTCTGCCATGTCTCGTCAATTCTTTCTCGATCTCGCCGCGCGGCGGCACCGCATGCCGATCGGCACGGACCTGATTCTGCACCAGCAGGCCGATCCGGCCGCCATCCTGCTCGATGGTTCGCGGCTCGGGGCGGTGGTGGCGCAAGCGGCGCGCGAGTTTGGCACGCCGCTCGGTTTGATGCTGATGGACCTCAAGGTCGAGAAAGCGGCCATCGCCCGGCGCTTCGGTGTCCCGTCGGAACAGGCGGACACGTTTCATTTCGACACGGCTCCAGACGCGGCGCAGCGGCGGGATTTTAGTGCGACCTTGGCGCAGGCGGACGCGACGCCGCGCATGGCGGCCAATCTGGGAGCGCTGCGATTTCTCGCGCACAGCACCGATTTGATTCCCGCCGGCATGTCGATCGGGCCGTTCTCGCTGCTGACGAAGCTGCTCGCGGACCCGATCACTCCGGTGTTCCTCGCCGGGAGTGGCGCCACCGGTGACGACGAGCCGGAGGTGGCGCTGCTCGAGGCGGCGCTGGAAATCAGTCTGGCGTTCACGCTCGATTATGTGCGTCGGCAAATCGACGCCGGGGCGCGTGTGATGTTCATCGCGGAGCCGGCGGCGAACAAAGTCTACCTGTCGCCGAACCAACTCGAGTCGGGCAGCGGCATTCTTGAACGCTTCGTGCTCGAGCCCAACCGCCGCATCGCGGAGCTGCTCGCTGCGCGCGGCGTCGATCACGTGTTTCACTGCTGCGGCGAACTCGTGGACCCGATTTTGGCCGGCTTCGCGACCCTCCGTCCGGCAATGCTCAGCCTCGGCAGTTCGCGGCAGTTGTGGTCGGACGCCGCGCGCGTGCCGCGCGACATCGTGCTCTACGGCAACCTGCCGTCGAAACAGTTTTACTCCGACGAGCTGATGCCGCAGTCGCGGGTGCGGGAACTCGTCGCGCAGCTGGATGAAGCGATGCGGGCCAGCGCGCACCCGTTCATCCTCGGCACCGAGTGCGATACGTTGCACGTGCCGGGCGCGGGAGAAACGATCCTGCGCAAAGTCCGCTGCCTGCTCGAGCCGGCGACGGCCTGAATCTTTCGCAATGAAAATTCCTTTTCTCGAAGCCCTCGCTTCCCGTTGCCTCGTGGGTGACGGAGCCACCGGCACGCAGTTGCAGCTCCTGGGCTTGCCGCCGGGAATGGGCGGCGAGGCGTGGAATCTCGACCGCCCCGACGCCGTGCGGACGCTGCACGAACGCTATCGGTCCGCGGGCGCGGATCTGCTGACGACCAATTCCTTCGGCGGCAGCCGGCTGACCTTGGCCGCGCATGGTTGGGCGGCGCGAACGGTCGAGATCAATCGCGCTGCGGCGCAGATTGCAGCGGCGGTCGCGGGCCAGACGGCATGGGTGCTGGGTGATATCGGACCTTGCGGTGGCATGCTCGAGCCTTACGGCGAACTCGAGCCGGAGACGGCGCACGCGGTTTTCCGCGAGCAAGCCGCGGCGCTCCTCGAGGGCGGTGCGGACGCGATATTGGTTGAGACGATGTCTGATCCACAGGAAGCGACGCTCGCTGCTCAGGCGGCGCGCGAAGTTGGAGCGCAGGCCGTGATCGTGACCTTCGCCTTCCAGAAGAGCGCGCAAGGCTTCCGCACCATGATGGGCGCCTCGGCGGCCGAGGCGGTGGTGGCAGCGCGCAGGGGCGGCGCACACGTCGTGGGCGCGAATTGCGGAACGGAACTCTCGCTCGATGACTATGCGGCCCTCACGCGCGAGTTGGTCGCCGCCGCTGCGGGTTGTCCGGTGATCGTGCAACCGAATGCCGGCACGCCGCAGTGGGAGAATGGCCGGGCCGTTTACCGGATGGCGGGGGCGGACTTTGGCGCCGCGGCCCCACGGCTAGTCGCGGCTGGAGCCCGCATCGTCGGGGGCTGCTGCGGCAGCGCGCCCGAGCACATCGCGGCCGTGGCCGCGGCGATCGGAAGGAAAACGCCGGATTTTTCAACATGACCACCCGCGAACGTTTCCATGCCTGCATGAATTACGGTGCGCTTGACCGCGTGCCGAACCACGAGGTCGGCGTATGGGTGCAGACCAAGCACCGGTGGCGCGATGAAGGTTTGCCGATCGATGATCTGCATTGGGATTGGTTCACGGGCGAGGAGCGCTGGGGGCTCGATCCCCGCGAGTTCGCCGACATCCGTTTCGACATGGTGCCGCCCTACGAGGAAAAAGTCCTCTCGCGCGAGGGCGACACGGAGATCATCCAGCGAGCCAACGGCGTGGTGAGCAAGGCGCTCATCACCGGCGCGGCCGAAGGCATGCGCGCCAGCATGGATGAGTATCTGCGTTTTCCGGTGGAGAAGCCCGCGGACTTTCAGGAGTTGAAGAAGCGCTTCCGCGCGTCATCGCCAAGTCGTTATCCAGCCTATTGGCGCGACTTCGCGGTGCGCGGCTGGCAGGCGCGCGACCACGTGCTCGTGCTGGGGAAAAACTGCAGCACACTGGGTTTCTATTGGCGGGCGCGGGAGTGGATGGGCACGGAAAACCTCAGCTACGCCTGGTATGACGAGCCGGAGATGATGCATGAGATGATGGAGTTCATCGCGGACTTCACGATCGAGACGGCGCGTCCGCTGTTCGAGGCCGGCGTGAAGCCGGACTACCTTTTCCTGAACGAGGACATGAGCATGAAGAACGGACCGCTGCTCAGTCCGGACACCTATCGCACGTTCATCATGCCGCACATGAAGCGCCTCGTGGCGTTCTTCAAGCAGGCCGGAGTGCCGTGGTTCGTGGTGGACACCGATGGCAACTGCGAACTGCTCATCCCGCTGCTGATGGAGTGCGGCGTGGATGCGATCTGGCCGCTGGAGCGCGCGTCGGACATGGACCCGCTCGCGATTCGGAAAAAATTCGGACGCGAACTTCGCCTGTGGGGCGGCGTGGATAAACGCGAATTGGCAAAGAATCCGGCGGCGATCGACGCGCACCTGCGCACGTTGCAGCCGCTGGTGGCCGACGGCGGTTTCATTCCCACGGTGGATCACCTCGTGCCGCCCGACGTGTCGCTGGCGAACTTCGAACACTACATCGCGCGCAAGCAGCAGCTCCTGCGCGGCGAGGCGTTTTGAGATCGCGCGGGCGCGGCTCGTTGCCGCACTTCAGATTGTTCAGCCGCAGCGGAAGTCGTGAGACGCTCGCGCAGGACGCGCGGCGAAATTCTGACGAATTCCGCTACCACGCTGCGTCGCTTTATTTGGCCAAGGTTTTAGCGATTTCAGGTCAGCGCAGCCAGTGATCGCGGTTCGCGGCCACGAAATCATCGTCGATGAGATCGGGATACGCCGCGCAGACGCGCGTGAGCTCGTCGGCTTGGCCCGGCGAGAGCACTTCGGCGGGGTTCAGGCAGAGATTGGTTTCGATCAAGCCCTGTCGGCGCAGCACCTCGAGGATACCGGGAATGCAGCCGTGGAAGCGATGCGCGGCGTCGAAGAGCGCGGCGTTCATGTCGGTGACGGCGGCGGCGGCCGTGAGCCAGACGGCGTCGATTTGCGGGCGCGACGCGGCGGATTGGAGGCGTTGAAAGAGCTGCACGGCGGCATGCGTCCACACGCCCCAGTGACCGAGCAAGCCGCCGACGATGCGGCGCGTAACGCGCCGGCCGTCGATCGCGAAGGTGAACGGCGTGAGCAGGTCGGTGACGATGGTGTCGTCGTTGCCGGTGTAGAGTGCGATGTCGTCGCGACCGGCGGCGGTGATGGCGCGCACGACGTCGAGCGTTTGGTAACGGTTGAACGGCGCGATCTTGATCGCGAGGACGTCGGGAATCTCCGCGAATTGCCGCCAGAAAGCGTAGCTGAACACGCGACCGCCGACGGCGGGTTGCAGGTAGAAACCAACGACGGGCAGGACGCGCGCGATCGTGGCGACGTGGGCGAGAATGTCCGATTCCGGCTCGTCCTTGAACGCAGCCATGCTGACGAGCGCGGCGTGATAGCCGAGTGAGCGCGCGAGTTCGGCTTCGGCGAGCGCTTGCGGCGTTTTACCGCAGACGCCGGCGACGAGCGCGACGGGACGCGGGCGCGCGGCGAGTTCGGCGCGGGCGGTCTCGGCGGCGAGTTCGAGCACAGGGCGGAGGAGACCGTGTTCGGGGCGACGGATCTCGAATTGCGTCGAGTGCACCGCCACCGCGAGGCCGCCGACCCCGGCGGCGAGTTGGTAGCGCGTGAGGGCGCGCTGATGTTTTTCGGAAAACTTGCGGTTACGGTCGAGCGCGAGCGGGTGCGCGGGCATGACCTGGCCGGCGAGGAAGTGGGCGCGGAGGTCCATGTTAGAATTTGCCATCGCGGGTTTCGAAGTGCGTTGGCTTGCCGAGCAGGCGTCCGCCGGATTGGAGGTGCGCGGTAATGTGATCCATCATTGCGGAAACAGAGACCGTTGGCGGACCGAAGAGGCGGATGGATTCCGATGCGTCGGACAGCCACGCGGCGTTGGCCTCGGTGCCCGTAAACACCGGCGCGCGTCCGAGACGTCGGCCGAACTCCTCGGCGAGATCGCGGATGCGCAGCTTTTCCGGACCGGTAATGTTGAGGATGCGCGGCGGGGCAGAGGCGAGTTCGAGGCACTGGATGGCACGAGCGCACGCGTCGCCCTGCCAGAGGCAGTTGAGCCAGCCCATGGTGAGGTCGACCGGTTCGCCGCGTGCGACCTTGAGGGCGAGGTCGACCAACACGCCGTAGCGCAGTTCGACGGCGTAGTTGAGGCGATAGAGCAACACGCGCGTGCCGAACTCGGCCGAGTAGTGCGTGAACACGCGCTCGCGACCGACGCACGTGGCCGCGTATTCGCCGAGGAAGGCAACGGGTTCGCTCTCGTTAGCGCCCGGGCCGGTAACCGGGACGAACGGGTAAACGCAACCGGTCGAGAACACGACGAGGCGCGCGTCGCGGAAGCGCTGCGCGACGAGGGCGGGCACGACGGTGTTTTGAATCCAAGTTAGCCCGGGCGCGCCATCGGTGCCGAATTTTTGGCCAGCGAGGTAAAGAATGTTGGACACGCTCGGCAGAGCGGCGAGTGAGGTGGCGTCGCCGAGGTCGCACGCGAGCGTGCGCACGCCGAGGGATTCGAGCTCTTGCCGCGCTTCCGCGCGGCTGAAGCGCGACACGCCGTAGACCTTGGCGTCGCTGCGGTCGGCGGCATCGAGAGCGCGGCGCAGCATGACGGCGGTGGTCGTGCCCATCTTGCCGCCGACGCCGAGCACCATGAAGTCGCCGGGCAGATTTTTGACGGCAGCGATGGCGCCGGGAGTCGGCGTGGAGAGCAGCAGTTCGATGTCGTGGTCGGTGGTGGGGAGAGTGGTCATGGAGCGAGAAGAGGCGATGGGTTCATCGCCCGAGGAAGCGGCGGAGGTTGCCGGCGGCGATGTTTGCGCGCTCGGAGGCGGGCAGCGTGGAGGTGTCGAGCTTGGCGCGCGCGGCGGCAGTGATGAGGAACGGGGTGTGCGATGCGAAGACGAGTTGGTGCGCGGGCACGCGGACGCGAAGGTGTTCCATTGTGTCGTGCCACTCGGCGAACGAGAGGTCGGCGAGCAGATTCGCGTGGCGCCGGGCGAGCTTCGTCAGATCGGGGCGGAGCAGGCCGCTTGCGAGGACGGGGAGCGTGCGATGACGGCGGAGCAGTGTGGCGAGGTCGGCGGTCGGCACGGGCTTGATCGTGAGCGCGTGGAACTCGTGGCGGTGGTCGATGAGCTGCATCTGCACGATCAGACGCAGGCGGTGCTTCGCGAGGGCGGCGATCAACTCGTCGACGGCGGGCGCGCTGAGAGAGTAGTTGTGGTAATTGGGCAGCAATCGCACGGCGCGGACGCGGCGGTCGGCGGCGATCTCGGCGACATCCTCGCGCCACGTGGCGAGCGCGGGATTGATGACCGGCACGGGAATGAGGACGCGGTTGCGGTGCGTGGTGGCGAGCAGCGCGCGGTTGGCAGGCTGCGGCGCGGGGGCGAAGACGGCGTCGAGCGGTGAGACGAGCGCGCGCGTGATGCCGTGGCGCTGCAGGTGCGCGGCGAGCGAGCGCGGCGTATGCGCGGGAGCGAAGGAAAACGGCCAACGGCCGATCCAGGTGCTGGTGTCGAAGAAGTTCATGCGAGACCGAGCAAGGCGGCGGCGTTGTCGTGGAGGATTTTTCGCTGCGCCGCGCCATCGAGCGCGGAACCCGTGATGCGCGCGATGGCGACGCCGAAGTCGCGGATCGGCACGTCGGAGCCGTAGACGATGCGCTCGGCCCCGAGTTCGGCGACGGCGAACTCGACGATGCCGGATTCGGGCGCGGCGCCGGAGGTGTCGACGACCACGTTGGGGCATGATTTGACGGCGAGCACGCCGCGCACGCCGCAACCGGTAAGGTGCGCCATGATGATACGCACGTCGGAGAAGCGCCGGGCGAGCGTGGCGACGTCCTCGGGATCGGTGTGGAAGGCGCGTTCGCCGATCTTGGTCATGCTCCACGCGTGCTGGAGCACGAGCAGCCCGTGGCGACGCGCGGCTTCCATGAGCGGGCGCATGCAGGCGTCGGCGGCGTTGTTCGCGATCTCGAGCTTCAGGCCGCGGAAGCCGCGGGCGACGCAGCGTTCGATTTCGCGCTCGGTCTCTCGCGCGCCGAGCGTCGGGTTGAGGTGGCAGAAGCCGGTCACGAAATCCGGATGCCCACGCATGAGCGCGTGCGTCTCGTCGTTGATCGTGCGGATTTGCGCGGCGGTCGGTGAACGACCAAAGGCGAGCACGTCGCCGAGCGCGACGATATGGCGGATGCCGTGGGTTTTCGCGCGCGCGATGAGCTGCTCTGCGCCGGCGCGTCCGCGGCGGTCCTGCCGGAGGATCGGGTGCGTGTGGATGTCGATGACGCGCATGGCGGCGGGAGCGATCAGGCGGCGAAGTGGCGCGCGACCTTGGCGATCGCGTCAGCAGTTTGGTCGATGATCTCGTTCGTCAGCGCCGGGCTGATCGGCAGCGAGATGCCGGTGGCGAGCAGCGCCTCGGCGGCGGGGCAGCGGACCGTGCGGTAGTCCATCGTCGTGAGGCCGGCATCGCGCAGCGGCCAGCCTCCGCCGAAGAAATTGTGGTTTTGAAACAACGGGTAGCCGTAAACCGGCTTGGGAATGTAGCCGGCCTGCGCGGCGACGCCTTCGGCTTGGAGTGCGGCGACGAACTCGTCGCGCGAGCAGCGGAACGCGGCTGGTTCCAGCCGCAACAGGCAGAACCAGAAACTGTGCGTGTCGCGCGGATCGATCGCTGGCAGTGTCACGCCCGGCAACGCGAGATTGCGCAGGTGGCCGAGCAGGCGCGAACCGAGGCGGATGTGCGCGGCGACGATGGTGTCCAGTTTCGTGAGTTGCGCGGCGGCGACGGCGGCTTGCGGTTCGCTCATGCGGTAGTTGGGCGAGAGCGCCTCGGGGTTTCGTCCGCCGGTGACGCGGTCGTAATGCTTGTCGCCCCATTTCGCGAGCGTGGGGCCGAAGCGCTCGTCGTTCGTGCCGACGATGCCGCCGTCGCCGCAGCTGACGTGCTTGAATTCGTTGAAGGAGTAGCAGGCGAGTTCGCCGAAGAGTCCGACGGCGCGACCGCGGTGCGCGGCGCCCCAGGATTGCGCGCAGTCTTCGATGACGGCGAGGTTGTGCTCGCGGGCGAGGGCCATGATGGCGGTCATGTCGCTCGGGTTGCCCGCGAGGTGGACGACCATGATGGCTTTGGTCTCCGGCGTGATGGCGCGGCGGATCGCGGCGGGATCGAGGTTGTAGGTGTGCGGGTCGATGTCGGCGAAGACCGGCACGAGTTGCTGGTAGAGAATGCCGATGACCGAGCCCATGTCGGTGACGGGCGACGTGATGATCTCGGAGCCCGGCGGGAATTGCAGCGCGGCGACGGCGATGTGCAGCGACGCGGTGCCGGACGAGCACGGCATGCACCAGCGCAGCGGGTAGGTGCGGCGGAACTCGTCGAGCAGCGCGGCGGTTTGCGGGCCTTTCCAGTAGAAGAGTGAGGCTTGGTCGACCATGGCGGTCAGGCGCGTGAGTTCTTCGGCGCCCCAACGGTGGTGCGGGGGGCGGGCGGCGGTCACGGCGCGCGGGCCGCCGGAAATAGCGAGAGCGGGTGAGTTCATGACGAGGAAGCCGAGCGAAGCGGCAAAGCGGAGAGAAAATCGGGCAGCGAGAAAACGAATCCGAACTCGACCGCGACGCGCCAGAGCGCCTGCTGTTTCTCGAGTTCGCGCGCGGCGGTTTCGCGATTTTCGACGGCGGTGACGGCTTCGGCGATCGTCGAACAGAGGCAGCCGTGGCGCGCCATGTCGACCATGCCGCCGGGAGACATCAGCAGGCACCAGTTGATCGCGAAGCCGACGTAGACGAGGTGATTGATGCCGTGGTGGTGGCAGAGCGCGGCGAGTTGCGCGCCGTTTTCCGCGATGTCTTCATCGTCGTGCGGCCGCGCCTCGGGGGCGAAGTCGAGCTGCGCGAAACCGGCGGCGATGTCGGGCTCGTTGTGCGCGCCCGGTGAGCCGTGGGCGCGGCGAAGCGCGCGTTGATCGTTGTGAATGGGGTCGCGGGCCACTTGCGGCGAGGAACCGATCGCAGCTCCGGATAGCGCGAGCGTGCGCTGATAGCCGGGCAGGTCGCGGTAGTAGTCGCCACCGCCGACGACGTGAAAGAGGCGCAACGGGGAACGGCGCACGGCGGTGAGGAGCGGCGGAAAAATCTCCGCGAGAATGCGGCGGGCGCGCGGGCGGTATTCGACCGCACGGTCCCAGCCGGGAAAATCGCCCGGCGCGTTCGCGTTCCACGCGTGCATCACGACGAGCGCGGTGTGCGCGGGGGCGAGTTCGACTTCGCGCGTGCACCAGCCGCCGTAGCCTTCGGCCGGCACCGGTCGCGCAGGATCGGCGTCGAACTGTTGGTAGAGGCGGGCGGGCAGGCGCATGTCAGGCGGGGCGCGCGCGGCGGGCGACGCGGCGGAGGCCGAAGCCGATGAGGAGGAGAAGCAGGCCGGCGATCAGGTTGTGCGTGGACGGCGCGGTGGCCGACGACGGGAGCACGGTGCAGAGGATGAGGACGCCGCCGAGCACGAGGGAAATGGTGCCGATGACGCCGTAAACCGCGAGTCCGCTCGTGTTGGCGGCGGGCGCGTCGGGCACGGGCGTGCGCAGGTCGCGGTCGAGCGCGGCGAGTTCGCGATGGCGCGGATTGTCGGCGCGGAACCAGCGCGCGGAGAGCGCGAAGACGAGCGAGGCGGTGACGGCTTCGCTGAGGACGTTGCGCGCGAGCGGGTTTTCCTTCCAGACGCCGAGCACCATGAGCGTGATCGCGACGGCGAGCGCCGCGGAGCACGCGGCGATGCCCGACCACCACGGCGTGCGCCGGAAGATCATGCCGAGCGCCACGGGCATCATGAACGCGGCGGTGAGCGAGTAATACTGGAGCGCGAAGTCGAACGCGCCGCCGAAGCGCGGGATGTAGAATGCGACCACGATGCCGGCCGCGCCGACGATCAGCATCGTGAGACGCGCGATGTTGAGTTGGTGGCGGTCGGACGGCAGCGCACCGCGCGCGCGGCGATGCAGCGGAGCGTAGACGTCGCGCGTGATGGTGGCGGCGAGCCAGTTGAAGGAATCGTTCGCCTGGCCGAGCGTGGCGGAGAGCACGGCGGAGACGACGAAGCCGATCAGGCCGTGCGGGAGCAGCAGCAGCGCAAGCGAGACGTAGGAGGCTTCGGCGGGTTCCTTGAGCGCGGGCCAGAGCGACGCGATGTCCGGGAAGATGACGCGTGCGGCCATCACGGGCAGAATCCACAGCAGCGGGCCGAAGAACGACAGGACGGCGCACAGCAGCGCCATCTTGCGGGCGCCGCGCTCGTCGGGGACGGAGTAGTAGCGCTGCGCGAGATGCCAGGCGACGTTGTAGCCGAGCACGCAGTTGATGAAGTAGCCGGTGAGAAACCAGAAGTTGCCCGAGGTGCTTTGGAGCGTCGTGAGGTAGTAGGGCGGGACTTCGGCAAGGAGCCGCTGGAAGCCCGCGACGAGGCCCTGGCCTTGGCCGAGGTAGAGGTAGGAAACGGGGAAGATCACGATCGTCATCACCACGATGATGATCGATTGCACGGCGTCGGAGAGCACGGCCGCCCAGAGTCCGCCGATGACGGTGTAGAGCACCATCACGACGCCGACGCCGAGGATGGAGAGTTGCAGGCCGCTCAGCTCGAAGCCGAGGAGGTGAAACTCGCGCGTGCCGAAACCGAGGGCGGTGGAGACGAAGATGCAGAGGATGTAGAGGCCCTGACCGATACCGACGACTTGCGGGACGATCGCGGTGACCGAGTAGAAATAGGTCGTCGACGGCGAATAGCGGCGGGTGAGGAATTGCAGCGGCGAATCGAGCCGCGCGCGCCGCCACATTTTCGCGAAGTAGAAATAGCCGATGAGGTAAGTCCACGTCGCCATCGTGAAGACGATGATCGAGCCGATGCCGACGCGGTAGGTGTAGCCTGCGGCGGCGACGAACATGAACGCCGAGAAACCGGAGACCCAATTCGACAGACCGGCGAGCACCCACGGGACCTGGCCGCCGGCTTTGAAGTAGTCGTCGGTGCTCTTGTTTTTCCGCGCGGCGTAGAAGCCGACGCCGATGATGATCGCGAAGTAGAGCGCGATCAGGCCGTAGTCGGCGGAGTTGACCGTGTTGAAAGCCGGCATGTTCACGTCACACGATCACGCGCGGAAGTTCGCCCGGCGGCAGCTGCAACTCGACGTTGATGCGGTGTCCGCGATGCTCGCCGGCGATGCGCCAGCCGTGCGTGGCGGTCGTGACGTCCAGTTGGCCGTGCGCGGTGCCGGACGGCGCCGTAGTCACGACGGTGAGCAGCGTGTGCTCTTGCGCGGTGGCGGATTCGACCTCGGCGAACGGGAAGATGCCTTCGGACTCGGGCAGGTTGAGCTTACCGACGCGGGTGGTGGCGGTGCCGTTCGGCGAGTAAACGCGCGCTTGTGCGCTTGCGAGCGGACGCGCGATGGAGAACGAACTGCCGCTGGCGGTCGCGACGCCGAGATTGTCGTCGTTGAAGACTTGGAAACGCAGCTGCACGGGCGCGGCTTGTTGAAGCTCCACGCGGTCGAGGAGGAGCACGACGTCGGGCTTGAGGAAGACGAGCGTGCGGCGGACGAGTTTCGCGTCGGGCAATACGAGCGCGTAAGCTTCCGTGGCGTCGCTCGTGGCCGTCATCCAGCTGGAGCCGGTGCGGTAGTCGACGACGCGAGCGTTCGCCCAAGAGGAGTTCGTGCCTTCGCGGCCATCGTGATATTGGTGGCCCTTGCCGCCGATGAGGACGGCGCTGTGAGCCTCGGTTTGGCGGAGCAACCAGCGTGGCAGCGTGGGCGAGTAAGCGGCTTTGAAGGGGTCGTGAAAGAGACGGTCACCGTGCGCCTTGAGGATGACGCTGTTGCGGTCGGCATGTTCGTGGTTCGCCGGGCCGCCGCTGCGCAGGGCGAGGACGGTGTCGTCGGCGGACCAGCCGGTGCGCGCGATGACCCAGTCGTTGCTCAGGCGAACGTCGTGGAGATCGGGCGTCGGCGCTTTCGCCACAGCGTCGGGGCGATACCACACGGCGGCCTGGAGTTGGCGGAGCGAGCCGGTGTGCTTGGCGACGTGGTGACTCAACGGATCGTCGGCGACGGTGCCGACCCAACCGGCGACGGTGACGTCCATCGTCGCGGCGGCGTCGCAGAAATTCACGAGATCGAGTTCCGGCTGATAATTGGCGCGCGGTGTCGCGGCGTAGGCGGTGCCCAGCTTCGGATCGAGGATCGGTTTGCCGCCGCACGGCATCGCCATGGCGAGCGCGTAGCGGATGGTGCCGGGATAGTTGATGAGGCGACGATCATCGATGCCGAGACGGCGGTGCAGCGCTTCGGCAAAAATCGCCATATGCGACGTCGTGTAGCCCCAGTAGCCGACGCCTTCATCGTAGGAGCCGTCCGGGCCATACATGACGGCGAAGGCCTGCACGCTTTGGCGGGCGAGATCGAGCCACTTGCGCGCGTCGGGATGGCGACCGTGCAACCAGAGGGCGGCGAGTCCGAGGCCGCAAATGGGAATGACCTTCAGGTTCGTCGCGTTGAGGATGAGCGGCCAACGGCTGAGATCGAAACGGAACGCGTAGTCGTCCTCGGGATCGAAGCCCCAGCCGCGCACGCGATCCGGATACTTCATGCCGTAGAGTGTGCGGTAGCAGGCGGGGGCGCCTTCGTTCGCGATCTTGGTTTCGACGGCGGTGCGCAGGTCGGCGGGCACTTTTTCGCCGAGCCAATCGAGCGCGTAGCATGCGGCGATAGTCGCTTCCGGTGCGCGCTGCAGGCCGATGGTGTCTTTGCCGCCCTCGAGAAAATAGTCCCAGCGGCGGTAATCGCAAAGGCGGCGCAGGGCGAGGAGGGCGACATCAAGGTGGGCCGGGTCGCCCCAGACGACGTGGGCAAACGCGGCGTTCTGCACGGCTTTCCAGGCGCGCATGAAGTCCGCGACGTGGTTGTTCAGGCGCAGTTCCTCGCGGAGGAATTTGGTTTCGGCGGCGACGTCGATGTCGCGCAACATCGCGCGCACTTCGGCGAGGCGGGGCAGTTCGAGATTGGCGCGGATGCGCGGGAGCTCGGCCGGATCGAAGAGCAGGCCGCGCGTGGCGCCAGCAGCCGGCGCGGCGGTGGTATCAGCGGCCGCGAGCGGTAGACGGACGAGCGGCAGCGCGGCGAGCGCGGCGGTGGTTTTGAGGAAGGTGCGGCGGCTGGGGGAGTTCATGGGGTAGGCGGGGACGACGAGAGGTGATAGCGCGCGATGGCGATCGCGGCGTGGCTGCCGATCTGGTCGCCGAGCGCGGCGGGCACGACGCGGCACGCGGCGACGCTCGGGCCGAGTGCTTCGCGGGCGAGGACGGCCTGCATGGCGGGCGCGAGCCATTGTTCGCAACGCGCATAGATGCTGCCGATGACGATGCAGTCGGGATTCAAGATATCGACGAGCAGCGCGAGGCCTTCGCCGAGCCGCGTGCCGACTTCGGTCCAGAGTTTCAACGCGAACGTATCGCCGGCTGCGGCGGCTCGGCCGACCTCTTGGGCGGTGATTTGCGCGAGCGGGATTGGGCGCAGGAGCGAATCGGCCGGATACGTGGCGAGGCGCTGGCGCGCGAGTTGCGCGATGCCGCCGCCCGAGCAGAAACCCTCGAACGAGCCGGCCTTGCCGAAACCGACGGGGCCTTGCGGTGCGAGGCGCAGGTGGCCGACTTCGCCGGCGTCACCGGTGGCGCCTTCGTAGAGGCGACCGTCGAGGATTAGGCCAGCGCCCATGCCGGTGCCCATCGTCAAGAAGATGAGATTGCGCGCGCCGCGACCGGCGCCCGCTTGCCACTCGGCGAGCGCGCAGGCGTTGGCGTCGTTCATGAGCCGGGCGCGGCCGCCGAAGCGCGCGGTGAGTCGCTCGCAGATCGCGATGCGGTCCCAGCCCGGCAGATTGGGCGGCGACAGAATGAGGCCGCGCGCCGCGTCGAGCGGGCCGCCGCAGGAGACGCCGAAGAGCGGATCGGAGAGAGGACCGAGATTTTCGATCTCGGCGAAGAAGCGCGCGAGCGTCGCGTCGGGGCCCGCGGTCGGGAAACGCGCGATCTCGCGCACGCCGTCGGCGCCGTCCGGCAAGCTGAGCGCGCACTTGGTGCCGCCGATGTCGAGGCCGATGAGCGAGGGGGCGGTCATGGTCGAGATCGGCGGTGCGGTGTCGGCGGCGGCGAGTGGGGCGCGGCGAGATTACCTCCGGTAGCCCTCGAAGTGTTTCGGATCCTCGGGGTCCTGATAACGCGTCGTGTAGGTCTTGTTGCTCGCGGCGAGTTTCAGGAAGACGTCGACGGGCACGATCTCGACCGGGCCGCGGAGCTGCTTCGTGACTTCGACGAGGCTGTTCACGTCGTTGGACTCGCGGACGTGGATGAGGAGGAAGTAGGGACGCTTCGCGTTGAGCGCGATGAGTTCGTTGAGATCGGCGGCGACCTCCTCGCGCGGGCGACGCGGGTCGATGTAGTAATCGTAGGAGATGAGCGGGCGCGTGTCGCGGAGGTCGCGCGTGCGCGCGGGGCCGTAGCCGTTGATGAAACCGATCACATCCGGGAAGGCGGCGTAGTAGCGGTCGACGGTTTCCTTCGGGAGGTCGGCGTTGCCGACGTTTCCGTCGGCGGCGGAGTTGTCCATGATTTCCATGACGTGCTCGTCGAGAACGGCCATGAGTTCGCGCGCTTCCTTCATCAGCAGCGGGAAGCGGTCGGCGGGAATGTGGTTGGGATACATGTAGCCCGGACCGGAGAGGCCGCCGATGAAGTAGTCGTTGGGCGTGGCGCTCTCGTGAAAATACTCGAGGGCGGCGGGCGAGAATTTCGTCCAGTTCATCGTGACCTGCCAGGCGAACGGCAGCTTGCCGCGGCCGGGCTTGGTCCAGACGCCGATGCCGATCGAGTCGGATTGGACGAAGGCGAGATAGACTTTCGGCTCGGCGGTGAGCTTGGCGTTGCGGGCGACGTGATGGTTGTTCGTGAAGCGGAAGCCGGGCGTGAACGTGAACTGGCAGTTGAAGGAAATGTTCGGGAGATTGTGCAGGCCTTCCATCTTGAGGCCGTAGCTGGAGAGGAGCGTGGTGTGCTGCTCCTCGGTGTCCTTGCCGTAGGCGTGCCAGCCGAAGACGATGGAGCCGGGCTTCAGCTCGGAGAACAGGCGCTGGCCGAGCGCGAGCTCTTCGGGGTGCGCCGGGTTGGCGGAGAGATCGTGGAAGAACATCCGCTGCCGCACGCCCCAGTCGGCGACGGCGGGCTGGCGCACGGTGCCGCGGTGGCCACCCATGAGCATGATCGCGTCGTGCGTGCAGCGCGACCAGTAGCGTTGCACGGCGTCGGTGTAGATCTGGGCTTCGGTCTGGCTGTCGTAGCGGCCGCGCAGATCATCATGTTTCTTGAGGCCGAATTTTTCGACGAGGGCGATCTGCGGCGCGGTGACGACGAGGACGTCGTCGAGCCCCGCGATGGTGAAGGCGACGTTCATCGTGGCGGGGACGGCCGGGTCCCAGACAACGTAGCCTTTCGCGCTGCTGGCGAAGCGCGTGAGTGCTTCCTCGGCGGTTTTGATCTCGGTGAATTGGACGCCGTGCTTGCGCTGGTAGAATTCGAAAAGCGGCTCGGTGATCTCCCACTGAAAATCGCGCGGGTGCACGATGTAGAGTTGCGGGGCGGCGCGATTTGCGAGGCCCTGCAGCGAGAGCAGGAGGACCTTTTCCGGCAGCGCGCCGGCGACTTTCCAGTCGCCGTCCCAGCGCATGACATAGGCGCTGCGGGCGGCGTCGGCGGCGAAGGCGGACGCGGCGGTGATGAGGAGTGCGAGGGAAAGAAAGAGGCGACGCATGGCTTATTTCTCCGAGACCTTGGTGAACGTGTAGACGAGCGGGCGTGGCCGGCTGCTGTGCAGCTCGATCAACTGAAGCTCGCGATCGCCTTCGATGAGGCGGTATTCGGAATAGATCCGCATGATGGTTTCGCCCTGGGAAATCTCGATCGGCGTATCGGCTTCGACGCGCAGGGTGCGGCCGGCGTCGAGCCAGGCGGCGCGAACGGGCGTGGCTTTGCCCTTGGCTGGGTAGAGCGCCATGTGGCGCTGCTCGACGCGGAAGAACTTCGGCAGCGTGACCGCTTGCGCCGTGTCGACGACGTTCGTGGCGGCGAAGTTGGTGCGGCCCCATTTCATCTCGTGTCCGAGCGACACGCGTGAGCCGTCGACGGCGATCACGAGATCCCACTCGTGCCAGCCATCGAGTGCGGTGCTACGCGCGCGGTCGAGGCGCCAGCGGCCGGCAAACGCGGCGGGCTCGGCGGCGGTGGCGAGCAAGGGGAACAGCAGGAGGAACAGCGGAACGAAACGTCGGAGTGCGATCATGGCGAAAAATCAGGGAGTGTCGCGGAAGCGGAGTTTCTCGGCTTCGCGATCGAGGTAGGGAATGCCGTCGGTCATCCACGCGGGCGCGGGTGCGCCTTTGAGGAAGTGGTCGAAGAATTGGTGCATGCGGCGCACCCAGTCCTTCTGGTCGGCGCGACGGCGCAGGCCGTGGAACTCGCCGTTGTAGTTGAAAAAATAGGCTTCCTTGCCGTGGCGGCGCAGCGCGAGAAACAGCTCGATGCCCTGCTCGAACGGCACGGCGTCGTCCTGGTCGTTGTTGATCAGCAGCAGCGGCGTCGTGACGCGGTCGATGTGGAAGACGGGCGAGTTATCCAAGTAGAGCTGCGGGGCGGCGGCCAGGGGCGCGCCGATGCGGCTCTGGGTTTTTTCGTATTGGAACTGGCGCGCGCGCCCGGAGCCCCAGCGGATGCCGGAGTAAGCGCTGGTCATGTTGCCGACGGCCGCACCGGCCTCCGCGGCGCGGAAGCGCGTGGTCTGGGTGAGCATGTAGGCGATTTGGTAACCGCCCCAGGAGTGGCCGGAGATGCCGATAGCGTTCTCGTTGACGAAGCCGCGGCGGACGACCTCGTCGACGGCGGGCAGCACGCACTTCAACGCACTCTGGCCGGGCTGCCCGGCGGTGTAGACGATATCGGGCATCAGCACGACGTAGCCGTTGCTGGTGTAGTAGGCGGGGTTGAGGTAGGTCGCCGGCACGGGCGTGGTGAACGTGTGCAGCGTGTGCGAGAGGCGCTCGTAGAGATAGACGATGAGCGGGTATTTTTTCGTTGGGTCGAAATTGGCCGGCTTGCAGAGCAGGGCGCGCAGCTCGCGGCCGTCGGCGTTGCGATAGGTGAGCAATTCGGATTGTCCCCAAAGGTAGCGCTCCAGCTGCGCGCCACCGGCGGTGACTTTGACCGGAGCGGCGAAGGCGGAGTTGGTCGTCGCGAGATCGGGATACTCGTCGAAACGCGACGCGGTGAGCAGCAGCGTGTCGGCCTCGCGGGCGCGACCGGCGAAGCGGTAATTTTTGTCGCCCCAGAGAAGACGTTGCGGTGCGGCGGCAGTCGTAGCGGTGAAATCAGCGCGATAGAAACCGGTGGCGCGCGTCGCTTCGCTTTCGGCGCGCAGGATCAGCGGCTCGGTGGGATCGATGCCGCGACGAGCATCATCCGGATCATTGGGCCGGATGTTCTGGAGACGGAATTGAATTTTCTCCGCGCGACCGGCGCCGGCGGTGAGGTTGCGCGCGGGACGTCCGTCGGCGAAGAGTTGCCAGACATCGAAGCGATCGTAGACGAGGAACGACTCGCCGTCCTGCATCCAGCCGGCGATGCCGTAGGCACCCGGTTCCTCGATCAGATCCCCGTCTTCGTCGTGAAAGGCGAAGGGGAGTTGCGCGGTGAGCGAGCGCGTCGCGCCGGTTTGCGCATCGGCGACGAACCATTGGCGCTGGTGGTAGTAGGCGAACCAACGGCCGGTGTGGGACCAGCGCAGGGCATTCTTTTCGCCCAGCTCCGCGACGATCCGGGTGCGGACGCCACTGCTCGTATCGACGACGTAGAGGTCCTGAAACAATCCATCGTAGTCGAAACGGCGCCGGTAAGCGCGATCATCGAGGCCGAACACGCGCAGGCCGTCGTCGGAGAAGGCTATCGCGGGAAGCGTCAGGTCCGCGATCTGCCGAAAGGCGCGCGTCTGGAGGTCGAGCACCCCCAGGTAGGCGCGCGTGCGATCCTTGAAGGCGCGGATTTTTTGAAGCGGCTGAATGTAGTCGTCGTTCCAGCGCCACAGGTCGGCAGTGACCTTTTCCTCCTCGAGCAACGACTCGAGTCGTTCGTCGGGCTCTGGGCGAACCGGCGCGGTGGACACATAGAGCTTCTTGCCGTCGAAGGAAAACGCCGGGGCGGCGTCGCCGCTCACGGTCCAGCCGGCGGGAACGCCCGGCGTGGCGGCGGTGACGAACTCGGCAGCGGGTGCGGTGCCACGCGCCCAACTCCAGAGCGCGAAGCGCGGGACCTTGGCGTCGTGCTCGGCGCGATCGGTGACGAAGGCGGCCTGCGACTGGGTGCGGTCCCACGTGAATTTCTGATAGCGACCTGGGCCGGAGACGAGCGACAGCGGAGCACCCGTGTCACCGGGAGTAACGACGTAGACGCCGTTCCTGGCCTCGTCGCGGGAGGCGACGGTGAAGGCGAGCGCGCGGCCATCGCGCGCGAAGGAGTATTCGAGCACGTCGGCGAATGTGCGTTCGGTGCCCGTGGCGAGGTCGCGCAGGACGAGTTGTGACCCGTATTTTTTCTCCTTCGTCTTGGGTGAGGTCGGTTTCGCCGCGTCGTCCTTCTTTTCGGTGGAGGGCTCCTTCAGGTAGGCGAGCCAGCCGCTGCCTTTCGCAGGGACCTGGAAATTTTTAACATCGGCGATGCGGACGGCAGTTCCAGTGCCGAGGTCGACGATCACGAGCCCTTCCTTGGGGAGTTCATCGGCCTTTTTCTTGGCGCGCTTGGCGGCGAGCGTGTCGGCTTGCGCGGGGAAGGCGGTGGCAATCGCGAAGCTCGCGTCACTCGTAAGTGCGATGGTCACTTCGCGGCGCGGGCTCGGGCGCTCGGGATTTTCCTCGGAGGCGGTGAGCGGCGGCGGCGGCAGCGCGCCGACGGAAAAACGCAATTCGCGCCCGGTGGCGAGTTCACGCAGGATCAAGTCGCCGTCGCCTTCGAGCGGCATGAACGAGTAGGCGAGCCAGCGACCGTCGCGGGAGAGCGTTTCTCCCTCGATCGAGCGCCAGCCGTCGTAATCCGCGATGCCGAATGGGCGTCGTGGCTCCGCAGCGGCGAGGATGGAAACCGCACTGACCAGCGTAACAGCGCAGGTCAGGCGGCGAAAAAAAGCGAGCGAGGCTAACATGAAAACGGTTGGAAGGAGGCTGTCGACTTGCGGCGAAATTTAGGCGAGGAGAACGGCGCCGGTGTCGGCATCGAGGACGGTGGTGCTGCGCGGTGCGAGCGTGAGCGCGATTTCCGCGCCGCCCGGCAGGCGCAGGCGACGTGGGCCGCCGTCGAGGGTGTGGATCATCAACAGCCCGTCGCCGACGGAGGTGGCGTCGTTGTGCTCGTTGACAATGTGACAGCCGGCGAGGCGGCCGAGTGCGCGCAGCACAGCCGGGCTGACGGGACACACGGCGAAATTCCACCACGTCGCGGCGGCGTCGTCGCGACGCGCGGCGCTGATGGATCCGTCGCTCCAGCGGCCGACGACGTGCGAGTCCGGTGCGGTGAAGCACGGCGCGTCTTTCGGCGGTTCGAGTTGCTGCTCTTCGGCCGCGCCGTCGAGTGCGAGCCGCGAGAGCGGATGCGCGAGCGAGGTGAGCGCGGTCGGGATGCCGCTGAGTTGCGTAGCGAGTGCGGGATCGACGCGTTCGCCGTCGCCCCAGCCGGTGAAGCCGGTGAGCACGACGTGGCGGCCGTCGCACGCGAGGCGCTTCGCGATCTGGTCGCGCGCGGTGGGGTCGAGGATCGGCGTCGAGCCGAAGAACACGAGGCGATACGGCGAGAGGTCGAGCGTGCCGAGTTCACCGATGAGCGCTTCGTCGAACACGAGGCCGGAGCGGAAGAGTCCTTCGAGCAGTCCGTCCATGCTCTTGCCCGAAAAAGGATTCGGGCCGGGCGGCGGCTGATCGCCAAATTTGAAACCTTCGAGTGACCAGCGGCGCGCGACCGTGTGGCAGAACGACCACGGATCGTGGATGACGAGCGTGTCCGTGTGCCGGCGGTAGGGGCGCGTGTGGCGGCTTTGCGCGAGTTGGTGAACGGCGCGAATTTCCGCGATGAGGCGCGGGTGGTCCCACCAGCCGACGTTGCCGTGGGAGGCGAACGACGGCGTGCCGGCGATCATGCCGAAGTCATACCACCATTGGCCGCCGCCGCGCAGGACAGGTTGCAGAGCGTTGCGACGGATGCAGGCGATGTCGTCCTCGAGGGTGGTGTGAAACTGGCGGTCCCACGGGCAGCCGACGAGGAAGGTGCCGTGGTCGTTCTCGTCGAGCCAGAGTTTCCCGGCGCGACGCACGGCGCCCATGATGCCGCGGCCGTGGCCGGAGCCGCCGAACGCGCGGACGCCGTCGGTGTAGGAAGCGGGCGAGCAGAGGCAATCGAGGTGCGGCGAGGCGAGGACCTTGTCGTGCGCGAGATGGCTGCCGGCGGCGTTGCGCGCGAACTGGCCGTAGAAATAGCCCTGAAATGCGGCGGTGACGATCGGGCGCGGCCAGTGGCGTTTCACGTCGCCGGCGAGCGTGAGGAGCGCGTCGGCCATCGTCTCGTGCAGCCAGCGGAAGTAGTCGATGAGGCCTTGCTGCGTTTGCGGGTCGCGCAGCACGCCGAGGCTGGCGCGTTCGCGTTCGGGCGTGCCGGGAGGCTGCACGGCGTCGATCGTGGCGTCTGGACGATGCCACGCACGAGCGAGGCCGGAGTCGTCACGGTATTTCGCGCGGAGCCAGGCGCGGTAGGAGCGTGTAGCGGCGACGCCGGTGTCGGGATCGTGATGGAGAAAACCGAACTGGTGCCACTCGCCGTAGAGGCCGTTGGCAAGCTGGATGGCGAAGACTGAGTTACCTTCGGGCGTTTGGGCGAGTTCGTGGCAGAAGGTCGCAAGGTGCGCGCGCGCCCAATCGAGCCAGAGCGTGGACGCGAAGCTGGCGCGGAGCGGGTTGCCGCCGTCGGTGCCGAGCGGGCGCTGGAGGCCCCAGAGGCGATCGGGTTGCGCGGCGATGTCGGCGTAGCCGACGCATTCGTCGGGGTGTTCCTCGCACCACGCTTTCGGCGGGTTGACGTGGAGGCGGAACATTACCGCGGCGTCGGCGCATTGCGAGGTGATGCCCGCGACCTGTCGGCGCGCGAGCGTGAGGTCGAGGCGGCCAGCGGCGTCGAGCATCTGGTCGAGCCAGAGGTCGCACTGGAAGAGGCGGACGCCGTGCTCGGCGAAGAGACGGATGTTGCGCGCGGGGACTTCCTCCCATGTCCAGCGGGCGCCAGGGCAGTCAGAGAGGGCGTAAATGAGCGGCGCGTGCGGTTGGCCGTTGAGCACGAGCGTCGGGCGGCCGGCGCGCATTTCCACCGAGGAATGGAGCGGCGCGCGGTTCATGGGTTGCGATCCACGGGATCGGTGGGCTGCTTGAAGTGGCGGCGGAACGTCGGCTCGCTGGCGGCGAGTTTCAGGAAGACGTCGAGCGGGACCACTTCGACCGGTTCACTGAGGCGCGAGAAGATCGTGGCGACTTTCTCGATCGTGTTGCTCTCGCGCACGTGCATGAGGAGGAAGTAAGGGCGCGCGGGGTTGAGCTGGATGAGCTCCTCCAGGTCGGCGGCGGCTTCGTCGATGGTGCGGTTGACGTCGAGGTAGTAGTCGTAACTGAGGAAAGGCTTGCCCTCGCGGAGATCGAAGGTGCGCGCGCTACCGTAGCCGTTGATGAAGCCGAGCACGTCCGGATACGCTTGGTAGTAGCGATCGACGAGTTCGCGCGGGAGGTCGGTGTTGCCGACGTGGCGGTTGCCTTCGGAGTAGTCCATGATCTCGAGCACGCGCAGATCGAGGCGCTGCATGAGGTCGCGGCCGAAGGCCATCAGGCCGGGAAATTTGTCGGCGGGAATCGCCTTCGGATACATGTAGCCGGGACCGGAGAGGCCGCCGATGAAGTAGTCGTTGGGCGTCTTGTTCTCGTAGAAATATTGGAGCACGGGCGGGTTCATCCACACCCAGTTCATCAGCACCTGCCACGTGTAGGGAATCTGGCCGCGGCCGGGTTTCGTCCACGTGCCGATGCCCATCGAGTCGGTGGCGACGGCGCAGACGTAGACTTTTTTCTCCGCGGTGAGCTTCGCGTCGCGCGCGACGTTGTGGTTGTTGGTGAACTTGAAGTCGGGCGTGAGCGGGATTTGCGAGGTGAACGAGACGTTCGGCAGGTTGTGGAGGCCTTCCATGATGAGGCCGTAGTTGCCGACGAGCGTGGTGTGCTGGCCCTCGGTGTCTTTCGCGTAGGAATGCCAGCCGAGGACGACGCTCGCGGAATTCTGGCGCGAGAGGATCGTTTTGAGGAGCGCGAGCTCCTCGGGGTGTTTCGGGTTGGCGGAGAGGTCGCTGAAGAACGCGCGCTGCTGCACGCCGAAGTCGGCGATGCCGGGCTGCATCTCGGCACCGGCGTGGCCGCCGAGCACGACGTAGTAATCGCGCGAGCAGCGCTCGAAATAGCGATCGTAGGCCCAGCGGTAGATTTGCGCGTCGGTCTGAGCGCGGAACTGGCCGCGCAGGTCGGTGTGGATCGCGAGGCCGTGTTTTTGCGCGAGCGGGAGCAGGTCCTCGTTGACGACGACGAGGTCCTCCACGCCGGCGATGGTGAAGGCTACGGTGAGCGACGAGCGGACTGCTTTGTCCCACACGACGACGCCTTTCGCGTGACGCGCGAAGCGAGCGAGCGCGGCGTCAGCGTCGTCCGTGGCGAGGCGCTCCCATTTCACGCCGTGGCGGGCGGAGAGGAAATCGCGGAGCGGGTGGACGATTTCCCACTGCCAGTTCTTCGGATATTCGAGGTAGAGGCGCGGCTCGTCGCGGTTGGCGAGACCTTGCAGCGAAATGAGCAGCGCGTGAACGGGGACGTCGCCGTCGAGCCGCCAGTTTTCGGAGAGAGGGATGAGCGTCGCGGTCGCGGGCGCGCGGTCGACTTTGCGCGGTTCGCGCGGAGCGGCGGTGAGCGCGGTGGCGAGAAGCAGCGAGGAGAGGAGAGCGGAAAGCAGGCGCGTCATGGGGTAGCGGGCACGCGGTGGAAGACGTAGACGACGGGGCGATTGCGGGTGCTGCGCAGCTCGGTGAGCGTGAGCTGAGCGCCGTTGGCGGAGACCTTGTAATCGCTGAGAATGTTGACGGCGCGATCGCCCTGCTGAGTGGAAAGGGTGAGGTCGGTCGAGAGGCGCAGGATGCGCTGGCCGTCGAGCCACGAAGCGCGGACGCGTTTGACGTGGTCGTCGGCGATGTAAGCGCCGAGGTGGCGGTTTTCCGGCCACATTTCGACGGGGGCGACGGTTTCGGGCTTCGTCAGATCGAGGACGAGGCGGTCGCGGAATTCACGGCGGCCCCAAGCGAGCCGGCGTTCGAAGGTGACGGTGTCGCCGTTGAAGCTGATCGTGAGATCGTAGGATTTCCATGGACTCAGCTCGGTGCTGCGGGCGAGGTCGATGGCCCAGGTGCCGGCAAGCGGGGACGCCAGAGCGGAGGCGGCGAGGAACAGTGAAAGGAAGGCGAAGATGCGCGGGTAGGTAATCATGGAAAACGAAGGCCGCTTAAAAAAAGGGCGGAGGCAGGTTTGCCTCCGCCCTTCGGAATACGAGATGAGCTACACTACACCGAGTGCTAGAAGCTGATGGTATTGGTCAGCATCCAAGCGCGCGGCGGAGAGAAGCTGAAGCCGACGCCGGAGGCCGCGTTGCCAAAGCCACCGCCACCTTCGGAATAGTCCTTGTTGGTGAGGTTGGTGACGTTGAGGTTGGTGGTGATGCGATACCCACCGAGCTCCCACGGATAGGAGAGATTGCCGTCGAACACCACATAGTCACCGGCGGTGAGGCCGCCGAGCTTGGAGTCGTATTCGTTGGTGTTGGCGATGTTGATTTCCGAGGCGTAACGAGCACCGAGTGCCACCGCCAGCCCACCGATCGGGCCACCGTTCGAGAACGTGTATTTGCTGAACATGTTGAAACGGTATTCCGACACGCCAGGCATGCGGAACTCATAGTTGTAGTAGCGCGCGTCGGCCGCCGCGTTGGTCGTGGCGGTGGGATCAAGCGCGGTGTTCAACAAGGTCTTGGCCTTCCAAAGCCACGAGCCGCTCGCGACCATTTGGAAGTTCCGGAGCGGCGTCCAGATCGCCTCGAATTCGGCGCCCTCGACGCGACGCTTGGTTCCGTTCGAATACCAGCGCACGCCGGACGTGGTCTGTCCGGTGACGGGGTTGATATAATTGCCCGTGGAGTAGACGCCGGTCTTGTTGGGACCCGAATAATTGAGGATCTCAGCCTGCTGGCGCGGAGTATCGTCGAGCACTTCGCCGGTGCGATCGAGTTGGAACACCGAGACGGTCGTCACGAGCTTGTTGTTCCACAGAGAGGTTTTGACGCCAAACTCCGTGTTCAGACCCTTTTCGTTACCGAAGATGGTATCGACGCCTTCGGCACGAATGCGGGCGAGCTCCTTGTCGGGATCGAGCCCAAGCAGTTGGGCGCGCGCACGGAGGCCGTCGACAGTATAGATACCGCCGGAGCCGCTGGTGGGGCGGAACGATTGGCTGCGCGAAACGTAGAGGGTGACATCGGGCCGGAGGTCGAAAGCGGCGCCGACCATGTAGGACTCGCCCTTGTTAACCGAGAACGTGCCCTGATAGTAGGAACCCAACTGCTGGGTGGTGGGAAGCGGCTTGGCGGGTTGGTAGGAACCATCCGCATTTCGCACCCAGGGGTTGAAGCCGGAGTTCACGCCGATGCCATAGGCATCCCATTCGCTCGGATCAATCACCTCGAAGAGATTGGCCGCGCCGTTGATCCACGGCGGGTTGGAGCTGGCGCGCTGACCGCCGTTCGAGTCTTGCTTGGTCCAGCGGTAACCGCCCATCAGATGGAGGCGATTATCCAGCAGGTCGGCTTGATAGTTGATGTATTGTTCTTCGCTCTTGGGCTTGCCAGCGTCCACAATGCTGCGGTCCGGTCGCGTGATGCGGCTGACGTCGGGCGAGGGGTGGATGGCCGGGTCGTAGCGGGCGAAGAGGTCGAACGCGTTCAACTTATTTCCGTTGCGGTCCGTGAGGGTCTGGAACGCCAGGCCCCACGAGTAGTTGTTCAACCACGGCGGGATATTCGTCGTGCCGTTCGCGGGCAGATTCGGATTGTATTCCGCGGCGCCCGGGATGTTAAGCCAGAGATAGGGACCAAAGCCGGTATATTTCTGGTCGGAGATGCTGAGCAAACCGCCGAACAGCACCTTATGTTCGATGCCGAACAGCTTCTTTTTGGCGACAACGTCCAGCTGGTGGTTCATCGTCTTGCGGTAATCGCCGCGTTGGCTCGGGCCGGCAGCAAAGAATTCGTAGCCGTTTGCGGCCGGAGTGGCGGAGTTGCTGAGGGACTCGAATCGAGCGTCGCTGTTTGTCATCGTGTAGCGCGCGTCGATCCAATCGGTCAGAGACGCGTCCACGGTGACTTCCAGCGTGTTGACCAGCTGAGAGGTATATGAACCTTGGCCGTAGTAATTGAATTCCTTGTCGTGCACGCGATTGCCGGACGTGTCCGTATAGAACGCACCGCGGGCGGCTTTTTGGTAAGTCGGATAGAAGCGGTTTCCCGTCTCAATGCGCTTATAGTTGATCCAAGTGCCGTAAGTGCGGCCATAGTTGGCATTCATGAGCGTCTGCCATTTCGAGAGGGCGGCAGGATCGGTCGGGGTAATGCCAGCGGCCGTCAGGAGGGAGGCCGACGGATTCTTGTAATCGAGGAAGTATTGCTCGTCGTAGATCCAGGAGGAGTCGTCTTGGTTGCGACGCATATTGACATGCTCGAACTCCGCCGTGATCACGAGGCGTTCATTCTTGAAGGGCTTGAATTTGACCGAGGGCGTGATGGAAAAGCCCTTGTTGTATTCAAAATTCTTGTCTCCCCCCATGTTGTTCCACGCGCCAACGATGCGGAACGCGGTGTTTTCGTTGAGCACCGTATTGTGGTCCATCGTCATGCGCTGATCGCCGACGTGGTCACCTTCACCGCCGTAGCCGTAGGTGATGGTCGTCGGCAGCTTCGTGAAGACAGGCTTCTTGGTGACGTAGTTGATTACGCCACCGGGATAGCCGACGCCGTAGAAGATGGCGGCCGGGCCCTTGATGATTTCGACACGATCAATATTGTCGAGATTGTAGCCGGTATAGCGGAATACGCCGTTGCGCAGACGTTGGCTGATCGGGAAGCCGCGCAGCGTCATCGTGCCCGAGGGGGTCGCGCTATTGCCGGGTTGGCGAAGGCCCATTTTGGGATCGCCAGCCGACGATCCGACGTAACGCAAAATGTCGGAAATGTCGCGCATGCCGGCGTCCTGAACAAATTCATTGCTCACCACCGAGATGGCGAGGGGGATTTGTTGGATCGGCGCGTCGATTCGCGTTGCGGTGGCGGAGTTGGTCTTCAGGTAGCCGTAGTCCTTGTCGCTCTTCACCACGAACGGTGACAGCGTCACAGTGCCGTCGTCGCGGACCGAATTGGTTTCGACGACGGGCACGGTCGGCGCCGGGGTGGAGGCTGGTGCTTGAGTGCGAGTGGGGGCAGGGGCAGGCTTGGCCTGTCCTCCTTCCAGTTCAGCGAGGCGCTTGCGCAGCGCGGCGTTTTCCTCTTGGAGTCGGCGCAGGCTATCAGCGTCAGTGGGCTGGCCGTAGGCGACGGAGGCCGTCACCAACGACACCAGACCGACACTCAGCAAATACCGCGCGCGATCAATAGGGGTATGCGGGGTTGGTTTCATGCTATGGTTTGTAGTTTCCGGGTTTTGGACCGGGATTCCGGTTCAAAGGAGGTCAGGAAAGGGGCAAAATTTCGGTAGCGGGCGTGCGAAGGCGCGGAGAAACGCTGATACCAATGCGACCGGCGACGGAAGGGTTCTCGATGCGCCAGAGCAGATGATCGATCACCTTGCGGACAAGCGTGCCGAGGTTGATGTCGATCACTGCCGGCGAGTGATCAAGGTTGTGATAGATCATCGGATTGTAGTTTCCGAGGATCGTCTCGACGTCGCGGTCTGGTTTGCGGCCGGACTCGCGCAGCGAGCGGAAGAACGCGCCGCAGAAGTGGTCGACGGGCAAATAGAGACCGGTGACTTTGCCGGGCGCGGCTACGAGGCGTTTCACCAGAATGTCGCTCTCCGCCTGCAGCGGGGAAACTTCGAGGTAGCTGACGCCGGGATTGGCGCGCCCCAGGATCGTGTGCGCGGTCAGACCGATTTCTTTAGCACGCGCGAGGAACGCGTCGGTGCGGCGGGTGATCGCGCTGTATTCCGGATCGGTCGAAATCACGGCGACGGTCTTGTGTCCGCGCGCTTTCAGGTAGTCCGCGGCCATCAGGCCGTTCTCCTCGTTGTTCGGTTCAACGTAGTCGCCCGGATACGAGGCGGAGCGACGCGTCATGAACCAGACGTGCGGAATTTCACGCAGTTGAGCGAGGCACTGCGCGGAGGGCTCCATGCCCTGAACGATGACGCCGTCCACGCCCTCGCTCGCGAGTGTGCGCGGCAATTCGTCGGGCGCATTTGAGAACAGCACGCGCAGGTCGACGCGATAGCGCGGGTCCGAGGATTGGACCTGAAGCAACTGATCCTGAAACCAATTCAGACTGGGATTGTTGGCCTTTGCGCCGACGAACCACACGCCGATGCGGCGATGTTCGGGCAGGCGGGCCTTGGGGCCGCGGCGGCGGTTGAGCGGGGCGGGGACGTAATTGTGCTCCTGCATTACCGCGCGGATGCGGGCCAGGCTGTCGGTCGCCACCAGCTGCGGCTGGTTGATCGCACGGGAAACCGTAGCGGGAGAAACCCGCGCTTTGCGGGCAATTTCGGTGATCAGCATGGGTGGGGTGGCCCGAAATGAAATTTTCAGGAAACGGAATGAAAGAAAACCTGAAACGGTCAAGCGCTTTCTCGGCGCACGTTGGTGCGGCGAAGGGCGCGACGCCATGCTCCGAGCAGCTCCGTGCGGCAGCGCACCGTGTCGGGCCAGACCGGCGGATTGGTGCTCACATTGTAGCCGACGGTGGTGCCCAATTCGGGACAGACCCACAGTTCGCCGCGGGGCTGGGGGCCTTGCAGCCAGACGGTAAATAGATCCTCGGCGAAGCGGATGTAGTCCTCGAATTCCGGCGTGAGTTTTCCGCGGCCATTCGTGACGGGAACCTGACAGTGCTGGCTGTTGAATGGCCGGCAGTGAAACATGCGCGAGTGCTGGATGAGTTTCGGTTGGTCGAGCAGGCGGCGCGAGTAATCGGCGGGCAACATGTGCTTCATCACGCAAAGGTGGGAGTGGTCCCACGTGAGCGGAATCAACTCGCCGGTTTCGCGACGGTAGCGAGCGGCGATCTCAGAGAGCTTTTCGGGTGTTTCGGTGCATGAGTCGCGGTGCGTTTCGATGTGCGCGTGCAGCTCGAGAGAGCGTGCGATGCGGATCGTTTTGCGGATCAGGCGCACGGCGGCGGCCGGCGTGGTGTCGTGCTCGCCGAGCAGGCAGTTCACGTAGGTCGCCCCACCTTCCGCTTCGATGCGCAGAAGTTTTTCGACGTCGCTGCCGTCGCGCGAAAAAATTCGACCGCAAATCGCCAGCTGATGCTTTCGGAGGTGGGGCGCGAACTCCGGTCGAAACATTTCCGCGATGCCGTCGAAACCTGACTCCTTGATTAGACGCATCTTTGTCGCCAGCGACCACGGCCGGTTGGGCGTGGGCTGTCCCTCCATCGACCACAGCGAGGCGCACATGACGAGGCGAGGGGAGCGTGGGGTGGTTTTCATGAATGCGATGAAAATAGATGAAAAGAGAGTTGAAAAGAATCTTCTGGCCCGCTCAGTTTGCGTCGACTCTCCCCGGCGCTGCCATCGCTGGTCGGCGCTTACCCCTTTAGCTCCCCACGTTTCCCCATGAGTTCGCTTCCGTTTGTCCACCGCGCGGCCTGGATCTGGTCGCCTGAGGGCACCCATGCCGCGCCGATCCCGGAAGCGTCGTCGCCGTCGCATTATCAAGTGCGCTATTTCCGGCGCACCTTCGAATTGTCGGCGGGTGCGATCGGACCGCTCGTGACGCATGTCTCCGCGGACAGCCGCTTTCTTTTCTACTGTAATGGCCAACTCGTCGGCCGCGGTCCGGCGAAGGGCGACGTCAACCATCACTTCTACGACACCTTCGATTTGACCAGTCTGTTGCGTCCGGGCCGCAATGTCCTCGCGGCGCTCGTGCTCGATATGTCGCGCGTGGCGCATCGGCCCGCGCATTTGGGCGCGCCGTGCTCGGTGATGACTTATGCGGGCGGCTTTTTGCTCGAAGGCGAAGTGGGCGGCGCTGGCGGTGGCGAACGCCTCGACACTGGCGCGCCGGGCTGGAAGGTCGCCGTCGATCGTGCGCACCGCTTTCAGAATCTCGGGACACGTTTTGAAGGTTATCACGGCTATTTCGAACATCGCGCCTCTTCGCTGGCCCCGACGGGCTGGTGCGAAGCGGACTTTGATGACCGCGCGTGGGCCGACGCCGCGACTCTCTATTTAGCGGAGCGCTACGAAAACCGCCGCGATCCCACGAGTCCGTATGGGCTGATGCCGCGCCTTATCCCGTCGCTGGAAGAAGGACCGCTGACGCGCTTCGCCGAAGTGTTTCTGCCCGGCGGTGCGTCCGCCGGAACGGAATGGACGCAAATCGTCGCAGGGAAAGGGACCGTTGCGATTCCGCCGCGCACTACGATTCGCGTGGTGCTCGACACCGGGAAATTGACGACCGCGTATCCGTCAATCGCGACTGCGGGCGGGCGCGGCGTGAAACTCGTGCTCACCTATGCGGAAGCGCTGCGCTTGCCGTGGTCCACGCCCGGCGCGCGCCTGCTGGGGCGTCCTCAATCGCTGGCGAATCTCGCCTCGCATTTTGCCGACGAATCCTCCGGCTGGACCTTCGATCGACGCGGCACCGTCAGTGGCTGGTGCGATGTGTGGGAACCTGCGGGTGCGCCGGCTGAGTGTTTCGAACCGCTGCATTGGCGGGCTTTCCGGTATGTAGGGTTGGAGATCACCACGGGTGACGAGCCGTTGCGGCTGGAGTCGCTCGGGCATCGTTTCACCGCCTATCCCTACGAAGTGGCGGCGCAGTTCGATTGCTCCGACGAACGACTCAACCGCATCTGGCGTGCGGGACTGCACACGATGCGGCTGTGCTCACACGAGACGTTCGAGGACTGCCCGCATTACGAGCAGATGCAGTATGCGGGTGACACGATGATCACGTCGAAGATCGCGATGCTCACGACCGGCAACTACGCGCTCAGCCGGCAGGCGTTGCTGCACTTCGATTGGTCGCGTCTTCCCGAAGGTCTCACGCAGAGTCGCTATCCGTCGCGGCTCGTGCAGGTGATTCCGTCGTGGTCGTTGCACTGGATCACGAACATTCGTGATTACGCCGCGATCACGGGCGATCTCGCCACCGCGCGCGAATTGCTGCCGGGCGTCGCCGCTGTGCTCGATTGGTTCAAACGCCACGCCGGCTCCGACGGTCTGCCCGAGCGGTTGCCCTTCTGGAACATCACCGACTGGTGCCCGTGGTGGCCGCGTGGTGTCGTGCCCGGTGCGGACACCGGCGCCACGTGCATCATCTCCGCGCAATACATCCGCGCGCTCGACGAAGCGGCGGAGCTGGAGCGAATCGCTGGCGACGCCAAGCGTGCGGAAATGCTCGGTGCGCAGGCGCAACGCTTGCGCGCGGCGCTGCACGCGCGCTTCTGGTCGGAGGCTGACGGGCTCTATTTCGATCGACCCGGTGGGCCGGAGGTCAGTCAGTATGGAAACGCCTGGGCCGTGGTGTGCGGCGCGGCCGGCGAACGGGAGCGCGCGCGTCTGATGCAGCGGTTTCCCGCGGACGCGGCGCTCGCGCCCGGTTCGTTTTTCTGGTGGCACACGGGATTCCGGGCGCTCGAGAGCTGCGGCGCCTATGACCGCATGCCGGAATTTCTTGGTCAGTGGCACGAGATGGTCGATGCGGGCCTCGACACCTTCGTCGAGGAAAACAGCTACTGGCGCTCGCTCTGCCACGCGTGGAGTGCGCATCCCGTGATTGAATTTCTCGAGCGCGTGCTCGGCATCACGCCGCGCGCTCCGGGCTTTGCGGAAATCGCGGTGCGGCCGCATCTGTGCGGGCTCACGCACGCGAGCGGCCGGGTTTGCACGCCGCGCGGGTCGGTGGCGGTTGCCTGGCGCGTGGACGGGCGACGTTTTCATTTCGAACTCAACTCGCCCGAGGCCACGCCCGTGGCCATCGAGTTGCCCGGCGGTCGGCGTTTCGCGAGCGCCGGTGGTCATTTCACCGCGAGCATCGATCTCCCATGAGCGAGCTTCGCATCATCATCGACGACGATCGCGCGGTCGAGTGGCGCACGGCCAGCGGCACGCTGCTGATGCGCTACGTCGCGGAGCCGGACACTCCGCCCGAGGAATCCCCGCGGCCTTACGCCCATCCGGTGTGCTCGCTCCGCGGCGAGGTGCTGACGAATTTTCGGCCCAACGACCACCCGTGGCACCACGGTCTGAGCTTTACCATCAACAATCTCAGTGGCTGGAATTTTTGGGGCGGTCCGACTTATCGCCGTGGAGAGGGTTACCAATTTCGATCGAATCACGGCACGCAGCGACATGTGGCGTGGCTCGAGCGAGGCGCCGCGTTGGTCGCTCATCGTGTGGAGTGGACCGCCGGCGGCGGAACCTTGCTCGATGAGGAGCGCCGTCTGACGGTGAGCGTCCTGTCGGAAAACTCGTGGTCGCTGCGCTGGCAGGCGCGACTCAGCAACGTTTCCGGTCATCCGCTGGCGTGCGGTAATTATTTCTCCGATCAAGAACTCGCTGGTTCGCATTACACGGGCCTGCAATTCCGCGGGGCCCGCGAGTTGCTCGACGATCACGGCGACGCCCGCGTGGGGCTCTTTGCCTCCAGCGGTCGTGAGGGAGAAACGCAGGTCCACGGCTCGGCCGCAGATTGGCTCGAGTGGCGTGGGCAAAAGGACGGTTCGCTGCGCCGCGTGACGATCCGCTTCGCCAACGCGACGCGGCCGCTGCACTGGTTCGTTCGTCGCCACAATCCGCTTGTCGCTTTCCCGTTTCAGTTTGAGCGCAACCTCGTGCTGCCCACCGACGGCGCCTTCGAAATCGATCACGTGCTGACTTTCACCGACCAATGAAAATGGATCGTCTGCAATTTCTCCGGAGTCTCGGGCTGGGCGCAGGAGTTCTCGCGGCGAACCCGTTGCGTGCGGCCGGCGCGGACGCCGACACCGCCGTCCTCTGGCCGCCGCGCGTGCCGGTGGATTCCGCCGAGTTCTGGCAGGCGGTGCGCGCGCAATACGTGACTGCGAGCGACCTCGTGTATTTGAACTGCGGCGGGCTCGGGCCGTCGCCGCGTCCGGTGCTCGACATCCTGGATCTCACTTCTCGCATTCTGCAGCACCGCGTCGAGACGGGGCATTTTTTCTTCGAGGAAGCGCGCGGCGTTGTGGCGCAGTTTCTCGGCGCGAAGCCGGAGGAAATCTGTTTCACGCGCAATGCCACGGAGGGCAATTCCGTCATCGCCGCCGGACTCGCACTGAAATCCGGCGACGAAGTCATCTTTGAATCGCACGCGCATCCCGGCGGATCGCTGCCGTGGCTCAATCGCGCGCGTCAGGCTGGCATCGTGGTGCGCACTTTCGAGCCGGACGCGGCCTCGGCCGCGGGCAATCTCGAACGCATCGCCGCGCTCGTGACGCCGCGCACGCGCGTCGTGCAGGTCAGTCACGTGACCGCGCCGACTGGCATCGTGATGCCCGTGCGTGAACTCGCCGCCCTCGCGCGGGAGAAGGGGCTCTGGCTTCACGTCGACGGCGCACAATCGGCTGGTATGATCCCCGTCGATCTCGCTGCGCTCGGCTGCGACTCCTATGCGACGAGCGGACACAAGTGGCTGGGCGCGCCGCGCGAGACGGGCGTGCTCTACATTCGCGGCGAGCGCATCAACGACGTCGCCCCGATGCACGTCGGTGCTTACTCGAGCGACGACTTCGATTTGTGCGGGCAGCTCGTCTACACGCAAGGAGCCCGACGTCACGAATACGGCACGCGCAACGCGGCATCCGTCGTGGCGCTCGCGGAGGCGACGAAATTCCAATCGACCATCGGGCGCGAGCGCATCGCGGCCCATGATCGCGCGCTGGTCGAGCATCTGATGGCGGCGCTCGCCGGCATCCCGCGCGTGAAAGTTCTCACTCCGACCGATGCGTCGCTGCGCGCGGCGATGGTGACGTTCCAGGTGGACGGGATGGAGGCCGGGAAGGTTTTCGGCCAGCTCATGGAGACGGAGCGCCTGCGCTGCCGTCCCGTCACCGAGGCCGGCCTCGATGCCGTGCGCGTGTCGCTGCACGTTTTCAACACGCTCGAACAGACCGAGCGCGTTGCCTCGTCGCTTGCGCGACTCACCCGTGCCTGAACCTCATTGCAACTTTACCCCATGATTCGTCGCATCCTTCCTCTGCTCGCGCTGTGCGCGGGGCTTTCCGCGGTGGCCGCGCCGGTCGCACACGACCTCTACCTCTGCGCGAGCATCAACAAAAATTACGTGATCGGCTCGAAGCTGGTGACGCTCAGCGGACTCTATCGTCGCGATGACGGCGGCACGTATCGGCATTTTGGCCCGAATTTCCCGGGCTTCTTCAGTCTCGCCATCGACCCGCGCGACCATCGCGTGATGTATGCCGCGACGCTGAACGGCTGTCTGGCCTCACGCGACGGCGGCGCCACCTGGCGTATCGCGACGAGCTGGGACATGACCGAACCGAAGGACATCTTCGTCGATCCGAATGCGCCCGATCACGTCTACCTCGCGTTGCCGGACGGCATTGCCATCTCCCGCGATGGCGGTCGCACCTGGCCGCGCGCCGAGCGCGGCTTGCCGGAACGCGGCAAATATACGCAGGTCGTCAAAGTTGATCGCACGCGCGCCGGCCGCGCGCTCGCTGGTTGCGAGTCGGGTATCTACGTGACCGATGACGCCGGTGGCAACTGGCGCCGCGTGTTCGCGACGCGTTACACCATCACCGATCTGCGCCAGTCGCCGCTCGATCCCGCGCTCTGGCTCGCGAGCACGCAGGCTGACGGCGTGATCCTCTCGCGCGACGGTGGACTGACCTGGAATCGCCTCGCCGGCGTGCCGTCGGCGGAGGCGCTCTACAACGTGGCGTTCGACGCGACGCGTGCCGGCCACTTCGCCGTGTCGAGCTGGAGCTATGGCGTCTACACGACGGAGGACGGCGGCGCGACGTGGACCGAGCGTAATGCCGGCTTGCCCGATGAACATTGTGTTTTCCGCGTCGGCATCGATCCCGACAACGGCCGGCTGCACGCGGCCGTGTATCGCGATGCGATCTATGTGTCCGACGACTTCGGTCGCACTTGGCGCAAGGACGGTTTGGAGGGATCCACCGTCTACAACTTCGTTTTCCTGCCGCGCCTCCAACGCTGACGCTGACTCACGCCTGCCATGAATTTCCCCCTACGCTCTCTTCTTTCTGTCCTCACGCTCGCCGCTGCCGGCACCGCCATCGCGCAACCTTCGGCAGCGGGACCGATGCCGTCGACGGCCGTCGTGCAAGGCGCCGACCAGCGCCGCGCCGCCTACGATGCGCGCGTCGCCGAGGTTCTTCACTGGCGCGCCGGTTTGGTCAAAACGGCGGATGGCCCGTCCGGAGACCTCGCGGCGGTCGCGGCGAAACTGGCGCTGCGCCAGGACCCCGAGTGGTGTTCGCAGAGTGTGATCGCGGCGATGAAAGATCCGGGCAGCGGCCCGTTCTGGATGTTTCCCACGACGTGCATTGCTTACCTCGGGCGCGATCAGCTCTCACCGGAGGCGCGGCGTTCGATTCGCGATGCCTGGCGCACGACGATGCAGCTGCGCGGTGACACGGAGAACCACTGGGCGATGTATTACGTTTCGCTTTATCTGATGGCGGAACTCTATCCGGATGAGCCGGCGGAATCATGGTATTCGGGCAAGAGCTCCGCTGAAAACCTCGCGGAGGCGCGCGAGTATCTCATCCACTGGATGGATCTCGCCACGACGGTCGGGCAGGGCGAGTTCCACTGTTCGCACTACATCGGCGAGTATGCGATTCCGCTCGGGATGCTCGCCGCCTGGTCCCACGATCCGGCGATGCGCCAGCGCGGGCGCATGATGCTCGACTGGTTGTTTGCCGACTACTTCGTCAGCACGCTGAACGGCGTGATGAGTGGCGCCAATGCCCGCACCGACGACACGTCGGTCATCGAGCGCTGGAACGCGCTCTCGTCCTTCTTCAGCTGGATGATGCTCGGCAACACCGCGCCGACCGCGAGCTACGGTGGCTGGGGTGCGTATTTTGCCACGGTTGCGCCGACCTACGAATTGCCCGAGGTGATCTATCGCATCGGCGTCGATCGCAACGAGGATTACCTGCAACTCGCCTTGAAGCGCTCGCGTCGGCGCTGGCGCAACAGCGAGGTGTCCATGATGCCGGTCTATCGCACGCAGTATGTGCGGCAGGATTACGCGGTCGGCTCCTACCAAGGCGGCATGGCCGATCCGATTCAGACGCACGTCTGGGACGTGACCTGGGCCGTGCCTGATCCGCGCGGCGTGCACAACACGATGTTCTCGGTGCACCCGATCTCCTCGGGCTTCGACATGCAGACTTATTTCACCGAATTGCCCGATCAGATGATCAAGGGCGTCGCGAAAGAGGGAAAGCCCTCCTACGATCTGCCCGACAAGCTCCTCGGCGGATCGCGCTTCGAGCAGGTGTTTCAGCACCTCGATACCGTCATCGCACTCTACGACATTCCGCCGGGCACGCGCTTCCCGCACATCAACGGGTTTTTCTCCAAGGACCTCGTCAACGTGTCCGAAGATGCCTCCGGCTGGATCTTCGCGCGTGGCGGCGACACCTACCTCGCTTACCGGCCCCTCGCCCCGTATACGTGGGAGCCGTTGACGAAGTTCAAGTCGGGCTGGTCCGAGGAGCGCGTCGCGACGGGTGATCGCCGCCTCGTGAGCCCGCACCTGAAGAACGGCACGATCGTGCAGGCGGCGAGCGTGCGCGAGTTCCCGAGTTTCGATGCGTTCAAGACCGCGGTCCGCGCGCTTCCCCTGCAATTCTCGCTCGAACCAGTGCCGACGGTGCACTTCCGCTCGCTGCGTGGAGCGACGATGCACTGCGCCTACGGGCAGGTGCCACAGCTGGACGGCCAGCCGGTCGACTACACGCGTTGGAAGCTCTTCGAGGGCCCCTATCTCAACGCGGAGAAGGGCTCGCGTCGTCTGACGCTGACGCACGGTCCGCTCGAGCGCGTGTTGGATTTCAACACGCTCACGATCACCGATCGCGTGCGGGAACGCTGAACGCTCATGGCGCTACCGACCGCCGTCTCACTTCCGCAGGTGAGCTTTCGCCGCGGCTTCCTCGCGGACCGTGCGCAGCTCGTGCGTGACGTCGTGATTCCCTACCAATGGGAAGCGCTCAATGATCGCATCCCCGGCGCGGAGCGCAGCGGCACGATTCACAACTTCCAAGTCGCCGCGGGTGAGAAGCGCGGCGAATTCTACGGTCTCTGGTTCCAGGATTCGGATCTCGCGAAGTGGATCGAGGCGGCGTCCTTCCGCCTCGCGACGCATCCCGACGCCGCGCTCGAGGCCGAGCTCGACCGGTTGATTGCGACCATTGCCCGGGCGCAGCTGCCTGATGGCTATCTCGACACCTACATCCAGCTCGTCGAGCCGGGGAAGCGCTGGGCCAATCTCCACGAGTATCACGAGCTCTACATCGCGGGCCATTTCATCGAGGCGGGCGTCGCGCACTTTCAGGCGACCGGCAAGCGCACGTTGCTCGCCATCGTCTGCAAACTCGCCGATCTGATCGATCGGACCTTCGGCGACGCGCCGGGACAAATCCCCGGCTACTGCGGCCACGAGGAAGTCGAACTCGCGCTGATCAAACTCGCCCGCGCGACCGGCGAAGCGCGTTACGCGCGGCGTGCGGCGTGGTTTGTCAATCAGCGCGGGCAGTCGCCGATTTATTACGAGGCGGAGATCGAGCGCCTCGGCATCAGGAAGCTCCCGGTTTACTTTCACCACGATCGTTGGGCCTACCTGCAGGCGCACCGTCCCGTGCGCGAGCAACGCGAGCCTGTGGGGCACTCGGTGCGCGCGATGTATCTCTATTCGGCGATGGCGGATCTCGCGCGCGAATTGCCCGACGCAGAGCTCGCGCAAGCGTGCCGGCAGCTGTGGGACGAGATTCATCAGCGCCACCTCTACGTCACCGGCGGCATCGGCTCGGAATGGATGGGCGAAAAATTCTCCGAGCCCTACGACCTGCCGAACGATCGCGCCTATGCCGAAAGCTGCGCGGGCATCGGGCTCGTGTTCTTTTCCCGGCGCATGCTCGAACTCGAACTTCGTGGCGCCTACGCGGACGTGATGGAGCGCACGCTCTACAACAACGTGCTCGCGGGCATGGCGCTCGACGGAAAAACGTTCTTCTACGTCAACCCGCTCGAAGTTCGCCCCGCCGAGGCGCGGCGTCGTTACGATCACCACCACATCAAAACGCAGCGAGTGCCGTGGTTCGGTTGCGCATGCTGTCCGCCGAACATCGCGCGCACGCTCGCGTCGCTGGCCTACTACTCGCACTCGCTCTTCCCCGACGGTCTCGCGTTGCACCTCTACGCGGCGAGTGAGACGCGCGTGAACATCGGTGGCGTGCCGGTGCGGGTCGACGTGGAGACGGATTATCCGTGGGACGGGCAGATCATCGTTCGCGTCAAGGTGCAGCGTCCCGTGCGGTTCACGCTCTGGTTGCGCATTCCCGGCTGGTGCGCTGGGGCGAGTGTCACGTGCGATGGCGAGCCGATCGACCTCGCGCGCGGCGTGAAGGATGGCTACCTCGCGCTCGAGCGCGAGTGGGAGGCAGACAGTGTGGTTCAACTCGAGTTTCTGATGCCCGTTCTACGCGTGCGCGCCCATCCGCACGTGCGTCACGATCGTGGCCGCGTCGCGCTGCAGCGCGGTCCGCTGGTTTACTGCCTCGAGCAAGTCGACAACGGCGCACGGCTCGACGAACTCCTTTTGCCACAGGACGCAGAGATCACGACGCGTTTCGATCCCGCGCGGCTCGGCGGCGCCGTCGTGCTCGAAGCCGAGGCCCGCCGGCTGATCGCGGCCAACACTGCGCTCTACTCCACGGCGTCCCCGACGACGGAGCCGACGAAGTTGACCGCGGTGCCTTACGCGCTCTGGGCCAACCGCGGCGAAGGCGAAATGTCTGTCTGGATTCACGAATGCTAAAACCGATCTCCATTCTCCTGTTGGCCTTCACGTTTCTCGCCCCGTTGCGCACGCAGGCCGAAGAAGTCGCCGACGCCGCGCGCGAGGCGCACGCGTTCCTCACGCGGCTTTGCGACGATTTCGGCGGACGTCTCACCGGCAGCGCGGCGAATCGCGCCGCACTGGAACGTGTGGCGACGGAGTTGCGGGCGCTGGGACTGGAACCGCGGTTCGAAGAGTTTCGCTTTCCCGGTTGGCAACGCGGGACCGACACTGTCGAGCTGCTGGCGCCGTATGCCCGACCGTTGCGCGTTGCGGCGTTGTCCTACACGCCGCCGACGCCGGCGTTCGAAGCCGAGGTCGTCGATTTGGGCGGCCTCGAACCGGAGCGGAAGCTTGGAGACGTCTCCGGCAAAGTTGGTCTACTGAGTCCGTCGACGTTGCTGTCCACACGCCAAGTCGCCCAGCGTGCGGCGGAGCTCCAGCTGAGAGCGGTGCTTTTCATCAATCGCGAGGGTGGGGCGCAACTGCTCGCGCGCACGGGCAGCTTCGTGGGCGAAAATCTGCCCATGCCGGTCTTTTCGCTCGCGCAGGAGCAGGGCCAATCGCTCCAGCGGCTGCTCGCGCGCGGTCAGTCGGTGCGCGTGCGCATCGCGACGACCTCGCAGTCGCGAGAGATGACGACCGCCAATCTGCATATGGTGTTTCCGGGCCGCTCGCCGGAGTGCGTGATCGTCGGAGCGCATTTCGACAGCTGGGATCTTGGCCAGGGCGCGCTCGATAACGGTCTCGGCGTCGCGCAGCTCTACGGCTTGGCGCGCGCTTTGCGCGGCCGTGAACTCGCGCGCACAGTGGAACTCGTCTGGTTCAACGGCGAGGAGCAGGGACTTTGGGGCTCGCGACATGCCGCGAGTCAGCTGGGCGATGCGCCGGTCGTGGCCATGATCAATCTCGATATGGTTGGCGTGCCGGTTGCCGTCAACGCGCTTGGCGACGCCGAACTTGTGACCGCGCTCGAACGCTGGCACGCGACGCTGCCGCGGCCGTTGCCCCAAGGCGTGCAGAACGTGAACTGGTTCGGCAGCGATCACACCTCGTATCAGCTCGCGGGCGTGCGCACCCTCACGTTCCACGGGCCGATCCCGCGTGAGTCCGTGCGCTACTATCACGACGTGGCCGATACGATCGACAAGTTGCCCGAAGCGATCGTAGTCGATTCGACGCGGACGATTGCCAGCGTGTTACTCGCGCTCGTCGCCGATGCGGAGCTGAAGCCCGCGCGGCGCAGTCCCGAAGCGACGCAGAAGCTTTTCACCGATTTCGGTCTAGAACCCCGCATGCGCGCGATCGGCTACTGGCCGTTCGCACCGCGCGCTCCTTAATCACCCCAACGCACCCATGCACCTGCTCGGACTTCACTGGCTCGACGCGCTCGTCGTCGTCATCTACATCATCGTCATCCTCGGCGTCGGCAAGATGCTCTCGCACGGGGTCAAGGGGCAGGGGGATTTCTTCCTCGGCGGACGTTCGCTCGGCAAGTGGTTCCAGTTCTTCCTCAATTTCGGCACGATGACCGATCCGGGGCAGGCCACGACGACCTCGAGTTCGGTTTATCGGCAGGGCGCGGGCGGCGCATGGATTGCGCTGATCACGTTGTTTCTGACACCGTATTACTGGTTCAGCACGGTGTGGTTTCGGCGCGTGCGGCTCACGACGATGGCCGACCTGTTTCATGACCGCTTTGGCGGCCGCTTCCTCGCGACGATTTATGCGGTCACCACGCTCCTCATGGCCATCGTCAGCATCGCGGGCGGCAACGTGGTGGCTTTGAAGACGCTGCAGCCGCTCATGGCGAAGGAGTCCGCCATCTACACGGTGGAAGAAAAGACGCGGGTCGACGGTTACTATGAATTCGTGGAGCTACGCAAGGAGCGCGCGACGGCGGCCGCGTTGCCAGTGGAGAAGGAGAACCGCTACGCGACGCTCAAGGGTTACTACGATCGTGGCGAGCTTCAGCCTTACATCACCTACCTTCACCCCGTCACATTCTACCTCGTATCCACGGCGCTCGTCGCAGTGTTCGTGATGCTCGGCGGACTCAAGGCGTCGGCGATGGTCGACGCCATTCAGGCGCTGTTGGTGATTGTGATCTCGTTCATTCTGCTGCCATTCGGATTGATCAAGGTGGGAGGCTTCTCGGCGTTGCACGAGAAAGTGCCCGCCGCGATGTTCAATCTCTTCGGCGGCGACGCGGCGTCGGAGTATACGTGGTATTCGATTGCGGCGCTGCTGTTCGTGCAGTTCGTCGGCATCGTCGGCTCCCAGGCGAACATGACTGTGGCGGGTTCGGCGAAGAACGAAATGGCCGCACGCCTCGGCGCGGTGACGGGCGGTTTCAGCAAGCGCTTTGTCACGATCTCGTGGGCGTATTGCGGGCTGATCGCGGTCGCGCTCTTCGGCCTGAATCTCTCGGACCCGGATCAGGTTTGGGGCCTGCTGACGCGCGAGCTGTTGCCGATCGGCATGATCGGCGTCATGATCATCGGCATTCTCGGCGGCAAACTGGCCTTGCTCGGCGCGCAATCGGTCGTGCTCTCGGGCCTCGTGGTGAAAAATCTCTACGAGCCGCTGTTGCCGGGAAAATCGGAGCGGCACTACATGGTGGTGGCGCGAGCCACGGTGCCGATCGTCCTCGCGGCCGGTGTGGCCGTTGGTCTCTACCTCAACAGCGTCGTCGCGCTGCTGAAGTTTGCCATCGTGCTCCTCGTCATTTGGGGCGTGCCGGTCACCTTCATTTTTCTCTGGCGGCGAGTGACGCAGATCGCGGTGCTGGTCCAGGTGCTCGCGACGGTGGCGTTTGTGGCGCTCATTCCGTGGGTGGTATCGGCGACGCCGTCGCTGGCGCAATCGGATGAACTCACCCTGATGACCCGCGAGCGGGTCGTGGCGGTGGAGTCGGTGGCGACCAAGGAAGACGTGGCCGCCGGCCGGGCGTCCGCGATCGGCGAAGCGCTCACGAAGCAACGACGTGTGGAGTCGGTGTCGGTGTTCTTCGAGGAAGGTGTGGCTCCGGTCGATCCGTCGAACCCGAATTCTCCGCGGCGAGGGCGCGGGCTGTTCCGCACGGAGATTTATCTCGTGCATCTGCTCGGTTTTGATGTGGCCGGCTTCACCCCCGCGCAACTCAGCGCGACGCGATACTTCGTCGACGGCATGTTCCCGATCGTCCTGATCGTGGTCGTGAGTCTGCTCACCCGACGCACGGACCCGGCGCGAGTCGCGCGCTTCTACGCGCGCCTGAAGACGCCGGTGGCGGAGACCTTGGAACTGGATGCGCAGGAGGTCGAAAAGAGTTACGCGAACCCGGCGCGCTTCGATCACCGCAAGCTGTTTCCGAACACTGATTGGGAATTCACCAAGTGGGATCGTCACGATGTGCTCGGCTTTCTCGCCTGCTGCGGCTTGGTCGCCATCGTGCTGGTCGTCTTCAAAACCGTGCTCGTGATCGGCAGCACCTGAAAGTCGAACTCATCCTGCTCATGAAATTGCATCTAGCTCGATTGGCCCTGATGTGCGCGGCGCTGCTCTCGGCGACGTTTGCCACGGCGGCAACGCCCTCGGTCATGGTCAGCGGCGGCACCATGATGAACGGCGATCATTTCGCCGACAGCAACCTGACGGCGCTCCGCGAACATTTCGCCGGGTGCCGTCACATTGCGCTGGTCCTGCATGCGACGCCGCCCGTCGATCTCGAGCGTATGGAGGCACGTTTGCAGAAGGCCTTTGAACATCTGCTCGGGGCGAAGGCGGAATCGCTGCACCACCGGGATGCGGCGGGCCAGCGGCAAATGCTCGAAACTGCGGATGGCATCTTCGTCGGCGGCGGGGAAACCTTCGTGCTGCTGGCGGCGCTTCACCGACTCGATCAGTTGTCGGTGATCCGCGCACGCGTGGCGGCAGGCGTGCCTTACCTCGGCACGAGCGCCGGGGCGAACGTCGCCGGGCCGTTCATCGGCACGACCAATGATTTTCCCGTGGCGGAAATCCCGACGCGGCAATCGCTGGGCATTTTTCCTGCGCTGATCAATCCGCACCATCCGCTGCCCGCGGAGGCGGAGTTCAAGGGCCGCGCGAACAAGATTCGCTATTATCACAAATTCAACCCGAACGACCTGATCCTCGGCATCGGCAACACCTCGCTGGTGCGCCTGCACGGCGGCCAGGTGACTGTCGTGGTGGGATCGGCTTGGCTCTATCGTGCCGGCGGTGTGCGCGAACTGCACGCCGGTGATACTTTGCCGGAGCTGGTCGGGGCGAGCGCGAGTCAGTCCGATTAGCGGGCCGCGCCGAAGCCGTAGCTCACGTGCCACTCGAGCGTGGCGCCGACGGCGAGCGTCGCCGCGAGATACGGTTCGATGGAGAACGTGTTGCCGTTGCCCCAGACGGGGCACTCGCTCGGGACGAAGCTCGTGGCGAAATCGATGTGCGTGAGGCGCGGGTGCGACAGGCGGCAGCGCAGTGGCTCGCCGGCCGGAAGCTGGAGCATTTCAAACTGGCCGTCGTGCACGCCTTGGAAGACGCGCTTCTGCGTGAAGCGGCCGTTCGCGAGCGCAAAGCCGGGGTTTTCCGGCAGCGTGGCCGCGCGCGGCAGCTCGGCGGCGATCAATCCATCGGTGAGCGCAAAGAAGGGATGAACAAACCATTCTAAGGCGAGCGGCGCGACGCCGTGATTGGTCAACCGCGAGCACGAGCGCAGTTCGCGATCGAACAACTCCACTGTTCGCTCCAGCTGGTAATCGAA
Organism: Verrucomicrobiota bacterium; assembly: GCA_023432225.1. Taxonomy (GTDB): domain Bacteria; phylum Verrucomicrobiota; class Verrucomicrobiia; order Opitutales; family Opitutaceae; genus Didemnitutus. The sequence goes on from JAEYUW010000045.1 coordinate 184,180, forward strand.
ACCGGCCGCGGACTGTTGGGTGCGCCAGCGCACGCCACAGGTGAATTGACTCACGGTCCACTCACACGGCGAGACCACGTGCACTTCGCCATTCTCGTGGGCGATTTCGCCTGCGCCGATGGCGACGCCGCGCGCGCCATTCCACGTCAGCGGTGTGCCGCTGCGCGTCCGATGACGGAACGACTCGGGCGCGCCTTGGCCGTTGAACGCGAGCGGGGCCGGCGCGGGCCACTCCGGGCCGGTGAGGAGCGGGCCGACCACGCGGTCATGCACTTGCCAGACGTAGCCGCCCCACGCGAAGCGCGGACCGAGGCGCGCGCGATCGATGGCGGGATCGAGTAACTCGACTACGAGGTCGTCGTTGCTGATCGTGAACACGGTCAGCGGAGGCGGAGCACGCGGACGGTCGTGTTCTTGCCTTCCACGAAGAGCACGAACTGATTGTTGGGCCGGGCGTGAATCTCGATGTCTTTTCCGGGAAGGTCGTAGGGGATGTCTGCGACGCCGGTCCAGACCTGACCGTTATCGAGCCGGAAGCGATTGGGGCTTTCCCACGCGACGACTTTGCCCGTGAGCGGTGGGAGATTGCGCCAGTCTGCGTCATCCAAGAACGGGAGCCCGAAGCGTTCTAGGAAGCGCTTTTTTTGCGCGGGCTCGAGCGCAGCGGGTGACGGCGCGACTGGAACCGCGGAGGCGCGAGCCTGCTGAATTTCCGCCTGCTGCTGCGCGGCGTTCGCGGCGGCTCGGCGGATCAGGGCGGCATCGATGACGCCGATCTCGTCCGGCGTGAGACGATCGAGGCCCGCGCGTTGCCACTCGGCGGGCGTCAGGACGGCTTTCAGTCCGGGGAAAGCGGTTTCGGCGCCTGAAACAGTGAGAGCGAGTGTGAGCGCGGCGAGCAGCAGGGAGAATTTTTTCATCGGAGAACGGAGGGTTTAGATGAAACCATCGCGCGAAGTCTGGGCATTGACGAGTCGGGCGAACGGTCCGCCGCGCGCGGAGAGCGTGGCAAAATTTCCCTCCTCCACGATACGACCGTTGTCGAGCACGATGATGCGGTCGGCGTTGCGGATGGTGCTGAGGCGGTGCGCGATCGTGATGACCGTTCGGCCGTGCGAGAGGCGGTCGAGTGCTTCCTGGATCAGCCGCTCGCTCTCGTAGTCGAGGGCGGAGGTCGCTTCGTCGAGGATGAGCACGGGCGGATTGCGCAGGATGGCGCGGGCGATGGCGAGGCGTTGGCGCTGGCCGCCGGAGAGGCTGACGCCGCGTTCGCCGACCGGAGTCGCGTAGCCTTGCGGCAGGCGCAGGATGAATTCCTCCGCGTTGGCTTCGCGGGCCGCGCGACGGATTTCCTCGTCGCTGGCATCGGCGCGAGCGAAGCGGAGGTTGTCGATGATCGAGCCCGAGAGCAGCAGGCTGTCCTGAAGAACGACGGCGAACTGACGGCGGATCCAGCGCATGTCCCACTCGCTTTGCGGGCGGCCGTCGATCAACACGCGGCCTTCGCGTGGCGCGTAGAGGCCGAGCATGAGATTCGCCAACGTGCTCTTGCCGGAACCTGAGGCGCCGACGAACGCGATGTGTTCCCCGGGCCGGATGTGCAGATCGATGTCGTGCAACACGCGGCGCTCGGGCGCCGTCGGGTAGGCGAAGTTCACGTGATCGAAGCGAATTTCACCGCGCAGCGGCGCCTGTGTGGTGCCGCGCCAGTCTTCGACGTAGGTCGAGTCGATCAGCTCCTTGATGCTGTGAAAGCTCTCGCGGCCGACGAAATACTGTTCGCTCAACGCGACGAACGCCTGGATCGGGCCGAGCACGATCGGCAGACCGGCGACGAAGGCGAAGAGCGTGCCGAGCGAGATCGTGCCGCGAATGGCGAGCCACGCGCCGCCTGCCATCACTACGAGCGCCATGACCTGCGTGCTGACATACCAGAACGTGCCGAAGATGGCGTTGACGTAGCTCTGGTGCACGCGCGTGCGCGCGAAATCGTGGCTGGTGCGCTCGAGATCAGCTTGCGCCTGATTCTCCTCGCCGAAGCTGCGCACGAGCCGGAGGGCGGAGATGTATTCGCTGGCGGTGCCGGTGAGCTTTTCCTGCGCGATGCGTGCCTCGGCGTTGCTGGTCTGAATGCGGTGGAAGAAATAGTATTTCGCCACCGCGTAGGCCGGAAGGATCAATCCGAGCACGATCGCGAGTCGCCAATTCAGCACCGTGAGGATCAGAAAAATACTGCCGCCGTAGAGGATGTTCGGCAGAAATTGGTTCAGGATGTTGTAGAGCAGCGCTTCGACTTTCTGCGTGTCGAAGGCGTATTTCGAGAGCAGGCGCCCCGTCTTTTGCTGGTCGAGGTAGCCGAAGCTCAGGAACTGGAGCTTGAAGAAGATGCGGCTGCGCATCTCGACCATCATCTGCGCCATCGCTTTAGCGATCTCATTGGCGCCCCAGACGGAGAACACGTAGTGGACAGCGAGCAGCGCGAGGAATGCGCCGCTCAGCTGGAGAATCTGCGTGACGTCGCGTTTGGGCACGGCGTCGTCGATCATGCGCTGGAACAGCCATGGACACGGCGCGACGGCGAGCGAGCGCGCGAGCGCGAGCAGCAGTCCTTTCCCGAGCCGGGAGCGGCTGAACCAGAGATACCCGACGAGCGAACGGGCGGCGAGCGCCTCGCGTTGCATGGGGATCAACCGAGATCGGGCGGCTGGCCCTTCTGTCGCTTGGGGGCGCGGTTGCCGTGAAGCGCGCCGTAGAACGAGTCACCCGGCTGAATGGAACCACGCGTCACAATTTCGCCCGTGTAGGCGGATTTGTAGATCGCGGTTAAAAGTTCCAACGTGCGACGCGCCTCTTCGCCCGAGGTGAGCGGGCGGCGATTGGCGTCCATGTCTGCGACGAAGGCGTTGAGTTGCGCACCGTGGGTCGAGCCGACATCGGGCGGGAAACTCTGCCACGCTTGCATGAGGCTGTCGTTTTCGGCGGGCGGCACCGGAGTGAAACTCCAGTTGTCGCGCGTGTAGGCGTAGAGGTGTTTCAGTTCGAGCGTGGCGCGCTGATAATCGAGGCGGATGTATGTTTCCTGGCGCGGACTCAGGGCGCTGTTGACGATCGAGCCGAACGCGCCGCTTTTGAAGCGCACGAGCGCCATGGAAATGTCTTCGACTTCGATCGCGCGGTCGAGCGTGCCGGCCATCGCGCGCACCTCCGTCCAATCACCCATCAAGTGGAGGAAGTGATCCATCGCGTGAATGCCCAGCGCGGTGGTCGGGCCGCCGAAATCCGTGTCCCAGCGTCCGCGCCACGGCACGGCGTAATAGGCGGGATCGCGGAACCAGAGTGTATTGCAGACGCCGACCAGCGGGCGACCCAGCTGGCCGCTCGCGGCGAGGCGGCGCACGTGCGCGGTGGACGAAGCGAAGCGCATCTGGAAGATGCACGCCGTGAAGCGGCCGGTGCGCGTCTCGACTGTCTGGATTTGTTCGAGCTCGGCGAGCGAGGCACAGAGCGGCTTTTCGCAGAGCGCCCACGCGCCGGCTTCCATCGCGGCAATGCACATGGGCGTGTGCAGAGCGGGCGGAGTCGCGATCAGCACGATGTCGGGTTTAACTTCGCGCAGCATCTGCGCGTAATCGGTGAAGGCGTGCTTGATCTCGTGGCGTTCGGCGAAGGCCTTCACTCGGGCGGCCTCCAAATCGACGGCGGCTTCGAGCACGACGCGGCCTTGTGTTGCTTCAACCGCGTTAACGTGGGCCTCTCCGATGGAACCGGTGCCGACCAAGGCGGCGCGATAGACTTTGTTCATGCGTCTGGAGTGCGGAAAGCGAAGCGCGAGCGGCGCTTCTGCGCGACATGAAAACGCATGAAATTTCACGCGTCCGTCGAAATGTGCGTGTCAGGCAACGCCGGCCAGGCGTTTGATCACGTTGCCGGTGAGGCGACGTTCGGGTGGCAGCGCGTGCGGTGTGCGCCCGCCGAAGGTTTGTGCCAGCTCGGCGAAGCGAGCTTGGGTGGCGCGGACGAATTCGTCGACCGGACGCGTTTCACCAAAGAGCGACATCATCGTGGGGAGCCAGTGGTGGCCGTAGCGCACGTGGTTTTGTTCGTCGTTGCGATCGAATGCCAGGAGCGTGTCGGCCTCAAAATCGTTCAGCTCCCGGATGCGGTCCATCACGGTGGCCTTCGTCGGAAAACTGCCGGCCTCGAATTCCATCGTCATCATCGCGTAGCGTTCGTGAGGCGCCATCTGAACGAGGATGTTGTAGAGATCGAGCGAGTGCTCGAGCGTCATCAGGTCGACGCCGAGTTTCGGGAGCTGGCGGTAGCCGAAAGCGCTGTGACGTGATTCGTCCCAGAGATGTCGGGCGAGATCGTGATGCAGATCGAACGGCGCGTTGGGCGTGTCGAAGAAAACGGTCGCGAGGTAATCGACGGCGTCCATCTCCATCATGAGCCACACGTAAACCATGAGGCGAACGACGCGCGCATCGGTCTTCGGGTCGACGAGCCACGGTCGCACGATCGGCGTCTCGTCGGGATCGTGGCTGAACACGCTGGAGCACGTCGGGTAGATGCCGCGGCTGCAGGTGGCCGGATGCTGATAGGTGCGCCGCTGCGATTCCCAGACGAAGCCTTCGGCGAGCGGAACGCGCGCGCGCTCGCCGAGCAGACCGCCGTTGGCTGCGACGATTTCGGCGAGGTGCTGCTCCCAAGCGGTGTGATCATGTCCGGCGAGAAAGGGCACGATTTCCCGCGCGTGGCGCTCTTCGTCGGCGACGAACTCCTCGACCAAGCGACGCGACGGCCAGTCGGCGAGATGGTGCGTGACCTCGAGATAATGGCGGTAACCGGCGAGCAGCGCCGGCTTCAGCACGCGGTAGAATCCGGCGAGCGCGGCGTAGGGATCGTTCGGCAACACCGCTTCAGTAAAGAGCGCGCGCAGGCTCTCGCGGACGTTGTCACCGGTTCCGAAGCCGCTCATTTCCCGCCCGCGTTCACGAAGGAAGCGAGCGTGACCGGCGGACTCCCAGACGTGTTGGCTGAGCAGGTATTTCAGTTCCGGCTCGCCGACGCGGTAAATGAGCGTCGTCGCGGTGCGGAGGAATTCGCGCTCGGCTTCGAAGAGCAGGCGCTGGAGGCGCGCCATATCCTGCACGGCAGCGAGACGCTGCGTGCTCGCGGAAGCGGGCGCGGCGGGAGTGGAGCCGGGAGCAACCATGGGCGTCAGCAGATGCGGCCGCGCTTGCCCGCGAGAGTGTGGCCCGGGGGATTTACGCCGACCCAGCGTTCGTCGATCGGTTCGCTCGCGCGTTGATAGCGTGAGTCGCTCGAGATGCGCAGGCGGTTGGGCGTGCGGTTGTCGAGCGACGCGTGCACGAGGAACATGCCGAAGGTGAGGAAGTCGCCGGCGCGAAACTCGGTGGTGAGCCAGCGGCCGCCGAACTTGTTGCGCACGATCGGCGGATTGTGTGAGAGCGTGCCGGAGAAGGTCCACTTGCCGGCCTTCGCGTTGGCGGCGTCCTTTTCCTTGTTTTCGCAGAAGGTGTCCACGTCGCGGTAGACGTAGTTTTCGAGGAGATCCATGCGCTTGTGGGATTTCTCCAGAATCATCAGGCCGCCGAGCTCGAACGAGATGTCGCCGTAGGGCATCCAGCAGGTCATGTGGCGGTGCGTGCCACGGCCCATGTAGGGCAGATCACAGTGCGGGTTGGTGCCCTTGCCGGGACCGATGGCGCGGAGCCAGGTGAAATCGTAGTGGCGGATCGGTTCGCCGAAGAGCTGCGCGTAGAATTCCGTCAGCCGTCCGGAATAGAGGAGGTTCTGCACCTCGGGGTTGCCGTTCGTGATCTCGGGCTTGAAGACGTAGCCGGAGCCCGGCTTGCAGATGCCGTCGATGTTCGGATGGGCGGGATCGAGCACGCCTTCGGCCGCGAGGCGGTCGGTCAAGCTGGCGCGCGCGCGTAGCACTTCGTCGCGGTCGAGATAGCCGCGCATGTAGAGGTAGCCGTCTTCAGCCACGCGGCGGCGCAATTCTTCAAAGTCCTCGGCGGCGTCGCTCGAATCGCGGAGCAAGCCGACCTTGTCGTCGGTCATCTCCAATTCATGGCCAAAGGAATACAGCTGGGGTAGGGCAGTCGTGGAAGCCATGCCGCACAATACCCGCAGACGCGCGCGCACAAAATAGTTGAAATGGGAGAAGTCATGTAAAATTTGGGCCAGTGCCGCCGCCCCAGAAATATCGCTCCGAACCGTGGTTGAATGAGCCGGTCCGAACCTCGGTCGGCGAAATCGAATCAGCCGGATTGCTCGTGAACGTCGCGGGAATCGACCCGGGCGCGATGCGGGTTTTGCGCCGATTCACGCTCGTGCTGATCGTATCGGGACAGGTCTATTATCGCGACGCTCGCGGCACGCGGCTCGAACTGGAACCCGGCGATGTGATCCTCGTGTTTCCGGAAATCCCGCACGCCTACGGCCCGATGCCGGGATCAGACTGGACGCAGATCTATGTGGTTTTCGACGGTCCGCAGTTTCAGCTCTGGCGCGCGCAAGGACTGCTCGCGCCGGAGCGGCCGGTCATGCGCTTCGGCGTCGTCGATCACTGGCGGCGACGGCTGCAGGAGGTCGTGAAGGCGGAACCGCTGCACCGCGCGGGCGCACCGCTGCGTTCGATCGGACGGTTTGTGCACGTGCTCTCGGACATGATCGCGGCCGATGCCGACAGCACACGTGTGACGGGACGCGATGCGTGGCTGGACAAGAGCCTGCAGCTTTTGGGCCGCCGTGGTGCGGCGGGCTGGCTGAATCCGCAGGATGTCGCGCCGCAGGTCGGACTCACTTACGAAAATTTCCGGAAACGTTTCGTGTCGCTCACGGGCGAGTCGCCGAGCCGGTATCAGAAGCGTCGGCGCCTCGAGTGGGCGTGCGCCTCGATCTGCCACGGCGAGTCATCGTTCAAGGAAGTGGCCGACGCACTCGGGTTCTGCGACGTGTTCCACTTTTCGAAAGCGTTCAAGCAACAGTTCGGCTTCACGCCGTCCGACTATCGTCGACGCGTGCGCGGTCACTGACGGCGTATAAAAGAGAGAACCGCGCCGGGAGCCGGTGCTCCAGTGTCGGCGCGGTTGGCCCAAGTGGCGGGGCGACCGATCAGACGTTCCAGCCTTCCGGCCACTGCGTGCCGGGGATCGGGCGCCAGAAGATGTTCGGGTCGATGTGCGGCTTGTGATGCCGGTATTGTTCGGTGAGACGCAGCTTCGTGCGGAGATGCGTGACGAGGTTTTCGCCGTAGAGGAAGGTCGTCTCGCCGAGGCCGGAGACCACGAGGACTTCGGACTGGGTCGTTTCGAGGAGTTCGATCAGGCCGCGGATGTTCGCGAGTTCGAAGTCGATCGCGGCTTGCAGTTGCTGCTCGAACTTCGCCTTCGTGGCGTCGTCCTTGGCTTCGAGGTAGCCGTAAACGTTTTCGCACCACGCGCAGACGCTGCGCAGGCTCGAAACCCAGTGGAAGTAGGCGCGCACGCGATCGCGGAGATCGGTGAACACCTTCGCCGCTTCGCCCGTGGTGGACTTGGCGAGTCCGTTGAGGCGTTCGATGAGCGGACGGAGGCGGGCGAGGACGTGGGTGTCCATGTCCGCCGCCATCTTCGCGCCGGCTGATTGCGTGATGAGGTCGAACAGCACGTCCTTGCCGAGATCGATGAGGCCCGGGTTGTTGTTTTGGAAGCAGCCGTGGCGCTCGTAGTATTCGCGTTCCGCGGCCGGCACGGCTTCGGGATTCGGGACGAAGGGGCGGTCCCAGGTGCGCTGCCAGCAGAAGCCGAACGCGCAATAGAGGCCGACGAGCGGTTGCCAGAGGAGCGCTTCCTCGAAGTCCTTCCACGCCGCGTCGAGTGCGGTGGCATGCGCGGAACCGACGAGTGACGTCGCGTATTCGATCAGCACCTGATCGATCGGCTTCTCGGGGAAGAACTGCGCAGCGCGGACGGCGACGGAGTTCGGCCAGTAGGGCGCTTGCGGCGAATTCGCCAGACCACCCATGGCGCTGATGCGGGTGATGCCGACGTCGCGGACCGCGAGGAGCTTTTGGTGCACCGAGCGCGGGAAGGGCAGACCGAGCAACGGCTCGTGGTTTTGCGCGCCGGTGAGCGCGTAGGTGAGGGCTGGCTCGGCGCCGACTTTGCGCGAAGCTTCGAGCGCATCACGTTCGCCCTTCTGATCCATCGATGTGTGGAAGATGCTGCCGGCCACGGCCTGATTCTCCGGATAGCGCGGATGCGAGTAGGGCACGTGATAGCCACGGACCATGAGCGAGGGGCCTTCCCACGTGATGTGCGGGCCCATGGCGGCCTTGATGTGATCCTGTTCCACCTTGAAGGGTTCGAGGCGGAGGATGACATCGAAGTCCGGATTGATCTCGGCGGCGGCGCTCTGGAGATTCGTCAGATAACGCATGATGCTCTCGCCGGCGGCCTGCGCGATTTTGTCGTGGTTGCGCCACTCGCGGATCATGTAAGGGCCGCCGTTGCGGCCGACGTAGAGCGATGAGGTGTGTTCGAAGCCGGAGCCGCTGTCGTTCGTCCAGACCGACATGTAGCTGAGGTCGGGCACGGAGCGCATGATCTTCTGCAGCGCTTCGCGGTAGTGGCGCTTCGTGATCGGGTGATCCTGCGCCATCGTGTAGCGCGGCAGACGGGAGCGGAACGGATGGTCGATGCGCGCGCCGCGCAGCGTGGGATATTTCGCGAAGAAGCGCTCGGGCATCGAACGCGGCTCGAACATGCACACGCCCGGCTTCAAGCCGTAGCTGCGACCGATGTTGGCGAGCTTGATCAGATTGTTGAGATTCGCGTCGAGGTAATGCGCCGGCCAGGTGCCCTTGGTCAGCTCGGTGTCGACGAAGTGATTGAAGCCCGCGCAATAGGTGTAGAACTGCGGGTAGTATTCGTGCGCGACAAAATCCTCCATCGGCATGTGCGCCTGCAGGCCGTTCACTTCGCAGTGCGTGAAGCCGGCCTCGGCCAACGTGGCGAGGTAGCGCTCGGGATCGAACTTGCGTGCACTGCGCCAGTATTGCGTGAGGCACGCATCGAAGTGCGGACGATGCCAGCCGAAGGTCGCGGGCAGGAGGATGCCGGCCGCGAGTTTCTCGCGCGTCAGATCGCTCGTGCCCGCCGCCAGGAGGCGGACTGCGGCGAAGAGGAACGAACCGTGCGTCGCGCAGATTTCGCCGCTGCCGTCGTCGGCGATGCGCAGCCACATCCAGGCGGTGGAGTCCTTCGCCTTGGCCGGCAGCTTGGCGGGAAGGCCGCGCGAGGCGAGGGCGACGCGCACGCCGTTGGAGGCGGTGGATAGAGTTGCGCCGCTCAGGCGGGCGAGTTCGCGGGCGGCGGTGATTTCACCGGGTTCAGCCTGCGGAGCGTGCGTAACAGCGTTGAGCTTGTAGGGCAGGGATGTCGGGGTGGACATGTCTGCCATCCGTGGAAAGGAGGTGGCGCGAAGCAACTGCATTCCGAGGGAAGCTCCAAAGCACACCAAACAATTCCCAAAATGTGCATTTCCGCCGCGGAGCAATCGCACTAGTATCGCAGCGTTGTTGTGTTGCGGAGGGCGCCGACACCGATGCACGCCGTGTCTTTGTGCGGCGCTCTCCTCATTTTCCTGTGTCGCTTTCCCTCTATGTCAGTCGATCTTCTTCAGCTTGCCGATCTTGAGCCCCCGATGGGCGATCTGTTCGTCCACCGTCGCCTGGATGCCGGGCGCGCGGTCTGGACGACCCGTGCCGCCGGAGAAAGCATGCTGCCCAAAAAACGCATTGTGCATCAGCGCGTGGTGCGCTTGCCGGGACGCGCAATGCTGCACCGGATCGGCGTGCGTCGCGGTCAAGGCTATCACAAATGCGGCAGCCGGCAGGATCTCGACTGGGTCACCGCGTTCCGCGTGCTGGCTTGGCAGGACGGGAAATGGCGGGAGGTGTGCGCTCGCCGCGGTTTGGCGCCGCAAGTCCCCGGCGCCGTGCAGTGGTTCCGGCTGCCGCGGACCGAGACTCGCAGCGTGATCATCGAGTTGCGCAGTTCAGGCATCGACGGCGGTTGGACGCCGTGGAATCTGGCGATGTCGGCGTTCGTGCTCGAGGGCGAGCTGATCGATCCGATCGCGCCGCGCTGCGAGCAGTTGTTGCGACGCGGCCGGGTGGATCTGGCGCGTCTGCCGAAAGGCGTCACTGCGAGCGTGCACGACGGCGAGGTGCGTTATCGCACGAAGGACTTCGAGGTGGGTTTCCTGCTCTCGCGCCCGGGGTTTTCGTTTCTCGGGTTGCATACGGAGGACGAGACGAATCGCGGCACGAATGTGCTGCAGACACGCGTGCCCCAGTTTTTTCAGGGTCCGCAATTGCACGAGGTCGGCCACCCTCCGGCGATCGCGCCGGTCGTGCGCTGCGCTCTGGACGGGGAGTGTCAGGTGCGGGGCGCGACGGTGGTTTATCGATTTTCGGCGGGCGGCCAGAGCTATCGCTTGAAGTGGCGCGTGAGCGCGCGCGGACTCGAGTGCGACGCGGAGCGCGCTTCCGAGCGCTCTGTGCAGGCGTGGCACAGCGCGGCGTGGACGATCGGGCTGCGCAACAGCGTGACGCCGTCGCACGTGCTCGCCCGGCTCGAAGACGACGGTGAAGCGGGCGCGCTCCAGATGCCCGCGTTGCTCGTGCTGCCGCGATTTGGCGCCTGGCGGGTTTCCTCGTCATCGCAAACCGGCTGGGCGCGCAGCGACTGTTTCCGCACGCAGGACTTGAACGTGTTGGAGTTGAAAGTGGGCGAGGAGCGCACGGCGGAGGGATTGTATTGTTTGCCGGCCGGACGGCATCGCGCCGTTTTCCGGCTCGTGCCGGCGCGGCCGTCGGTGGCGTTGCGGCGTGACGCGCCGCGGGTCGTGCAGCGCGCACTGGAGCGCACGCAATGGACGGCGCTGACGCTGCGCGCGGACACGGCGACGTTGAGCAACAACGGCGCCTCGATGCATTGCCCGATTTGCCTGGATACGTGGTCGGCGGTTACGTTGCCCGCTCCGGACGTGCTGCCGGGTTTGCCGGCCGCGGAATTCGTGCGCTATTCGCTCGAACGCTGGCTGACGGGCGGGCCGGGTTACGCCGCGGGCCGCTTGCTGCAGGACGGTGCGTCGCACGATGCCGACGACGAATATCTCATGACGGGCGCCTCCGCCTTGCGTGGGCTCGGCGATTACCTGTGTGCGGCCGCGACGCCGGAGTGGTATCGCGAGTTTCGCGGCGACATCTGGCGCAAGCTCGCGGCGGCGAAGGATCGTGATTTGGACGGCGACGGACTGATCGAGAGCCCGCATCGCACCGGCGTGTCGGGCACGTCGCAGTGGAGCACGTGTTGGTTCGACGTGATCTCGTTTGGTTGGAAGGACGCATTCGCCAACGCGATCATGCATGGTGCACTGCGGCAGCTCGCGTCCGGCTTGGAGCGCTTCGGCGACAGCAGCAAGGCGCGCGAGCTCGCGCGCTGGGCGGAGTGGCTGCAGAAAAATTATCGGCCGGCTTTCTGGAATGAGAAAACGGGCTGGCTCGCGGGCTGGCGTTGTCGCGAAGACCAGTTGCACGACTACGCGTTTCTGCCGGTGAATGGCGCCGCGATCGCGGAGGGCCTGCTCGACGAAGAAGAGGGGCGGGCGGTGCTGCGCCGGCTACTCGCCGAGGCGAAACGCGTCGGCATGCCGGACCCGGCATTCGGCTTGCCGGGCAATCTCTGGCACATCCCGGACACGGATCTCTCCGACATCATGCAGGGGTATCCGCTCGGTTACTATCAAAACGGCGGGCGCACCCACGCGCAGACGCGGCATCTGGTGATGGCGCTCTACCGCTGCGGTCTGCGTCGTGAGGCGGATTGGCTGCTCGAACGGCTGTGCGTTGGCTTCGCCGAGGCGCGCGTATTCGGCGGCAACCAAAGCGGTGTCGACTGGCGCTATTGGGACGACCGTCCTTGCGGCTACGAAGGGCTGCTCACGGATCAGTTCGGCGTGCTCGAGGCGATCTACGCGCGCTGGGGGAAGGCGCGCTCGCGTCGCTGAGCCGGCTTTGCCGCCAGGCGAGAGGACTGGTTCGCTCGGCGGCTTTGAAGGCGCGGTAGAACGTCGTGAGGTCCTCGAAGCCGCACTCGTAGCCAATCGATGCGACGGAGCGACGCGTCTCTTGAAGCAGACGGCGGGCATGGGCGAGCCGATGGCGATGCAAGTGCTGCAACCAGGATTCGCCCGCGGCGGCGCGGAAGAGTTGGGTGAAACGGCGCCGGCTGAGTCCGAGACGCGCGGCGATTTCGTCGAGGCTCTGCGGGTGAAAGAACGTGCGTTCCATCTCGCGCACATAGGCAGCGACGCGCGCTGCGGCGAGCGCTCCGTCGCCGGTCTGCGCGATGGGCGCTTCGCTTTCGCGCGTGGCTGCCCGCACGGCGAGACCGAGCGCCTGGAGCGCCAGCCCGCGCAGCAGCAACTCGTGTCCGGGACGAGCCAGCGTTTGCTCGTGGAGCAACTGCCGGATCAGCGCGCGAAACTCCGCTCCCCACGTGGGCGCGGAAAAGTGCCGCAAGTTCCGCGGTGCCGACGGGCCGACGTCGGCCACGCAAAGCGCATACAACGACAGCGGACGCGCGCCGTCGTCCTCGATGTGATGCTTCTCCCCGGCCGGCACGAGCACGACGTCGCCGGTTTGGAGTGCGATGCGCGCGTGCCGCCGGACCAGCCAACCGCGCCCGGAGATCGACTGCACCAGTTTGACGAAATCGTGCTGCACCGCGGCCATGCGAAAGCCGCGTTCGTGCCGGCTTTCGAGCACGAAGACGCCGCAGGACGGAAAGCGAACGGCGACGGGCTGGAGGGCATGCGGATCGAACATCGGACGGCATCTTCCCGGCGTTGCCCGAAATGCCAACCGCAATCGCCCGGGGCGCCACGACAGCCGGGACGCGTTGTGTTACTTTCAAATTACCCCATGCCCCTGACGGAAGATCATGTATTCTCCACGCTGCGTCGGACGTGGCAGCCCGTAGCCAACGCGTCCGATGTGCCGGCCGGTCGCGTCATCGGTTACACGCTGCTCGAAACCGAGTTGGTGATTGCCCGTTTTGCCAGCGGACAGTTGCTGGCTGCCGACACGGCTTGCCCGCACAAGGGCGCGCGATTGTCGGCCGGTTGCATTCGCGAAGGCGCGCTGATGTGTCCGTATCACGGCTGGACTTTCGGTGCGGACGGCGCGTGTCACTCGATCCCGTCGCTGGTCGAGCCGAATCCCGACAAGCTGGCGCTCTCGCATCTCCGCACCTACGCGGTGCAGGAGCGCTATGGAATGATCTGGGTGAAGCTCGAGGTGGCACCGCTCCCAGACGGCACCACGCACGAGTTGCCGGTGGTGCCGGAGTTCGAGGATGCGCGTTGGACGTTCTGCGTCGGTGCGCCGATGGTGTTCGCGGCGGGTTGGCGGCGCGAGGTCGAGAACTACCTCGACATGACTCATTTCGCTTTCGCGCATAGCGGGACGCTCGGTGTTTGCGCGGATCCGCGGATCGCCGGCATGGAAGTGAAGACGACTCCGGACGGCGGTTTTCAAATGGATGCACCGTTCCCGGCGTTGCAGACGGCGCATGAGATGCCGGGCAAGTTGCAGAGCGCGCATCATCGTTGCCAACGTGGCTGGCTGCCAAATTTCACGACGATCCGGCAATCGTTTCCGGACGGCGACGAGCGCGTGCTCGTGCATATCCCGTCGCCGAACACCCGCGAGAGTTGCACGTGTTTCTGGGCGCTCGCGATCTCGCCGGGCTTCCGCGGTCCGCCGCCGGAGGCGCAGATGACGTTCGCGACCCGCGTGCTCGATGAGGATCGCCTGATGTGCGAAAATCAGATCCCGCGCGAAGTGCCAATCAACCCCGGACGCGGTGGCTGGGGCGTGTTGGTCACGCCCGGCGACACGCTCGCGAACACGTTTCAAAAACAGCTCCGGCGCTGGCTGCGCGCGGATTGACCATCTTCCCATGAATGCGCTCCAACAACGTCACGCCTTGCCCATCGTGGTGCTGGCGAGTCCGGTCTATTGGCGCGATCCCGCTCAGCGGGACGCCGTGGTGGCTTCGGCGCGGGCCGAATTGGAGCAGGGGAGTCCCGTGCCGTTGGAGTTTCATTTTGTTTTTGCGGCCGACGACGTGGCGCGGGCGGCAGCGGCGGTGCACGGGCGCGCTGCGGTGTTGCTCCCGCTGAGCGGTGCGGTGCAGCCATGGATGGTGGCCGTGACGGAGGCGCTGGCGCACGTCGGGCTCGCGAACGCTTACCTGCCCGGTTTTCTCTCGCCGCGGCTCGCGGCGCAGCTGCTCGATCGCAATGCGCATCCCGCGTGCACGGATTTTTTCGCGCGCCAGCGCCGCACGGGCCGGCCGGCGCGTTGGCTGGCGTCGGTCGCCGAAGTGCACGCGTTGGGGCGCGCCAATCAAGCTGTCGCGCGACTGCGCGCGGCGCGGATTTTGAAGATTGGGGAAACCGAGCCGTGGGTCATCAACAGCACACGCGATCCGGCGCGTTTTCAGGCCGCGCTTGGGTGCACGGTGGTGCCGGTGACCTTGGAGAGTCTGTATCAGGAGTTCGCGACGGTCCCGGATGGCGAAGCCGCACGCATGGCGGAGGATTGGGTCGCCAAAGCTTCGTCGCTGTCCGGACCGGCGCAGGCGGATGTCGTGCGCGCCACACGGGTCTTGGTGGCCATGCGGCGGTTGCTTGACCGCCACGGTGCCGACGCCCTGTCGATGGCGTGCTTCGCGATGATCGGCCAATTGGCGACGACGAGTTGTGTGGCGCTCTCGGCCCTTAACGATTCGGCGGATGCGATTGGCGCATGTGAGGGCGATCTCGACGCGGCGGTGACGCTTTACCTGCTCAAGGCGCTCGGGGCGGATTTCGTGTGGATTGCGAATCCGATCATCCACGCGGCGAACTGCATCGATCTCGCCCACTGCACGGCGCCGCGTTGCGGTTGCGGCGGAGAGCTTTCCTACCGGTTGCTCCGTCACCACGAAAGCGGACATGGCGTTGCTCCCGAAGTGGTGTTGCCGGCCGGTCGGCCCGTGACCTTGGTGCGTATCGGCGCGGACCTCACCGAACTGTGCGTGCATCCCGGCCGCACGGAGCGCGCGGCCAAACAGCCGACGTGTCACACGCAGATTCGCGTGGAGATCCCGTCGTCGCGCGATTTCTTGGACACGCTCAATGGCACGCATGTCGTGCTGACCTACGGCGATCTGCGAGCGGATCTGGCGCTGTGCGCCGATTTGCTCGGTCTGCGACTCACGGGCGCAGCCGCGGAAAGAGCGGGCGACGTTATTTCAGCCGCACCGCCGGTGTTGCCGATTTGCGCGTGCGCTCCCGCCGTCCACGCTCCACAACCTTCCACGTCCTGACAAAAATATCTACAACCCCTATGTGCGAAAACTGCCTGCCCTCCACGTCCGTTTCCTCGTCCAAGTCCCGTTCGATTCCTGCCGCGGCGGGCTTGCGCCCGGCGACGGTTAAGTCCTCTCCGGTGCCAACGATTCCGAAGGCGCCGCGAATTCTGACGACGACGGTCGGTTCTTATCCGGTGCCGGAGTGGCTCGCCGCGTTGCCGAGCGAGCAGGCGGTGATTGATGCGACGCGCGTGGTGTTCGATATCCAGCGTCAGGCCGGCATCGATCTGCCGACGGACGGCGAGTTGTATCGGTTCGACGTCAATCATCCGGACACGAACGGCATGATTGAATACTTCATCCGACCGATGGCGGGCATTTCGTCGGTCGTGGGGCGCTCCATCACCGAGGAATTCGCGCGTCATTCGCCGATGGGTTTCCGCCGCAAGCCGGCCGGTGTCGTTACGGGGCCGCTCGGTGAAGGCTCGCTCAATCTGCTCGCGGATTGTCAGCGCGCGGCGTCGGTTGCGGGCGGACCGTTCAAGTTCACGGTGACGAGTCCCTACATGCTTTCGCGCACCTTGCTCGATCATCACTACCGCGATTTCAGCGCGCTCACGCTGGCCATCGCGGATGTGCTCGCGGCGCAGATGCCGGGCCTGCCGGCGGCGTGTGTTCAGGTCGACGAGGCGAATATCCCCGGCAATCCCGAAGACGCTCCGCTCGCTGCGGAAGCGATGAATCGCGTGCTCGATGCGATCGACAAGGGCACCGAGCGTGCGGTGCACTTCTGCTTCGGCAACTACGGCGGCCAGACGATCCAATCCGGACGTTGGGCGGCGTTGATCAAGTTCCTCAACGCGCTGCACTGCGATCACCTCGTGCTCGAATTGGCGCACCGTCCGGCTTCCGATTTGAACGCGCTGAAGAATATCGACCGCAACATCGCGCTCGGCGTCGGCGTCGTGGACATCAAGGTGAATCACATTGAGACCGCGGACGAAGTCGCCGCGCGAATCGAAGCGGTGGAGAAGAAAGTGGGCGCGGGCCGCGTGCGTTGGGTGCACCCGGATTGCGGCTTTTGGATGCTGAAGCGCTCGGTCGCCGACCGGAAGATCGAGGCGCTCGTGCGCGGGCGCGACAAGTATCTCGGCCGCTGAGTCGCGCCGCGCGAATGTGACTGATCAGCTGCGCGTCGGCAGACGGCGCGCAGCAGCTTGCGCACGCAGGCAGAGTTCGGCGGCGTGGAAGGCGTGCGCTTGGGTCATGGCGTGTTCGGTGCGGTTGAGGCAATCGAGGATCAGCTCACCGAAGAAACGATAGCCGACGCGGCCATCGACCGAAATGTGATGCTCGCCACGCTCGTCGACCACGTAGACTTGGTTGCCGACGGCGTCGCGGGCGACGTCGATGTATTTGCGCAGTTCGATGTAGCCGCGGGTGCCGAGGATGAAGTTGCGGCCGTCTCCCCAGGTGCCGAGGCCGTCGGGCGTGAACCAATCGACGCGCACGAAGTTGGTCGCCCCGTTGTCGGCGACGAGCGAGGCCTCGCCGTAGTCCTCGAGTTCGGGCGTGTCCGGATGGCCGTGGTTGGCCACAGCGGCATGCGCGATCTCGACCGATCGTGCGCCGGACCAGGTGAGGAATTGTTCAAACTGGTGTGAGCCGATGTCGCAGAGGATACCGCCGTATTTTTCCTTCTCGAAAAACCAGGCCGGGCGTCCCGATTTGCCGAGGCGGTGTGGCCCTAGTCCGATGACCTGCAGCACCCGGCCGATTGCCCCGCGGGCGACGAGATCGGTCGCATGCATTGCCGCTTCGTTATGGATGCGCTCACTATAATAGACGGCGTATTTGCGTCCGGTCGCGGCCGCGACGCGTCGTGCCTCGGCGAGTTGATCGAGGGTGGTGAAGGGGGCTTTATCGGTGAAGTAATCCTTGCCGGCCTGCATCACGCGGCAGCCGAGCGGACCACGTTCGCAGGGGATGGCCGCGGCGGTGACGAGGCGAACCACAGGATCATCCAAAATTTCGTCGAGCGAGCGGGCGAGGCGCGCAGTTGGGTGTTTGGCGTGGAGCGCAGCCGCCTTCTGTGCATCCGGATCGTAGATCCATTTGAGCCGGGCGCCGGCGCCGACGAGCTCTGCACACTGCCCGTAGATGTGCCCGTGCTCGAGATGCGTGGCGGCAAACACGAACTCGTCGTCGCGGACGACGGCATGGGGTTTCTCGCGCGGGGCGAGGTCAGAAGGAGTGGATTGCAGCGCCATGGGGAATCTCCGGGGAGTTTCGTGCGCTCAACCAAGCGGCGCGACGACGCGCTGTGTGTCGCACGGAGGGAGGTTGCGAGCGAGGGCACAAAAATCGAACTGTCTGAGGCGCGGGTGATTTGTCTGGACGCCAGGTTGGGTGCAGAAAATTCCTAACCTCTCGCGCGTCCCCGTTGGAAAATCGCGCGATTCGACTCCAAGCACTTCGCTTCCCAAGCGAAAAGACCCCGCACCCTTATGCTGCACCTACCCTCGAGGCTCCGACCCGGAGTTAGCACCGTCGCGTCGCTGTTTGCCGTCCTGCTCGCACAGCCGGTCATGGCACAACAAGCCGCTCCTGCCGCCCCTGAGCGGCCGTCCGCCACTACGAAGCCGGTCCCCGTTGAAACTGTCCGCGAAGGCGAGACGGCGAAACAGGACGATACGGTCGTTCTGTCGCCGTTCGTCGTTACCACCAGCAACGACAAGGGCTATTTCGCCGCGAACACCCTCGCGGGTTCGCGCCTGAACACGAATCTAGCCGACCTTGGCGCATCCATCTCCGTCATTACGAAGCAGCAGATGGACGACACTGCTTCGACGGACATCAACGACATCTTCCGTTACGAAGTGAACACGGAAGGTTCGCTGACCTACACGCCTGGCACGCAGAGCTTCCGAAATGACGGTGTGCTCGACGTCATCGCGGGCGGCACGCAAGGCAACGCGGTCGCCTCCTACACGAACGCCGGCGCTAACCGCGTGCGTGGTCTCGGCTCGCCCAGCGCCGCGATCAATTACTATCCCACGAACGGCTCGTTGCCGTTTGATTCCTACAACACGCAGTCGGTGGAAATCAGCCGCGGTCCGAACTCGATGCTCTTCGGCCTCGGCAGCCCGGCCGGTATCGCCAACCAGACCACCGCGACGGCGCTACTTAACCGCAACACCGCGAGTGTTGCGTTCCGCACGGATCAATACGGGTCATTCCGTAGTTCGTTGAATTTCAACAAAGCGATCCTGCACGACAAGGTCGCGATCTACGGCGCCGCGGTCTACGACGACCGCAAATTCCAGCGCGAGCCTTCCTACGACAAAACTGAGCGCTATTATGGCGCCATCACGGTCAAGCCGTTCTCGAAGACGACGATCAAAGCGAACATCGAGCGCTACGATAATAAGAACAACCGCCCGAACTCACTCACGCCGCGCGACTACGTCACGCAGTGGAATCTCGCGGGCCAGCCGTATTACGACCCGATCTCGCACAAGATTCTCAGCCTGAAGACGGGCGCGACTCTCGGCATGATGGTCAACAATTCCGCGTCTCCCTTCGCCCAATCGCTGCGCGACTACATCCGCTCGCTGCCGGGCTACGATCCCTCCAAGCGCGGCACGTCGGCCACCGCCTTCAACGGCACCGACACGAACTTCACCTTCTACAATGGCGTGGCGATCTTCGGTAACGCGAATTGGGGCGTCCCGGCGAATTGGAAAGCCGGCACGCAAGCCAACAACGTTTTGTTCGTCCCCGGCATCGGTGAGGTCAACCAAGCCCGCAGCATCATGCAGATCGCCGACGGCCAGCTCGTGAACTGGTTCCGTCCGACCTACAATTACCGCTACCTCACGGGCTTTGGCACCCCCACCAACCCCGCCGCGAATCCTGCCCTTTACCCGGCGGAGTCGGCGATTTGGGCCAACTCGACTTGGGCCGACATTTACACCCGCACCTACACCTCGTCGGCCGCATGGACCGCCGCAGGCAACGGCATTCTCGCTTCGAGCTATCGTTATCCGAGCGTTACCGACCAATCGATCTACGATTGGACGAGCATCAACCTCAACTCGATGAACTTCGGTTCGGCGAAGAACACGAACTACAACATCGAGATCGAGCAGGAACTGCCGTGGGACCTCCACGCCAGCGGTGGCTGGTTCCGTCAGGATTTCTCGCAGCGCACCAACTACACGGTCGCGCAACTTAACGTCGCCACGCTCTTCGTTGACACCAACAAGTATCTGCCCGACGGCACCGCGAATCCTTACTTCGGCAAGCCCTACCTCGAGGACCAAGATCCCGACAGCTACTATAACGCCTCGCTCGACGACCACTACCGTGCGATGCTCGCGTGGACGCCCGACTTCACCCGCAACAACGGCTGGACCAAGTGGCTCGGTCGTCACCAAGTGCTCGGTCTCTGGTCGCGCGACGAATACATGGCCACCAGCATCCGCCAGCGTCTCCACTACATTTCGAGCACGAGTGACATGGGCCGCTACCGGTTCATGAACAACCCGAACAACAACGCGGACGGCACGCCCACGGGTTGGAACTTCAACAGCACCTCGCTCCGCCGCACTTATTATCTGGCGTCCCCGAGCGACCCGAACGGCGTCGTCACGCGCTCCGCCGGCACCTGGGACCAGATGAGCTACACGGGTGACATCAAGGTCTACGATTACGACCAAAGCCGCTTCGTCCCGGTGAACATGACCACGCAGTTCATCGACTTCGACGGCGGCACCGGCCGCAATCAGCGCCTCGTCGACTCGATCAGCGGTGGCATCACCAGCTACCTCTGGAACAACCGCCTCGTCGCGACGTTCGGCTGGCGCGAGGACAAGTATAAGGCCCGCGTCACCAATACCGGTCTCCCGGCGGTCAAGGATTCCGCCGGCAACACGCTCGCCCCGGCGATCACCAACGCGCAGAAGTGGGTCAATGGTGTTTTCCAGCGCGACATGCTCTTCAACCGCTGGGGCCCCTACAACGAGCTCACCGGTCGCACGACGACTCTCGGTGGCGTCCTTCGCCCGTTCCAGAACTGGAACACGATCGATCGCCGCGCCGAAAACGGCTCGCTCCTGTGGCAGTTCGTCCGCGACTTCGGCATCAGCTTCAACAAGTCGGACAACTTCAATCCGCCCTCCAGCGCTCTCGGCGACTTCTACGGCAAGGCTCTCGCGAAGCCGGTCGGCGAAGGCAAGGATATCGGTGTTCAGTTCTCGCTCTTCGACAACAAGCTCTTCGGCCGCGTCACGTGGTTTGAGGCGTCGAACTTGAACGAGAACATCTCGGCCCCGGTCGTCTTCGGCCGCCTCTCGAGCAACATCGATCAAACGCTGTTCCGCAACTGGGCCCGCACGATCACGCTCATCAACATGGGCCGCGATCCGCGCGATGCCACCAGCTGGGATGCTCCGCTCAGCACCGCGGATGAAAATGCGGTCCAAGCCGAAGCGGCCAAGATCTGGAAACTGCCCTACGATTACTACAGCACGTTGCCGTATTCCACGGGCGCGACGCGCAACGCCGAAGCCAAAGGCATCGAGGCCGAGATCAACTACAATCCGACCCGCAACTGGACGCTGAAGTTCACCTTCGGTAAGCAGGACACGAAATACGCCAGCGTGCTCAAAGAGTTCACGCCGTGGGCCGACGAGCGCATGGCAGTCTGGAAGGCGGCGAAAGCGGCGGATTATCTCCTCCCGCAATATCGCTCGCTCGCCACCTACACCACCTCCGGCGGTCGCGCGGTTGACCTGACGAACTTCTGGAGCTCCTACGGCTATAACAGCGCGGTCTTCCCCGAAAACGCCAACGCGTTCGCGAATCCCGAAGCCAACTGGAACGGCGTCGTCGTTCCTCAGCTCACGCTCGACCGCGACCTCCAGGGCCAATCGGTGCAAGGTCAGCGCAAGTATCGCTGGTCCTTCCTGACCAACTACACGTTCACGAGCGGCAAGCTCAAGGGCATCACGGTTGGCGGCAGCCAGCGCTGGGAAGACAAGGCCGTCATCGGCTACGCCGGCAAGGCGAGCGGCGTGAACAAATACGCCGGTGTGGATGTCCTCGACTACGCGGACGTCACCAAGCCCTATTACGATAGCGCTCACTACTACACCGATCTGTGGATCAGCTACCGCTTCACCACTTGGAGCAACAAGGTCCGCGCCAAGGTGCAGCTCAACGTTGCCAACGTGTTCGAAAGTGGCAGCCTGCGCGCCGTCGCGGTCAACTACGACGGCTCGCCCTATTCGTTCCGCATCATCGATCCGCGTCAGTTCACCCTGACGACCACGTTCGACTTCTGATCGATCGCGAAACAGTTCTCTTGAGCATCAAGCCCTCCGGTGTCCCCGGAGGGCTTTTCATATTGTTCGGTCGCGAGCTGCGAAGGAGACTGGCACTGCGATGTGCACCGCGAAAATCATGAGCCCTCCTTCCGCGTTCTCCGCTCCGGCCCTGATGCGCTCGCCAGCCGCGGTCGCGATTATGGTGGGCGCCGCGATCCTCCTCGGCTGGGCGAACACGCTGCATGCACCGTTCGTCTTCGACGACACCTCGTCGATTGTCGAGAACCGCAGCATTCGGGACCTCGGCTCCTTCGCGTGGCTGCTGCCGCCGCACTCCGCGGGAGAGACCGTCAGCGGACGTCCCGTGTTGAACTTCACCTTCGCACTCAACTACGCGGTCAGTGGCCTGGACGTGTGGAGCTATCACGTGCTGAACTGGCTGATCCACGCGGCCGCCGCGCTCACCTTGTGGAGTGTGTTGCGCCGACTGCCCGCCGTCGGCCCCGGAGTGGCGACCGCGACGACGGTCCTGTGGGCGCTGCATCCGTTGCAGACGGCTGCGGTCAGCTACGTCGTGCAACGTGCCGAGTCGCTCGCGGCCCTGTTCACTTTGCTGACGCTTTACGGCTTCGTGCGCTACGCCGTCGACGCAGCTCGCCGCTCACGCTGGGCCGTGCTGAGTGTCGGCGCGTGCCTCGCAGGTGTGGGCACCAAGGAGACGGCGGCCGTGGCCCCGCTGCTGGCTCTGCTTTTCGGCACAGTGTTTTTCTCTTCGGGGCTCGTCGACGCCTGGCGTCGGTTTGGACGACTTCTTGCCACGTTGATGGCCACGTGGTTCGTGCTCGGAGCGTTGGTTTGGGTGAACCACGGCCGCGGCGGATCGGTCGGTGCGAGTGGGGGCGTGGACGTTTTCACCTACGTGCTCACGCAAGCGTGGGCGGTCGTGCATTACCTGCAACTCGCGGTCGTTCCGGTCGGCCTCACGTTCGACTACGGGATGGTGGTCATCGAGCGAGTGACGGCAGTCATTCTTCCCGGCATTTTTCTGCTCGCGGCGCTCGGAGCCTCGGCCTGGGCGCTCTGGCGCAGGAATGCTGCGGGCGTGGCGGGCGCGGCGTTCTTCCTCCTCCTCGCGCCGAGCTCGAGCATCATTCCCGTTGCGACGCAGACGATGGCCGAACACCGCATGTATCTGGCGCTCGCCGCACCGCTGGTGCTGCTTTGCGCCGCAGCGGCGCGAGGTCAGGCGCGTTTGAACCTCCCGCCGGCTTTTGCGCCGGTGGTTGTGGGGATTGTCGCGAGCGGTCTGACCGTCGCGACTTTCCTTCGCAACGCCGACTATGCTTCCGCGCGCAACCTCTGGGCCGACACCGTCGCGCAACGTCCGGAAAATCCCCGTGCGCACTACAATCTCGGCCTCGCGCTGCTCGCCGAAGGACGCCGCGATGACGCCGTGCGTCAATTCGAGCACGCAATCCGTCTCCAGCCCACGCACGCGTTCGCGCATTTTCAGCTCGGCGTGCTGGCGATGAACGACGGTGCGTCGTCCCTGGCCGTGGAACACTTCACCGCGGCGCTCGCGGCCGATCCGCACTACGTCGACGCGCGCGTGAACCTCGGTCACGTTCTGGCGCGCTCCGGCCGGGCCGAGGAGGCGATCACGCATTACCGCGCCGCTCTCGCCGAGCAGCCGGCGGCCGATATTCGCACGAGCCTCGCCGCGGTGCTCACGCAACTCGGTCGTCTCGACGAAGCCGTCCCGCTGCTTCAGCAAGCCTTGGAAAGCGCCCCTGATCTTCCCGAGGTGCACTACCAGTGGGCGCGTTTGTGTGAGCGCGCGGGCGCCCCGAAAGAAGCCGAAGCCGCTCTGCACACCGCGCTGCGGCTGCGTCCGGATTTCGCCGCCGCGGCACTCGCGTTGGGCAATCTCCTCGGGCGGCAGGGGCGCTACGCCGAAGCGATCAAAGCCTTCCAAGAGGCCCTGGAGGCGACGCCGGCTGATCATCAGGCGCGCAACAACCTGGCGAACTGTTTCCTCGCCTTGGGCCGATTCCCCGAGGCGATCGTCGAATACGAACACATCCTGCAAGCTCGACCGAACGACGCGGCGGTGCGCAAGAATCTTGAAATTGCCCGCGCCATGCAGGCGCAACGGTGATGCGGTTCGCGACTGAACTGTCCGTCTCTCCTCGATTTGTCGCACTCGCGAGCCACGTCTTTCATCTTCCCAGTTATCCCATGAATTTGCTCCGCACCCTCGCTCTCTGCGGGTTCTCGCTTTGCGCCGGTGTCGTTGTCCCGGCGGCAAGCGATGCCTACCTGTTTGCTTACTTCACGCGCAATGGCGAAGACGGCTTGCATCTGGCGACGAGCGCCGACGGCTACACGTGGGAGAAGCTTGCGGGCGGCGCCAGCGTGCTACGTCCAACGGTGGGGTCGAAGGAAAGGCTGATGCGCGATCCCTCCATCGCGCGCGGGCCCGATGGCACCTTCCACCTGGTATGGACCTCCGGCTGGTGGGAGCGCGGCATCGGCTACGCGTCGACGAAAGACTTCATCCATTGGAGCGAGCCAAGGGAGATTCCGGTGATGGCGCACGAGCCCACCGCGCGAAACGCTTGGGCGCCGGAGATCATTTGGGACCCGGATCGAGCCGAGTTTCTCATCTTCTGGGCCACGACCATTCCCGGGCGTTTCACTGCCGAAGCGGGCAAATCCGAGGATGGGCTGGATCACCGGATCTATTTCACTGCGACAAAGGACTTCACCAACTTCACGCGTGCCGAAGTGCTGCTCGATCCCGGTTTCAGTTGTATCGATGCGACGCTGCTCAAGGTCGATCGCGAGTGGCACCTGTTCGTGAAAGACGAAACACGGTTCCCGACGCCCGCGAAGAATTTTCTGCACGCTCGCGCGACGAGCGCGCGCGGCCCATTCACGCAACTGTCCGCGCCGTTCTCGCCTTCGGGCCTGTGGGTCGAAGGTCCGTCCGTCGTGCGCATCGGTCAGGAGTTCTTGCTCTACTTCGACGCCTACACGACAAAGCACTACGGCGTGCTCCGTTCCCGCGATCTCACGCACTGGGAGGATGCGACGCCACAACTCCACCTTCCCGACGAAGGCACGCCGCTGCGCCCGCGACACGGGACCGTTATCGCCGTGCCGCGCCAAATCGTCAGCGACCTGCAGGCGCTGCGTCCGGCGCCGTAACCTGAAAGTCCGCGATCTCGATCCGGCTATGCACCGTCCGAAATCCAAACCAGCCTTCGCGCAGCGGCTGCGGATCGGTGAAATCGAACAGCACCTCGCCGTCGCGCGCCCAGCGCACCCGTCCGTCCGCGCTCACACTGATTTCAATGGTGTAAGAGTGGTCACCGGCGAGCAGGAAGCGCTGGTCGCGCAAGTCGTGCTCGGAGCGCAGCGGTTTCGCACCGGTGCCGTCGTAGCGGCGAAAACGCGTCGTCGTGTTCTCGTTACCGCCGTAGCCGACGTAGTAGGTCGCCAGCCGATCATAGTCGGCGAACTTGCCCGTGCGCTGTGTTGCATTCTCGATCAACGTGCCGGGATGCGCCGGATCGCTGGCCATCCAGAAACAATTCAGGTCCGACACGCGGCTGCGCGAGCTGACCGTGGCGCGATAACGAATCGTCACCGGCGCACGAAGCTTCTCCCGGAACCAAACGGTGCATCCCTCGGCGTCCTCGATCACCAAGCGGCTCTTCTCCACGCTGACGCGGCCTCCTGCCGCCTGTTCGACGGCCCAGCGTGCAAGTCCGTGCGAAAAATCGTCCGCGTGCAGCACTCGTTCGCCGGCGGCACACGAAATCGTCAGCAACAGATACACCAGCCATCCCGTTTTCATCGCGTCAGCGAAAGCGCGCACGCGTAGCAACGCCAACCGTTTTTCTCATGAAACTGATTCGTCACGTCCTTCTCGCCAGCCTCGTGGCGATCGTCGCCGCCGCCAGTGAGTCGCCGCGCGAGCGGCTGCCGTTCAACGACGGATGGAGATTCCTGCGCCACGACCAGCCCGGCATCGGCGGCTCGCTCGACTACGAGCGCGTTCGCCTCTGGGTGCTGCCGACCGGCGACGAACTCTTGAATTACCAGCCCGCGCCGCGCGCGAGAGAAAAGGGGACGATCGGTGGCGGTCATCCCGTTCAATACGCCCGGCCGGATTTCGACGACAGCACCTGGCGTGCGGTCACGCTGCCGCACGACTGGGCGATCGAAGGGCCGTTTCAGCAGGAGCTCTCCGGTGACACCGGCAAACTGCCTTACATGGGCGTCGGCTGGTATCGGAAAAAATTCCCGCTGCCGGCCGCTGATGCGGGGCGCCGCATCCACCTGGAGCTCGATGGCGCGATGTCCTACGCGCTCGTCTGGTGCAATGGCGAGTTCGTCGGCGGCTGGCCGTATGGCTACACTTCCTGGCGCGTCGATCTCACGCGCTTCCTCAAGCCCGGTGCCGAGAACACCCTCGCGATTCGCCTCGATAACCCGCGCGAATCGTCGCGGTGGTATCCCGGCGCCGGCCTCTACCGCAATGTCTGGCTCTCGAAGACCGGTGACGTCTCGGTCGCACGCTGGGGCGTTGCCGTGGCGACGCCGCGCGTGAGCGCTGAGTCCGCCCTCGTGCACGTCGCGGTCACGCTCGACAACCTGACTCGCGAGACCGCCGAGGTGCAGGCGAGCGTCCGGCTTTTCGCCGCCGACGCCGAGGGCCGCGCGGTAGGCGAGCCGGTCGCCGAGAGCGGCGCGCAGACCGCGCGTTTGCCGGCCGGTCGCCAGGCGAACGTCGCGCACGCGCTCAAGGTAACGTCGCCCAAGCGCTGGAGCCTGCGCGAACGCCATCGCTACGTTGCGGAGACGCGCGTCGTGCGTGATGGCAAGGTGATCGACGTCGTGCGCACGCCGTTTGGCATTCGTTCGATCGAAATTACCACCGATCGAGGTTTCCTGCTCAATGGCGAGCAGGTGCCGCTCTACGGCGTGTGCAATCACCACGACCTCGGCGCGCTCGGCGCCGCGATCAACGTCCGCGCGCTCGAGCGCCAGCTGGAAATTCTTCAGGCGATGGGCTGCAATGCGATTCGCACGAGCCACAACCCGCCGGCGCCGGAGTTGCTCGAACTGTGTGATCGCATGGGCTTCGTCGTCATGGTGGAGGCCTTCGATGCTTGGCGTTTCGGCAAGAAGCGCGACGACTACAGCCGCGTCTTTGACGACTGGCACGAGAAGGATCTGCGCGCCATGGTGCGGCGCGATCGCAATCACCCGTCCGTCGTGCAGTGGAGCATCGGCAACGAAGTCCGTGAGATCTTCGAGCCCGATGGCTGGAAACTCGGCGCGCATCTCGCTGCGATCGTGCGCGAGGAAGACCGCACGCGTCCGGTCGTGATGGGGCTCCACAACGTCAACGCGCCCTACATGGGCTTCCAGGACGTGCTCGACGTCATCGGCTACAACTACAAGCCGGAGGACTACGCGAAGGTCCGTGCGCGCTACCCGCACGTCGTGCTGATGGGCGCAGAGACGGCGTCGACGATCAGCTCGCGCGGCGAGTATTTTTTCCCGGTCTCCGACGACAAGCTCGAGGGCCGTTCTGATTTCCAAGTGAGCAGTTACGATCTGTCCGCGCCGCGCTGGGCCTTCCCGCCGGATGTGGAATGGAAGGGCCTCGACACCACGCCGGGCATTTTGGGCGAGTTCGTCTGGACCGGTTTCGACTACCTTGGCGAGCCGACGCCGTTCAATGCCGACGCCACGAACGTGCTGAACTTTGCCGACGCCGCCGCGCGCGAACGCGCCGCGAAGGAACTCGCCGAACTCGGCAAGATCCGCGTGCCGTCGCGCAGCAGCTATTTCGGCATCATCGATCTCGCCGGCTTTCCGAAGGATCGCTTCTACCTCTACCAAGCGCGCTGGCGGCCCGAGCTGCGCATGGCGCACATTCTGCCGCATTGGAACTGGCCGGAGCGGGTGGGGGAGGTGACGCCAGTGCACGTCTACACGAGCGGCGACGAAGCGGAGCTGTTCCTCAACGGCCATTCGCTCGGTCGGAAAAAGCGCGGCGCAGTCGAATACCGCTTCCGCTGGGACGACGTGAAGTATCAGCCGGGCGAACTGAAGGTCGTTACCTACAAGAACGGCCAGCCGTGGGCCGAAGCCGTGACGCGCACCACCGGCGCTGCCGCTGCCGTTCGCCTCAAAGCCGACCGCACCACGCTCCGCGCCGATGGGAAGGACCTCGTGTTTGTCACCGCAGAAATCGTCGACGCGGCGGGCCTCGTTGTGCCGCGTTCAAAGCCGTTGCTGAAATTCGTCGTCAGCGGCCCGGCGGATCTCGTCGCCACCGACAACGGTGACGCGACCAGTCATGTTTCTTTCCAGAGCCCCGAGCGCGCCTCGTTCAACGGTCTTGCGCTCGTCGTTGTCCGTCCTCGCGCCGGAGCGGGCGGGCCGATCAAAATCAGCGTCGCCTCCGAGGGCCTTGCGCCCGCCACCATCGAAGTTACCGCCCAATGAAACTGTTCGCCGCTCTCCTGTTTGTCGCCGCCACCGCGTGCTTCGCCGCCGATCAGACGCCGCCGCCTGCCGCGCCGCTCTCGAACGATCCGCCCGAGAATCCCGGCAAAATCGATCCCGCGTTGCCGACGATCTTCATCGCGGGCGACTCGACCGCCGCGCGGGCACGGGCGCCGCAACAAGGTTGGGCCGTGGAGTTCGCGAAGTATCTCGACCTCACGAAAGTGAACCTCTCCAACCGCGCGCTCGGCGGCCGCAGCTCGCGGACTTTCATCACGCAAGGGTGGTGGGAGAAACTCATGGCGGACGTGAAAGCGGGCGACTGGGTGCTGATTCAGTTCGGTCACAACGACGCCAGCCCCGTGAACGAAGATCCCTCGACACCGCGAGAGAAGATGCGTTCCCGCGGCTCGCTCCCCGGCCTCGGCGAGGAGACGCAGGACATCGTCAATGTTCTCACGGAAAAGCCCGAGACCGTGCGCACTTTCGGCAGCTACGTGCGCCAGATGATCCGCGACGTCCGCGCCAAAGGTGCGACGCCGATTCTCCTCTCGCCGACGCTCCGCAACCAATGGCAGGACGGCAAAGTGAACCGCGGTGGCCCGCACCGCGCGTGGTCGCGCGACCTCGCAGAGGCCGAGAGCCTGTGGTTTGTCGACGTCAGCCGCTTGATCGCCGATACCTACCAGCAACTCGGCGAGGAGCAGGTGAAGACCTTTTTTCCCAAGGACAACACGCACACCAACGAAGCGGGCGCCGACCTCACGGCGCAACAGGTCGCGCGCGGCCTCGCCGGATTGAAAAAGGCTGACTTCGCGCGCTGGCTTTCGCCCGCCGGCGCGGCGCTGACGCCTGATCCGATCGGCTGGCTGAACTTGCCCGAGCCGCGCGATCCGAAACTCCCGACCTTGCTCCTCATCGGCGACTCGACCGTGCGCAACGGGCGCGGCGATGGCGCCGGCGGGCAATGGGGCTGGGGCGATCCGCTCGCGACGCACTTCGATTCGGCCAAGGTCAACGTGGTCAACCGCGCGATCGGCGGACTCAGCAGCCGCACGTTCCTCACGCAGGGACACTGGGAACGCGCGCTCACCCTGCTCAAGCGCGGTGACGTTCTCCTGCTGCAGTTCGGCCACAACGACAGCGCGCCGCTCAACGACGACAAGCGCGCGCGCGGCACGATTCGCGGAACCGGTGAAGAGACCGAGACCATCGACAACATTCTGACGAAGCAGCGCGAGACCGTCGGCACCTACGGTTCTTACCTGCGTCGCTACATTCGCGATGCGAAGGCGGCCGGCGTCACGCCGATCGTTTGCACGCTAGTGCCACGGAAGACGTGGAAGGACGGGAAAATTGTCCGTTCCAGCGACAGCTACGCCGCCTGGGCGCGGGAAGTCGCGCAGCAGGAGAAAGTCGCATGCATCGACCTGAATGCGCTCGTGGCGGCGCGCTACGACGAACTCGGTGAAACCGCCGTGAACGCTCTCTTTGCCGACGAGCACACGCACACCAGCCGCGCCGGCGCGGAGCTGAACGCCGACATCGTCGCGCGCGAACTCGCACGTCTCGTCGACGCGGATGTGAAGCTAGCGGCGTTTCGCCCTCAAAGGTGAACGTCGCCGAATAAGGTCCGCGCAATCGGCGCGTGTCAGGCGCGGGCGCCGGCCGCCTTGCGGCGGGTCTGACGCGGCGCCGACTCGTCCGCAGCGCGCAGCGTGGGGCCCTCGATGAGACGCGCGGGGATCGTCGTGAGCGATGGCTGTGGCGGGATGCCGAATTCGCTGTGCATCAGGTGACCGGTGACGAGTTCAGCCGCGCGGGCGCCGAGTTGGGGCGCTTGAAAATCCATGGCGGCGCAATCGCCGTCGGTGCGCAGGGAGTTGAGGCAGATGAAACTGTGCGTGCGCGGGATCTTCGCGCCACAGCGCTTCATCCATCCGACGGCATCCGGAAAGTGGCCGAGCACGACATCGGGGCGGTATTTCTCGAACCAGGGCTGGAATTCCTCGAACGTGACGTGGTCTGGACGGAGGATCGGCACCGTGTCGATGTCGGGCAGAAAATGCTGCAGCGCGAGGAACGCGCCTTCCCAGCGGAAGTGCAGGCGCTCGTCCAACGAGGTCTCGATGAAGAGACCGGGACGGCGAAAGCCACGCGCGTGGAGCTCGCGGAGCAGGCCGACCATCGAACGATAATGATCCGAGCACACGCAGTGCATCGGCGGGCTGTCGACAAAGTAGTCGACGTAAACGGCGGTGTAGCGCGACCAGCTGAGTCCGGTGAGATCGGGAAAACCGGCCGCGGGCAGCACGATGAGGCCGTTAATGCCGCGCGTTTGGAGAATCGAATCGAGTCGGCTGAGCTTCAGGCCCGTGGCGCCGATTTGAAAGCGATCGACCTTAAAGCCGAGCTGCTCGGCTTTGGCGGAAACCCCGTCGAAGACCGCGTCGTTGTAGCGGCGCGCGTTGAGCGATTGTTCGGCGGCGACGATCTCGAGCACGCCGAGCACGCCGCGGAACTTCTGTCCGCACGAGCGGCGGAGGAAGGACATCACCGCTCCGGCGAGCGGATTGCGGTCGTAGCCGGCGGCTTTGGCCGCGGCGCGAACGCGTTCCACGGTTTCAGGTTTCACGCGCGGCGAGCCGCGCAGTGCATCGGAAACAGTGGTGCGGGAGAGACCCAGCTCACGGGCCAGGGTTCGCAGGGTGGGTGTAACAGCCATGGGGTGTCCGGAGGGAGACGAGTCGCAGAGGCCCAGCGATTCAACGAAATTCCTCGGACGGTCCGAATTTTAAGCTCCGGCAAACCCTGTGACCTTCTCCATAGTGCCGACGTCATCTCTCCCCTCCGCATCCGGTTCGCTGCGGATTCCTTCCACCCCATGGCACACTTCACTCGTCGGGAATTCGTTCGCAGCACCCTGCTCGGGGCGGCGGCGCTGCAGCTCACTTCGCAACTGCGCTCGGAGGCTGCATCCTCCGCTCCGGTGGCAACAGTGCCGCTCGAGGATGGTGTAGCGCCCGTGCGGTGGCTCGACGGAACCGCCCCGGAGTATTTTCCAGGCGGAACATGGGGCGTGGCTTGGCCGCGGGGACAGCACCGCGGTGATACCACCTTCAGCTTGCGCGCGGTCGGAGCGGGAGAAGTTCCCGTGCAAAGCTGGCCGCTGGCCACCTGGCCCGATGGTTCACTGAAGTGGAGCGCGCACGCTGCCGCGGCGGGTCAGACCGCGGGCCGCTATGAGCTTTCCGCCGGCCGGCCGGCTGCGCCGGTGCAGGCGGTGCACGCGGAGCAGGACGCTGATGGCATTACGATCAACACCGGCGTGATCGTGTGTCGGATCGGCACGAGTGGAGAGCGGCTGATCGAGCGCATTACGCGGGACGGTGTTGAGATTGCGCGCCACGGCCGGCTGGTGGGGCTGCGCGAGGATCGGAGCGAGGTCGCGCGTCCGCGCGTGGACGCCTTTGCCGGTGCGATCGAAAAAGTAACGCTCGAGCAAGCGGGGCCGGTGCGCGCCGTGGTGAAAGTGGAGGGTAAGCACTTTCCGGCGAATGCGCAGCGGCGCGCGTGGCTGCCGTTTGTGGTGCGCCTGTATTTCTACGCCGGCAGCGAGGCGATTCGCGTGCTGCACACGATCGTCCATGACGGTGACGAAAACCAAGACTTCATCCGCGGCTTGGGCGTGCGCTTCGAGGTGCCGATGCGCGGCGAACTGCACGATCGTCACGTGCGTTTTTCGGGACAGGGCGAGGGCTTGTTCGCCGAGGCGGTGCGCGGGATCACCGGATTGCGTCGCGATCCGGGCAAGGCGGTCCGCGAGGCGCAGCTGGCGGGTGCGGCGACTCCGCCGTTGAGCGCGTGGCGTGCGCCGGTGCCGCAGCTGCTGCAATACGTTCCGGCCTACACCGATTGGACGCTGCTCCAGTCGAGCTGCGATGGCTTTGAGATTCGCAAGCGCACGAAGGAAGACCGCACGTGGCTGACGCCCGCGCGTGGGCAGCGCGCCGGTGGCCTTGCCTACATCGGCACTCCGCAGGGCGGACTGGCGATGGGCATTCGGAATTTCTGGCAAAGCTACCCGGCGCAGCTCGATATTCGCGGCGCAACCGGCGAAGCAGCCGAATTGACGGCGTGGCTGTGGGCGCCCGAGGCCGGCGCGATGGACCTGCGTGGCTATCACGACGGGATGGGGCAGGACACCTACGACAAGCAGCTGCAGGCACTCGAGATCACCTACGAGGACTACGAGCCGGGTTTCGACAAACCCGAGGGCGTGGCGCGCACGAGCGAACTGTATCTTTTCGCGGTCGCGGCCACACCGACGCGTGAGCGCCTCTCGGAGTTCGCTGCGATCGTGCGCACGCCGCCGCAGCTCGTCACGACCCCGGAGCACCTGCACCGTTGCGAGGTGTTTGGGCGGCTGTGGTCGCCGGTCGACCGTTCGACGCCGGCGCGGGCGGCGGTGGAAGATCAACTGGATTGGTATTTCCGCTACTACCAGGAGCAGCAGGAAGCGCGGCGCTGGTTCGGCTTCTGGAACTACGGCGACGTCATGCACAGCTACGACGCTGACCGGCACGAGTGGAAATACGACGTGGGTGGCTTTGCGTGGGACAACTCCGAGCTCTCGACCGATCTTTGGTTGTGGAATTATTTCCTGCGCACCGGACGGGCCGATGTGTTTCGCTTCGCCGAAGCGATGACGCGGCACACGGGCGAGGTCGATGTGCATCACGTCGGACGCTTCGCGCCGCTTGGTTCGCGGCACAATGTCCTGCACTGGGGTTGCAGCGCGAAGCAGCTGCGCATCAGCACGGCGGTGAATCGCCGCTACTATTACTACCTCACTGGCGACGAGCGCGTCGGTGATCTCATGCGCGAACAGATCGAGGGCGCACGGGCGCTGGCGATGATCCAGGCCAATCGCAAGGTGGCGCGCGGTTTGGTGACGCAGCCTGACCCGAACGCGCGGGAGGTTTACCTCGGCTTCGGCACCGATTGGGGGTCGCTAGCCGGCGCGTGGCTCACCGAATGGGAACGCACCGGCGATGCACACATGCGCGAGCGCTTGCTCGCGGGCATGCGCGGCATCGCCGCACAACCGCTCGGCTTCTTCACCGGAGGCGCGCGCATGGACCTCGCCAGCGGCGCCATGGCGGTAGGCCAGGACAAGTCGCCGCGCGTTTCACACCTTAGTTCCGTGTTTGGACTAGTCGAAGTCTGCGCTGAGTTGGTGCAGTTGCTCGACGTGCCCGAGTTCAAACGCGCGTGGCTCGACTATTGCGTGCTCTACAACGCCACGCCGGCCGAGCAGAAGGCCCGTTTCGGTGCGCCGCTGCGCGGCATTAATCTCCAGCAGGGACATTCGCGCCTCACGGCATTTGCGGCCGTGCAATTGGGTGATGAGAAACTCGCGCAGCGCGCGTGGAAGGAATTCTACCTCGACGAGGATTCCGAGCGCAGCGATCGCGATCGGCCGCACGCCGCTCGCCGCATCGAAGGCCCGGCGGTGCTTCGGCCCGTGCCTGAGGATCCGACGGTCTCGACCAATGCCACGGCGCAGTGGGGGCTCGCGGCGATGCAGTGCCTCGCCCTCGTGCCCTCATCCCAGCCTGCTCGCCCCTAACTTTCCTTGATCATGAAATTGCGCGCTCTCTTCGCGTCTCTCGTCCTCACTCTCTCGGCTTCGGCGGCGAACCCGCCCGAGTTCTCCAACTGGCCCGCCGGCACGGCGCCGACCGAAGTCGGTCTGCGCGTCGCGGAAAATTTCGCGGCACGGAAGTTTCAGTGGCAGACGGATGCCAAGCGTCGCTACGTCATCTACCCGGAAATCTGCGCGTGGTATGGCGCGCTCACGGTCGCCGGTTTGACGAAGAACGACGATCTGCTCCGCCGCCTTTACGCGAAATACGACGTGCTGTTGACGCCCGAGGGCGCGGCGCGCGTCTCGCCCGACGCGCACGTCGACTATCGCATCTTCGGCGTCGTGCCATTGGAGTTCAGCCTCCAAGGGCGCGGCGACGTCTGGCGCGCGATCGGCCTGACCTACGCGGATGCGCAGTGGGGCAATCCGGTGCAGGTCGAAGGCATGACGCCGGAGGCCCGCTGGTGGACCGATGACCTGTATATGAGTCCGATCCTGCAGGTGCAGGCGTGGCGCGCGTCGAAACAGTCGAAGTATCTCGACCGCGCAGCGCTGATGATGGCGGCGTATCTGGACAAGCTGCAACAGCCGAACGGTCTATTCCTGCACGCGGCGGATTCGCCGTTCTATTGGGGCCGCGGCAATGGCTGGGTTGCGGTCGGCCTGGCGGAGCTGCTCCGTGATTTGCCCGCGGCGCATCCGCACTACGCGCGCATCATGGCGGGTTATCGCGCGATGATGGCAGCGCTGTTGCAGACTCAAGGGGCGGACGGGTTGTGGAAGCAGCTCCTCGATAAGCCCGAGAGCTGGAGCGAGACGTCGGGTTCGGCGATGTTTGCGTTCGCGTTCGTCACCGGCGTGAAAAACGACTGGCTCGATGCAACGAGCTACGCGCCCGCGGCGCGGAAAGCGTGGCTCGCGCTGGTCGCGCAGCTCGATGATGCGGCCAACATCCGCGAGGTCTGCATCGGCACGGACAAGGCGCACAAGGCAACCAAGAGCGAGGACCTGAAGGTGCAATACGACTTCTATCTCAGCCGCGGACGCAAAGCCGGCGATCTCCACGGGCAGGCGCCGATGCTCTGGACGGCCAGCGCGTTGCTGCGCTGAGAAGCGCAGAGCTTTCGCGGCGGTCGTGACGCGTAGCGGAATTCATGAGAATTTCGCTACGAACGACCGCGCGGGTGTGCGCGTGCGGCGAAAGCCTTACGGCTTCCGCTACACACCGACGCGGAGCTCAGAGTGCGGCGCGGATCTTGGCGCCGAGGGCGTCGTATTCCGCCGGAGTGAGCAGCACCTTCGGGTCGGGCATCATCGTGAACGTCGTGCCCCAGGACGGACCGTCGACATACTTTGGCACGAGATGAAAGTGCAGGTGCGCGAGTTTATCGGAGTAGGCGCCGTAGTTGATCTTCGCGGCACCGAGAGCGATGCGCATGGCCTTGGCGGCGCGAGCGACGTCCTGCGTGAACTTCGTCAACTCGTCCGGCGGCAGCTCGTAGAGTTCGTTGACGTGCCCGCGATAGGCGACGAGGCAGCGGCCGCGGTAGGTCTGTTCGCGAAACAGAAAGAGCGTCGAGACCTGGAGCGGGGCGAGCTCGATCATGAGATCGTGCAGGCGCTGATCTTTGCGGCAGTAGAAGCAGTCGGGGAGTTCAGCCATGGTGAGTGAAGTTTGGCGAGAGGCGCGCAGGGCGACGAGCCGGAAGAGGTTTGTTGGGTGTCATCACGCGGTGCGCGATGATCGGTCGGGCGAACCGTCCCGGGAGCCGCGGCTCGGCGGGGACGCCTCGCCCTACCTGGCGGCAGCGCGCCACAAAGCCGCTTAACGCGTGACCAGTTCGGCGGTGAGGAGTTCGGCAATCGCGGTGCGGTCGCCGAAGCTGGGACGGGCGGCGGCAGGGAAGAATATCTTCGGCGCCGGTCCCTCGACCGCGTCGCGACGCAGCGGGAGGATCGCGATCTCGATCCCGCCGCGGGCCAGTTCGGCGGCGTGGCGTTGCAGCCCGATCTCGAGTGGCGCGCCGTTGCTGTAGTCGTCGGTGATGAACTTGCCGTTGATGAGCACGCGCGCGACGTCGCCGGCGTAGTGCAAGCGGAGGAGCGGCGCGGTGGCGAGGTTGAGACCCGCGGGCAACTGGATTTGCCAGACAGCTGCGGCGGCGAAATCGGCTTCGGTCGGCGCGGCGGCGACGGGTTGTTTCGAGGCTCCGAGCAGAATCTCGCGTGCGGGACCGGCGGGACGGACGAGTTTGAACGCCACCGGCGAAGCGCGCTCCGGAGCGGGTTCGTCGAAACGCACCGCGTCCGTCTGCGGGTCGCGAACAAAGGCCAGCGAGTCTGCGTCGTTGAGCAGGACGATTTTGACGGAGGAGTTCAGCACGAGGGCCGGTTCGCGTCCTGCGGTGACGCCGAGCACGCGCGTCAGGCCGTCACCGTGGATTTCAGTTTTTCCGCGGTTCGCGATGACGCGCGCGCCGGTGAAGACGAATTCTGCGGGCACGCCGGGCGTCTCGTAGAAATACCACGTGGCGTTCGCGCCCTCGCCGACGACAGCCAGCGGTTGGGCGGTGGACCACGCGAGCGTGCCGCCAGCGCCGAGGTCGAGATTGAGCGGCCAGAAAAATGCGGCGGACTCGGGGATTGTGACCGACGCACTGGGCAGCGTGAGCGCGCCGCGGTCGGCGAAGGCCACGGTGAATTGGACGTCGCGTTTGGCGGGCAGGTGGCGGCCGCGCTCGTGATTGTTGACGAAGAGAAATCCTCGCGCGCCGTCGCCACGCACGGACCAACGGAGCGTGGCGGTGTCGTCCTTGCCGGTGGGGCGGGCGTCGGGCAGCGAGACGCCGGTGTCGGCGAGGCGATCGCCGAAGTGGTGGAGGAACGTGTGCAGCCGGCGCAGCGCGGCGTAATGCGGACGGATCTGGCCGTATTGTCCGAGCGGGGCCTGGAAGTCGTAGTTTTTCACCGGCATGTCGTTCCAGTTGGTGATGGCGGTGCCCTGTTCCTCCATCAGCGTGGTGCGACGACCCTCGGGATTGGTGCCGCCGTGATACATGTAGTAGCCGGGCGAGACGGAGCCGGAGCCGAGCTTGATCAAGGTGGTGGCGACGATGTCGCGGGGGTCGACGACGATGCGGCGGTGGTAGCTGCTCATCATGCCGCCGCCGATTTCGCAGGTGAGGTAGGGGTAGAGCGCGACGTCGTCGGCGTCGCGGGCGTCGCGACGGCCGAGGGCTTCGTTGGCGATGTTCACGTCGGTGCGGAGCGTGGAAAAATGGAAACCGGCCCAGTAGTTGCCCGGCATGGAGGTCGTCTCGCGATCCCAGAAGCCTTCAGCGTAGACGCCGTAGAGCGGGACGATTTCGCCGAAAGGCATCGGCGTCTTGAGCGCGGGCCAGCCAGTGCGGGTGTAGAGGGGCACATCGAGGCCGAGTTCGCGCGCGAGGGCCTTGAGGGTGAGCAGATGCTGCGCGGGGCCGCCGTATTCGTTCTCGAGCTGCACGCCGATGATCGGGCCGCCGTCCTTCCAGAGGAGGCCGCGGCACTGCTCAGCGATGTGCGCGTAGAGTTTCCGCGCGGAGGCAAGATAGGCGGGATCGTCGGAGCGGACGTTGCCGCGGGCGACGAGCCAGTCGGGCAGGCCGCCGTTGCGCACTTCGCCGTGACACCACGGGCCGCAGCGGACGATGACCTTGAGGCCTTCGGCGGCGGCGGCTTCGACGAACGTGCGGAGGGATTTGTCGCCCGACCAATCCCACTCGCCCTCGATTTCCTCGTGATGAATCCAGAAGACGTAGGTCGCGACGATGTCGATGCCGCCGGCGCGCATCTTGCGCAGCTCGGCGCGCCACTCGGCTTGCGGATAACGCGAGTAGTGGAACTCGCCCATCACGGGCGTCCAGCGGCGGCCGTTGAGGAGGAGGCTGCGGCGGTCGAGCGTGAGGGTGTCGCCGTTGGGCGCTGTGGCGGTGCCCATCTTGAAGGCGGGCGCCTCGACCGCAGGCGGCGGGGCGACGGTGAGCGTGAGCGGGGTGGCGGAGAGGGAAGCAAGCACGCCAAGCGTGGCGGCGATCGCAGCCGCGTGGGTCACACGGAAAGAGGCGGAGCGAAGGAGGGGCGTGGTCATGGGGTGGCGTGTTTGGGCAGGCTGGGGAGGCGGGGGGCGGGGACTATCTCGCGGTCTGGCTCGCCGAAGTCGGGCGTGCCATCGGCCCGCCAGCGCACGGGCTGTACGCGGGTGTTGCGATTCGGGTCGCGCAGCGGATCACCGTCGACCTCGCGGAAATTGCGCGCGTGATAGACGATCAAGTCCGTCACGCCGTCCTCGGCGACGGTGAAGCAGTGATGTCCGGGACCGTAGATGCCGTGCGCCTCGCTGGTGCGGAAGACGGGTTCGGGCGACTTCGTCCACGACTTCGGATCGAGCAGGTCGGCGTTCTCGTTGGCGGTGAGCAGGCCGACGCAATACTCCGCGCCGGTGCCGGCGGCGGAGTAGGTGAGGAAGATGCGGCCGTTCTTCTTCAGCACGACGGGGCCCTCGTTGACAGCGTAGCGAACGCGCTCCCAGTCAAACTCGGGCTTCGTCAGCAGGACGGCAGGACCGCCGAGTTTTGTCGGTGAGGCGAGCGGGGCGATGTAGACGTTGGAATTGTCCTTCGAGGCCGGCCCCTTTTGCGCCCAGATCAGGTAACGCTGGCCGCGGTGCTCGAAGAGGGAGGCGTCGAGCGCGAAGGATTCCCAGCCGGTGTCGAATTGGCCGCGCTCGATCCACTCGCCTTCGAGGGGATTGGCGGCGGAGTTTTCGAGGACGTAGAGGCGGATATTCCAGATCTTCTCCGCCTCGCCGGCGGCGAAGTAGATGAACCACTTGCCGTCGAGGTGGTGGATCTCCGGCGCCCAGATGTGCGCGCCCATCGGGCCGGTGGCGTGCTTGCGCCAGATGACTTTCTCTTCGGCGGCGGGTAGCTCCGCCAGCGTGCGCGCGCGGCGGAGGACGAGGCGATCGTATTCGGGCACGGTGCCCATGAAGTAATAGTAGCCGTCGCTGTGTTTCAGAATGTGCGGATCGGCACGCTGAACGATGAGCGGGTTGGGCAGATCGGCCGCAGCGGGTGGCTGAGCTGCCGTAACCGCGGCGCCGCCGAAGGCGCCGGAAACAAACGAAAGACACAAAAAAAGCAGAGCGCGGAGCGACATGGTAGGCAGTGAACGATTCCAGAGATCAGTTAAAAGGCGGGGCAAATCGCCGAGCGCGCCTCGGCCGGTTTGTAACATAATACGTTACAAACTGGCTCGGGGCGCAGTGGCCGCGGGCGGGAGCGTCCTGGGCGTTTTCATGGAGTGGCGGGCGTGAGCGCTTCGTAGAATTCGATTTCGAGGAGGCCGAGTTCGCCGGCGCCGACTTTTTCCTCGCCGGTGGTCGCGTTGCCTTGGTCGACCAGTTCGGTGATGCCGGCAAAGGCGTCGCGGGCTTCGCTGCCGCCGAGGACTTCGATCCGGACGGTGCGGCCTTCGCGCGGTTTCAAAGGCAAGGTCACGTAGCCGAGACTGCGCGGCGTGACACCGCGCCAGACTTCGAGTCCGTCGACCGAAATGCGCAACGGATAGCTGCGCGCGCGGAAACCGGCGGTCTTCATCGTCACCTCGGTGAGGGTCGCAGCGTGCGCGAGCTCGAAGGTGATCGGCTGACGTCCGCTCCAGGCGGTCGTTTCGTTGTCGTCGCAGGCGAGCGCGGGATTACCGCCGTCGGTGGCGGTGACGTGCGCGACGGGCACGGCGACGCGGGAAACTTTGAAGGCAGGCGTCTTCGGCGTTGGGCCGCGGTCGAGTTGGCCCGGCAAGGCGGCGGCGGCTAAATCGCGCGACCAGCCGCCGGCGTCGACCGTCACGGGGCGTGAAACGAGTTCGACTTGCGCGGGAGCGAGACCGGCAGAGCGAGCGGAGACGACGATGCGGCCCGCCTCCGGTGTGGTGCGCACGAGCACGCGGTTGACGCCACCCTCGACCGGCAGCGAGCGGGCGAGAACGAAGTTGTCCGGGCCTTGGGCGATGCCGCCGCGCCATTCGGCCGGACCGCTGAGTTCGAAATCGACGAGGTTGAGCGCCGTGGGACAGCGGCGGCCCTCCGCATCGACGACTTCGACGTCGACGAGCGCCACGTCGGCGCCGTCGGCGCGCAGGCCGCCGGAACCGGTCGTCGGCGTGAGCCGGAGTGCAGCGGGTTCGCCGGCGGTGACGTGCGAGGCTTCGCACACGCGAGCGCCGCTCGCGTCGTAACCGATGGCGGTGAGCGTGCCGGCCTCCCACGTGACAGTGGGGAAGGTGAAAAGAAAACGCGCACGCGGCTCGGCGCGGCCGAGCGAGCGGCCGTTGAGGAGGAGTTCGACGGAGGCCGCGCTGGAGACGACGTGCACGGGCTTCACGGTGCCGGGAGTGTAGTTCCAGTGCCCGAGAATGTGTGCGCGCGGTTTTTCGACGTCCACCCAGCCGTCCCACATCACTTGGTGCGCGAAGAAGCCGTCCTTAGGGAGGCGCATGGCGTCGACTTCGCCGCTGCGGCGGTAGTTTTCGGCGCCGCGGTGGTGCGTGTTCGTGTCGGAGAAGACGATGTTGAGTCCGCCGCCGTTGACGCGCGTGCCGGTGCCGGGCCGCTCGCGCCAGTAGTCGTGCCAGCGGAGGACGTTTTCGATGGCGTGTGCGTCCTGGTTGCGGTTGTAGACGGCGGCGTTCTGGCCGTTGTAGAGCGGACCGTCGCCCTCCTTGTGGAAGGGCGGTGAGAATTCGTCCCAGAATTTGCGAGCGCCTTCGTCGCGGGAATACTCCGTCTGAAACAGCGGCAGGCGCGCGCTCTTGTTGATGTAGAGCATCTCGCCGCCCCACTCGGCGTGAGCGCTGGCGAGCATCTCGCGTGCGCCCATGGCCCGGCCGCCGTGCGGGTCGTAGAAGTCGCGCAGGCGGACGAGTTCGCGCATGTGTTCCTCGTCGATGCCCTTGTTGCCGCCCTCGTAGAAGACGACGCTGGGGTTGTTGCGGTTGTAGATGATCGCGTCGCGCATGAGCTCGACGCGCATCGCCCAGGTGCGGCCTTGGGCGTCGTTCTCGGCGTCGCCGGCGGGCATCAATTGCATGAGGCCGACGCGATCGCAGGACTCGACGTCCTGTTTCCACGGCGTGACGTGCATCCAGCGGACGGTGTTGGCGCCGCTCGCGACCATGAGGCCGTTGCTGTAATCGCTCAGCCACGGCGGCACCGACAAGCCCAGCGCGGGCCACTCGTTCGAGGTGCGTTGCGCGTAGCCTTTGATGTGAATTGCACGGTCGTTGAGGACGACCATGCCGTCGCGGAATTCGGTTTTGCGGAAGCCGGTGCGCGTGCGAACGGCGTCGACGACCTGGTCGTCGATCTTGAGCGCCGTCGTGACGGTGTAGAGGTAGCCGTAGCCCCAGCTCCAGAAGTTCAGGCCGTCGACGCGCGCGGAGGCTTTGGCGATCACGCGGCCGCGCGGTGGCGCGGTGAACGGACCGCCGGAAAACTGCTTCACGATCCGGCCTTCGCGATCCTCGATCGTCACCTCGTAGGTGAACGTGCGCGCTTCGCGCGGCTCGAAGCGCACTTCGGATTCGGCGTGGATCGTTGCGCTGCGGCCGGCGATGTCGAAGTCCGTCGCGTAAACGTAGACGCCGGTGGTGCCGAGGTGCGAATAGAGCGGGAGAGTTTGGTAGAGTGGGCCGGCCAGATGCAGGCGGACGTTCTTCGGGATGCCGCCGTAGTTGGCGTTGAAGTTCCGATCGCTCCACTGGAAGCGCGCGTTGGAAACCGCCTCGCGCACGTCCCACGAATTGTCGGTGCGCACAGCGAGCACGTTGACGGCGGGGGCGGGCTTCACGAGGGCGCTGAGGTCGAAGCCGACGGCCATCACGCCGTTCTCGTGGCGGCCGAGGCGCTGGCCGTTCAGCCAGAATTCGCCGAGGTGGCGGACGCCCTCGAACTCGACGAAGACCTTGCGGCCGGCCTCACCGGGCGGAAGGACGAAGCTCTTGCGATACCACGCGATGCCGGTCGAGTGATCTTTGATGTCGCGACGGAACGCGTCGTCCTCGTTCCACGCGCGCAGGAGCGTGACGGATTTCCACGCCGAATCGTCAAAGCCCGGCTCGTGCGCGCCGGCCGGATCGCCGACGTGGAGTTTCCAACCCGGGTTGAAGTCGAGCGTCTCTCGCGTCGCAGAGGCCGAGTCGGCCAAAGCGGAACACGCGAAGACTGCGTGAACGGCTAGAGTGAGCACCGTAGCGACCGAACGAAGAAAACGCATCGAGGGAGTGGGGTTGAGGCAGACGTGACCGGCTCGGATTCTTGGTTCGATCACGGTGCGGGTTCGAGCCGTTGAAAAGGCGGACCGTCGGAGTCGTGTTAGCGGGCGCGCGGGTTATCGCGGCGATGTGGCCGCGAGAAGGTTTCTCGGCGGTC
Source organism: Verrucomicrobiota bacterium (assembly GCA_023432225.1). GTDB lineage: Bacteria > Verrucomicrobiota > Verrucomicrobiia > Opitutales > Opitutaceae > Didemnitutus. The sequence goes on from JAEYUW010000045.1 coordinate 226,597, forward strand.
GGTCAGCGCAGGTGAACTTTGAAAACCACCGTGTGCGCATCCGGCGGCATGTCGCCCGGTTCGATTTCGAGCGCATCGGCCGAGCGCGTCCAACGCAGCGCGGCGGACGCGCCGAGGCGTTCGATCGAGGTGATCTCGCGATCCAGCAACGCCGCGGTGGTGCCGAGCGAGGGCAGCGAGATTTTGTGCTCCGGACGGCCGAGCACGATGGCGTAGAGCACGTCGCCTTTCGTAGTGTAGCGGACGTCGTCGGCGGTGAACGGCTTGCCTTTGCCCTCGTTGAAACCTTGTGCGGTCAGCGCGACACCGGCAGAGGCGGGGCCTTCGCCGAAGATTTTCCAGGGACGGGTGCCGAAGATCGCCTCCTGGTTCACGTCCATCCATGTCGCAATGCCTTCGACGATGGCCAGCTCCTCGTCGTCGATGGTGCCGTCGCCGCGCACGGGCACGCTGAGCAGCAGGTTGCCGTTCTTGCTCACGACGTCGGCTAGCGTTTGCACGATGGTCTTGGCGCTCTTGTAGCGCTTCTGCTCGTAGATCGAACGATTGTAGTGCCAGCTGCCGAGGCAGGTGTCGGTTTGCCAAGGCTGCGGTTCGATCACGTTGCTTTGGCCGCGTTCGATGTCCCAGACCATGCAGCGGCGCTGTTGCTCATCGAGGATCTTGCCGAAGAGCACGGCCTCGAGTCGGCCATGGTGGCGCGCGACGTTCGAATTGTAGAAGTGCGCGGCGATCTTCAGTCCCGCGTCGCTCACAGGCCACAGGGGAAGGGCGGTGTCGTCGAAGTAGAGGAGATCGGGTTGGTAGCGGTTAATGAGATCGATCGTGCGGTTGTAGAATCGCTCGCAGTAGGCTTGGTCGGGTTGCGAGACGCCGCCGTCCCAATGCCAGCGGTGGTGGATCGAACTGAGCTCGCCGAAGTTCGGACTGGGCGCGTGGCGCTGCTCGTAGAGATCCTGCGGGTCGAGGCCGTCCCACCACTGGCCCTTGCCGTCGGCGGCGGTGAGCTTGCCGTCGTAGGGCACGCCGGCGAGCGGACCGGATCGGTCGGAGCCTTGGGCCACCTCATACCAACTCCAGGCGTGCGCGGCGTGCACGCTCACGCCGAATTTCAGGCCGTGCTTGCGCGCCGCAGCAGCCCAGCCGGCGATGAGATCCTGACGGGGGCCAATACGCACGGAGTTCCACGGCTGGTATTTTGAGTCCCAGAGATCGAGGTTGTCGTGATGGTTCGCGAGGGCGAAAAAGTATTTCGCGCCAGCGCGGCGATAGAGCGCGACGAGTTTTTCCGGATTCCAGTTTTCGGCCTTCCAGCGGTGAATGACGTCCTTGAAACCGAATTGCGACGGGGGGGCGTAGTGCTCGCGGTGCCATTTCCCTTGTCGGTGATCCTCGGCGTAGAGGTGGCGGGCATACCAGTCGCCTTGTTCGGGCTCACACTGTGGACCCCAGTGCGCCCAAATACCGAACTTCGCGTCGCGGAACCACTCGGGCACCTGGTATTGCTCGAGCGACTGCCAAGTGGGAGCGAACTTGCCGGAAGCGATCGGCTCGCGCTGAGTGTCGACGATGACTGTCGGCGTGAGCGTCGAGGGGATGAAGGCCGCGACGGAGAGTGCGGGCGCGGCGAAGGCTAGCGGAAGACACAGGCGCAAAATCGCGGAGTTCATAGAGGGGAAGGACGGACGGGCGCGAGTGGGAGCGCGCCGCGAGGGAGCGGGCGCGTTCAAGCAGGCTCAGTGACGCGAGGGCGAAGGGGCGAATTGGACGGAGGCGTCGTTGATGTTGGCGGCGGCGCCTTTGCCCTGGCGCAGCGTCAGCATCTCCGCACCAGCGAGCAGCACCGGGCCGTAACCGTGCGCGGCGTAGACGCTCACGGGACGATAATAGTAGAACATCGGCTCGAAGCCCATGCCAGTGCCGACGCAGGTGTTTTCGACCTGGCCTAGCGCATTGACCTGCTGCGCGACGGCGTTCCAACCGAGCGAAACCATCGGGCCGTAGGCGAGCGGATCGAGCCAGCCGCGGTTGATGCCGCGCGCGATCGAGTAGACGAACATCGCGGACGCGGAGGTCTCGAGGTAGGAATCGTTGCGATCGAGCAGCTGGTGCCAGAGTCCGGTGCGACCTTGCAGCGCGGCGAGGCCCGCGGCGTGTGCGCGATATTGCGCGAGCACGGCAGCGCGGCCTGGATGCTCTTCGGGCAAGACAGAAAGCAACTCGGTCATCGCGACGATCGCCCAGCCATTGGCGCGCCCCCAATGAAACGCGGGATGCGGCTCCATGTCTTGCACCCAGCCGTGGCGGTAGAGGCCGCGCTCAGGGATGAACATGCGGGAGGAGAATTGCAGGATCTGTTTCACGGCGTCGTCGAAATATTTCGTTTCGCCGGTGAGCACGCCCATCTGCGCGAGCGCGGGCACGCTCATGTAAAGGTCGTCGAGCCAGAGCGTATCGTGGAGCGGTCGATTGCGCGCGAGCGTGCCGTCGGCCAGGCGCATCTGCTCCGTGTGAATCCACCGCATGTAGTTCTCGATCCACGGGCGGAGCAACTCGGGTTCGAGGCCGGCGCGCGCGGCTTTGATGAACGCGGCGCACATCGAGCCGGAATCGTCGAGGCTGCGCGGCGCGAGCACGGCGCGGAGGGCGAAGGCACGTGCCGGGCCAGCGGCGGGTTGCTCGGTCGGCGGCGGAAGCGACTTCAGGTGATTGGCCACGGTCGCGATGGCGTGAACGCGGCGCGCCACGTAATCGCGGTAGCGGGCGTTCCCGGTGGCTTCCGCGACGTGCAGCATGCCAGCGTAGGTGACGCCCCATTCGTAGCTCGTGAGCAGAAAATCGGTGCGTTCGAAACCGACCCGGCCGGTGAGATGCGTGAGGTCGGTGACCGGCGTGCGCGAACCGTCATCGGCGATTTGCACGACTTTTATTGGTGTCGCTTGCTCGAGGTAGTCGGCGATGCGCACGAGCACTGCGCTGATTTCGGACGGCTCGGCGGGTTTGTAGGGCGTGGGGTAAGCGGGCGCGACTCGGCCGGCGAAGATTTGCGCGGCCTGTGCGTCGGTGGTGGCAGCGGTCGGCGCTACACTAGGTGATGGCGACGTAGGCGTGGTGGATTGCGCGAGCAGCGGCGTGGCACAGAGGAAGGCGGCGAACAGGGTGCGCATGGCGGTGAGTTTAGTGAACGGGTCAGGATTGAGGCGGAACGAGGTCGACGAAGGTCGGCGCGTCGCGGTCGCACGAGAGCACGCCGTCTTTTTCTTGCAGTTCGACGACTTGGATCGAGCTGCGACGAAGATCGAGCGAGTCCTTGTCTTCGGGCTTGATCGTGCCGGCGCGGCCAGGATGGGTGAAGTAGAACAGGAACGCGCGTTCGCCGCTGACGACCACGCCGGGATGCCCGCCGTTCACGCCGTCGTCGGCGCCGCGGCCGGGCGTGGCGAGGAGGTTTTCCGTCTGCGCCGTCCAGGTGGCGAGGTTGTCGGAACGATAGACGCCGAGGCCGCGCCAGAGATCGACGAGCATCCAATAGCGACCGCGCCAGGAGAACACGAAGGGACCTTCGCCGGGGCGCTCACCGACACCGGTGCATTTGCCGTGGTCGGTCCACGTGAACAGATCCGTGCTGTCGGCGTAGTAGATGGATTTGCGATCGCGCTCGTTGTTATACCAGAGGCGCCAGGTGCCGTCGGGCAGTCGGTGCACACCGGCGTCGATCACGCGGTCGGACGACAAGGCGAGCGTCGAACGGTAGGTCCAGCGGCGCAGGTCCGTGCTCGTGAGGTGCACGATGCGGCGCGGGTGTTGCCAGGTTTCGAACACGCCTGGCACCACGGTGAGAAACATGTGGTGCAGCGCGCTGACTGATGCCGGTGCGCCGGGTGCCTCGTGGCGTATTACGTTACTTTGCGCGTCATGCTCTCCTCGGAGGGGCGTGGAGGTGTGACCTGATAGGTTACTTTGGGCTTGGGCGGCGGTGACGATTTCTGGCGCCCAATGCGTCGAGGTTTCGGCGGGGCCGCCGACTTCGGGTGGGAGATCGATTTCAGCGATGCCGACGTAAGTCCACGTCGTGCCGCGATCGCGCGATTCGGCGATGCCGATGCGCGTGCCGTGCACCCACGCGACGCCGGACAGGCCGGGGACATTGGCGCGACGGTTGGTGTAGAACATCCACCAGGCTTGCGCGTCTGGATTCCAGACGACGACGGGATCGGCCGCGCCGTCGAAGATCGGATCGCGAAAGAGCGGTTTCGGCGCGGGACGCGGCTCGCCCCCGAATGCGTCGAGCGCTGTAAACGCAACGAGCGTGAAGAGTATCGAAGTGAGCAGACGCATGTGCGAAGAGGTTACCAATCGGCGAGCGGGCGTAGGTTGGGTTGAGCGGGAGTGCCGGTGCCCGGCGTGAATTGGATCGCGAGCGCGAGGTCGGACGAAGAGGCGTCAGCGGGAAGCGTGACCGAGAGGAGGCTGACGCCGGGGTTAGGGGCGTTGTAGCCGTCGGCCGGCGGTTCGGCGGGCGAGGCGACGAAAGTGGCGTTGGCGGGCGCGAGGATTCGCACGGTGAGCGTGCGGTTGTTCTGGTGCAGGATGGAGGTGGCGCCGCGGAGTTCGATGCGGGCGCGCGTGGCGATTTGCCAGCGCACGGTGCCGGTCGGAGCAAGTCCGGAGATTTCGTCGCGCACCAGAAATCCGCGATCGGGTTGCAGTGCAAAGCCGCGCGCGACACGGCGGGCGTGTCCCGTGAAAACGGGACTGAGATCGAGGATCGCGCCGCGGAGTTTGGCGTCGGAGGCGAAGCGCGTGATCGTGGCCTGCCCGCCGACGTCGTGCAGCGCGCCGTCGAGCGTGAGCGTGTTGTGCGAGAAATTGTTCAGGCGAAAAACGGTCCAACGCTGGGAGTCCTGCGCCATGCGCCAGAGGTCGATGCGCTTCGACTCGAGCGACTCGTAGTCCTGCATGCCGAGATCGATCGCCCAGCGCACGCCGTCGGCTTCGTAGATGAAGGAGCCGGCGTCCATGTGGCCGTGATTGAGACCGGCCCGGCCGGCTTTGACCGCGAGGTAAGCGGCGTCGGGTGAGGTCCAGGATTCGCGGAAGGTTGCGACGGCGTTGGCGCTTTCGCCCAGCCAGTCGAGCGGCAACTTGGGCGCGGGCGCGGTGCGCTCGGGCCACCAGAGCGCGGCGAGCGGTGCGAAGCGATTCGCGGCGATGGCGCGGGTGCGGGATTTCGCCGTGGCGAGATTGCGGAGCTCGAAGAGGAGCAGCCCGGGATCGTCGAGACGACGCGCGAACCAGAACGTTGCCGGCTCGAGGCTGCGCTTTTCACCGCCGTCGAAAAAATTGTAGGACAGACCGGTGGGGCCCGTGAGTTGCACGACGCCTCCGGCGCTGGGCAGAAAACCGGGGCTGCGACACATATCCCAATCGGTGCCGAGCGCCGACTCGAGCGCGGCGATCATGAGAACCTGGTAAGTCGTGCCGTAGGCCCAGTAGGACGGACCTTCGGGATACACGCCGGCCGGGGAGTAAGGCGCGAGGCCGTTGGCGATACCGGCGCGGGCGAGGCGGAGCAGCGTGGCGGCTTCGTCGGGCGCGTCTTCGGCGATGGCCAGCGCGCCGAGCGTGAGGCCGCCGAAACACACCTGGTTCCAATTGTGCTTGGAACGATGCCAGCTGTTGCGGCGATCTTTCGGGTCGAGGCCGGGTTGAATGCCCTTTGTGCGAATCGCAGCGGCGATCTCCGCGCGGCCGGTGGGAGTGAGTCGGTCGTGCAGCCAGTCGTAACCGAGCGCGAGCGCGGCGGTGGCTTCGCCGACGTCGAGGAAGTGGCTCGGGTTCCAGTCCTCGAAGCGCGCAGCGGCGAGCATTTCCTGTTCGGCGCGCGTGGCGAACTCCGCGGCGGCGGGACCGTCGAGCGTGCGCGCGGCGTAGCTGAAGAGGAGCACGCGATGCAGCAGCTCACGCGACGTGTGCAACAAGCGACGTCCGACCATGCGGCGCGTGACGGGCGACTCGGGTAGACGCGCGCGGGCGGCGTCGATCAGGCTGGCGTGAAAATCGGCGAGCGCGGTGTCTTGCGCGATTCGGGCGCGCAAGCGAGCCCAGTCGGCGTCACGAGCGAGCAGGCGCGGGTGGGGCGGGAGCGAGGCGATGGAGACTGGAGTCGTTTCCTGTTCCGCGCGAGTTACGACGGCAGAAACGAGCCACAGGGCAGCGAGGACGAGTGCGAGTTTCTTCATGGTTGCACCGGCGTGAAGACGATGCGGTCGAGCACGACACCGGCGGAGGCATTCGAAACAGCGAGCCGGTGACGTCCTGGCTGAGCGAGACGCAAACGGGTGGTCAGCGGACGATAGCCGGCGAGCACTCCCTGAGCCCACGCGCGACCGCCGTCGGCATTGGGCAGAGTGAGTTCGATCGGCGTGTCGCCATCGAGGGTGACCGTCAGGTGGTGAGAGTCGCCCGCGATGGGATGGCTGGGCACCAATTCGAGCGTGAGGTCGAATTCGCCGGCCGGAAGTTGGAACGCGAACGTGAGCTGAGATTGGCGATTGAGCACCATCGCTTCGCCGGAGCGACCGAGTCCGGTCACCGCGTGAGCGTGGAATGCGCGGGCGGCTTGCGAAGCGTCGATGACCAATTGACCGGGTGGTGTCTCAAGGCGCGGCCGTGGGGACGCGGGAGGCACCCACTCGGCGATCCGCATGCTTTTCCAATCATCGTCGGCCGGCTCGAGGCGCATGAAGCCGCGCCATTTCCCGTTCGCGATTTCGTCGTAGAGCGCCGTGAGCTCACGTAGTTTGAGATCGAACTCGCGGGCCGCCCCGGTTTCACCGCGCTCGCCGAGAAAGTAGCGGTGATTGGCGAGGGACGAGCCGATCGCGGAATAGCTGACGAGGTGAAAGAATGCTTCTTGGCGCGTGTTCGGCAGGCGCGTCCTGATAGCGTGGACGCGTTGGACCAGCTGGCGGAAATCCACGAGGCGCGCGTCGATCTCGGCATCAGGGAGATTGCTGAAGCGTGAAGCGTCGGGCGGGGTGTTGGTGGGATCGTTCTTTCGCTCGGGCAGCCACCACTGAAGGTGCTCCGGTTTGCGGCTGAAATTCAGCCGATAGAAGTCGCCGAGGATCGCAGCGATCTCGTCGGCGTGCGCTTCGCCGAATTCGCGTGCCGCGAACTCGCGGAGAAATTTCGGCTGTGCGTCCGCGCCCCACTGCTTCACGTCCCACGCGAGGCGCAGGAAGAACTCCGTGCCGATTTCCGCGGGCTTGAGGTCGCCGACGTTTACGATCCAGACGCGATCGGCGCCGTGCGCGTAGGATTTCGTCATTTCGGACCAGATGAGCGCGGGCGGCGTCGTGTTGAGCCAGAGGTAGGCGAGCGGGCGGCCGAGGTAGGAGATGTGGTAGTAGACGCCGAAGCCGCCGGAGCGTTGGCGCTCGTCAAGCGAGGCGAAGTTGCGGACGTAACCGAAATTGTCGTCGGGCCACATGATCGTGACGTCGTCGGGCACGCGCAGGCCGCCGCGGTAGAGGTCGAGGACTTCCTTGTAGGCGCAGAAGATTTGGGGGATGGACGGTGCAGGCGTGTTCGCGGCGGGGTCGGGAGACCCCGCCCTACAGTGTTCGGCGAGCATCGCGCGCTGGTCGGCGAAGACTTGTTCGAGGACGGCGATGCGTTCGGCGTCGGTTTTGGCGCCTTGGATCGCGCTGTCGTGGATGCCGCGCATGCCGAGCGTCCAGAGATTTTCGTAGCGGCCGTTCGTGCGGACGCGCTCCTCCCAGTAGGCGCGGACGCCGTCGCGGTTCGTGAGGTAGTTGTAGTCCTTGGCACGTTCGTGCGGCCATTCGCCGACGTTGTTGCGGAGCATCGGCTCGGCGTGCGAGGAGCCCATGACGATCGCGTAGTCGTCCGCGAGCGCGGCGTTGCGCGGGTCGGCGTTGAAGGGCTTCGTGCACGCATGCATCGCGGGCCAGAGCGTGTTGGCTTTCAGCCGCAGCAGGAGTTCGAACACGCGAGTGTAGGTTTTCGGGCCGATGCCGCCATTCTCGGGCTCGAAGGTCGTCGCTGCCCACGGCTGCAGGCCCCAGTCCTCGTCGTTGAGGAAGATGCCGCGGTATCTAACCGAAGGCGGACCGAAGCGGCGCGTGCCGTCCGGAATGAGCAGTTCGGTTTTCTTTTCTGGTGTGGAGTCGGCCCACCAATGCCACGGCGACACGCCAATCTGTTGTGAGAGTTCGTAGACGCCGAACGCGGTGCCGCGGCGATCGCTGCCGACGATGACGAGCGTGGGCGCGGGAACGGCGGGCGGCGCGAGCGTGGTGATGAGGAACGATTCCCACGCGCCGCGGAGGTTGCCGGGGTCGAGCGCACCAGAGGCGACGAGGGCGTCGATCTCGGGCGCGTGGCCGAGCGTGCCGATGAGGACGCGGGGGGCGGACGGCGAGTCGGAGGCGGTGTTGAGGATGATTTCGGGTGTGAGGCCCGTGATCGCGGCGATGTCGCGCGCGAGATCGCCGGCGGCGAGTTGGACGACCTTCGCGTCGTGGGGGGACACGACGAGCGCCGCGGCGCGGCCGTCACGCACGAGCGGGAAATTCGTTGCCGGTGTGCCGAACACCACGTTTCCGGCGAGGGTGGCGACGGCGACGAGTGTGGTGTTGAGAAAGCGGAGCATGCGGACGGCTGCGAATGTCGCCGCTGGGGAGAGCGGCGACCACCTAACAGAGCGAGTCAGCGGCCAGGAGTGGCCAGACTCGCGCGATGAAAAAAAGCCGGCGGGAAGCCGGCGCTACTCAGAGTTCCAGCACGACGACGGACTTGGCCGGCAGCGCGACGGTGAGTTTGCCGGCCTCGAGTTTCGCGCCGGTGAACGGAGCGGGCTTGATGGCTTCGGGTGCGGCGAAGGTGTTGTGCGCATCCATCGCGTCGGCGGTGAGGATGCGGCCGGACACGCTTTTCGGCTCCACGCCGGCGAGCGCGCAGGAGACCGTGATGGCGTTGTGCGGGTCGGTGTTGACGAGCGAGAGGTGGACCTTGCCGGCGGCGTCGCGCGAGGCAGACGCGCTGACCGCGGCAATCTTCTCCTGGCCGAACACGTAATCGGGAGACAGCAGATCGACGCGCAGCGAGGTGGCGTCCTGGTGGGCCTTGAACATCTCGAAGGCGTGGTAGGTCGGCGTGACGATCATCTTCTCCTTGTCGGTGAGGATGACGGCTTGGAGGACGTTCACCATCTGTGCGATGTTGGCGATCGTCACGCGGTCGGCGTGGCGATGGAAGACGTGGAAGTTCAGCGCGGCGACGAGCGCGTCGCGCAGCGTGTTTTGTTGGACAAGGAATCCGTCCTTGCTGCCCGGCGTCTTGTCGAACCACGTGCCCCATTCGTCGACAGCGAGCGCGACTTTCTTCTCCGGGTCGTATTTGTCCATGATCGCCGTATGCCGGGTGATGAGCTCTTCCATGCGGAGCGTATTGCGCAGCGTGGAGAACCATTCGGCTTCGGGAAACTCCGTTGCAGCGCCTTTCTTTTTCCAGTCGCCGGTCGGGAGCGTGTAATAGTGTAGCGCGAGACCGTCCATGTTCTTGGCGGCTTTCTGCATCAGGACTTCGGTCCAGTTGTAGTTCGAGCCGTCAGGGCCGCAGGCGACGCGGAACAGGCGTGTGCTGCCGTAGTTTTTGACGAAGGTGTTATAGCGACGGTAATTGTCGGCGTAGAACTCCGGCGTCATGCTGCCGCCGCAGCCCCAGCTCTCGTTGCCGATGGCGAGATACTTCACCTTCCACGGCTCGGCGCGGCCGTGCGCGCGACGGAGGTTGGCCATCGGCGAACTCGCCGGCGAGGTCATGTATTCGACCCACTCCATCGCTTCCTGCACGGTGCCGCTGCCGACGTTGAGGCAAACGTAGGGCTCGATGCCGAGCATTTCGCAAAGGTCGAGAAACTCGTGCGTGCCGAAATGGTTGTTCTCCACGACGCCGCCCCAGTGCGAGTTATACATGGACGGACGCGACTCGCGCGGGCCGATGCCGTCTTTCCAGTGGTATTCGTCAGCGAAGCAGCCGCCTGGCCAGCGGAGCATCGGGACTTTCAGCTCCTTCAGCGCGGCGAGCACGTCGTTGCGGTAGCCCTTGGTGTTCGGAATTGGTGAGTCGGGCCCGACCCAGATGCCTTCGTAGATACAATGGCCGAGATGCTCGGCGAAATGGCCGTAGATGTTGCGGTTGATGACCGGGCCGGGCTGGTCGGCCCGCAGCGTCAGCGTAGCCTCACCGGCGCGAACGGATGAAAACACGGACGTCAACGCGAGCGCCGCGAACGCAAACAGGGGTCGGGGTGTCATGTGGTGGCAGTCTTTGCGGAAACGGCCGCAAGACAATGGCGCGGCAACTTGACGGTTCGATTGCGGCACGAGATCGGGCGGAGCCGGAAACGCCTCGACGCGCGCAGGAAAATCCGTGCCTAAACGCGCGGCCGCTGGAACAGCGCGCGCGGCCGCACGGCCCGCCACCGGCACGAGCAGCGCGAGAGGCCGAGTCTGCTCAACCCAAAGTCGCGCAACTACGCCACGTTCGCCCCTGAATGCGTCCAAAATCAAATCTGGCGTAATACGCCATATCCGCTCTGAAAAAGGCGAAATAGGAATATGGCGTAATACGCCAGATTGGGCTCGTGGTGGTTTACCGGGCAGTGGCGGCGAAGGGCGAGGGGAGGCGTTGGTCGAGGTGCGAGCAGCGACCACCTTGGCTGGGGGAGTTGTCGCTCGTAGGGCAGCTGGTCCGCTGGCGGGTCACTCGCGCGTTGAGCGGGAGGGCTGCGCGCGAGCGCGGAACCTACGTCAGAACCCGCGCACTGAGAGAAATTCGCGCGACCGTCAGCGTGGGAGCGGGATCGTGTCTTCGAATTTCACTTCTTCCGGCGCCGTGCCGTCAGGCGCGGTGATGGTGAAGCGTCCGCGCAGACGAATATCCTCGGAGGACTCGCCGATCATCACCGTGAAGCGGCCGGGCTCGACGACCCATTCGTAATTCGCGTTGAGGAGCTGAAGATGGCGACGTTCGAGCTGGAGCGTGACGGATTTCGTCTCACCGGGCGCAAGCGAAACGCGGGCGAAGCCGCGCAGCGTTTTGTCCCAGCCGGTGACCGAACTGAAATCGTCGCGCAGGTAGAGTTGCACGACATCGTCGCCGGCGCGGGAGCCGGTGTTGGTGACGTTGCAAGTGACGGTGATGGTTGCATCGGCACCGGCGCGCTCGGGTGTGATGCGCAGGTTCGAGTATTTAAATGTCGTGTAGCTGAGACCGTGGCCGAAGGGGAACAATGCGCCGGCAACCTGGCCTTCGTCCTTTGATTGCGCGCCGGGCCGTGACGGGAAACCGAAGGGCACTTGGCCGGCGCTGCGCGGGAACGTGATCGGCAAATGGCCGCTCGGGTTGACGTCGCCGAGCAGCACGTCGGCAAGCGCGGTGCCGGCTTCTTCGCCGGGGAACCACAGTTCGACGATCGCGGGCACGTGCTTCGCGGCCCAGTTGATGCTGAGCGGACGACCGTTGCTGAGGACGAGCACGACGGGCTTGCCCGTGGCGTGAAGCGCGCGGAGCAATTCCTCCTGGTAGCCGGGCAGGTCGAGGCTGACGCGGCTGGCGGACTCGCGGCTGATGTCGTCGGTCTCGCCGAGCACGGCGATGATCACGTCGACGTTCGCAGCGGCTGAGACGGCGGCGGCGATGCCGGCGCGCACCGCGTCTGACGCGGGTTCCTTGAAGAGATCGCTCTCGGGGAACGCGACGTCCTTGGCGTCGACGCCCTTTTCGAAAAGCACTTCGACGCCCGCTGCGGCGAGGCGCGTGCGCAGGCCGGCGAGTGGCGTGATGAAGTCGAGTTGCTGCGGCGCGTAGCGCGACCACCAGCCGTGGGCGTTGTCCGCGAGCGGACCGGCAATGAGGACTTTCTTGAGTTTCGCCGCGTCGAGCGGAAGGGCGCCGCCGTCGTTCTTGAGCAACACGATCGATTGGCGTGCGGCACGGTGTGCGGCGGCGAGGTGCTCTTTCGCGCGCACGGTGCGCTCGGCGGCGGCGGGGTCACGGTAGGGCGCGTCGAAGAGGCCGAGGCGGAACTTCACGTGGAGAATTTCGCGGACGCGCTCGTCGACGATGGCCATCGACAGTTTGCCGGCGCGGATCTGTTCGCGCAGGGGCGTGGCGTAGACCTGCGGCGGCGTGAACGTCGTGCGGATGTTCAGGCCGGCCTCGACGGCCTGCCGCACGGCGTCGCCGTAGGTCGGCGCGGTGCGGTGTTTGGTGTGGATGAACTCCACGGCGTCGCTGTCGGAGACGACGTAACCGTTAAACCCCCATTCCTTGCGCAGGATGTCGGTGAGGAATTTTTTCGAGGCTTCGACCGGCACGCCGTCGTAGTCGTTATACGAGGCCATCACGCCCATCGCGCCGGCTTCCTTCACGGCGCGGCGGAACGGCTCGAGGTAGATTTCCTGCACATCGCGCCACGTGGCGGCGGGATCGGTGCGCACGTGGCCGTCGCGGCCGCCTTTCGGAATCGAGTAGACGGCGAAGTGTTTCAGCGTGGAGGCGACGGTCGATTCCTGGATGCCGCGGACTTGTTCGACGCCGAGCGTGCTGACGAGGAACGGATCTTCGCCGTAGGTTTCCGTCGTGCGACCCCAGCGCGGGTCGCGCGCGAGATCAAGGATGGGCGAGTAGACGTTGCTGTAGCCGAGTGCGCGCGCCTCGCGACCGGTGATGCGGCCGATTTCGCGCACGAGTTCCGGGTTGAACGCGGCGGCGACACCGAGCTGCGCTGGGAAGCTGGTCGCTTTGGCGTGCAGCAGGCCGCGGATGCCTTCGTTCGTGAAATCGGCCGGGATGCCGAGGCGCGTGTGCTCGATGAACCACCGCTGGATTTCGTTGATCTGGCGCGTGTGATTGCCCCACGGCAGATCAAATTTCGGGTTCGCGAGATCGCTCTTCCAGCCGAGGTTGCCGTTCGATTGCTCGTCGATGTTGCCGATGCCGTCCTTCCACAGCTCTTTGTCCCACGCGGGCGTGGGCAACTCGTCTTTCAAGACGCGCGGGTAACCGTAGAGCGTGACCATTTGCGCGGTCTTCTCCTCGAGCGTCATGCGCGCGAGCAGATCGGCGACGCGGCTCTCGAGCGGCGCGGCGGCGTCCTCGTAAGGGTCTTTGGCGCCGTTCTTGTTCAGGTCGATCCAGCCGTCGTGATAGATCGCGGCGGACGGGCGAACGTCGATGAATTGCTCAGGTGCGGGAGCTGCGAAGATTGATCCAACGAGGGCGAGGGCAGCGGGGTAGCGGAGACAGCGAGGTATCATGAGGTGAGAAATCGAAGGCGCGAATAACGACGAGCGCAACGGCGCGGCCGTCACTCTAAAGAGGGGGACGCTGTGACAAGATCGCACGCCAAAGCGTGGTTCGGGTCACGCTTTAGAACCTCACCGAGCAGCTTGCGCGCGGCAACCTCGTCGCCGAGGCCGAGCTGAGCCTGCGCTTCGAGGAAAAGCGCGGTGGTCTGTTGGCGCGCGGCGAGGTCGTCGTTGAAGAGGAGCATCGTCGGCAAGGACGTCGCGAAATAGTCGATGTTCGCCGGTGCTTTCGCGAGCTGGCGGGCATAGGCGAGCAGTTCGCGGAGCAACTGCGCGGCTTTGGCAGGACGGCCGAGTCGCCGCCAGGCGAGGGCGGAGTAGTAAGTGAGTTCCGAAAACGCTTTCACGCTCATCGCCTGGAAATCGCCGCGGAACGTCGCCGCGGCGCGCCACTGTTGGCGGGCATCCGTGCGGAGACCCGCAGCGGCGAGCGCTTCGCCGAGCCAGAAACGAACGTCGCTCGCATTCGCGAGCAGATGGCGCGCTTCGCCGAGATTGGCGGGGACCTCGAGCGCGGCGTCGAAGGAAGCGATCGCAGCGGGGGCATCGCCACGGGCGAGCGCGGCACGACCGAGCAGCAGATGCGTGCGCATGTGCTGGCCGAGCGCGAGACCTTCGCCGCCTTCCCACGGCTGGAATTTGCGGGTGCGGAGGATCGGAAGCGCGAGTTCGGAGCGGCCGGTCTGGTTGTAGAGCGCGCAGAGTTCGATGCTCAGGTCATCGCGACTGCGAACGAGTGCCGGATGACGCTCCAGTTCGCGAAGGCGCTTTTCGGGCGCGGCTCCGGTGCGCTTCCACAACTGGTCGCGTTCGTAGAGCAGACGCGCGTCGGTGGGCGCGGCGCGGAAAGCGGCGTCGTAGGCGCGACGCGCGCGGGCCGGTTGCTGCAGGATGTTGAAGGCGGCGATGCCCAGATTGCGCCACGCCACGGCGTTGGCGGGCTCTAGGCGCACCGCGCGCTCCCAGTGTGCGATCGCTTCGCGGTGGCGCCGGCGATCGTAGAACAGATTGCCGAGATAGAACGGCGCGCGGGCGTCGGCCGGAGTGGCCGCGATGGCCGATTCGAAAATCGCGATTTCTTCGAGGCGCACCGGGAAACAGTAGTCGGGCGCCGCGCGGCGGGCGGCGGCAAGATGTCGCTTCGCCTCGGCAACGCGACCCGCGCGGCGACAGAGCCATGCGCGGTAGTAGCTCAGAAGCGGCGCGGTGCCTTCGGTGACGGCGGGCGCGGCGTCGGCGAGCACGTCGAGAGCCTGGCCGAAGAAACCGGCGCGAGCGTAGTCGAGCGCGAGATCGAGCCGGATCTGCGTGTCGCCGGGGACGGCGCGTCCGAGCAGGTGAAGGCTCCAGGCGTCGAGCGGGTCGAGGGCGAGATTTTGCTCGAGAAGGGCGTGCGCGTCCGTTTCGCGACCGAGTTTGCGCAGGATGATGGCCTGGAGATTGCGCGCGGTGAGGTGGTCGGTGTTGAGGCGCAGGCTGCGTTCGAGCTGAGCGAGAGCGGCATTCCAGTCGTGGCGCAGGCAATCGATCTGCGCGAGCAAATGGAAACCGCTGGCCTGCCAGGCGTGGTTCCACGTGGCCTTGTAGGCGGCGGCGTAGGCGTCGCGCAGGAGCGGTGAGCGCGTGTCGTCGGGCGCGGCTGGCTCCGCGAGCCAGCGCAGCACGAGGCAGCGAGCGAGTTGGTAATGCGCTTCGCCGTCGGCGGGATTCGGATTGCGGTGAGTGAGACGCGCGATGCTGGCCCGCAGGTGGCGCTCCGCGGAGGCGAACTCGCCGCGACGCAGGTGCCAGCGGCCGAGCGCGAGATGGCAGCGTGAGTCACCCGGATCGCGGCGGAGCGCCTCGCGCCAATACGCCTCCGGGAAGCGCGTCGCGTGGCGGTATTGCTCGAGGTGCAGGCCGGTCAGGTAGAGCTCGTCGTTGCTCGCGACGTTGGCCGGCGCAGCGGGCTCGGTGGCGGCTTGGGACGCAAGTTCGCTCCCAGTGGGCGAGCGCGGCGTGATCGGCGTGTAGCGAAGCAGCTCGCGGCCGTCGTCGGCGGCCACGATCAGCGTCAGATCATTGGGGCGAGCGCCGCGTGGCAGCGACACACGTTCGACGAACGGCTCCGCCGGAGAGAGCGCGCGCGTGAATTCGGCAAGCGTGCGGCCGCCGCGTTCGAGTCGGATGCGCGTCTTGGCCTGAGATGCGGTCACGGCGACGCCGAGGTGTGCGGTGGCTCCCTCGACGCGGAGGCTGAGCGCGGCGTCGGTGTTTGCCGCGTGTGCGGGACCGATAGCGCGGATCGGATACCAGTGTTGGGTCCAGGTTTTCGTTTCGCCGGGCGTGAGAAAAGAAAAGTCGGGCTGGTTGTCCGTATAGACGCCAGCCATCAGTTCGATGTAGGGGCGATGCTCGCCGTGCTCGTCGGCGTCGGTGAGGTTGCGGTCCCACGCGTAGCCGAATTCGTGATTGCCCCAGGTCCACTGTTTTTTTCCGGGCGCGATGTGATGATCCGCGACGTGCACGATGCCGGCTTGCGCGCGGTGATCGTAGCCGCCGAAGAAGTCGCCCTGCGTTCCCATGCACATGTAGGACGTCGGGACCGGGATGTTGGCATACCAAGACAGGTCGTCGGGCGTGTAGTCGCCGGTCGGTCGGTAAAGGCGCGGCGCTTCGTCGGCGGGAACGCCGTGTCGTGCACGCGCGGCGTAGTCGACGCCGTAGTAACGTCCGGAACAGCGCGGGAACGTGCTCATCGCGCGTTTCGCGTGATCCGCCACGTAGGTCGCGTCGGGTGGAAAGAACGACTGGTATTGTTCGTGGACGCGCGTCGCGACGTTGGCCCACCAGAGGAAGGTCTGCGTGTCGGCGGTGCGGTTGTAGACGCGCGCGCGCAGTTCCAGCACGGCGCGGCCGGGGCGGAGGCAAACGCCGTGCATGCCCTTCATGCGCGCCAGTGGGTCGTGCTCGCTGAGCCAGGCGGTCACCGCGCCGTCGGTGTGTTGCTCGATATGCACGTCCGTGGGCATGAACGTGGAAGGGCGGTGGTGCTGCGGCCAGTTGAACTCGATGCCGCCGCTGATCCACGGACCGGCGAGAGCGACGAGCGCCGGCTTGATGACGGGCTGGTAGTAGATGACGTCGTAGTTGTTCGTCTTGTCGATGAGCCGGTGGATGCGTCCGCCGAGCGCGGGCAGGATCGTCACGGCGAGAAACTCATTCTCGAGCACCACCGTCTGCCACGGCTGCGCTACCGGCTCGCCGGCGATGCGGTCGCAAAACGGGAGCGGATAAAGGCGTCCACTGGAGCCTTGATAGACACGCGTCTCAAGGAACATCGGGTTGCGGTCTGGTGCTTGCGGCACGTAGGTCGGAAGCACGAGAGTTTCGCGGCGAACGGAAACAGGGGACATGACGGCGATGGGGGTTCCGTGATTAGAATCGGCGGAAGCGAAAACTGGCGCGATGCGTCGGCTGCCGGACAGTCCTGCAAACTGCGGGGCGCTTTCGGCTTTCGCACGCGCGGGGCAGGGCGCATCGTCGCGCCGGTGGCCTCGGACACTTCCATTTCGTTGAAGGGTGATTGGCAGTTCGCGCGGGATCGCGCCGACGTCGGCGTGGCGGAGCGCTGGTTCGCGCGCGCACTCGACGGACGCGTGCGCGTGCGGTTGCCCGGCTCGCTGGCCGAGCAAGGTGTGGGCGATCCTGTCGACACGAATACGCCGTGGACGGGAACCATCTTCGATCGGGGTTATTTCAACGCGCCGGAGTATGCGCCGTATCGGCAGCCGCATGCGGTGAAGCTTCCGTTTTGGCTGACACCGAAGACGGTTTACGTGGGCGCCGCGTGGTATCGTCGGGAGATTGAAATTCCAGCGGAGTGGGTTGGCCGGCGCGTCGTGCTCCGGCTCGAGCGGCCACATTGGCAAACGCGCGTGTGGCTGGACGAACGCGAACTCGGCACCTGCGACAGCTTGAGCGTGTCGCACGAGTTTGAACTCGGCGTGTTGGCCGACGCGGGGCGGCACACGTTGACGCTGCGCGTGGACAATCGGCTGGGCGTGGATGTCGGCGAGAACGCGCACAGCGTGAGCGACCACACGCAAGGCAACTGGAACGGTGTCGTCGGCGCGATCGAGTTGCGCGCGACGGACACGGCGTGGATCGAGGATTTGCAGGTGTATCCGCGCGTGGCGGATCGCTCGGTGTGCGTGACCGGTCGCGTAGCGACAGCGGGGCTAGCGGCGTCGCGACCGGAAACGATCGAGGTGTCGGTGCAGTCGAGGGGCGACGCGGTGACCTCAACGCGTTCGGAGCGCCTTGAGGTCAAGTCGCTCCACCTCGGGCCGGATGGTGGTTTTGAGACGAGTATTGTGCTCGCGCGCGACGCGGCGTGTTGGGACGAGTTTTCGCCAGTGTTGCACACGCTCGTGGCGCGGTTGCCGAATGGCGAGGAACGCACGGTGAAGTTTGGGCTGCGGGAAGTGCGGCGCGAGGGACGGCGTTTGCTGCTGAACGGCCGGTCGCTGCTTCTGCGTGGGGCGCTCGACTGTGCGATTTTTCCGCGGACCGGATATCCGCCGACGGACGAAGCGGAGTGGCGACGGATTCTCGGCACGATCAAGAGCTACGGATTGAACCACGTGAGGTTTCATTCGTGGTGTCCGCCGGAAGCAGCGTTCGTGGCCGCGGACGAGTTGGGGCTTTATTTGCAGATCGAGGCGGCGACGTGGCCGAACGCGGTGGCGGTGCTCGCGTTCAACTCGCCGCGCGGCATCGGCGACGGCGCGTCGGTCGATGCGTGGACGCTCGCGGAAGGTGAGCGCATCCTGCGGGCTTACGGCAATCACCCGAGTTTTCTCCTGTTCGCCGCGGGCAACGAGCCCGGCGGTCCGGCGCATCGCGCTTATCTCGGACGCTGGGTGAAGACGATGCGAGCGCTCGACTCGCGCCATCTCTACACGGGCACGGCAGGGTGGCCGGAGTTGGACGAGAACGATTTTCACGTCCTGCCGGAGCCGCGCGCGCATCAGTGGGGCGACGGGCTGAAGAGCAGGTTCAATGCGCTCCCGCCGGCCACGACGGCGGACTATCGCGAGAGCGTGGAGAAGCGCGCGGCGCCGATCATCAGTCACGAGATCGGGCAATGGTGTTCGTATCCCGCGCTGGACACGACGGCGAAGCACACCGGGCATTTGCGCGCGGCGAACTTCGAGATCTTCACCGATTGGTTGCGCGAGCGTGGGTTGGCGGACCGTTACCAGGCTTTCGCGCATGCGGCGGGACGGCTGCAGGTGGCGTGTTACAAGGAGGAGATCGAGGCGCAGCTGCGCACGCCGGGGCTCGGCGGATTTCAGCTGCTCGGCCTGCAGGATTTCGCGGGACAAGGCACGGCGCCGGTGGGCGTGCTCGATCATTTCTGGGAGCCGAAGCCGTATGCGAGCGCGGCAGAATTCCGGCGATTCTGCGGGCCGACCGTGCTGCTCGCGCGGTTACCGCGGCGCGTGTTCACGGTGGGCGAAACGTTAGAGGCGGCGATCGAGATCGCGCACTTCGGTGCGGCGCCGATCGCGCGAGCGGTGGTGCAGTGGCGGATCGAGACTGCGGGCGGTGAAGTGATCGCGGGCGGTGAACTCGCGCCGCGAGGGATTCCGATCGGGAATGCGTTCACGCTGGGACACATTCGCGTTGCGCTCGAGTCATCGAAGAACACGGCGCAGCGACTGCGCTTGGTGATGCGGATCGCGGGCACTGCGGTCGAGAACGAGTGGGACTTGTGGATTTACCCAGCAGTTGAAAGAGTGTCGACGACGACGCCCTTCGGCGTGCACTTGACGCGAGCGCTGGACACGGAGGCGAAGGCGATCCTGCGCGCGGGTGGCCGCGTGGTGCTGTCGGGCGAACAGGGAGGAGCGCGCGAGCGCGTCGAGCTGGGCTTCTCGCCCATTTTCTGGAACACCGCGTGCACGCAAGGCCAGGCGCCCCACACGCTCGGCATCAGCTGCGACCCGCAGCATCCGGCGCTGGCTGGCTTTCCGACGGATCCGCACACGAATTGGCACTGGTGGTATCTGATCCGGCGCGCGGATGCCCTCGTGCTGGACGCTTTGCCGAAGGATTTGCGTCCGCTCGTGGAGGTGGTGGATGACTGGTATCGTTGTCGGCGGCTGGGGCTCGTCTTTGAAGCGCGGGTCGGTCCGGGGCGATTGCTCGTGAGCGGCGTCGATCTGCTCGGGGATTTGGAAAATGATCCCGTCGCACGGCAGTTTCGCGCCAGTCTGCTGGCCTATGCGTCGGGGGAGCATTTTGCACCGGCGGTTGAAGTCACGACGGACGCGGTGCGCGGGCTGTGGCGATAGCGGAACGCAACGTAGGGCCGGCTTCAGCCGGCCCAATACGAGGGAGAATCGCCGGTTCGGGGGCGGGCGCGGCTCGTTTAGGGCCGGTCGGAGACCGGCCCTACATCCGGACAATCCGAATGCGGCTGGCTTTGCCGCGGGGCGGTGCTGTGATTGGCTCCGCATTCCACCCCTCCCCATGAAACTTCGCCTCTCTCTCCTGCTGCTTTTCCTTCTCGTCGGTTCGTTGACTTTGGGTTTGCACGCCGCGGTGGGGCAGGGAGCCAAGCTCTATCACGGAGCGGCCTACTATCCCGAGCTGTGGCCGGAGGCGGAGATCGATCGCGATATCGCCGAGATGAAAAAACTCGGCATCAACGTCGTGCGCGTCGGTGAATTTGCCTGGTCGAAGATGGAGCCGGACGAAGGGAAGATGGATTTCAGTTTCTTCCAGCGCGTGTTCGACCGGCTGCACGCGGCGGGCATCGACGTCGTGCTCTGCACGCCGACCGCGACGCCGCCGGTCTGGCTGAGCCACGGGCATCCCGAGCGCGCGTTCGTGGACGCCGAGGGCCGCGCGATGATTCACGGTGCGCGGCAGCACATTTCCTACGAGGAACCGTATGTGCGTGCGGCCTGCATGCGCATTGTCGCCGCGCAGGCCAAAGCGCTCGGCAAGCACCCTGCGGTGATCGCCTGGCAGATTGACAACGAGCTGAAGTGCCATGTCGCGGAGGATTTCAATCCGTCGGCGATCGCCAACTGGCAGCGTTGGCTGGAAAAACGCTACGCCACGATCGAGGCGCTGAACGCCGCCTGGGGCACCGAGATTTGGAGCCAGCGCTACCAGCGTTTCGACCAAGTGCCGGCGCCGCTGCGGACACCGTTCCTGCACAACGCCTCGCTCAGCACCGCCTACCGGATGTTCAATCGCGAGCGCACGGCGGACTTCGTCGCGGAGCAATGCGCGGAGATTCGCCAGCACTCCTCGGCGCCGATCACGCACAACACGATGCGCTGGTTCAGCGTCGGTCTCGAGAGCTTGCACGCGCCGCTCGATTTCGCGTCGTTCGACGACTACCCGTCCAGCAAGGACTGGCGGAATCTCATTGTGCACTACGATCTGTTCCGCGGCGCGAAGCCCGGAAAGGCGTTCTGGGTCATGGAAACCAGCGCGGCGCACAACGGTTGGCTGAGCAACCACGAGCCGGCGCATCCGCCGGGTTTCCTGCTTGCCGAGGCCGTCGCGAACTACGCGCTCGGCGGCGAGGCGTTCTGTTACTGGCTCTGGCGCCAGCAGCGCACCGGTTGCGAACTGCCGCACAGCTCGGTTCTCAGTGCCTGGGGCAAGCCGACGCTCGGCTACGCGCAGGTGGAACGCGTCGAAGCCGCGCGCCAGCAACTCGAGCCGCTGATCGCGGCGAGCAAGCCGGCCGTGATCGAAGCGGCGGTGACTTGGTCTGACCTCGCTCGCGCCATGTGGCTGACGGAGCCGCTCGGAGGCAATCGCACTCACACCGTCGATTACCAGAAGGCGATCGGCGAATGGCACTCCTTGTTGTTGGATGCGGGCGTGCCGCGCGACGTTCGCTTCGAAGGCGCGCCACTCGATGGACTCAAGCTGCTCGTCACCCCGATGGTGCCGCACCTGAGTGCCGAAATGCTGGCCAAGGCGGAGAAATTCGTGCGCGATGGCGGCGTCTGGATCTGTGGACCGCTTTCGGGCGGGCGCACGGCCGAGCACACGGTGCCGACGGATGCCGCGCTCGGCGCGCTCGAGCGACTCGCGGGCATCGAGGTCGTGTATTCTTTCACGGTGAACGGCATCGAGGCCAAGGCGGACGCGTTCGGTGTGACTGCTCCGCTCGCCGGCTGGTGCAACGCGATGAAGCCCGCTGTGCCCGAGACCAAAGTGATCGGCACGCTGCACACGGATCGCGTGGACGCCGGCTTGGCGTTCGCGACCGAGCGCCCGCTCGGAAAGGGCGCGATTATCGTGCTCGGCGCACAGCCGCAGGGCGACGAGGGCAAGGCGATGCTGGCGAAGCTGGTCGCGCGTTACGTGGGCCGCGCGGGCATCGCGAATCGCTACCAGGCCACCATCGGCACGCTCGTTTCGCCGCGCACGACGAACGACGGTCGCACGCTCTGGATCGCCGTGAACATGGACGGTGAGGGCGGGGAAGTGCAGTTGCCTTCCGCCGCGACCGATGCCGTGAGCGGCGCCGCGCTGCCCGCCGGCGCGCTCAAGCTCGGCCGCTACGAGTGGCGTGCGATCCGTTTCTGAGCCCAGCGCTTTTCAACCACAGATGAACACAGGTGGACACAGATCAGATCCCCGCTACGTGTGATTTTCTGATTCATCTGTGTGCATCTGTGTCCATCTGTGGTTCGGCCTTCTGAATTTTCAATTTCCTCGATGAGCAACTCCCTCGACCTCACCCACGGTGATTTCACGCTGCCCGGCGAAGCCGGTTACGAGCAGCTCACGCTGCGCCTCGCCAAGAAATGGGGCGCCGACACGATCCGCGATTCCGACGGCACGCAGTTGTCGCCCGAGATCGTCCAATCCGGCTACGCGATCTATTCGACGCTGTGCCTCGTCCGCTCCGTGCAGCCGTGGGCGCGCGTGAACCGCGACAAGCTCCAGCAGAATTTCCTCATGAGCTTCCCCGTCGTGGCCGAGAAGGCGCGCACGACGATTACGCTGCTCGCGGGCTACTACACAGAGCAGTTCGTCGTGAACTTCGGTGACAGCCCGAAGCGGTGGTGGCAGGTCTTCGATCGCACCACTGGGAAGGAGGTCGCGAAGACGAAGTGGGCGGTGAATGCGAAGAAAGGCACCGTCACGATCGAGGGCACCGTGCCCGGCCACCAATACACGGTGAACTTCCTCGCCTTCCGCATTTGGGAGGAGATCTCGATGTATAATCACCTCACGAACAATTGGGGTGATCGCGAGCATCTCGCGGCCGTCGACCCGATGCAGCCCGAGACGCAGAAGGTGTTGCTCGCCTATCTGGACAAATGGCTGCGCGAGCACGGCGACACGAAGGTCGTCCGCTTCACGTCGATGTTCTACAACTTCTCGTGGTTCTGGGGCGCCGACCACGCGAAGCTGCGCGACATCTACTCGGATTGGGGCGACTACGAGATGACGGTCAGCCCGCGCGCGCTGACGCTGTTCGAGAAAAAATACGGCTACCGGCTCACGTCGGAAGATTTCGTCAACGGTGGCCTCTACAACTCGACGCACAACGCGCCGTCGCGCCGCTACCGCGACTACATGGATTTCGTGCACGGCTTCGTGATCGAGTTCGGTCGCAAGTGCATCGATCTCGTGCACCAGTATGAGAAGCTCGCCTACGTGTTCTACGACGACCACTGGGTTGGCGTGGAGCCGAGCAGCCCGCGCTTCAAGGAGTTCGGCTTCGATGGGCTGATCAAGTGCGTGTTCAATGCCTTCGAAGTGCGCCTCTGCGCGCACTCGACCGGCGTGAAGACGCGTGAGCTGCGCCTGCATCCGTATCTTTTCCCCACCGGCCTGAAGGGCGAGCCGACGTTCAAGACGGGCGGCAATCCGACGCTCGACGCGAAGAATTTCTGGATCGACGCACGTCGCGGTCTCGTGCGCGCCCCGATCGATCGCATCGGCCTCGGCGGCTACCTGTCGCTCGTTGAGCCCTTCCCGGATTTCCAGGACTACATCGAAGGACTCGCGAAGGAGTTTCGCCTTCTGAAATCCTTCCACCGCGGCGACAAGCCGTGGGCCGCGCCGTTCAAGGTCGCGGTGCTCACCGCCTGGGGCGACCTGCGCGCGTGGACCTGCTCGGGCCATTTCACGCCCGGCGTCGCGCTCTACGACGTGCTCGAATCGCTCGCCGGCCTCGCGCTCGACGTGCAATTCATCAGCTTCGATGATCTGGTGAATAACGGCGTGCCGAAGGG
Organism: Verrucomicrobiota bacterium; assembly: GCA_023432225.1. Lineage (GTDB taxonomy): Bacteria > Verrucomicrobiota > Verrucomicrobiia > Opitutales > Opitutaceae > Didemnitutus. The sequence continues at coordinate 250,268 of JAEYUW010000045.1, forward strand.
CGTGAAGACGATCATCAACTGCGGCCGCGCCGGCTCCGCTTGGAGCGGCGGCCATTACTGGGACGAGCCACGCGTCGAGGAGATCCTTACGCAGTTCGTGCAGAAAGGCGGCGGTCTCGTCGGCGTCGGCGAGCCGAGCGCGCGTCCGCGCCCGGGCCAGACGTTCAAACTCGCCCAAGTGTTCGGCCTCGATCGCGACACGGGCGACCGCGTGGCGAACGGGAAATACAAATACGCAGTGCCGGCCGCGCCCGTCGCGCCGCACTTCATCACGGCCGACGTCACCGCGCCGCTCGATCTCGGCAAGGACGTGGACGGCATCTATGTTTTCGACGGCGACACGCTGGTGCTCGCCGATCGCGACGCTTCGCCGCGTCTCACGGCGCACGCGTTCGGCCGGGGGCGCGCGGTTTACCTCAGCGGCTTCAAGTTCAACTTCGAGAACACGCGCCTGCTGCACCGTGCACTGTATTGGGCGGCGTCGCAGGACGGCGCTTGGGGCGTGTGGCAATCGAGCAACGTGAAGACCGAGGCGACGTATTTCGCCAAGGCCGGGAAGCTCGTCGTCATCAACAACGCCGGCGAAGCCCAGCAGACGACGGTGGCGCTCGCGAACGGCAAGACGGCGAGGACCGTTTCGCTCGACGCGCACGGCATCGCGATCTTGGACGCCTAACCCGATACGGTCCCATGATCTCGCCCGCGAATCTCGCGAATGCCCTCGGATGACCGCGTAACGGACGGCACATTGCCGTCTGTTACGTTGTGGATGGAAACGGACGGGCACCAGCGGTCGGTGCGGTCGCGTCCGCGCCATCCTCTCTCGAAGGGCCCCCGATGAGGCTCAGGTGCGTGCTCACGAATTCGTCGAATCCGTCTTTCGTGTCCGTAACCACCTCACCGCCTTCGCGAGGATTACGATGGTCGGACACATGGGCATTACGAAGAGGAGCGCTTTCTTAAACTCATCAACAGAGTGATTGCCGCCCCCTTTCGCTGGGGGTGACAGGTCGAATAACGCCGCCAAGCAATACAAAACAAACACCCATACTCCAGCGGTCGTAAAGGCTGCGATCCACCCATCCACTCGTAGCCAACGATTCAATGGAATTGAAACCAGATAAGAAAAAGCCAGGGACCCAAATATAAGCATCATATCTCGCCGCTTACGGAATGTGTTTTGCGCTAGCAGTGCAGGTGTATCTGTAGATGCCACGTCGGCGCTATCCTAAACTTATCGCGCTTGCGTCCGGAAAGCGCAGCGAAAAGAGCGCCACTCCGTGCGCTGGTGCGCAGCGTGCCGATTTTGCACCATTATTAGGGCATTGGCCTAAGGGCATCCCTGATTTTTGGCGGCACAGGGCCGGATGGATGGTGCCGCGCACGGGAGGATATCCCCGGCGCGGCGGTGCGGGCTTGCGCTCGGATTTAGGCTAAGAAAGCTGGCGCGCGTTCGTCAGCTTTCCGTCACCCCCACGCCCTTCCATGCGACTCCCTCGCCGCCTACGTCAGATTGCTCTCACTGTTTTCATTGTGACGACCGCCTGGGTCGTCTCGGCACCCGCCGCTGAAAGCGAGGCGCTGGAAAAGCGCTTCAAGGAAGCGAACGCCAAGCTCGATGCCGGAGAAACGCAGACGGCGCTCGATACCTACAACGAGATTCTCGAGGCCGAACCGAAGGCCGGAAACGTTTGGGTCATGCGCGCGATCGCAAAATGGAAACTGAAGGACCTGAGTGGCGCGCGAGCGGACCTCGCCCAGGCCATTGCCCTGCATCCGGACAATGTCGACGCCTACCGTGTGCGCGGCCAGTTGCGCTACGAGGCCAAAGACTATGCGAACAGCCTCGCGGACTTCACCAAGGCGATCGAGCAGGTGAGATCCAATTTGCGCGCGTTGATGGGCGCGGGAGACAAGGCAGCGGCCATCGCTTACGAGAAGGAAAACGCCGAGCTGTGGGGCATGCGCGCCGAAGTGCACAGTAAACTCAGCGACAACCCCTCCGCGATCTACGACCTGACCCACGCGATCGAGCTGAAGCCGGACTATACGGCGGCATTTTATCTTCGCGGACAACTTTACGAGGCCGGCAGCGAACCGGAGGCCGCCGAGGCGGACTACTCGAAGGCCATCGAACTGAATCCGAAACACGCGGACGCCCTCAACAACCGCGCGTGGATCCGCTTTCACGCGCTCAAATGGGATGAGGCGATCGTCGACGGAAAGAAGGCACTGGAGATCGCCCCCGAGGCCGCGGTTGCGATGCGCGTGGTCGGGTATGCCCAGTTCGCGCAAGGAGACTACGCCGACGCGGCGAAGACTTTGGCGGCGGCAGCCGATGCCGATAAAACCTCCAGCGCGGCCTACGCGTTGTTCATCCGTCACCACGCGCTGTTGCGCACCGGCACAGCGGACAAACGCCTGGCGACCTCCTGGGGCAACTGGAAGGACGAGCCCTGGCTCCAGGCGCTCGCGAAATTCATCACGGGACAAATTGACGAGGAGGCGCTTGATGCCGTCGCGAAGGACACGCCGGACGACGGCGAGCTCATGGGTCGGGCGTGCGAGCTGCATTTCTACATCGGACTCGCGCGCAAGCAGGCCGGCGACAAATCCACGGCGCGCCTGCGCTTCCAGTCCGCGTTGAAGACCGAGCAGAAGACCTACATCGAGGATGCGCTCTCCCATGCGGAACTGGCTCGCTTGAAGTGAGGCGATTGTGGAGTTGAGCGATGGCGTCGCTCCCGCCAACTTCGCCGCGCATGAGACGGTTGCCCCACGCGTTTGTCCTGCTGCTCGCCACCGTGTTGGTGTGTGCGCAGGTTGGCTGCTCGCATCTGGAGCCGGTGCCGGCACCCGCGCCGATGGCACCACCACCACCTCCTCCGCCACCACCGCCGCCACCTGAGGTTTCGGAGCACGAGGCGAGTGAGCGCGCTCGCGCTGAAGCCGAAGCTCGCGCCCGTGCGGAAGCGGAACAAGTTCAGCGCAGCGAGTCATCCGCACGGAGTGATGCCGAGCGCGCCGCACGGGTGGGAGCCCCGCGGCCGACGCCGGCTGCGAGCAAGAATCCGAATGTCGCACGCGGCTTCGAATTCGATCAAGTGCGGGTGTTTTTCGCGACGGATCGCAAAGAATCAGCCACTGGCGAATTCGGAGGCGATCGCGGTGCCGCGATCACTTATGGCAGCTTGTTCATCAGCGTTCCCCGGGGGCATCAAGTAGGCGCCACGGAGCGGCCATCGGTGTGGCGGCTCGAGTTCTCCGAGGATCCGCGCCAACACATGGTCATCGTGCGTCGATCGACTTTTCCCCGCGACGACTTCATCGCAGATATTCGCGAGACGCTCGCCCGCGGTGGCAGCGAGGCGTCGTTCGTTTTCGTGCATGGTTACAACGTCGCCTTCGACGACGCCGCACGCCGCACCGCGCAGATCACCTACGACCTCGATTTCCGCGGCGCGCCGGTCTTCTACAGCTGGCCGTCGCAGGCGTCGCTCGAGGGCTACACGGTTGACGAAGCGAACGTCGAGTGGAGCACGCTCAACCTGAAAAACTTCCTGCTCGATTACGCGCAGAACTGCGGCGCGAAGGACATTTATCTGATCGCGCACTCAATGGGCAACCGCGCCCTGACGCGCGCGGTCGCGGCGCTCTTCACTGAACACCCGGAGCTGAAAGGACGATTCAAGGAGATCATCCTCACTGCACCCGACGTCGACGCCGATGTCTTCAAGCGCGAGATCGCCCCGAAGCTCGCCGCCGGCTGCGACAAGATCACGCTCTACGTCTCCGACGGCGACAAGGCGCTGCTCGCCTCGAAGAAGGTGCACGGTTATCCGCGGCTCGGCGACGCCGCCACCGGCATCGCGATCGTGTCCGGCGTGGAAACGGTCGACGCCTCAGGCTTGGATACTAGTTTCCTGGAACACTCCTACTTCGCCGAGAGCGGTTCGGTCCTGAAAGACATCCGTCGTCTGGTGCTCGAAGGCCTGCGCGCCGCGCAACGTGGTTTAACGGAGAAGCGGGCAAGCGCGGGCGCAGGTGATCGCTATTGGAAGTTCGAATTGAAGCCGACACCGTGACGCGCGCCACCGAAAGTCGCCGTGACTGGGCATCGGCAAAACAGTTCCGAGCACGCGCTCCACTGACACGTGCCATGCTCATTGCGGCGCCCGTGTTGGTGCTGCTGGTCGCCATCGCAATCTGGAATTCGCACGGAGACTATTGGGGGACCGTCGAGTTCCCGAAGGCGCAGTGCGAAGCCTACGACACTCACGCGATGCGGTCAGCGGATCGGCTGAGCGAGGCGGTTTATGCTCCGGCGAAGCTCGCGCGGTTGTTTCGCGAACCGCAGAACACGGTTTCGAATCTCGCCTACGCAATCGCAGGACTGGCGATCCTGTTGGCGGCGACGCAACCGGCTTCGCGCGCGCTTGGATTCGCGGGGGTCTTTCTTGGATTCGGCAGCGGGATCTACCATGCATCGCTTCTGCCGGAGTGGCGGATGATCGATATATTGGGGGTTTACGCGGTGCTTTACTGTCTGCTCTTCGTCGGATTGAGCGCTCTATGGCCGCGGTTGCGAGGGGGCACGCTCGCGTGGTTGCGAGTGCTCGGTGTCTGGACGGTGGCTATTTACACCGGAGTGCATCGCAATGATGTGCGTTTCGCGGGCGTGAAGTTGTTCGATTCGACTTACGTCATGATCGCCTCAGTGGCTCTCGGGAGTGCGATGGCGGTGGTGGCGTTCCTTGCTGCGAAGAACATGCACGCTTATTGGCGCGCGGTGATGACGCTAGCGATCGCGGCGCCTCTAGCGTTCGTGGGCGGGCAGGGCGATCGGTTCGGCGGTTTTCTGGCCAACCCTGACGGATTCATACAAGGGCACGCAGTGTGGCACACCCTTGGGGCGGTCGCGATTCTCGCGAGTTATGAGGTATTCGCCGCAACGGGCTTCGATCGGTCCACGCTGCGATGTCGCAAGGAAGCGCTCAGGTCTCTCACGTGACAGTCGACCGCAAGGCGCGGCGGCGGTCACGAATCCACTGCTCGGCTAAGGAGCAGCAGCACGGCGAAAAGATTGTGCAGGCCATGGAACGCAGCGGTCATCAGATACGCTTGGCTGCGTGACCGCTTGCCCCAATTCAGGTAGCAGACTGAAAAAAGGAGGAACGGCCAGGCGATCCCCGCGCCCCACAGTGGGTGCGAAGCCGAGTGAAGCAGTGCCCAGATAACGACGGATAGCGCGATCAGGATCGGCTCGCGTTTCGTGAACCACCGCAGCACGCCGAAGATCAACATCATCATCCCCGTTTCGATCAACGGCGCGAAGACGCCGAGCAAAAATAGGAGCTCTGCCGGACCGTATTTGCTGAAATCCGGACCGGGTTCCGACGAGAGAAGTCCGATCACCACGGCGACCGCGAGGCAGACCGGAAGATCAAGCAGCAATGCCTTGCCGAGGTAAGCGAATTTGTTTTGGCCGGTATCGAAGAGGCTGTGCCAAAGACCGGCGGGCGAGAGCAGGGGTCGCGACATGGTTAGGATGGTGGCGGCCCGCGACGAAAACAGCTGAACCTCCTGCGCGGGCGCAAGCCGGAAGTCCTCGGCCTCACTCAATGAGCGGCGTCCTCGCGATCGCCGCATTCCACCGTGCGCGCCGGTTTGCCCGCTGCGTCGCTGACCGGTGTTAGCCGCGTCGGATCGCCAGCCACGCACCGGCGGCGAGGAGCACGGCGCCGCCGAGGTAGAACTTCACGTGGCCGGGAATGCGGCTCTTGCCGTCGATGTCGTTTTTCAGCTCGGTGAAAGTGCTCTTCGTGCGCCCGGCGAGGGAATCGCCACGCTGATAGCCGGCGTAGAGCAGCCAGCCGCCCGCGGCGATCAGGAGAACGGCGACGATTTTCTTCATGACGCGGAATCGTGCACTGCTCAGAAGCCCGACATGCCGCCCTTGCCGCGCATGGCTTCCATCTGGCGCATCAGCTTCTTCTGATTTCCGCCCTTCATCATTTTCATGAGCTTCTGCATCTGCTCGAACTGCTTCATGAGCTGATTCACCTCGACGACTTTCACGCCGGCGCCTTGGGCGATGCGAATTCGGCGATTGCCATTAAGGATCTGCGGCTTCCGGCGCTCCTGCACAGTCATTGAGAGGATGATGGCTTCGGTGCGCTTCATCTGCTTGTCGGCGTCGCCGGGCAGTTCCACACCGCTCATGCCGGGCATCATGCCGAGGATGGACTGCATCGAGCCCATTTTCTTCACCTGCTGCATCTGCGAGAGGAAGTCCTCGAGGTTGAAGTCTGCCTTGCGCATCTTCTCCGCCATGCGCTCGGCTTCCTTCTGGTCGATCGTCTCCTGGGCTTTTTCAACGAGCGACACAACGTCGCCCATGCCGAGGATGCGCGAGGCGAGACGGTCCGGATGGAACACCTCGAAGTCGCCCGTCTTTTCGCCGGTGCCGACGAATTTGATCGGCACGCCGGTGACGCTCTTGATCGACAGCGCGGCGCCGCCGCGGGCGTCGCCGTCCATCTTCGTCAGAATGAGGCCGGTGAGCGACAGCGCGTCGTGGAACGCTTTCGCGACGTTCACGGCTTCCTGGCCGAGCGCGCCGTCGGCAACGAGGATGATCTCGTCGGGCTGCACCTTCGCGCTGAGCTTCTTCACCTCGTCGATCAGGTCGGTGTCGATCTGGAGGCGGCCGGCGGTGTCGAAGAGGATGATGTCGGCGTTGGCGGCAGTCGCGGCGTCGAGCGCCTTCGCGCCGATCGCAGGCACGTCCTTCGAGGCGCGATCGCAATAGAAACCGAGTTCTTCCTGCTTCGCGAGGATCTCGAGTTGGTCGATGGCGGCGGGACGATAGACGTCGCACGCCACGACGAAGGGCCGCGCGCCCTTTTTCTTGAGCAGCTTGCCGAGCTTGGCGGTCGAGGTGGTTTTGCCCGAGCCGTGGAGACCCACCATGAGGATCTTTAGCGGGCGCGTGGCGGAGAGTTCGGTGGTGCCCTCGCCGAGCAGCTTCACGAGTTCGTCGTGGATGATCTTGATGACCATCTGGCCCGGCGTGACGGACTTCAGGACTTCCTGACCGACGACGGCGGTCTGCACGCGTTCGATGAATTCGCGGGCGACCTTGAAGTGGACGTCGGCAGCGAGCAGGGCGGCGCGCACTTCCTTGAGCGCGTCGGCCATGTTTTCCTCGGACAGTTTGCCCACGCCGCGGAGGTTGCGCAGCGCGTTGGTCAGTTTGTCGGTCAGTGATTCGAACATCGGAAGGGGCAGGGAAACCAAAGCCGCGCCTGAGGCCACCCAATTTTTTATGCCACAAGCCCGAATGAATTAAAGGTCGCTTCCGGCGCGGCCGATTTGCCACCTTCCCGCTCCCATGAACCCTGTTCTCAAGCTGTTGCTCGACGGCGGCCAACTCTCCACTGCCCAAATGGCGCAGGTGGCGGGCGTGTCCGAAACCGAAGTCCATCAGCACCTGGAACAGTTGAAGAAAGATAAAATCTTCCTCGGCTGGCGTCCGGTGCTCGATCTCTCGCGCGACGCCGCCGCAGCTACCGTGCGGGCCGTCATCGAGGTCCGCATCACGCCCGAGCGCGGCGGCGGCTTCAACCGCCTGGCCGAGCGCATCAGTCGGTTCGACGAGGTGGAGTCGTGCTTCCTCATGTCGGGCGGCTACGACCTGCTGCTCTTCGTCAAGGGCACCACGCTCCAGCGCGTCGCGGCCTTCGTCTCCGAGAAGCTGTCGACGATCGAGGGCGTGCTCTCGACCTCCACGCATTTCCAACTCCGTTGCTACAAGGACCAGGGCTTCATCCTCGATCAAGCCGAGTCCTCGGGCGAGCGGTTGAACGTCGCGCCGTAACTCCGAAAGCGGCGCGCCGCGAAGGTGGAGCCGGTTGACCCCAACCGGCTCAGCGCGTTGAGGTCAACGCGCTCCACCCCAAACGCCGCCGCACCGACCATGAATCCATCTCAATTTGTCGCGCGCCACGTGGCCGCGTTGCCCAAGAGCGGTATCCGCGACTTCTTCGAACTCGTCGCCAAAATGAAAGGCGAAGGCGGCGTGATTTCCCTCGGCGTGGGCGAACCGGACTTCGTCACGCCGTGGCACATCCGCGAGGCCGCGATCTACGCGATCGAAAAGGGCAAGACCTACTACACGTCGAACCTCGGCATGCCGGAATTGCGCCGTGCGATCGCCGACTACGTCGCGCAGCACTTCCACGTTAGCTACCGACCGGAAGACCAAATCCTCGTCGCCGTCGGCGTGTCCGAGGCGCTCGACCTCGCTTGCCGCGCGTTCCTCAATCCCGGCGACAAGGTGATGTTTCACCAGCCGTGCTATGTGTCGTATTCGCCGAGCATCGCGCTGACGCACGCCATCCCGGTCGCGGTGCCGACCTACGCGAAGGACAACTTCGCGCTCACGGCCGAGTCGCTGCGTGCCGCGTGGCAACCCGGTTGCCGCATGCTGATGCTCAACCTGCCGTGCAATCCGACGGGCGGCACGTGCACGCGCGAGCAGTTGACCGAGATCGCGGAATTCTGCCGCGAGAAGGACCTGCTCGTGCTCTCCGACGAGATCTACTCGGAGCTCACGTTCGACGGCACGCACACCAGCATCGCGAGCCTGCCGGGCATGGCGGAGCGCACGATCTTCCTGCACGGTTTTTCGAAGGCTTTCGCGATGACCGGCTGGCGCATCGGCTATGCGTGCGGCCCGGCCGTGCTCATCGACGCGATGATGAAGGTGCACCAATACTCGATGCTCTGCGCCTCGATCATCGCGCAGGAAGCCGCGCTCGAAGCACTCCGCAACGGCTGGGATTCGGTCGTGAAGATGCGCGACCAGTATCACCGTCGTCGCGACCTCGTCGTCCGCCGTTTCAACGAGATCGGCCTCAAGTGCCACTCGCCGCGGGGTTCTTTCTACGCGTTCCCTGACGTGAAGAGCACCGGGATGACCGAAAAGGACTTCGCTGTCGGCTTGCTGAAGGAGCATAAGGTTGCGGTCGTGCCTGGCACGGCCTTTGGCGACAACGGCCTCGGCCACGTTCGCGCGTGCTTCGCTACGAGTTACGAGCAGCTGATCGACGCGTGCGACCGGATGGAGAAGTTCGTCAGCGCCAACCGGCGCTGACAGTAGCGAGTAGTGGGTAGCGGGTAGCGAGCATGACGCTCGCGCCCCGCAATTTCCTACTCGCTACCCGCTACTCGCTACTCACTACTTTGGCGGCATGTCACGCACCGTCGCCATTGTTGGCCGCCCGAATGTGGGCAAAAGCCGCCTGTTTAACCGACTGGCGAAGCGCCGCATTTCCATCGTTCACGACCAGCCGGGCGTCACGCGCGACATCATCGCCGCCGAGGTCAAGGACGGCGATTACACGCTGCTCGATACCGGTGGCCTCGGTCTGCAGGATGCCACCACGCCCTCCAAGCTGATCAAGGCCGCGGAGGCGCAGGTCGCCTTTGCGATCAACGCCGCGGCCGTGATTCTGTTCGTTGTCGATGCACGCGAGGGCATCACGCCGCTCGACGAGCGCGTGGCGCAGCAGCTTCGCAAGGCGAAGAAGCCGATCATCCTCGTCGCCAACAAGGCCGACCACGGCGCCGAGAAGATCGGCGCCGTCGGGGAACTCTACCGCCTCGGCTTCGGCGAACCGATTTTTATCTCCGCCGAGCACGGCAACGGCGAAGCGGACCTTCGCAACGCCATCCTCGACAAGACCCCGCCCGACGATACCCGCACGCAAGACGGCGAGAACAAGCGCCTCACGATCTGCTTCGTGGGTCGACCGAATGTCGGCAAATCCTCGCTGAGCAACCGCCTGCTCAAGAGCGACCGACTCATCGTCTCCGAAATTCCGGGCACGACGCGCGACTCGATCGAGCTGAGTTTCGATTACCAGTCGCGCGATGGCAAAACCTGGCCGTTCTGCCTCATCGACACCGCGGGCATCCGTCCGGCGACGAAACTCTCGTCGTCCGTCGAATATTTTTCCCGCGTCCGCTCGATCGATGCGATCCATAACGCCGATGTCGTGTTCATGGTGCTCGACGCGATGGATGGCGTCACGCAGCAGGACAAGGCCATCGCCGGCGAGATCGTCGCCGCCGGCCGGCCGATCGTCGTCATCGTCAATAAGTGGGATCTCGTTTACGCCGCGCTCCGCCGCGGAGATCTGAAGCAATACAAGAACGAGCGCGACTTCCGCGAAAAGTTCGAGAAGGCGCTCTACGAACGCCTGTTCTTCACGCCTGGCGCGCCGGTGATGTTCGTTTCCGCGCTCACCGGGCACGACATCGAGCGCATGCTGAAATCCGCGCGTGCGCTCGACGATCGCCTCGGCCGGAAAATTCCCACGGCCAAGCTCAACGCCGCCATCGTCGCACTCACCGACCGCATGCCGCCGCCGGCGATCGGCGGTCAGCGCTTCCGCGCCTACTATGCCACGCAGACGGGCAATCGTCCGTTTCGCATCAAGATTTTCTGCAACCGCGAGGGCAACCTCACGGAACAATACCGCCGCTATCTCGAGAGCGGCCTCGTCGAGGAATTCAACCTCGATGGGTGCCCGATCCACTTCGATCTCGTCGGCAAGAAGAAGGTCTCGATCGACGAGCGTTTGGCGCGCCGCGGGCAGAAGCGCAACGCGGCGGCCGGTCCTGACGACCTCGACACCGACTTCGCCGGCGAGCCGGTCGTGCTGGATGATTGAGGCATGGTGCAGTGTAGGGCTCGACCTTGTGTCGAGCTTCAGCCCAACGCGCGGTGCATGCGGCGTTCTCGCGCGAGGCCTGACGCCAGGTGAGGCCCTACAGCCAACGAGTCCCCAGCCATGTTGAAGATCGTCTTCATGGGCTCGGACGCGATCGCGTTGCCGATGCTGAACTGGATCGCGGGCGAGGGGAGCGGCGCGCAAATCGTCGCCATCTTTACGCAGCCGGATCGTCCCGTGGGGCGCGGCCAAAAGGTGCAGCCGAACGCGATCAAACTCTGGGCGCAGGAACGGGGCCTCCCGGTTCATCAGCCGGAGAAGCTCCGCGAACCGGAACTTGCCACACTCACCGGCTACGCCGCCGATCTCGCGCTCGTGATGGCCTACGGCCACATCCTGCGCGACGCGTTCATCAACACACCGCGGCTCGGCACGCTGAATCTCCACACCTCGCTGCTTCCCAAATATCGCGGCGCGTCGCCGATCCAGACCGCCGTCGCCTCCGGCGAACGCGAGACGGGTGTGACGCTCATGCGCATCGTCGCCGCGCTCGATGCCGGTCCGATCGCCGACGTGGAGCGCGTGACGATCGAGCCGCGCGACACCGCGCTCTCTGTCGAAGCGAAACTCTCCGCCGCGTGTGTTCCGCTCGTCGCTCGCGCGCTGCCGAGGCTGGCGGCCGGCACGCAAACTTTCCAGGAGCAGGACCACGCCGCCGCGACCTTCTGCCGCAAGCTCGAGAAAACCGACGGCGTGCTCGATTTCACCCGCCCCGCCGCGGAACTCGCCGCGCGCATCAACGGCCTTTTCCCGTGGCCGGCCACGACCGTCGAGATTGCCGGTCAGCCGATCAAGTTTGGCGCCGCGGAAGTTTGTAACATATTACGTTACAAACCCGCCGAACCGGGCGTGGTGTTGGAGGGCGATCAACGGAGCTTGGATGTGTCGACCGGCGACGGCGTGTTGCGCGTGCTGCGATTGCAGCGGCCGGGGGGCAAGATGCTGGAGGCTTCCGAGTTTTTGCGGGGATTCCCGATTGCGGCGGGCACACTGTTGCCTTCGCAGCCGATGCCGCCGCTGGTGGCGCCGCAACCGTTTCGCCGTCCAGCGCGCTGACGGGTCTTCGCTTGTTTTCGACCGGCTTTTTTTCAAGCTGCCGACATGAGATCGTGGTTTCTTCTCGGGAGTCTCGCGGCGGTCACCGCTTTTGCGCAGTCGGGCAACTCGGCCTTCGAACTGGCCGGTCTGCGCGAGGACATTCGTGAACTCAGGCAGCGGATAGGGGAACTTTCGCTCACCGTGGAGCAACTGGCGCGGGAAAACTCCGCCCTCCAAAACAAGGCCAACCAGAGCTACGTCACGATCGAACAGCTCAACCGCACCATCGCTGAGCTGAACCGCTCCGTGCAGGCCGATCTCTCCGAGCAAAGGCGTGAAATCCTCACGCAGGTGGCCGCGCAGCTCGAGAAAATGGGCAAGCAGACCAACGCCGCGCTCGACGCGCTGGCGAAAAACCAAGCCGCGCGGCCCGCCGTGCAGACCAGTTTCTCGGAGGATTTTCCGAAGCAGGGCATCAACTACACCGTGCAGACCGGCGACACGCTTTCCGGTATCGCGCAGAAAAACGGCGCGAAAATGCAGGACATCATCAACGCGAACAAACTTTCCGACCCGACGAAAATTCGCGTCGGCCAAACGCTCTTCATTCCCCTCGCCAAATAACATGGCCAAACCCACTCCTTCTCGCCTTGGCCGCGGCCTCGGTGCCCTCATCGCGAGCGGCACGCCGGCGTCCGCCAAACCCGCTGCCGCTCCGGCCGCAGCGCCCACTTCGGCCGCGCCGGCAGCCACCGCTCCGCAGGTCGATGGTCTGCCCGGTTACCGCGAGGTTGCGGTGGCGCAGGTCGAACCCAATCCGTATCAGCCGCGCAAGGAATTCGACGCGGCGGCTCTGACGGACTTGGTGGAGAGCATCCGCGCCGAGGGGCTGCTGCAGCCGATCGTCGTGCGACAGGTCGGCGAAAAATTTCAGCTGATTGCTGGCGAGCGCCGTTGGCGCGCCTTCCAGCAACTGAAGTTGAAGACCATCCCGGCGCGCGTGATGACGTCGAGCGACGCCTCGTCGGCTTCGCTGGCGTTGATCGAGAACTTGCAACGCGCCGACCTCAACCCGATCGAAGAGGCGCACGGTTATGCGAGCTTGATCCGCGATTTCGATCTCACGCAGGACGCCGCGGCGCAGCGCGTCGGCAAAGGCCGGGCGACCGTCGCCAACTCCCTTCGTCTGCTCGCGCTCGATGGCGAGATTCAGGGCTACCTGGGGAAGGCCATGCTCAGTGTCGGTCACGCGAAAGTGCTGCTCGGCATCGAAAATGGCGCCGAGCGGGTGGTGCTTGCGCGACGCGCCATCGAGGACGGCTTAAGCGTCCGTGCGCTGGAGCAAATTGTGCAGGGCCATCGTGGCGGCGCCGCGGCTGGTCCGGGCAAGAAGCGCAACGCACCCGCAGCCGAGGCGACCGCGCTGGCCGATGTGGAAAAGAAGCTCACCAGCCACCTCGGGGCGCGAGTGACGCTGCGCCATTCGCCGAAACAGGGACGAATCATCGTGGAGTATCACGGCAACGATGATCTCGCGCGCGTGTTGGAACGCATGGGTGTGACCCTGTGATTTTCCCCTGAGTGGGGAATCACGACGGTGATGGCGCTGACGGAACTGAGCGACTACCTGCCGCGCACCGGACGAGAATTGCGCTTCGGGGCCGCTATTTCTTCGGCGCTGGGCGAAAGCCCGGCACGAGGTCGGCGTCGGCGACGCGTTGGAACAGTTCGCGCATGGCTTCGGTGGCGGCGTCTTCGAGTGCGTTGGCGACTTCGAAGCGACGGAACCCGTAGCGGCCGCGCTCCTGAATCCACGTGATCTGCGTTTGCGTCACGACGCCCAGGTTGCGCTTCGGCTTGCCCGGCACGCTCAAGTCAGCGGTCAGCGTGCACTCGGCGTTGCCGACGCGATCGATGCGCCACTGCATGAGATTGAGCGTGAGGAGCGGCAGGTCGGGGTTGGGGACGCGTCGACCTTCTTCGATGAAATCGATTACGCCTGTGTAACCGCGGCGCTTGAAGGTGTCGGTGGCGATACCGGCGAGCGCCTCCGCGATGTCGTCGTCAAGGAACGGTCGCCACGTAGGCGGCACGTTGACCTGAAGTTGCAGATCGGCGATTTTGGCGGCCTTAGTGCCGCTGGGCTCCGCGCGGGTGGCCGCAGTCGCGGTGAGCAGCCCCACCAAGGCAGCGGCAAAGGCCATGCCGCGAAAGAAGAAGGGAAGAGCTTTCATGAGAGCCGAAGGGTAGGACGACGGAGAATTCGATACGGTTCCACCCGTGATTGGCCCCCTTCGCCCGGGACCAGAACTTTGGTTGACAAAGCGGGTCGGAATCCGTTCGTTCGCCCCTTTCATGAACTTGCTCATCAATCTTTTCACGGTGGTTCTCATCCTCGTGTCGCTGTTCCTGGTGCTGGTCGTCCTCATGCAGAAGGCGAAGTCCGATGGCGGCGTGGCGGCCATGGGCGGCGGTGTGGCCGAGTCGACCTTTGGTGCCGAGACCGGCAACGTGTTGAGCAAGGCCACCATCTACGCGGCCGTTCTCTTTTTCGTGCTCAGCTTCGGCCTCTATCTGGCCCACATCTACCAGTCGAAGCACCAAGCGGCCATCGACGGCAAGCTGCCGACGATCACGGCGCCCGCCGCCACTCCCGCTCCGACCACTCCGGTCCCGGCGCAAGGTGAACCCAAGAAGCCCTAAGCTCTCTCGAAACCCGGTTCGCCGGGTTTTGTTTTTTGCGGCGCTCGCGCTGGCCACGAGCGTGGCGCAGGCCGCCGATGCCCCCCGCCGCCCGGAGCCGAAGTTTCTCGGCGGCAAGCCTGATCAGGCGGAAGGCGCGCAGGTGCTCGCGGGCTTTCGCAACGCCGGCATCCACGGAGCCTACTGGCTGAAATTTGATCTACGGGTCATGCCCCGCAAAGGCGACGAGCGCGTGCTCAGCGGCGAGATGTTCGGCCGGCAAGGCGCGGATGGACCGTTGACGCGGCTCGCGGTCGATGACCTGGGCAACCAGGGCGGCAATCACCTGCAGCTTTATCTGTTCAAGGGTGGAGCCAGTCCAGAAGCGTGGGAGTGGAACTACGGCCAGCGCGGCATCACACCGGGCAAGATGGACGCCGGTCAGATGCTCGCGCCGGTGCATGGCACCGACCTCACGCCGTTCGACCTGCTGATGCCGTTCCTGCGCTGGCAGGATTTCGTTTACGAGGGCGTCGCGAATGTTCGCGGCCGTCCCGCGCACACGTTCCTGCTCTATCCGCCGGCGCCTTTGGCGATGCCGGTCACGGCGGCCGGCCCGGCGCCGGCCGCGATTCGCGTGTTTCTCGACACCCAGTTCAGCGCCATGACGCAGGCCGAGTGGATCGGCGAGGACGGCAAGCCGCTCAAGACCGTGACCGTGCTCGACCTGAAAAAGGTCGGCGAGCAGTGGCTCGTGAAGTCGATCGATCTGCGTAATCACCAAACCCGCGCGAAAACGCGCTTTGCGGTCACGGCGGCGGCGCTCGATCTCACGTTGCCCGCGGAGCTGTTTGCGCCCGAGAACATCTCTCAACCGGCGCCGATGGTGCCGGCCGAGAAAGTTCAACGTTTCTGAGCGCGCTCCCGCACCAATGCCGATGAGCCGCGAAGACAACGCGCCGTTCGCCCTTCAGTTCGAAGTCGAGTTTCTCGACCGGCTCAACGAGCCCGTGCGCGAAGGCAAAGCGAAGTCGGTGAGCGAAATCATTCGCGCCGCGCTGGATCGTTTCAACCTGGAGAATGTCGTCGTCGTGCGTTCGCCGCAGGTGACGATTTCCGTTCGTCTGCCGGCGGAGATCCGCCGCGACCTCAAGCGTGTCGCGCGCGAAAAGCACACCAGCGTGGGCCAGCTCGTGCGGGCCGCGGTGGAGTCGTTCCTGCCGCATCTCGACTCGGCGCGCGCCGGCCAGTTGGAAATGGCGATGCCGACGGCGTTCGCGGACGAATCCGACGCGCTCCCGTCGTCTCCGCGAGGGGGCGCGCCGAAAACCAAAGCGGCTCGCGGAAAGCCGGCACCCAAGCGACGCGCGCAGGCGAAAAAGCCCGCGCGCATCGCATCCAAACCGGCGGCGAAAAAGAAAAAATCATCGCGCTGAGCGAGGCGGCGAACGCGCGCCACGCGATATGACCGAAGTGGCGAACGGCTGACTTGCGTTGCCCTCCGGCGCGTCCTTAAGTCGGCCCCCGATTATGAGCCAACCCCCTCCGCTCTCCGTCTGGGCCCGTAATGTCTCGCCTTCGCCGACGCTCGCGATCGATGCCAAGGCGAAAGCGATGATCGCCGCTGGCGAGGACGTGTGCTCCTTCGCGGCGGGCGAGCCGGATTTCGACACGCCGGAGTTCATCAAGGAGGCCGCGATCGCCGCGCTGAAATCCGGCAAAACGAAGTATGCGCCGACGCCCGGCATCGAACCGTTGCGCGTCGCGATCGCCGAACGTTACGCCACCGAATACGGCTACAAGATCACTCCCGCGCAGGTCGTGGTCTCGCCGGGTGGAAAGTATTCCTGCTACCTCGCGGTCCTCGCGACGTGCAATCCGGGCGACGAAGCAATCGTGCCAGCGCCGTATTGGGTGAGCTATCCGGAGATGGTGAAACTCGCGGGCGCGACGCCGAAATTCGTCCTCTGCGACGACAAAGCGGGATTCAAGCTGACGCCTGCGTTGCTCGAGTCGGCCATTACGCCGAAAACCAAGCTGGTCATTCTCAACTCGCCCTCGAATCCGACGGGTGCCGTCTACACGCGCGCGGAACTCGTCGCGCTCGCCGACGTGTGCGTGAAGCACAACCTCTACGTGCTCGCCGACGAGATGTATGAGCACCTGATCTACGACGGCAACGAGCCGGTGAACTTCGCCATGCTCGGCGCCGAAGTGGAGAAGCGCACGATCACTGTCGCGGGTTTTTCCAAGACTTACTCGATGACCGGCTGGCGTCTCGGCACGCTCGTCGCGCCGGCTCCGATCGCCAAGGCCTGTGGCGAACTCCAGAGCCAGATGTCGTCCAACGCGACGACGTTCGCCCAATACGGCGCGCTGGCCGCGCTGAAGGAAAAGGCCAAGGCCGACGCTGCGATCGCGGAGATGAAGTCCGCCTTCGATCGCCGTCGCAAGTGGCTGCACGCCGAGCTGAACAAAATCCCCGGCGTCTCGTGCCTGCTCGCCGGCGGCGCGTTCTATCTTTTCCCGAACATCTCGAGCTTCGGCCTCAAGGACGCGGAGTTCTGCGCCAAGCTGCTCGAACAGGAAAAGGTCGCCGCAGTGCCCGGCTCGTCCTTCGGCGCCGAAGGCTACCTGCGCCTCAGCTATGCGACGTCCGACGAAATCCTGCGCAAGGGCGTCGAGCGCCTCACGCGCTTCTGCGCCTCGCTGAAAAAGTAGGGCCGGCTTCAGCCGGCCCAAACAAGCACAGCCGCGATGCCTCGTAGCGGAATTCGTGAGAATTTCGCCGCGGTCGTCGGAGCGAAAGCCTCACGGCTTCCGCTACATTTTGATGTAGCTGGCGTCATTCGACGCGAGAAACACTTTGCACGACGCCACCTTGACGGGCAGACCGGCGCAGAGTCGGACGGCGCACGTCTCGGGCGGCCGGAAGACCTTAACTCGGCCGTGTCCGGAACAGGCGATCTGCTTCGTCGAAGAGCTGAACCGTTATGATCACCGCGCTCATCGTCCTCGCGGCCCTCGTCGTCGTCACCAGCTGGGATGCGGCGGAAGGCGCGTGATCTCGCGCGGCGATACGGCCCGAGGAAACGACGACTTGGGCTATCTGGCCTCGAGGCCAGTTCCGGTCACGTGCTCGGTCGTGAGCAGCGGATCGGTGAAGCCGGTGATCGCGACGTCGCGGAGTTCGACGCCGGTCATGTGTTTCAGCGCGATGCCTTTTTTGGCGGTGCCGGTGATCTTCGCGAGCGTGAGACCGACCACGGGTTTTTCGGACGAAACTTGCAGGCCGTCGACGACGGAGGCGACGTCGTGAAGACGAATGGTCGTGAAGCGAAGATTGCGGGCTTCGGGGTAGCCGATGAGACCGGGGACGGGATCGTCGGCGGTGTTGGTGTTGCCGCCGACTGTGAGGTTGATGCGGAGGAAGCCGCCGCCCGAGATGTCGAGGTTTTCGGCCGTGATGTCCTCGGTGACGCCGGCGCGTCCGATGCGGGTTTTGATGTAGATGGCGTGGGTGTGGCCGTTGAGTTGGGAATCGGCGATGCGCACGCGGCGCACGCCGGCGGAGGTTTCGCTGCCGATGCCGATGGCGGCGAAGCGCGTGCAGACGAGTTTGCAGCCGGTGATGACGACGTCCTCGGTCGGTCGGCCGAGACGTGCACCGTCCATGCCGCGGCCGGATTTCAGGCTGATGCAGTCGTCGCCGGTTTCGATGTCGCAGTTTTCGATGCGGACGTTGGCGCACGAATCGACGTCGATGCCGTCGCGGCGACCGCGGATGGTGAGATTTTTGATGACGACGTTTTCGCAGAACGTCGGATGCGTGGCCCAGTTGCCGCCCTGGGTGATCGAGAAGCCGTCCCAGAGGACGTCGCGGCAATTCATCCATTCAAGCACGACGACGCCGCGCGGGTTTTGCGGAGCGGCGACGGTGGCGTTGCCCTCGATATGACCGGGGCCGGTAATGCCGGTCTGCTCGACGTTGGCGGCGTGGATGAGCGCGCGGCGACCGGGCTGCATGCGGCCTTCCCAACGAATGTCGATCATCGGGTAATCGGCGAGATCGGCGCTGCCGAGAATGACGCTGTCCTTTTCGAGGCGGAGAAAGGTGCGGTGCCCGACTTGCACGCTGCCGATGAGATAACGCCCTGCGGGCACGACGACATCGCCGCCGCCGTTGACCGCGCAGGTATCGAGCGCGCGCTGGAAGGCGACAGTGTCCTTCGTGGTGCCGTCGCCGGTGGCGCCGAATTCACGGACGTTGTAGGTGGCGGCGTGGGCGCCGGCGACGAGCGCGGCGGCGAGGAACAGGAGAGGGAAGAGGCGCATGAGAAAAATCAGCGGGAGCGGTCGGGTTTCTGGTTCTTCGCGGCGGCATCGAGGTCGGCTTCGGTGGGAAACCAGTCGAAGGTGAAATCACGTTTTCCGAGGAGATGACGGTCGGTGAAGTTCAGCAGCGCGGTCCAGTCCTCGGCGTCGAAGGCATGGCCGTGGTGCGAGTAGTGCACGCCGAGGCGACCCAGCGCACCGAGCAAGGCGTAGACGGGTTCGGCGCCGAGAAACGACGCGCGCACGGCGGCGGGAAGCGAGATCGTGTCGGTGTCGCCTTCGAGCGCGAGGAATGGACGCGGCGCGCACAGGGCGAGGAACCAGTGTTGGTCGAACGGCAATTTTTCGCGCTGGCCGCGGAAGGCGTGCAGCTGCGGTGAGAACCAGTTCGGGTATTTCGTCACCATCACGTCGAGCGTCTCGCTGCGCCGCGGTCCCGCGAACCGATACGCCCCGATGCCGCCTCCGCCGGTGACGACCGGGGCGCCGAGCAGGCGCTCGTCGAAGGCCGCGGCGATCATCGCGGATTTGCCGTAGCGCGACGCGCCGGTCACCACCATGAGTTTGGTGCGATCGATCGCGGCATCGGTTTCGAGGTAGTCGGCGACGCGCGACACGCCCCACGCCCACGCGGCGAGGATGCCCCAATCGTAGCCGGGATACGCCGGGAAAAAGCGCGTGCGGCGAAACGACCAGCTCCCGTCGAGTTCGCGTAACGTGGTGTCCTCGGCGCAGTCGTTGGGGTTCATGATGACGAGAGCGTAGCCACGGCGGAAGACTTCGGCGTAGTGCGCGGCGAGCGCCGCGGCGGTGACCTGAGCTCCGAACCCGCCCGGCGGCACGGTGGGCACGACCGGAGCGGCGGAAGTATTCGGCGCCGGACCGACCACCGTGAGCACGTTGACGCCTTTGCCCTGATTCGGCCCGGGCGGGAGGCGCGGCAGGAGCGTCGCTCCGGGCGGCGGACTGCTTTGCAGAATGATCGCAGGGAACGGGCCGCCCTCGCTCGGCGTGAACACGCCGATATCGAGCCCGAGCGACGCGTCCGGGCCGAAGGTCAGGTGCACGAGGCGATACGTGACGCGACCGTCGGCGACGACTTCCGTCGTGACGGTGCGGCCGGTGACATTGCCCGGCGCCGGCGGCATCTGGCCGGTCGCGTAGTATTCGAGGGTGCGGCGGATTTCCGCGCGGCGCTCGCGCCACGCGGCAGCATCGGTGATCGGGCGGCCGTCGTTCGTCACCAGCACCGGCGGAAGCTCGGTGCGGACGGGCAACTGGTCGGGACCGGGCAAACCGCGCACGGGAGCGGCGATCAGCGGAACGGGGATTTCCGCCGATTCCACCGCGGCCGATACCGCCAGCGGGGTGAGGGCTAAAGCGAGCCGGACAGCGGCGGCGCGCCCAAGGGCGAAAGCGGACGACATGCGGCCAAGCTTGCGTGGCCCGGGCGGAATGTCGCGGATGTTTTTTTCGCGCCCGGCTTTTCTATCGCGCTGATATTATCTCAACGCGACAGCGCGGCCGTCCACTCGTCGGCGTCGAAGCCGAGCAAGCCAACATCAGGTCCCAGCACGAATGGGCGCTTCACGAGTCGGCCGTCGCTGCCGAGCAACGCGAGTGCCTCGGCTTCGGTCATGCCGGGCAACTTCGCGGCGAGACCGCGTTCGCGATACTGAATGCCCGAGGTGTTGAAGAGGCGGCGCAGGTTGCCGTTCTGAAAGGCGAGCATGCGGCGCAATTCAGCCGGTGTCGGCGGTTGCTCGTAGATCGGCTTCTCGGTGAACGCGACGCTGTGAGCGCGCAGCCATTTTGTGGCGTCGCGACACGTGCTGCATTTCGCGTAGGCGTAAACGGTGAGGGCGGGCTCGGAGCTCATGGAAAATCAAGGAAGCTTGCGACGGGCGAGGGTGGTCATGATGCCGGGCGTGCGCAGTCGGGCGTGATGTTCCTTCATGATGCCGATCGTTTCGCCGCTCGTGATGCTGTAGAACTCGTAATCCCGGTCGCGCTCGCCGTTGCGAATGATCAGGCCCGGCGTCGAGGCTGCCGCTTCCCAACGGCCGGTGCGGCGCTCCCGCTTTTCATTGAGCCAGACGTAGGTGCCGTCGGCTCTCACTTCGAGGGAGCCGCTCGGGCCCACGTAGAGGTATTCGTTGCGCACGTTGCCGCCGTCGATGCGCTCCGTCACGGCCATGCCGCTGCCGAGCGCCCACGTGCCGATGAAGAAGCCGGTCCAAAACGGCGCGCGCGTCGATCCGGCGACGTCGGTGTGAAAGGTGTAGTTGGTCGAGCCGGTGCGGTCGTCGACGATGAGGTATTTATTTGCGAACGCGCCTCCCGAGCCGATTTCGCGGATGACGCCGTCGCGCCACTCCGCATCGGCGACGCGAAACAACACTCGGTCGCCCACGCGATGCGCGCCGAAGGATTCCCACGGCACATAACCCGCGATCACCGGAACGGGTGCGTCGGCCGGCGGCGTGGCGGGACGTGCGGGCGGTTGCCGAGGCGCCGTGGTCGCGCCTTTAGCTCCGCCGTTGACGGGCGCCGCGCCATCGGCGCTCCCGGGCAAGCCGGCAAGCTGCGGCCACTGCGCGATGGGCGGCACGGATTGACCGGCAGCGAGATTCGCCAAGGCGTTCCGCGCGGGAGCGAAGTCCACGGCTTGTCCGTCCGTGACGTTCACCAGCGCGTCGTTGAAGCTCGCGCGGGCATCATTCACCCAGCCTGCGCGCCAGTTTTGCAGACCGCGGAAGAAGTCGGCGATAGGTTCGTAGCGCGGATTGCCGGTGGATTTGCGCCATTGCTCCGCACCGTCGAACCCACCGCCCGACGCGTAAACGGCGAGGCCCAGCCAAAGGTTCGTGAGGGGATCGTTCGGTTCGCGGTCTCGCGCGGTCGACAGCAGCGTCCGCGCCTGACCGTAATCGCCCGCCTGAAACGCCGCGACACCGCGGGCAAATTCCGGAGAGTCGGCGCGAGCGGTGCCGAGCACCGCGAAACCAGCCAGAAAGGCGAAAAACGCGGGGAGAAAACGTAGCGGGAAACGTTTGGACATCGGCGGAAAATTGCCGCGGGTTCGGCGTGGCCGTCGACATCTCTTTTCTGTTTCGGTGAATTCGCGCGTTGTCGGCGGACGTGCAGGCCGCAGTGTGGCGTCATGAAGAAGACTTTTGCGCTCCAGGAAACCGGCAAGGACGACGCGCGTGTGCGCGACAAGATCCGCCATGAAGTGAACAAGTTTCTGCGCCGCGCGCGTCAGCGTCCGCCGCAGGAAGGATTTCGCGGCTGGGATTTCGCCTGCAAGGTCGGCCCGAGCGAATCGGCGGCTGAGCCGCGCACGCTCAAGGAAGTGGCGTCGTCGATCGACGAGATCGCGGCGCGCGGCGCCGCGCACGTCTACATCGAGTTACTGCCGGTGCCGGCGCGACGGGTGTTGCCGAGCGACGGGGTCGGAGAGTAGCGCAGGCGTCACGCCTGCATCGAAGCAGCGAGGCAGGCGAGACGCCTGCGCTATTTCTGCTGCGGCGGAAAACTTGGCAGACGCGCGCTCAGGCTTTCTTCACGAAGCAGGCTTTCAGGGCCAGCGCGATGCCGTCGATCTTGCAATCGATCTCGTGGTCGCCGTCGACGAGGCGGATATTCTTCGCTTTCGAGCCGGCCTTGAGCACTTGGGAGCCACCGAGCTTGAGGTCCTTGATCGTGATGATCGTGTCGCCTTCGACGAGGACGTTGCCGTTCGCGTCTTTCACCACACGGGCCGCCTCAGGCGCTTCCTCCTTGGGCCATTCATGGCCGCAGGTGGCGCACTCCCATTTATCAGGATGCTCCAGGACGTCTTCGAGGGTGCAGGCCGGGCAGGCAGGTTTCGACATAAGCGGTCAAGCTGCCGCCCGGCGGTGGAGCGGGGCAAGTTTTTTCCTTGGGTCCTCAGTGTTCGTCGACGCGCGCCATCTTGGCGTCGATCACGGGATCGCCAACGCCGTTGATCACGTGGGCAATGCCGCTGCCGACCTGACGATTGAGGCGTAGAGTGACGAGGTGATGGAATTTTACTCCCGGCGCGGGCGGTGACTCGACGGCGTTGTCGAGGATGACGGGCGTCTGGTGAAACACCGCGTAGACGCCGACGCCCCACGCCTCGTGCGTGCGCACGTGATCGGCGACTTTGTAGGAGGCGAAACCGCGCGTCTTGCCGTTCATCCATGCGGCCTGGCTCGGTGGATCGTAGGGCAGTTCCGACTGGTAGAGATAGACGCGGCCACCGTCGGCGTTCCACACGGTCTGGTAATCCTGCGTGTGTTCGACGAACAGGCCGTAGGCGGTGACGTCGCGGCCGTTGACGATGAGGCCGTAGGCGTTGCGGTTTTTTTCCCAGCCGGCGCCGGGTCCGTGGTCGGCACGCCAGAGCCAGAGGTTGTCGAGAATCGTGTGATGGCTGTTCACTTCGACGAAGCAGCGCGTGCGACCGGCAACCGTCGAGCCGGCGCGGGTGAACAAATCATGCAGCACGATCGGCTTTTCCGCGTGCGACGCCTTGCTCCCGGGTGCGCCCACTTGCAGGAGGAAGGGCGACTCGTGTTCGCTCGCTTCGAGCAGCAGCCCGCAAGCGACGATGCCGTCGACGTCGGCCAAGCGCAGCACGGGCTGACCGGTCGCGGAGATCAGCGTCGGAAAACCCAACCCGAAGACGACCGTGTCGGCACGTTGAACGTCAATGGGCGCGGTGAGCGAATAGTTGCCCGGCGTGAAGAGCAGGTGCTTGCCGGCGACGAGAGCAGCGTTGAGCGTCTCGGCGGTGTCGCGCTCGGGACGCGCGATGTGGAACTCCTCGATGGGAATGGCGCGGCCGGGAGTTGGCCGGTTCGCGGTCCACGTGATGCCTTGCGAATCGCGCGCGTAGTCGGGCACGAGGACGAAGAACGCGCCTTTCTCGTCGGTGAACAGATACGGTTTCTCCCGACTGATCGGCGTGTGATCGACGACGGTGTAAGCGGGATCGGGCCAGCGGCCCGCCGGCGCGTGGTCGACGCCGACGAAGACCATGTTCCAGCTGCTGCCGATCCACTCGCCCCAGCGGTCGTTGCGCGACAGCCATTGCTGCTGCGTGCCCGAGTCCACGCGTCCGTCGATGCGGCAATCGGCCATGAAACCGCCGCTGGCCCAGCCGCCGTCCCAGAGGTGGAGGTTGCCGCGCACGTGCACGCGGCGCAGCGCCGTGCCCTGCGAAACGGCCCAGACGTTGACGTTCCCTTCGACGGTTGGCGTGACCGAGAAATTTTCCGCGGAGCGCCAGAAGTTGATCGTGGCGTTGTGATTTTGCAGCCACGCCTTCGAGCGCACGGCGCCGGTGATGTGAACATCATCGGGCGAGCGACCGAGGCCGGCTACGTGCGTGTAGTAGCCGACGCGCACGTCGGCCTGATAGGCGCCGGGGCGGAACAGCAGCGCGTAGCGACCAGGACCAAATTCACTGCGTTCCTGCTGCGCGTAAATCGCGTCGAGGCGCGCTTGGATGTCGGTCTCGCCGGGCGAGAAAATCACGACGTGCGGTCCGAAATCAGGCACGGCGACAAGTTGAGACGAGGCGAGCGGGGCGAAGCTCATAACCAGGGGAAACAGCAGCGATTTCATTAACGAGAGAACCGCATTGTCGCGCGCGTGTGGGCGTGCTCGCAATCCGCGATCACTGACGCTGCGCTCCAGTCATGCAACAATCACCGCGGGCTCCGAGGAGGCCGCCTCGAATTTGGTGCACGCGACCGAAAAGAATTTGTCCCGCGTGCTCGAAGTGGTCGCCTCGCGCCGGGCAGAAGATCAGTTCGCCCGGAGCGCGGTGAGCGGATCGACTTTCGTGGCTCGTCGCGCTGGTAGCCAGCAGGCAAGCCCGGCGACGACGAGAATCGTGAGCGACAAGCCGGCGTAGATGAGCGGATCGTGCGGTTGCACACCGAAGAGCGCCTGTTGCATGAGCCGCGTCACGCTGAGCGCCGCCGCCAGGCCGACGACGATACCGACGAGGGCGAGTCGCAAGCCTTGGTGCAGCACCATCGTCATGACGTTCTCGGGCGAGGCACCGAGTGCCATTCGGATGCCGATCTCCGCCGTGCGCTGGGTCACGAGGTAGGCCATTACGCTGTAGACCCCGATGCTCGCGAGGAGCAGCGCCAGACCGGCGAAGCCGGCGAGGAGGAACATGGCTAGTTTTCGATTCGCCACGTTCTGGGCGATGAGCGCGGTGAGCGGCTGCGGATTGAGGAGCGGTAGATCGGGGTCGATGTCTTTCAGGGCGGCGCGCACGAGCGACGTCGCGCCGGCGGGGTCGCCTTCGGTGCGGATGAGCAAGCTGGTGAAGTTTTCCGGACGTTGGAGCGCAGGCAGAAAATAGTCGGGCTCGGGCGGGGTGTTCAGATTGGTCGAATGGACGTCGGCCACGACACCGACGATCTGTGAGGGCAGCTGGCCCATGCCGGTGATCAACGTGCGGCCGAGCGGATCTTCATTGGGAAAATGTTTCTTCGCGAACGTCTCGTTGATGATGACCACGTGCGGCACCTTGCTGGAATCGCGCTCATCGAAATCGCGGCCCGCGCGCAAGGGGATGCCGAGCGTGGTGAAATAGCGCGGCGAGACGAGGTGGCGATTGGCGTTCGCACGCTCGCTCATCGGCGGCACGGGCCGGCCGGCCACTGCGACCGGGGCGGGCGTCTGGTTGCCGGTGAGCGGCACGCGGTCGGTCAGCGCCGCGGCTTTGACGCCCGGGAGCGTCTTCAGCTTTTCGTTCAGCTGCTCGTAGAAGGTCACGAGCTTCTCGCCGCGGTATTTTTGGGGCGATGGAGCGATCTGGGCGGTGAAAACGCCGGACGGCTCGAAGCCCGGGGCCACGCCTTGCAGACGGGCGAAACTGGTCAGCAGCAAGCCGGCGGCAATGAGCAACACGAGCGAGAGGGCGATCTCCGCGACGAGCAGGGTCGAACGCAGCCGATTGCCGGCGCCGGAGGACCCGCGCGTGGCGTCTTTCAGCGCGTCGTTCACATCGACGTGCGCCGCCTGCAATGCCGGAAGCACACCCATGCCGACGCCCGTGACGAGCGCGATGGCGACGGCGAAGCCGAGGGCCAGCGGGTCGAGCGCGATCTCGTGAACGCGCGGGATGAGATTTTCGCCGAGCGAGACGAGCGCTCCAATGCTCCACTGCGCGAGCAGCACGCCCAACCCGCCACCGATGAGCGCGACGAGGAGACTCTCGATGACGAGTTGGCGGACGACTTGCGTGCGGCGTGCGCCGAGCGCGAAACGCACCGCGATCTCTTTGCGGCGTCCGACGAAGCGCGCGAGCAGGAGGTTCGCGACATTCGCGCAGGCAATCAGCAAGACGCAGCCCACCGCGCCGAACAGCAGGAGGTAGGTGCGACGTTGGTCGCCGACGGCATCTTCGAGCAGCGGCACCAGTTCGATGCGTGAGGGAGCATCCACGTTCTTCGGGTTGGCGCCGCGGTAGCTGGCTGCGAGCACCTCCATGTTTTCCTGGGCTTGCGGCAGGGACGCGCCGGGTTTGAGCCGCGCGATGGCTTGGAAGAAGAATCCTCCGCCGTTGAGTTGTGCGGGGACAAGAAACGGCACTTCGGCGGGGCGCGGCACCCAGACTTGCTGCTGGTTGAAAGGGAAGGCGGACATCGCGGGCGGGAGAACGCCGATGATCGTGTGCGGACGTCCGTCGAGGTTGAGCGATCGGCCGAGCACGGATGGGTCAGCGTTGAACTGCTGTTGCCAGAAGGCGTGGCTGAGCATCACGACCGGCTCGCCGCCGGGTCGGTCTTCGTCAGCGCTGAAGTTGCGACCGAGCAGCGGCTGCACGCCGAGCGTGGGGAGAAAGTTGGCGGTGATGTGTGTGCCGAATACCTGCTGCGGATCGCCCCGCCCGGTGATCGTGAACCCGTTGCCCACGCTGAACGCGAGATCGCTGAACACTTGCTGGCCGCCCTGCACGGCGAGGTAGCGCGGATAGGAGAAGCCGATGCGTGTGAAGTTCTGCTGCTCGTTGGTCGAACTGAGCCGCACGAGACGGTCGGGCTCGGGATAAGGGAGCGGGCGGAGCAGGACGGAGTTGATGACGCTGAACAGCGCGACGTTCGCGCCGATGCCGAGCGCGAGCGCGAGCACGGCGATAAACGTGAAGCCGGGGGATTTGGCGAGCTGGCGCCAGGCGTAGCGGAAGTCGGTCGTCATGTCGTGTGTGTGTGGTCGAGCGCGGATTTCCCGAGTGTGGATCGGAATTACCGGAGCAAACGCGCGTGCACTGCGTGGAGCGGAGCGCCGCGGCGAGCGTGGAAATTAGGGAGCGAGGTGCCGGAACGTCGATTCCCGAGGAAAATAGTCAGTGGGTGTGCAACGTCAGTCAGTTCGCAGCGCCTCCATCGGATCAATTTTTGCGGCGCGATGGGCTGGGACCCAGAGAGCGACGAAACCGACGAGGGCGATAACGGCTGCGACGACAACGTAGACGACCGGGTTGTTCATGATCGCGGTGCCGAACACGTCTTGCAGCGGACGCGTGAGCAAGAAGCCGCCCAGCAGACCGATGATCAGGCCGACGAGAATCTGGCGGCCGCCCTGCGTGAGCACGAGACTGAGCACTTGTCCGACAGTGGCGCCGAGTGCCATACGGACGCCGAATTCGCGAGTGCGACGGCTGACGGCGAGCGAGGTGACGCCATAAACACCGATGGCACCGAGGAACAGGGTGATTCCCGCGAACACGGCCGACATCTGGCCGATAATGATGAACCCGCGCGATGCTTGCTCGGTCACGCTCGTGAGCGTGCCGATGGAGTGGATCGGCTGGTTCGGGTCGAGACTGGCGATGGCCTTGCGGATGGGCGTGATGAGCGCGAGCGGATCGCCCTTGGTGCGAATGAAGAGATCGAGCCAGCCCCAACCCATCTGGTCTTGCACGAGGTAGAAGCCGCCTTCGTCGACACCGGGCGGCTGGAAGACGCCCTGCATTTTCAGGTCGGGCACCACGCCGATGACGGTGATCCATTCACCTTCGGGCGTTTGGCCGGTCTGAAAACGACGACCGATCGGGTCCTGATCGGGCCAAAACTTCCGCGCGAAGGATTCGTTGATGACTGCGGCGCGGTTCTTGAGCGATTGTTCGCGCGCATCAAAGAGGCGACCGCGCAGCGCGGAGACGCCGATGAGCTTGAAGTAGTCGCTCGAAACGACTTCGAGCCAGAGCGACGGGCGATCGTTGGCGTGGTTGAACACGACTCCTTCGGGCGCGACGGGTGTTGGCACACCACTGCCGACGAAGTTGCGACTCGTCACCGCGACGGCTTCGACACCGGGCTCGTTTTGAAGGCGCGTCATGAGTTCGCGGAAGAACTGCGCGCGCTTTTCGGTCGTCGGATAGACGAAATCGTGGATCTCGACGCGACCGGTGAGCAGACGGTCCGGCTCGTAACGAACATTGGCTTGGCGCGTCTCGTAAACCGTCCAGCCGAGCACGCAGGCCGCGACGAGGAGGGCGGACGAGAACGCGATCTGCGCGGTGACGAGCCAGCGCGCGAGGCGGCCGAGGCCCATGCCGGCGGCGGCGCGCGCGTCGTCCTTCAGCGCGGTGTTTACGTCGAGATTCGAGGCTTTCAACGCAGGCAGAATGCCCGCGAACGTGCCCGCGAGGAGCGTCAGTGCGACGGCGACGGCGACGACACGGTAATCCATCGTGAAGACGAACCAGTCGGGCGTGTAGGGCTGGTGTGCGATGTTGCGGTCGAGGTAGTCGACGCCGAACTGCGCCACAACCAAGCCGCCGATCGCGCCGAGTGCGGCGAGGAGCAGCGCTTCGCCGAGGAGTTGGCGGACGATCCGCCCGCGGGTCGCGCCGACGGCAGCGCGGACGGCGAGTTCGCGCGTGCGCTGGGCGGCGCGGCCGAGGAGCATGTTGGCGACGTTTACGCAGGCGAGACCGAGGATGAAGACGGTCATCGCGAGCAGCAGATACAGGATGGGCTGTGTGCCGCCACCGGCGTAGGCGAAGGAGATTTTCTCCACGTCCATGCGATTGTAGCCCTGATTGGTCTCGGGCCATTGCTTCTCGAGCGAGGCGGCGATGCCGTCGAACTCGGCGCGCGCCTGCGCGAGCGTGACGTCGCGTTTGAGCCGGCCGATCATTTCGGCGCGGTCGACGGGAGACGTGCGCGGGTCGTTGGGACCGGCGCAGAGATTGATCCAGAGGCGTTCGACGGCGGGGAAGCTAAAATGCGGCGGCATCACGCCGATGATCGTGCCGGGGACGCCGTTGACCGTGAGCGGTTGACCGAGCACAGCCGGGCTCGCGGCGAATTCTTCCTGCCAGAGTTTGTGCGACAGAACGATGAGCTGCGGCTTGCCCGGTTGATCTTCCTCGGCGCTGAACCAGCGGCCGAGCATCGGTTGCACACCGGTGAGATCGGGGACGTTATAGGTCGTGATTCCGCCCGGGTGATGCGACGGGATGCGGCCCGCCGCGCTGAGATTCATGCCGATCGTGGTCGAACCGACAAAGGCGTCGAACGAGGTCTGGCGTTCGCGGAACGCGAGGAAGTCGCGATACGGCACCGTTTCCCAGCCGCCGCGATTCTGGCTGGGCGGGCTGAGGCGCCCGATATGCATGATGCGCTGGGCGTCGGGCGCGGGGATGCCGCGGAGCAGGATACCGTCGATCAGGCTAAACTGCGTGGCGACGAGCCCGATGCCGAGCGCGAGCGAAAGGGCCGCTGTCGCGCTGAAGGCGGGGCGTTGGAGGATTTGGCGAATCGCGAACCGCAGGCTTTGCATGGGATGGGGCTGCGGCCCGCGCGGGATCGTCTAGTGTGAGACGACCATCCCGTCGGCGAGACGGATGACGCGCGAGCCGTAGGAGGCGTTCTCCTCGGAGTGCGTGACCTGGATGATGGTCGTGCCCTCCTCGTTGAGTTTCTTGAAAAGCTTCATGATCTCACGGCCTTGGTCGCTGTGCAGGTTGCCCGTCGGCTCGTCGGCGAGGATGAGCGAAGGCTTCGCGATGAGCGCGCGCGCGACGCCGACGAGCTGCTGCTGACCGCCGGAGAGCTGGTTGGGGTAGAGGTCCTTTTTTCCGACAATGCCGAATTTATCGAGCACGTCGCAGACGACAGACTCGCGCTCCTTCTTCGGAATATCGCGGTAGGAAAGCGGAATCTCGAGGTTCTCGTAGACAGTGAGGTCATCGAGGAGGTGATAGCTCTGAAACACGAAGCCGATGTGTTTTTTCTGAAGTTCGAAGCGTTTCTTTTTGTCGAGCTTGTGCACCGGCTCGCCAAGCAGCGTGAACTCGCCGTTCCACGCGCTGTCGTGCAGTCCGATGATGTGCAGCAGCGTCGATTTGCCCGAACCCGACGGACCCATGATCGACGTGAATTCACCCTCGCGTATCTCGAGGTTGATGTTGCGGAGGGCGTAGAAGACGCCGCCTTTAAGCGGGTAAACTTTTTCGACGTTACGGAGGGAGATCATGAATGAGAGATTTGGAGAAAAGCCCGGTCGCGCCAAGCGCGCTTAAGAAATCAATTCGGGCGGTGGCGGCCAGGCCGGGCGCGGTTTGCTCGCCGGGCGCGAAGGCTTGGCAGAATCGCGCGACGGTGCGGCGGCGGGCGGTTGGGCCGGAGCGGAATTTGGGGACTCGTTAGGGGCGACGCTGTCGGGCGGCGGCGTCGGGCGATCCTCGGGATCGACGGGCTTGGCTTCCTGCTTGGTGCCGTCGCGGTGTGTGTCCGAGGTGTCAGATCGCGGTTCTGTCCACGCCACCGAGGTCGCGGCGGCCAAAGCGAGCAGCAGCGCGAAACGACGACGGACCGGAGTGGCATGTGACATGGTTAGTCCTGATGTAAGGCGGTGACGGGATCGATGCGCGCCGCGCGCCGGGCCGGCAGCCAGCAGGCGAGCGCGGCGATGATGGCCAGGGCCGCGCTGGCACCGAGGAGCATGACCGGATCCCAGGCGCGGACTTGGTAAAGCTGACTTTCGAGCACGCGGCCGCCGGCGAGCGTGACGGCGAGACCGGCGGCGAGGCCCCACGCGACCGGCTTCAAACCATCGCGCAGAGTCAGACGCACGATCTGTCCCGGCGAAGCGCCGAGGGCGGCGCGCACGCCGATTTCCGTCGTGCGCTGGGCGACCGTGTAGGCGACGACGCTGTAGATGCCGACGGCGGCGAGCACGAGTGCGAGCACGGCAAAGCCTCCGATCAAGCTGGCGAGCAGGCGCTGTTGGCCGACGGATTGGAGGATCAGCGTTTCGAGGGTCGTGGGTTGATTGAGCGCGAGGCCGGGATCGATGCGGCGCAGCGTGGCGCGCGCGGTGCCGGCGAAGGCGGCGGCATCACCCTGCACGCTCACGACGAGTTGGAAGAACGGCGACACGCGTTGGCCGGTGCTACGATACATCGCGACGTCCGGCACCGAGGCGAGGGTCTCGGAGCGGATGTCGCCGACGATGCCAACGATCTCGGCGGGAATGCCGCCGTTGCCCGAACCGATGAGGAGGCGCTGACCCAGTGCATCGCGATCGGGAAAGAGTTTCTTCGCGGCGGATTGGCTGAGGACGACCACTTGCGGCCGGTCGTTCGTGTCCGCGTCGGTAAAGTCGCGGCCGGCAATCACGGGAATACCGAGCGCGGCGAAGAAGCCCGGCGTGACGGAGCGGAACGGCGCGAGCGGGCGATCCTTGAGTGGGGGCACGTCACCGTCGGCGCGGGCATACGGTGCGGTGGAGTTGTTGCCGCCGAGCGGAACTGCGCTGGTTGCGCTCGCGGCGACGACCCCGGGGGCCTGACGCAGTTCGGCGACGAAGCGGTTGATCAGGTCTGCTTGCGCGGTGACGTTCGGGTAGCGCGCGCCGCCGAGGTTGATGTTGGCCACGAAGACGCGCGACGGATCGAAGCCGAGAGGCTGCTTCTGGAGTTGGAGAAAACTGGCGACCAGCAGCGCGGCGCCGCTGAGGAGCACGAGAGAGAGACCAACTTGACCGGCCACGAGCCAGCGGCGCGAGCGGTTTTGGGCGCGACTGCCGGTGGTGCCGCGTGCGCCGTCGCGCAACACTTCCGCGACATCGGCTTTCGCGGCGTGCAGAGCGGGCAGGACGCCCGCCAACAGTCCGCTAACGAGCGCGATGAGCAGCGAGGCGAACAGCACCGGGGTGTTGAGTTCGAGCGCGATCGGGAACGGGAGATTTTGCGAAGCGATGCGGCTGAGCAGCGGCAGGACCCAGCTGACGAGCAATGCACCGAGCGCACCGGCGGCGGTGGCGACGACGAGACTTTCGATCAGGAAGCGGAAAATGATGCGCCCACGCGCGGCGCCGAGAGCGCTGCGGACGGCGATTTCGCGCTGCCGTCCGGCGAAGCGAACGAGAAGCAGGTTGGCCACGTTGCTGCAGGCGAGGAGCAGGACGAAACCGACTGCGCCGAGCAACGTCAGGACTTGCGGGCGGAGCGGACCGACGAGGTTTTCGCGAAAATCGACGGCGTTGATCGACCACGTGGAGTCGGCCGCGTCGGGGCGATTGTGACGGTAATTCTGCTCGATCAGCTTGAGATTTTGCGCGGCTTGCTCGGAGGTAACGCCGTCTTTCAGTCGAGCCACGACCGACAAGTAACTGATGCCGCGTTGAAGTTGCTCGCGCGACAGACCGGGAAGTTCAAACGGGTCGGGCAACCAGATGTCGCCGTCCCAGAATCCCGGCAACTTCGGCATGACGCCGATGATGGTGTAGTTGGCGCCGTCGATGGTCAGCGATTGGCCGATCGCATTGGGCGCGCCGCGGAAGCGTTGCTGCCAGAGCCGCTCACTGATGAGCATGACGGAGGATTTTTCTTCCTCGTCGGTTAGAAAATCGCGGCCGAGCAACGGCGTCGCGCCGAGTGCGGCGAAGAATCCGGCGCTCACGTGGGCGCCGGGAATCAACTCGGCACCTTCGGGGCCCATCACGGCGGCGTTGCCGTAATTGGCGACGCCGAGTGACTCGAACACGCGTTGCTCCGCGCGCAGGGCCATGAACTTCGGCACGGAAAAATTGGTCTGTTCGATGTTGCGCGACAGGTCCTGGCCGTAGAGGCGGAGCACTCGGTCCGGCTCACGGACACTGAAGCGCGTGAGCAGCGTGGCATCGATGATGGAGAAGATCGCGGTGTTCGCGCCAATGCCCAGCGCGAGCGTCGCGATCGCGATAGCGGCGAAGGCGGGCGTGCGGAGAAGAGAGCGAACAGACAGGCGCAGTTCCTGGAGCAGAACTTCCATGGGTGCCCGGCTCTTTGCACGGTCTGTGCCACGGAGCGGCTGCCGCGCGACCGTTTGCCCGAGAATGATTTAGGCACGTCGTGATCTGGCGGATCACTCGCGCGGGCGTCGGAAACGAAATTCGGACGTCCCAAACTCGGGACGAATCTATGACAGGAGCCGCTCGGCCGCGTTGATGCGATCGCCGTCGCGCGTCCAGCGGTAGACGAGCGGTCCGCTGGCGCGCTTGAGGGATTTGAAGAGGTCCTTGTCGGCGCGTTGTTGCAGCATCAGTTCTTCGACGCCGGCCGCCGAGCAGTTGAAGATTTTCGCGTAGCCCTTGTAGACGCGCGGTTCGCCGAGGATGCGCGAGGCGTCTGCCGGCAATGATGACGGCCGACGGTCGAGCACGAGGAAACTGTAAGGCAGTGAGCGGAGATCAATGCCCGCGCGCTGGCCGAATTTCACCCACTCGGAATTGGCGAAAATTTCCGGAGGCGGCGCGGCGAAGAAATGACACCAATCACGCTCGCGGCCGGCAGCGAGGAGGCCGCAAGCGTCGGCATGCGGGCAGGGCGCCACGAGGTTGAAGCCGGCAGCGCGCGCCTGCTCGCGCCAGGCGACCAGCGCGCGGCCGACTTCGTGCGTGCCGGGTTCCACCCAGAGCACGGTGGTCGCGCGCGCGAGCAAGCCCGTGAGTTCGGCGCGGCCGATGTCGTCGAGTTCGTTGAGCACGTGGCTGACGACGAGCACGTCGATCGCGCCTTCCTGGAGAAACCGATAGCTCGCGCGCTCGACGGCGAGGTTGGGGAAGGATTTTCGAGCACGGTGTTCGGCGAACTCGACCGCGAGTGCCGAGTGATCGTGCAGCACCAGACGGGCGACGTTCCTTGCGCCGAGGAATTCCACGACGCGCCGACCGGCGATGCCGCTGCCGCAGCCCCAGTCGAAGACCGTAGTGTTCGCGGGTGCAGTCCAGCCGCGGAGCTTCAGCTCACGCAGCACGGCATCCCACTTCCAGCCGATGCGCTCGGCGTAGGTGAGGTCGTAGGCCTCGAGGTCCGTGATCGTGTGCCAATACGGACCGCGCGTGCGCGCGTCCGAGAGGAACGTCTCGCGCAGCCGATCAAGCACTTCCCAGTCGAGGGAGGTCAGGTCCATGGTGGCAAGGTGATGGCGACGACGGCGCAGGCCAAAGAAAAAGCGCGCGGCGATCCGCGCGCTTGATCGGCTCAGCCGTAGTTAGCAGCCTTTACTTCGTCACCGTGACCGGCACGGAGCTTTCGCCGGCGCTGCTCTTGAAGAAGAGCGAGCCGGTGCCGGGTTTGCCGCCTTGGATGGCGACCGTGACGCTGCTCTGACCGGCGGGGATAATCACTTCCGGCATGATGATGCATTCCGGCACGTCCGTTTGGACGTCGATGAGCATGCCGCCCGCGGGCGCGGCTTGCGGGATCGTGAAGGTAATCGCTTGCTGTTCGCCGCTGCGCAGCATGAGCGTGCTGGGCGTGACGGTGAAATTGATGCCGTCGACCCGGAACGCGCCGACCGCGAGTGCGGTGCCGCCGCCGGCGACGCGCAGCATGTAGCTGCGGCCCGTGTCGACCGCTGGCACGAAGAAGCTGATCGAACTCGGGGACTCGAAGACGGTGCGGGTAGGGCTGTTGTCGAAATAGACGACGTCGTTCGGCGTGAAGCCGGCGCCGAGCACGCTGACGCGCGCGCCGACGGGGGCGCGGCTGGCCTCGGGCCGCAGCACGTAGCGACCGGCGATGTTGAGGTGCTGCAACTCCGAATGCATTTCCGTCGGGATCGCCGAAGGCGGGGAGTCTTTGCCGAGATAGGCGACGATGAAATAGTAGGAGGCGTTCGTGCGGCCGATGGGAAGTTGGTAGTCGAATTCCCACAGGTCGGCTCCGCTGCTCTTGGTCATCGGATAGATTTGGCCGTCGATGACGATGCGGGGCTTGATCGAGGTCTCGTCGATCGAGAACGAGGCCGGCTTGAACGTCGCGGTGATCGTGTAGATCTGCGAGGGGTTCGCGGGCACGTTGTCCGGCGTCATGTTGGTGATCGTCATGGTCTGGCAACCGGTGAGGAGCCAGAGCGCGAGAGACGCGCTGACGAGCGCCGCGAGGCGACGGGAACGGGAGGAGAATAGTTGCATTGGGAAAAGATTGCGCCGGGCCACGCAGGCCGTTGGCTGATCGGAAATTGACGCACTTCTAATGGCCGGGTTCCCCGCAGGGCAAGAAAAGTCTCGGAGCGCCGACGGCGCGGCGCTGCTCGCGTCGCTGCCGCCGCTGGGCGTCTACGTGCATGTGCCGTTTTGCGCGACGACGTGCGATTTCTGCGCGTTCTACCAAACGGTGCCGAAGGCGGACGCGGTGCCGCGCTATATCGCGGCGGTGCGGGACGAGATGGCGTTGGTGGATCTCGGCGGCGACGCCGACAATGTAGGGCGGGGTCTCCGGACCCCGCCGCCGGCGCGACCGGAGATTCGATTGGTGAACGCGGCGGGGTCGGGAGACCCCGCCCTACAACTCAAGATTGCGAGCACGATGGAGCAAGCAGGACGGTCGGTGCGGCGCCGCGTCGACACGGCGTTCTGGGGCGGCGGCACGCCGGGACTGTTGCGCGCGAGCGAGCTCGAGCAGCTCGGACGCGCGATGGTGGAGTTTTGCGGCGGCGCGCCAGCGGAGTGGAGCGTCGAGATGGCGCCGGCGACCGTCACCGCCGAACGGCTCAACGTGCTGCGTGCGCTCGGCGTCTCGCGGATTTCTCTCGGCGTGCAGAGCTTCAACGAGGCATTGCTCGATGCGCTCGGGCGTCAGCACACGCCGAAGCAGGTCTACCGCGCCTACGACCTGATCCGCGCGGCCGGTTTCCCGAGCGTGAACCTCGATCTGATGTTCGCGTTGCCGAATCAGGACGAAACACAATGGCGCGCGGACCTGGCCGAGGTCGTGCGGCTCGCGCCGGATCATTTGTCGACGTATTGCCTCACGTTCGAGGAAGACACGGCGTTGTGGGTGAAGCTCTCGCAGGGCAAGGTGAAGCTCGATCCCGAAAAAGAGGCCGCGTTCTACCTGCGCACGTGGGAGTTTCTCGATGGTGTCGGTTTCGCACAATACGAGGTCTCGAACTTCGCGCGGCCCGGCCACATTTGCCGGCACAATCTCAACACCTGGCGCATGAGCGAGTGGGTCGGCTTCGGTCCGTCGGGTGCGTCGCAGTTCGCCGGGTGGCGCGCGAGCAATCCGCCCGATCTGGTCCAGTGGCACGCGGACGTCGCGGCGGGACGTCGAGCGACGGCGGACCGCACAGCGCTGACGCCGGAGCTGCTCGCGGCGGATAGCATCATCTTCGGACTGCGCATGAACGAAGGCGTGTCGCTCCCGGAGTTGCGCAAAAAATTCCCGAGCGCGCCGTGGGAGAGCCTGCACGACTTTTTGCCGAAGCTGCTCGCCGAGGGAATGCTGGTCGACTCGCCGGAGGGCCGCATTCGTCTCACGCCGCGCGGTCGGTTGCTGGCGGATGCCGTCGGTGCGGAAGTGCTTGAAGCCTTTTCCGCGGACCCAAAAGCTGCGCGTCCATGACTTTGCCCCGCGTCGCACTCTTCGTGTTTGGTGTCGGCCTTTTGCTGAGTGGATGCGCGACGGCGCCTGAGCCGGCGAAGGATTACGCACCGCTCGTCGCGCGGTTTTATCTGGAAGCCAAACCCGGCGAAGCCGGTGTAGCGGTGACGCTGCCGCAGAGCGGCGTGACGATCAACGTCTCGCCCAAGCCGGTGGTGGTGGAATACGACCTCGCGAACGCGGAAGTCGCGCAGGTGGATCTCGGGCGCTGTCTGTTCGTGCAGTTGAACGGCTCGGCGTCGCGCGACCTCTATCGGTTGTCGGTCGGTGCGATCGGACGGCGGCTCGTGCTCGCGTTGAACGACCAGTTTGTCGGTGCGCGACGGATTGAGGCGGCGATGGAGGGCGGCGCCATTTTGATTTTCGTCGAGGTGCCGGACGCCGAGTTGCCCGGAATGGTCGAGCGATTGAAGCGCACCTCAGCGGATCTGGCCGAGGCGGCACGAAAGGTTCGGCAATGACCGGAGCACGCTGGTTAACCGCGGCGTTCGCACTGGTGGTGGGCACGCTCGCGCACGCGCGCATCGATTTGGTTTTTCCGACGCCGCAAACCGCCTGGACGACCGGCCGACTTGACGCGTTCGTGCAGCCCACGGTGTCGGGCGATCCGGAATCCGGTTTGTTCGGCTGCGTGCGGAGCGGCGGCACGCAGTTTCATGAAGGCCTCGACATCCGGCCAATCAAGCGCGACCGCCGCGGCGAGCCCGCCGATCCGGTATTTGCGGCGATGGACGGAATCGTGAAACACGTCAGCTCTTCGCCGGGTTCGAGCAGCTACGGACGCTACATCGTGATCGAACATCCGGAGCAGCGGCCGGCCGTTTACACGCTCTACGCGCACCTCGCCATGATCCAATCGGGCGTGCGGCCTGGCACGCGGGTGCAGAAGGGCCAGACGATCGGCATCATGGGACGCAGCGCGGGCGGCTATGCGATTCCGAGGGAACGCGGACATTTGCACTTCGAGATCGGCCTGCGTGCGACGGACGCCTTCGAGAGTTGGTATGCGGCGCGACGCTTCGGCAATCGCAACGAGCATGGCGACTACAACGGCATGAATCTGATGGGCATCGATCCGCTGGATTTTCTGCGCCAGTGGCGGCTCGGGCGCGTCGATTCGTTTCAGGAGTATTTCGACAAGTTGCGACCGGTGGTCACGCTGCGCGTGGCGACGACGCGCGTGCCGGATTTCATCCAACGTTATCCGTCCTTGCTGCGGAAACCGATCAACGGGTTGGTCGCGGGCTGGGAAGTGTCGTGCAACGGCACGGGGTTGCCCTTCGCGTGGACGCCACTGTCGAGCAACGAGGTGATCGGCATGCGCGCCGGAGAGGTGCGCGTGGTGTCGGCGGATGCGGCGGCGTTGCGCGCGCACCGTTGCAAGGATCTCGTGCGCGTGCGCGGCGGGGGCTATGCACCGGGCGGCGACTTGCGCACGATGACCGAGCAGATGTTTGGGATCCGCTAGGGGCTTATCGCGTATCTGTAACGGCGGTCAATGACCGCCGACGCAAGACTAGCCGCGTTCGTTTCCGGCGGTCATAAACCGCCGCTACAGGCTTAGCGCCGCTTCGGTTTCGCGCCCTTCGACGCCGCTTTGACGTCGGCGAGAATTTTCAGGAACTGCGCGTCGGCCTTGAGGCTCGCGAGGTCCGGGTCCTGGCGCATCCACTCGTAGTCGGTGTAGCCGAGCTGGTGGGCGGTGCGCAGGGTGTCGAGGGCGTCGAGCGGGCGATTGCTGAGAGCGAAGCTGCAGGCGAGGTTGTAGTGCGCGGTCGCGTTGGTCGGCTGGAGCTTCACCAGCTTGCGATCCATGCGCAGTCCGTCGGCGATGCGGCCGGTCTTGGTGTAGAGGCCGCCGAGCAGTTCGATGACTTCGGTGTAGCGCGGGCAGCGGCGGTGGACGGACTCGAAGAAAGTGATTTCGAAGGCGGGATCGCTCTTCGGCGGGCGGGACATGGCTTACTTGGTGCGATTGGGGCAGCCACCGCGTTCACGGAACGCGGTGCACTGCGCGCTGACTTGCAGGCGTTGAGAAATGGGTTTCAGGCCGAGCTTCAGCGAGACGGTGCTGCCATACCATTCCATGAACGGCGCGCTGATTTCGAAAATCTTGTCGCAGTCAACGCAGACGACCTGCGCGACTTGGGTGTTGCCGGAGGAGGGGAAGTAGAATTTTTCGCCCTTGCCGATGTCGACTTCGCGCAGGAGCGCGCTCTCGGTCATGATCGGCAACGTGCGATAGACGGTGGCGCGCGAGACGGAATCGTCGATGGCGCGGGCGTGATCGAGCAGCTCTTCCGCCGTGAAATGCTCTTTCTGGGCAAAGGCCGCGTCGAAGATCGCGAGACGCTGGCTGGTTACGCGCAGACCTTTCTCGGTCAGGTAGGATTGGAATTTTTCGCGGGCAGCCTCGACGCTCACGTCCGCAGCATCGGGGAGCGCGTTTCCGAGTGTCAACGCGGAAGGCGACGCGTCCTTTGTCGGCGAAAACGCATTGCCTCGCGCCCCGCCCGCGCATCGGCTCAAGCGATGGTCGTGGCCGTCCAACCGCTCGCGGGCTTCGAGAAGCTCCTGCACTACAAGGTGCCGGAGTCGCTCGTGGACGACGTGCGCGCGGGCTCGCTCGTGCGGATTCCCATCGGCCATCGGCAACACATCGGGCTCGTGCTCGAGCGAGACGCGCTCCCGGATGTGCCGCTCGAGAAGTTGAAGCCCATTGCGGGCATCTTGCACGAATATCCGGCGCTCACGCCGGACCTGCTCGGCCTCGCGCGCTGGATGAGCAGCTATTACGCGGCGCGCATGGATTCCGTCTTCGAGACGATGATCCCCGGTGCGGTGCGGGCGGGCGCGCGGCTCAAGCACGATAAATACCTCGCGCTCGCGCGCGAGCTGACGGCCGAGGAGCACGCCGCGCTCGTGCGGAAAGCGCCGAAACAGGCCAAGCTCTACGATTTTCTGAAACAGCAGTTCCGGCCGGTGAAGAAATCGCTCGTGCTGCAACGCCTCGACGCGACGGCGGCCGTCGCGGCCGCGCTGATCAAACACGGCGTCGTGCGCGAGGAGCTGCATCACGTCGAGCGCGTGGCCTACGCGGACAACTGGAGCGGCGGCGAAGTCGTTTCTAGCCAGCCGCCGGAGCTGAATCCTGAGCAGGCCGCCGTGGTGGCCTCCGTCGGCGCGAGCCTCGAGAAGCGGAAATTCGCCGTGCATTTGCTCAATGGCGTCACGGGCTCGGGCAAGACCGAGGTCTATCTTCGCGCCGTCGAGGCCGTGCTCGCGGCCGGCGGCAGCGCGATCTACCTCGTGCCCGAGGTCGCGCTCACCCCGCAAACGGTCGCGCGTTTGCGCGGACGCTTCGAAGCGGCGGGGCACAAGACCGTCGTCTGGCACAGCCATCTCAGCGAAGGCGAGCGGCTCGATGGCTGGACCGCTCTCGCGTCGGGCCAGGCGCGGGTGGTGGTCGGCGCGCGTTCGGCGGTGTTCGCGCCGGTGCGCGATTTGCGGCTGATCGTCGTCGATGAGGAACACGAGCCGGCCTACAAGCAGGACGAGACGCCGCGCTACCACGGACGCGACGTCGCGGTTTATCGTGCGAAGCTCGCGCACGCGGTTTGCCTGCTGGGCTCCGCGACGCCGTCGCTCGAGTCGATCGCGAACGTGCGCGCCGGCAAATATGTGCAGGACCGGCTGACGAAGCGCGTCGACGACAAGAAACTCCCGGACATCCAGATCGTCGACATGCGCATCGAGGTGATGCGCACGCGCGGAATGGTCACGCTTTCGCGGCTGCTCGTCGATCACATGCACCAGCGTTTCGCGCGGAAGGAGCAGACGATCCTGTTCATCAACCGCCGCGGCTATTCGTCGTCGATGCAATGCCGCAAATGCGGACACGTGGAGGAATGCCCGCATTGCAGTGTGTCGATGACCTATCATCGCACCGACGAAACGCTGAAATGCCACCTCTGCGGTCACCAGCGCGGCGCGCCGGTGGTGTGTCCGTCGTGCGCGTCGCCGGAAATCCGCTGGCGCGGACTCGGCACGCAGCGCGTCGAAGAGGCGGTGCGCCGGGTGCTGCCGCGTGCGCGGCTCGAGCGCATGGACGCCGACACGATGTCGAAGAAGCACCGCTTCCGGCAGATCCTCGGCGATTTTCGCGCGGGTAAAATCGATATTTTGATCGGCACGCAGATGATCGGAAAGGGGCTCGATTTTCCCAACGTCACGCTCGTCGGTCTGATCGACGCCGACATCTCGATGCACATCCCCGATTTTCGCGCGAACGAGCGGACGTTCCAGCTGCTCGTGCAAGTGGCCGGACGCGCGGGCCGCGGCGATCGAGCCGGCGAGGTGGTCGTGCAGACGTTCACTCCGCAGGCGGACGCGATCCAGTTCGCGAAGAAGTCGGATTTCGAGGGCTTCGCGGAGGCGGAGCTGACGATGCGCAAGAATTTCGCCTACCCGCCATATCGTCACCTGATTCACCACCTGTTCCGCGGACCGAATCCGGAAAAGATCATGTTCTTTGCGCAACAGTGGGCGAAGAAAGTCGAGACGACGCTCGCCGGCGAAATCGAGATTCGCGGCCCGTCGCCAGCGCCAATCGAGAAGGTGAAAGACGAGTATCGGTTTCAGATTTGGTATTTCACGTATCGGACGGCGAAGGTCGTCGCAGAGCTCGCGAAGCTCCAGCAGACGATCGACTGGCCGGTCGACGTCACGCAGGTGCTCGACGTCGACCCAATGAGTCTGGTTTAGCCAGTCTCTCCCCGGACGGCATCCTCGCGTTAATATGGCGTAATACGCCACATTCTCCTCAGAAAAATACGCCGTCCAATTTATGGCGTAATACGCCATATTCAGGCGAAAGCTGCGGTGGCTGAATCGCTCGACCTCGGGATAGTGCGGAAGGGGCAAGGGCGCGGCTTCGCGCTGGGACGTGTGGTTTCGCTACCGCGACGAGCGGATAAGGGCGCCGCAAGAGGCGCACGGTCAGCGCCCCTCCCGGTCGGCCGCGCGGATGCCGCGGCTGCTCAGGCGGCGATCACGCCGGCGACGATCAGGATCGCGATCAGAATGCCCATGAGGCTTTCGCCGGCGATGAGGCCGGAAGCGACGGGAACGACGGCTCGGTCGGCAAATTTCGGCGCGAAGCGACGGCAGCCTTCAGCCAGCGCGGCGCCCAGGAACATGGCGATGCAATTGCTGCCCGGAATCACCATTGCGATGCCGAGGCCGGACGGCGAGGGCAGGTAAGCGCGCAGACGTTTCGGGGCGAAGCGCTCGAGCAACGCCAGCGCCACACCGAGCGCGAGGCCGACCACGATCGCGGTGCGCGATGTCGGATGGAGCGCGCCGATACCGTCGGAAAACGCCTTCGACACGCCGGCCCACACGACGCACGAGGGCGCCGGCCAGGCTTCACCTCCGAGGAGCGTCGGGTCGGGAATGATCAAGTTGAACGCCGGCACGATGACGATCGCGCCCGCCACGACACCGAAGAGCTGCGCGTAGAATTGATGCCGCGGTTTCGCGCCGAGCAGCCAGCCGGTCTTCAGCGTCGTGAGCAGGTCGGCCGCGTGCAGGCCGATGCCGCCGGTGACGTTCGCCGACATGATGTTGCCGGACAGATTGCCGGGCGTCATCACGCCGTAGAGCATTTGCGTGACGGGGCCCAGCGCCTTGGTGGGCGTCACGTCCGTTTCGCCCGTGACGCGCGCGGCCACGAAGCCCATGACGACGGCGAGCGGGACGGCGATCACGGCGGCCCAGAGCGGAATCTGGAACAGCCACACCATCAGGAATACCACGAACGGCGACAGCACGGCGAAGCCGGCGGGGAACCACCATTCGGGGCACTCGAGCGAAGCGATGCCTTCATCGGATTTGCGGCCGCCGCCGAAAATTTTCGTCAGTCCGGTGAAGGAGCGGGCGATGCTCTTGTAGTCGATGGCGAACGACGTGAGTCCCGAGGCGACGAGAATCGCGGCGCCCGGCCACAGCGTCCAAGCGACGATGGCTTTGTAGGAAATGGAGGTGACGATGCCGCGTTCGACGAGCGAGGGCGCGAGCACCGCGTAGGTGAGCACGCCGCCGAGCAGGAGCGACCAGCCGGTCTTGAAACTCATGAGCGCACCGCCGCCGATCAACACGACCTCGGCTTTGAGCGACAGCGTCCACTCCGAGAGCTTGTGGCCGGCGAGCTGCAACGGCAGCGGAATCGTGTTCGGAATCCAATGCCAGGCGTCGCGCACCCAGGTGAGCACGGCAGCGAACGCGGCGGACCACGCCAGCCACTTGGCCTTGCTGGCGCCGGCGCCGGAGGCGGCTTCGTGAATGGAGGCGATCGTTTCCGCGGTGGCCGTGCCGGTCGGGAACGCGAGGCCTTCCTGGTTGATCAGCTGCCGCTTGATCGGAATGGCAGCGAACACGCCGAGCGCGGCGATGAGCGCGAACCAGGCAATCATCGAAATCGTGTCGGGGCGCACGGTCGTGACCATGAGCAACGCGCCGAACGCCGCCATGTTGCCGCCGCCGGTCATGTAGCCGGCGCCAGACGCCACGGTGGTGAGCGCGTTGTTTTCGAGCACGCCGAGCGGTTTCTTCACGAGGCGCGCGGCTTGGAGGAGCTGAAACGCGCTGAAGGCGAGGATGCACGCCGTCAGCGTCACGCCCATGCTCCAGCCGGTTTTGAAAAACACGTAGAGGTTCGAGAGACTCATCGCCGCGCCGATGACCATGCCGATGACGGCAGCGCGGATCGTGAGATTAGTCGCGCTCGGCTGGTAGGTCTTGCTCAGCCACTCGGCTTCGCGGGGAGAATCTTGCGGGGCAGGGCGAGGGGCAGCAGCGGCGGTGTCCGACATAGGGCGATTTTTGCGCTGACGATGCCGCCCGCGCGACCGCGTGCAAGCCCGGCTCAGCCTTGCGCTGCAAAATTAGCCCTCCGGCTGATGCCAGCAGGAGGCGCGATGGCGATGATGGTCTGCGTGGCGGCTTGTTCGCGTGATGGGCGTCGGGCGCCGTCGCCGCTGGGGACAGCGGCGACCACCTTTGCGCGGAGGTCGCGGTTTGGGTCCGCAGCGCGTCAGTTTGCGGACGGATTTGGCGCGGTGCGTTGCCACGCGATCATGTCGCGCAGGCGCTGTCCAATTTCCTCGGCGGCGCGGATCATCTCTTCGGCCTCGGTTGGCGGCAGATGGGCGCGGCAGTTGCGGCGCCACAGATCGAGCCACGCTTCGAAATGGCGCGACTCCAAACCGAGCGGGAAATGTTTCCGCGGCATGCCGCCGGCGTAGCGCACGGGGCCACCGGTGACGTTCGACCAGAAGTCCGCGATTTTCTCCAGGTGCGCGGGCCAGTCCTCGATTTGCGCGAGAAAGATCGGCGCGATCTCGCGATGCTGGCGCACGTCGGCGTAGAAGTGCCGCAGCAGCTGCATCAGCCGCGGACGTCCGCCGAGACGAACGAAAAGGGAATTCTCACGCACTGAAGCATC
Organism: Verrucomicrobiota bacterium; assembly: GCA_023432225.1. Lineage (GTDB taxonomy): Bacteria > Verrucomicrobiota > Verrucomicrobiia > Opitutales > Opitutaceae > Didemnitutus. The sequence goes on from JAEYUW010000045.1 coordinate 294,543, forward strand.
CATAGCTCGAACGAAGTCACTTTCGCGACATTGTCATCGCCGAACTTGCCGCCGCGATCGCGGCGGCGTCACGGCGTGGCGGGTGTGACAGGCTCGCCCATCGCTTCGGAAAAGAACGGCACGAGCACGTTGGACGGCACAGCCTCGCCGTTCACTTCGCGCGGTTTGAACCGCGCCTGGAGGACGATGGTGAGGACCTCGTCACCGAGGTCGGCGGGTTCCGCGTGCAGCACGCGGCCATGTTGCGGCTTGCCGGTGGCATCGAGCGCCAGCAGCACAAGGGCCATGCGTCGCTCGTTGGCCGGACCGACGCCGCGTTTCGGGACGGGCAGCGCGGTCACCGGACGGGCGATTCGCAGGTCGGGTAAATAGGCGACGAATTCCGGTCCGAGCATCTCCGCCTTGTCCCGCGCCATCGCGAGCAGGCCATCGGTGCCGTCCGCCGTCTCTTCCGCGAGCGTGAAAGGGATATCCACCTGAGCCCGGCTGTTCACCAGGCGCCCGTCCTTGCGTGCGGGATGAAAGCGCCACTGCTCAACCGCGGCGCGCGCTCGTTCGCCAAACAGCGGGTGCGTCGCGCTGACGGCGGTGATGTCACGCGGACGCCCAGTCGTATCCACGGTGAACTGCAACTTGACGTTGCCGGTGATGCCGGCGAGCCGGAAGCCCATTGGATAGACTGGCATGACCGTCTTGTAGGGCACCGGACCGCGCGTCGGACCATCGCCGAATCGCTGTTGCACCCGGCGCACGTAACGATCTTCCCAGGCCTCCACCAGCACGTAGGTGATCGCGTCCCGCAGCGATTGCCCGGCGCCGCGTCCATCGAGAACCTCCAGCGCGCGGGAATTCCCTCGTTGAGCGGCGGTGATGATCCACTCGGTGGCGCGAGCCTCATCGCGTCGCTTCAAATCGGGCCGCAGCATCTCGGCCATCGCGAGAATGAAGGGCGCCTCGGCGTCTCCGGCCTCGTCGGCAAGTTCGAGCCATTGACGGAACATGGCCCAGTCGCGTGCCTCCGGAGCGCCTTCGATGAACGTGCGGGCCATCGCACGCATGCCGGTGAGGTATTCGCGTTCGGCGGAGAGCTGATACCAGTGGCGCGCGATTTCCAAATTGCGGGCCGTGACGAAACGCTGCGCCTGATCGACGACCTGCCCGAGATTGTGCTGGGCGCCGGCGTCCGATTTGCCGGCCTTCTCCAACCAAGCGACGCTCGCAGCGAGATCCTTGGCCACATACAAGCCGATCCCGTGAAGCAGCCCGAGGATGTGTTGCGCGGCAGTTTCGCCTGCCTCCGCCGCCTGACGAATCTCGCGCACGAACGCTTCCCGGTCCTCGGGCCCACCCCAACCTTCGAGGTGGCAGATGGCCAGCGGCACCCGCGCGGCCGCGAGTCCGAGATCGGCCGCCGTCTGATAATGGGCGCGCGCGGTCGCGTAATCCTGCGGCACGCCGTCGCCGACTTCGTAGAGTTGCCCGAGTCGAAGATGAGCGAACGGATCTCCGCCGTTGGCGGCCGTCTGATAGAGCTGCGCCGCGCCCGTCGCATCACGCGCGGCGGACGCCGAGTCGAGGGCGTAGGCCTTTTCCAGCAGGCCGAGGTCGTTGGCGAGGGATTGTCCGATCGCAACCGCAAGAACCAGCGACGCCGCGCCGAATCCGCGCAGCACTCTCCGAACGAGGGAAGGGGGCATTTAGTATCGGTAATCGATTGCGGCCGGCCGTGACAAGCTTGCCGGACGACGGCGGGCTTTGCCGTTGCCGTAAGCGGAGCGGCCGACATTTTCGCCGCACACACACTACACACTATGATGCGACGTATCTGGTTGTCGGCCGCCATTGTTTTGGCGGGTTGGGTTACTTCGGTGCAGGCGGACGAGGCGGCTGATCTGGCTGCATTGAAGACGGAAATCGCAAAGCACCACGATCGCGCGCTGGCGCGCCTGCGCGAGTGGATCGCTCACCCGGCGATCGCGGCGGAGAATCGCGGTTTCCCGGACGGCCCCGAGCGCATGGCGGCGATGCTGCGGGAGGTCGGCTTTCAGCACACCGAGATCATTCCGACGGACGGCAAACCCGGCGTGTTTGCCACGCTCGACGCCGGTGCGCCGAAGACCGTCGGCATCTATTTCATGTATGATGTGAAGCAGTTCGACCCGAAGGAATGGACCTCGCCGCCGCTGGAGGCTGCTCTGGTCGACAAACCCGGCTACGGCAAAGTCATCATCGGCCGCGGCGCCGTGAACCAGAAAGGGCCGCAATCGGCATTCCTCGCGGCGATCGAGGCCTTTCGCAACGCGGGCAAAAAACTCCCGGTGAATCTCGTCCTGGTGGCCGAGGGCGAGGAGGAAATCGGTTCTCCCCACATCGCGCAAATCGTGCGGAAGCCTCACGTGCAGGCGGCGCTCGCGAAGTGCACCGGCGTGTGGATGCCGCACGCGACGCAAGGACTCGACGGCGCAGTCACGGTGAACCTCGGCGCCAAAGGCGTGATCGAAGTCGAACTCACCTCCAGCGGCGCCGCGTGGGGCCGCGGTCCGGTGCGCGACGTGCATTCGTCCTTCAAATCGATGGTCGACAGCCCGGTCTGGCGGCTCGTCACGGCGCTCAACACGCTCGTCTCACCCGATGGCAACACGGTGGCGATCGATGGCTGGTTCGAGAATGTGCGGCCGCTGACCGAGCAGGAGAAGGCCATCATTCTCGAGGCCTCGAAGAAACTTTCCGAACGCCAATTCCGCGTTGGCGCCGCGACGGCCAAATGGATCGACGATCTGCCGTTCCTCGCCGCGCTCGAACGCTACGTCGCGCAGCCGACGGCGAACATCGAGGGCATCTACGGCGGCTACACAGGGCCGGGCGGCAAGACCGTCCTGCCGCACAAGGCGTCCGCGAAACTCGATTTCCGCCTCGTGCCGAATCAGAGTGCCGAGGAGGCGGTGGCGAAACTCAAGGCGCACCTCGTCAAGCGCGGTTACGGCGATATCGAAGTGAATTTCACCGGTGGTTACAGCCCGACGGCGACGCCGGCTGAGGCTCCACTGATTCAGGCGCAACTCGCGGTCCTGAAGCGCAACGGCGTCGAGGCCGTGCTTTGGCCACGACTCGCGGGTTCGTATCCGGGCTACATCTTTACCGATGCTCCGCTCAACCTCGCGGCCGGACACTTCGGGCTCGGGCATGGCGGTGGCGCGCACGCACCGGACGAGTTCTTCGTCATCGAGTCGTCGAATCCGCAGGTGCGCGGCTTCGACGGCATGACGCTGTCGCTCGCCGAGTATCTCTACGAACTGGCGAAGTGAAAGGACCCGGCGCGCTGTCGTCAGACGGCGCGTTGCCGCGTGATCTCGGCGGCAATTTGAGCGGCGAGGCGCGCGTTGTTCAGCACGAGGGCGATGTTCGCCTCGAGCGAGCGGCCATTCGTCAGCTCGAACAGGCGTTGCAAGAGGAATGGCGTGACCGCTTTCGCGGCGATGTGCCGCTGTCCCGCTTCCGCGAGCGCCTGCTCGATGAAAGGCGCGATAACCTCGCGCGGAATCTCGGCGGACACCGGAATGGGATTCGCGACCAGTTGCCCGCCCGGCAGACCGAGACGGCCGCGCTGCAGATGCGCAGCGGCGATTTCGGCCGGAGCATCAATGCGCAACGGGGCGTGCAGGCCCGAACTCCGCGACCAGAAGGCAGGAAACTCGTCCTGGCCAAACGCGATCACCGGCACGCCGTAGGTCTCAAGCACCTCGAGTGTCTTCGGCAAATCGAGAATGGCCTTCGCGCCGGCGGACACGACGGTCACTGCGGTGTCGGCGAGTTCGCGCAAGTCCGCCGAAATATCGAAGCTGAGTTCGGCGCCGCGATGGACGCCACCGATCCCGCCGGTCGCAAACACCTCAATGCCTGCACGGCGGGCGCAGATCATCGTTGCCGCCACGGTGGTGGAGCCCGTGCGCTTCGACGCTACCGCGACGGCGAGATCGGCGCGCGAGAGTTTCATCACATCTTTTGCCTGCGCGAGCTGGGTGAGTTGAGCATCGGACAACCCCACACAAATCTCACCATCCAGCACCGCGATCGTCGCCGGTGTGGCGCCGGCCTCGCGGACGACCGCCTCGACTTTGCGCGCGGTGGCGACGTTCTGCGGATAAGGCATCCCGTGGGTGATGATCGTCGACTCCAGAGCCACAATGGGACGGTTCGCGCGGCGTGCGTCTTGGATCTCGGAAGAAAATTTAACAAGGGGAGACATGGCGGCAATCCGGCAGTGAGGAACAAGCCAGGGCCGTTGCCAAGTCAATCGTCGGAACACCATCGGCCGGCGGATGCCGGTCCCGCGGTCACGTGCCGATCTCGCCGGCGACGTGTGCGCTGGCCGCGCGCAACGCGGCATCGAGTGCAGCTTGGCGTGTGGCGCCGCCGCGCTCCGCCACGATGTGCGCGGCCATGAGAGCGTCGCCGGCGCCGGTTACGCGATGGACCTTCACCTTTTCCGGTGTGCCGCAAACGAAGTCGTGACCGGCGCGGCCATCGCAGCATTCGCGCTCACCGGCCGTAACGAGGACGCGGTGAGCGCCACGCGCAAGCAAGCTACCGGCGGCGGTGCGGGCGTCGTCAAAGCGCGTGGCGCAGAGGAGACCGGCTTCCTCGAGATTCACATACAGCGTCACGCGCGGGTGGGCGAGGAGCGGTAGCAATCGTTCCGCTTTGCCGGGACTCGCCGGTGCCACGCGCAGATCGGCGGCGGCGAACAGCGGAGACTGCGCGATTTCAGTCAGAAGTGCGGTGGTTAGGTTGCCGTCGAGCGCGATGAGTCCGTTCCACGGGTGCGTCTTGTGGCCGAGGCGCCCATCCGCGAGAGGCGCGAGAATTTTGTCACCGGCGGCCTCGAGCGAATGTGCGTCTGCGATGGCCGCGACGAGTCCGTGAATGTCTTCCACGGCTAGGTAGCGATCCGTCGGCCGCGCGCTCGATCGGTAGACAAAGGAGGTCTCGATCCCCAAGCGCTGGCAGCAGGTGACCAACTCGGTGCCTTCCTCGTCGTGCCCGATCGCCGTCAGCACGGCCGGCCGCAAACCGAGTTTGCGCAGCGTCATGGCGATATTCATAGCCACACCGCCCGGCACGCGCGTGATGCGTCCGGGCACGTCAGCGCCGTGCGCCATCCCATGCGGAGAACGACCGATGATGTCCCACAGCACCGCACCGATGCAGAGAATACCCGGGGGCGCTGGCTTCATGAGGCGGAAAAGGATGAAACAAAAACCAAGAACGATATGATGCCGTGGCGGACAGAAGCGGGCTATCGGTCAAACTCCCGCTTCTGCTGGCGGAGCGCACCGCGTCACGTCGGCGGCAAGCGGCGTTTCGCGAGGTGGTCGGGCATCTCGAGCGTTTCGAGGTTCCAGCCTTCGAGCTTGAGCACTTCCTCGAGACACCGCTCGAGTTCCGCATGCGCGGCGGCGGCGGCAGCGGCGATGCGCTCGTGGACCACGCGATCGACTGCGCTCTCGTTGAGGCACGCTTGTTGGTATTTGTGCAGCTCGCGCATCTGGCCGATCGCTTTGCAGACCTGCGCGGGGCAGGCGCATTGGTAGATCATCGCCTGCTCGACGATCTTGTGAAGGGCTTCCCGCGGATATCGCTGCTGCATGGCCGCACTATTGTTTGGCCCGCGCAAAAGGCTAGTGGGAAGTCTTCGGCCAGTGGCGGCTCCACGTGCCGAAACAAAATTCAGCGGCTACGCATTCTCGAGTCGCCGGACTGAACTTGCAGGCCGAAGAACCGAACCAGCCGGTTCGGATGGAACACAGCCTCCATTGCCAAAGCGCACGCGGCGCGCCGATTGCGTCAGGGCACCAGACCGTGCGCTTTTGACGGTTCGCGGTCAGCGCTTCAGCGCGGCGGCGATGGCGTCGCGGACTGGGGTCGTCGGGCGGCCGATCAGTCGACTGAGTTCGCCGCGATCGTCGAAGAGTGCGCCCTGTGAGGCGCCGGCATCCCAACTGGCGAGGCCGTGCGCGAGCGGCGGCGGCAGGCCGGCGCCGAGGAGGAGTTTGGCATATTCCGCCTCGGGCAGATTGACGTAGGGAGTCGGCTGGCCGGTCTGGCGCGAGAGCTCGGCGGCAAACTCTGCCAGGGTGTAGGCCGTGTCGCCGGCGAGTTCGTAGGTGCGGTTCGGCGCGGCGCGCCCGGCGAGCGCGGCCACTGCGGCTGCGGCATAGTCGGCACGCGCGGCGGAGGCGATGCGGCCGTCGCCAGCACTGCCGACGAATGCGTGGTGCGCGAGGGCGGCGGGGACGGACGCGGTGTAGTTCTCGTGATACCAGCCGTTGCGGAGAATGACGTAGGGCAGCCCGGAGGCACGGATGAGCTGTTCGGTAGCCGCGTGCTCGGGCCCGAGATTGAGCGGCGTCGTGTCCGCGCGCAGCAGGCTCGTGTAGACCAGGAGTTTGGCGCCGGCGCGCTGGGCGGCATTCACCACGTTGGTATGCTGCTCGAGGCGGCGGCCGAAATCCGTGCCCGAGATCAGCAGCACTTTCTCCACGCCCGCGAGAGCGCGCTCAAGCGCGGCAGGATCGTCGTAGCTGGCGCGGCGGACGATCACTCCGCGCCGGGCGAAGGTCTCGGCTTTGGCCGGATCACGGACGACCGCGACGATCTGGGCGGCGGGGATGGACGAGAGGAGTTGCTCGATGACGAGTTGGCCGAGTTGGCCGGTGGCGGCGGTGATGGCGATCATAAGGAGGGAGACGATGGGTGAGGCGGCTGAGTCTCCGGACTTGCATCACGGTTCAGAATCAGCCTTTGGTTACTAAAGAATACCGAAGCGGGGCTTTTCCCGCAAGAAGGGTCTTTTTTCTCACCAGGTTACCGTGCGGTAACCAACCCACCATGCCTGCATCCATCCTCTCTTTTCCGCCGGTCGAGCCTGGCTCCGGCCACGAGACGCGCTGCCCGGTGCGCGATGTCCTCGATTGCATTGGCGATCGCTGGAGCCTGTTGACGCTGCTCGCCCTACGCAACGGCACGCTCCGCTTCACCGAGTTGAAGCGTGCGATCGGCGACATCTCGCAACGCATGCTGGCGCAGACACTGCGCGCGCTCGAGCGGGACGGCTACGTCACGCGCGAGGTTCATCCCACCGTGCCGCCGAAGGTGGAATACACTCTCACGGATCTGGGCGAGTCCTTGTTGGCGAAACTCGAACCGCTCATTCACTGGGCCAATGCGAACCACGCACGCGTGCGGAGGGCACGGAAAGCCTACGTGCCGCCGGCGGCCGTGTCGGCGCTCTGAGGGTTACTTGGCCGCGGGCCCGGGGAGCGAGGCGAGCAGTTGCTCGAATTCGCGCCTGGCCGCCGCGTCGCTGGCGAAACGTGTGCCGAGGCGTGCGATCGAAGCGGCGACGTCGTTGGCGCCGATGCTCGCGTAGAGGCGTGCGCCTTTCAGGACGAGCGCGCTGTCGCGGGGGAACGCCTTGATGCCTTCGTCGAGCACGGCGAGGTTGCCGGGCTTGGGCGGTGTGGCGCTGGCGGCCCATGCGTCCGCAGCGACGTGGTAAGTTTCGGGAATCAGCGGCGGGTGTTTGCGGGCTTCGAAGAGGGAGCCGAGCACAGTGGCCATTTGCGCGGCGTCGAGTTTGCCGTTGGGCGCGGCCGGTTGCGCGAGAACGGCGTCGAGCCGCTGGCGCGCGAGGGCCGCGTGCGCGGAGGGGCGCGGGGCTTTGGCGGCGCAGGCGGCGGCCAGCAGTTTGTCGGCGCGTTCGGTGTGGCCGGCGGCGCGCTCGGCGACGGCGAAGCCGGCGAGCAGAGCGGGATCGCGTGCGCCGCGCAGGTAAGCGTCGCGATAGGTGATGGCGGCTTGATCCATGCGACCGGCGATGCGCTGGGCGTCGCCCAGAATCACGCCGACTTGAGTATAGCTGGCGGAGGTGAGCTCGATGGTCGCCGGATCGAAGCGGTCAGTCGGTTTGATCGCGTAGGTTTGGTATTTGTGTTTCAGGTGCAGGATATAGGCGCGGAGATCCCGTTGCATGTCGGCATAGCCGACCTTGAAGCATTCGCGGAACAGCGACTCGCTGAGCGGCTCGCGGGCGAGGCGGGCTACGAATTGCGGGAGCGCGTCGCGATAACGAAGGTCTTCGCCGAAGAGGCAGAAGTGAACGAAGAGGTAGGCTTGCTTGGCCCAGAGGTTGTTGCCCAGCGGAGTTCGCGCGGCAGGCGAGTCGGTCGTGACGGCAAAAAACTCGCCGAGCGGCATGAGCTTGCGGAAACGCAACACGACGTTGAACGGCTGTTCGCCCACCACGGAGGTGCCGTTCGCAGACGCGTCCGTTTCATCGGCGTCCGTGATCGCGACGCCAGTGGCGCCGCCTTTGAACGTATCAATCTTGCCGTAGACCAGCGAACGGTCGGTGACTTCGGCCGCCATGACGATTTGCGCGAGCCCCTCCGCCATCCAGGCGGGCGGGCGGACCTCGCTCTGGTTGAGCAGGGAGAAAATGTATTCGCGGTAAAGCAACTCGGCGTGGTCCACGTCGAGTTCGACGGTGTTCGCGCCGGTGGCCGCGAGGGCGGCGGCGTCATCGATGAGGAGACGCTCGGCCGCGAGGTTGACGGCGATCGCGAGTGATTCGCGGTCCCGCAGGAGACGGCTGGGCGATGCGTCAGTGTCCGCGCCGGCCGGCAGCAGCGAGGCGAACTCGCCGTTGCGCGCACACAAGACAAGCGTCGAACTCGCGAGCGGTTTGATCGGTGCAGTCCAGAGCAGCCCGAGCGCTTGCTGGAAACGCTGGAAATCCGCGAGGAGCTTGCGCGTGCGGCGTTCACCCGCGCTCGACAAAACTTCAAAGCGGCCGACGCGTCCGTGGAGCCACGGACGAGCTTCGGGCAGCACGCGGCTGTCAGTGACAGTGAAATCGGGCAAGTCGACGGTCTGGCCTTCGACTTTGACGGGATCGGCGGCTTGAGCGGCGACAAACGCCAGCATCGTCGCGGCCACGGTTGCTCCAAACCGGCGCACGAGGCGGCCGAAGCGACAGCAAGGGGAGTTCATAGGTGAAAACGGGGTGCGCAGACTCAAACCGCGTTTTGAACCGGTTGCAACGTGGCAACGCCGTCGCGTGGACGCACGCCGCGGAGAACATGAGCTGTATCGATCGTCGCGGAAGCCAGCGCGAGCGGCCGAGCGCGGAGGTCCCAACGCGCTCGGAGCGAATCGAAGTCAGTCCAACCGTCGGCTCCGCGCTATTCGGAGCGGAGCGCGATCAGGGGATCGACGCGGGTCGCGCGGCGCGCCGGCAGCCAGCACGCAACGAGGCCAACAATCGCGAGCACGCCGGTAAGCGTGAAGTAAGTGGGCGGATCGTTGGGGCTGACGCCGTAGAGCAGCGCGCCCATCAACCGCGTAAGACCCAGCGCCGCCACGACGCCCGTCGTGAGGCCGATGCCGACGAGGAGGAGACCTTGCGCGCTGACGAGTCGCAGCACCTGGGATGGCGAAGCTCCGAGCGCCATGCGCACGCCGATCTCCGGCGTGCGCTGTGTGACGCTGTAATTCATGACGCCGTAAACACCGAGCGCGGCCAGAAAGAGCGCGCCAAGTCCGAAGGCACTGAAAACCTGGCCGAAGAACGCGCTCTTCCAATACGCGAGATTCTCAATCTGCTTTTGCGTGCGCACGTCGTAGATGGGGATGCCGGGTTTGACGGCGAGGACGGCGCGTTGGAGTGCCGGCCCGAATGTGGCGGGATCGCCCGCGACGCGCACCGCGTAGCTGATGAAGTTGTAGTCGGTCTGCTCGCACATCGTGTAGATCGAGCCGCGATCGCCGGGATAATCGACGCGCGGCGGCACGGTTCCGACTACGCCCACAATGGTGAACCATTCGGGTTTTTCCGTGGACTCGAAGCCGTAGCGCACGCGGCGGCCGATCGGGTCCTGGCCCGGAAACCAGCGATCGGCGAATTGCTGGTCGACGAGCGCGACGCGCGGGGATTCACGCGTATCGGTGCTGTTGAAGAGCCGGCCGCGCAGCAGCGGAATGCGGAGAGCGGCGAAATAACCGGCCGAGACGGTGCGCGCGGTGGTTTGCGACGAGTCGGCGAGCGTCTTGGGCGGCTCCTGACCTTCGATGAGGAAGGCGTTGCTGTTGTTGCCGGAGGCGGGAAGAAACCCGGCACTGCCGACGGCCTGAACGCCGGGCACCTCGGCCAGTTGCGGAGTGAGTTGATCGAAGAAGCGGCGGATTTCGGCCACGTCCTTGAACTGCGTCGGCGGCAGACCGACGCGGAACGTGATCACGCCGTTCGCATCGTAGCCGGTCGGTGCGGCTTGAAGTTTCAGGAAGCTGCGCACGAACAAGCCGGCGCCGATCAGCAGCACTGCGGAAAGCGCCACCTGCGACACGACGAGGATGTGTCGCAGCGTGCGAGCCCGGCGGTTGCCGGCGACGCCGCGCGCGCCTTCCTTCATTTCCAGCGCCGTGCTGCGCGAGGCCTGCAAGGCGGGGAAGAGACCGAACAACAGGGACGACAGCACTGCGGTCCCCGCGGCAAACGCGAAGACGCGCCAGTCGAAATCGAAGGAGAGCCAGAAATCGAGATCCTCCGGTGGGATGGCGCCGAGGAACAGGCTGTTGGCCCACAGGCTCACCAGCAGACCGAGCGCTCCGCCGAGCAGTCCCAGCAGGAGGCTTTCGGTCAGCACCTGCCGGATGATACGTCCACGTGTCGCGCCGACGGAGAAACGGATCGCAATTTCATGCGCGCGGCCGGCGGTGCGGGCGAGAAGCAGATTCGCGACGTTCGCGCACGCGATGAGCAGAACGAATATGGCTGCGCCGAGCATCAAGCGCATCAGTAGCGCGGTGTCTTGCGTTGCTTCTTCACGCACGAGGCGCAGCGCGAAGCCTTTTCCTTCGTTCGTGGTGGGGTGAGCCAGGGCGAGGCGCGCGCCCAGTGCTGCGACTTCGGCGCGCGCCTCGTCGAGCGAAACGCCGGCGCGCAGACGGGCCCAGGCGCCGAGGTAGTGGTTTCCGCGCGCGGCCGGGTCGTGCTTGTAGATCATCGGAGTCCAGAGCTCCTCCTTGTCGGGGAAAGTGAAACCCGCGGGCAGCACGCCAATGATTGTGGTGGGCTTGCCGTTCATCGTCTCGGTGCGGCCGATGACGGCGTCGCTTCCGCCAAAACGTCGCTGCCAGAGCGAGTAGCTGATGATTGCCGTCGGGGCCGCGCTGGCCTCGCCGTCATCGGCCGTGAAGAGGCGGCCGCGGTGCGCTTTGACGCCGAGCATGGAGAAGCCTTCGGCCGAGATGTCGGCACCGAGCACGCGTTCGGGATTTTCGGTGTCAGCAAAGATGACCGTCTTGCGCGTGGAGGTTGTGAGTCCGGTCAGCGTTTTGGCCTGCTCGCGCAGGTCGAGAAAGTCCGGCAGCGACAACTCGTAGTAGCCGTCGGGACGGCTGAGTTGGAGGCTGCTGACATACACCAGCCGATGCTCGTCCTGAATGTTGGGCAACGGACGCAGCATGACCGCGCTGAAGGCGTTGAAGATCGCGGTTGAAAGCCCGATGCCGAGCGCGAGTGCCAGAATGGCGGCGCAGGTGACGCCCGGGCTCTTGGCGAGCACGCGAACGGCAAAGCGAAGATCTTGAAGCATGGTGATGGTGAGGAAAGCGGAAGAGTGAGAGGGAAAGGGGATGAACGGAGCGGGCGCGGTGACGGGTGATGAAAATCAAGCGAGGCAGTTCGCTCTGGTTTTCAGCTTCACTTTCACTCGGCGCGCAGCGCCGTGAGTGGATCGATGCGGCTGGCGCGGTGCGCGGGCAGCCAGCAGGCGAACGCGGCGACGAGGACGAGGAACGCGGACACGCCGACGAACACCGCCGGATCAGTCGCGCTCACTTCGTAGAGCTGCGTGCTCATCAGGCGCGTGAGCACCAATGAAACCGCGACGCCGAGCCCGAGGCCGACCGCGGTCAATTCCAGGCCTTCGCGAAGAACGAGCCCGACGATGGCGGAGCGTGACGCGCCGAGCGCCATGCGGACGCCGATTTCCGCGGTGCGCTGCGCGACCGAGTAGGCAATGACGCCGTAGATGCCGAGCGCGGCGAGCACGAGCGCGAGACCGGCGAAACCGCCGACCATGCCCATGACGAGACGGCGGTCGGAGATCGACTGAGACATCAAGCTCTCGAGCGGCTGGACCTGGTCGAGCGGAATGCCGCGATCGAGCGAGTGGACGGCCGCGCGAATTTCGTCGCGGAGGCTGGCGGCGGGACGCGTCGAACGGACGACGAAACTGAAGAAGCCGTCGCCGAGCTGAGCTTCGGGATAGTAGAGCGTGTCGCCCGCGACTTGATCGAGACCGATGGCGCGCACTTCGCCGACGACGCCGACGATCTCGCGCGGAATGGATCCAAGCCCGGTGATGAGGCGGCGGCCGAGCGGATTTTCGCCATTAGGAAAAAGGCGCTTCGCGGTGGATTCGGAGATCAGGAGGACGTTCGAGCGATCGGTGCGATCGCGCCAATCGAAGTCGCGGCCCTGCTTGATTGGGATGCCCATGGTTGCGAAATAGCCCGGCAGCGTGTTGCTGCGGACCGCGAGCTTGCGCTCGTTGATCGGCGGCAGGGATTGACCCTCGAGCGCGAACGGCGACCGCGTGTTGCCGCCGGCGACGACGGGCAGATTGCTGATGCCAGAGGCGGCGGTGACGCCGGGAATCGCGGTGAGACGCTGGACGAGTTGTTCGTAGAAGGCGGTCTGCGCGTTGACGTCGGGGTATTGCGCCGGCGAGAGCTGGAGGTTGAATGTGGTGACGTTGGTGGCGTCGAAGCCCGGAGCGACGTTTTGCAGCCGCACGAAACTGCGGAGCAGCAGCGCGGCGCCGATGAGGAGCACGAGCGACAGCGCGACTTCGCCCACGAAGAGAGCGGAGCGCAGACGGTTGGCGGCGCGGCCGCCGGTGTTGCCGCGCGTGGCATCTTTGAGCGTGTCGTTCACATCGGCCTTGGAGGCCTGCCACGCGGGCAGAAAACCCATGCCGAGACCGGTGACGAGGGAGAGTAGCAACGCGAAGCCGAGGACCGGAACGTCGATGGAAATCTCCTCGGCCCGCGGGATGAAGTCGGCCGCGACGCGGGCGAGCGAGTCGACCGCCCAGATGGCGAGCAGCGAACCGGCGACACCGGCCGCAAGGGCGACGAGCGTGCTCTCGGTGAGAAATTGCGCGACGATGCTGCGGCGCGAGGCGCCGAGCGCGGTGCGAATGGCGATTTCCTTCCGACGCGCGGCGAGGCGGACGAGGAAGAGATTTGCGACGTTGGCGCACGCGATCAGCAGCACGAAGCCGACGGCGGCGAGGAGGACGAAGAAGGTTGGGCGTTGGTTGCCGACGAGGTCGGCCTGCATCGAGCGCGCGAAGATGCCGCCGTTGGCGTCGACCTTTTCCGGGTGCGCGGCGGCGTAGGTGGTTGCGGCGCGCTTTAGTTGCGCGTCGAGCGTTTCGAGGGTCGCGCCGGGTTTAAGGCGGCCGTGAACGAGCAAGTAGCCCGAGCCTTGCAGCATCAGCTCGCGCGGGAGGCCTTCGACTTCGAAAGGCTTCGCGGCGAACACATCGATGCCGGCGAAGGGAAAGCCGAAGGTGTCGGGCAGGATGCCGATGATGGTGTGCGCGACGTTGTTGAGCGCGAGCGTCTGGCCGACGGCGTCGGGGGAGCGGTTGAACTGGCGCTGCCAGAGACCCGCGCTGATCAGCACAACGGGCGCGCCGCCGGAGCGATCCTCATCGGCGAGAAAATTACGACCGCGCTGCGGTTGAATGCCGAGAATGGGGAAGAAATTTTGCGAGACGCGCGCGGCGGTGAGTTGGATCGGGTCGCCGCGTCCGGTGAGCGTGAACGCGGTGCCCGTGAAGGCGGAGAGGGATTCCACCGCGTCGAGATTGTCGCGGAAGTGCTCGTAGCGTGGATAGGAAAGATTGGCCTGGTCGAGACCGCGGTCGGCGAACGCGCCCCAAACGCGGACGAGGTGCGAGGCGTCGGCGAAATTGAGCGGGCGCAGGAACAGCGTGTTGATCGCGGAGTAAATCGCGACGTTGGCGCCGATGCCGAGGGCCAGAGTGAGGAGGGCGACCGTGGTGAAGCCCGGAGACTTCGCGAGCGAGCGGAGCGCGAGGCGGAGGTTCGTGGACATGGGGGCGTGGAGCTTCGGCGCGCGAGGCCGGAGTGTAGGGCGCGACCTCGTGTCGCGCCTTGCGTTAGCCGTGACGTGTGCCGCGCTCGCGGCCGAGGCCTGACGCGAGGTCAGGCCCTACAAGAACACGCGATGCGGGCTGCGAAACGGACCGAAAAGAACAAAAACGAAGCGGAGGGCGCCGGGGTTCGCCTTCGCCTCGAGAGCCCGACCACTGAGAAGGGCCGTTCGAGGCGGGGCGAAGATGCCTGGATGGCGCCGCTCCGCTTGGGTGGGCTATGGACTGAAGTTAATTCGAGAGATTGCGAGGCGAAGGTGGAGCGCGTTGTCCCCAACGCGCTGCTCGGTTCCCGTTCGCAGAAAGCGCGTTGAGGTCAACGCGCTCCACCTCTCGATCGATCTTAGTGCGTCGGATCGGACTCGACCTGTTCTTCGACGACGCGGCCGTCGAAGACGTGGATCGTGCGCTCCGAGTGGCGGGCAAAGCGGGCGTCGTGCGTGACCATCACGATCGTCGAGCCGGCCTTGTGGAGATTGTGGAGGAGTTCCATGACGGCGTCGCCGTTCTTGGAGTCCAAGTTACCGGTCGGTTCGTCGGCGAGGAGCACGGCGGGCGAGCCGGCGAGGGCGCGGGCGACCGCGACGCGCTGCTGTTGACCGCCCGAGAGCTGCGACGGGAGATGCTTGGCGCGATGGCCCATGCCGACCTTCTCGAGCGCTTCGGTGACGCGCTGCTTGCGCTCGGCGGCGGGCATGCCGCGGTAGGTGAGCGGGAGTTCGACGTTCTCGTAAACCGTGAGGTCGCCGATGAGGTTGAACGATTGGAAAATGAAACCGATCTCGCGATTGCGGATGCGGGCACGCTCGGGGAGCGTCAGGCCGTGGACGGGGCGGCCGTTGAGATAGTAGGTGCCGTCGGTCGGCGTATCGAGGAGACCGAGGATCGAGAGGAGCGTGGACTTGCCGCAACCGGAGGGACCCGCGATGGAGACGAACTCACCTTTGAAGATCTCCATGTGGATGCCGGAGAGGGCGTGCGTCTCGACCTCATCAGTCAGGAAGACCTTGGTGACGCCCTCGAGTTTAATCAGCGATGTGTTTTCAGTGGTCATGTGGGGAAAGGGGGGGGAGTAGCGAGTAGTGAGTAGCGGGTAGTGAGTAGAAGACGGTAGCCGTGAAGGCGGAGGTGAAACGATTACACGCGGAGGGGGCGGGAGGTTACGGGATTTTTGCAGAATGATTCATCTCCGTCGTCACTCGGAGGAATCGGTGGCGATCAGCAGGCTGAGGAGGGCGAGGATGATGACGGACGCGACCATGGGCGGCTTGGAAAATCGAAAATCGAGAATCGAAAATCAATTGAGCCGGATGCGGTCGTTGGCGTCCCACGGCGACATGTCCGAAAGGATCACGCGGTCGCCGGGCTGGAGGCCTTGGACGATTTCGATCGTGTTGACCGAGCTGCGGCCGAGCTGCACCTGCGTGCGGACAGCGTCATTGCTGGCGGGATCGAGCTTGAAGATGCCGACGGTGCTGCGCTCCTGGCCAAAGGCCGGGCGGCCCACATAGACGACGTCGTTGAGACGTTCGAGTTCGATCGTGCCGTCAACCGAGAGGTCGGGGCGGGCGCCACGGGGGAGCTGGCCTTCGATGCGAACGTCGACGAGCACGGTGCCGTTTTGCACGGCGGGGTCGATGCGGGCGACCTTGCCTTCGACGACGCCGTTGCGAGTGTCGATCTGGGCGAGCTGGCCGATCGCGATGTCCTTGGCCTGGGTTTCCGCGATGCGGACCTCGGCCTTGAGCTTCGCCGGGTCGGCGACGCGAGCGATGTTGGTGCCGGGTTGGACTTGCGCGCCGACTTCGACGGGGAGCGCCGAGAGGACGCCGGTCATGGACGAGCGGACCTTGAGCGCATCGAGTTCCTCGGCGCGGAGCTTGGCGAGCGAGCGCAGGCGCTCGACTTCGGCTTCCTGGACGGCGAGTTGCGGTTTGATGGACTGCTGGGCAAAGGCGTAGCGCTTCTGCTCGATGGCGTTCGTGTTGGCGGCCTGAGCGGCGGTCGCCTGCGTGAGGCGGAGTTCGAGTTCCGAGACGAGGCCGTCCTTGAAGAGTTGTTCGCGGACCTCGGCCTGGAGCTTGGTGGTTTCGAAATCGGACTTGGCGCGGGCGGCAGTGGCTTCGGCTTGGAGGAGCTGCGACTCGAGCTGCACGCGGAGATTCGAGAGCTGAGCCTCGGCGGCGCGAAGCTGGGAGTCGGCGTTGGCGGCGGCGGAAACGACGTCGGGGTTGGTCAGCTCGAGGATGAGCGTGCCCGGCTCGACGATGGCGCCGGGACGGAGAATGATCTTGTCGACGCGGCCCTGCGTGCGCGCGGCGATCCAGCGGATTTCCTCGGGCACCAGAGTGCCGAGGCCACGGACTTGGCGAACCATCGGGCCGCGCTTCACGGTGTCGATCCACACTAGGTTGCGT
Organism: Verrucomicrobiota bacterium; assembly: GCA_023432225.1. Taxonomy (GTDB): domain Bacteria; phylum Verrucomicrobiota; class Verrucomicrobiia; order Opitutales; family Opitutaceae; genus Didemnitutus. Next base: position 311,209 of record JAEYUW010000045.1, read on the forward strand.
TCGACCGTGGGAGCGGCGGGCTTGAGACGGGCGAGCACGACGGTGATGCCGATGAGCACCAGACCGGCGATCGCTCCGTAGATGATGCGCTTCTTGCGTTTCTCTTTGGCGGCGTTGGGACGGGGAATATCCATTGCGAAATTCGGGAAATCTGCGGCCTTATCGCACCGCACGTGCCAAGTGCGATGGAAGGTTTAGTTTATTGAAGATAAATCATTTACGATTTCATGCTTGCTCGAATGGCGGTGGCCAGAAGTCGAAGACGGGATGTAGCTGTCCCGAAAACGGGAAAGCGGCCTCTTCAGGATTGGCTTGCTCGAGCGCGGCGAACTCACGACCGAAATGTTGCGGTCCTCCGCAGAACTATCCGCGAAGATCTTGTCGCTCGGATAGTAGTCGGGGCGAGACGCTCCCAAAACTACGGCGCGTCTGGGCACGAAGGCGGGCTCTCGAACGTTTACTTTCGCATCTTGCCGAGGAGAAGGACGCAGATCGTCACGGCAATAAACGCGAGAAGCGCGCATGGCGCCGCAGTGGTCCATGCGGCGGAAGGCGGGTAGCTGGTGAACTGGTTCGTCGGCGCGACGCCGGGCTGCTGCGCCAACAATCGAAAATACTGCCACGTAAACACGGCGCCGAACGTCGCAGCACCGGCGATGAATCCCGCCACGGCTGATTTCAGGGGGAGGTTCATTTTGCGGCGATCTAGAGTCAGCGAGACCGAGGAGGCAGCTGTTGCAAGTCCACCGGATCTCACGCCGGTAACCGCATTCGCGCGATGCAGCCGGTCGCGTCGGTGCGGTTCTCGAGCGTCAGCGAGCCGCCGTGGTTTTCGGCGATTTGGCGGCAGAGGACGAGGCCGATGCCGGAGCCGGACGGTTTCGTGGTGAAAAAGGGAACGAAAAGATTCTGTGAGTTAGCAAGGCCGGGGCCGTCGTCCTCGACGAAAACCTCGATCGCACCGGGCAGTTCGCGCCAGCCGGCGCGCACGCAGCAGGTCGGTTCGCCGGGCTGGCCGGCTTCGGGGCGCGCTTCGACGGCGTTTTTGATGAGGTTGATGAACACCTGCTCGAGTTGCGCGGCGTCGGCGTTGAGCACGAGGTCGGGGCCGGGGACGATCTCCACGTTGGTGCGCGTCTCGAGCGAGGCGACGCGGCGGAGCAGCGGGCCGAGCTGCACGGGGAGTTTTGTCGGCGGCGGGAGCTTCGCGAGTCGCGCGTAGGACTGCATGAAGCGATTCAATCCTTCGGCGCGTGACTCGATGATCTCGAGTCCGCCGCGCATATCGTCTTCCCAATCGTCGGCGCGTTTGTCGCGGCGCAGCATCGCGCCGAGCGAGCCGGCGATGGATTTGATGGGTGCGAGGGAGTTGTTGAGTTCGTGGCCGATGACGCGCACGAGACGCTGCCAGGCTTTCAGCTCCTCTTCGCGCAACGGTTGGCTCAGGTCGGCGATGACGACGAGCGAGTGAGGCAGACCGCCTTCGCGGAACATCGTGCGGCGCATGCCCCAGCGACCGGCGCCGCCGGGGAAGGTGCGATTGAGCACGCGCGTGGGCTCGCCGGCGAGGCAGTCGGACATGTCGAGGTCCTTGGCTTCGCGACCGAGGATGCGCTCGGCAGGTTGCGCGAGGAGTTCCTGCCCGGCGCGGTTGACGAGACGGAGCGTCTCGTTGCCGTCGAAGGCGAAGATCGCGACGTCGATTTCCTCCATGACGGTGCGGAGGAGCGCGGTGGCTTCGAGGGCGCCGAGGCGCTGTTCCTGGAGCACGCCGCCGAGGAGATTGATCTCGGACATGACGTCGCCGAGTGGTTCGTCACGATTGGCGCCGCGGGCGCGGGTGGAGAAGTCGCCTTCGCGCAGCGCAGTGAGGAGGTTGGCCATCGTCTGCAGTGGACGCATGACGATTTCGCGGACGGCGAGGGCGTAGCCGAACCAGAAGCCAACGATGATGAGACCAAAGGTCCATTGCTTCTTCGCGTCCATCTCGACCTCGCGGTCGACCATGAGCCAGATCGCGATGAGCACCGCCGGCAGCGCGGAGAGCAGCGTGTAAACGAACACGCGGTTCTCGTGGGCGAGGCGGGACTTTTTCGGAGGAGGCATCAGTGGCGATTGCGGAGTGCGGATTGCGGATCGCGGATTGGACGGAGCGGCGGGAGCGAGCCGGCGATGCGGTCCGCGTTCACGATTTCGGCGCTCTGATCAGAGAACCACAGATGGACACAGATGAACACAGATTCGGCAGACAGGTTTCCATCTGTGTGCATCTGTGTTTATCTGTGGTTGAACGGATCGGCTGATCGAGGGGCAAATCCGCCATCCGCATTCCGCAATTGTCAGAGTCCGTAGCGCTCCAGGCGGCGGTAGAAAGCGCTGCGGCTGAGGCCGAGTTGTTCGGCGGCCTTGCGGGCGTTGCCGTCGCAGCGGGCGAGCGTCTTCTTAATGAGGAACCCTTCGACCTCTTCGAGACTCATGTCTTCCAGGCGAGGGGCGGCTTGGCCGGCGTTGAGGCCGAGATCGGGGCCGCGCACGACTTTGCCCTGCGTCATCAACACGCCGCGCTCGACGGCGTGGTCGAGTTCGCGGACGTTGCCGGGCCAGGCGTAGTCGCGCATCGCTTCGAGCGCGCTGTCGTCGAAGCCGGTGATCGCTTTCCGGTAGCGTTCGACGTGCGCTTTGAGGAAGTGCTGGGCGAGCAACGCGATGTCCTCGCGGCGCTCGCGGAGCGGCGGGAGGTGAATGTGAATCGTGTTGAGGCGGAAGAGGAGGTCCTGGCGGAATTTGCCGGCGGCGACTTCCGTCTGAAGGTCGGCGTTGGTCGCGGAGATGAGGCGGACGTTGACGCGATAGGTGCGCGAGGAGCCGACGCGCTCGAGTTCGCCGGTTTCGAGCACACGCAGAATCTTCGCCTGCTGGCTCATCGGGATGTTGCCGATTTCGTCGAGGAAGAGCGTGCCGCCGTCCGCGAGTTCGAAGCGGCCGGCGCGGTCGGTCTTCGCGTCGGTGAATGCGCCGCGAACGTGGCCGAAGAGTTCGCTCTCGAACACGCCTTCAGGCAGGCCGCCCATGTTGACCGAGATGAAAGGCTTGCCCGCACGCACGGAGACGGCGTGCAACGCTTGGGCGACGACACCTTTGCCGGTGCCGTTTTCGCCGGTGATGAGGATGTTCGCGTCCGACGGGCCGACGCGCGAAATCACTTCGAGCACCGGGCGCATGGCGGGCGATTGCGCGATGAGGTTCGGGCCACCTTTGCCGCGGAGAATTTGGTTTTCCTGCTCGAGGCGCTGGTAGGCGCGGACGGCGCTGGCGAGTTCGATCTGGTTCTTGACGATCGCGATGAGGCGCGGGTTGTCCCACGGCTTCGTGATGAAATCCTTCGCGCCGCGGCGCATGGCCTCGACGGCGACTTCGACGCTCGCCCACGCGGTCATAACGACGACGGGCAACGTGGAGTCGGCCTGCTGGAGTTTGGCGAGCAGATCGAGGCCTTCCTGGCCGGACGTCGTGTCGCGCGCGTAGTTGAGGTCGATGAGCGCGAGCGCGTAGTCGCGCTGCTCGACGGCTTTCATGACCGAGCCGGGCGACTTGGCGGTATCGATAAGATAGCCCTCGGCCTTCAGGAGGAGGCGGAGGGCTTCGAGAACATCGGGCTGGTCGTCCGCAACGAGGATGCGGTGGGGCGCGGGATCGTTGGCTGCCATTTTCGGTTAGTGACTCGCGACGCGTTGAAAGTGTCAATTCTGCCTTCGCGGCGATCGCGGCGCGAGGTGGAGCGCATTGATAGCAACGCGCTCGAGCGAGAACGCGTTGAGGTCAACGCGTTCCACCGCGGCACGAAACGCGACTCAGGCGGCAGTGCGCTCGACGAGGGCGGAGCGGCGGCGCACGCCGTAGGCGTTGCTGCGCTTGCCGGTGGGAAGCTCGACGCGGGCGATGGGAGCCTTGACCGTGAGCGGGCGGATGGCGCGCGCGTAGTCGCTGATCGTGATGCCGATGATCGCGAGGCTGGCGGCGGCGGCGAAAACGATTTCACCGGGGACGGAAGCGAGGAACGCGGCGTTCGCGAGCTTGGCGGCGATGGAGCCGAGCGTGGCGGTGGCGAGGATGATGGAGAGCGTGGTCTTCATGGGAGAGTCGGGTTGGTTGTTGCTCTCCTTATCGCACCGCGCGTGCCAACGGGCAGCGCGCGTAGTTAAGCGCTATGCCTCCAGATAGTTAGGGATCTGGCGCGGATTTCGGCCGCTGAAGGGAGGGCAATTTTGCCCGTAATTTCCCGCGCTGACGGGATGCATGTTTCCCGCGAGTGGGACGCGGCGACTCGGTCGGAGGCCCGGGGGATTTTCGATTTTGGATTCTCGATTTTTGATTGGGGCGGCACCACGTGTTCGTGTGTAGAGGTCGCCGTTCGCGCGTTGGGTAGTTCGCTTTGCGCAGAACGCCCCGGGGCGAACGAGGCAAGCGGTAGCGCGCGCGAGCGCCAACTGTTTGCCTCGCGAAGGTCTCTTCAGTCGCGAGGGACGCCGGAATCCAAAGTCCAAAAATCGAGAATCGAAAATTCCCTCACTCGTAGCGCAGCGCTTCGATGGGATCGAGTTCGGCGGCTTTGCGCGCGGGATAGAAACCGAAGAATACGCCGATGGCTGCGCTGAAGGCGAAGGAGCCGATCACCGCGGTGCTCGAAACGAGCACGGGCCAGCCGTTGAGCGTGGAGATCAATTGCGAGGTGCCGACGCCGAGCAGGATGCCGAGGATGCCGCCCATCATCGAAAGAATGATCGCTTCCGTGAGAAACTGGAGCAGCACGTCGCGGCCGTGGGCGCCGACGGCGAGGCGGATGCCGATCTCGCGCGTGCGCTCGGTGACGGACACGAGCATGATGTTCATGATGCCGATGCCACCGACGATGAGCGACACGCCGGCGATGGCGCCGAGGAGCACCGTCATGGTCTTGGTCGTGGCGGTCGCGGCCTCGGCGAGTTCCTGCTGGTTGCGCACGGTGAAGTCAGGCTCGCGACCGTTGCGGCGCTGTTGGAGGAGATCAGTGATGTCTTGCTGGATGCGCGCCATCTGATCGGGATTGGCGGCTTGGATCGTTATCGAGTTGAGATACGGGCGGCGCGCGATGCGCTTCAGGTGGCTGGTGTAGGGAACGACCACGATGTCGTCCTGATCCTGACCGAAGAAATTGAAGCCCTTGGGCGCGAGCACACCGAGAACTTTGAAGGGAATGTTGCGGATGCGCAGGGTCTGACCGATGGGATCGTCGCCTTGGAAGAGTTGGTCCGCGACGGTTTTGCCGATCACGCATACCTTGGCGCCCGCGCGCACGTCGGCCTCGCTGAACATCACACCTTCCGCGATGTTCCAGAGGCGGATGTCGGGGTAGGTGACGTCTTCGCCGTAGACGGTGGTGCGCCAGTTCTGGCCGTTGGCGAGGATCTGGGTGCCGTCGCGCAGGTCAGGCGTGAGATTGGCGATGCCGGCGACCTCGTTGCGGATGGCCATCGCGTCCTCGACGGTCAGCGTGCTGGCACTGCCGAAACCGCCGCGCACGGCGCCTTGCGTGAAGTTGCCGGGAAAAACCGAAATAATGTTCTGACCGAGGCTCGCGATCTGGCCTTCGACTTGAGACTTCGCGCCGTTGCCGATGCTGACCATGGCGATGACGGCGCCCACGCCGATGATGATGCCGAGCGCGGTCAGGATGGAGCGCAGCAGGTTGCGGCGCAGCGCGCGCAGAGCGACGGTGATGGTGTTCAGCAAACGCATGAGAAAATTGCGGAGTGCGGATTGCGGAATGCGGATTGATTGGCGGGAGTGGCCGGCACGGTCAGTCGGAGAATCGGCTCGGCGGTGGGAAGGCAATCTTGGGGCAAAGAGTCCAGCCATCCGCTTAGCGTGGTCCAATCCGCAGTCCGCAATCCGTATTCCGCATTCATGTTCAGTCTGTGAGTTTGGCCGCGGCTTCGGCTTCCTGGAGTTTGCGCAGCTCGGCGGTGGCGATGAGGCGGTCGGTCACCGGCACGTCGCTGACGAGGCGGCCGTCGCGCATGATCAGGTTGCGTTTGCAGTAGTGCGCGATGTCGAGCTCGTGCGTGACCATCACGATCGTGATGCCTTGCTCGTTGAGCTTCTGGAACACGCCCATGATTTCGACCGAGGTTTTCGAGTCGAGGTTGCCGGTCGGTTCGTCGGCGAGGAGGATTTGCGGGTCGTTGATCAGCGCGCGCGCGATGGCGACACGCTGCTGCTGGCCGCCGGAGAGCTGGCTCGGAAAATGATCCGCTCGCTGGCCGAGGCCGACGAGTTCGAGGCTCTTCTGCGCGCGCTCGCGCATCTGGGCGGACGTCAGTTTGCGCGCGCCGTAGAGCATGGGCAGTTCGACGTTCTCGAGTGCGGTGGTGCGCGAGAGGAGATTGAAGCCTTGGAAAACGAAACCGAGCTTCTGGTTTCGGATGTCGGCGAGCTGGTTCTTCTCGAGCTTCGAGACGTCGGTGTCATCGAGCAGGTAGCGTCCCTTAGTCGGCCGGTCGAGGCAGCCGAGCAGGTTCATCAGCGTGGATTTGCCGGAGCCGGACGCGCCCATGATGGCGACGAAATCGCCTTTATTGATGTTCAGCGAAACGCCGCGGACGGCGTGCACGGGAACTTCGCCCGAGTGGTAGATCTTGTGGATCTCCTCGAGTTGAACGACGGCGGCCATGCTTAGAAACGGCGACCGCCGCCGCCGAAGGGGTTGGTGGTGCGTTGCTGACCGCTCGTCGAGGTGGCGTTCGGCACGAACACGCTGCTGACGATCACATCGCCTTCCTTCAGTCCGTCGATGACCTCGGTTGCGGTGCCATCGGTGATGCCGGCTTTGATCGTGAGCTCTTCAAGCGACTGGTTGGGCGCGACGCCGACGAGTTTGTAGACTTTGCGGGTCGTGACAACAGCCTCGCCCGGGCGTGCGCCGGTGGATGATTCGGGGACCGGAAGGCCGGCTTCGGCCATCGCTTTGCGCAGCTGTTCGCGTTGTTCGGCGGTGGGCGGACCGTTGCGGAAATCAATTCCGAGATCCGTGGTGATCTGGCGCAGCTTCTGACGCTGTTCCGGCGTGAGATTGCCGAACATGCCGCCTCCGCGACGACCGCCGCCTTGGCCGGATTCGCCGCTGTTGCTCCCGGTGCTCGCGCTGGCTGCCGGCGGTGTGTCTCTTTTTGCCGATTCGTCGGCTTTGCCGGAGCGCTCGCCCTTCGGCGCGCTGGTGGTGGCGCTTTCCTCGCGTTTGACTGCAACGGACTCCGGGATGCGGAGGCGGAGGGTGGAATTCGGGATGCGCAGGACGTTGTCGCGGCGCGCGACGATGATCGAGACGTTCGCCGTCATGCCGGGACGGAGCTTCAGGTCGCGATTGTCGACGGAAATGATGGTGTCATAAGTGACGACGTTGTTCGTCGTTTTGGGCGCGTTGCGCACCTGGATGACTTGGCCGCGGAACGACCGATTCGGAAACGCATCGACCGTGAAGGTGACCTGCTGGCCTTCGGCGACGCTGCCGACGTCGGCTTCGGCCACCGCGGCGGTGATCTGCATCTTCGAGAGGTCGTTCGCGATCGTGAAGAGCACGGGGGCGTTCAGGCTGGCCGCGACGGTTTTGCCTTCCTCGGTCTGCTTGTTGATCACGATGCCATCGATGGGTGAGGAGATGGTGCAGCGCTCGAGGTCGACCTTGGCGTTCTCGACGGTGGCGCGCGAGGTGACGAGTTGTGCGTTGGACTGCTGGAGCTGCGCCATCGCTTGATCGTATTCCTGCTGGGTGACGAGTTTGCGGGCGTAGAGTTCTTTCACGCGCTCGGTGTTGACGCGCTGCAGCTGGTTCGAGGCTTCCGCGCTCGCGAGGTTGGCTTCGGCTTGGCGGAGCTTCTGCTGGTAGGTGGCCGGGTCGATCTCGGCGAGCTTGTCGCCTTTTTTCACCGGCGAGTTGAAGTCGACGTAGAGCTTCTGAATCAGACCGGAAATTTGCGAACCGACATCGACGCTGAGAACGGAGTCGAGATTGCCGGTGGCCGTGACCTGTTGGAGAATTTCGCCGCGCGCGACCGTGGTCGTCGTAAACTCAGGGGCGCTGTCCGCCCGGCTGCGGACCGAGTAGTAATACCAGCCGGCGCCGGCCAGAACGAGGACGAGGAGGAGCAACAGGAGTTTCTTCATGCGAAGCGGAGAGGAATGAGCGAAGCGATTGAGCAGGGGAAGGCAACTTCCCGCCGCGTTTGCACGCCGTCGAACGTGAGACGCCACGGACGTTGCAAAGGTTTCACCTTCCGCGGCTTTCCTGTTGCCGCAAGGACGCCGAGCGCTTCTTTTCCGCGCACCCCATGAAATCCCAGAAACGCCTCGTTCTTGCGTTGGTGCTGGCCTCGGCCGTGTCCGTCGTTGCCCAAGAAACGGACAAACCAGCCGCCGATCGCAAAGGGCCGTCCGCGACCGACCCGAAGCCCGCAGCCGCTGCCTCGGTGACAGAAAAAGATCCGGCGTCGGCCGTCACCGAGGGTGCCGTGACCATCGGCGGCAAGGTTATCCGCTACAAGGCGACCGCCGGCTACCTTGTCCAGCGCGACGAAAAGGGCATTGCCAAGGCGAACATCTTCTACGTGGCCTACACGAAGGCCGATGAGAGTGACGTGGCGAAGCGTCCGGTGACGTTTTCGTTCAACGGCGGCCCTGGCGCCGCCTCCGTGTGGCTGCACCTCGGCGGTCTCGGTCCGAAGCGGGCGGTAATGACTGACAGCGGCGGGCCGGTATCCGCGCCGTATCGCTACGAGGACAACGCGTTCTCGTGGCTCGATGAGACCGACCTCGTGTTCATGGACCCGGTGTCGAGCGGTTTCAGCCGCGCCGCGAAGGATCAGGACCCGAAACAATTTCACGGCTTCACCGGCGACTTGGAGTCGCTGGCGGATTTCATCCAAGTGTGGACGACTCGCAACTCACGCTGGCTCTCACCGAAATTCCTGGTCGGCGAAAGCTACGGCACCACGCGCGTCACGGCGCTCTCCGAGCGGTTGCAGCAGAAATACGACCTCTATGTGAACGGTGTGATGCTCGTGTCCTCGATCCTGAATTTCCAAACGGCGCGCTTCGCGCCGGGTAACGATGATCCGTATCCGCTGTTCCTACCGACCTACACCGCGACCGCGTGGTATCACCAGCGACTCAAGGGCGACTGGGCGAAGACACTCGAAAGCGCGCTGAAGCGGGCCGAGGCGTTTGCGGCGAAGGATTACACGCTCGCGCTCATGCAGGGCGATGCGTTGCCAGCGGCGGAGCGTGAGCGCGTCGCACAGGAACTCGCCGCGCTCACGGGGCTATCGTTCGATTACGTCAAGAAACAGAACCTGCGTGTGAGCATCGGCGAATTCATTCGCGAGCTCCGTCGCGACGAAGGCATCGTGGTCGGCCGACTCGACAGCAGCGTGACCGGCGTGCTCGACGAAGGTGGAGAGGGCGAAGGTGGCGGACGCAGCGGCTTCTTCGATCCGAGCATGGAGGCTATTCGGGGACCCTATGCGGCCGCGATGAACGACTACGCGCGCAATGTGCTCAAATTCGAAACCGATCTCGCTTACGGCGTCTTGGTGAACGTCCAGCCGTGGAGCTACAAGAACGTCGAGAACACCTACCTCGACACGAGCGTGATGCTGAAGAATGCGATGGTGCGGAACCCGGCGATGAAGGTGTGGGTGGCGAACGGCTACTACGATCTCGCGACGCCGTATTTCGCGACGGACTGGACTTTCCGGCACATGCATTTGCCGGACGCGGTGCGAAAGAACGTCACGATGACTTACTACGAGGCGGGCCACATGATGTATACGCACGTGGCGTCGCTGAAGAAGCTGAAGGCGGATTTCAGCGACTGGTTTCGCGGGACGCTGGAGGGGCAGAAGGCGAACGACGCTAAGTAGGCAACGCGGAGGCGAACGTTTGTTCGCACGAGTTGCGCGCAAGCGCGCAACCTACCTTGCGGCGCGACTTACTAAGTCTTCGGCACCGTCCAGGTTTTCAGCGTCTTGTCGGGCAGCGCGGGCGGCGTGGGCACGAGGTGCTTCGGGTCTTTGGCGATGAGTTCCTGCAGGCGCTTGATGGCGGCGTCGAGTTGCGCGTCCTCGCCGCGGAAGGCGGAGACAGGGTTGTTGTCGACGATCACGTCCGGCGTGAAGCCGTCGCCTTCGATCACCCAGCCTTCGCCGGGGATGAAGGAGCCGAACTCCGCGGCGCGGGCGAGGCCGCGGTCGACGAGGAAGTTCGAGCCGCTCAGCCAAATGCCGCCGCCCCACGTGCGGACGCCGATCGTTTCACCGAGCTTCAGGTGGCGAATCGCGTTGGCCATCGTCTCGCCGTCGGAGGCGGTCCACGCGTCGACGAGCACGACGAGATGGCCGCGGAACGGGCTTTGCAGATGCGGGAACGGCACGCCGTCTCGGTTGCTCCACCACATCCAGGCTTGGCGCATCAGGCGCGAAACCATCCAGCTGTCGATGTTGCCGCCGCGGTTGTGGCGTAGATCGAGGATGAGGCCGCCCTTGTTGGCGGCCGCGTAGTATTGGCGCACGAATTCGTAGTAGTTGTCGGTGCCCATCGCGCGGATGTGGGCGTAACCGATCGCGCCGGCGGACTTTTTGTCCACGTCGAGGCGGCGCGTGTATTCCCAATCAGTGTAGCGCAGTCCCGACGCGGTCGCGGCGGTGACGGGCGTCACGACACGCTGGAAAATCTCGCCGTCGTTCGCGGGTTTCAGCGTGAGGAGCACCTGACGATTGGCTTGGTTGCGGAGCAACGCGGCGGCGTCCGAAACCGAGAGTGTGGGCGTGCCGTTGATTTCGACGATGACGTCGCCGGCCTTGATGCCGAGGCCGGGCTTCAGCAGCGGGCCGCGGCGCTCGAGGAACTCGGGGTCGCTCTGATAAATGTAGTCGAGTCGGTAGCCGCCGGCGGCCTCGTCGCGCGACCAGCGCGCGCCGAGCGAGGCGACGGCGATTTGCGGGTCAATCTCGCGAAGAACGCCGCCGCGGGCGTCGGTGTGGAGCGCGGAGAGCTCGCTGATGAGGTAGTTCAGCGCGTCGTCGAGTTCGGCGCGGTCGGTGACGCGGTCGACGAGCGGCAGGTGTTTCTGGAGATTGGCCTTCCAGTCGACGCCGTGCATGTTTTTCGCGTAGAAATAGTCGCGGTGCAGGCGCCACGCGTCGGTGAACATCTGGCGCCAGCTCTCGCGGGGCGAGTAGGGGAAGCGAAGGCCGGCGAGGTTGACGCGGGACTTCGCGACGTCGCTCGCAGGACGAGGAGCGGCGTCGATGATGGCGAAGTTATCGGTCTGGCGGACGAGGAGCTTTTTGCCGTCGAGCGAGAGGCGATAACCGCCCACGCCGGGGAGCACGGTGGTCGTTTCGACGTCCTTGTTTTTGATTTCGATCGCGAGGAGTCGGTTCGCGTTCGGGCCTTCTGCGGTCGCGTCGTTGTCCGTCACGAAAACGGCCTTATCGCTTACGGAAAGATTGTTGTAGTTGCCGGCGCCGACGGGGACTTCCCAGAGACGCTCGACGAGCCCGTCGAGGACGACCTTCACTTCGACTTTTTTCTCCTTCTTGTCGGCCGGCTTCTTGTCGCCGTTCGATTTCTGCTGGGTGGCGTCAGTCTTTTTGTCATCGGCTTTCGCGACTGCTTTCTCACCGGTCGGAACTGGTTTCTTGTCTTCGGTAGCGGGCGCGGGCTTTTCCTCGTCGGACTTCTTCTCGTCCTTCGTCTTTTTCTCTTCGGCGTAGAGTTCGTCGTTGGGCTGGAAGGGCGAACGCTTCTCATCGCCGAGCGCGAGGAGGTATATCTTCGTGGGCTTGTCGAGGAACGGCTCCGGCTGGCGCGGGCCCCACGGCGCGCCGACGAGCGATTTGAATTCGCGGTCGGAGAGGAAATACAGCCACTTGCCGTCGGGCGAGAACGCCGGGCTTCCGCTGATCACGCGATCGCTGGTGGCGGGCGTGGATTGGCCGGACTCGACGCTGTAGAGGAGAATCTGGCTGTTGCCGGTGTCGGCGGACATCACGTAGGCGAGCCACTTACCGTCGGGCGACCAATCGAGATCGGGGCTGATGAAATCCTGGAATTTCGAATGTGCGACGAGTTTGGTTTCCTTGGTCTCGGTGTTGAAGAGCAGCAGGTCGTTGTCGCGTTCGGTGTAGGCGATCCACTTGCCGTCGGGCGAAAGCTGGCCGGTCATGCGGAGCGTTTCGCCGCCGCTCGTGAGCTGCTCGGCGGTGCCGCGGTTGTTGGCGGGGAGTTTCCAGAATTCGACTTCGCCGGACTCGTCCGAGAGGACGACGACGGATTTGCCGTCGGGCGTGAAACTCACGCTGCGGTAGCGCACGCCGCTCTTGCGCGCGACTTCGACGAGGCGGCCCTGGCTGGCCGGTGCGACGAAAACTTGTCCGCGCGCCACGAGGGCCATGCGGTCGCCGTCGGGCGAGATCGCGAAGTTTGTCACGAATTCGGTCGGCTTCGTCACCCAGGTTTCGCGCGTTTGATCGAAATCCGAGGTGAGCGTGAGCTCGAGGCGGCGCGATTGGTTGGTCTTCGTGTCGAAGAGCCAGAGGTCGGCGCCGTTCTGATAGACGATCTGCGTGCCGTGGCCTTGAGGGTTTTTCACGCCGAAGTCCGCGTGGCGCGTGTGCTGGCGCAGATCGGAGCCATCGGGCTTCATTGACCAGAGATTACTCGTGCCGTCGCGCTCGGTGGCGAAGTAAACGCGTTCGCCGAGCCACATCGGCCAGCGGCTGACGCCGCGGAAATCGGGCGCGTATTGCGTGGCTTCGGTTGCGCCGGCGTCGAAGCGCCAGAGGTTTTGCGCGGTGCCGCCGACGTAGCGTTTGGCATGGGAGCCTTGGAACGAGTAGCGCGTGAAGACGAGCGTCTTGCCGTCGGGCGAGTAGTCGCCCTCGTCGGCTTGCGCGAGCGGCACGAAGGTTCGCGCGGCGGTCTTCGGGTCGATGGCGACGAGTTGGTTGTCGGGGATCGTCGCGAAAGCGCGGGTGGCGTAGAGAATCTTGCCGTCGGGCGTCCAGCCGCGCACGAGCGCGTTTTCGCCTTCGAAGGTCAGACGCTTCGGCAGACCGCCGGCGAGGGGCATGACGTAGACTTCGACCGGGCCTTCGTATTGGCCGGAGAAGGCGACCCACTGGCCATCGGGGGAGATCGCGGCGCTCGTTTCGTAGCCGGCGTGCGAGGTCAGGCGCTGGGCGGCGCCGCCGTCGAGCGATGCGCGCCAGAGATCGCCTTCGGCGGTGAACACGATCGTGTTGCCGTGGATGGCGGGGAAGCGGTAGTAGCCAGGCGTGCCGTCAGCGGCGTGACCGAGGGCGGCGAGGGCGATGAGCGAGGTGAGCGCGGTGGCGAGGAAGCGGAGGAGTGTGCGCATGGGAGTCGGGAGGACGAAAAGCAGGGAGATTGGTTTCGCCAACGAGCGGGTGACGAAACGCGCAAAATTCGCGGGCAAGGCGGCGGCGCGCGGGACGCGCGACGCGAAGAAGGGTCAGCTGCGGCGATGCCAGCCGCTTTGCTTACCGGCGCGGGACTGGCGGGGCGTGGGATGCTTGAAAACTTCGCGCAGGGCCTCCGCAACGGGCGAGGGGACGAATTTCGTGACGTCGCCACCGAGGCGCGCGATCTGCTTCACGAGCGTCGAGCTGGTGTAGCTGTAGCTCTCATTCGGCATCACGAAGATCGTTTCCACCTGCGGCTCGAGGTGGCGGTTCATCAGCGCCATGTTGAATTCGAACTCGAAGTCCGACAGCGCGCGCAGGCCGCGAATGATGGCGTGCGCTTTGTTCTGATGGGCAAATTCGACGAGCAGACCGTCGAAGGAGACGACGTTGATGTTGGGCATCTTGCCGACAGTCGCCTTGATCAAGGCGACGCGTTGCTCGGCGGTGAACAGCGGCTCCTTGGTCGAGCTGAGCGCGACGGCGACGGTGACGCGATCGAAGAGCTTCGCGGCGCGCAGGAGCACGTCGAGATGGCCGTTAGTGAAAGGGTCGAAGGTGCCCGGATAGATGCAGAGTCTCATGCGGCGCGAATCGCGCCGGAGCCAACGGCAGCGCGCGGAGGTTGGCGAGGAGAAACGCGGTTAAGGACACAGCGCCTGGGGGCTTGGTTCGAGATCAGGTGGAGATGAGGTCCGGCGGCACGGCGCCGGCACTCCATGGTTGCCAAGGATTGGCGCGACCGCTCGACTGACCGCGAGCGCATGAACCTCCCCAACATCCTGACGATTTCGCGTGTGCCACTGATGTTTGTCGTGGTCGGGCTCATGTATGCGGATTTCGAGTGGTGCGCCACGATCGCGTTCTGGCTCTACATCGCGGCGGCGTTGACCGACTGGCTCGATGGCATGCTGGCGCGACGCGCCAATCAGGTTTCCTCGTTCGGCCGGTTCATGGATGCGGTCATCGACAAGGTGATGGTGTTGGGCCTGATGATCGCTCTGACGAATCGCGGCTATTTTTGGTTCGCCGGCAAGGACTACACGATCACTGCAGTGGTGCTGCTGCTCTGCATTCTGTGTCGCGAGTTTGCGATTTCCGGCATGCGCATGGCGGCAGCGATGCGCGGGATCGCCATCGAGGCGGACACCAGCGGCAAGGTGAAAACCTTCACGCAGCTGAACGCGATCGGCTGGCTGCTCGGCGCGAAGATGTTCGAGCACGACTGGAGCGATGTGTTCCCGCCCGACGAACGAGTGATCATCACCTCGATTCATAACATCGGCCTTTTCCTGTTCGTGCTCTCGGCGGTGCTGACGATCACATCGGGGCTTTCGTATTTCAAACGCCACGGCCACGTGGTGATGGACTGATGCGCTGGAGCGAGCCGCGCTGGGCCGGCGCGTTGCCGGGAAAGGTGGTCGTGGCGCTCGCGACACTTGGGCCCTTGGGGCGGCGCCTGCCGGCACCGGGCACCTGGGGCGCGGCAGCGGGTGTTTTCTATTCACTGCTGTTTTTTCGGCACGTGCCTTGGCCGACGACGATCGTCGTGACGCTGCTTGCGAGCTACGTGGCGGTCGCGCTCACCGGCGAGGCTTCGCGACGCCTCGGCAAGGATGATCCGGGGGAGGTCGTGCTCGATGAATTTGTCGTGATGCCGCTGGTTTACCTCGGTGCGGCCCGGGCGTTCGCGGGCGTGTGGCCGGAGTGGATCGTGCTCGCGGTGGGCTTCGGCTGGTTTCGCGTCTTCGACATTCTAAAACCGTTCGGCATCGCGCGACTGCAGCGTTGGCCGGGCGGGTGGGGGATTGTGGCGGATGATTTCATGGCTGCGCTCGCCGCCTGCGTGGCTCTGCATCTGACTGGCTGGATGTGGCTGCGCTTCTAACGGTGAGTGCCGGCACGCGCGTGCGGGATGAGTTGGTGCAGTTGGAGAACCGGGTCCATTGGCCGGAGGCTGGCACACCGCGCGCGGAGATGGGGCGGTGGTTCGCGGAGGATTTTTGGAAATCAAGCAACCGGATCGCGTGACGCGGCGCAGCAGCGTTGCCATGCCGCGTGGTAGCGGAACGCGTCAGCGTTTCGTTGTTCGCACGAGCGAAAAACTTACGTTTTCCGCTACTCCGGAATGCGCCGGTGCGGCTCTCAGCGGCGGCGTTCGAACGTGCCGCGGATTTTTTCCAGCGCCTGGCCGAACGTGATTTCCGCGCGCACGCGCGTGCCGGTGGAGAATTCGTAGCCGTCGGGGCCCCAGGTCGAGCGCACACCGACGCCGATGATCCATTGCGTCTTCGAGTTGAAGGTGAATCGGCGCGGCACGAACCACAACATGCTGGGGCGGATCGTGAGGAAGTGTTGGGAGCCGTCGGTGATCAGCGCCGTCGTGGTATAGGTGCCCTGCACCGTCCACTTGACCTGACCGAGGTTGTAGATCGCGCCACTGGTGAGCGAGAGGGAGTCGTCGCGCGGCGTGTTGAGGCCGAAATCGCCGTTCACGCCGGACGGGGTGACGATGTCGACGCTGAACCCGGCGAACTGGGTCCAGCGCGGGGAGCCGGGGTCGTGGCGCTCGACGACGAGCGAAGGCGAGAAGTGGTTGTGGCCGTCGGTGAGATCGGAGGGTGGCGAACCGACCGGGATCGCGGTTTCCAGACCGATGCTCGTCTGATAAATTTCCGCCGGGCAGCGCGGAAGGAGGTATTTGCCGCCGACGCGCAGCATGCCGAATCCGTAGTTGCCGGTGCCGCCGCCGAGGCCGTGAGTGGCGTAGGCCTCAGCCTCCACGTTGAACCCGAGTTGATCGTTGACGGCCCAGCGCACACCGGTGGGCAACCGGATGTAGTCGCGACGCAGCAGGTCCCCAAAACGCGGGTTGAACGTCACGCGAAAGGTCCCGGGCGGGTCGAGGTGGGGCAGATCGATGTCGAAGAGGCCGCGGATGCGATTGAGCAGGCCGGGCGAGGTCGGATTCGCCTGCGGATTGCGCGCCTCGGGCTCCGCGGGACGCTCCTGCGCCGCGGCGAACGGCGCGGTGGCGAGCAGGCAGCAGACGAGAAGAGGGACGATGGCGCGGCGGAGGGTCACGGGAGCGGTTGGAGACTTTCGAGCGGCAACCGGACCAGCAGGCCCTGCTGCAGCACGTCCACCGACACCACAATTCCCTTCGGGTTCACGGGGTCGTCCACGTATCCCTCGAGACCGTTGAGCGGTCCGCCGCTGACTCGCACCCGGGTGCCGCGCTTGATCAAGGGGTGCAAGGCCGCCTCGAAGCCGGAGGCGCACACCGCTTTCACGTCCTCCAGCTGACGCAGGAAAATCGCTTCGTTTTCGACCAGCAACGCCCGCACGAGCAGGTCCTGTTGGTAGACGCGCGTCTTCTTTTCCGGAATGATCTGGGCAAACACGTAGCCGGCGAACAGCGGCTTGGTAAACACCTTCTTCTGCGTGCCGTAGCGACGCACGCTCTCGATGAGCGCGATGTAATGATCGAATTTTTCGCGCGCGAGCAGGTCGGCGAATTTCTTTTCGCACCGCGGCTTGGTATGGCAAACGAACCAGCGCGGTTCGGTGAAATCAGGAAGGTGTTGGCCCATTTACGGAAGACGGAGAACGGAAGACAGAGAGCTGTGAACGGAGGACGGATGACCGATGACGGGGGGCGACGCGGTCGGGCGCAGTCGCGATCAGGCGCGTTGCGCGAGCAACTGCAGCGCCTCGATGTAACCCGGAAAACCCTTGCCGCTGATCATGGCGATGCAGGCGGCGGCGGTGTAGGAATGCTGGCGGAATTTTTCGCGCTTCTTGATGTCCGAGATGTGCACCTCGACCGCCGGCAACGGCGCGACACTCTTGAGCGCGTCGTGCAGCGCGATGCTCGTGTGCGTGTAGGCGCCAAAATTGACGATGAAGCCGGAGACGCCACGGTCGGCCAAGGCGTGGATGCGGTCGATGAGCGCGCCTTCGTGATTCGATTGGAAGAACACCACGCGCACGCCGACGCGCTTGGCTTCGGCACGGATGAATTTTTCGAGGTCCTTCAGCGTCGCGGTGCCGTAGATGTGCGGCTCGCGCTTGCCGAGGCGGTTGAGATTCGGACCGTGGAGGATGGCGAAGGTTTTCATTAAAGGGTCACCACGAAAGACACGAAACACACGAAAAAGGAGAGAGCCTGAGTAGGCCGAGACTTTTCGTGTGTTTGGTGTGTTTCGTGGTGGCTACCTCACAATGGGTTTTCAGTTTCGATGAACTCCCAGGGCAGGCGGAACTTTTTCGCCAACTCGGCGGCGAGTGCTTTCACCGCGAGCGTCTCGGTCGCGTAGTGGCCGCAGCAGAAAACGTTCAGCCGCTGCTCCTGGGCGAAGTTAAACCACTCTTCGCGCAACTCGCCGGTCACGAGCGTATCGACGCCGGTCGCGGGCAGGGCGGCGATGGCGCTGTTGCCGGAGCCGCTGCAGAAAGCGATCTGCTTCGGCTGCGCCGAGCCGAACTCGAGGGCGACGACGCGCGGATAGAGTTCTTCGAGTCGATTGCGAAGCTGCGCACGCTTGAACTTGTTTGGGGCGATCCAGCCGACGAACTCGTCGTCGTGCGGCAGAAAGCGAGCTTTCGGCTTCAGGCCGAGCTGGCGGGCGAGGAGAACGTTGTTGCCGAGTTCGGCGTGGGCATCGAGCGGTAGGTGCGAGGAGTAGACCGCGCAGTTGCCGCGCACGAGCGTCGCGTAGCGTTCGTAGGCCGGGCCGACCAGCGGTTGCGCGCCGCCCCAGAACAGGCCGTGGTGCACGACCAAAAAATCGATGCCGCATTCGACGGCCTTCTCGAAAGGAACGAGGCCGGCATCGACCGCGGCGCCGATTTTCGTGACGCGGCCGTCGTTGGCGACCTGCAGTCCGTTGACGGCGCCGGGATAGTCTTTGAACGACGAGCGGCGGGTGCGTCGGTCGCAGTAATCGGCGAGTTGTTGCAGGGAGGCCATTCGCGGCAGGTTGAGGAGTGTGGCAGGCGCGTGCAAGACGCAGGTGAGGCTTGCCAGCGTGAGCACCGACGCCAGCGTGGCGGGTATGGAGGCTGGCCCGAACCCTACCGCACCCGCCGCCGCTCCGCGTGCGTCGGCCCCCCTGAGCCCGATTGATCTCATCGCCGAAGCGACCGATCGTTTCGACCATCGGCCGAGTTGGGATGAGTATTTTATGGCAACGGCGACGCTCATCTCGTCGCGTTCGAACTGCGAGCGGCTGAACGTGGGCTGCGTGATTGTCACGGGCGGTGAGCGGCGCAACCGCATCGTCGCAGCTGGCTACAACGGCTGGCTGCCAGGCACGCCGCACGTCTCCCGCATCCGCGACAATCACGAGACGGCCACGGTGCACGCCGAGCAAAACGCCGTCGCCGACGCCGCGCGCCGCGGCTCGAGCGTCGAAGGCTGCACGGCTTACGTGACCCATTATCCGTGCATCAACTGCGCGAAGATTCTGGCCGCGGCCGGCATCGCGGAAATCAAGTATCACTCCGACTACAACAACGACCCGTTCGTCGCGCCGATCCTGGCCGATGCCGGCGTGAAAATAACCCAGCTCTGACCCGTGCGCCGCGAGGGCACGTCCGCCGCGGCATGCTGTCCTGATCGCCATGAATGCCCGCCGCAGCACTTCCGGAGCGAATCTCACCGGCAACCTGCTGCTCGCGCACCCGGCGATGAAAGATCCGAATTTCGGCCGCACCGTCGTGCTGGTGTCGGCGCACGACGCGAATGGTGCGCTCGGGGTCGTGATCAACCGGCCGTTACGCCGGCGCCTCGACGAAATCAGTGCGGACTTCGCGCTCGGGCCGCTCGCCAAAGTTCCGCTCTACTCCGGCGGACCGGTCGAGAAGGAGAAATTGATTCTCACGGCGTGGCGTTGGCGCGAGGAGGCGGAGGAATTTGAATTGCAGTTCGGGCTCGATCCCGAGCGCGCCGCGGCACTCGTCGCGGAGCCGGGCTATGCGTTGCGCGGCTTTCTCGGTTACGCCGGCTGGGGACAGGGGCAGCTCGAAAACGAGATGAAGCACAACACGTGGTTCGTGACCGGTCCGGCCGGCTACAACCTGGGAGCCGAGGATGGCCCG
Source organism: Verrucomicrobiota bacterium (assembly GCA_023432225.1). Taxonomy (GTDB): domain Bacteria; phylum Verrucomicrobiota; class Verrucomicrobiia; order Opitutales; family Opitutaceae; genus Didemnitutus. Next base: position 330,828 of record JAEYUW010000045.1, read on the forward strand.
GCACTGTGGCGTCTCATTCTCGGCTCGCTTGATCCGGAGTTGAAGCTTCTCGCGGACGAGCCAGAAGATCCGTCCAAGAACTAGTCGCTGCGTCCGGCCGGACAATCTGCGAACTCGCGCGGCCAGTCCGGCGACGCGCGCGCGTGGCTCTCGATCTCTGCCGAAGCGAGAGGGAAGACGCCGCCACCGCTGCGAAAACGGACCGCATCGTCCATTCGCGGTTGAGTGAGCTCGTCGCACATGCCCGCGCCGTGCGCGCGTTTTTTTCGGATGACACGCGGGCGGCGGCGCAGTTGGCACGGGCTCTGCGTTAGGCCGCGTGGGTCACATACCCCATACCACACATGAGACACACTAACCCATTCCGGAAGCTCGCTGCGGCTGCGGCGCTGCTCTCCTTGCCAATCCTCGCGCTCGCTCAAGAAGCGGCGCCGCCGGCACCCGCCGCTCCGACCGTCGACTCGGGCATCACTGCCTGGATGCTCGTCTCCACCACGCTCGTGCTGCTGATGGTTCCTGGTCTTGCGTTGTTCTACGGCGGGCTTGTCCGCACCAAGAATGTTCTCGGCACCATGATGCATTCGTTCATCGCGATGGCGGTGGTCGGTGTAATCTGGGCCGTGTGCGGTTACTCGATGGCATTCGGCCCGAATGTGCTCGGCGGCTTGGTCGGCTGGAATCCCGGGTTTCTGTTCCTGAACGGCATCGATCAAACGATCATGAGTTCAGGTGTGCCGGAATACGTGTTCGCCATGTTCCAGGGCAAATTCGCCATCATCACGCCGGCGCTCATCGCCGGTGCGGTGGCGGAGCGCATCAGTTTCCGCGGCTGGATCGCTTTCATCACCTTGTGGGTGCTCTTCGTCTACGCGCCGCTCTGCCACTGGGTGTGGGCCGCTGACGGCTACTTCTTCCAGATGGGCGCGATCGATTTCGCGGGCGGCACGGTGGTGCACATTTCCTCGGGCATCTCCGGCCTCGTGCTCGCGCTTTTCATTGGACCGCGCATCGGTCACCCCAAGCTCTCCACCTCGCCGAATAATCTCACGATGGTGCTTCTGGGTGCGGGCCTGCTCTGGGTCGGCTGGTTCGGCTTCAATGCGGGCTCGGCGGTCGCCTCGAACCTCGACACCGCGCGCGCTCTCACTGTGACCCAGGTCGCCGCCGCGACGGGCGCGCTGACGTGGGTGCTGATCGAAGCGATTGCCCACGGCAAGCCGACCTCGCTCGGCCTGGCCTCCGGCATTCTCGCGGGTCTGGTCGCGATCACGCCGGCTGCAGGTGTGGTCGGCGTCAAGGGCGCGCTCGCGCTCGGCGTCATCGCCGCGGTGGGCTGCTACCTCGTCATCACGCTGAAGAGCAAACTCGGCTACGACGACACGCTCGACGCGTTCGGCGTGCACGGCGCCGGCGGTATCATCGGCGCGATCGTGCTCGTGTTTTTCATCCGCGATTCCTGGGCCAAGCCGGACGGATGGACGGTGGGCAGTCAGCTGCTCGTCCAGCTGAAGGCGGTGGGCGCCACCGTGGTTTTTGCCACCGTGATGACTCTCATCATCGGCTTCCTCGTGCAGAAGACCATCGGCCTTCGCCTCGGCGAAACGTCTGAGCGCGCGGGCATGGACCACGAACTCCATGGCGAGCGCGGCTACGGCCTCAACAACCTCAACTAAGGAGCGCCCTACCATGAAGCTCATCACCGCCATCATTCGCGAAGAAAAACTCGACGAGGTCCGTCAGGCCCTCATCGACGCTGAAATCGAGCGCATCACCGTCAGCCGCGTCTCGGGCCACGGCCAACAGCAGGAGATCGAGTTCCAGCGCGGTCAGAAGGTCATTCCGAATCTGATTCCGCGCATCGAGATCAAGATCGCCTGCAACGACGCCTTCGAAGACATCACCGTCAATGCCATCCTCAAGGCCGCCAAGTCGGGCAAGGACGGCGAAGTCGGCGACGGCAAGATCTTCATCCAGGAACTCAAGGAGTGCATCCGCATCCGCACCGGCGAGCGCGGCGGCACCGCGATTTGACCGCCTCACGGCGTCACTGACCAACACACTAACACCAACAAAGGTCGCGCGGCGCTCTCGTCGCGCGGCCTTTGCCGTTTTCGCCCTGGCCGGGGACGAGAGACGCGACTCCGCGGGGCGGCGCGGCTTTTTGTTGCCCATGCCCGGCGAAAATCGTTTCAGTGTGCGCGATGTCGCACCCACGGCTCACCTCGCTGCTGTTCACACCCGGCACGCGCCCCGAGCGCTTCGAGAAAGTTCCCGCGAGCGGCGCCGACGGCATCATCATCGACTGGGAAGACGCAGTTCCCCCGTCCGAGAAAGATCGGGTGCGCCGCGAGACAATCGCCTGGTTGAAGGAGAATGGGAGAGTGGGCGCGCCACCATTCGTGACCGCGATTCGCGTGAATGACCTGCGCACGGCGCACGGTCGCGCGGATTTGGATGCACTAAATGCTGCCGCGCTGCGCGTGGATGCAATCGTGCTCCCCAAGGTCGAGTCGGTAGCTGAAGTGCACACGGCGGCGCGCAAACTGTTTGGCGAGCCGCGGCTCGTTTGCCTGATCGAGACCGTGCTCGGTGTCCGCTTCGCGGCGGAAATCGCGGGAGCCTCGCCGCAAGTCGCAGCGCTGGGCTTTGGCGGATTTGATCTCTCCGCGGAGACGGGCGGCGAGCCGACGTGGGACGCGTTGCTCTGGCCGCGCACACAAGTGGTGCATGCCGCGACCGCCGCGGGCGTGCTGGCCATCGATCAGCCGTTCATCGCGCTCAACGACGAAGCCGGACTCACGCGCGAATGCGCGCGCGTGCGCGAGCTCGGGTTCGGTGCCAAGCTGGCGATTCATCCGCAACAGTGCGCGGCCATCCAGGCGGCCTTCCAACCGGCCCCCGAACAGATCGCGCGCGCCCAGCGCATCGTCAGCGCATTCGAAGCGGCCCAAGGTCACGTCGCGGCAATTGACGGACAGATGATCGATGTGCCGATGTATCGGTCCGCGCAGCGTATTCTGGCGCGAGCAACCCGTTGATTCCATGAGCTCGTTTTCTGCCTACGTGCCAGTCGGCGACCAGCGCTTCCGCGAACGCTTCGGCCTCGATTTTGAACAGTTTGCCGTCGGCCAGAAATTCAAGCATCGACCCGGCCTGACGCTTTCGCAGCAGGACGGGCGCGACGAATGCCTCGATACGCTCAATCAGCAGATGCTGCACTTCGACGAGCAGTTCGCGGCGCACGGCGAGTGGAAGAAGTGCCTGATGGATTCCACGCTGACGACCAGGGTGGTGCTCGGGATGACGTGGAAGACTTTCGCGAAACGCGTGCAGTTGCTCGGCTTCGACGAGATCACGTTGCCGAAGCCAACCTTTGGTGGCGACACGCTCTACGCAGAGTCGGAAATTCTCGAACACGCGAACCATGTCGACACGCCGCGCGCGGGTCGCATCAAGGTGCGCACGCACGGCATCAACCAGCGCGGCGAAATTGTCGCGGTTCTTGTCTGGGATGCGCTCATCGCGCGGACCGGCCACGATGATTTCACGCGGCTGAATTACTGAGTAGGGCCGGTCTCTGACCGGCTCACGGAGACCCGTCACCAGCGATGTTTTTCGCTTTTCCTCATCACTACCGCTTCGAAATGCCTTGGGCCGGTCTCAGACCGGCCCTACTCACGCCATGAACCGCCACGCCTCACACCTTGAAGTCGCGCCGGGAGTGTTTCTCGAGCGCATGGGCTTGTTTTTCGACGACGTGGTTGTCGGCGAAACCTACGAGCATCGCCCGGGCAAAACGTTCACCGCCGACGAGAGCGTTCAACACACCCTCCGGTCACTGGATCAGACGCCGGGGTTGACGGATCAGCATTTTCACGGGCAGCTCGACCGCGGACCGTTGCCGATCAATCCGACGCACGTGCTCGCGGTGCTCACCGGCATGATGACGAAGACGTTTTCCAAGATCGTCGCGAACCTCGCGTGGAAGAACGTGAAATTCCACACCCCGGTGCTTGCGGGCGAAACCGTTTATGCGGAGTCGACCGTGATCGAGAAGCGCGAATCCAAGTCACGCCCGGGTCAGGGGATCATCCATGTCCGAACGACCGCGAAGACGCACGACGGCCGCCTCGTGTGCACCTTCGAGCGCCTGATCCTGATCTACGGGCGGGGGCAGGGGCCTTACGAAGCCGCCGGGTATTGAGTAGGGCCGGCTTCAGCCGGCCCGGATGGTCTCCGCTTGCGGGAAGGCCGAGAGTAATGGATGCCGAACTGGGCCGACTGAAGTCGGCCCTACTGAACCACCGCACCGCCGCACACCACCACGTCCACCGGATTGCCGCCGAGTTCGTAGGCGAGTTGGCGCTCGTCCTTGTGGTGCAGCAACAGCAGGTCGGCGCGTTTGCCGACTTCGATCGAGCCGCGGTCGCTGTAACCGAGGAGCTGCGCCGGATTGTAGGTCGCCGCGGTGATCGCTTCGGCCGGTAACAGGCCGCAGAAGCGGACGGCGACGGCGATTGCCAGCGGCATCGAGTGCGTCGGGGACGAGCCGGGATTGTAGTTCGTGGCGAGGGCGAGAGCGCCACCGCGATCGGCGAAGAAGCCGGCCTTGGCGAAACGCTGGTCGGTGTGCAGGCCGGTGCACGGCAGGATCACCCCGAAGGTGTTCGATTCGGCCAGCGCGGTCAGGTCGGCCTTGGTGGACGCCTCAAGATGATCGACGCTGCGTGCGTGCATCCGGATCGCTTCGGGGATCATACCAAGCGAGTTGAACTGATCGGCGTGCACGCGGATCGGATGGTGCTTGCGCGCTTTTTCGAAGAAGCGGACGCAAGCCTCGACGGTCCATGCTTCCTTTTCGCAAAACGCGTCGACGGCAATGTCGGGAAATTCGCGCGAGACCTCCGCGAGCATCTCCTTCGTGACCATGCGCGAGTAGTCGTCGACATTACCTTCGGCCGCGTGGCCGAGTAGCGCGGTGGCGACGACCGTGCCGGGCCAATCGCTCGCGGCACGGCGGATCGCACGAAGCATTTTCAGCTCGGCCTCAGTGTTGAGGCCATAGCCGCTCTTCACCTCGACTGTCGTCGTGCCGCCACGGAGCATCTGGCCGAGGCGCTCGCGCAGGCTGGCGGCGAGTTGCTTCTGCGTGGCTTCGCGCACGGCGCGCACGGTGGCGTGAATGCCGCCGCCGGCTTTCAGGATTTCGAGGTAGGGGACGCCGTTGAGCTTCTTCTCCCATTCGTCGAGCCGCTCGCCGGCCCAACAAGCGTGGGTGTGGCAATCCACGAAGCCCGGCATCAGCACGCGGCCCGCGGCGTCGATCGTCTGCGCATCGGCAGGGGCTTCGACTTTCGGGCCGACGGCCGCGATCTTGTCGTCGACCACGAGCACCTCGCCTTGGGGAATAACGCCGAGTTCGCGAAGAAGCTTGCCGCGGCGCGGGCCGGTTTGCGCCGGGAGCGCGAGCGTTAGGATACGGGCGTTGCGGATGAGGAGGGAAGGCATCTTCTCAGCGTGTCATTCTGAGCGCAGCGAAGAATCCAGAAGGACGGACGCTGCGCGCATGACTGGATTCTTCGCTGCGCTCAGAATGACACGCAAGAGGGTATTACCCGTTCACCGCTTGGCGAAGCCGAGCAGAAAGGTCAGGAAGAGATACGCGGCCACGCGAGCGGTGCGGCCGTCGACGTCGTGCGCGGGGTTCAGCTCCATGATGTCGAAGCAACGCACCGTGCGGTTCGCTCCGCAGGCGCGCACCCAGCGTTCGGCGTCGGCGACCGACCAACCGGAAGGATTCAGTGCGCTCACGCCGGGGGCCTGCGCGGCGTCGAGCACGTCGAGGTCGAAGCTGACAAAAAGGTGTTTCGCGCGCGGCAACGAAACGCGTGCGCGGTCGGGATGCGTGATGCCGCCGTGCGAGGCGAACCAGCCGAAGTGCTCGCGTGAATTCACCAAAGGACGCAACCCGTGCACGTGGAGGTGTTTCACGCCGCAATCCTCGACGAGTCGGCGAAACGGCATGCCCGAGCCGGTGGTTTCGCGGACGTCGAGGTGTGCGTCGAAGTAGACGCCGGTGGGCTTCGGGAAGCGTGCGGCCACGGCGCGCACGAACGGATACGTGAGATCGTGGCCGCCGCCGATCGCGATCGGGAATAGGCCGGCATCGAGCAGCGCGCCGGTGATCGAGGTGACGCGCCGGTGCGTTTCCTCGAGCGAGTCGGAGACTTCGACGTTGCCCGCGTCGAACACGCGCGGCAGTTCGCCGGCGGCGGGCTCCGCGGCGCCGTAACGGCAAAGCGCCTCGCGAAACGCGGCTGGTCCGCGCGCGGCCCCGGGACGGCCGTTGTTCATCCAGACGCCGCGGTCATCGGGGATGCCGAGCAACGCGATCTGGCAGCCATCGGGGTTATCGGTGCGAAACGTCGACGCGAAACGGGCACGCGGGAGATCGGCCGGCCATTTCGCGGGAGTGAGGTGGGGGATGGGGCGCATCGTTCTGGGAGTGGCCGTGTTGATCTTTGTAGGGCTCGACCTTGTGTCGAGCCTGAGGAGCGAGCGTGGCGAATGCCACGCGCGAGAACGTGAGGCCTCACACAAGGTGAGGCCCTACAGCCGAGTCGTGCGAGTCACTCGTTTCCCATCGGAATCGGCACGTTCAAGCGCTCGGCGCATTGCTGCGCTTGCTCGTAGCCGGCGTCGGCGTGGCGAAACACGCCCATCATCGGGTCGTTCGTGAGCACGCGTTCGAGACGCCGCGCTGCTTCCGGAGTTCCGTCCGCCACGATGACTTGTCCGGCGTGCTGGCTGTAGCCGATGCCCACGCCACCGCCGTGGTGGAAACTGACCCACGAGGCGCCGCTCGCGATGTTGACCATGGCGTTGAGGATCGCCCAGTCACTGATGGCGTCCGAGCCGTCCTTCATCGCTTCCGTTTCGCGGTTCGGGCTGGCGACGGAGCCGCAGTCGAGGTGATCGCGTCCGATGACGATCGGTGCCTTCACGCGGCCGTCGGCGACCATTTGGTTGAACAGGAGGCCCGCGCGGTGGCGTTCGCCGAGTCCGAGCCAGCAGATGCGCGCAGGCAGACCCTGAAACGCGACGCGTTCGCCGGCCATTTTCAACCAGCGGTGAAGCGCCTGGTCTGCGGGGAAAAGTTCCATGATCGCGCGATCGGTCGCGGCGATGTCGGCGGGATCGCCCGAGAGCGCGACCCAGCGGAATGGCCCGCGACCGAGACAGAATTGCGGGCGAATATAGGCGGGCACGAAGCCCGGAAAATCGAACGCGCGCTTCACGCCTTGGTTGAGCGCGTGCTGGCGCAGGTTGTTGCCGTAGTCGAAGGTCTTCGCCCCGCGCTGCTGGAGCTTGAGCATCGCCTTCACGTGGCGAGCCATCGAGGCGAGCGAGAGCTTCTGGTATTTTTTCGGGTCGGTCTTGCGCAGCTTCGCGGCGGCTTTGAGGTCGTAGCCGACCGGCACGTAGCCGACGAGCGGATCGTGCGCGCTCGTCTGATCGGTGAGGACGTCGACGGAGATTTTTCGCGCGAGGAGACGTTCGAGGAGATCGGTGATGTTCGCGACGACGCCGACGCTGAGCGCCTTGCGATGTTCCGCGTAGAGGACGGCGCGGTCGATGGCCTCGTCGAGCGATGGCGCAATCTCGTCGAGGTAGCGATCGTGCACGCGCTTTTGCAGACGGGATTTGTCGACGTCGGCGATGAGGCAGGTGCCTTCGGCCATCGTGATGGCGAGCGGCTGGGCGCCGCCCATGCCGCCGCAGCCGCCGGTGACGCAGAGGCGTCCCGCGAGCGAGCCGCCGAAATGCTGGCGGCCGCACTCGGCGAAAGTTTCGTAGGTGCCCTGCAAGATGCCCTGCGTGCCGATGTAGATCCACGAGCCGGCCGTCATCTGGCCATACATCATCAGGCCGCGCTTTTCGAAATCGTCGAAGCGCTCCTGCGTTGCCCAGGCGGGCACGATGTTGCTGTTGGCGAGCAGCACGCGCGGGGCGTCGACGTGCGTGCGCACGACGCCGACCGGTTTGCCGGACTGGACGAGCAGCGTTTCGTCCGGCGCGAGTTTCGGCAGCGTGGCGAGAATCGCGTCGAAGCAGGCCCAGTTGCGCGCGGCTTTGCCGCGTCCGCCATAGACGACGAGGTCGTTGGGACGTTCGGCGACCTCGGGATCGAGGTTGTTCTGGAGCATGCGCAGTGCGGCCTCCGCGGCCCAGGATTGGCAGGTGCGCTCGGCGCCGCGCGGGGCGCGAACCACGCGCGGACGCGAGATTGCGGATTTCGGAATGCGGATTGCGGAATGGCGGGCGGGCATGGCGGGCGGATGCGAATGGGGCGTGTGCGAACGCGTTTGGTTAGCCGATGCCTGTCATTCTGAGCGAAGCGAAGAATCCAGAGGACAGGCGGTGCGGGTGTGACTGGATCCCTCGCTGCGCTCAGGATGACGGGCGGCATGGTCAGAGGAGTTTTCCGGCGATTTTTTCGGCGGCGGTGACGAGTTTTTCGCTGCGGACGAGGGCGAGCGCGGTGGCGACATCGTCGTGAAAAAGACGGTCGGCTTGGGCGAAAGGAATCACTTGGCGCACGGCGGCGAAGGCGGCTTCGACGCCGCGGCCGGCTTTGAGCGGACGAAGGAATTCGAGCCCCTGGGTCGAGCACATGAACTCGATCGCGAGGACAGTTTCGGTGTTCTTCACGACTTCGAGGAGCTTCGTCGCGCTGATCGAGCCCATCGACACGTGGTCCTCCTGGCCGAGCGACGAGGGAATCGAGTCGACGGACGCGGGATGCGCGAGGACTTTGTTTTCGGAGACGAGTGCGGCGGCGGTGTATTGCGGGATCATGAAGCCGGAGTTGAGTCCGGTGTCTTTCATGAGCAGTCGCGGGACCTTGAGGTCGCCGATCGTGTCGCCGTGGAGCAGCATGTAGATGCGGCGCTCGGAAATCGACGCGAGTTCGGCGGTGGCGATGGCGAGGTAGTCGAGGACGAACGCGAGCGGCTCGCCGTGGAAGTTGCCGCCGCTGATCACGTCGCCGTTCGCGAAGACGAGTGGGTTGTCGGTGGCGGAGTTGATTTCGGTTTCGACGACGCTGCGCGCGTGCGCGAAGGCGAGGCGCACGGCGCCGTGGACCTGCGGGACGCAGCGCAGCGAGTAGGGGTCCTGCACTTTCTCGCAGTGCGCGTGCGACGGGAGGATCTCCGATTTCGTAAGCAGCGTGCGGAGATTTTGCGCGACGTCGCGCTGGCCGGAGTGGGGACGCGCGGCGTGGATGCGGGCGTCGAACGGTGCGGCGCTGCCGCGCGCGGCTTCGAGCGTGGTGGCGGCGGCGATGTCAGCGGTCTTGAGGAGATTCTCGACGCGCAGCAGGCAGTGCACGGCGTAGGCCGACATGAATTGCGTGCCATTGATGAGGCCGAGGCCCTCCTTCGATTGCGGTTTCAGCGGAGCGAGGCCGAGTTGCTTCAGGACAGCGCGGGCGGGCTGGCGCTTGCCGTGGAAAATCATTTCGCCGAGGCCGAGCAGCGGGAGCACGAGGTGCGCGAGCGGCGCGAGATCGCCGGAGGCGCCGAGCGACCCCTTCGTGTAGACGATGGGCAGCGCGTCGGCGTTGTAGAACGTGATGAGGCGCTCGACGACTTGTCGCGTCACGCCTGACATGCCGACAGCCAGGCCGTTGACCTTGAGCAGCAGCATGAGGCGGACGATTTCCGCGGGCACTTCGTCGCCGACGCCGACGGCGTGGCTGAGAATCAGGTTTTCCTGGAGTTTCTCGAGATCGGCCGACGGCACGCGCTTGTGCGCGAGGACGCCGAAGCCGGTGTTGATGCCGTAGTGCGGCGCCGGGTCGTCGTGCAGCCGATCGACGATGGCGCGCGAGGCTTTGATGCGGCGTCGGGCGTCGGCGGTCAGCGCGATTTTTTCGCGTCGGGCGATGGCACGGCGCAGGCGGGTGAGCGTGAGATCGTGTCCGGAGAGGGGGAGCGTGCCGGGCATAGGGGAGGTCGCGTCATAGAAATCCCGGCCGCGACGTTTTGGAAACCGAAAAGGCTTACTCCGTTCGGACCATTAGTCACGGTGCGCACCGCGTTGTGATTTCTATTGGCGATGCAGGGCGAGTGGAGGCCGAAAACAAAAGCCCGCCGGATGTGGCGGGCTCGAAGAGAGTGAAAAGTGAGACGTGGGTTAGATGGCTTTGGGCAGCGTGACGTCGTGCCATTCGACGGCATGCGGGTGGTTGCGCTTGTCCTTCGCCATGCCGTGGCGTTTGCGCAGCGACTGGTCGAGTTTGTCGACGAGGAGGTCGATGGATTTGTGGCAGTCTTCGCAGCAGACGGTAGCGTTGATGTCGGGGCCGCGGAGTTGAATGTGGCCCTTGGCGATGAATTTATCGTCGCGGATATGCTGGCGGTCGCATTCGAGTTCGACCTTCACGCGCACGATGTGGCTCTCATGTCGAAACAATCGCTCCATTTTCTCTCGGACGTAGAACTTCAGGGACGGGGTCAGTTCGAGGTGAATGCCGGTAACGATTACTTCGTGGGAGCCGTTGGAGCTATTCATGGGTATCCTTTGTTGGTTGGGGAAAAGCACGACGGCCGAGTCCCTCTCGGCGGTGTGCAGTTTGTCGACGGTGCCGCCCGCTTGGGCCGGCCATTCTTTCCTTGTGGGAAAGTGCTTCATTCGACACGCACACGGATAGCCCAAGCCGGCGTGGAGGCAACCTCGCGGTGTCGGTTATAACACACAATAATTTTGAACGTTCCTGCATGTCCCCGCTTGACGACCAACCGCTGCCGCCGGCCGAGGCGCCGCTCGTAAATCCGGCCGATCTGCCGGGCTGGGTTCGTTTCCAAGATGAGCGCCTGCTGGTGATCGACAAACCGGGCTGGCTCGTCGTCCACCCGTCCAAAAACGGACCGTGGTCGAGCCTCGCCGGGGCGCTGCGCGAAGGCATGGGGATGCAAACCATCCGATTTGTTTATCGGCTCGATCGTGAGACTTCTGGAGTGATTGTTCTCGCGAAAGATGAAGCCACCGGCAGTCGCCTGCAAAAAGCGGTCGGCAAACGGCTCATCGGCAAGGCCTACGTCGCCATCCTCGAAGGTGAGTTGGGTGAATCCCTCGCAGTCGACCAGCCACTCGGCCCTGATCCGACTGCGAACGTCACGGTGAAGCAGCGGGTGGTCGCCTCCGGTTCGGAAGGCGCGCAGGAATCGCGAACGATTTTTCACCCGCTCCTCGCTCGCGGTGGCTACACCATCGTCGGCATCGAACTGCTCACCGGTCGCAAACATCAGATTCGCGCCCACGCGGAATGGCTCGGTCGGCGCGTGGTCGGCGACAAACTCTACGGGCCCGACCCGACGCTCTATCTCGAGTTTGCGGAACACGGCTGGACCGCGCGGCACAGCGCGTTGCTGCCGCTGACACGTCAGGCGCTGCATTGCGCGGCGATCGATTTGCGGCCGGCTCACATGGATTACCTGCTGACAGCGCCGTGGCCGGCCGATCTCGCGCGCTTTGCGGAGCGGCGGATGTCGTTGCCGGCCGCGGAGGCGCAGCGGTTGATCGATGCGTTCGTGGAACGCGTGTTCGTGGCTAAGTCGGCTTGAGCAACTCCGCGACCGACGCGCGCAGCGCCCTGCAGTGCGCGGCGACGCGTTGTTCGAGCGGCAGTGCGGTGGGCGACTCGAACGTGTAGGTCAGTGTCGTGTGCTCGTGGCGGAGATAGATGGCCTCGGGCCATTGTTCGCGCAGCAGCGGATCGCTCACAGGGCGAATGATGCCGGGCGCAACCGATTCGCGACCGTCGATGATCGCGGCGTTCTCGATCGGACAGTGTTGCGCCGCACCGGCGAGGGCGACATCGGCGAGTGTCGGGCGGTTGTCGGGATTCAGTTCGTAGAGATAGAAGCCGGCTGCTTCGTAGTCTTCGTGGAGGCAGAATGTCGCGTGGAAGTCCGGCTGACGCTCGAGCCAGGCAACGTGCGCGCTGATCTCGGCGGTCGCGGGCCGCTTGTAGTCGCGGTTGAGATCGACGCCGGCGAAGTTCTCACGTTTGCCGAGGGCGAGGCCGGTCGGATTCAGGATCGGGCAAATCCACCACGAGGCGCGCGCATCGAAGAAGCCGCTTTCCACGAGCCGGAGCACGGCCCAGGGCGGCGCGGGTTCGTCGCCGTGCATGCCGGAGGAAACGTAGAGGCGCGGAGCGTCGGGCGTCGCGAGCTTGGTGTAGGCATTCAGCGCGTAGCCGTGGATCTCGCCGAATTGCTCGGCAACTAATCCAGCGCGGCGCGCGACAGCATCGAAGCGGGGGATGAATTCGGCGGGATCGAGCGGCAGCGGAGCGGGCATGCGAGCCAAGTAAAGGAACCACGAATGGACGCGAATAAACACGAATCTGCGAAAACCGGAGTTGGCGCGCCTGCCTCCGGGCTTGGAAATTGGCGTTCCTTCGTGTCCATTCGTGGTTCTCCATTTTTTCCTATGTCGAACGTTCGTGTCCGCTTCGCACCCAGCCCGACGGGCTTCTTCCACATCGGCAGCGCCCGCACGGCGCTGTTCAACTGGCTCTATGCCCGCCACACCGGCGGCACGTTCATCCTGCGCATCGAGGACACGGACCAGGCCCGCAACAGCGAGGAGTTCCTTCGCCTCATCTACGACAGCATGACGTGGCTCGGCATGGACTGGGACGAGGGTCCGAACGCCAACGGCGTCGGCGAGCGCGGCGACTATGGTCCGTATCGGCAGAGCCAGCGCGGCACCGTCTACGAGGAATACAAACAAAAGCTCCTCGCGAACGGCCGCGCCTACGAGAAGGACGGCGCGATCTGGTTCAAGATGCTCGGCGAGCGCTACAAGGTCTTCGACGACCACCGCAAGAAGGAGGTCGAGAAGGTGAAGAGCGATCCGGTCGTGATCGACGACCAGATCCGCGGTCGCGTCGAGCGCATGGAGGACGAGGACTTCGTGATCTTCCGCTCCGACGGCAACCCGGTGTTCCATTTCGTGAACGTCGTCGACGACATCACGATGAGGGTCACGCACATCATTCGCGGCGAGGACCACCTCTCGAACACGAGCAAACACGTGCGTCTCTACGAAGGCTTCGGCGTGACGCCGCCGATCTTCGCGCACATTCCGCTGATCCTGAAGTCGCCCGAAATGGGCCAGGGCAAGATGTCGAAGCGCGACAAGGGCGCGCTCATCGAAGAATACCAGCAGCGGTTCTTCCTCCCCGAAGCCTTGGTCAACTACATTTCGCTGCTGGGCTGGAACCCGGGCGACGATCGCGAGAAGCTGACGGTCCCCGAGATCGTGCGCCTCTTCGATTTACCCGCGGTGAACAAGAGCGGCGCGAAGTTCGATCACAAGAAACTCGCGAACCTCAACATGCAGTATCTGTTGGAGTTGCCGGCGGAGAAATTCCTCGCGCAGGCGAAGGCCTACTTTGCGAGGCCGGAAGCCGAAGCATCCGCCATAGCGTCGGCGAAGGCGGACGCCCTGCGCGCTGACGCCAGTTACTTCAACGAGATCATGCTGCTCGCGCAGCCGAAGATTAAGTCGATCGACGAACTCGCGGCCTACACGGTCTATTTCTTCACCGACGACTTCCCGGTCGACGCGAAGGTGAAGGAGAAGCTCATGGCCAAGGGCGACCCGAAGGCGCGCCTCGCCGAGCTGATCACCGCGCTGCCTGCGATGGATTTTTCGAGCGATGCCGCGATCGAAGCCGCGCTCAAGGCTCTCGCCGAGTCGAAGCAACTCGGTTTCGGCGACTATCAGGGTATCGCCCGTCTCGCCGTCACCGGCACCAATGCCGGCCCGAGCATCACGAGCATCTTCCGCGTGCTCGGCAAAGACCGCGTGCTGGCGCGCCTGCAGAAGTTCGCGGCGTAGTGCTGCGCGTGCCTGTGGCCGCCCAGTCGGCTCCGTTGCTTGACGAAATCTACTCTGTCAGACAGGCTGCTGGCATGACCACCAACGTCCGCACCTTCCTGCGAGATTTCAGCACGTTCAAGGCGAAGGCTCGCAAGGGCGGCACTGTGCGCATCCGCGACAAGGAAGGTGAGTTCATCTTCACGGCCGTCGGGCAGCGAAACACCCTGCTCGGGGCGGCTCGCGGAAAGATTTCGTTCCATGCAGACCTAACGAAGCCAACATTGCCTGAGGGCGGCTGGAAGCCGTCATTGTGAAATCTCGGCTGAAATACCTCCTCGATACCCACGCCTTCCTCTGGGCTGCGACTGACGAAGACCGTCTGGGTGCGGAAGCGGCGCGCACGTTGGCGGTAACGCCCTACGAGCAACTCGCCATTTCGGATGTCACGCTGCAGGAGATTGGTCTGCTGCTTCAAATCGGGCGGATCTCGTTCACGGGCAATCCGACTACCGTGCTCGGTCATCTGCTCGATTATGTGCAGGTGTTGCCCATCTCGTTGCCGATCGCGATTGCAGCGCCGTCGCTCAAACTGCCGAACAGCGATCAGTTCGATCGCATCATTACGGCGACGGCGAAGGTTCACCGGCTCACTCTCATCACCAAAGATGCCAACATTTCGGACGCTGGCATCGTCCCCATCCTGTGGTGAATTTCGAATGAGTCAGAACTATATTCTCGAAACCGCGGTGTCCTACTGGGACGTCGACCGCGATCAGCTGCTGACGCTTGGCGGCGTGTTCAAGCTGCTTCAAGAGGGCGCGATCAAGCACGCCGACCAATTCGGTCTCGGCGCGAAGGCGATGACGACGCTCGGCGAGAGCTGGGTGCTCAATCGCATCGCGGCCGAGATCACGCGCTATCCGCGCTACGAGGAGCGCGTGAAGCTCGTGACGTGGTCGGCGGGCATCCGCGGCTTTCGCGGCTATCGCGACCTGCGACTCTATTGCGGCGAGGAATGCGTGCTCCGCGCGTCGTCGCTCTGGCTCTACATCAACCTGCGCACGAAAACGCTAACGCGCGTGCCGGCGGAACTCGCGGACCGCTTCCCCGTGGGACAGGCGGAAATGTTTCGGCCGGATCTCGACAAGACGCGCTACGAAGCGCCGAGCGCGACGGTCGCGGCAACCGAGGTTTCGTTGCGGTATGCGGATTTCGACGGCAACGCGCACCTGAACAACACCGCGTATCTCGATTGCCTGCAGACGGCGCTCAGCCGTCAGGCAATGCCGGTGCGCCCGAAGCACGTCGAGATGCAGTTTCTCAAGGAAGTATCGCCAAGCGTGGCGGCGGTGCAGGTCGCGGTGGAGCGCACGCGCGAGGCCGCGGCGAATTTTGCGGTCCGCAGCGGCGGCGAGGTGCACGCACAAGGTCTGGTGACGTTTTGAACCGTTTTAAGTGGAGGGCGGAGCGCGTCGGTCGCGACGCGCACGGACGAGAACGCGTTGAGGTCAACGCGTTCCACCTCGAACAGAACGGCGAGTTCTGCTCCGATGCGGGCGATGAACGCGGAGACTGCGCCGACACGAAGGAAAGCGACGGTGCACCTGTTGTGCGGTCTGCCCGGGTGCGGCAAAACGACGTTCGCTCGCCGGCTCGCGGTCGAGCGCGACGCTGTGATCTTGGGACACGACGAGCAGATGGTCGCGCGGCATGGCACGAATCCTCCGGAAGAAAAGTTCACGACGTTTGCGCGTGAGATCACGGAGGCATTGTGGCAGGAGGCGGCACAAGTGGTCGCACACGGACGCGATGTGATTCTGGACTGGGGTTTCTGGACGCGAGCGGAGCGAGACGACGCGCGCCGTCGCGCCGCCGAGATGGGCGCGGACGCCATGCTCTATCTCGTGGAGTGCGATGATGCGGTGGCGCGGGCGAGGACCCTCGCTCGCACGGAAGCGGGTGGATGCGTGTTGGAGATCAACGGCGCAGCGTGGGACGTGTTTCGCGCGCGCTTTGAGCCGCCGACGCCCGACGAAGCCCCGGTTTCGTCGCGGAGCGGTTGACGTTGTTCGTGAGCGGGCGCTGACTCCGCGGGCATGTCCACGAACTCCACGCCTGTCTCGAGCTACATGCTGCTTTTCTGCAACGCCGGCCCGGAAGCGCATGCGCATCTCACCCCGGAGGGCCGCGCGGTGCTGGCCCGGCAATGGAATGACTGGTATGACGGCCTAGCCGCGCGCAAGAAGGTCTCGCACGGCCAGCCGCTCGCGCTCGAAGGTCGCTTGGTTTCGGGTGTGGAAGGGCGTGTGACCGATGGGCCGTTTGCTGAAGCCAAGGAAGTCGTCGGCGGCTACATCATGCTGACGGTGGAATCGTTCGACGAGGCGACCGAGATCGCAAAACAGTGTCCCGGTCTCGCGCACGGACTGACCGTCGAAGTGCGGCCGCTCGCGGCGGTGAGTCCGGTGCTCTCGGGAGTGACCGGGCGTCCGCCGCGGTAGCGAGACGTAGCGCCGGCTTCCAGCCGGCACTCAGCGAAAGCCGGCTGGAAGCCGGCGCTACTTACTCGAACTTCTTGCGGAAGTCGTCGAAGTCGCGGCGGAGTTCGGCGAGCTGACGCTTCAGTTCGGCGTTGTCGGCTTCGAGCTGCGCGAAACGCGTGGTGTCGGACGAAAGCGGAGCGACGGGGACTGGTGTGTCGGAGGCCGGCACGACTGGCGCTGCGGCGGGCTCGCCGGAGAGCAGGTGCGCATAGCGCGACTCCTTGGTGCCGGGCGCGCGCGGCAGGAGCGTAACCAGCGCGGGTTGATCGGGGTTGTCGCGATTGGCGAGGCGACCGAGTGTCGTCTGGACGTCGGCGAGATCGGCGAATTCGTGCATGCGGCCGCTCCGGCCGCGGAGTTCGCCGGTGGTTTGCGGACCGCGCAGCAACAGAAGGCAGAGTAGGGAGACCTCCGCGCGCGAGAGTTCGAAGACTTCGCGCGCCTTGTGCGCGAACTTCAGCACGCGGCTATCGCCGCCGGTGATGACGACGGCGAGGCGCTTGTCGCGCAACTTGTCGAGTGCGCGGGTGACGTCCGGCTCGCCGAGCGCCATGACGGGCTCGCGGTTGTTGATCTGGTTGCACGCGTTGACCAGCGCGTTCAGCGACAGCGGATAGTAGTCCGGCGTAGTCAGGTCCTTCTCGATAAGCGCGCCGAGCACGCGCGCTTCGATAGCGTCGAGTTGCGGGAGGTCCATTACGCGATCCGGCGGATCATTTCGCCCAAGTGTCCTTGAGCGTGATCGTGCGGTTGAAGACGAGGTGGTCGGGACGCGAGTCCTTCGAATCGAGCGTGAAGTAACCAAGGCGCTCGAACTGGAAGTGTTCGTTGGGCGTCGCGGTGCCGAGGGAGACTTCGAGTTTGGCGGTGACGGTCTCGAGCGACTTCGGATTCACGACCTTGAGGAAATCCTCTTCCGCGGCGGGCTCCGGGACCGTGAACAAGCGATCGTAGAGGCGAACCTCGGCGTCGATGCAGCGCACGGCGCTCACCCAGTGGATCGTGCCTTTGACTTTGCGGTCGGCGTTGGGCTCGCCCTTGCGCGTCGTGAGGTCGGCGGTGCAACGCAGCTCGGTGATCGCGCCGGTGGCGTCCTTTACGATTTCGTCGAGTTTGATGATGCACGCGTATTTCAGGCGCACTTCGCCGCCGGGTTTCAGGCGGAAATATTTTGGCGGCGGAACTTCGGCGAAGTCGTCGGACTCGATGTAGACCTCGCGCGTGAGGGAGACTTTGCGCGTCGTGGGTGTTTCGTCCTGCGGATTGTTCGTGGCGTCGCAGAGCACGACGTCGCCAGCGGCGATGTTGGAGAGGACGATCTTGATCGGCTTCAGGACAGCGAGGCGGCGATGCGCGGTGCCGTTGAGGTAATTTCGGACGATGTTCTCGAAGACGGCGGCCTCGGTGACGGAGTCGGCCTTCGTGACGCCGACGCTGGTGACGAACTCGCGGAGCGCGGGCGCGGGGATGCCGCGGCGGCGGAGGCCGGAGATCGTGGGCATGCGCGGGTCGTCCCAGCCGGTGACGACGTTCTCGTTCACGAGCGTCAGGAGCTTGCGCTTCGAGACGAGCGTGTAGGCGAGGTTAAGTTTCGCGAATTCGTATTGGTGCGGGAGCGGGCGGGGGAGTTCGAGCGATTCGAGAATCCAGTCGTAGAGCGGGCGGTGCACTTCGAACTCGAGCGTGCAGACGCTGTGCGTGATGCCTTCGAGATAATCGCTGAGGCAATGCGCGTAGTCGTAGAGTGGATAGATGCACCAGCCGCTGCCGGCGTGGTGGTGGGCAACGTGGCGGATGCGGTAGAGCAGCGGGTCGCGCAGCCAGACGTTGGGCGAGGCCATGTCGATCTTCGCGCGGAGCGTGCGGGCGCCGTCGGGGAATTCGCCGGCGCGCATGCGCTTGAAGAGATCGAGATTCTCCTCGATGGAGCGGTCGCGGTAGGGCGAGTTGCGGCCGGGCTTATCGGGTGCGCCGCGGTATTCGTCGGTCTCCTTCGGCGTGAGGTCGCAGACGTAGGCTTTGCCGCGTTTGATCAGTTCGAGCGCGTAATTGTAGAGCGGCTCGAAGTAATCGGAGGCGTGAAAGGGCTCGGTTTTGTCGCCGGAAAGGTGTGAGGCGATCTGCGCAGAATCGACGGGCGGCAGGTAGTAGTCGGGTTTGCCGTTGACGGTCTGGAGCTGCGGCGTGGCGCCCTTGGCCTTGAAGCCGAGGCAGTGGTCGGCCCATCCATCGATGAGCCACTTCACGTCGGCGGTGATGGACTCGACGTATTCGACGTCTTCCTTGACGGGATTGGTGTCGTCGAAGCGGAGATTGCACTGGCCGCTGTTTTCGCGGGCGATGCCGAAGTTGAGGCAGATGGACTTTGCGTGGCCGATGTGGAGGTAGCCGTTGGGCTCGGGCGGGAAACGCGTCACGATCTTCGCGTAGCGTTGCTCGGCGACGTGTTGCGCGACGATGTCGCGGACAAAATCGCTGGGAGCGGGTGCTGGCGTGGCGGGTGACGTGTTCTCGGCGGACATAGAGGGAGCACGTTGCGCAGCGAGCCGCCGGGATGCAATGGCGCAGTTTGACGGCGGGAGTCTGACCTGAAACGGCGGCGCGAGTCAGCCCAGTTGGAGCAATTCGCGGAATCGCGTGCCGACGGAATCCAACTCGGCGTCGGTCAGTGCACCGATACGCTGTTCGAGACGAATCACCGGGATCGACAGGAGCTGCTGGAGATGGAACGCACCGGGTTTGAGAAATGGCTTGGGGACGGGAAGCTCCCAGCGCGTGTTGCGCAGCGCCGTCGTGTGAGGGACGACCGTGACGAGCATCAACTCGTCGCCCTGCGGATAATCGGTGAGAAGCAGACAGGGCCGCGTTTTTGCCGCGAGCCCCAGGTCCACCCACCAGACTTCACCGCGACGAGGGACGGGCATTGTCCTGACTTTCGAGCTGGTCGAGTTGTTGGAGGGCCGCGTCGGCGGCTTGGGCGCACAACTCGAGGTCCTCGCGCGCCGGATCGAGTTCGAACAGACGACGGACCAGCGCGCGCCGATCCTCGGCGCTGAGCTTGGGCAGTTCGGTGATGATTTCGGCGGTGCTCACAAGGCGGACTCTGCGAGGAAAGTTGATCGCGGCAACCGGTTTTTCGGAGGAGGACGACTCAAGGCGCTTTCGCCATCCGCTATTTCAGTTCGGCGAGCGTGACTTTCCTTCCGGCATCCATTTCGCGCATGCGGCGCGAGATTTCCTTCTTCCACTCCACGAAGGCGGATCATGTAGGCATTTAATTCGCGCCTCTCGCGGACGGAGAGCGGAAAATTTCCTGCTTCAATTGGAGGATCGTTATGTGGCTTAAGGGATCGCGCTGTGCGGCGGGGGGGCAGTTTGGTGTCGAACTTATGTGGTCTTCACCGGATGCGCGAGATGCCTAACGCGAGTTCGTTTTCTGCAGTTGCTACCGCACGGCCCCATTTCGGATTTGAGGGATTGTGCGTGAGGAGTGGTCCTAACCAGCAGCTCGTGGCGTGCATTGCTCGATATGCGTGAGACTCGCGCCCGTTGAGGTCTGACGCACGAGCGAGCTTTACGTCACTCACGAGGTCTTCCTTCAGAGTGCGCGCGTAAGCCTTCAATGTTTCGGCGGGATTTTTTGCGTCATGGAGCTCGAGCAATTTCAGGAAGCCCGCATGGTGATGGCGGAGCCGGCATTGAAAATAGTCGTCGGAGGACATAGTCGTTCACCCCCGCATCTCCCGCAGCAAACTCGTGAGGTAGGGGATGAGTTGCTTTTTGCGGGAGACGACGCCGGGGAGGTCGAAGATCTCGTCTTGCTCGACGTGGGCGTAGGAGATCTTGCGGATGAACTCGGGCTCGCCTTTCACGATCAGGAGCGAGTTCTGCGTGTTGATGTCCGTCACGAGGAGCGCGGCGAAGGTGAGTTTCTCGGCGTCGCGGAGTTCGCCGAGGGCCGCGGAAATTTCTTTCGCGTGCGCCCAGAAGTTGTCGAAACCGAGTTCCTCAACCTGCGAGACGGAGAAGTGCACGCCTTCCTCGTCGTAGATCTTGAAGTCGGAGCGAACGACCTTGGCGGGCGGGCTCGCGAGGATGACGGAGCCGGAGCTGAAGATGAGTTCGGCGAGGGCCTTGGCTTTGATGTCGGCGTGCGATTCGAGCCAGGCGAGGATGTCGGCGTCTTTCGGAGTCGAGGTCGGGCTTTGGAGGAGCAGCGTGTCGGAGATCAGGCCGGACATCATCAGGCCGGCGAGATCGGGCGTGGGCTTGAGGCCGTAGCGGCGGAAGAGGTCGGCGACGATCGTGCAGGTGGAGCCGACGGGATCGTTGAGGAAGAAGATGGGTTGCGGCGTGGCCATCGGGGCCAAGCGGTGGTGATCGATGATTTCGGTGATCGTGACTTCGTCAGCGCCGGGGACGGCTTGAGTGAGCTCGTTGTGGTCGACGAGCACGAGGCGCGTCGGCACCGGTTTGAGCATGTCGGTTTTCGTGAGGATGCCGGCGAGGCGACCGTCGTCGGTGAGGACCATGAACGCGGGCGCGGCGGACGCGCCGACTTTGCGCCGAACGTCGGCGAGACGGCTGTCGGCATTGACGGTGGCAAAATTGCGATCGATGACCGGCGCGAGGCGACTGGCGGTGCGGATGAGCCAGGCGGTCGTGGCGCTGTCGTAGGGGCTGATGAGCAGCGTCGTGCCGCGCGCGCGGGCGGCGTCGGCGATGGACGGATGGACGCGCTTGCCGCCGGTGATCACGAGGAGGCGCACGCCGAGTTCGATGGAGCGCTGCTGGATGTCGGAGCGGTCACCGACGATGATCACGGATTTCTCGGCGGGAATGCCCTCGGCCTGCGAGAGGCGCCAGAACGAGGCGATGTCCATCGCGCCGATGCGCACGTAGAGTTCTTCAACTTGATCGGCGTTGTCACCGAGATGGACGACTTCCGCGCGGAGGGTGCGTGCGACGGAGTTTAGGTCGGTGTTGACGAGCCGCATGCGTTTGGGCTCGGAGATTTGGGGAAGGAAGGCGTGCGCGAGCGCCGGAGTGCTGATGGTGCCAACGAGTTTTTGCGTGGCGTCGACCACGGGGACGACGCGGTGGCTGAAGCGGTCGATAAACTCGAGCGCCTCGGCGCAGGTGGAGTTTTCCGGCAGGCGGTGGACATCCTTCACCATGACGTCATCCACGCGTGGGTGAACGTCGGCGAGGTAGAGCGGGAGCGGCGTGCGGAAACGGGCGAGGATGGCATCGATGCGGGCATTCGAGTTGCCGCAGCGGGCGGCAACATAGCCTTTTTCGCCGCGCGACTCTTTGAATGCCGCGTAGGCCACGGCGGAGCAGATCGAGTCGGCGTCGGGGTTCTTGTGGCCGATGACAAAAGTGGGGGCGTCGGACATCAGGGGAGGGAAAGGGAGAGTGGAGACAAAGAGAAATGGAGAGTATGGCGGTTGCCACGCTCAAACGGAAGGCGGACGACACCCCGTTGCGGCCCCGCACGGAGGATGTTCACCGAGCCGCACGGTAGGTCCGGGGCCCGTCCGGGGAAGAAAAAAAGCCCGGCCTGTGCGGGCCGGGCTTTTGTTTTTAGCCGAAAGCAATGGCGGGTCTGTGCTGACTAATCGCCTACGAGGCGCGCACGGCGGGGGTGCCGGCAACGGTGCCGACTCCAGCCGGAGGCGTCGCGTAGACTCTCGGATTGCTTGCTGCAGTGGGGTTGAAGGGCAGAGCCTGCAGCACGTTGCTGCCCTTTTGACCGTTGTTCAGCGTGAGCTGATTGGCGGCCTCGCTGGTGTTGGGGTAGAACTGGACGTTGCCGCCCAGAAAAGCGATGTGGCCACCGGCGTCCTTGTAGACGCCGTTTTCGGCGCTCCAAAGGCCGGTGGTAAGAAGGCCGCGGGTGAAGGCGACCGGGACGGTCGGACCGTCGCTCATGCGCAGACCGCCGACGAATTCAAAAGAGAGCACGCGATTGGTGCTGAAGGTGGCGTCCAGCGTGGTGTTGCTCGTGGCGCTGACGATGGCGGCCGGGTAGGTGCCGTTGAACTGCGGATCGTTTTTCGCGAAGTAGAACGTCGGGTCCTTGAGAATGCCGCGCTGCGCGAGGATGCCGGCCCACGCGAACGGGCCCTGGCCGAGACCGGGATATTGCGTCGCGATCGATTGCGGCTCGGGGAGGCGGTCGTTGTTATCGGCGGCGTAGAGCTGCGCGGCTTTGACGATCTCGCGGAGGTTGTTGGCGTCGACGGTGCGTTGGGCGGTTTCGCGCACTTTGCCGACGGTGGGGAAAATCAGCGCAGCGAGGATGCCGATGATGGCGATGACCGTGAGCAGCTCGATGAGCGTGAAGCCTGCGTGATTGCGGCGATCGCCAGAAAACATAGCGGAGAAGCGGCGAGTCGAGTCATAGGAAAAAATAACCGCAAGCCCATTCTCGCCTTTGTGACGCGTGACTGCATGGTGCGAAACATGATCGTTTATCTCGATGGTAAGTATGTGGATTCGGCCGACGCAAAGGTGTCGGTGTTCGATCACGGTCTACTTTATGGCGACGGCATCTTCGAAGGAATCCGGCTTTACAGCGGCAACGTCTTCCGGCTCGTCGAACACATCGAACGACTCGAGTATTCCGCCAAGGCCCTGCTGCTCGACCTGCCGTTGACGCGCGAGCAGTTCATCGAGGCGACTTGCGAGACCTGCCGCCGAAACAACCTGACGGACGGCTACATTCGGCTCGTCGTGACGCGCGGCGCTGGCGATCTCGGCCTCGCGCCGTGGCTGTGTCCGAAGCCGACGGTGTTTATCATCGCGAGCACGATTCAACTTTACCCGAAGGAATACTACGAGAACGGCCTCGCCATCGTCACGGTGCCCACGCGCCGGATCAACCCCGCCGCGCTGCCGCCGACGATCAAGTCGCTGAACTACGTGAACAACATCCTCGGCAAGATCGAGGCGAAGCAGGCGGGGGCGCTCGAAGCCATCATGCTCAACGACCAGGGCTACGTCGCCGAGTGCACCGCCGATAACATCTTCACGGTTCACAAGGGCACGATCTACACGCCGTCCGCCAGCCAAGGAGCGTTGAAGGGCATCACGCGTGACACGATGTTCGACATCGCGCGCGCTCTCGACATCCCGATCGTGGAGCAAAACATGACGCGCTACGACGTTTGGTGCGCGGACGAGTGTTTTCTCACCGGCTCAGGCGCCGAGGTCATTCCGGTCGTGAAGCTCGACGGCCGCGTCATCGGCACCGGCAAACCGGGGCCGGTCACCCAGCGACTGCTCGCGGAGTTCCGCCAGCGCGTGACGCGCGAGGGTGTCCGCATCTGAGCCGGAGGCGGGTGCGGGCCCGATTTCCGCGGCTCGCGTTGCGCGCGATGATGCCGCACGCGCGGAGGACTGCGCACTTGCTTCCCGAATGAGTTTGGGCATTTTCACAATCGTCAGCGGATGGCGCTCCACCGGATAACCGGCGTCAGTTTGGCGGGCCCGGCGCTGACCTCGTCACCTCCACGAATTTTCATGGCCAATTCCCTCAAATGCGACCTGTGCTCCAAACCCGCCACGGTCCACCTCACTCAGATCGTCAACAACAAGATCCACAAGGTTGACCTCTGCGAGGCGTGCGCGCAGGCCAAGGGCGTTACCGATCCCAGCGGCTTCTCGCTCGCGGACCTGTTGCTCAAAGCCTCGCTCAACCCGGAGCCGCGGGGCGACGTGCGTTGCGAGGCCTGCGGTTTCACCCAGCAGGATTTCAAGAAGACCGGCCGCTTCGGCTGCCCGGCGTGCTACGAGGCGTTCGCCGAGACGCTCGAGCCCGTGCTCGACAGCATGCACAAGGGCGTCTCGCACATCGGCAAGACCCCGCAGAAGGCCATCGAGCGGCGATCGCTCTACGAACGCCTGACGCAGCTCGAAACCGAGCTCGACCAAGCGATCAAGTCCGAGCGCTACGAAGACGCCGCGCGTTACCGCGATGAAATCACGCAAGTCCGCCAAGCCGTCGGCAAAAAATCCCGCCAGGCGCAAAACTGAGATGAAGATCAACGACCTCATCGCCGCGCCTTCCGAGTTGACCGACCCTTCGGCCAACAAGAGTGCCGTCGTCCTCATGACGCGCATCCGCCTCGCGCGAAATCTCGCCCGCATGCCGTTCCCCGGCTGGGCGAAGGAGTCGCAGCGCCGCGAAGTGCTCGGCGCGTGCCTTCAAGCGGTTTCGTCGCTCCCGCAGATGAAGCGCGGCCTCGCGGTCGCGGTCGAAGACCTCTCCGAACTCGAGCGCCAGATCCTCGTCGAACGCCACCTCATCAGTCGCGAACTGAGTCACGCGAAAGCTGGAGCTGGCATGGTCATCAGCAAGGACCAGTCCTGCGTCGTGATGATCAACGAGGAGGACCACCTGCGCATTCAGGTTCTGCGCGCGGGTTTTCAGTTTAAGAAAGTCTGGAACACCATCGACGGCCTGGACACCGAGCTTGAGGAGCACCTCGACTACGCTTTCAACCCGCAACTCGGCTACCTCACCGCTTGCCCGACGAACCTCGGCACCGCCATCCGTGCGTCCACCATGATGCATCTTCCGGCGCTCGTGATTTCGGGGCAGATGGAAAAGGTCGTGCGCGCCGTGAACCAGCTCGGCATGGCCGTGCGCGGCCTCTTCGGCGAAGGCTCGGACGCGAGCGGCTCGATCTTCCAAATCTCGAACCAGACCACGCTCGGCGAAACCGAAGAGGACATCATCAAGCACCTCACCGGCGTGCTGAATACGATCATCGAGCAGGAGCTGAACGCCCGCGAAAAACTCCTCGAGGGCGAGCAGACGAAACTGTTCGACAAGATCGGCCGCGCCTACGGCATCCTTCAGCACGGTTTTCTGCTGAATTCGGGCGAGGCGATGAACCTCCTCTCGCTCATCCGTCTTGGCATCGACCTCGGCATCTTCCCCGATACGCAGCGCGCGATTGTCGACCGCCTGTTTATCGAGTGCCAGCCCGGCCACATCCAGAATACCGTCAAAGGCTCGATGGAAGCCGGCCAGCGCGACGTCCTTCGCGGCGAACTCTTGCGCAGCGAATTTGCCAAACTGCCCGGTCCGGACTTCAGTAACGCAACCAAGTAACCGATTCCCTTTCGAAACGCCCACATGGAACCTATGAACAATTTCACGCCGCGCGCCCAACAGGTGCTCGCGCTGGCTCGCAAGGAGGCCGACCGCTTCCACCACAATTACGTCGGAACGGAGCACCTCCTGCTGGGCCTCATCAAGCTCGGCCAGGGCGTGGCCGTGAGCGTGTTGCAGAAGATGGGCCTCGACCTCGAAACCGTTCGCGGCGAGGTCGAGAAGCAGGTCGGCACCGGCCAGGAAACCAAGACGCCCGCCAGCAGCATTCCCTACACGCCGCGCGTGAAGAAAGTCCTCGCGCTCGCTGGCAAGGAAGCGAAGGCCCTCAACCATTCCTATGTCGGCACCGAGCACATCCTTCTCGGCCTGCTCCGCGAAGGCGAGGGCGTGGCCGCGCGCGTGCTGAAGTCACTCGACATCGACATCGAACGCACCCGCAACGAAATCCTCCGTGAGCTCGATCCGCAATTCTCCGCCGGCCAAGGCGGCGAGGGTGGGGCGGGCGGTGCTGGCGCGGCCGGCGCCGGCGGTGGTGGCGGCGAAGAGCCGTCGTCTTCGCGCTCCGGTCCCGAGGACAAGAAGGAGGTCAAGACGCCCGCGCTGAAAGCGTTTGGTCGCGACCTCACCGAGCTCGCCCGCAAGGGCGAGATGGACCCCGTGGTCGGTCGCCAGAACGAGATCCGCCGCGTGATCCAGATCCTCTGCCGCCGCACCAAGAACAACCCGGTGCTCGTCGGCGAAGCCGGCGTCGGCAAGACCGCCATCGTCGAAGGCCTCGCGCAGGAAATCGCCAAGGGCAACGTCCCCGAAATCCTCGCCGACAAGAAAGTCGTGACGCTCGACCTCGCCCTCATGGTCGCCGGCACGAAATACCGCGGCCAGTTCGAAGAGCGCATCAAGGCCGTCATGGACGAGATCAAGCGCTCGAGGAACGTCATCATCTTCATCGACGAACTGCACACGATCGTGGGCGCCGGCGCTGCCGAAGGCGCGATGGATGCCTCGAACATCTTCAAGCCCGCGCTCTCGCGCGGTGAGTTGCAGTGCATCGGTGCGACGACGCTCAACGAATACCGCAAATACATCGAAAAGGATTCCGCGCTCGACCGCCGCTTCCAGAACGTGAAGGTCGAGCCGCCGTCCGTCGACGACACGATCATCATCCTCAAGGGCATTCGCGGCAAATACGAGGAGCACCACAAGGCGACCTTCACCGACAAAGCCGTCGAGGCCGCCGCCAAGCTCTCCGACCGCTACATCACCGGCCGCTTCCTGCCCGACAAAGCCATCGACGTGCTCGACGAGGCTGGTTCACGCGCGCGCATCACCTCGCTCAACCGCCCGCCGGAAATCGAAGGCATGACGAAGGAGATCGACGAAGTTTGCGCCCAAAAGGAGCAGGCGATCGCCGCCCAGCACTTCGAAGAGGCCGCCAAGTTCCGCGACAAGGAAAAGCAGCTTCGCTCCAAACAGGAGCAGATGATCGAGGAGTGGAAAAAGGTCCGCGACGAGAAGCGCGTCATCATTGACGAGGAAATGATGGCCCAAGTCGTTTCCGACTGGACCGGCATTCCGCTCAGCCGCCTTGAGAAGAAGGAGAGCGAGAAGCTGCTCATTCTCGAACAAGAACTCCAAAAGGTCATCGTCGGCCAGGACCCGGCCACCATCGCCATCGCCCGCGCGCTGCGCCGCAGCCGCGCCGACCTGAAGGACCCGCGCCGTCCGATCGGATCGTTCATGTTCCTCGGACCGACCGGCGTCGGCAAAACCGAACTCGCAAAGCAGCTTGCTGCGCAGATCTTCGGTTCGCAGGACGCGATCGTGCAGATCGACATGTCCGAATACATGGAGAAGTTCTCCGTCTCGCGCCTCATCGGCTCGCCTCCGGGCTATGTCGGTTACGAGGAAGGCGGCCAGCTCACCGAGGCCGTGCGTCGCCGCCCGTATTCCGTCGTGCTCTTCGACGAAATCGAAAAAGCGCACCCGGACGTCGTGCAGCTCATGTTGCAGATTCTCGAAGACGGCCGCCTGACCGACTCGCTCGGTCGCACCGTGGATTTCCGCAACACGATCATCCTGATGACGACCAACGTGGGCGCGAAGCTGATCCAAAATCAGACGACCATGGGCTTTGCGGCCGCGGTCAAGTCGGACTTCCACGATCAGGACAAACTCAAGGAAAAGGTGCTCGAGGAGGCGAAGCGTGTCTTCAAACCCGAGTTTCTGAACCGCATCAACGACCTCGTCGTCTTCAAGCCGCTGGGCAAGGAAGAGCTGATCAAGATCGTCGAGATCGAGACGAACAAGGTCGTGAAGCGCCTCGCCGCGCGGAACATCCACCTCGAGTTCTCGCCCGAGTCGAAGCTCCTCCTCATCGAGAAGGGCTACGAC
The DNA here is from genome assembly GCA_023432225.1 of Verrucomicrobiota bacterium. Lineage (GTDB taxonomy): Bacteria > Verrucomicrobiota > Verrucomicrobiia > Opitutales > Opitutaceae > Didemnitutus. Next base: position 358,791 of record JAEYUW010000045.1, read on the forward strand.
GAGAAATACGGCGCGCGTCCGCTGCGCCGTGCGGTCGAGCACTACCTCGAAGATCCGCTCGCCGAGGCCATGCTCCGTGGCGACGTCAAGGAAGGCGACCCGATCCTCGTCGTCCGCAACGGCGACAAACTCGAGTTCAAACAGAAGACGCCGACCGCCGACACCGGCGTGTCGTCGTAGCCGCACCGGTAGGTTTCCGAACTGTAGGGCGCGACCTCGCGTCGAGCCGAGGCCTGACACAAGGTCAGGCCCTACAGATCGAAACCACAGTTCGCCGGCACCGGTCCGTGAAACCCTTCAGCCCGCCGCGCTCCGGCGGGCTTTTTGTTGTCGCACGCGAAGTCGGGCGCTTTGCTGCGCGCGTGCTCCTCGCCGCGCGTTTCGCCTTCGGCCGTAGGGCCGGCTTCAGCCGGCCCAGCACCGCGTCCGTTCGCTCGCCCAGCACGCGAACGCGGCGCAGCCCGGGCCGGCTGAAGCCGGCCCTACTATCGAGCTCGCGAAGCGGGTGGGAGGGGCTTTACGCCCCGACGCGCGGCTCACGATGTGCAACGTCGGGGCATAAAGCTCCTCCCGCCATCGCGGCGTGGCTTCTCCTTTCTGCGATCTTCTGCGTGGCCTTCGTCGCGCCCTTCGCCCGCGCGCAAGACGTCACGATCCTCGCCGACGAACTCGCCCGCCCACCGTCCGCGGCACGTTTGGATGCACTCGTCGCCTCCGCGTCGCGCGAGGGCTGGGGGCGTGCGGTGCCGACGTTGCGCGCCGCGGCGTTCGCCGCCTACGAGCGTGAGCCGGCCGGCGCGGCACCGTGGTATTTGCTCTATCGTTGGGCGCAGCTGTTCGGCACGACGCGAAAGCAGGCGCTGGAAAACTGGATCAACGCCGTCGAGGCGGCCGGCGGTGCGCACGCGAACATGCCGCTCAACTACGCGATGCCGCCCGGCTCGCTCAGTGGGGATCTCACGCCGGAGCTGCAGCGCTGGCTCGTCGGTAACGTCGTGTTCTCGCAGGAGTTTTTCGCCACGATTTCGGAGCAGGACAATCCATCCGCTGTCCTCACGATTCTCCAAAAGTTGCACACCGCGAACGCGGCGCTGTTCGCCGACTACGCTTCGCTCGCGCTCGCCATCGCCGTCGTCTACGACACGCCGCCGCCACCGGATTGGCCGCACGGGCAGGTGAGTGCGACGCTGTTGCCGCGGCGCCTGCCGGAGCCGGTCGCGGCGTTCGATTACCGGACGAAGCTCGATCGAAACAACATTGCGGCGCACAAACTGAAGCGTCTCGCCGCGAGCGAGCTGAAGTTCGTCGTCGATACGAGCACGCCGTTTGCGGAACTCGTCTGGGCCCGGCAGAATGTCACGCCGCCGCTCTCGGAGCTCGCCAAAGCCTACGACATGATTCGCTACCGCAAGGATCGCGTCGCGCAGAACCAGTTCTCGTGGCCGGGGCGCGATTACACGCTGCAATCGATTCTGCGCGATGGCGGTATCTGCGTCGACCAGGCGTATTTCGCCGCCAATGTCGGCAAGGCGCGGGGCACGCCGACTCTGCTGTTTCGCGGCGCGGGGCTCGATGGGCGCCACGCGTGGTTTGGTTTCCTCTCGCCGAATGGATGGGTGATGGATGCCGGGCGCTACGCGGAGCAAAAGTTTGTCGCCGGATTCGTTCGCGATCCGCAGACGTGGCGTGAGATGACTGACCATGAACTGGTGTTCGTGTCCGAGCGCTTCCGGGCGCTGCCGCTCTACCAGCTCTCGGAAATCCACACCGCCTTTGCGGGCGAATACCTGCGGGCCGGCAACGCTGCCGCGGCGGTTCGTGCGGCGCGCGAGGCCGTGAATCGCGAACGTCGCAACCTTCGCGCGTGGCAGATGCTCATTGCCGCCCAGCGGGCCGCCGGCACCGACCTGCGCGAACGCGAGGGCACGATCCGCGAGGCGACCGTCGCATTGGCTCGCTACCCCGATCTCGAGATCGCCTTGGGTCGGCAATTGGTCGCCAGCCTCCGCGAACGCGGGGAGACCAGCCTCGCGACCGTCGAGGAGCAACGGTTGGTGAAGAAATACCAAGGCAATCGCGTCGATCTCAGTTACCAGCAAGCCGGCGAGATTTTGCAGCGCAGTCTGCAGTCCGACGACATTCCCACCCAGTTTCGCACCTACCAAAGGCTGCTTGATACCTACGGAAGCGGGGCCGGGATCGACTTCTTCGACAAGGTCGTGCAGCCATTCGTGGAAAGCTTGCGCCGACGGGGCGAGATTCCGTCAGCGCTGAATGCCTTGGATCGCGCGCGGCGCACGCTGCGAGTGGCGAAGGGCAGTCAAGTCGAAGGAGAGATCGAGCGCCTCGCCGCGGACTTGCGGAAGCGCCGCTGAACAGCAACCGGGCTGACGTTGCGGGCGTCATAGGAAGATTCCCGGGCGAAAAGATGAACCTTTTCCGGCTTGTGCGAGTCTGACTGCCCGGTTCACTCCAATTCTTCCCATGTTCGACGTCTTCCGGGGCGCAGGCCTCCTGATCTATCCTCTCGCTCTTTGCTCGATCGCCGCAGTGTTCATCATCTGCGAACGCATTTACGCCCTGCGAAAGGCCGCCGTTCTTCCCGATGATCTCGTCGACGCGGTTTTTCAGGACAAGCCCTACGCCGGCGGCAAGCACTCCGTGCTCGCGCGGGTGTTGGACTATGCCGACCAACACAAGGATGACCCGGACGCCGTGAAGGCCTTCGCCCGCCTCGAGGTTAATCGCATGGAGCGTGGCGTGCCCTACCTGGACGTTATCTATGCCGCCGCGCCGCTTATCGGCCTCACCGGCACCGTCAGCGGTTTGTTGCAGGTGTTCTCGCAAATTTCTCCGGATACCGGTCTGCCTGACCCGGTGGCCTTCACCAAGGGCGTGGCGCTCGCACTCTCCGCGACGGTCATCGGTCTCTGCATCGCGATTCCGTCGCTGGTGGGCGGTGGATATCTCCAGCGCAAGATCGAGAATTACGCGGTGCAAATCGACGTGCTCCTCGAGCGCGTGCTTAGCCGCCACCGCCAGCAGTCATGAGCGGTCTGTCGCCCCGTCGCCGCAAGCGGCCCGAGATGAATCTCGTGCCGTTGATCGACGTGCTCGTCATGTTGATCTTCTTCGCGTTCGTCACGATGCAGTTTCGTTCGGCTGCGACGATGAACCTCACGCTGCCCAAGGTCGAAACCGCCGGTAAGAGCGAGATCAAGGACTCGGTGACGATCTCCATCACGAAGGAAGGTGGATACACCGTGCAGATTGGTGCGCGCAGCCGGACCGCGAAATTGGAGGAACTGGAGAGCGCGATGGCCGAAGTGGGGCGCATCACCAAAGACATCACGATCGTGATCCGCTCGGATGAAAACACGCCCTTGCGCTACCTGACGGCAGCCTGGGATGCGTGCCGCAAGAACGGCCTCAATAAGGTTCGCCTGCAGTCCCGCGGTGCCGCGGGCGGTTGATTGGGCTTTTCGCGCGGCGCTTCCCGCCTAAAGCTGCGGGCATGTTCATCGTCATCACGGGCGTCACCAAGGGTCTCGGCCGCGCGCTGGCCGAGTGGTATATCGCGAACGGGCATACGATCGCGGGCTGCGGACGGAGTTCGGAGATCCTCGACCTGCGTTTCACGCATCCGGCGCCGCACGATTTTTCGGTGGTCGACGTGACCGACGAAACCAAGGTCTCGATCTGGGCGGCGAAGCTCTGCGGGCCGGATGTCGCTCCGGATGTGCTGATCTGCAACGCCGCGGTGATGAACACTCCCGCGCCGCTCTGGAAAGTGCCGGCACAGGAGTTCAACCGGCTGATCGACACGAACGTGAAAGGCGTCGCGACGGTCATCCGCCACTTCTTGCCGCACATGATCGCTCGCGGCAGTGGCACCATCGTCACGATCAGCTCAGGCTGGGGCCGCAGCACGTCGCCGGACGTCGCGCCGTATTGCGCTTCCAAGTTTGCGATCGAAGGTCTCACGCAGGCGCTCGCGCAGGAATTGCCGGCCGGCATGGCGGCGGTGCCGCTGAATCCCGGGGTCATCGACACCGACATGCTGCGGCAGGCGTGGGCGGACGACGCCGCGACTTACGTGAAACCGGCCGAGTGGGCGAAGATTGCCGCGCCGTTTATTCTGCAACTCGGCGCCAAGGATAACGGCCGGCCCGCCACGGTGCCGCGCTACGCACACGAGTGAGAACGGTGACTGCTGCGGCACACCGCGAACGCTTGATCCGGGTGGCGTTGGTGGCCGGATTCGCGGCGGCATTTGCGGGATGGTGGTGGGCGGTCCTGCCGCCTGGGGTCGTGGCGATGAACGATGATTTCGGCTACTTGCGCTCGGTGATCGAGACGCTGCAGCGCAATCGCCCATGGACCGATGATTGGCTGGAACCGTGGAATGCGGGATTGTCTGTGCTGTCGGCTCTAGTCTGGCGCGTGACGGGCAGTTTCCTGATCGCGACACAGGGAGTGCAAGCGGTGCTGGCTGGAGTGACGATCGCGTTGCTAATGTGGCTCCTCCGGACGCGCCACCTGAGTTGGGGATGGTGCGGTGCGATGGGGCTGATCGCGCTGACGATACCGACGGTGTTCGGAAAGATGGTGGAATACACTGGCATGTCATTGGTGCTACCCTGCCTGTTGCTGGCGATAGTCGCGGCGGAGAGAGGGTGGTGGAGGCTCTTCCTGGGTGTTTGGATCGTGGCGCTGGCCACGCGACAAAGTGCGGCGGCATGGGGCGCACTGCCGCTGATTGCCGCATGGGAACGATGGAGGGGCCAGCGGAGCGGAACGATGGCTCCGGTTGCCGTGTGGGCCGGCGGTGTCGCAACGTATTTCCTGTTGCTGACGTTGATGAACCGCACGCACGCGCAGAGTTCGGTAACCGCTCATATGTGGGAGAATCTGCGTGCGGGCCGCGCGATGGAACTCGCGGGCATCGGCAGCGTGGTATTTTTCGGCGCAGCGGGCCTGTCCGCGTGGGGCAGTGGCGCCCGATGGCGGATGGCGCGATGGTGGCAGTGGACTGCGGTCGCGATCCTGGTCGGCTGGCTGGGGTGGGGCGTCGAATGGCATGACCGCGTTTACTTCGAGCACAGCCGGTATCGCGATGCCGGGCAGATCTACCTTCGCGGATTGTTGGTCGTCGGGGCGCTGGGCTGGTTGACGCATGCCGTGCGGCTGCGGTGGATGCATTGTGCCGGTGGATTCGCGGCCTTGGTGTTGGTATGCCTGCGACGGGATGTCTGGGATTACTACTTCGTGGACGTATTCGTCTTTGGATTTCTCGCGATCGAGGCGGCCCCCGACTCCGCTTTGGCAGTGCCGCGTCGGCCATGGTGGCGGACGACCGGCGCGATCACCGCTGCTCTCGTTCTGGTGGGGTGCCACGCTCGTTTCGTGGCGGAGTTCAAAGCCGAAACCGACACCCGTTGGGCGGCGATTTCGTTGGCCGAGGAAGCGTTGCGCGATGGCCGAGTGCAGGTTCCGGAAATCGTCGGACTTCCATTCGGCTACATTGGCTGGCAACTGTTTCCCGGCTCGTTGCGGCGACGTGCGGAGGGCGGGACCGAAGGCGACAACTTCTTCGACTACTTGGCCGATTCCGGTGTCGAGCTGAAGCAGGTCTCCGGTGCGGGGTGGGCTCGCCGGTGGATCGCCGGAGACGACCCTCGTCCACGCGAAGTGGTGGCGCAGGGTGCGTTCCACGTGTGGTGGCAGCACGCTGACTTTGAACTCGTGCGCTTCACCGCACGGCCAGTGACACCGGCTAAACGATCACTGCCCACGGCTTTCGTGCGGCCGGTTTTCCCGCTCAATGACGAGGAATGGTCCGCGGCGATACGAGCAACGCGCTGATTCGAGGCTGCGCTACGGTGCGCCTCTCAAATTCAGACTGAAAAACTCCATGATGCGCTGCTCTCGCCGCAGGCGCACGAGCGGATCGCTGATCATGTGCGTGCCGAGCATGGGCAACAGTTCGTAGGATTTTCCTGCCATGAAGAGCGCGTCGGCGAGTTGGAGCGTGTGCTGGAAATACACGTTATCGTCGGTGAGGCCGTGAATGAGCATGAGTGGTCGGCGCAGCTCGTTCGCGTAGGTGGTCACGTTACTGACACGATAGGCGTCGGGGTTCGTCTGCGGCAAACCTAGGTAGCGTTCGGTGTAGTGCGTGTCGTAGTTTTCCCAAGTGATCACGGGCGCACCTGCGACACCGGCGCGGAAGACGTCGGGCCGGCGAATCGTGGCCATGGCGGCGAAATAGCCGCCAAATGACCACCCGGTGACGCCGACGCGCGAGAGATCGAGTTCGGGGAATTGAGCGGCGAGCGCCTGGAGGCCGGCGATCTGGTCATTGAGCGCGGTGTCGATGAAGTTGCCTTTGATCACGCGCTCCCAGTCGCGGCCTTTCCAAGGCGTGCCGCGGCCGTCGAGGCGAACGACGACGTAGCCCTGATCGGCCATCCACTGATCGGGCAGATAATCGCGGATGACCGCGTTCACCCGCTTGGATGTAGGGCCAGCGTAGACGGACAAAATCACGGGATATTTCCGGCCGGCAACGAAGCTGCGGGGCCGCGTGATGGCAGCGTCGAATACCGGGGCGCTTTTCGTGCGCGTCAATTCCGTGGTAGGCCGGTGCGGCAGCGGCTCGGCCACTGAACGAAGCACGGCGAGCGATTGCCCGTTCCCATCGATCACCTGCACGCCGAAGGTGCCGTTGAAGCGATCGAAGCTGTGCGCCAGCCGCCGCCCGTCGGCACTGGCGACGGCGTCGTGGTGGCCAGGCTCGCGCGTGAGCTGCGTGCCGGGCCCGCCGGCGAGTGTGAATCGCCACAAATGAACCTCGCGTGCATCGAGACTGCCGCGAGCGAAGATGTTGCCGGCTGCTTCATCGACGCCAACCAGTGCACGCAGACTGAAACTGGGCGGGGTAAGCTCGCGAATAAAATTGCCCGACGCGTCGCGCAGTTCGATCTGCCAGGTGCCGCGACGTTCGGTGGTCCAGAGGAAACGTGCACCGTCCTTCATCCACCGCGGCGTCGCGCTTTCATGGTCGAGATTCAGCCACGCTGAATCGGTCTCGCGCAGCAGTTCGGTCGTCGCGCCCGTGCGGGGATCGACGGCCAGGAGAACCTGTTCGGTCTGCTCGCGGTTTTGCACGAGCACGGTGAGCGGCGCACGTGGACTCGACCAATCCACGCGGGCGACATAAGGGAAGCGTGCCGTGTCCCATTGCAGCCACGTCGTCTCACCGCCGGCGACCGGAATCAGGCCGAGACGAACCTGCGCGTTAGCGGTGCCGGCCTTCGGATAGCCGAACGCAGCCGGCTTCTCCTCGGGATGAAGCGCGTTCGCGATGTAGCGCGTCTCCACCATGCTTTCGTCAGTTTCCTGGTAGACCAGCGTCGTCGAATCGGGCGACCACCAGAAGCCTTCGTCGCGGTCCATTTCCTCCTGCGCCACGAACTCGGCCAAACCGTGGCTCACCGTCGCGGTCGCGCCCGTGGTGATCTGCCGCTCACGGTTGGTCGCGAGATCGATGACGTAAAGTTCGCGATCCCGGACTGCCGCAATCGCGCGAGCGTCCGGCGAGAAATGAGGGTCGATCCAATTCTGCCCGGGCAGTTCGGTGAACTTCAGATCGGCGCGGTTAACCACGTAGAGCTTGCCGGAGAGCGTCACCAACAGTTGCGTGCCGTCCTTCGAGAGCTGGAAGGCGGTGAAGCCACGGAGGCTTTGGCGCTGACGTTCGCGGCGCGCCTTCTCCTCGGCAGTGAGTTGCTCCTCGCCGCCGGCGAGGAGTTGTTCGGGTGAGAGCAGCTCGCGCTCGGAGCCGTCGGCGACGGTGAATTCGTAGAGGCGAAGCGTGGGATTGCGCGGTTGGGCGCGGAGAAAAATCACGTGCTCACCATCCGGCGTGAGCCTGGGCGAGACGGGGCGACCGAGCGTGAAGTTGCGCGTCTCAGCGACGGCGCGGAAATACTGGAGATTAGGATCTTCGTCAGCACGGGCGAACGGGAGCGCGCTGGCGAGCGCCAGCGCAGCAAGGAGGGGCAGCGAACGCATATCGCCAGCGAAGCGGCCGAGCGGAAAATGTCCACGGAGCTTTAGCGCAAAATGCACGGGCTGTGCCGGTCGGGGCGGAATTGCCCCTCGTCACGAGAGGGAGGTTCGCCGATGAAGATCGCATGCGCGCCACTCTCGAGGAAAAAGCTCGTCGGTTTCGTGAACTGCACCATGCGGCAGGAATCTTCGTGGTCCCCAATCCGTGGGACGTCGTTTCCGCTCGTTTGCTGGAAGCGCGCGGATTTCGCGCTCTGGCAACCTCGAGCGCCGCGGCGGCGGCATTGCTGGGCAAAGCCGACAACTCGATCACGCGCGATGAGGCATTGGCTCACGCGCGCCTGATTGCGAATGCAGTCGATGTCCCGGTTTCGGCGGATTTGGAAAATGGTTTTGGCGCGGAGCCGGCAACGGTGGCGGAAACTATTCGCCTCGCCGGCGCCTCCGGGCTGGCGGGTGGCTCGATCGAGGACTACACGGGCGATCCGAGCGCGCCGCTGTTTGAGCTCGAATTGGCGGCAAAGCGCGTCGCGGCGGCCGTCGACGCGGCTCGACGTTTGGGTTATCCGTTCGTCGTCACCGCCCGCTCGGAGAATCTCCCGCACGAAGGGCACGAGAGCGTCGATGAAACCATCCGACGCCTGCAGGCCTATGAGGCCGCGGGAGCGGACGTGCTGTTTGCGCCGGGACTGCGGAAGCTCGACGACATCCGCCGCGTTTGCGCCGCGGTGAAGAAGCCCTTGAATCTCATGGCGAGCATCCCGGGAGCGGGTTTCACGCTGCGCGAGCTCGAAGCCGCGGGCGTAAAGCGGGTAAGCTTGGCGGCGTCGCTTTATCGCGCGGCACTGAGCGGCGTCGACGCGGCGGCGCGAGAGATTCTCGAACACGGCACGTTCGACTACACAGGACATATCCTCAAAGGCGACGAAGTGAAGGCGTGGCTGCGGTGAGCGGCACGTAGGACCGGCTTCAGCCGGTCCCGATGGATTTTCTTCAGCGGACAACAACCGTGAGCGTGAGTGCATCCGGGCCGGCTGAAGCCGGCCCTACTTTCACTCGCGCTGCTTCGAGTCGATGATGAGCGTGACCGGGCCGTCGTTCACGAGTGAGACCTGCATCATCGCGCCGAACTCGCCGGTGGCGACCGGTCGGCCAAGCGCCGTGGCGAGTTGTTGCTGGAATTGCTCGTAGAGCGGGCGCGCAATTTCAGGTCGAGCGGCGGCATGGAACGAGGGACGCGTGCCTTTCGCGGTGCTGGCGTGCAGCGTGAACTGGCTGACGAGCAGGATGCCTCCGTCGGCGACGTCCGCCACGGACAGGTTCATCTTGCCTTCGCCGTCTTCGAAGATGCGCAGCTTGGTGAGCTTTTGCGCGAGCCATTCGCCATCGGCCGCGGTGTCGTCGGGCACGATGCCTTGCAAAACGAGAAGGCCGCGACCGATCTCGCCGGTGACGCGACCTTCGACGGTGACGTGGGCGCTTGCGACGCGTTGAACGACAACTCGCATGGGAGGTTGGCTTTCAGCTGTCAGCTATCAGCACTTGCTTCGCAGCGGCGAAATCCCGACGGCCAAGACCTGATCGCTGATAGCTGATCCCTGATTGCTCCGCCGCGTCAGACCATCGGCACGTGCGGCTCAACGTCGGCGTCGTAGTTAACGCCGGGCAGGCCGAAGCCGAACATCTTCAAAAACTCCGTGCGGTAACCTTCGATGTCGGTGAGCTCGGCCAGGTTCTCGGTGGTGACCTGGGGCCAGAGGGCGGAAACTTCGGCTTGGACGTCGTCGCGCATTTCCCAGTCGTCGACGCGAACGCGGCCTTCGCTGTCAAACGTGGGCTGGTTGCCGTTGTAGAGCTGGGTAGCGAACAGGCGTTGCATCTGTTCGATCGTGGCCTCGTGGATGCCCTTGGCCTTCATGACCCGGTAAAGGATCGAGATGTAGAGCGGCACCACGGGGATGGCGGAGCTGGCCTGGGTGACGAGGGCTTTGTTGACCGAGATGAAAGCGCGACCGCCGATGGCGGCCTTGAGTTTGGCGTCGATGGACTTTGCGGCGCGCTCGAGGTCGATCTTCGCCCGGCCGATGGTGCCGTCCTTGTAGATCGGCCACGTGTGAATGGGTCCGATATAGGAGTAGGAAATCGCGGTGGCGCCGGGCGCGAGCAGCTTGGCATCGAGCAGCGCTTGCATCCACATCTCCCAGTCTTCGCCGCCCATGACGGCGATGGTGTCGGCAACGCCGGCTTCATCGGCGGGTTCGATCGTGACATCGCTGACGATGCCTTTGTCGGTGTCGACGGTCTTGTTGGTGTAGGGAGCGCCGAGCGGTTGGAGCGTGGACTTGTGCACGACACCGGTGCGCGGATGAGTGCGGCGCGGTGAGGCGAGGGAGTAAACGACGAGGTCGATCTGTCCCAAGTCGCGGGCGATGATTTCGAGGGCCTGCTTCTTGATGTCGTCGGAGAAGGCGTCGCCGTTGAGATTGGCCGCGTAGAGGCCGGCGGCGCGGGCAGCGTTGGTGAAGGCGATGGTGTTATACCAGCCCGGCGTGGCGGGGCGGCCTTCTTCGGAGGGACGCTCAAAGAAAATGCCGAGCGTCGCGGCGCCGGAGCCGAAGGCGGCGGTGATGCGGGAGCCGAGGCCGAAGCCGGTGGAGGCACCGATCACGAGGACTTTTTTGGGGCCGTCTTTGATCAGGCCCTTCGACTTCACGTAATCGATCTGCTGCTGAACATGAGCAGCGCAGCCAGTGGGGTGCGCCGTGACGCAGACGAAGCCGCGGACCTTCGGTTTGATGATCATACGCGCGCGAGTCTTTCGGCGGTCCGGCGAGTGACAAGAGCAACTTTCACTCGGGAAAAATTATGCTCGCCAGCGCGCGCGGCGGCCCGCAACCGGTCACTGTTTACCGAGGAGGACCATCGGGCCCTCGGCCTTCGGCACGCCGCCTTTTCTCTCCAGACTGATCGCGAACGCGGCGGCTTGTTTGATCGGTTTGTCGGCCTTGAAAGTGAGCACGGCTTTGCCGGTCGAGTCCGGCTTGAAGACGCCGCCGTCGACGGGAATGGAATACTGTGGGTCGACGACCCAGATTTGGTAATCCTGCTCGGCGGCGATGGCGGGAAGTTTCTCGACGGTGAGGAGGCCGCTTTGCTGCGTGGGGTCCCAGACCGCAATCGCCTTCGCCTCGGGCGTGTTGCCAAGGAGCGAGGCGAGGGCGGTGATCTTGAGGCGGCTGAGGTCCTCGGTGTGCTTCAGTTGGGCGCCGAGGTCGGCGATCATCTTCTCCGCGACGATGGTGCGCTCGCTGAGCTGATTCTGCGCCATTTTATAGGCGACGACGGCGAGCTCACGCTCGGTGCGGAGCGCTTCGTTTTCGGAGCGAAGCATCGCGCTGCGAAAACCGAAGAGAATCGCGGCAACCGCGAAAAGGGCGGCAACGCCCCAAGGAATGAAGCGAGAGGTCGTAAAGGGGATCACTTTGTCTTCAGCCGTCGGCGCGGAGGCGTCGGCGATCGAAAGTTGTGGACTCGCGTCAGCCGCGGCGAGGACGCGCGCCTTGAGCCCCGCGGGAGGCCCCACTTGGCGAACCGCAAGAGCGAGCGAGGCGCCGGATTCGTGCAAATCGGCGACCAGCGCGCGCAGTTCGTTGTTGTTGGCGATGAGCGCCTCGAACCCGGTCTTCTCCGCGCCCTCGAGCAGATCGAGGGCGTGAAGCGCGGCGAGTTCGGCGTGGCGTTCGTCGATCATAGCCGGGAAGAAAGAGCTTCGCGCAGGCGGAGCAGCCCACGTCGAATCCGGGCTTTCACGGTGCCGAGCGGTTCGCCGAGCTTGGCGGCGATTTGCTGTTGGGTGAGCCCGCCGAAGAAGGCGAGTTCGATGGCGCCTTTTTGCTCCGCCGGCAGAGCACCGAGGGCACTCCGCACGACGCTGGCCTTCTCCCGCAGCCACAGACTGTCACTGGAATCGAGGTCTTGATTGTCGGCCGGTAGAATGTCCGGCGCGGAGGCTTGGACGATCTCGTTGCGACGCTGGCGCATGCGCACGCGGTCGAGCGCGCGGTTGCGGGTCAGCGTGGCGGCCCAGGAAAAGTAGCTGCCGCGGGACGGCTCATAGTCGGCCGCCTTGTTCCAGAGCTGGAGAAAGACATCCTGCACGACGTCCTGGGCTTCGGCGCTGTCGTTGGTGATGCGCACGGCCAGCGAATAGAGCGGCTTGGCGAGGAGGTCGTAGAGGCGGGCGAGCGCGGCTTTGTCGCCTCGCGCGAGCGATGCGGCGAGTTCGCGGTGTTCGGCCGCCGGGTCCTGCGCGGCGTCTGATGGCGGGGAGAACGTCATGCGGGCAGGAGCGCGCGACGGGCGGAAATGCCAGTCGAGAGGAGGTGCGCAGACGTTGGCCGAAAACATTTCATCCCACTACGCGCCGACGGCGCGAATGGATGCAGCGTTGAGCGGCGATTGTGCATAGCAACACGGTTTCTGCGGCGACTCATAGCAGCCACAGTCCAATCAGCCCGAGTGCGAGCAGGAGGGCAATGTAGGCGAGGATGCGGCGCTCCTGCCGCGTGGTGGCGAAGATCATGACGAAAGTCCGATGGCGGCGAGGCGGGTGAAAATATCCTGCACCAACGGGTCATGCGCGATTTTCTCCCACGGCTGGTTGCTGGAAAAGCGAATGAAATACTGGTTGCCGTTGCGCTGGAACCCGTGGCGCCACGCGATTTGGAACAGGGCGGGCACGGAGTAGGGATTCTGGTAGTTGATCACGCGGTCGTTGTAGATGTGCCAGAACCAGACGTGTTGCGGCAGGTTGCTTTGAGAGAAAAATCGATGTTCGGCGACTGGCAGCGTGCGCCCCGCCACGTCGAGTTTCGGTTGGGGATCATCAACTTTTCCTACGGCCCAACCGCCGCCGGGCCAGCACGCATCCGGGGTGTGCGACGCCACCATGCTGACCGATGCCTCGCCGGGCGCCCAGTGCGCGATGTAGACGGTGATTTGAACAATGCCTTCGGGCGTCCGCCGAAAATAACTCCGCTCGGCGAGTTGGCGTGTGCGCAGAACATCGGAGAAACGATAGAGGTCGCGCGCGGTTTCGACGTGCCAGCCCGGTGCAGAGTCGGGGATCAACTTGTCAGGTGCGACCGCCGGCTTGTTGGACGGTGCTGCGATTGCAAAGAGTCGGCCGTAGCCACCCAAGAAGACGACGAGAGCCAGCGCTGTGCAGGAAATGACAGCGAGACCGCCGAACCACGCGCGCGGCATGTGCGCATGGGCCGGTTCCGCGGACGGCGCCCCGAGGTGAGGAGTCAACGGGGGGCTGAACAGACTGGCCAGACCCGCGAGCAACAGCGCCGTAACACCGAGAATGGCGTAGCCCGTGGCGTCGTGCCAGAAGCCGGTGATGTCGGTGCCGGCGTTGGCCATGAGCGTGAGCGCAAGCGAACGGATAAAATTCATCGCGATCGCCAGGACCGGCGCGGTCACGATCAGCACGGCACGGCGCAACGGACTGCGCACGAGCCACGCGGCAAAGAAAAAGCCGGCGTAGAGACAGGAGATCAGCGAGCGGATGCCGCTGCAGGCTTCCTCCACGCCGACGCTGGTGTTGGCCAACTCGATGACGTTGCCCATCTGCTGCGCCGGAATGCCGAGCAAATGAAGGGATTCCAGCACGCCCGACGTCACCGAATGCTGGAGCGCCAGCATGATTCGGCGATAGGTTCCGTCCGGCAGCGGCGCCGCCAGCAGCCACAAGCCGATTGCGGTGAGGATCGTCCAATTGAAGGGCAGGGCACGCACGCGGTCACTCGCCAATAGCAACAAAGCGCCGCCCCACGCGGTCACCAGCGCGGCAGCCAACACGAAGCAGACGAGCGCATGCGTCCACCCCAAGGTCGCCGCGAGGAGGCCGGCCGCCCCGAGAAGCACCACGGCAAAACCGAATCCGAGCAGAGCGGCGATGCCGAGCGCCGCCGAGTGTGGCAGCCATCGCTGCGTGCCGCCGCGAGTTCCTTCCCAAAGGAGCAGACCGAAAATCACCGGAGCAAAGACACCGTGCGACAGATCAGGGTTGGTCGTCCACTCCGGCCAAAGGCGCCAAACGAGGGCGCCCGTGAAAAGTGCCAGCGGTGCCGTGACCCACAAGACGGGCGGCACCAGCCAGGATCGAAGCGGACGCAAAAAAGGGCGCGCGGAAGACATCGTCGCAGGGCCGACGCTAGGTCGAGCGCCCCAACGGGCAAGGCACATTCTCCGGCTGGAATCGCGACGGTCAGTTTCCACCGAGGCCAGCTTTGACGACGCGGGCAACTTGGGTTTGGTATGCGGCCATTCCCTTCGAATCATGAACCGACTCGCATCGATCCTTAGTCTCGTCGCGGCGCTGTCCGCCGCCGCCGTCGCCCACGCCGCACTGGAAGTGGGCAAACCCGCGCCCGACTTCACCCTCACCGACATCAACGGCCAGTCGCATTCGCTGTCCTCGTTCAAGGGCAAGACGGTCGTGCTCGAGTGGGTGAACCAGGAGTGCCCGTTCGTCGTGAAACACTACGAGAAATCCACGAACATGCAGGACACCCAGAAGGCCGCGACCTCGGACGGTGCCGTCTGGCTGCAAATCAACTCGGCCGCGCCCGGCAAGCAGGGCGACTATGATGCCGCCAAGGCGAAGGCGTGGCAGCAAAAGGTCGGCACGCATGCGACGGCCTACTTCCGCGACCAAGACGGCAAGGTCGGCAAACTCTACGACGCACGCACGACGCCGCACCTATTCATCATCACGCCCGATGGCACGCTCGCTTACCAAGGCGGTATCGACAGCATCCGCTCGGCGAATCCGGATGATATCGCGAAGGCGACCAACTACGTGACGACGGCGCTCGCGGAGCTGAAAGCCGGCAAGACGGTCACGCACGCCTCGACTCAACCCTACGGCTGCTCGGTGAAATACTGAGCGCGCGATTTCTCGCCCAAGAACGTCGAAGCCGGAGCAAACGCTCCGGCTTTTTTGCTATGGGGACGCCGCAGCCGTGCAGTTTAGACTTTCACCGAGAAGAGTTCGTCGTGCAGCTGCCCCTCGGCGACGCGCGTCACCGAGCCGGTCATGCGAATCGAAAACTCGTCGCCGATTTCGATGCCGATGTGGCCGCCGGGCATCTGCACGGACACGGTGCGGTCCACCAAGCCGAGCCGGTGCGCGACGGCGGCAGCCGCGCTCGAACTGCTGCCGGAGGCGAGCGTGTAGCCGGCGCCACGTTCCCAAATCTCGATCTGGATCCTGCCGCGATCGATGACCTTCAGGAACTGCACGTTCGTGCGCTTCGGAAAATTCCGGTGCACCTCGATGTCGGGACCGTAACGACGCGCGATCTGCTCCGAGACCTCGCCGAGCGGGATGACGCAGTGCGGATTGCCGATGGTGGCCGCGGTGAAGGTGAACTCGCGATCCTGGATCTGCATTTTCTCGTTCACCACTTCGCGCAGCGGCCCGGCGACGGGAATCTTTTCACTCGTGAAAGAGACGCGCCCCATGTCGATCGTGATGAGCTTGCCGCCATCGCGCACGGTCGCTTCGACGAGGCCGCCGGGCGTCTCAATCGTGAACGGCGCATCGCCGACTTTCTCACGGTCAAAGAGGTAGCGGGCGAAGATGCGCAGACCGTTGCCTGATTTCTCCGCCTCGGAGCCATCGGGGTTGAAGATGCGCAGACCGAACGGGGCACGGTCCGACCGGATCGGTCCCCACAGGATGCCATCGGAGCCGGCGCCGTAATTGCGGTGACAGATCACGCGGATCTGGTCGTGGGTCGGAGCGTTCCAGCCGGGGTAGTCGGCAGGGTCCATGACCAGATAATCGTTTCCGAGGGCGTGATATTTGGAAAAGCGCATCCGGAGCTTGGTGTAGCGGCGCGGACCGCCGCGGCGCAACGACACAGTGCAGCGTAGTGCGTCCAGCCGGGCGCGGGACACGCGCAATCGTCAGTGCTGACTGCGCGAGTAGAGGTAGAAGCCGTAGACGGCGAGGCCGAGCACGACGAACAGGAACGCGAAGGCGATAAAGCAACCGCGCTTGGCATCGGCGGCGGAGTTTGCCGGGGCGGATTTTTGCGCGGCGAGCAACACGTCGAGCTCAGGCGACTCGCGCAAAGCGATCGATTCGATGGGCGAGCGGGTGCCGGAACGTGCGTTGCGCGAGGTCGAAGCGGTGGCCGCGCCCGGACGGGCGTTGCGCGCCTCCGCCTCGATCTCCGCATCGAGCCACCCCAAGTGCTGCTGCATGAGGGCGCGCTGGCGACGGAGTTCTTCGAGCCGGTCGGACACGAAGGTGAAACTGCGTGAGAGACTCCGGCGCGGCAAGCCCGCCAAAACAAAAGGCGCACCCGGAGGTGCGCCTTGAAACCTATTTAGCGAAGTCGGCTCAGACGACGTTCACCTTGCGGTGAGCCTTGTCGAATTCGACCGTGCCGTCGCGGAGCGCGAAGAGCGTCCAATCGCGGCCGGTGCCGACGCCGTCGCCGGCGTGGTGCTTCGAGCCGCGCTGGCGGACAATGATGCCGCCCGCGAGGATCTTCTGGCCGCCGAAAACTTTCACACCAAGACGCTTGGAGTGGCTGTCGCGGCCGTTGCTGGATGTTCCCTGACCTTTCTTGTGTGCCATGGCAGTAGTTCCTTAGGCGCTGATGGATTCGATTTTGATGACGGAAAGCTCTTGGCGGTGGCCCCGCTTCTTTTCGTGGCCCTTGCGCTTCTTCTTTTTGAAGACGATGACCTTCTTGCCGCGCTTGTTCTCAAGGACCTTGGCCTTGACGGACGCGCCCGAGAGGAACGGCGTGCCGACCTTGAAGTTGTCACCTTCGCCAGCGGCGAGGACCTCGGTGATTTCCACCGTGGAGCCGGCTTCGGTCTTGGGGTAGCGGTTCACCACGAGGATGTCGCCCTCGCTCACGGAGAACTGTTTGCCCTGTGTCTTGATAGTGGCTTTCATAAATTCAAAGGGCCGAAATAAGGGGAGCGGCCGGAGGGTGTGCAAGGATTTATTTTCACTTCGTGATTTCCCGAGTGAAAATGGGCTTCGCACTGACGAGGCGCAGCTTGCGGAACGCGTCGAGCCGCGTCAAATCACGAAGATGGAACGCGTGATTCCTCCCGAAAAATGGCAGGGCCGAGGGACCGTAGCGATGGCGCGAGCGTTGCTCGGCCAGGTGCTCGTTCGCACGACGGCGGCTGGGCGCCAGGAACGGGTAATCGTTGAGACGGAAGCCTATGTGGGAGCATGCGACCTCGCCTGTCATGCCAGCAAGGGCTGCACGCCGCGCACTCAAGTGATGTTTGGCGCGGGTGGAGTCTGGTATGTTTACCTCTGCTACGGGATCCACGAGATGCTCAATCTCGTGACCGGCCCGGCCGGTCACCCCGCGGCAATTCTGATTCGCGGCGTCGAGCACGCGATCGGCCCCGGACGCGTGACGAAGCAGCTCGCGATCGATCGGGCGTTGAACGGCAAACCCGCCGCGCCAGAGGCCGGGCTTCACCTCGAGGACCACGGTATCAAGGCGCCGCCGCGGCACGTGATTGCCGGACCGCGCGTGGGGGTCGACTACGCCGGACCGATCTGGGCCGCCAAGCCGTGGCGGTTTCGCATCGCCCCCGAGAATTTGCAGCGACCGCGCTCGTGACGCATTTGCACGAGCGCAGCTACTTCGCCGTGGCTTCGTATTTCGTCATCAGCAGCGAAGCGGTTCCGAACTTCAGCTTCAGCTGCATCTTCACGGGCAATCGCGAACCATCCTGGGCGATCCAGACTTTGATTTCGCCGCCACGCTTGAAGAGCCCCTTGGGGTCCTTGTCCATGCGCGGCACGAGCACGAGCGTGCGAAACCGCCCGATCGGCGTGCGGACCTCCTCGTATTCCTCGGCGTAAATCGAGAGCGCATAGAGATCGCGGCCAAAATGCATCAACACATCGCGCTTCTCGCCTGGCTTCAGGTTCCAGTCGCGCGTCTGCACGAGTGCGCTGATGAGATCGATCGGGTCGCCGTCAGGGATCGGGATGTCGACGCTGCGCTCCGGGCGGCTGCGATCGACATGGCGTGCGATGCGTTTCTCGTAGTCGAAAACAGTTTCCGAGTCGGTCTTCCGCTTCGGGTCTTCGCCGGTTTCGTGAATTGAAAGTGCGCGGCCCGATGCGACGTCGATGAGCACGTTGGCCGTGTTGTCGAACTCGTATAATCCACGCACGATGCCTCGCGATCGCGTGTCGGTGTTGACGCGCATCAGCGTGCGTCCTTCGGGAGATTTTTCCGACTTCGCCGTGATGGTGATGTCGCCGGCGTGCGGAAAAATCGCGAACCCCACCTTGTAGGTGAAGCACTCGCCGTCGACCATGCCGGTGAACGGAGCGGCGCTGAGTTTCAGGAGCGGCAAGAGGAAAAAAAGCAGGAGACGCGGGCGGAGCGACACGGGGCGAACGTGGAGTTTGTGTCCGGCGGCTACAAGGAAAGTTCCAATTGATTGCCGCGGCCGAGCGCCCAGGCGTCGAGTCCGCGCTGGCGGAGCGTGGCGGCGAATTCGCGCGCGAAGCCGTGGACCGTGTAGACGGTGCGCGGTTGCACGCCCTCGACGAAGGCGAGCAGTTCGTTGAAATCGGAGTGATCCGAGAGCGGGAATGCCGCGTCGCAGCCGAGTTGGTAGCGCGTGCGAGGGTCGATTGCCCAACCGGTGACGGTGGCGGTGCGCTTCGGGTGAATGAAATTCAAGCTCGCGTCGCCGGCCGGCGCGATGACGACGTGGCCGCGATGGCCCTGGGTATCGAGCGTGCGATGCGGAGGCATTTTTTCGCCGAGTTCGGCGTAAAGGCGCGCGAAGCGCGCGGCGTGTGGGTGCAGCGAGACCGGCAGATCGGAGGCGGCGAGGAGGCGCAGCAACTCCTGCGATTTGCCGAGCGAGTAGGCGTAGAGGACGGGCGTCGCGCCCTCGGCGAGCGCGGCACGGCAGAATTCGAGAATGGCGGCCTCCGTCTGTTCGACGGGTGGCATCGCGTAGCGCGGCAGACCGAACGTCGTTTCGGTGATGAGCACGTCGGCGCGCGCGGTGGCGCAGGGTTCCGCGGCGCGTCCGCCTCGAAGCTTGAAGTCGCCCGTATAGAGCAGCGTGCCGTGCGTGGCGTGCTCGAGCAGCACGAGCGCGGAGCCGAAAATGTGCCCGGCCGGCAGCAGCGTGACGGTGCAGTCGAGCGTCAGTTGTTCGGTGTGTCCGAAGGGCAGCACGTGAAACTCACGGCGACCGGGCAGGCGCTCCTGAATGAAACGCGCAGTCGGTCGCGTGCAGACGATCTCGCGATGGCGAGCGATGTGATCCGAGTGGCCGTGAGTGACGATCGCGCGTGCCGTGGACTTTTGGGCATCAAGCCACCAGCCGATTTGCGGCAACCAGATTCCGTGATCGAAGCTCACCTCCCAGGACATGCGCGGACGGTAGGCGCGCGTGCCCGACCGTCAAACGCCAGTTGCGCGCGGCGCGTTCGTCGCGAGATATTTTTTCCGGACGAGCCGCCATGCCGTGACGAAGAACGCCGTGAGCGGAACCGCGAGCAGCATCCCGAGAATCCCTCCGAAGGCCTGCCCCCAGAAGAACACGGCGAAAATGATCGCGGCGGGATGCAGCCCCGTTTGCTGGCCCATGATGCGGGGAGTGAGGAACCAGCCTTCGATCACCTGCACGGCGGCAAAGACACCGAGGCAGGCGCCCACGAGCCAGAGTCCGCCCTCGGGTTGCAACAGAGCCAGTGGCAGCACGACGCTGAGACCGAGAATCGAGCCGAGATAGGGAATGATGTTGAGCAGTCCGATGATCACGCCCAGCGCCAACCCGAAGCGCAGACCGGCGATCGAGAATCCGAGCGCGAGCAACACGCCCATGATGAGACCGATGAGCAGTTGTCCACGGAAGAACGCGACGACGATCCCGATAAACTCCCGCGCGAGGAACACGATGTCGTCGCGGTGATTCGGCCGCAGGAACACGAGATGATCGGCGATGCGCCGCGTCGGATCGCGGCTGTCGGCCATGAGAAAGAAGAACAGGTAGACGGGAATGATCGCGAGCGAAGCGACCACGCCGAACAGCCCGAAGAGCCCGGCGCCCGCCTGTTTCAGCGAGGGCACGATGTGCGTCGCGAGGTCCTGCGCCTGGGCGGTGAGCGCCGCGAGGGCGTTTTTCACTGCCGGCACCTCGGAATACTTGCGGAAGGTGGCGAGCCATTCCGGGAAATGCGATTCGGCCCACAGCACGACCTTTTGCCAGAGGGTGGGCACGTAGTTGAAGAAATCGATGATCTGCCCGATGACCGCCGGAGCCACCGCGAGCAGCACGCCCGCCGTCGCGAGCAGAACCACACCATAGAGAACGATCACCGCCGCGAGTCGGCGAATGCGCAGACGGCGCTCGAGCAGTCCGACCAGCGGTTGGAGAATCAACGCGAGAATGCCGGCGGTGGCGAGCGGCCAGATCACGCCGGAGAACTCGCGCACCACACCGCCGACCATGCGCAGACTGAAAACGATCAGCGCGAGGATACCGACTACGGCGGCGAAGGCGAGCGCGGCGCCCACGAGGCGGCGTTGCGTCGGAGTGAGAAGCGGGGTGTCGTCCGGCACGGCCATGCCAGCGAGGAAAGCGACGCGTCGCCGCGTGGCCAGAGGAAAGCGTGAGGCGGGAGGGACCGGCGGGCTCTTTCCTCTTGACGGTCTAGGGGAGAGCGGCTTCTCTCCTAGATAATCTAGGAGAGACAATCATGCCCAAAGACGAGAAACAGGAATTGCTGCAAGGGACGCTCGACATGCTGATCCTGAAATCACTGCAGCTCGAACCGATGCACGGCTTCGGCATTTCGCTGCGCATCGCGCAAATGTCGAAGGAGGTCCTGCTCGTGGAGCAAGGCTCGCTTTATCCGGCGCTCTACCGGCTGGAGGATCAGGGCTGGATCAAGTCGGAGTGGGGCGTCTCGGAGAACAACCGCAAAGCGAAGTTTTATTCGCTGACCGCCTCGGGACGGAAGCAGCTCGCGGAAGAGACGGAGGCTTGGGAGCGCGTTTCGGCGGCGATCAATCTCGTGCTGAAGGCGACCTAGTCGATGAACGCGCTCCGTCGCCTGCTCGGGGTTTTTCGTCGTCGCCGTCTCGAGGCCGAGATGAAGGCGGAAATGGAGCACCACCTCTCGATACAGACGGAGCGCCATCGTGCCGGCGGCATGAGCGACGAGGAGGCGCGCCACGCGGCACTGCGGCAGTTCGGCAATGTCGCGAGCGTGCAGGAGCGGGCACGCGATGTGCGCCTGGGCACGTTGGCTCGCGAACTAATGCAGGCGGGAGCGGATCTGCACACGGCGATCCGCCACTGGGCGAAGCACCCGTGGTTCGCCGCGGCAGTCGTAGCGACGCTGTCCCTCGGGCTGGGCATCAACACCATGGTGTTTTCATTGGTGAATTCGGTGCTGATCCGTCCTGTGCCGGTGCCGGGTGGTGAACGTCTCGTGACGATGGTCGGTCATCGTGTGACGGATCACGATGGGCGTTTCGGGGTGTCCTACCCGGACTTCATCGCCTATCGGGATGACTTGCGCAGCTTCGCGCACCTCGAGGCGGCGAGCGGAAACGATTTTGTGCTCGGCGAGGATGACATCCCGCCGGAGCGCGTGCGTGGAATGCGGGTGACGGCCGGCTTGTTCGACATGCTGCAAATGCCAGCGGTGCTCGGGCGTGGCTTCCGACCGGAAGATGGACGCGCCAACGCGGCGCCGGTTGCATTGATTGGTCACGCGCTTTGGCAACGGCGGTATGGTGGCTCGCCGGACGTGCTGGGGCGGGTTGTGCGCGTGGACGGTTCGGCAGCGACTATCGTCGGCGTGATGCCACCAGAGTTTGCGTTTCCGAAAAAGGAGGAGCTCTGGGTGCCGTTGGTGCCGGATGCGATACTATCGCGGCGGGAGCACAGGCCGTTGCGGCTTTTCGGTATGCTGCAGCCGGGCAAACCGATCGGCGAAGCACAGGAGGAGGTCGCCGCGATAGCCAGTCGCTTGGCCGCAGAGTTTCCAGAGTCGAATCGCGATCTGAGTCCGCTGGTGCTCACGTTTCACGAGGCCTACAGCGGCGGTCCGGTGCGAACGGTGTTTCTGTTGCTGCTCGGCGCGGGCGGGTGCGTGCTGCTGATCGCCTGCGCGAATGTGGCGAACATGCTGCTCATACGCACGCTCGCGCGACGGCGGGAGCTGTCGATCCGCGCTGCGCTCGGCGCGAGTCGCTGGCAGATCGTGCGGCAGGTGTTGGTGGAGAGTCTGCTCTTGAGTGCGCTCGGAGCCGCGGCCGGATTGGGTTTGGCGCAACTAGGTGTCGAGGCGTTCGCGGAGTTGGCGCGAGGCAGCCCGGTGCCGTATTGGGTGTCATTTCGAGTCGATGGAGTTGTCTTTGCCTACTGCGCCGCGCTGGCGGTCGTGAGCGGCGTGGCGTTGGGACTCGTCCCGGCGCTGCGCGCGTCGCGCAACGACATCGAGCCTTCGCTGCGCGACGGCTCGCCGGCTCTGAGTCCGGGGCGCGGCTGGTTGACGGATGTCTTCGTCGTGCTGCAGTTCTCCCTGGCGGTGGTGCTGCTGGCCGCGGCGGGCATGATGTTGCGGAGCTTTTTCGCGACTGCGGCGATGAACGACTTTATTCCGGTCGAGCGATTGCTGGTGGCGCGAGTCGATCTGCCCTCCGGCGCCGGTGAACGCTATGCGACGGCGGAAGCGCGGCGGAAATTCTTTGCCGACTTGGTCGAGCAACTCGGGGCGTTGCCGGGCGTCAGCCGCTTGGCGGCAACTTCGAACCTGCCCGGCACCGGCAGCGGTGCGCCGGCGGTGGAAATTGCGGGGCGCCCGGTCGTGGAGCGGACGGAGGCTCCTCGCGCTTATGCGGTGACCACGACGCCCGGTTATCTATCGGCCCTGAATCTCCCGTTGCAGGCCGGGCGCGATTTCACGACGGCGGATGGCCGCTCTGGGGGCGAGGCCGTGGTGGTGACGCAGGCTTTTGCCGCGCAATTCTGGCCGGGCGAATCCGCGTTGGGCCGCCAGTTGCGGTTTATCGACGGGGAGAAGCCCGGACCGTGGATGCGCGTGGTCGGGGTGTGTGCCGATCTCGTGCAAAATCCCACGGAGCTCGGCGCGCCGGGCCTCGTCTTCGTGCCGCATCGGCAGGACCCGCAGGGCGGAATGCTGGTCGTGATGCGCACGGCGGCTGATCCGTCGACGCTGGCTGCGCCGCTGCGCGCCGTGGTGCAACGCCTCGATCCGAACCTGCCACTCTCGAACGTGGACGGGTTGCCCGCGGTCTATGCGCGCGAGTTCTGGCATCTGCGGGCGTTCGGTCTGCTCTTTTTCACCTTCGCTCTCGCCGCGCTGGTGATGGCGTCCGTGGGCATCTACGCGGTGATCGCGCACAACACCGTGCGTCGAACACAGGAAATCGGAGTGCGCATCGCGCTCGGGGCCGGAGCCGGACGGATTGCCGCGCTGGTGTTGGGTCGCGGGCTCAAGCAATTGGGACTCGGCGTGCTGATCGGCCTTGGCGGAGCGCTGGCAGTCACGCGACTCATGGCGAGCGCCGACATCCTGTTCCGAGTCTCAGCGAACGATCCGGTCGTGTTCGCGTCGATTGTCGGGGTGCTGGCGCTGTTGGGATTGACGGCGTGCTGGTTGCCGGCGCGTCGCGCCATGCGGGTCGATCCGGTGGTGGCGTTGCGAAGCGAGTAACAAGGAACGAACGGAAACGAACATGAAGATCGTGCGGCAAATTGCAGGACTGTTTCGCCGGAAGAAAGCCGAGGAGGAAATGGCGGAGGAGATGCGGGCGCATCTGGAGATGCAAGCCGAGCGGCATCGCGCGGCCGGCATGGGCGCGGACGAAGCGCGCTACGCGGCGTTGCGGCAATTCGGCAACGTGGGGAGTGTGCAGGAGCGGGCGCGCGAGGCGCGCGGGTGGCGCTGGGCCGACGAGTTGCGGCAGGATGTGCGCTCGGCGTTGCGCCAGATCGCCAAGTCGCCCGGATTCGCTGTCGTGGTGGTGCTGACGCTGGCGTTCGGCATCGCGGTCAATCACGTCCTCTTCGGGATGGTGAATTTGTTTTTCCTGCGTCCGTCGCCGCTGCCGGCGGCGGAGCGTCTGGTGGTGCTGCTGCATCGCACCGACATGATGAAAATGCCGATCGCGATGTCGTATCCCGATTATCGCGATTACCGCGAGCGACTGCGCAGCGTCGACGCGCTCGTGGCCGCGATGCCGACGGCCGCGAATTTCAGTGCTGATCAAGGCGCGCCGCAACGCACCTGGATCGAGATTGTTTCGCCCAATAGCTTCACGGCGCTCGATGTGACGACGACAGTGGGGCGCACGCTGGTGCCGTCGGATGGCGAGACGCGAGGCGGCGCACCCGTGGTGGTGCTGGCTCATGATTTTTGGCAGACGCGCTTCGGCGGCGATCCGTCGATTGTCGGTCGAACGGTGCGTTTGAATGGTCAGCCGTTCACGGTGGTAGGTGTCGCGCAGCCGCGGTTTCACGGTTTTCACTCGATGCTCGGGATGAGCGCTTGGGTGCCGGCGGGCGCGATCGATCGTTTTCGCGCCAATATCGCCGGACTCACGGAGTGGCGCGGGGCGCCGGCGTGGCGCGTGACCGGGCGATTGAAGGAGGGCGCGCGACTGGATGAATTGCAGGCCGAGGCGGCGGTCGTGCTCGACCAGCTTGTTCGCGAGTATCCCGCGGAACATCGCAGCCATCGTTCGTTGGTGATGCTCGAAAGTCGGGCGCGTCCGGACCCGAGCGTCGCGGAGCTGTTACCCGTGTTCATCGCGCTGTTCGTGGGACTGGTCATGCTCGTGCTGTTCACGGCATGCGCGAACGTCGCGAATCTCATGATCGCTCGCGCGGCCACGCGGCAGCGGGAGCTGACGATGCGCGCCGCACTCGGGGCGAGTCGCGCGCGATTGGTTCGGCAGTTACTCGTCGAGAGCGTGGTGCTGGCGGCCATTGCCGGCGTGGCGGGCTGGCTGCTGGCGAGCGCGATGGGCGTGACGTTGCAGCAGTTCACCCCGCAAGGAGACATTCCCATAGCGGTCGACACGCGGCCCGGTTGGGAGAGCTACGTGTTTGTGGCGGGCATCTCGCTCGCGGCGGGGCTGGCGAGCGGGCTGTTGCCGGCCTTGCGCGCCTCGCGCATCGATTTGTCCGCGCAACTGAAGAGCGGGCCGGAAGGATCGCTCGGCGGTGCGCGTCATCGCCTGCGCAATATGCTCGTCGTGGGTCAGGTGACGATGTCGCTCATCGTGCTCGTGTGCGGTGGATTGTTCATGCAGAGCCTGAGTCGCGTGCAGTCCGTAGAGCTTGGTTTCCGTCCGGAGCGGTTGCTGATGGTGTCTTACGATCTCTCGTCGCAAGGCTACTCGGATGAACGAGCCCACTTGTTCAATCGGGACGTGCTGGCGCGCCTGCGTGCGCTGCCCGGCATCGAGGCGGTAGGACTCACGACGCACATGCCGTTCGACAACCAAATCAACGGACGGGACACCTATCCCGAAAATCCGCCGCCACAGCTGAAGGACGGTGTCGTGCCGGCGAAAATCTCGATGGTGGCCCCGGGATTCACGGAGGCGGTGGGTATTCGCTTGCGGCACGGTCGCACGATCGCGGAGTCAGATCAGTCCAACACGCCGCGCGTCGCCGTGGTGAATGTCGCGATGGCGGACGCGTGCTGGCCGGACCAGGACGCATTGGGCAAGCGCTTCCGCCCGTGGAAAGACGGACCGTGGATCGAGGTCGTCGGTGTGGCGGAGACGTCGAAATACATGTCGCTGGCCGAATCGCCCTCGCCGGCGTTTTTTGTTCCGCTGACACAGGAGCCGATTGCGCCCGTGACGCTGGTGCTGCGCACGGCCGGCGAGCCAGCGACGCAAACCAAGAGCGTGCGGGCGGAATTGGCGGCGCTCGATCCGCAGCTGGCGGTCTACGATGTGCGCACGATGGAGGATCTGATGAACAACAGCGTCTTCGCGTTGCTGCCGTTGCGAATGGGCATGACGGCGGCGGCAGCGCAGGGCGTGATCACGTTGCTCTTGTCGGTCATGGGGCTCTACGCGGTGGTCGCGTTTGGCGTGGCGCAGCGGACGCGTGAGATCGGGATTCGCATGGCGCTCGGGGCGGACGCGTCGCGCGTCGTCGCGCTGTTGGTGCGCGAGGGATTGCGGCTCACCGCCGCGGGTGTCGTCGTCGGATTGCTCATCGGCGCGCTGCTGGGATTCGGACTTTCCAAGGTGCTCTTCGGACTCGCGCCGGTGGAACCGATGGTTTTCGGGGGCGTGATTGCGCTCCTGTTGGGGACGACCGCGCTGGCGTGCTGGGCCCCGGCCCGGCGCGCCGCGCGCGTCGATCCGTCGATCACGTTACGGAGCGAGTAGAATGCGAGTGGCTGCCGCGCTTTCGCCCACGGCGCTCAAGCGCGGCTACTGAGCGGAGGCGCGCACGCTCACTTGGTCACCGGAAACGGCGGGCGGGTGGCGGCGTGCAGCGCACCGCGCTTCGAGCGGAACAGCCAGAAGGCGAGTGCGGGCATCAGCAGCATCGCGCCGAGCATGTTCACGAGGAACATGAACGCGAGCAGCACGCCCATGTCGGCCTGGAACTTCAGCGCCGAGATCGCCCAGGTGCCGACGCCGATCGAAAGGGCGAGGCCGGTGAAGACCACCGAGGTGCCCATCGTCGCGTAGGCGAAGCAAATCGCATCTTCGAGCGAGTCGCCCTTTTCCTTCATCCGCTCCATCATCGCCGAGCAAAGATAGATGCCGTAGTCGACGCCGATGCCGACGCCGAGCGCCACGACGGGAAGGGTCGAGGTTTTCAAACCGATCTCGAGAAAAACCATCAGCGCATAGGCGAGGTCCGAGACGATCACGAGCGGCACCACGACGCACAGCGTGGCTTTCCACGACCGGAAGGAAATCAGGCACAGCACGATGATCGCAGCGTAGAGCCACATCACCATCGGGAACTGGGCGGCCACCACGACCTCGTTGGTCGCGGCCATGACGCCGACGTTGCCGGTGGCGAGTTGGAACTTCACGCGATCGCTTTGGTGAATGTCGCGAAAATCCTTCACCGCCGCGATCACTCGCTGGATCGTCTCGGCCTTGTGATCCTTGAGGTAGATCATCACGGGGATGACGCTGCCTTCATTGTTGAGGAGGCCGGTGGACGTCTCGACGGGCGACACGGCTTGAGCCAGGGCGTCCTTGTTACGGGGAATGACACGCCACTTGAGGGAGCCTTCGTTCCAGCCCGCGTTGATGGTGCGGGCGAGATCGGTGATCGCCATCGTGGATTGCACGCCATCGACGTTGCGCATGTGCCAGGCGAAGTGGTCGACCAGCGACATGACGTCGTGCTCGATCACGCCGTTGGGCACGGTCTCGACGATGATGGTGATCACGTCGACACCGATGCTGAACTTGCGGGTGATCGCGGCGGTGTCCTGATTGTAGCGTGAGCTCTGGCGCAACTCCGGCACGCCGGCATGAATGTCGCCGATGTGGATGTGCTTGGCCTGGTAGAGACCGAAGGCCCACAGCGCGGCGCCGATGGCCACAATCGCGAGCGACGACTTCGGACTGCAGGTGAAGTTGACGAGCTTGCGCCAGACCGGCTGGAGGGCGAAGCGGCGGAAGTTCACGCGCCGGCGGAATGTCGGCGGCATCTTCGTGTAGGACATCATCACCGGCAGCATGAAGCGGTCGGTGAGGATAATCAGCGTGACGCCGATCGAGGCGGTGATGGCGAGTTCCTGAATGATCGGGACCTTGACGAGCCAGATGGTCAGGAAGCCGACGGTGTCGGCGAGGATCGCGACGGTGCCGGGGATGAAGAGATTGGCGAACGACGCGCGCGCGGCATGCATCTCGGATCCGCCGACGTTGTATTCGTAGCGGAACGACCGGAGCATCTGCGTCGCATGGCTGAGCGCGATGGCGAACACGAGGAACGGCACGAGGATCGAGAGCGGATCGATGCCGAAGCCGAGCAGGTTGAGGATACCGAGTTGCCAGATGACGGCGCAGAACGACGTGATCAGCGGCAGGATGGTCAGGATCAGCGACTGCGAGAAATAGTAGAGCAGGAACGCGGTGAGAACGAGCGCGATGCCGAAGAACACGAGCACGCCGCGCGCGCCATCGGTGATGTCGCCGATAACTTTGGCGAAGCCGATGATGTGCACGCCAACCGTCTCCGAATCGAATTTCTGGCGGATCTTGTGTTCGAGCGCATCGGCGACTTCGGCGTAAACCAGTCGTTTGCCGGTCTGCGGATCCACTTCAAGGAGTTGGACGATGATGGCGGCGCCCGTGAAATCATTCGATACGAGCATGCCGACACGCCCGGACTTGATGATGTTCTGGCGCACGCGTTCGAGCCCGGCGGCCGTGGGCACGAAGTCGGCGGGGATGACGTTGCCGCCGGTCAGGCCTTCCTCGACCACTTCGATGTAGCGGACGTTGGGAGTGAAGATCGACGTGACCTGTGCACGGTCCACGCCCGGAAGGTAGTAGGCTTCGTTGGTCGCGGCCTTGAGCGTCTGGAAGAACTCCGGGGTGAAGATGTCACCCTTCTTCGCGATCAGCGCGATCACGACGCGGTTCGCACCGCCGAACTGCTCCTGGTATTTCTTGAAGTTCTGGATGTATTCGTGGTCGCTCGGCAGCTGTTTGTTGAAGCTGGCGTCGACGTGGGTCTGGGCGGCGAACCACCCGAGGACGAGCGTAGCGGCGACAAAAACTGCCACCGTCGCGTGGCGGTAGCGGAAAATGATTTCCTCAATGCGAGCGAGCATGGTCAGGGGATTTCGATGCGGACTGCGCCGGCCTCGCCCACGGTAATGAGCGCTCCGTCGGACGCGACGGCGAGATCGGCGATGCTGGTGCCGAAATCATCGGGTTTCCAGTGATGGAACGAGCGACAGGCATCGCGACTGATGAAAAAATTACCACCTTGCCCGGCGAGCACGACCACGCCGTCGCGCAACCGCGTGCCGGACATGATCAGAACCTTGATGTCAGTATCACGCGGCAGCCAGGAGGCGCCGTCATCGGTCGACACGAAAATGCGACCGCGCAGGCCGTAGGCGACGAGGAGACCGCCGCTGAGGGGACGGACGCCATAGAGCGAGCCCTCGTATTCGAGCGGAGAGCGCGTCCACGTGCGGGACAAGTCGTGCGAGATGAGCACCGTGCCCGCTTCTCCCGCGAGGTAGATGGTGGTGCCTTCGTGGGTGATCCGGTTGAAGTGAAGATCCTCGTCGGAAATTTTGCGCGCGTTCCACGTTTTTCCACCGTCAGTGGTTTCGAGGAACTTGCCGTAAGCGCCGATGAGGAATCCGTGGTTCGCGTCGAGAAAGAGGACGTCGAGATATACCGTGTCGAGGTCCTTGCCGTCATCCTGACGGGTCCAAGTGATGCCGCCATCGGCCGTGGCGATGATCACGCCGTCGTGGCCGGCGGCCCAGCCGTGCTGCGCATCGGCAAAGCTCACGCACGTCAGCATGGCGCGGGTGGGGGCGATGCTTTGCGACCACGACTTGCCGTCGTCACTTGAAACCAGAACGTGCCCGCGGTCGCCGACGGCGATGTAGTTCGGCCCCGCTTTCGCGATATCGAGCAGGAGCGACTTGGCGGCGAGCGGTGCAGGCTCGGAGACATCAACCGCGGGAGCAGCGTGGACGGGTGGGAGCGCGAGGCAGGCTAGCAGCAGAAGCGTCGCAACGGGAAGTCGTGCGAACCGGCGGTCACAGACCGCCGCTACAGCAGCAGACAGCAAGGACATGGGGGAGATGATTTGCCGTGGGGCGCGGCGGGCAAGCAAAAGGGCGGCCCACATCGTGGCCGCCCTTGCGCAATTCTTGGGGGTTAGCGGACGCCTTCCATGCGGAGGCGCGCGGGCGTGTAGTCGGCCGGCGTGCGCTTCAGCGAGAAGTCATACATCTTGTTCTGGTTGTCCAAGCCGATGGCGAGGTAGCGGCCGGCGACGAGATCGGTGTGGACCTCCAACGTGCTCCAGAACGTGAGTGCATCGTAGTAGTTGATGCAGTGTGCCTCGGAGACGCGCCAGAGCTGGCCGCGACCGTCGTATTGATCGACGGCGAGGATCTGCCAGCTGTCTTCGTCGATGTAGAACGTGCGGCGGGCGTAGACGTGACCGGTGCCCGGCTTGAGCGTGGCGTCGACGACCCAGACGCGGTGCAATTCGTAGCGCGTGAGGTCCTGGTTGATGTGGAGCGGCTTCAGGATCTCGTCGTATTTCACCGAGTCGCTGTGCAGCTTGTAGGAATTGTAGGGCACATACATTTCCTGTTTGCCGACGAGCTTCCACTCGTAGCGATCAGGGGCGCCGTTGAACATGTCGAACTGGTCCGACGTGCGCATGTTGTCGGCCGCGGTGCCGGGGTTGTCGTATTCGACGGCCGGCGCGCCGCGGACGCGGCGCTGACCGGCGTTGTAGAGCCAGGCGCGGCGCTTTTCCTTCACCTGATCCATCGTCTCGTGCACGAGCAAGATCGAGCCGGCGAGGCGGGCGGGGGCAGTGACGGCCTGCTTGAAGTAGATCAGGACGTTGTCCGACACGATCTGCCGGGCGAGGTCCGCCTCGGAGATGTCGTCGCGCACGTAATTGAACAGAAACTCGTCGTCGAAATCGACGAGCGTGTAGCTGCCGTTGCGCTGCGGAGCGGCCTGGCTGATCGTGCGCGTGGCGGCGATGCCGCGATAACGGGTGAGATGATTCCAAATCACCTCGAGGCCGTTCTGCGGAATGGGGAACGGAATGCCGACGACCGAGCCGCTGACGCCGTTGCCGCCTTCAGTCAGCGCGGCCGTGGTGGCGTGGCGCTTGGTCGCATCGTAGATGCGCTGCGGATTGGCGGCGGTGCGATGCGAGGCGTAGACGGGCATCTTGTAAGTCGCATACGCCTTGAGCAGCGCGACGTGGCCGGCGGTGAGCTTGCCGGCGTATTGCTCGGCGTTGGCCGCGGTGATCGTGAAGAGCGGTTGCTCGTTCGCGAACGGATCCGGGTGGTGCATGCCTGGCTTGTAGCCGGCGGGCGGGGTGGTGATGCCGCCGTCCCACGCGGGGATCGAGCCATCGGCGTTACCGGCCTTCTCGCCGCCGAGCGGCGTGAGGTCGGCGCCGAGACGATCGGCCTGGGCCTGCGAGATGCCTGCGTGGGCAACACAAGCCAGCGCAAAAGAACTGAGGGTGGAGAACAGAAGAGTTTTGTTTTTCATGGCTGGGGAGGGCGCCGGGTTAGAACGAATACTTCAGCGTGGCGGAGACGTAGTCGCGGTCGCCGAGGAGATTGTAGCGACCGGCGCCGAAGAAGTTCACGTAGCGCAATTCGAGCGACCAGGCATTCTGGAAGGTGAAGTCGGCACCAGCGGTGAGCGTTTTGCGGCCTTCGAGGAAGTTGCCCATCGGGAGCGGAGTATTGCCGCTCACGTCGTGCGCGAAGAGCACGAGCGGCGAGACGTTCACGCCGGCGAATGCGTTGTTGTAATCGAGGCGGCCGACGAGTTGGTAGCCCCACGAGAACTTCGTCGCGAAGGCGCTGGAAGGTTCAGAGAGCGGCTGGATGCCCGAGGCATTGCTGCCGGAGAGCGTCATGTAGTTGACGTCGCCGCCGACAAACGTGCCGGGGCCGTCGTAGCGGAGCGTGCCGGGATTCGGGATGTCGGCGTGCACGTAGCCGACCTCGGCCACGAGCGTGGTCTGGTCCGCGCCGAAGAAACCGCGCGCAACCTTGGTGGCGGTCATCTGGCCGGTCCAAACTTTGTTGCGACGATAACCGGGGATGTAGGTGTTCAGCGCGTAGGTGCCGAGTTGGTTGAAGGAGAAGCGCGAGCTGAGCGGGGAGAGCGCGGCGAAGAGCAGCTCCACGTCGTCGACTTGGAACGGCTGGTTGTTGCGGTAGCTGAGTTCGCCCTGGAGGGCGACGCCGGCGATGTTGGTGTTGAAGCTGGCGCCGAAGAGGTGGATGTCCTCGGGGAACTCGATCAGGTAGTTGCCGGTCGCGGCGGACTTGAGGAGTTCGCGCTGGGCGAGCTGGCCGGTGACGCCGGCGACGGTCGCGTAGAACGGCTGGAGCGCCGCGGGGAGCGCGCTGGCGGGCACGCCGGTGAGCGTGGCGCCGATGAGCGTGCTGAGCGAGCTGGCCGCGTTGGTGGGGCCGACGGCCGTCGCGAGGCTCGTCATGAAGGTGGTATTCGCGGCGAGAATCGCGCCGGAGTCGGAAGCAGCGAGCGCACCGTTCACCGGCACCGTCGGCGTGCGGGCCGAGATGACGGGGAGACGGCTGTGGTAGTTCATGTAGTAGACCGCGAACTCCGTGTTGTTGAAATTCTCGGCGAGGTAACGGAACGCGACGCCCCACTGACCGGACGTGCCGGGCTCGTTGTCCGTGCCGCGCAAGATCGCGCCAATGGCCGCGCCATCGTTCACCGCACCGAAGCCGAGATAGACTTTCTGGCCACCCTTCGCGACGAAGTCATTCGTCGAGAAGTAGGTGCC
Organism: Verrucomicrobiota bacterium; assembly: GCA_023432225.1. Lineage (GTDB taxonomy): Bacteria > Verrucomicrobiota > Verrucomicrobiia > Opitutales > Opitutaceae > Didemnitutus. Next base: position 391,494 of record JAEYUW010000045.1, read on the forward strand.
GGGCGGATCGACGCGGGTGCGCTCCCAATCGAGCAAATAGAACGCCTCCGCAGTGAGCTTGTCGGTGAGACCGAGCGAGGCGGACACCATGTTGAGGGGGCGGAGCGCTTCCTTCAGTTCGGAGCCCGGTGTGCGGAGCTTCGCGACGTCGATCGGGTTGACCGAATTGATGCCGTTCGGGATGAACGTGCTTTCGCCCCAGCTGAGCACCTGTTTGCCGATGGCGACGCGCGCCGGCATCGTCCCGAGCGTGGGCTTGAAATAGACGTAAGCGTCGAGCAGCTCGCCGCCTTCGCCGACAATCCGCATCGCCTCGTCGGAGAGCGCGGCCTTTTTGCGCGTGCCGTTCGAGTTGACGTAGTCGCTGAAATAGAAGCCGCGGACGAAGAGACCAGCGTTCTTGTAGCTCAGCTCCAAATCGTGGTTGGCTTTCAGCAGAGCCGACGCGAAACCGGCATCGTAGTTAAGGTTACCATCGTCGCCGTTGACCGAACGTTGCTTGCCGGCAACGCCGTTGAAGGAGTTGGTGATGCCATAGAGCTCGGGATCGGGCGGGCTAAGACGGTAGAGAGCGCCGAAGGAGAGCGTGGTATCGAAGTGCCCTTTGACCTCGCCAAATTCCAGCACGATGGCCCGGGAGGCGGGCACAACGCACATGGCGGCGGTCAAAGCAGCGATCGCCTGCAAGCGCAGACGACGAGGCATGGGGTTGCTTGGGTTCATAGCGGTTGGGAAACACGGCCGCCTCAATCGGAGGGGCGCGGGGGTGGTTTGGGTAGTGCAGGGCAAGCCAGCGGCTTGACTCATCGGCGCGGGATGAAGCGGCGTTTCTTTATGACTTCAAGACTTAATCCACGGTGGGGCAGGGCTTTGGTTTCGCCATTAGCGTTTTGACGCCGCCCCCGAAACGGCAACCGTGAGTCCATGGACGCCGCCGCGCACATCCACATCAAGGGAGCCCGGGAGCACAACCTGCGGAATCTCGAGCTGCGCATCCCGCGGGGAAAACTAGTCGTCGTCACCGGCCCCAGCGGCTCCGGGAAAAGCTCCCTGGCGTTCGATACCCTCTACGCCGAGGGCTACCGCAAATACATGGAAAGCCTCTCGGCGCAGGCGCGGCAGATCCTCGAGCAACTCAAGAAACCCGACGTCGACTTTATCCACGGACTCTCGCCGGTGCTCGCGATCGAGCAGCGCACCGGCACCGGCTCGCCGCGCAGCACCGTCGCGACGGTCACCGAAGTCGCCGACTACGCGCGCCTGCTCTGGGCGCTGTGCGGCGAGCAACGATGCCCGAAAGACGGCGGCAAGGTCATCAAGCGCTCGCTCGATGACTGCATTGATCAACTTTTCCGCGACGCCCCGGCGGAGCGCGCGCTGATTCTCGCGCCGTTCATGACGGCGAAGCCGTCGGTGTTGCGCGATGAACTGCCACGGCTCCGCCAACGCGGCTTTCAGCGCGTGCGCATCGCCGGGGAGGTGAAATCGCTCGAGGAACCACGACTGATTCCGAATGGCACCGCGGAGATCACCGTCGAGGTCGTGCTCGATCGCATCGTCCTCAACGCCGATCAGCGCAGCCGCGTGGCCGACTCGCTCGAACTCGCCTTCCGCGAGGGCCAGAGCCGCGCGCTCGTGCTCGTGCAACGAACCGCAGAAGCGCCGTGGCGCGAGATTCCGCTCAGCCAGAATCTCGCGTGCGAAATCTGCGGCGACGTTTTCGAGCCGCTGACGCCGCGACATTTTTCGTTCAACAACAAGGAGGGCGCGTGCCCCGACTGCGGCGGCATCGGTCGCAAACTCGCGTTCAGCGACGAGCTGGTGATTCCCGACCCGGAAAAATCCGTGCGCGAAGGCGCGATCAAGCCGTGGCGCATCGGCGGAAAAAATCTCATCATCAAACACAACGCGCTCCTGAAGCAGCTCGCGGAGCAGTTGCCGTTCGATCCGGACGTGCCGTGGAAAAAACTCCCCGACGAGACGCGCAATCTGATTCTTCACGGGGCGGGGGAGCGGCTTTTCAGTTTCAAGCTCCGCCGCATGCGCGAGCCGAAGGCGATGCCGTTTCCCGGCGTGGTCGCCGATCTCATGGAGAGTTTTCGCGAGACCGACAGCGATGGGTTCCGTGCCCGACTCACGACCTTCATGGTCAGCGGCGAGTGTCCGACTTGTCGCGGCTCGCGCCTCAATCCGCGCAGCGCGGCGGTGCGCCTGACGGGGAAGACGTATCCGGATTTCAGCGCGATGGATATCACGCGCGCACTCGGCTTCTTGCGCGAGGTTGCCGTGCAACTCGGCGCGGTGGAAGCCGTGACCGAAGTGGTCGAAGGCGTCGAGCAGCGCCTGCACTTTCTCCAGGAAACCGGCCTCGGCTACCTGACGCTCGATCGCGAATACAGCACGCTCTCCGGCGGCGAATCGCAACGCGTGCGCCTCGCGACGCAGCTCGGCATGGGCTTGGTCGGTGTCATCTACGTCCTCGACGAACCGAGCATCGGCCTGCACGCGCGCGACAACCAGAAACTCCTCGCCACGCTCCGCGACCTGCGCGATCGCGGCAACACGGTCGTTGTCGTCGAACACGATGAGGACACGATGCGGATCGCCGATCAACTCATCGAACTCGGCCCCGGCGCCGGCCGCGAAGGCGGCGAAATTCTTTTTCAAGGCACGCCCGCTGATTGCGCGAAGCTTTCCGCCTCCGCCTCACGCACCGGTCCGTATCTCGCGCGCAAGATGGGCGTGGCCAAGGACGCGAAGACGCTCGCGCCCGACGGCCGCTGGCTGACCGTGCGCGGCGCCAGCCAGCACAACCTGAAGAACGTCGATGCCACGTTTCCCGTGGGCTTGTTGACCTGCGTCACCGGCGTCTCGGGCTCCGGCAAGAGTTCGCTCGTGAACGACATTCTCGCCACCGCCACCGCGCGAAAACTCAACGGCGCGAAGACGCTGCCGGGAAAACACAAGGCGCTCGCCGGTCTCGAGCACTTCGAGAAGACCGTGCAAGTCGACCAGGAGCCCATCGGCCGCAGTCCGCGCTCGAATCCCGCCAGCTACGTCGGGCTGCTTGATCTGTTGCGCGATCTCTTTGCCCAGCTTCCGCTCGCCAAAGTCCGCGGCTACAAGGCCAGCCGGTTCTCTTTCAACGTGCGTGGCGGTCGCTGCGAGCGTTGCCAAGGCGACGGCGTCATCCGCCTCGACATGCAGTTCATGGCAGATGCGTTCGCGCCGTGTCCGAGTTGCGACGGCCGGCGTTTCAACCGCGAGACGCTCGAAGTGCGCTATCACGGCAAAAACATCGCCGACGTGCTCGACCTCACCGTGCGCGAGGCGATGGATCTGTTCCGTGCGATTCCGCGCATCAGCGAGAAACTCGCAACGCTCGATGCCGTCGGTCTGGGCTACCTGCAACTCGGTCAATCCGCCACGACGCTCAGCGGCGGTGAGGCGCAGCGCCTCAAGCTCTCGCTCGAACTCAGCAAGCGCGAGCAAGGCCGCACGCTCTACATTCTCGACGAGCCGACGACCGGACTGCACTGGACGGACATCCAGCGTTTGATGGATCTGCTCTTCAAGCTGCGCGACGCCGGCAACACCGTGGTCATCATCGAACACAATCTGGATGTGATAAATCTCGCGGACTGGCTCATCGATCTCGGCCCCGGCGGCGGGCCGGAAGGTGGCGAGATTGTTTACGCCGGCTCGCGACCGGGCATCGAAAAGGAGCCGCGCTCGCCCACCGGCGAGGCGCTCCGCGCGTGGCGGGATGCGGGCGCGGGGAAGCTTCGCTAGGTCGTTGCGCGTTGCATTGTGCGACCGCGCGCGCGGCCAAAGTCGCCGCCGCAGGCGGCTTGGCCGGCGGCACCTGTGGCCGACACACCTTCACCTCCGCACGCCGAGCGAGCGGGAGACTCAGCGCACCGCGCCTCACCGAGACGCGACTCCCCGGCGGAGCCACGTTTTTGTTCGCACAATAATTTCCGCAACTTCGCGGCGCGCAGCGGGGTGTTGGGAGCATCCGGCCAACAACCCTCCCAACCAACTCCACTCATGAAAGTCTCCCTCCGCTCCGTTCTCGCCGCCGCCACCGTTTCGCTGGCGCTCACCACCGCCTCGTTCGCTGCTGACGAGGACTCCGGTTTCGTCGACATCGGCCAGTTGCTGCCTTCCGCGAAGGGCCAGTTCGTCGAAGTCAACTTGTCGCCCGCGATGCTCAAGTTCGCCTCCCGCATCGCCAAGCATCAGGACGCCGACGCGGCCGACATCGTCGGCGATATTCAACGCGTCCGCGTCAACGTCGTCGGTCTCGATGACGCCAACCGCGCGGCGAACGTGGAAAAAATCGAAGCAGTCCGCGCGAAACTCGAAAAGTCCGGCTGGCACCGCATGGTGACGGTCCGCGAAGGCGAAAAGGGCGACGACGTTGCGATCTTCGCCAAGATGAAAGGCGAGGACATCATTGAAGGCCTCGTCGTCACCGTCATCGACCGCAAAGGCGAGGCCGTCTTCGTCAACATCGTCGGCAGCATCAACGCCGAGAAAATCGGCGCGCTCGCGGAGAAATACGACATCGAGCCGCTGCGCCACGTGAAGGTTAAAGCGAAGGTCAAAGCCTGAGGGCAGGGCCGGCTTCAGCCGGCCCAAAGCGAATCTCTCGCTCGCTGATCTCGCGCATCACATCGAAACGGGCCGGCTGAAGCCGGCCCTACTCACGATCTCCATCCGCTGCCCATGAACACGCCGACTTCCCCAACTCCCGCCGCTTCGCAACCTCCCGCCGCGCCCCGCCGCCGCATCTGGCCTTGGGTGCTCGGGCTCTGTCTCGCGCCGTTCGTGATCCTCGGTGTCGCGGTGGCCAGCTACATCACGCTTGATCGCGACGCCTCGGTGTTGCGTCGCCACGTGATGAAGGCGACGCACGCCGACTGGAACACGAAGGTCCAGTGCAGCGTCGGCCGGATCACGATCGGTGCCGTCCGCAGCGGACTGTTCTTCGTCCGCAAGCCGGAGGTAACCGATGCCCGCCTGGCGCTCGCCGCCGTGAAGCACGCCAGCGTCGGTGTCTACGAACTCCGCCGCCGTGGCGGCGAATGGTCACGCGAGCAGCTGTTTCTCGACACGGATCGCGCGATGAAGGAACGTGGCTGGACGCGCCTCGTCGGCGTCTCCGACCGCAACGGCGCTGAAGCCGTCCTCGTCTACACGCCCGAAGACATCGACGACGATGAGCCGATCGACATCTGCGTCGCCGTCGTGAATGATCGCGAACTCGTGATCGCCTCCACCACGGTGGACCCGACGACGCTCGGCGAACTCGTCGAGCGGCACACGCCTGAGCACATCAAGAAGATCGCGACCCGCCACCAGTTGGCGCTCTGAGTTCGTCCCTCGACATCCGACAGCATTGCCGCCCGCGTCCGACGACGCGGGCGTTTCTCTTTTCTAAGGCGCGAAGTTGCGCGCCGTCGATTTGCGCTAAAACTCCGAGCGTGTCCGAAGCCCTGCCGACCGTGGTCCACCTCGATGCCGACGCGTTTTTCGTGTCGTGCGAACTGGCGCTGCGTCCCGAATTGCGCGGCAAAAAGACGGCGGTCGGCGGTCGCGAGCGCGGCATCATTTCCTCGGCCAGCTATGAAGCGCGCGCTGCGGGGGTCTACACACCGATGCCAACGAAGCTGGCACTGCGCGTATGCCCGGACCTGATCATGCTGCCGCATACCTCGGGCCTCTACGGCAAGGTCTCGCGGCAGATGTTCGATCTCTGCGAAACGCTTACTCCGATCGTGCAACGCAACTCGATCGACGAAGGCTACCTCGATTTGCGTATGTGCGGTTTCAAGACGGCCGCCGAAATCGAGACGCGCGTGCGCGCGCTGCAACGACGCATCTGGGATGATCTGCAGATTCCGACCTCCTTCGGTATCGCGTCGAACAAGCTGGTCGCCGCCATCGCCAGCAAAGCCCGCAAACCGCGCGGCTTCACGGTGGTGCCCCCGGGACACGAAGCCGAGTTCCTCGCGCCGCTATCGATCGGAGTGTTGCCCGGCATCGGCAAGAAGACGGAGGAACGGCTGAAGGCGAATGGGCTGAAACTCGTGCGCGACATCCTGGAGCTAAGCGAGCGGCAACTCGGGGAGACTTTTGGCAACTTCGCCGGCGAAGTGCTGCGCATGGCGCGCGGGGAAGACGACCGCGTCGTGCACGTCGATCACGAGGATGCGAAATCGTATTCGCAGCAGGAAACGTTCGGTGAAGACATCTGGGATTTCGCCGAGATCGAGCGCATCGCGAAACGCATGATCGACGACCTCATGCCATCGATTCGCGCGGACGGGAAACGCGCGCGCACACTTACCGTGAAGGTGCGCTATCCCGGCATGGAAGATACCTCGTGCGGCCGAAGTTTGCCGGAGGCGTCGGATCTCGAAGCGCCGTTTTATCCGCTGGTGGCGCCGCTTTTGAAAGCGGCGTGGACCAAGCGCCGACCGCTGCGATTGGTCGCGGTGCGTTTTTCCGGCATCGAAGATCCGGCGACTCAGCTGGAGATGTTCGGGCAGACCGAGGAGAAGAAACGCCGTCTCGCCGCCGTGCTCGACAAACTCAACACCGGCAAATCCCCGACCGTGAAACGGGGGCACCAACTCGGCGGCGAACGCAGCTAGTTTCGATTTGAAACCGTGCCGAAGCGCGCAATTCGTGGAGGAGTTACGCCATGCCGATCTACGAGTATTACAGCCCCGACACGCACAAGATCTACTCGTTCTTCGCGAAGACGCTCGCGCAAGGAAAGCTCACGCCGCGCTGCCCCGATAATCCGAAGGCGCGTATGGTGAAGCTCGTCTCGAGTTTTGCCGTCGGTGGAACGCGGAAAGAAGAACCGCCCGGCACCGGCGCGGCGCTGGGCGCCAGCGACAATCCAGCCGAAGACGCTCGCATGGAAGCCGCGATGAGCGCGATGGAGCGCGAGTTCTCCAGCGTCGACGAAAACGACCCGCGCGCGATGGCGCGCATGATGCGCCGGATGGCGGAGTTGAGCGGCGAGAAACTCGACGAACCGATGGAGGAGGCTGTCCGCAAACTGGAGGAAGGCGCCGACCCGGATTCGCTGGAAGCTGAAATGGGTGACGCGTTCGGCCCGGGCGAGGGCGCGGCCGGCGACCCCTACGGCGAAGGTCCGATGCCGGGAGCGGAGAAGCAGCCGGAGCCGAAGGAGGGCCGCGCGAAGTTCAAAGTGCGTCGTGCGCCGCCCGTGCGCGATCCGCAGCTCTACGACTACGAGTAGGGCCGGCTTCAGCCGGCCCCGTTGCGCGGTTTTCTAACCCTGGAGTTGCGGATCAAAATTGAACTGATCCGGCTGAAGCCGGACCTACTTGCCGCACTCTGCGCTTGGTTCTTCGCTGTTCTCGTGTTCCTTTGCCCAGAATGTCCTCCGCCATCGACTCCCGCATCGAAGCCGCCAAGGTCGCCGTGCTCGCCGAGACCGGCCGCCTTCACGCCGAATTCGGCCGCACGAAGGCCCATATCAAACACGACGGCACCCGTGTGACGCCCGTCGACATCGCGATCTCCGAGTCGATCCAGGCGACGATCACGAAGCAGTTTCCCGAGGACCAGTTTTTCAGCGAAGAACTCGCCGTGACCGACAAGCCGGTGCCGGTGACATCTCACTACTGCTGGGTGCTCGATCCGATCGACGGCACGAACAACTACGCCAACGGCATCATCTACGTCTCGATCTCGCTCGCGCTCCTCGAAGACGGCGTGCCGGTCTACGGCGTGATCTACGATATGGCGCGCCGCGTCTTGATGCACGGTGGTCGCGGCCGCGGCGTCTGGGACGACGGCAAACCCGCGCGTGTCGCACCGGAGGCGCCGCATGGGCACAGCCTGATCGGCTTCCACTCGCCGGTGGAGAAAGGCTACGCCGCGGAGGGCAAGCGCATCATCGAGACCTTTAAAATTCGCGGACTCGGCAGCAGCGCGCTGCACCTGGCTTATTGCGCTACGGGGCATCTCGATGGCGTCGTGGAACACAACAATCGCATCTGGGACGTCGCGGCGGCCGCCGCGATGATCGAGGAGGGTGGTGGCCGGATCGACTATCTCACGCCGGCACCATTTCCGATGCGGGAATTCTGGCTGAAGAGCCCGCGCGTCCAATACCTCGCCGGCAACGCCGCGATGGTGGCGAAGCTGCACGAGGTGCTCGGAAGATGATGCCGAATGGCAACGCTTGCTGACAATCTGTCGTTTGTGCCGATTCAGATCTCCCTGTGTTTTGGTGATGCTGAGTTGGCGATCGGCACCGCCTTTTTCTACGAGCGGCACCGCAAAACCTATCTTCTTACGAACTGGCACAACGTGACTGGTCGACGGCCTGACACGAAGAATCCGATTTCACCAACCTGCGGAATACCGGATGAGATTATGTGTCGGCTGCCGTTTCGATTCGAAGATTCAGAAAAGAGAAGTGGCATCCAGTGGGTGCAGCAGAGGTTTTCGCTCTACGAGGATGAAGCCCGCGACATCCCGCGTTGGATGGAGCATCCAGTCCACGGCGAAGCGGTGGGCGTTGTCGCCATAGAGTTCAATGGTCTGGAGAAACTCGCCTCAATCTGCGCAACAGATCCCAAACTCGACCTCGAACCTCTGCAGATGCGACCGGGAATGGATATTTTCGTCTTGGGATTTCCGCGGGGTATGTTTGGCGGTGCGAGGTTTCCCATCTGGAAGAGAGCTAGTTAAGCGTCGGAACCAGATGTCGATATTGGCGATCTGCCGAAATACTTCATCGACACTGCGACGCGGGAAGGAATGTCAGGTTCTCCAGTTTATGCCCAGGAGAACGGAGTTTGGGCACCAGAGGGACAATCCCTTGCGGGCCCCAATACGAAATTCGGTCGCGGTAATCGATTTATTGGCATCTACGCCGGACGGGTGGGCGACGATGTGTTCCAAGCGCAACTAGGAATCGTTTGGAAGCAGAAGGCGATCGACGCGATTATCGACGGCAACAAGCGCGGGCGCACTTCGTTCCGGCTTTAAACCCGGTATTCCTGCAGCGGCGTCGGGTCGAGTAGCTTGGTGTGCGGGAGCTTCTCGGTCAGTTGCTGCATGAACCACGCGCGCGCGGGCGGATCGCCGTGCGTGATGACGAGCGAGCGCGGTTTGGTATCAATGGCGAAATCGAGCAGCTCCTCGCGATCAGCGTGACCGGAAAGATCGAAGCGCTCGATGTGGCAGCGAATCTTTACCTTCACGTTGGCCGCGTCGAAGAGAAACTCGTCCCCTTGGCGTGCAGCGAGCAGGCGGCCACCGGCGGTGTCCGGGTCGCAGTAGCCGACGAAGCAGAGCGAGTTCTTCGCGTTACCGACGAGCGCGGAAGCGAGCGTATAGGACGGTGTATTTTCCACGACCATGCCGGAGCTGACGACGTAGATGCCTTGCTGCGGCGGTTGCTTGCCAGGCTGGAGATCGCGTGGCGTTTTGCGCACGCCGAGATCTTTGAGGATCGTGCGCGTGAAGTGCACTTGGCCGGTCTTCTTCGCGATTTCGTCGAAGTAATCGCAGAGATCCATGCCGAGGCCGGACGCGAAAATCGGCGACTCGACCAGTTTGCCGAATTTTTTCGCGTCGTGGAGCACCGCGAGGATTTCCTGCATGCGGCCGAGCGCGAAGACCGGAATGAGCACCGAGCCGTCGCGCTGCAGCGTCTCGTTGACCGTGTCGATCAGGCGGGTCACTTCGCGCAGGCGGGAATGATCGCTGGGGCGTTCCGTGGCACCGCGCGTCGTCTCCAGGATGAGCGTGTCGCAGTGCGTGCGGGGGAATTTCGCCGGGTTGATCGTGCGCTGCGCTTCGAAGAGCACGTCGCCGGAGAAGAAAATGCGGCGGTGCTTGTGCACGATTTCGACCCCGGCGGCGCCGACGATGTGGCCGGCGGGGAAGAAGGTGAACTCGATCTCGTCGCGCTTGCCCGAGAATTTCTTCGGGTTGTTGAAACCCTGCGAGTGCATGCGTGGCATCAGCCGGTCGATCTCCTCGTGCGTGAACAGCGGGTAGTCCATCACACCTTTCTCCTCGCGTTCGCGCACCATCACGTTCGCCGAATTGTGCAGCATGCGATCGATGATCATGCGGCTCGGCTGCGTCATGATCACGGGCGTGTTCGGATGTTCGCGCATCAGAATCGGCAGCGAACCGATGTGATCGAGGTGACAGTGCGTGATGATGATCAGGTCGAGCTCGACATCGCGCAGCGGCGTGAAGTCCGGCGCGGCCTGGCGGCCGACCTGCTTCGGATGCAGACCGCTATCGATGACAAAGTGAAAGTCGCCGAGCTGGCAATAGAGGGAATTGGCGCCAATGCCGCCGTCGCGATTGAGATCAATAAGCTTCATGCGAGCCAGTCAAGGAGGCGCACGCATCCGGCAAGCGCAAGTTAAAGCGCGTTGCGAACTCGGCCTCCTATGAATCGCACGCGAAATTCACGAGGGCGGAATCTCGAGCGCGAATTCCGGAATGCGCACGAAGATATGCGCGCCGAATTCGTCGAGACCGTGAAAGCTGCCGTGCACGCGCGCGTCCGTGGCGGTGATGTGGTAGCTGTTGTAGGAAAAATGTTCCCCCGGCGCGAGGCGCGGCGTCTCGCCGACGATGCGGTCGCCCTCGATCACCAAGCGTGAGCCGTCGTCGTGTTGCACGACCCACTTGCGGCCGAGCAGCGTCACGGTGCGGTCGGATTCGTTGTGAATCGTCAGGTAGTAGATGAAGGCGTGCGGCCGGTCGGGTGGCAGCTCGTCGCCGCCGTGGCGATAGACGAGTTTATCTAATTCGACGCGAAGTCCGCGTAATTCCAGTGGAGCTGAGGACATTAGGCGTTGAGCGAAATTTCGCCGTGGAGTTGGATTAGTTCACCGGAGGAACCCATGAAGAATATCGCGGAACTCGCGAGGGAGATCGGGATCGCGGAAAAGCATCTGGTGCTTTTCGGCCATGACAAGGCGAAGGTGGCGCTCGAAGCGCTCGAGAACAAGCCGCCGCGCGGAAAACTGATTCTGGTGTCGGCCATCACGCCGACGCCGGCCGGCGAGGGCAAGACGGTGACGTCGATCGGTCTCGCCCAAGGCATCGCGAAGCTCGGCAAGCGCGCCGCGCTCGCGCTGCGCCAGCCGTCGATGGGGCCGGTTTTCGGCCGCAAGGGCGGAGCTACGGGCGGAGGTCGGAGCACGGTGCAACCCGCCACGGATATCAACCTGCACTTCACCGGTGATTTTCACGCGATCACCTCCGCGCACAACCTGCTGGCCTCGATTATCGACAACCGGCTCTACCTGCGGCAAACGCCGCTCTCGCCGACGCAAGTGCTATGGAAACGCGTTCTCGACGTGAACGATCGCGCTCTGCGCAACATCATCGTCAATCACGAGGCGAAGGCGGGCGAGCGGCGCAGCGGCTTCGACATCACGGCGGCCTCGGAGATCATGGCGATCCTCTGCCTGAGCGAATCGATGGCCGACTTGCGCGAGCGACTCGACCGCATCGTCATCGGATTCACGACCGAAGGCGTGCCGGTGCGCGCCTCGGAGTTCAAAGCCACGGGAGCGCTGCTCGCTTTGCTGCGCGATGCGATCAAGCCGAACCTGGTGCAAACCTGCGAAGGCGTGCCGGCGTTCGTGCACGGCGGCCCATTCGGCAACATCGCGCATGGCTGCAACTCGATTCTCGCGACCCGCATGGCGCTGGCGCACGCCGACTTTGTCGTGACCGAAGCGGGCTTCGCGTTCGATCTCGGCGGCGAGAAATTCATCGACATCAAATGCCGGCAGAGCGGGCTCAATCCGGACGCCATTGTCATCGTGGCCACGGTGCGCGCGCTCAAGCACCACGGGGGCACCGCCGCGGCGGATCTCGCCCGGCCCGACTTCGCGGCGCTCGAGCGCGGCCTCGCGAATCTCGAAGCGCATGTCACGGCGGCGCGCAACTTCGCGCGTCCCGTCACCGTGGCGCTGAATCGTTTTCCGACCGACGCGGACGATGAACTGGTGCGCGTGCGGGCGTTTTGTCATGCGCTCGGCGTCGAATGCGAGGTGTCGGAAGTCTTCGCCAAGGGCGGGGAAGGCGGCATCGCGCTCGCCGAAACTGTGCTGCACTCGATGCTCTCGAGCACGCCGCCGCTGCAGTTCACCTACCGCGACGAGCAACCCATCCGCGAGAAGATGGAGGCGGTCGCGACGCGGTTCTACGACGCCGACGGCGTGGAAATTCTCCCCGCGGCCGAGATCAAGCTTGGGCTCCTGGAAATCGCCGGTTTCGGTCGCCTGCCGGTCTGCATGGCCAAGACGCAGAACTCGCTCTCCGACGACCCCGAAAAACTCGGACGGCCGCGCGGATTCAAGATTACGGTGCGCGACTTCGAGTTGGCGGCCGGCGCAGGCTTTGTCGTGGCACTGACCGGGCAAATGATGCGCATGCCGGCGCTGCCCAAGGTGCCGGCGGCCGAGCACATCGACGTCGACGCGAACGGCGAGATTGTGGGAATTTCCGGCACGTAGCCGGAGGCCTACCCCTCGCAGCGGACGACCGGCGCAAGGTCGGTCGCCCGCTGCGTCCTCGGCGCGCGTCACGGCGGGTTTTCCCGCTTGCCAGCCTACGCGGCGCTCCCGTCTTTAGATTAATGGCTAAGCTCGCGCTTCTTTCCGTCTCCGACAAACGCGGCCTGGTGGACTTCGCCACGGCTCTGGTCCGCCAACACGGCTACAAGCTGCTGTCGACCGGCGGCACGGCGAAACTGCTCGCGGAGGCGGGGCTGCCCGTCACCGAGGTGAGCGCGCACACGGGCTTTCCCGAGATGATGGAGGGCCGGGTCAAGACGCTGCATCCGAAGATTCATGGCGGCTTGCTGTGCCGGCGTGACAAAGCCGACCACCTCGCCGCGGCGAAACAGCACGGCATCGACCTGATCGACCTCGTTGTCGTGAACCTTTACCCGTTCGAGCAGACCGTCGCGAAGCCGCACGTCGAGTTCGAGGAAGCGATCGAAAACATCGACATCGGCGGCCCGTCGATGCTGCGCAGCGCCGCGAAGAATCACGAGAGCGTCACTGTCGTGTGCGATCCGGCGGATTACCCGGCTGTGATCGCCGCGACGGCGGCAGGCGAGGGCAGCGCGGAGCTGAAGGTGCTGCGCCGCAAGCTCGCGTTAAAGGTTTTCCAGCGCACCGGCGCCTACGACACGGCGATCGCAAAGTATCTCGAAACGCAACAGGACGAGCCCGACCTCGAAGCGCTCAGCGGTTTTCCGGCGACCTTCACGCTCTCGCTCAAGAAGGCGCAGAGCCTCCGCTACGGCGAAAACCCGCACCAGAAAGCGGCGCTCTACGGCACGTTTCACGAGCACTTCCAGCAACTCCAGGGCAAGGAACTCTCGTATAACAACATTCTCGATATCACGTCCGCGACCTACCTGATCGGGGAGTTCGAGAAGCCGACCGTCGCGATTCTCAAGCACACGAATCCGTGTGGCGTCGCGAGCGCGGAGACGTTGCTCGGCGCGTGGGAAAAAGCCTACGCGACCGATCGTCAGGCGCCGTTCGGTGGCATCATCGTCGTCAACCAGACGCTCGGCCAGGACGTCGCGGAGCAGATCAAGGACATCTTCACCGAGGTGATCATCGCGCCGCGCTTCAGCGACGAGGCGCTCGCGATTTTTGCGAAGAAGAAAAACCTCCGCCTCATGATCGCGAAGGGCGGCATCGGCGCCGATGCGTTGCAGGAAGTGCGCTCTGTCGTCGGTGGCGTGCTCGTGCAGGACCGCGACCGTTCGATGGAAAAGATTACCGGCTGCAAGGTCGTCACGAAGCGCCAGCCGACCGCGGAGGAGTGGGACGCGCTGCTGTTCGGCTGGAAGGTCTGCAAGCACGTCAAGTCGAACGCCATCGTCTATTGCCGCGGCGAGCAGACGCTCGGCGTCGGCGCGGGCCAGATGGCGCGCGTCGACAGCTCTCGCATCGCCGTGTGGAAAGCCGGCGAGGCCAAGCTCGATCTCAAGGGTTCGGTCGTGGCGAGCGAAGCGCTGTTCCCGTTCCCGGATGGCCTGCTGGCCGCGGCCGATGCGGGCGCGACAGCGGCGATCCAACCGGGCGGCGCGATTCGCGACGAGGAAGTCATCAAGGCCGCCGACGAACGCGGCATGGCGATGGTCTTCACGGGCGTCCGCCACTTCAAACACTGAGCGGCGCGCGACGGCTGCGGGCGCATGAGCGTGCCGCAGCTCCGGTGAAGCGCCTCTACCAACGGTCAATCCGGCCGCTTTCGGCTGGCGAGTGACCTCCAGCTGAGCCAAGGTGCGCGCATGTTCGACCCCGTTGAAAAACTGAAGGAATACGTTCGTCACGCCAGCGTCTCGGCCGATCCGAAATTCATGGATGGCATGGTCGGCGCTCAGGAATTCTTGATGTCGCTGTTCAAGGAGATCGGCTTCAGCGTGGAAGCCGTTCCGACGCAGCTCCACCCGGTCATCGTCGCCAAGCGCATCGTCAACAAGACGTCGCCGCACGTGATCATCTACGGCCACTACGACGTGCAGCCGCCCGATCCGCTCGACAAGTGGAGCACGCCGCCGTTTGAGGCTACGATCAAGGGCAACCGCATCTACGGCCGCGGCACCGCCGACAACAAAGGTCCACTGCTCGTGCACGTAACCGCCGTCGGCCGCCTGCTCGAGGAAGTGCCCGACTTGCCGCTGAACATCACCTTCGTCGTCGAAGGCGAAGAGGAGATCGGCTCGAAGAATTTCAAGAGCTTCCTCCGCGCGAACAAGCACCGCCTCGATGCCGATTTCATTTTCATGTCGGACAACGGCATCCAGACGCCCGACCAGATGGTCGTCACCGTCGGCCTGCGCGGCATGCTCGCGTTTGAGATCGAGTTGACCGGTCCGAAGTCAGACCTGCACTCCGGCATGCACGGCGGCGTGTTGTTGAATCCGCTGCAAGCTCTCGCGGAGCTGTGCGCTTCGCTGCACACGCCGGATGGCCGCGTGAACATTCCCGGCTTCTACAACAAGGTCATCGAGCCCGAGCAATGGGAGCGTGCGCAGTTGAAGAAGGCCGGCATGAAGAAGGACGCCTACCAGAAATTCCTCGGCGTGCCGAAATTCCACACGCCGCCCGGCTACACGCCGTTCGAAGCGATCCGTTTCCTGCCCACGCTCGAGTTCAACGGCTTCAGCGGCGGCTATCAGGGCGAGGGGACGAAGACCGTCATCCCGAGCAAAGCCTCGGCGAAAGTCACGTGCCGCCTCGTGCCGAGCCAGACGCCGGAGAACATGAAGAAGCTCATCTTCGACGCGGTGAAGAAGCGCTGCCCCAAGGGTGTGACGATCAAGATCACCGAGCAGCACGTTGCGACGCCTTACGTCGTGATCCCGCCTGATCGCTCGAATACGCCGAAGAACCAGTCGCCGAAACTCGCCGCCTGCTTCCGTGCGCTCGACAAGGCGGCGAAGGAAGTCTGGGGCAAGGAGCCGCTGTATCTCCGCGAAGGCGGCAGCGTCGGCCTCATCGCCGACATCAAAACCGTGCTCGGCCTCGACGCGGTGATGATGGGCCTGTTCCTGCCGGAGGATAACCTGCACGCGCCGAACGAGGGCTTCGATTTGCGCGTGATGAAAAAGGGCATCGAGACGAGCCAGCGCGTGCTGCGCGAACTCGCGAAGGGCTGATGCCCCACGCTGCGCGCGAACGGAGACGTTCTCGCGTGACGAAACAGAATTCGAGCGGCGCCGCGAGGCGCCGCTTTTTCGTTTCGCCGGATTGCTCTCTGTAGCGGCGGTCTATGGCCGTCGAGCGAGTGCCGCATCGCGTTCGCCGGCGGTCATAGACCGCCGCTACAGGAAAACAAAAAAGCCGCGGCGAACCGCGGCTTGGAGAGTGATACGTGAGTGAAGCGTTACTTTGTCAGCTCAATGAAGTCGACGCGGCGGTCTTTCGCCCACTCGGCATCGCTGCCACCTTGCTTCGCTTCCGTCGAACCCTTCGAGAGAATCTCGAGGCGCTTGGAGTCAACGCCGAGGTGTTCGAGGTAGCGGCGAACGGCGTTCGCGCGACGGTCACCGAGGCCAAGGTTGTATTCGGCGGTGCCGCGCCAGTCGCAATGGCCTTCGAGGACCATGCGCTTGTCGGTGTTTTCCTTGAGCCACTTGACGGCGGCCTCGATCTTGGCGCGCTCGCGCTCCGGAACGGCCGAGCGGTCGAAGTCGAAATAGACGGGCTCGACCACGCTCTTGCCGAAAACACCCGCGTCAGTGCGTGTTTCGAGATTGGTGCCCGGGGCAACGTCAGAGGGAATCGCCACGCTGTTCGGGTCGATCTGGTTGCCCATCGTGTTCGCGCCCGCGTTCGGGTCGCGCACGGGTTTTTTGGAGCAGGCCGCGAGCAACAGCACGGAGCCAGCCAGCGCGACACTGAGGAACTTCTTGAGATTCTTCATGGAAAAGGACGGAGGATGCGCGAGTTATCGATTAACCCCTAGAGCGCGGCAAGAATTAAAACCCCGCCGCCGCGATCATGACACCCACGCTTGGGTGCGATGGTCGATCAGGCCAATTTCCAGCGCGTAACGCGTGAGGCTCGCGACGTCGTGGAGGTTGAGCTTTCGCATCAGGTTCGTGCGGTGGTTGTCCACCGTCTTGACGCTGATGCCGAGCTTCTGGGCGATTTCCTTGGTGCTATGGCTTTCCGCCACGAGCTTGAGGATTTCGCGTTCGCGATCGGTGAGGAGGTCCGCGCCGGAAGTGGGGGAGTTGTTGGCGACGACATTGCGGAGCAACGCTGCGACGCCGGGCCCGAAATACGTGCCACCGTTGGCGACCGTCTCGAGGCCCTTCTTGAACTCGGTCAGGCCTGCGGTCTTTTCCACGAAGCCGTGAGCTCCGGCTTCGAGCATCTCGCGGACGAGCGCGGGGCTTTCGTAGCCGGAGAAAACCATCACGCGAGTCGTCTTGAGCTGCTTCGCGATGCGACGAAGAATGTCGACGCCGCTCAGGCCGGGAAGACGCGCATCGAGGACAATAACATCAGGCTTGAGTTCGAGACAGAGATTGCAGGCGGCTTGGCCGTCCCCCGTTTCGCCGACGATCTTGTAGCTCGGGTCGATCCGCAGGATTTCAGCGAGCATTTCGCGGATGGCAGTCTGGTCTTCGACAATAACGATACGTTTAACTTGGGGGGGCGTAGCCACGTGATAGTGAGAGAATTGCCGGAGGCGTGGTTAGGGAGAACTCGGCGCAGAAAAGACAAATGGACCTAAAAACACAACCCGGATGTTTTCTCGGGCAGAGTTAACAATTTTTTCAAAGGGTGGTGGGTCGACTGGGATTCGAACCCAGAACCAACGACTTAAAAGGACGCTGCTCTACCATTGAGCTATCGACCCCAAAACCCGGGAAGCGGGCAGTTTATTTTTTCAGTTCGCGGGCAACGCAAGAATTATTTGGCAACTGCCCCCCAAGCGCGCAGCGTGCCCACCGTCGTGGACCGACACGCAAAACGCGGGACGCCACTTCGGAGAAATTTCTGTGGGAACAATTCACAACTTTCCAAATCCAAACGAGCCTGAGCACATGACAGCCAAAGCCCAGGAAGTCGCATTGGACCGTATGTTGGTGGAACGCTTTAAAGGCGGGGACTCCGCCGCGTTCGACCAGCTCGTCTCGCGTTATTGGGATCGCATTTATGCGATGGTGAACCAGCTCCTCCGCAACCAACAGGACGCCGAGGAAGTCACCCAAGACGCCTTCATCCGCGCCCACCGCGGCCTGGTCAATTTCCGCGGCGAGTCCGCGTTCTCCACGTGGCTCTACCAGATTGCCACGAACCTCGCCCGCAACCGGTATTGGTATTGGTGGCGCCGCAAGCGCGACCAATCGATCTCTTTCGACGCCCCGCTTGGCGCCGACAACGACACCACGATCGCCGAACTCATCCCTTCCGAACAGGAAACTCCCGAAGACGCCACGGTCACGCAGGAGTTCGTCAGCCGCGTCGCCGAGTGCATGGAGGAACTCAACGAGAAGCACCGTGAGATTCTGATCCTCCGCAACGTCCAGAATCTCTCTTACGAGGAAATCGCCGAGATTCTCGGCATCAGTGTCGGCACTGTCAAAAGCCGCATCGCTCGCGCCCGCGAAAGCCTGCGCGAGAAGCTAGGGGAGGAATTTCAGCAATGAAGGATTCACGCTTCACCGAATTGGTGAACCTCTACATCGACCGGCAAATTTCGCCGGACGAGCAGGCGGAGCTGGAGCTCGAGATTCAGAGCAACCCGCGCCGTCGGCAGGTTTACCTCCAATACTGCCGGATGCACCGCGCGACGAAACTCGTCTATGAGAGTTTCCGCGCGCAGACCGAGCAGCCCGGCCAACCCGCCCGCCAGCCCGCCACGATCGCGCACATCCAAGGGCGCATCCGGCAGCGCCGTGTGCGGTGGGCTTACGCGGCCAGCGGCCTCGCAGCAGCGGCCTGCGTCGCGTTTGTGGTGATGCGCTCCAATTTGACCGACGCCTCCACCGCGTCGCCTGATCTCGCGGCTGCCCAGACCACGCCGGCTGCTCCAGCGGTGGCCGTGGTCGCCCAGCCCGCACCCGCTCCGACGGTGCGCGCGGAGGCTCCGCGCCAAGCCGAACTCGCGAACGCCGCGCTCACCCCACGTGATTACGCGTCGATTCTCGCTTCGCTGCGCCAAGAGGAGCAGAGCCTGCTATCCCTGCAAAACAGCAATGGCGCGCCACGTCTCAACTCGCTGTTCGACGACGGCGTCTTCGAGGAACGCACCGGCCTCCAGAATCGCGCGAACAATCTGCCGAACCGCAAGAATCCGCGACTGCAGACGGAATTCACCGCCTTCCAATTCCAGCGCTAAGCGCCGGGCCAACTTTGTTACCCGAACCCGCGTCGCCAGACGCGGGTTTTTCTTTGCGCAGCAGAGGGTGGGGCGGGCGAGACGTCTCGACGAACCGGCCCCACGAGGCGCTTAACCGAGTGCCTTCTTAATCAGCGCCTCGGTCGTTGCGGAGGGCCCGAGCGCCACCCACGCCTGACGCACCGCCTTGTCCGCGTCCGCGGCCTTGTAGCCGAGCGCCACGAGCGCCATCACCGCATCACGCACCTTGTTATCGGCCGGTGCGGCGATCTCCCCCCCAGCCGACGGTGCGATCACGGTTGCTGTGGCGCCGAGTTTGTCGCGCAGCTCGATCACGAGGCGTTCGGCGGTTTTCTTGCCGATGCCAGGACACTTCGCGAGCAGTGCCACATCGCCGGCCGCGATCGCGCTTTGCAGCACGGGCAACGAGAGCTTGCTGAAAATGCTCAGCGCCGTTTTCGGTCCGATGCCTGAAACCTTTTCGACCAACAGGCGGAAAAAATCGCGTTCCGCCTCCGCGGCGAAGCCATACATCGTCTGCGAATCTTCGCGGTAAACGACCAGCGTGTGCAATCGCGCCTGCTGACCCGGTTGCGGCAACCGCTCAGCTGTGGTGACCGGGATGTGCACCTCGTAGGCGAGGCCGCCGGTTTCGATGACGGCGTGAAGCGGAGTCGCGCTGACGAGCGTGCCAGTGATGCGGGTTATCATTTCAATCCTTCAGGCCGAGCACGTCCTGCATATCGTAGACGCCAGGCTTTTGATCGATCACCCACTGCGCCGCGCGAAGAGCGCCGCGGGCAAAGATCTGACGATCGCTCGCCTTGTGCGTCAGTTCCACGCGTTCGCCGAGCGCCGCGTAGATCACCGTGTGATCGCCGACCACATCGCCACCGCGCAGCGCGTGCACGCCGATCTCAGTCGGCTTGCGCTCACCCGTGATGCCGTGGCGGCCGTGCTTCAGTGCGTTCGCCGCTTCGAGCTTTCGTTCTTCGAGAATGATCTCGAGCAACCGTGCGGCCGTGCCGCTCGGAGCGTCTTTCTTGAAGCGGTGATGCATCTCCACGACTTCGGTGTCGTAATCGGCGCCGAGCACCGCGGTGGCGCGGCGCGTGAGCGCGAAGAGCAGATTCACGCCGACGGAGAAATTCCCCGCCCACACCGTCGGAACCTGCGCGGCGAGAGCGGTGAGCTTTTTCTTTTCCTCGGCCGAGTGGCCGGTCGTGCCGATGACGAGCGCCTTTTTCTGCGCGACCGCGAGTTCGATCACGCGGTGAGTGGCGCTGTGGGCGCTGAAGTCCACCACGACGTCGCCCTGCGCGAGCGCGGCGGCGAGGTCATCGCCGGCGTCGAGCGCGGCCGCGACGGGCAGCTTCAAATCGGCGGCGGCGGCGAGGAGCGCGTGGCCCATGCGACCTTTCGCGCCGTTGATGATGAGGCGGGGCGTGCTCACTTCTTGGCCGCGAGCACGTCGAGCACGCTGAAAAGGGTGGCGCGGTTCGCGTCGAGGAGCGGGCAGAGCGGCGAGCGAACTTCCTCGGAAGAAATGTGCCCCGCACGGGCGAGGGCTGCCTTGATCGGCACCGGGTTGGCCTCGATGAAGATCGTCTTGAACATCGGGTAGAGCTTCCGGTGCAGCGCGCGCGCCTTGGCGTAGTCGCCATCGAGCGCGAGGCGGACCATCTTGCCGGTTTCCTTCGGATATAGATTCGACGCGACCGAGATCACGCCTTTGGCGCCGACAGACATGAAGGGCAGGGTGAGCGAGTCATCGCCGCTGAGCACGGTGACCGAGTCGCCGCACGCTTGAAGAATTTGGTCAACGCGATCGACGGAACCGCCGGCCTCCTTCACGTGCGCCACGTGCTTGTAGCGCGCGCGGAGTTTTTCGATCACCGGCACGCCGATCTCGATGCCGCAACGGCCAGGAATCGAGTAGAGGATGATCGGTTTGTCGGTCGCGTCCGCGATCGCGCAGAAATATTCGAAGATGCCCTGTTGCGTCGGTTTGTTGTAGTAGGGCGCGACGACGAGCATCGCGTCCGCGCCGGCGCGATCGGACTCCTTCGTGAGGTGGATCGCCTCCTTGGTGGAGTTGGAGCCGGTGCCTGCGATGACCGGCGTGCGACCGCGCGCCGCGGCGATCGTGGCGCGAATCACTTCGAGATGCTCCTCATGATCGAGCGTGGGCGACTCGCCGGTCGTGCCGACCGACACGATGCCGTCGATGCCCGATTTTATCTGGAAATTCACGAGTGCGCGCAGGTCGTCGTAGGCGACTGCGTCATTCTTGAACGGCGTGACGAGGGCAGTGATGGTCCCGGTGAAGGGGCGGCTGGACTTCATGGAAAGTTGTCGCAACGATGCGTGAGCCCGTAGGCAAAACACAGGTCCCCAGCCGGTTCACGCCCAAAATTCCCCATGAGCACAACGGTTCACACGGAAATCATGAACGATCTGTTGAAGCTCGCCGTCGAGAGCGGCGCGAGCGACATCGTGATCAAATCCAACAAGCCTGGCTACCTGCGCATGGGCGGTCGCCTGCGCGCCGTGGAAATGGACCCGATTACTCACGAGCAGGCCGATGCTTGGGTGAGCGAACACGTGCCGGCGGTATTCCGCCCCAATTGGGAAAAGGACGGGCAGGTGGACTTCGCGTTTGCGGCGGCCGACGTCGGGCGCTTCCGCGTGAACGGATTTCACCAGCGCGGCACCGTCTCGATCGTGTTGCGTCATATCAAGAGCCGCCCACCGACTTTCGAGGAGCTGAAGATTGAGGGCGAGACGTTGATCAAGCTCGCGCAGGCGAAGGACGGCATCCTGCTGGTGTGCGGCGCGACCGGCTCCGGCAAGAGCTCCACGATGGCCGCGATGCTGAACTGGATTAATCAGAATCTCGACAAGCACATCGTATCCATCGAGGACCCGATCGAATACACGTTCAGCGACGACAAATCGGTTTTCCAACAGCGCGAAATCGGCATCGATGTGCCGAACTTCGAAATGGCGATCAAATCCGTGCTGCGCCAAAATCCCGACATCATCCTCATCGGCGAAATGCGCGATAAGGAGACGTTCGAGACCGCCATCTCGGCGGCCGAGACGGGACACTTGGTCTTCTCGACGATGCACGCCGCCACGGTCGCGCAATCGCTCACGCGTCTTTTCGAGTTTTTTCCGCCGGAGCAAATAGCCCAGGCGCGTCGCCAGATCGCCGGTTCGCTGCGCGGATTCATCTGCCAGAAGCTGATCCCCGCGCTCGAAGGTGCCGGTCGCTTCGCCGCGCACGAGATCATGGTCGCCGATGCGACGATGCGAAACCTCATCCTCGAGGGGCAGAACGACAAGATCCAGCAGCTGCTCGACGGCGGCGCCGATGGCATGTCGAAGTCGTTCAACAAGGACCTCTATCGCCTCATCAAGGAGGGGAAGATCAGCAAAGCGGACGGCCTGCGTTTCTCGCCGAACCCGCAGGCGCTCGAGATGAACCTGAAGGGCATTTTCTTCAAAACGTGATGCGTCGCTTCGCAGCTGCTGCCGCGGTTGGCACCGCCGCGCTGGCGTTCGCGGCGGACGACCCGAATGCCCCCCTCGCGAACACCAAAGCGCAGCTGCAGACCCTAAAAAAAGACGCGGCGGCGCAGAAAGCGGACACCCCCGACGGCCCGAAACTGAATTTGCCGTCGCTCGCGACACCCGGTCCGGAGTTCGATATCCAGCGCCCCACGCGTGACGGCAACGAGGCGACGGATAACAAGCGAGCTGGCCGAAAGGATTGGCTGCTCGAAGGCTTCGACAAATTGGACCGAAAGCGCTCGTCGGACGCGGCCAAACGCGGCGCTGGTCAATCCGAGGACGACGAGAAGCCACTCGATCCCAATGATCCGGATTATTTCCTGCGTCTTTACGAGCGTCAGCGCGCCCAACGTGAGGCGCAACAGCTCGTCGTGAACGGAGCGCCGACTAGCGAGTTCAAGACCGATGCCGGAGATGCGTTCGCGCCCTTCATGAAGGAGTGGCTGGCGAACTCGCCGGTCCGCGATGCGCTTCGAGACTCGATGCCGGACACCGCCCGGGCCAATCCGATTCTGCCACGAACAACGGCGAATGCGCCGGCGCAGGAAACACGATTAGACGTGCTCTCGCGCGAGACGGCCCGAAGCAACGCGGCGCCGAATCCGTTCGTTCAGGCGTTGGGACTACCTGCATTGGAATCCGGCTCGCCTGCCGTCGTGCACGGCTCCGAGCAAAACGGAGCGAATAATTTGACTCCGCCAGCGGCACCCGCTTCTGCGAACACGATCTACGACCTGCCAGCGCAGCCCAAAACTGACCTGAAACGTGCGTTGCCGCCTCCGCCGTCCGAGGACAAGAAATACTTCCCCCAGCTGAAGAAATTTTAGGGCTTGGATTCGGCGCTGCGGACCGGTTTAACCGACCCTTTCATCTATGTCACTGGCACTTCTTTTTGCAGGGCAGGGGGCTCAGAAAGTGGGCATGGGCAAGTCGCTCTACGACGGCTCGGCCGCCGCGCGTGCGATTTACGACCAAGCGAACGAGGTCCTCGGCTGGGATTTGAAGAAGCTCAGCTTCGAAGGTCCGGAAACCGAGCTCACGCAGACAAAGGTGTGTCAGCCGGCGCTGTTCGTGCACGGATCGGCGGTCCTCGCCGCGCTCAAGGAGCGTGGTCAGTTGCCGGAGGTGAAGTTCGCGCTCGGCCTGAGCCTGGGCGAGGTGACGGCGCTGACGGCCGCTGGCGTTTTTGACTTTGCTACGGGCCTTCGTGTCGTGGCGCGCCGCGGCGAACTCATGCAGCTCGCCTGCGAGAAGAGCGTCGGCGGCATGGCCGCCATCATCGGCGAAGAGCGCGCGAAGATCGCAGAGCTCTGCCGCGAGTTCGACATCGAGGCGGCGAATTTCAACGCGCCCGGCCAGATCATCGTTTCGGGCGAGAAGGCCAAGGTCGACGCGCTCGTCGCCGCAGCGAAGGACAAGGGCCTCAAGCGCGTCATGCCGCTGAATGTCGCTGGCGCCTATCACAGCCGCCTCATGGAGCCGGCGCGCGCGGAGTTCGCGCAATTTCTTGAGACGATCACGTTCAACCGTCCCGCATTCACGGTCTTCACGAACACCACGGGCCAGGCCGTGAGCGAGCCGGCACAGATCCGCGAAGCGTTGGTCAAACAGGTCGTGTCCAGCGTGCTTTGGGAAGATTGCATGCGCAGCGCCGTCGCGGCGGGTGCCACGGAATTTTGGGAGTGCGGCCCGGGCGGCGTCCTCGCTGGGCTCGCCCGACGCACCGACAAGGCGTGGGTCGTCAAATCATTCAGCGAACTCTCCGAACTTTCCACGTAATGGCCGATTTGCTCACCAGAAATTTCTGCATCATCGCACACGTCGATCACGGTAAGACGACGTTGTCCGACCGCCTGCTCGAATACACCAACACCGTCTCGCAGCGCGTGCTGACTGATCAGCACCTCGACGCGATGGACCTCGAGAAGGAGCGCGGCATCACGATCAAGATGCACCCGGTGGTGATGAACTACCCGGCGAAAGACGGAAAGGTCTACAAACTTCACCTCACCGACACGCCGGGACACGTGGACTTCTCCTACGAAGTCTCCCGCTCGCTCGCCGCCTGCGAAGGCGCGCTGTTGCTCATCGACGCCGCGCAAGGCGTCGAAGCGCAGACCGTCGCAAACGCGCACCTCGCGTTCAACCAAGGTCTCAAAGTCATTCCGGTCATCAACAAGATCGACCTGCCGAGCGCGAACCTCGAACTCTGCATCAAGCAGCTCGAAGACATCCTCACGATTCCCGGCGAAGAGGCGATCCTCGCCAGCGGCAAGGCCGGCATCGGCATCCAGGACATTCTCGAAGCCGTCGTGACGCGGATTCCGGCGCCGCGCTGGACCGATTACCCGACGCTGCGCGCGCTGGTATTCGACTCGAAATACGATTCGTATCGTGGCGTCATTTCCTACGCCCGCGTCTTCTCCGGCACGATCAAGGCCGGCGAGATGATGATGCTGATGAGCACCGGCCAGCGCTCCGAAGTGAAGGAGGTCGGCGTGTTTCGTCCCGCGATGGAGAAGGTCACGCACCTCGGGCCCGGCGACGTCGGCTACATCGTTTCCAACATCAAGAGCACCGACGAGATCAAGATCGGTGACACCGTCACGCACGCCAACAAGCCCGCGGCCGACATGCTGCCCGGCTACAAGGAAGTGCGCCCGATGGTGTATTGCGGCCTCTATCCGCTCGAATCCGACGACTACGAGAAGCTCAAGGTCGCGCTCGGCAAACTCCGCCTCAACGACTCCGCGCTCGTCTACCAGACCGAATCATCGGTCGCGCTCGGTTTCGGTTTCCGCTGCGGCTTCCTCGGACTGCTGCACATGGAGGTCATCCAAGAGCGGATCCGCCGTGAATACGACGTCGACATCATCTCCACGTATCCGAGCGTCGTCTACAAGGTGAAGACCCACGGCAACGCCGAGATCGACATCGACAATCCCGTCAATCTGCCGGACCCCGCCTCGATCGAGGAAATCAGCGAGCCCACCATCAAGGCCTCGATTCACATCCCGAACGAGTTCATGGGCGACATTCTGAACATCATCATGGAAAAGCGCGGCTCGGTCGACCACACCGACACGCTCGACTCCAACCGCGTGATGCTCACCTGCACGCTGCCGCTCAACGAAATCCTCGTCGATTTCAACGACCGCCTGAAGAGCATCACGCGCGGCTACGGCTCGATGGACTACGAGCTCGGCGAATATCGTCCCTCCGATCTCGTGAAGATGGAAATCCTCGTGAACCAGGACCCCGTCGACGCGTTTGCCAGCATCGTGCACCGTTCGAAAGCCGAGACCCAGGGCCGTGCGCTGTGCGAGAAACTGGCCGACATCATTCCGCCGCAGATGTTCAAGATCGCCGTCCAGGCCGCGATCGGCGGCAAGATCATCGCGCGCGACAACGTCCGAGAAATGCGCAAGGACGTCACCGCGAAATGCTACGGCGGTGACATCACCCGCAAGCGCAAGCTGCTCGAAAAGCAGAAGGAAGGTAAGAAGAAGATGAAGCAGATCGGCAAAGTCTCGATCCCGCCGGACGCCTTCATTCAGGTGCTCAAAACCAACAACTGAGTTCGCCGTTTCCCCACGCCCCGCCGTGTTCGACTTTCTCCTGTCCGAAGAAAAAAAGATGCGGCGCCACGCCGCGAACTGGCTCGAAGTCGCCGAGCGCGTCTATCACTTCCGCCGCGATCAGCTGCCCCCCGCGCAGGTGCAACAACTCGTTGCCGCCCGCGGCGACCTGAAACTGCGCCTCAAGGACAAGGCCGACGCCTCGAAGCTCAAGATGGCGATCGAGAAGCTCGAGGACGTCCTGCGTCAGACCGGCGGACGCATTTATCCCACCTCGTCCCTCGTCGAAAACGTCGAATTCTTCCTCGTCGCGGCGATCGTGATCCTCGGCTTGCGCGCGTATTTCGTGCAGCCGTTCAAGATCCCGACGAATTCGATGTGGCCGACGTATTACGGCATGACGCACGAGCTGTTCAAATCCGGCGAGGAGCCGGGCACGCTCGGCAAGATCGGCCGCTTCCTCGCGTTCGGCGCGACTCACTACGAAGCCACGGCGCCCGCAGATGGCGAGGTGACGGTGCCGGTCGTGCAATACGCCAACGGCGAGTGGGGCATGCCGTATTCGCTGACGGCGGGACGGATTTTCGGACTCATTCCGACGACGCGCCGTGAATACACTTTCTTCGTCGACGGAACGCCCGTGCGGCTGGAGACGCCCGGCGACTTTGGTTTCGACGAAGTGCTCGATGAGGCGTTCGGCAGCGGCAAACCCGCGCAGTTCGGCGCGCGTCTGCGGGAGCAGCTCGCGCTGCACCCGCGCCCCGAGACGGCCAGCCTCACTCTCTCTGCCGGCAGCCGCGAGTTCGAGCGCCGCGTCAGTCTGTTGCCGATCGGCAAGCGAGTCCGCAAGGGCGAGAGCGTAGTCTCGTTCGACATTCTCACCGGCGATCTGCTGTTCGTGGAGCGTGTGACCTACAACTTTTTCCCGCCGAAGGTTGGCCAAGGTTTTGTTTTCAAAACCGAAAATATCGACGCGCCGGACATGAAGGATCGAAACACCGGAGAGCAAGTTCGCCAGTATTACATCAAACGCCTCGTCGGCGGACCGGGCGACCAGCTGGAAATTCGCACGCCCAAACCCATCCTCGACGGAAACGCCGCCAAGGGTGAGCCCGCCGGACAGCTCTTCCGCAACGGCGCCCCCATCACCGGCGCGGACGCATTTACCGCCAACGCCGAAAAACAGGGACGCTATCGCGGCTACACCAACCAAGGGCTCCTCGGTGTCGGCAAAATCGTGGAAGTGCCGGCAAACTCCTTTATGGCGCTCGGCGATAATTCGCCGAAGAGCCTCGACAGCCGTTACTGGGGCTTCGTCCCCGACAAGGACGTCGTCGGCAAGCCGCTCTTTATCTACTACCCGCTGACGAGCCGCTGGGGCATCGCCAAATAGTCAGCGCCCGGCCGCAGCCAACGCCGCACGCGGACGTGACGGTTTCGCCGCACGCGCTTGCCGCGGCGCGACGGGCACCACGAGGACAGGGCAGGGCGCTTTGCGCAGTAGAGCGTGCGCCACGCTGCCCACGAGCATCTCGTAAGCCGCCGAGTGCCCATGCGAGCCGATCACGATGTAGTCGGGGCGGGCGACCCTAGCCACGCGCTGGATCGTCGCGACGACCGTGCCCGCATGCAAAATGATCTTGGTGTCAGGCACCCGCCGTTTGAACCAGCGCCCCAGCGCCTGCAACCGCTCGGCTACGCGGCGACGCGTGTTGGTGGCGAGCGCCTCGACCTCAAAGCTCGACAGCGCGTAGTAGGAGCCGACGCGCGGGTCGGTTTCGACGGCGTGCAAGAGTATCACGCGAGCGTCGAGCGCCAGCGCGAGACCGCGCGCGGCATTGCAAACCTGAACCGTGGCTCCCGAAAGATCCACTGGCACCAGAATCTTTTTCTTTTTCATGTTGGATCGTCCTCAATCGGGCCGCTTCCGAACGGCAAGGCACGCAACAGCGCGAGCACTTCATCATCCGTGGTCGGCGAGAAGTCCTGGTAGAATTCGCCCACCGCCAGCAGATGGTCCGGCTCGAGGACCGAAATCACTTCATCGGCGAGATGACGGAGAAAATCCGCCGTTTCACGCGACACCACCGGCGCAGCCACTGTCACGTGCACCGCACCGCGCCACTGCGCCGCCTGCACCGCGGCGCGCATGGTTGCCCCCGTCGCGATTCCGTCATCGACGAGAATCACATTCGCTTCGCGCAACGACAGCAGGGGACGCGCCCAGCGGATGATGTGCTCGCGATGCGCCAGCTCCACACGCGCGCGCGCCGCGACCTGGCCAACACTGCGCGCCGGAAGTCCAAACGAGCGGATCACGTCATCGTTGTGAATTTCGACCCCGCCACTCGCGATCGCACCGAAGGCAATTTCCTCATCACCCGGCACACCGAGTTTGCGGACAACGAGAACATCCATCGGGCAGTGCAGACTATCCGCCACCACCACAGCGACCGGCACGCCGCCCCGAGGGAGACCCAACACTATCGCCGAACCTGGCGGCGTTGTGGCACGCAGGCGGCTGGCAAGAAGCTCGCCGGCGTGATGCCGGTCGCGAAAAACATGAGTGGAAAGAGTGGCATTCACGACACGCGCGCGACCACAGGTCGCGAGATGAGCGGTGAGTGCCGCGACCGCGGACTCACGCGCACCCAGAGCCAGCGCGCCGGCGCGGTTTGCCGAAAGCGCACCAGCGAGAAACACCCCCGCAGCTCCGCGCCGTGCAACACGGCCACGATATGCTGAGGCGACCATTTTCTTATCTCGACGGGGCCCGCGTCCCAACAATCCGGTATGCCGCTGACCGCATCTGCCGCGCCTGAAAGTTCGATGGCCAGATGTCGTTCGCGGGCGTGCAGAACGGGACCGTGCGGCATACTCCAAAGCCGCCGCTCCGAATCAAAAGAGAGTTCAAGCACCCAGGATTGGTGCGGACGTTTCCAGTGCAGGATCCGGAAATGCGGATAGATGTTCATGCGACGGCGACAGGAGCGGAGACGGAGCTTTGACGCGCGGCGTTGCGCGTTGACGGTGGCGCGAGGTGCCGGGCGAACCAATCGCCGGCGAGATCAGCCACGCGCGCAATCGCACCAGGCTCCTCGAAGCGGTGGGTGGCGTTCGGAATCACCTCAAGATGCTTCTCGCAACGCATGATGGCCAAGGCTTCACGATTGCCGTGGAGCGCTGCGTCATCCCAGCCGCCGACCAGCAGCAGCGTTGGAGCGAACGTTTGCCGCAGAGCGGCGCCAGTCAGGTCAGGGCGTCCGCCACGCGCGACGAGCGCGTCGACGATTTCCGGTAGCTCAGCCGCAGCGATGATCGCGGCGGTCGCACCGGTGCTGGCTCCGAAAACACCGCAACGGAGTTCCCGCGTGTCCGACTGTTGCTGTAGCCATCGCGCGACCGCGATCAACCGTCGAGCGAGCAGCGGCACATCATAGCGCAGGCGCGGCTCGATACATTCCTGGGCTTCTTCGCACCGCGAGAGCAGATTAAACAGGAGTGTGGCAAAACCCAGAGACCGCAGGTGTGCCGCGACATCGCAGTTGCGGTAGGTGTGGCGCGTGCTGCCGCTGCCGTGCGCGAAAAGCACCAAACCGCGGGCGCGATCGGGAATAGTGAGTTCGGCCTCGAGGCAGGTGTCGGCCAACTCGAGCTCCAGCTCTGTCGCAGTGGAGTTTGCGGAGTTCATACCGGAGAAAGGGGACTACCGCGCCGGAAGTATCGCGCGATCCGTGGCAGAACGCTGCGCACGGATTGAGTTTTCTCACTGCGCATTCCTTGAGCGGGTGGTCCGCCAGTCAGTCACCAGTCCGGACAGCGCGCATTCTCGGTAAGATCGGCCTCATCAACGCCGCCCGAAGACTGAATTTCACCGCATACTAACGCACAATAAGCATTATGTCCATAATACCTTGAGGCATAAGACGGCGGGAGAGACCGGTCGCAAAAAACGCTCCCGTCGTGCGAATCCGGCGCTTCTCTCAGCACGCCCCATTCAACACATGCGCCGCCACGCGTTGGACAACAGGCTCGCCGCCATCTTCCAACAGGTAGTGACCGCCCCCTTCCAATAATTCGTGGCGCGCCGCGGGCAGCAATCTCGTCCAGCGCGCGTAGTAGTGCCGGTTAAAACAGAAATCATCGCCGCCCCACACTACTGCGACGTCGCGTTCGCGCAGAAGCGGCAAAGCTTGCTCAATCTCCGCGAGCGCACGGTCGGCCGCAGTGCCCCGCCCGCTCGGGATGTCCACGACGAAGCGGTGCGTCGCGATGCGATTCTTCCACGAATCGTAAGGGAAAAGAAAACCGCGCTTCACATCAGCCGGCAGCGGACGCGAGACCGCCATCCATGTCGCCGGCCAGGCGAAGCCGTTACCGCCGCGCACGATCAGCTCGCCAAGAAGCGGCGCCCGGCAAAGACGGATGCGCCACGGCACCACGGTATCGGCGAAAGCCGCGGTGTTGAGAATCACGACGCGACCGAGCTTTTCGGACTGCGGCAACAGTGCGCCGAGTCCGATCGGCCCACCCCAGTCATGAACCACGAGGTGGATGCGCTTCAGTTGCAGCGAATCGAGCAGCGCGCGCAGATTCGCGACGTGGTTTGGCAGCGTGTAATTCCAGCGCTGCGGCTTGTCGCTCAGGCCGCAACCGAGGTGATCCGGCACGATGCAGCGCATGCGACCGCGCAGCGCGAGCACCACATCGCGGTAGAGAAAGGACCACGTCGGATTACCGTGCACCATCACGACGGCTTCGTCGGAACGCGGCCCCTCGTCGAGGTAGCTCAGCTCGCCCGCCGGCGTCGCGAATCGCTTCGGTTCGAACGGATACAGCTTTTTCAGCCAATCTGGTATCTGTGCGGCGCGG
The DNA here is from genome assembly GCA_023432225.1 of Verrucomicrobiota bacterium. Classification (GTDB taxonomy): domain Bacteria; phylum Verrucomicrobiota; class Verrucomicrobiia; order Opitutales; family Opitutaceae; genus Didemnitutus. Next base: position 422,441 of record JAEYUW010000045.1, read on the forward strand.
GTTACCATTCGAGCGCGAGCATGAGACTGTTGATGCCGCTGCCGATACCGAGCAGCGCGACTTTCTGCCCCTCGCGCACCGCCCCCTGCTCCACGGCGCGTGCCAGCGTCATCGGCAGCGCAGCTGAGCCTGTGTTGCCGAGGGTTTCAAACGACGAGAAATCCTTCGCGAGATCCAAGCCAAGTGTTTCGTAGAGCTTCCGCCGGTGCGCGCTGCCGACTTGGTGGCAGATGAAGCGGTCCGGCGTGTTCTCGCTCCAACCGCTCTCGCGCTTGAAATCCGCCCACGTGCGTCGCGCGACCTCGACGCCGGCGATGAGCAGCTGCTCCGAATCCGTTTCCATCGCCAGCCCATCGCCCGCGCTGTCGCCCTGGCACAGATCGCTGTGGCTCGTGTCGGCAAGCGCGGCACCGGCGATCAAGCGGTGGCGCGGCGCGTCGGCGGGCAGTTCATCCTCGTGGCAGACGACGGCGGCGACAGCAGCCGAACCGATCGTGAGGTTGGCGAAGAACGGCTTGATCGCGTTGCGATCGAGATTGGCCGCGAGCAAATGCTGGATCGTGCGCTCGACGAGCGGACGGCCGTTTTCACCGGACACGACGATACCCGCGCGAACCTGACCGGCGTCGATCATCGAACCGAGCAGCACGAGGCCGTTGAGAAAACCGAGGCACGCGTTCGACACGTCGAACACCTGCATGCCGCCGCCGAGGCCCATTTTGTGGTGCACGAACGTCGCTGTGGCCGGCTCCAGCATGTCGCGGCACACGGCGCTGTGCATGAGCACCTGCAGTTTGGCCGCGGGAATTTTCGTAATGCCGAGCAGTTTGCGACCCGCGGCGGCGCTGGCGTCGGACGGACGCGTGCCTGCCGGCCACATGCGACGCTCGCGGATACCGGACATGAGCTCGAGGCGCCCTTCCGGCAGTCGCAGGCGCTCATACATCGGCCGCAACCGCGCCTCGATGTCGGCCGACGACCAGATTTCGTCCGGTTCGATCGCTGCGATGGATTCGATGCAGGCGTGTCGGAAGCGCATCGCTTACTTCTCCGGCCGCATGGCGAGGCGGATGACGTCCTTGTCGAAATAGTTCGAACCGAGACCGGCATCAACAACCAGCGTCGTGCCGTTCACGCCGCTGCTGCGCGGACTGAGGAGGAAAAGCGCGACGTTGGCGACTTCCTGCGTGTCGAGCGCGCGTTTGCGGAACGTCAGCTTTTCCGCGTAGAGATAGCTCTCAAGGTAACCGGGGATGCCTGCCGACGCGCTCGTCTTGAGCGGGCCGCTGCCGAGGACGTTCACGCGGATGGCGGTGTCGGCGCTGAGCGACTTCGCGAGAAAGCGCGCACATGATTCGAGCGCGGCCTTGATCGGGCCCATGTAGCCGTAGTTGTCAGGCGTCACGACGAGCGACGAAATGCCAATGGTCACGACGGACGCATCGCGTGCGAGCTGCGGCTTGAAGGCGCGAGTCAGCTCCACGAGTGAAAAGGCCGAAATGGCCGTGGCCTGCAGAAAGTCGCTGCGCTTCGTCTCGGCGAAAGTCTTGAATCCTTCGCTGTAGTTGGCGAACGCGATCGAGTGCACGAGGCCGTGCAGCGGCGCGAAGCCAGCGGCCGCGACTTCTGCCGCGAGCTTGTCGCATGCACCGTCCTGCTCGACGTCACAGACGAAGACCGGCCGATCAGCGAGCAGCGCTTCGAGTGATTTCTTCCGCGCTTCGGAGCGCACGGCGTAAACGACGCGAGCCCCCTGCTCCTCCAGCGATTTCGCAATAATCCACGCGACGCTCTTCTTGTTGGCGACGCCTTGGACGAGGAAGGTTTTGCCCGCAACCTGGAGAAAATCGCTCATGCGTTGGTCGTCTGCTGACCCTCGGGTGTTTTCCACGCCACGGAGAAATCGACGTTCAGCACGCGCTTGTCGCCGGACTTCATCGCGCCGGACATGAGATAGAAGCCGCCGGCGACCTCATTGATCTTCACCTCGATGGTGATCGTGTCGCCCGGATAGACCGGCGTGCGGAAGCGAACATTCTCAACCTTCGCGAGGAGAGGCACACCCTGCGGCTTGCCGTCGCCGCCGGTGTTGAACTTGCCCGCGAGCAGCAGCGCGCCGGTTTGGAAAACCGCCTCGCATAGCAACACGCCCGGCGTGATCGGCGCGCCGGGATAATGGCCCTTGTAGAAATCTTCTTCGGCGCGCCACGTGCGGCGGGAAACGAGCGTGGTGTCGGTGCGCGAGACGATCTCGTCGACGAACAGGAACGGCGGACGGTGCGGGATGAGTTTCTCGACTTCGTTCACGGGGAAATCAGGCAGCGGTGCGTTTCGCGGCGGCGAGCGCCTTGTCGATCTGGTTGGCGACGATCACGCCGTAGTTAATCGTGCCGAGCCAGCCCGACATGATGATGCCGACGGAGCCGGCATGATAGAGGCCGGGGAGCTGAGTCGGCAGATCCATGGAAATTTTCAGGCCTTCGAACTTCGTGCCGAACGACGTGCCGTGCCAATGCTTCGTGTAGTATTCGACCGTGCGCGGCGTGGCGGCTTCCTTCCACTCGACCTTGCTCCGGATGTCGGGGATGAAACGCTCGAGCGACGTGAGCGATTCTTCGATGAGGCGCTCCTTGTGCTTCGCGTATTCCTCGTCGGACATGCCCTGCCAATCCTGATAGCGCGCGTTGATCGAGACGACGACCGTGTAGCGATCGCTGCCGGGACGCGTGTCAGGATAATACATCGAGAACGTGCGGCTCGTCGTGTGCAGGTCGACCAGTGCTTCGCTCGAAAACTTCGGTTCGTCTGAAGTGAACACGAGATCGCCGATGTGCGGCAGCGTCTCGCCTTTCTTGATGCCGAGGTAGACCTGGCAGGAGCTGCTGTTCACGCGCACGGCCTTGGTCGCGGCGACGAAGTCCGGCGTGAAGTTCTCTTCGCCCGCCATGCGCAGGACGGTGTTCTTGACGTTGGAGTTCGAGAGCACCGCGCTGCAACGGATGGTCTTGCCGTTGGCGACGACGCCGGCGACGCGTTTGCGACCGTCGACTTCTTCGGTAAGGATTTTTTCGACGAGCACATGCTTGCGGATCTCGACGCCGTTCTTTTTCAGCTCCTCGGCCATGCGCTTGATGAGGACGTCCGTGCCGCCTTGGAACGTGAACACGCCCTTGCTCATGAAATTCGAGAACACGATGCCGAACGTGATCGCGGGATCGTCCATCGTGGAGCCGTTGGCGTAGGCGATCGGCTCCATCAAGAGACGCTTCACGTCGTCGCGTCCGGGAAAGTAGCGCTCGAACATCTGACCGGTCGTCTCGGTCGAGTTGTCGTAGAAGTTCATCGCCCGGAGGTCGGTGAAGAATTTCTCCACGGTCGCGGCGGGGATGCCGAACTTCTCAATCAGCTGGCGCGTGAAGTCGTCGCGGTCGAACGTCGTGTCGATCTGGAACTGCGGATTGATGAAGCGCACGCCCTTGAGCTGCACGATGGCATCGGCGATGTCCTGGCTCCAATACTTGCGGCACGACTTGATCATGCCGTGCGGGAAACCGTGGAGCGAGATGTCGAAAATGTGCCCGCCCTTGCGCGTGAACCACGTGGCGAGGCCACCCAGCTGATAGTGATGCTCGAGCAACAGCACCTTGTGGCCGCATTTGGCCAGCACGTTGGCGCCGGTGAGGCCGCCGAGGCCGCTGCCGATGACGACAACGTCGTAGTGATCGTGGATTCCTTTGAGCCAGTCGTAGGCCATGAAAGGGCCCGAACTAAGAGTGCACGCGGAAGCAGGGCAACCGGGAAGTTTGTCGCGAAACGTGATCGAGTTCGCGCGAGCGCGCTTGCCCAAGTTACTTCGCGCCGCCTTGCAACACGTGATAGTTGGCCATCGAGATGCCGCTGAGCATGGCGCCGATGATGCCTAAGAAACCCTGGTCGGTGCCGCAGAGATAGAGATTCGAGAGATGCGTGCGGCCGTCGCGGATTTTGCGCGGAGCGCCATAGATCGCACCGTTCAGGTGGCCGGTGAACTTCTTCACCGTGCGCGGCGTGAACATGTCGGTCGTGACGAGATTCGCGGCAAGCGTCGCCTCGTCGACCAGCGGCAGAAAGCGCCGTGCGCTGCGCTGGATCGCATCGAACCAGCGGCGCTTTTCGGCCTGATAGGTTTCCTCCGGGAGGTTCGCCCAGCGATCGTAGTTCGCGAGGCAGGTGACGCGGACGAGTCCTTCGGGCAGGTCGGTGCCGGCGGGATAGGAGAAGTTGTTCGGAAAACAAATGACGCCGCTGCGCAGATCGACGGGCTCCGAGGCGCGTTCGTAGGTGAAGCGATCGGAGTCGTTGAAGAAAATAATGGTGTCGTCGCCCCACCCCCAAGTCGCCGGCGGCTGTTTGAACACGGCGATCGTTTCCGCGTAGGACAGTTGGCCGGTGTTCGCTTCCGCCTCCGCCGTGTGCGCGGGTTCGCAGAGCCGCATCGTCTCCGGATAGCCGGCGGATGAGATAACATGATCGGCTGTTATCTCCGCGCCGGCATCGAGCACGAGCGTGGCGGCGCGGCCATCGCGTTCGATGATGCGCGCTACGCCGCACTTCATGCGACGCTCGCCGCCAGCTTGGCGGAATTTCTCGAGCAGGACACGAATGATCACGCGCACGCCATCGAGCGGTCGGGCGAAGCCTTCGAGATAGAGGGCCTTGAACATGATCACGAACTGGCCGAACTCCATGTCGCGCTCCTGCGCGCTGCCGTAATACATCACCGGGCAGAACAGCATGTCGGTGAGCAGCGGGTCGCGGAGGTGTTGCGCGACGACTGCGCGAGCCGAGAGCGGCGTGGCATCGAGCGAGACGTCGTCGTAGGTGCGCACCAGGTGGACGAGACTGCTCCACCCTTCGGCTTCGTTGGGGAAATTCTCGCGCACCTGCGCGTCGAGCACGGCGAAATCGTTGGTGAACTTCAGCGTGCAATCGCGAAAGGCGATCTTCGACTGCTTCTGCGGACAGAGCGCGAACTCGTCGCGATCGATGCGGAGCTGGCGGAGGAGCTTCGTGAGCGGCGTGCCTTTGACGCCCGGCGGCACGAAATTGGTCATTGCGTGCAGGCCGACGTCGAACTTGCGGCCGGCGATGCTGTAGAAGCTGTTCAGGCCGCCCGGAGCGTTGTGGCGTTCGAAGATGCAGACCTTCTTGCCGAAGTGCGCGAGGCGGATGCCGGCGGCGAGTCCGGACATGCCGGCGCCGATGATGACGGCATCGTAGTGTGCGGCTGCGTTCATGTGGTCCGTTCAGCAAAAAGGCGGGGTCGAAGACCCCGCCCTTCAAAAGGAGCCGAGCGCTGACAGGTTAGGCCTTGGCCTGGAACTTCGGCGTCAGGTATTCGGCGCAGCTGTCGAGCGAGGCGAGCTGCATGTAGTCGGCCTCAGGGACTTCGATGCCGTGGCGCTTGCGGAGCTCCATGACGATGTCGAGAAAGTCCATGGAATCGAGCTGGAGCTGGTCGCGGAGGCGAACGTCCGGCTTGATGGCCGTGAGGTCCTCGTCGGGAGCGATGTCGGAGATGATGTCGATAACCAGCTTCTTGCAGGCGTCTTTCGTCATGATGTGCGGAGGTGAGTTCAGGCTGTAAAGCGCTTGATGATCAAAGTGGAATTAATTCCGAGCATACCGAAGGAATTATTCAGGATGGCGTCAACCCGTTTAACTGTGCGCGGTTGGTTGAGCACGAGGCCGGGGATATCGCACTGCGGATCAAGCTCATCCACATTAATCGTTGGGTGAACGACGAGGTCGTCGAAGCTCGGTAAATTGCCGGCCAGTTCGAGCGCGCCGGCCGCGCCCATGCAATGGCCGATGAAGCTCTTGGTGTTGTTGATCGCGACCGGCTCCTTGCGGTCCTTGAAAACGGCGGCGATCGCCTGGCATTCCTGAATGTCGCCTTGCGGCGTGGACGTGGCGTGCGTGTTGACGATGTCGATGTCGTCGACGGTCATGCCGGCGTTGGCGAGGGCTTTGCGGACGCACTCGGCCTGACGCTCGGGGTTGGGCAAAACGTAATCGGTGGCGTCGGAGTTGACGCAGTAGCCGGCGATCTCGCCGTAGATCTTGGCGCCGCGCGCCTGGGCGTCTTCGAGGCGTTCGATCGTGTAGAGGCAGCCGCCCTCCGAGATGACGATGCCGTTGCGGGCTTTGTCGAACGGACGGCTGGCTTTCGTCGGATCGGCGTGGGCCGCGAGGGCATTCTGGCTCTTGAAACCGGCGAAAATGCCGAAGGTCTGCGGGCTCTCGCTGATGCCGCCCGCGATCGCGAAATCGACTTCGCCGAGGCGCAGCATTTGCGCGGCGTGGATCAGGCCCATGTTGCCGGCCGCGCACGCAGCGCCGATCGTGTAAGCGGGGCCCGTGACGCCGAGGTTGAGCGACGCTTCGCCGGCCGGGTTGTTCGCCACGGTCCGCGGGTTGTGGTGATGCGTCCAGAACTTCGTGTCGTATTTGAACTGCGAAATGTTGAACACCTCGTTCTCGGTCTCGACGTTGCCGTGCTCGGTGATGCCGATGTAGATGCCGACGCGGCTCTTGTCGCGCTCGTCCAAGTTCACACCGGCGTCAGCGAGCGCCTCACGTGCGCAGTAGACGCTGATACTGCCCGCGCGCGTGCCGATGCGGACATCCTTCTTCTTCTGATATTTCAGCGGGTCGAACGTGCACATGCCCGCCGGCCAGCGTCCCATGTAGCGGACGTCGACGGTCGTGATGCCAGAAACGCCTTTGAGCAGATTCTGACGAAACTCAGCCAACGTGTTGCCATTCGGCGCGGTCAGGCCGACTCCGGTGATGACGATGCGGGTTTGCTTCATGTGACGGAACAGGAGAATGGACACGGAATTACCTAGCCACCGCGAAAGCAACCCCAATAGAACTCAGGCTCCTCCCCATGAAAGTTCTCGTCGCCGGCGGAGCCGGTTACATCGGCAGTCATTGTGTTCGGCAGTTGCTCGCCGCCGGTCATGAACCCGTCGTCGTCGACAATCTCGTCTACGGCCATCGCGGCGCCGTCGCCCCCGAGATTCCGTTCTACGACGTCGACTTCGGCGACGCGACCGCGATCGCCCGCGTGTTCGACGAGCACCGCATCGATGTCGTGATGCACTTCGCGGCCTACGCCTACGTCGGCGAGTCGGTCACGAATCCGATCAAATACTACCGCAACAACCTCGCGGCTCCGCTCACTCTGCTCGAGGTGATGCTGCAACGCGGCGTGAAGAAATTCGTCTTCTCGTCCACGTGTGCGACCTACGGCGTGCCGGCGCGTCTGCCGATCACCGAAGATTTGCCGCAAGCGCCGATCAATCCTTACGGCCAGACAAAGCTCGACGTCGAAAACCTCCTGAAAGCCCTCGCGCGCTCGCACGGCCTGAGTTTCGCCACGTTCCGCTACTTCAACGCCGCCGGCGCGTCCGAGGACGGCAAGATCGGCGAAGATCACGAGCCCGAGACGCACTTGATTCCCCTCGCGATCGGCGCCGCGCAGGGGCTCCGCCCTGCCCTGCAGGTTTTCGGCACGGATTACCCGACGGCCGACGGCACCTGCCTGCGCGATTACGTGCACGTCGACGACTTGAGCCGCGCGCACATCGCGGTGTTCGAGAAACTCGCCATGCCCGGCGCACAGTTTTTCTACAATCTCGGCACCGGCACGCCGACTTCGGTGAAAGAAGTCATCAACGCCGTCGAGAAAGTCAGCGGCCTCAAAGTCCCCGTGACCTACGCGCCGCGTCGCGCGGGCGATCCGCCCGCGCTCTACGCCGATTCGACCAAGGCGAAGACCGAACTCAACTGGACGCCGAAGTTCTCGACGATCGAGCCGATCATCGAGACGGCCTGGCGCTGGCACAACGCGAAGCCCAAGGGCTACGGCGACCGGAAGTAAGCGCGATTTGAAGTGAGTTCGAGCCGCTGAGGTGAGGTGGAGCGCATTGACCTCAATGCGCTCGCGTGCTCGTCCTGCGGCGTGCGTTTTGAACGCGTTGAGGTCAACGCGTTCCACCGACTCCCCCTGAGCATCGCGCGTCTTTCCTCCGCAGGTCGTAGAGGCCGGGTTCCGGCGGCGACCAGCCTAATGCTTCTTCGCGCGCGTCCGCTTCGGCGTGGCTTCGTCGGCGGCGGGAAAATTCTCTCCGAGCAACGACGCGAGCGTTTCACGTTCGTGGCCGGGATGAGCCGCCTCCACGGCTGCGAGCAGGCGCGCGGCGAGTTGCTCGAGCGATTCAACGCTGCTGGGACTGCTCGGCACTGGCGCGCTCGTGCTGGAGTCGGGTTGCGCCGCCTCGTCCTCGGTTTCGCCGACCTGTCGCACTTCGTCCGGCAAGTCGCGCGGCAGGATGGCGTCGCCAGTGGCGGCGACGGCGCTCCGATAGACGACGTTCTCGAGTTCACGCACGTTGCCGGGCCAGCGATAACGGCAGAAGAGCGCGAGCGCTTCGGGTGAGACTTTGCGAACCTTCGTTTTCTTGGCCTTGAAAAGGCCCTGGAGAAAGAAATCCACGATCTGCGGCACGTCCTCGACACGCTTGCGCAACGGCGGGAGCTTCACCCGGACGACGTTCAGCCGGTAGTAAAGATCCTCGCGGAATTTTTTCTCCTTCACCAACTGTTCGAGATTCTTGTTGGTCGCCGCGACGACGCGAACGTTGACCTTGATGGTCTCGACGCCACCGACGCGCTGAATCTCACCTTCCTGGAGCACGCGCAGGATCTTTGTCTGCGTCGTCGGCGTCATGTCGCCGATTTCGTCGAGGAAGATCGTGCCGCCGTCACACAACTCGAATTTGCCGAGTCGCTGCGCCGTCGCGCCGGTGAACGAGCCGCGCTCGTGGCCGAAAAGTTCGCTCTCGATGAGATTCTCCGGAATCGCCGCGCAGTTCACTGCGACAAATGCTTTCGCCGAGCGGTGGCTGTGCCGGTGAATGGCGCGCGCCACGAGCTCCTTGCCGGTGCCGGACTCGCCGGTGATCATCACTGAGGCGTCGGACGCTGCGAACTGGCCGATGGCCTTGAAGACTTCCTGCATGGCCGGCGACGTGCCGACGATGCCTTCCTTGTGCTCCTCCGAGTTGACGACCGGCTGGTAACTGCTGGCCGATTTGCTGTCCGCCTGGGTGCGCAGCGCGCTATCGACCAGCGCCAGCAGCTTCGGTGGGTCGAACGGCTTTACGACGTAATCGTAGGCACCGAACTTCATCGCCTCGATCGCGGTCTGCGCCGTGCCGTAGGCCGTCATGAAGATCACCAGCTGGCGCGGACTCGCGGCGCGGATGTGTTGCAGCGTCTCGAGACCGGTCATGCCGGTCATGCGATTATCGAGCAGCACGACGTCCGGCGCCTGCTTTTTCACGGCGGCGACGCCTTCTTCACCACTCGCAGCCTCCTGCACGCGGTAGCGCTGTGAACTGAGCACTCGGTTGAGCGAGTAGCGCACCTCGGTGTCGTCATCGATGACGAGGATGGTGGGTGCCGGAGCGTCGGTGGACATGGATTGTATTAGCGCTTTCGAGGGCGATGGTTCTACTTAGGGCCGATGTTGGGGTGGTCAATTAATCTGTTCCGTGTCTTTGGCATACAGCTCGCGATTCACGTGAGCTTTTTCCTGCTGCTCGCCTACTTTGGATGGGAGGGCTGGATGCAGGCGGGAGCGACCGGCGCGCTCTGGAGTGTGCTCGTGGTGACATTGTTCTTCGGCTGCGTCGTGCTGCACGAACTGGGCCATTCGCTCACGGCGCGTCGTTACGGCGTGCAAGTGCCGCGCATCCTTCTGATGCCGATCGGCGGCATGGCGGAGTTCGATCGCATCCCGCGACGACCTTCCGCGGAACTCCTCATCACGATTGCGGGACCGCTGGTGAACTTCGTGCTCGTCGCGGCGCTGCTGCCGCTCGTGTGGCACGATCTGTGGTCGGAGCAGGCGCTGCCGCTTTACGGCGCGAAAATGACCCTGATCCAGCTCGCGATCGGCAATCTCGTCATGGGCACGTTCAACCTGCTGCCCGTTTTCCCAATGGACGGCGGCCGCATCCTCCGCGCCCTGCTCGCCCGCAAGATGGACTATCTGGTCGCGACGCGGCGTGCCGTGATCATCGGAAAAATCGCCGCCCCGCTGCTGGCCGTCGCGGCGGTGTATTTCCTCGATTGGTATCTGCTCGCGGTGCTGTTCATCTTCATCTTTTTCGCCGGCGACGCGGAATATCGGCAGTTGCTGCGACGCGAGCAAGAGGCCGCCTATTGGACGGATTGGGCCAAGCGCGTTGCGGCCGTTCAAACCACCCAAGCCGCCGCGGCACAGAATCCGGATGATCCGTCCGCTCCTCCGCCGCCGATCGTCCTGCACGGACCAAACTGAGTAAGTTCAGGATCATTTCCAAAAAGGCCTTGCATTCGCCCGGCAAAACCCACTTTTTGACCGCTCGCAGTTCTTTGTGGGCTCGTAGCTCAGTTGGCAGAGCGCCTCAATGGCATTGAGGAGGTCGTCAGTTCGAACCTGATCGGGTCCACCACTTTCCGGCCGCGAATCGCGGCCCACGAACCAGTTAACGAAACCCGAGAGCGCCGCACGGTGCCTCGGGTTTCGCCTTTTCTGCCGGCCTGCCGCGCGCTCCGGCCGATGGCGCGCAGATTTTTGGAAACCTCATCGATCGGGCCGGGTTATCTGAGCAGCCATGCTTTCTGATCTCCGGCTCGCCGTTAGAAATCTCCTCAAGTCGCGCGGCTTCAGTGCCGTCGCTGTCCTCACCCTCGCGGTCGGCCTCGCGGCGACGACGACGATGTTCAGCACATTGCGCGCTCTCGTCCTCTCGCCCTTCCGCTATCCCGCGCCGGAACAGCTCGCGATGGTCTGGTCGGACCGGCAATGGCCGCTCTCTTCGGCCGACTACCTCGACATCAAAAAGGAGCTGACGTCCTTCAGCGAATTCGGCGTCTACACGCCGCAATCCTTCAACGTCGGGCAGGAAAACGCGCAAGCCGTGTCCGGCGCCGGCGTCACGGCCGGCGTGCTGCGTGCCTTCGGCGTCGCCCCGCTGCACGGCCGGTGGTTCACGCCGGACGACGAGGTGATCGGCGCGCCCGCCGTCGCCATTCTCAGCTACACGCTCTGGCAACAATCCTTCGGCGGCGATCCTGGCCTCATCGGACGCGAAGTGCGCCTCAACGGTGGCAATGTCACCGTCGTCGGCGTCATGCCCGCCGGATTCGAGTTCGCGGGACCGTGGCTGCAGACCACCGATTGCCATGTGTGGCAGCCGCTGCAGTTCGACCCGGCGAAACTCCAGCGCGATTCGCATTGGCTGTGCGGCCTGGCGCGGCTCCGTCCGGGCGTTAGCGTCGCCGCCGCCGACGCCGAGGTGAAGGCCCTAGGCAAACGACTCGCCGAAGCCTACCCCGACAGCAATCTGCGCAAGCCGATGCTCGTCGTCTCGCTCCACGAGCAAATGACCGCCAACACCGCGCGCCAAGGCTGGGTGCTCTTCGCCGCCGTCGCGCTCGTGCTCCTCGTCGCCTGCGCCAACGTCGCCAGCATGCTGCTGGCCCGCGGCGCGAAACGGGCCGGCGAGTTCGGTGTGCGCCTCGCGCTCGGCGCCACCCGCGGAGCGCTGGTGCGGCTCGCGTTGGCGGAAAGTCTCGTGATCGCGTTCGCTGGCGCCGCGCTCGGTTTGGCGCTTTCGCTCGGAGGCATTCAGGTCATGCGCGTCATCGCGCCGACCACGGCCGCCCGCAAGGCGGCGATCGCTCTCGATGCGGACGTGCTGCTCTTCGTGCTCGGCGCGACGCTGCTGACCGCACTCGTCGCCGGATTGCCGCCCGCCCTCGCGGGTTCGCGAGTCGGTCTGGCCGCAGTGATTCGCAGCGACTCGCGGAACAGCACCTCGTCGCGCCACCGCTTGCTGCAAGGGCTGCTCATTGGCCAGATCGCCCTCGCGTTCATCCTCGCCAACGGCGCCGCGATCTTCTCCCGCAGTTATCTGAAACTGATCGAGGACAACCAGCAGCTCTCGACCGATCACGTGCTCGTCGGGCGAGTCAACCTGCGCGGCAAGCGCTACGACGAAGACGCGGACCGCGTGCGTTTCTGGCGGGCGCTGGAAGAACGGCTGAAAGCACTCCCGGGCGTAACCAGCGTCGGAGTCACCTCGAAGCTGCCACTCGAAGGCGGCAGCAACACGAACGCGCTCGTGAACGACGAAACCTACGATCCGGCGAAGCGTCGCATGTTGGTGGAGCGCTCGTCGGTCACCGAAGACTATTTCGCCGCCGCGGGCCTCAAGCTGGTCCAGGGGCGCACGCTCAATGCCGAGGATCGCACCGGCGAAGTGCGCGGTGTGGTCGTGAATCAGGCCATGGTCGCCAAGGCTTGGCCGGATAAGAACCCGCTGGGCGAAATGATTCGCGGCAACAATCCCGGGAAACCGTGGTATACCGTGCGCGTGGTCGGTGTGGTGGAGGACGTGCGGCAGTTCGGCCCCACCGAGAAGGTGCAGGCGGAAATGTATACGACGCCTGAAGGGCATTGGGGACGCTCGCTGATCGCTATGATTCGGTCGTCTCAGCCGGCCACCGCGCTGGCATCGGCGTTACGCGCGGAGGTGGCGGCGCTCGATTCGGAGCTTGGCGTCGAACGCATCCGCACGCTCGGTCAGGTCGTGAAGGACTCCACGCGCGGCCAGCGCACGATGGCCGGACTCGTGAACGCTTTCATGGCGATCGCGCTCGGTCTGCTGGCGGTCGGTCTCTACGGCACTCTCTCCTACCTCGTTCAACAGCGCACGCGCGAGATCGGCGTGCGCCTCGCCATCGGTGCCGGCAAGGGCAGCATCCTCCGACTGATCGCGGCGCAGAGCGGTCGCTGGATTGCCATCGGACTCGTGCTCGGCATCGGCGGCGTCTTCGGCAGCAGCGCGCTGCTGAAGTCGGTCGTCTATGGCATGGACGGCGTCAGCGTCGGACCGCTGGCGCTCGGCGCGGCCGCGGTGTTCTGCGCCGCAGTGCTCGCTTGCTGGATTCCCGCTCAGCGTGCGTCGCGGCTGGATCCGCTGCTGGCGCTGCGATCCGATTGAGCGTCAGGCACGCACGGATGGAATCGAACCCGTTTAGGACCTGAGGCTGCGGACGCAGCCCCAGGCAGCATCAAACGCTCGGCCTCACGCGAGGTGAGACCCTACAGTGTGCCGACGGCAACCTTCCGGCGCCACCGCCTCAATCGAGGTCGCGCATGCGGAACGTGAGCCGCCACGTGTCCGTCTGGCCGTCGGGCCGCTTCCGATTCCAGGCGAGGCGCCGGAACGTGGCGAGCACGGCTTGATCGAACTCCGCGTTGCCGGACGAGCGCGCGATACGCACGTTGCCGATTTCGCCGCTCGCCGTCACGAGGAACGTGACATCGGCATTCAGCGAATCGGCCAAGCCGGTCGGCTTGAGCTCATCGAAAATGCCCTTCAATTCGTTTTTCAGCAGCGTCTGGTAGACGAGCAGCGCGTCGGCCTCTTCGCGCGACAGCGCTTTGCCGCCTCCGCCGCCTTTCTTGTTGGTCACGGATCCGCCCATTACGCCCTCGCGGATGCCTTCGACGTCGACGCCTTTGACCCCTGCCGCCGCTTTCGCGCGCGCTTCCGCGGCTTTGCGGGCGGCTTCGCGCTTTGCGGCCTCACGATCGATTTTCTTCTTCTCGTTTAGATAGGAAACCATCCGCTTCTTGTTCATCTCGTTCACGACGGCCTTGGCTTCCTTCGTGAGCGGCTGCTTCGGTTTCGGCACTTCCTTGGCCTTCTCCTTCGGCTTCGGTTTGGGCTTTTCCTTGGGCGGCGTCGGAATCGACTCCTCCACGGGAGGCGTCTTCACCGTCTCGACGACCGGTTCGGGTTCAGGCTCGGGGGCGACTTCCGGCTGGCGCACCGGCGCATTCACCGGCGGTGCGATTTTCGGCGGCGTGAGCGTGTTGCCCAGCGCCGGGGCCACGAGTTCATCCGGCGCGGTCGGCGGACCGGCGACGAGATCGAAGATCACTGGAGGACGCTGCTGCGATTGCACCTGCGCGATGTAGAGCGACAGACCCGCGATGATCGCCGCCACCACCGCGTGCAGCAGGAGCGAGGCAAAGAAGGCACTGGGCGAGTTCGCGCGCATCGGCGCTTAAGAGCCGGTCTGGGTGTCGAAGGTGACCTTCGAGAGGCCGTTCTGCTTCAACGCGTCCATCACGCTGATGAAGTGCTGCGCCGTGGCCTTTTGATCCATGCGGATGCGGAACACGGGCGGCTTCGGCTCCGCGGCATAGGTTGCGAGCATTTTCTTCAAATTGGCGATCGGCACGATCTGGCTGCCGAGCGAACAAGTGCCATCGGCTTTGATGCTGATCGTCTCGAAACGCGTATCCTTGTCCGGTCGCGATTGCTCGCTTTTGGACTCCACGGGCAAATTCACCGCCACCGTCTGCTCCGATTGGATGAGCGGCGTGGCAATCATGAAGATGATCAGCAGCGTGAACGCCAAATCGATGAGGTTGGTGACATTCAGTTCCGAGATCGGATGGGCGGCGCGAGGCCGGCGAAAGGTGCGTGCCATGGTCGCTCCTTATTTCTGCATCTCCAGCTCGATGCGGTCGGCCAGCACGCTCGCGTAGTTCTCGATCTCCGTGGTGAGCGTCTTCGATTTGTTGAGGAGAATGTTGTAGCCGACGACCGACGGAATCGCGACGACGAGGCCGGCGATGGTCGTGAGCAACGCGGCCGAAACACCGGGCGCGAGCGTCTGGATGCTCGCGGTCTGCATCACCGACACGGCGCTGAACGCCTCCATCACGCCCCACACCGTGCCGAGCAGACCCATGAACGGCGCGACCGTGACCATCGTCGCGAGCCACACCATGTTCTCCTCGTAGCGCAGCACCTGACGCGCGAGGGCGCGGGCAATGGCGTTCTCGGCGTGTTCGAGGCGAGCATGCAGCGAGTCATCACCCTTCTCTTTTCCGATGGCGGCAGCGCGCCAGTAGGACTCCGAAGCATCGGCAAACAGGTCCGCGTAGGGGATCGAGCGCATGTTGCGGAGCGACTCCGGCAGATCGAGCAGCTTGCGCTCCTCGCGCAGACGTTGCTCGAACTGATAGTTGCGAATGCGCAGCTTGTTCAGCTCCGAGTTTTTCCCGAGCATCACCGACCAGGCGAACACGCTGAAAATCAGCAGCACGACGGTGATGACTTGGCCGACGGGGTCGCAGCGGATGAAGACTTCGACGATGTTGGTGGTGGCGAGAAAAAGCGGTGCCGAGGCAAGGCTGAGCATGACGTCCGAGTGTTGGCCCGATTCTCCGGCGCAATCAAGGGGTTTCCTCCCGCTGGTGCGCGGAATTCTGGTTGCCCAAAATCGCCGCCACTCGTTTCGTGTTCCTCACCCTTTTTATGCCTACGAAGAACAAACCGGTCGGCAAACTCATCTCCTTCGAAGGTTCCGAAGGTTCCGGCAAGTCGACGCAGATCGCCCGCCTCGCCGAGCACCTCCAAAAGCTCGGCCGTGAAGTCATCGCCACCCGCGAACCCGGCGGCACGGAGATCGGCGAACAGGTGCGGAATATTCTCATCCACAACCACCGCGGCGACGAGATGTGCCCCGAGACGGAGTTGCTGCTCTTCACCGCCGCCCGCGCCCAGCTCGTGCGCGAGGTCATCGCCCCCGCCCTGCTCCGCGGCGCCGTCGTCCTAAGCGATCGCTACCTCGACTCCTCCACCGTTTACCAAGGCGTCGCGCGTAACCTCGCGCCCGATCCGGTGAACCAGATCAACCGCTTCGCCGTCGGCAACGTCATGCCGCATCTCACCATCGTCCTCGACGTGCCGACCGAGGTGAGCCTGCAACGCATCCGCCAGCGCGCCTCCGACCTGCCCGACCGGATGGAGCGAGAGAACATCGAATTCTACAACAAGGTCCGCGAAGGTTACCTCCTCCTCGCCCGCCAGTGGCCCGAACGCGTTGTCGTCATGGACGGCACGCAATCCGCCAACGCGCTCGAAGAACAAATCTGGGGAGCAGTGCAGCTGCGCCTGCTCGACCTCCAAACGGCCTGAGATGCGCGTAGCGTTTCAGGTTTCCTTTCTAAAACGAAATGGAGGGCGCCGCTCCGTCGGCGCCGCGGTTTCACGGCGGCGACAGAGCGCCGCCCTCCAGACAATTTAGCCGTGTCTTCCACGTCCCCCGCCCCTTGGCCCGAAACGCTCGCCGGCACGCCCGCCGTGTCCGTGATCGAACGCGCCATCGAGCGCCGCCGCCTCGCCAACAGCCTCCTGCTCCACGGCGAGAACCTCGGCACGCTCGCCACCGTCGCGCACGGCATCGCCGACCGCCTGCTCAACGATCCGCGCTCACCCAGCCAGTATTTCGCGCCGAAACAGCACCCGGATTTCTTCGCACTGCGCCCCGCCGGCAAAATGCGCCAGATCGGTGCCGACGCGACACGCGACCTCATCAACCGCATCCAGGTCTCGCCGCAAGTCTCGCATCGCAAAGTCGCCGTCGTCTACGAGGCCGACCGGATGAACGTCGCCGCGGCCAACATCTTCCTCAAAACCCTCGAGGAGCCGCCCGCGAGCACCGCGATCCTGCTCCTCACGACGCGTCCCTACTCTCTCCTGCCCACGATCCGCAGCCGCTGCCTGCTTTTTCGCTTCACGGATTCCGGCGCGGAAGCGCTCACCGGTTGCGAGCCCGACCTGATTGAAAAGTGGAGAGAAACGCGCGCCGACTACGCGACTTGGCTTGGCAAACTCGCGGACGGAGCCGCCGATAAGCGCGCCGTCGCCGATCAGGTGCTCTCCGTTTACGGCCT
Source organism: Verrucomicrobiota bacterium (assembly GCA_023432225.1). Lineage (GTDB taxonomy): Bacteria > Verrucomicrobiota > Verrucomicrobiia > Opitutales > Opitutaceae > Didemnitutus. Next base: position 439,299 of record JAEYUW010000045.1, read on the forward strand.
CGTCACGCGCTTCAATGCTGTGCTCGCCGCCGCCACCGAGCAGGCGTGGAAGCAGCAAAAGGAAAAACTTCCGGACGATCTCGACGACGACGAGGTCGACGCGATCCAGACCGGCATCACGAACGGCATCCGACTGAAACTCTTCGCCGAACTCGAACACGCCACGCGCGACTTCGCGCAAGCGCGTCTCGCCGCCGGCGACGAAGCCGTGCGCCGCTCCACCGTCGCCGCCATCGCCCAGCTCGAGCACGACGTCGGCCTCCTGCGCTTGAACCTGAACGAAGCGGCCGCGCTGGAAAACTTCCTGCTCAGCTCGCTGCGGATTTGGAGCCGGCGCTAAGCCGACAGTCGCAGCGATGTAGGTGGCGCGCTTGCCGCGCCACTGCCGCGGGGCCGGCCAAACGCTCGCGAGTTGCGCGCAAGCGCGCAACCTACCAATCCGTGTGCCTCGATTCACGACCTGCTCCCCGCTCTACTCCTTGACAGGAATTCGCCTTGTGTCGGCGAGGCGCCGGCTGTCTGTGGTTCCTTCCGCGGGATGAACTCATCGCAAACCAAAGCCGCACCGACTCTGTTGCAGATCGCCTGGCCGATCTTCATCGAGCAGTCGCTGCGCATCCTCATCGGCGTCGTCGACACCTTCATGGTCGCCCACGTCTCCGACGGCGCCGTCGCGGCGCTCGGCGTAGCCAACCAGTTCGTGGTGCTCTCGCTGATTTGCTTCAACTTCATCGGCATCGGCGCGAGCGTCGTCATCACGCACCACGTCGGGGCCGGCGACGCGAAGGGCGCGGAGAAGATCGTCACGACCGCCATCGCGGTAAACACCTGGATCGGCCTCGTCCTGAGCGTCGTCGCCTTCACGTGTGCGACGCCGATGCTGCGCCTGATGCAGTTGCCCGAGGAATTGATGGTGCATGCGCGACCGTTCCTCACGCTGATGGGTGGCACGTTGTTTATGGAGTCGATGAACATGTCGATCGGCGCCGCGCTGCGCGCGCACGGCCACACGCGCGATGCCATGGTCGTCACCACGCTCCAAAATATCATCAATATCGCCGGCAGCTGTGTGCTGCTCTTCGGCCTCTTTGGCGCGCCGAAGATGGGTGTCACCGGTGTCGCGCTCGCGTCGGTGTTCAGCCGCGTGGTGGCGAGCATCATTCTCTGGGTGCTGCTCGATCGCCGGCTGCACCTGATGATTCGGGCCAAGGATTTCTTCGATTTCAACCTCGCGCGCATTCGACGCATTTTGCACATCGGCCTGCCCGCCGCCGGCGAGCACATGAGTTACTGGGTGTCGCTGATGGTGATCACGAGCTTCGTCGCGCGCATGGGCGCGGAGAGCCTCGCGGTGATGACCTACACCCGACAGGTGCAATTGCTCGTCATTCTCTTCTCCATCGCGCTCGGTCTCGGCACCGAGCTGCTGATCGGTCGCCTGGTCGGCGCGGGCAACTTCGAGGGCGCCTACCGCGAGGTGATGAAGAGCGTGCGCATCGGTTTCGCGATTTCCACGAGCGCCATCGTGGTCGTGGCGCTTTTCGGCAAATCTCTGCTCGGGCAGTTTTCGCACGATCCAGTGGTCATCGCGGGCGGCGCGCTCCTCTTGTTGATCTCGATTCCCTACGAGCCGGGTCGCGTCCTGAATATCGTCATCATCAACGCGCTTCGCGCGACGGGCGACGCCCGCTTTCCCATCTCGATCGCGATGGTCTCGCAATGGTGCTTCAGCGTGCCGCTCTGCTGGCTCTTCGGTTTGAAGTTCGGCTGGGGCCTCATCGGCGTGTGGATTGCCATGGCGATCGAAGAATGGGCGCGCGGGCTCATGATGCTCCGTCGCTGGACCAAGCGCTCGTGGCTCCCCTTCGCGCAGCGCAGCCGCGACGCGGTCGCGAGCGGTGGCAAGTTGCCGATGGTTTCGGAGACGTGAGTAGGGCCGGTCTTCGACCGGCCCAAGCGGCCCGAGGCCTTTGGCCGCGCGAATTCCCTCTCTGCCCTGTATTGCTGCTCCGCGCTATCGGGGCCGGTCAGAGACCGGCCCTACCCTTCCAGCACCACGCGCACGAACGCCTCGCGCGCATCCATGTGCGGGTTGTGCCCGGCGCCGTCGATCGTCGTAAACCGCGCCGTCGGAAAATGCCGCCGGATCACGTCGTGATCGCTCTCCTGCACGTAACGTGAGCGATCACCGAGGACGAACTGCACCGGCCCTTCGTAACGGTCCTCGGGTGCGAGCGCGTCTTTTTCGAGCCGCGGCAGCGCCGTCGTGAGCACCGGGAGATTGATCGTCCACGCCCAGCGCCCCGCATCGTCGCGGCCGAGATTGGTCGTGAGAAATTTTCGCATCCCGAGGTCCGGCACGCGCGCCTCGAAGCGCATCTCCGCTTCCTGCCGCGACTGCAGATTGGCGAGGTTGAGCTCGTTCATCGCCAGAAATTCCGCGCGATGTCCTTGCCAGCTGTAGTCGCGCGGGGCGACGTCGACCACCACCAGTCGCTCGACGCGCTCCGGATGCCGGCACGCGAGCAGCATGGCGATTTTTCCACCCATGCTGTGACCAACCAGCGTGGCTTTCGGCAGCGCGTGCACATCCATCCATGCGACGAGATCGGCGGCCATGGCCTCGTAGGTCATTTCGTCCGCGTGCGGCGAGCGTCCGTGGTTGCGCGCGTCGAGCGCGAGCACGTGGAAATGCGCCGCAAAATCGCGTCCGGTCGTCTGCCAGTTGCGCGAGGAGCCGAGCAGGCCGTGGAGGACGAGCATCGGCGGTTTGCCGGCGCCGCCCAAATCGACGTGATGAAGCGGAACGATCACGCGCGAAGGTGTGTGGGGCCGGCGGCGGGTTGCGAGTAGAATTTGGTAGCCAGACCACTCGCTCCCCTCTACTCGCTACCCGCTACTCATGGCAGAAAAACTCACCCCGATGATGCAGCAGTATTTCGAGGTCAAACGCGGCCTCCCGGCGAATACGCTGCTGCTCTTCCGCCTCGGCGATTTCTACGAGATGTTCTTCGAGGACGCCGAGGTCGCCTCGCGCCTCCTCGGCATCACGCTGACGAAGCGCCAGGATTACCCGATGGCGGGCATCCCTTTTCACGCCGCCGACAACTACGTCACCAAGCTCCTCGCCGCCGGCAAGAAGGTCGCCATCTGCGACCAAGCCGAGCCCGCCAAGGCCGGCAAACTCGTCAAGCGCCAGCTCACGCGCATCCTCTCGCCCGGCACCACCCTCGCCGCCAACCAGCTCGACGCCGCAAAGAACCACTACCTTTGCGCGCTCGAGCTGAACAAACACGGCCTGCACGCCGCGTGGCTCGATGTCTCGACCGGCGAGTTCCGCATCGCGACCGACGCGCGCGCTGAAAATCTCCTGCCCGTCCTCACCGCGCTCGATCCCGCCGAGCTCGTCCTGATCGAAGGCGATCTCGAGAAATGGAAGGCCGCGCCGCACGACGACCACGTCACGCACAACCTTCAGCATTTCTGCGCCGAGCGCCTGATCACCGAGTTGCCCGGCTATCACTTCGAAGTCGCGAGCGGTGCGAAGACCGTGATGGACGCACTCGGCGTGCTGAACCTCCAGGGCTTCGGTCTCGCCAACAACCACGCCGCCCTCGGTGCCGCCGGCGCCGTCGTCTACTACGCGACGGAAAATCTCTGCGCCAAGCCAGAGAACCTGCGCTCGCTCCAGGAATACCGCAGCGCGCAAACGCTGCTCCTCGACCCGGCGACGCTGCGCAATCTCGAGATCTTCCAATCCATCCGCGGCACACGTGACGCCTCCCTGCTCGGCGCGATCGACCGCACGACAACCGCCTCCGGCGCGCGCCTGCTCGAGCGTTGGCTCGCCGCGCCCGGCCTCGACGTCGCCGAGATCCGCCGCCGCCAGACCGCCGTCGGCGAGTTCGTCGCGCAGCCCAGCGATCTCGCGAGCATCCGCGAACTGCTCAACAAGGTCCGCGACATCCCGCGCATCCTCGGCCGCCTCCAAAACCGTCTCCGCAATCCGCGCGAGCTCGGCGGCGTGCGCGACACGCTCGCACAGATTCCCGCGATCATCGCCTGCCTCGATCTGCTCGACTCGCATCTTGTCGGCAGCCACGGCGGCGAGATTTCGAAGATTCGCGCGCGCCTCACGGACTTGCCTGCGCTCCGCGAATTGCTCGCCCAAGCGCTCGCCGACGAACTCCCGAACGACCTCGCCGACGGCAATTACATCCGCGCCGGCTACGACGCCGAACTGGACCGCCTCCGCAGTCTCACGACCGACAACAAGGGCTGGCTCGCCGAACTCGAACGCCGCGAGCAGGAGCGCACCGGCATCAAGAGCCTCAAGGTCCGCTTCACGTCCGTCTTCGGTTACTACATCGAAGTCACCAAGGCCAACGTTCACCTCGTGCCCGCCGACTACGTGCGCAAGCAGACGACGGTGAACGGCGAACGCTATGTCACCGAAGACCTGAAGCTGAAGGAAAAGGAAATTTTCTCCGCCGAGGAAAAATCGCTCGCGCGCGAACAGGAACTCTTCGCCTACCTCGTCGGCGCCGTGCTCGCCGAATCCACCGCCCTCACGCGCACGGCCGAAGCGTTGGCTGAACTCGACGTGCTCGGCGGCTGGGCGACGCTGGCGCGCGAGTGGGATTACTGCCGCCCGGAACTCGACGAAGGCGACTCGCTCACAATCACCGACGGCCGCCACCCGGTCGTCGAGCAGATGATGAAACAAGAGCGTCTCGGGCTCGCTGGCAGCTACACGTTCGTGCCGAACGACAGCGCGCTTTCCGCCACCGACGCGCAGATCATCCTCATCACCGGCCCGAACATGGCCGGTAAATCGACCTACATCCGCCAAGTCGCGCTCATCACGCTCATGGCGCAGATCGGCTGCTGGACGCCCGCGAAGGCCTGCCGCATCGGACTCGTCGATCGCATTTTCTCGCGCGTCGGCGCGAGCGACGACCTCGCGCGCGGCAACTCGACGTTCATGGTCGAGATGAACGAGACGGCGAACATCCTCAACAACGCCACCGACCGTTCGCTCATCATCCTCGACGAAATCGGTCGCGGCACGTCGACCTACGACGGCCTCTCGATCGCGTGGGCGGTCGTCGAGCACCTGCACCGCGCTGCCGATCGCGGCCCGCGCACGCTGTTCGCCACGCATTACCAGGAGCTGACGCAGCTCGAGAAACACCTCCCGCGTCTGCGCAATTACTCCGTGGCGGTGAAGGAGTGGAACGACGACATCGTGTTCGTCCGCCGCGTCGTCGAAGGCGCCGCCGACCGCAGCTACGGCATCCAGGTCGCGCGCCTCGCCGGCCTGCCGCTGACCGTGATCGATCGCGCGAAGACGATTCTCACCCAGCTCGAATCCGACGAAGTTACCGTGACGCTCCCCGCCGCTCCGCAGGCGAAGCCGAAGAAGAAAATCACCGTGACACCGAGCGACGACTCGCAATTGAGCCTGCTCTGATCGCCGAGGGGCTTTCGGGGCGCGCAGTGAGTAGCGTCGGCGCGTGCATTCCGGCGGAGGCCGGCGGGATGGCGCTCAACGGCCGATGCACGCGGACCAAACCAGCGCCCAGCACCGTCTACTTCGTCGGCGAAAGTTTCTTCGCCAGGTGGTCGATCGCGGCACTGGGGGCGAGAACCTTCCAGCCAACGGGCGTCCGCCGAACCGTCAGTTTCTCTTCGCCACCGCGGTTGGCCAGGCGGATCCGCACGACGGTTTCGTCGGCGTCCACCGTCGTTTCACCAACAATCTGAAGCGCGGACAATTCCGTGAAGAGACCGCTGAACCAAAGCTGGCCGAGCTTCTGCGGCGTCCATTGCGCGCGATCCTCCGGCGATAGTTCAGCGATCAGCACCTCGGCTTTGGCCCTGGTGGCCGAATTGAGCGTGGTGACGTTGGCGAGCGCCGCCTCGTCGCCTTGAAGCGATGCCCAGACCAGCGTTTCGAACGCGTCGGCAGGCGTCGCTTGCCCGCGGTTCTGGAAATGCTCCAGCCGCGTCAAGCCGGAGCGCGGGTCCCGATTGGTCTCGATCTCGGCCGCATCGCGTGACGTCACGGCCATCCGCGCGGCGTGTTGTTGAGCCGCGGTTTGTTCCTGCCGCGCGACGGCGGCGCGCAACTCTTCGATCTGCCGCCGCACCTGCGAGCGGGAGGAATCACTGCCGCTATGCGGCGCGGCGAGCAATTGCTCGAGGCGGGCATTCTCCTCGTGCAGCCGTGCCACTTGGGCGATCCGCGCGGCGTCCGCCGCCACACGGCGGTGCAGCCGTCGGTTTTCGAGGTGTAGCAAGGTCAGGCCGGCGGCGGCGAGGAGCGCTGCGAATGCGGCCAGAGTGAGCTGGAAAGACTTGGTCATCGTCAGGGCTTCGGCTCGAAAGCCGGAACGTAGTTGCCACTGGCGGGATCGAGTCGTTGCTGGATGGCGGTGATGATCGCGGGAGTGAGCATCGCGACCGGCTTCTCCGCCCAACCGTCCTCGCGACGCTGATACCGCGCGCCGCCCGGCAGCTCCCGACCGCTTTCGGTGCGAAGCCAGAGTTCAACCCGCACTTCGTCGAAGCCGCGCTCCGTGAGGCTCACGATCTGCATGCTGGTCATGGGATCGGGCGTAACGGCTTTGCCGTGCACGGCGCCGTAGAGCGCAGCGGCGTAGATGCGCTCGACCGTGCCATAACGCGCGCGGATGGCCGGGCTGAAATTTGCGAGGAAAGCTTCGCGGTTCGCCGGTGAGTCGTCGCTGAACGAAATGAAACTCGCAACCAGATCGAGGTCCCCGCGAGTGATGGCCCACGCGAACGTCTCGAACGCCGCAGCCGGCGTGGCGCGCCCCAGATTGCGCGGGGCGTGAAACGCCGCGTCGGTGACGCCGGGTGGACGCGCGCGCAGCGTATCGAGCCGGGCGCGCAGCCCGTTGAGTTCAGCGAAGTCCGGGTCCTGCTCCGCGCGCCGGGCCGCAGCCCCGCGAAGTTGCTGATTTTTCCTCTCCAACGGCGCCGGATTCTCGATCGCGAGAGTCTGCTGCTGGGCGCGCAGGCTGACGTAAGTGCGGCCCTCGACGAAGGCGGTGGCGAGGCCGCCGGCAACAACGGCGACGGTCAGGGCGAGTTTCAATTTGCTCATGGCGAAAAGAGCGACGAATGCACCGCTGCCCGCCGCGGTGCCGGCCAGCGCCGTCCCGGTGATGCTGGCAGCCAGCGCCGGTGGCGCGGCCAGTGCGGGCTGGGCGGCCAGCGCGATCCCCAGAGCAGATGCCGTGGAGCGAATGCCGCGCCGGGCGAGGAGACGGTTCATGCGGTCGAGCGCGCGTTCCACGCGCATCCGCGCCGCGCCTTCGTTGACGCGCAAGACGGCGGCGAGTTCGGCGAATGCCGCGCCGCGGAAAAAACGCAGGAGCACCGCCTCGCGGTCGGGTTCGCTGAGTTCGCTCAGGACGTCATCGAGCAACGGGCGAATGCGCTCCCAATCCAGCGGCGGTTTCGGGGAAAGTAGTTCCTGCATAGTGTGAGCCTCCTGTTCCCGGGCCTGGCGCCGCCGTTCGGTGCGGAGCGATTTGAGCGCGGCGTAGCGCGCGCTGGTGTAGAGCCAGCTAACCAGTGCCGGGTGATCACACAGCGCCCGCGCTTTGCGCGACAGGGCGATGAAGACCGACTGGGCGATGTCCTCCGCCCGGGCGCTGTCGCCGACAATCCGCAACGCGGCGGCGTAGACGAGATCGACGTTCCGCCGGACGAGCGTCGCGAACGCCTCCTCGTTGCCGGTCGCGGCATACTGGCGGAGCAGAGCGTTGTCGTCGATCATGGCACTAGATTACACCCGCCGATTCGAGAATGTCACAGGTCGATCGAAGAATTCCGCTCGCGCTCGGCAAAGCGCACCGATGCCCCATCGCAGTTCAGAACACGGTAGTCTGACATGCGCTCCGATCTCGAGTAGCATTCCATTGAGCTCGGGCGATGCGCGCGACCGACTGTTCGTGTTCGCGTGCGGACGCGGCCGACACGAATGCTCCGCGCGGCAGCGCTAATACTTCCGCGTGAACTCCGGCGGCAGCGGTGCGACCGCGCGGAAGAAGTGATTCACGCCGCCGAACTCGTAGGCGAAGCTCGTTTCCTGCGAGTGGAGAAACAGGCGCTTCTCGCGCGTGAGCCGCGTGAACTCGCGATTCAGGCCAAAGTCGCCGTAGGTCTGGTCGCCCACGATCGGCAAGCGGCGCTTGCCGCATTGCGCGCGCAGCTGATGGCTGCGGCCGGTGTGCGGCTCGAGCTTCACGAGCGAGGTCGAAAAGTTGCCCTGCTTGTGGTCGATGAACGTGAACTGCGTGGCAGCGGGAATATTGCCGGCACCGGCGCTCGTGCGGATTTGCCCGCCGCGCTTCTCGACGGTGAGTAAGTCGCGCCAGAACTGGTTTCGCTCGGACGGCTTGCCGAAGACGAGGGCCGCGTAAACTTTGCGGATCTTCTTTCGCGCGAAGAGCTCCTTCGCGGCGCGCGCGAGCTCGGCGTTGCCGCAAACGAGAATGACGCCCGACGTCGCACTATCGAGGCGGTTGAGCAACCAGAGGTGCTGCTCGGCACCGGCCTCGTCCTTCCACGTCCAGCATTCTTCGCGTGCGTGGTAGTCGCACGTGAGGAGCGAGCGCGGGTTGTCGTAGCGGTCGTTCGGGTGCGAGAGGACGCCGGCGGGCTTGTTAAATGCGGCCAGCCCATTGGCATCGCTCGTGAGGAGCGTCACATCGGGGCCAAGTGGCAGCGTCGTCCAAAAATCTGCGGTAGGAGCGCTCACCAATAGTAGAAGCTGAAAGTCATCGTCTGCTGCTTGCCGAGCACGTTGATCATCTGCTCGGTCCATTTGCGGTAGGGCTGACGAAGGGTGAGCGCGCTCGTGCAGGCGTAGACGCCCTGCTTGCCGGCGGTCTCTTCGGTCGTGACGATCGAAACCTCGCCATCGGAATTGAGCGTGAATGTGACGAAGACGTGCGTGCCCGATTTCGGCGCCACGCGGGATTCGTCGATGATCCCATACCAAGCGGCCTGCACGATCTCGATGAACTCCTGCATGTATTCGCCGTATTCGCTCCAACGCGCGTCGATGCCGAGGATGCCAATGTTCGAGGTGCCTGCGACGCGGTTCTGAAGAACGTTGGGGCGAGCCTGCGTGAGACGCGGACGGGCCTTCGGTGTCGGGCGTTGCTCCTGCACCTGCGGGCTTTCGAGCAGGCCGCCCGTGGCGCTCTTACCGTTCTTCGCGCCTTCGAGAAACTGCGCGGCATTGTTCGAGGGCGACTGGCTCTGGGAAATGTTGCTGCCGACGCCGTCCTCGGACTTGCCCTCGATTTTTTCCGTGCCCTGGAGGGGAATCTGTTCCGCGCGCGCCTGCTGGGCGGCTTGTGGGTTCACGTTTTCCGTCGCGTTCTGCACCGCCGTCACGGCGGCGCCGTCCTGCGGACGGGACATGTCGCCCGAGACGATCGCGGAATCGTTTTTGATGTCGTCCTGCCCTTTCACGCTGGGTCGATTTTCCGGATCGATCTCCGGCGGCTTCTCTTTCTGCGCCGACTGCTGGTTCCGGTTCGAATAATTGTTGGTCTTGTCCGGCGTATTTTCGGGCGCGTCGGGGTTCGTCTCCACGAACTTGAACGGATCGGGTTGCTTGGGCTCCGGCTCCAACGGCGACAGCTCGAAGTTGAAATCCTTGCCGCGATTCGCCTTGGCCACCCAGTCGAGGTTCGAGTGCGAACCGGACAGTTTTTCCACGGGAAGCAGCGGGGCGAGGCAGAGCAGCAGGACGTGGAAAATGATCGTGCACGCGACACCGATCGCAACCGAGCGGTTGGCGGTGTCTTTGAGCGGAGAACCGGGACGGGCAGACGCGACGGGGCGCGAGAATTTGGGCAAAGTGACCACTGTTTCGGCGAGGGATTCAGCGCATGAGACCTGCGCGAGTCAAAAGTGTTCTCGTTTCTTCCACGGGCAAGCCGACGATATTCGTCAGCGAGCCCGAGTATGACGCGATGATGAGGTCGCTGTGCTCCTGGATCGCGTAACCGCCGGCTTTGTCGAGCGTGTGGACGCGCGCGAGATAAGCGGTGATGGAAGCCTCATCCAGCGGTTTGAAAGTGACCTGGCTCTCCACGATCTCGTCCATTCGCAAGCCGTCGGCCGCGCGCCGCAGCGTCAAGCCGGTGAAAACCGAATGCGTCCGCCCACTGAGACGCTGCAACATCGCCCGCGCTTCGGCGAGGTCGGCTGGTTTGTTGAGCACGCGGTTGTCGATGCACACCGTCGTGTCCGCGCCGAGCACGAAAGCATCCGGATGCCGCGCACTCACCCACTCCGCCTTGAGCGCCGCGTTGTGCTGGACCAGGTGGCGCGGATCGCTGTCGGGCGCCTCGTGCTCGGTCACGCTCGCGGTGACGATCTCGAACGGCACGCCGAGCTGGGCGAGCAGTTCGCGGCGGCGGGGCGAAGCGGAGGCAAGAAGGAGAGGCGGCATGGGTTATCCTACCTGTCACCGCGAGGCCCGTCAGGGCTGCGGCGATCCAGCTGGATTGCCACGTCGTCCCATGAGGTGGGACTCCTCGCAATGACAAAGCAGGGTGCGCGGCGAGCGGGAAGTGCCAGCTTCGGGTTGCAGTCGGCACGCTCCCCGCCAACGTTCACGGCCCATGCGTATCGGACTGGCTCAGCTCAACACCATCGTCGGCGACCTCGCGGGCAACCGCCGCCGCATCCTCGACGCCTACCGCGCCCTCGTCGCGCAAGGAGCCGAACTGGTCTTGTTCCCCGAACTCATCGTGTGCGGCTATCCGCCGCGCGATCTGCTGTTCAAGAAGCGGTTCATTCGCGACGTCGAGGAATCGACCCGCACCATCGCGGCGGAAATCGGCGAAGTGCCGGCGGTCGTCGGCACGGTCGAGGCGAACACGAGCGGCACCGGCCGTCCCGCGTTCAACGCCGCGGCATTCTGCCATCGCGGGCGCATTATCCATTCCGCGCACAAATGCCTGCTGCCGACCTACGACGTGTTCGACGAGGATCGCTATTTCGAGCCCGCCTCCGCACCGACGGTGGTCGAGTTCGGCGGACGGCGCATCGCCCTCACCATTTGCGAGGACATCTGGACGCATGAGATGATTTCGACGCGCCGGCTCTATGGCACGCAGACGCCCGTCGCCCAGCTCGCGACGCAGCGCTGCGACCTCATCCTCAATCTCTCGGCGAGCCCGTGGAATTGCGGCAAGGGACTTGTGCGCCAGCAACTCGTCGCGGACACAGCGCGAACCGTGCGCGCCCCGGTCGTCTACGTGAACTCCGTCGGCGGCAACGACGAACTCATCTTCGACGGACGCAGTCTGGTCTGTGCCGCTAAAGGCGAGCTGCTCGCCGGACTCGCCGCATTTCGCGAAGAACTGCACGTGGCCGACGTCGCGGCGGCGGCGCCCGCTGGCGCCGCGCACGCGACCTATCAACAGGCCGAACTCGCCGACGTTTTCGACGCGCTGGTGCTCGGCGTCCGCGATTACGCGCACAAAACCGGATTCAAGAAGGCACTGCTCGGTCTTTCGGGCGGCATCGACTCCGCTCTCGTCGCCGTCCTCGCCGCCAAGGCCTTGGGCAAAGAGAACGTCACGGGCGTCAGCTTGCCGTCGGTGATCTCGAGCCAGCACTCCAAGGACGACGCCGCCGCCCTCGCACGGCATCTCGGCATCCCGTTTCACACGATCTCCATCGCCGAGACCGTGGCCGCAGCCGAAGGGACGCTCGCGCCCCACTTCGCCGGCACGACTCGCGACATCGCCGAAGAAAACATCCAGGCACGCGCCCGCGGTCTGTTGCTCATGGCGATGTCGAACAAGTTCAACTCGCTCCTCCTCACCACCGGAAACAAGAGCGAGTTGGCCGTCGGCTATTGCACGCTCTACGGCGACATGTGCGGCGGCCTCGCGGTGATCTCGGACGTGTTCAAGATGCAGGTCTACGCCCTCTCGCGCTGGATCAACCGCGAGCGCGAGATCATTCCCTGGAACACGATCGACAAGGCCCCGAGCGCCGAACTGCGCCCGAATCAGACCGACCAGGACAGCCTGCCGCCCTACGATCAGCTCGATGCAATCCTCAAAGGCTACGTCGAGGAAGGCCTCTCGCGCGCCGACTTGATTGCCCAAGGTTTCCCGGCCGCCGTCGTGAACGACGTCCTCCGCAAGGTCGACCTCAGCGAATACAAGCGCAAGCAAGCCGCCCCCGGCTTGAAGATCACGCCCCTCGCCTTCGGCGTCGGCCGCCGCATCCCGATCGTGCAGAAATACGTGAGCTGAATTTCTTCCGCGCGTGCTCGACCTGCTCTCCGACTTTTTTCAATTTGCGATCGGCATGGCCTGCATCGCGCTGGGCCTCTTCGCCTTCTTCGGTCCAGAGAGCAATTGGGCCGCAAAGCACCTCCGGCGATTCATCGCGGAGAACTGGGCCGGTAGCACGCCGCGCTCCTATCGTAATCTCGCTATCGCGTCGCTCGTCCTCGGCACGATCATCGTGGTGGGCATCGTGTTGTCGCGACTGCTGAATTAGCACAAAACTCGCCCCACCTTCGTCAACTCCAGCACAGCTCCGAAGCTTGAGTGAAACCGCCTAGTTCTCTGATCTCATTAGTGTCCATTAGTGTTAATTAGTGGTTCCCTTCTTCCTCCCATGACTCGCTCCGACCAACTCTTCGAACGCGCCAAGCAACTCATCCCCGGTGGCGTCAATTCCCCCGTGCGCGCCTTTCGCTCCGTCGGCGGCGCGCCGTTCTTCACGAAGTCCGCGCAAGGCGCCACGCTCACGACCGCGGATGGTCGCGAGCTGATCGACTTCGTTTGCACGTGGGGCCCGGCGATTCACGGCCACAACCACCCGCGCATCAAAGCCGCCATCGCCGACGCCCTCGAGCGCGGCACCTCCTTCGGCACGCCGAATCCGCTCGAGGTCGAGATGGCCGAGCTGATCGTGAAGTTCTTCCCGTCGATCCAAAAGGTCCGCATGTGCTCCAGCGGCACCGAAGCGACGATGTCCGCCATCCGCCTCGCCCGCGGCTACACGAAGCGCGACAAGATCATCAAGTTCGCCGGCTGTTACCACGGGCACAGCGACTCTCTGCTCGTCGCCGCGGGTTCCGGCGCCCTCACGCATGGCCACCCCGACAGCGCCGGCGTGCCGGCGGCGTTCGCGCGCGAGACCATCGTTCTCCCCTACAACGACCAAGCCGCGCTCCAAGCCGCTTTCGCCGCCAACCCCGGCCAGATCGCGTGCGTGATCCTCGAGCCCTACATCGGCAACGTCGGCTTCATCAAACCCGACGCGGGCTACCTCCACTACGTCCGCCAGGTCACCGCCGCGCACGGCACCGTGCTCATCTTCGACGAAGTCATGACCGGGTTCCGTCTCGCGAAAGGCGGCGTGCAGGAACTCGAGAAAATCACGCCCGACCTCACGACGCTCGGCAAAATCATCGGCGGCGGCCTGCCCGTCGGCGCCTTCGGTGGTCGCGCGGAGATCATGGATTTCCTCGCCCCGCTCGGCCCGGTTTACCAAGCCGGCACGCTCAGCGGCAATCCGCTCGCCATGGCCGCCGGCATCACGTCGCTCAAGATGCTCGACGAACTGAACCCCTACGCGCGCCTCGACACGCTCGGCCGTCAGGTCGTCGACGCCGCGCAATCCGCCGCGAAGACCAAGGGGCTCCCGCTGCAATCGCCCCAAGTCGGCTCGATGCTCAGTCTGTTCTTCACGCCGACGCCCGTGCGCGACATGCCGACCGCGCTCTCGTCCGACGCCAAGCTCTTCGGCCGCTTCTTCCACGCGTGTCTCGACGGCGGCGTCTACCTGCCGCCCAGCGCCTACGAAGCGTGGTTCATCAGCACCGCCCACGAAGGAAATGCCGTGACCCGTGCTTGCGAAGTAATCTCGAAGGCCATTACGTCGCTCTAAGAAACGACCGGCTTGTGTCGTTTACCTAGAGCCACCATGCGCCTCAAAAAATTCCACGCCGTCGCCGCTGCGTTGCTCCTCGCCGCCGCGGCGCACGCGCAACCGGCGAATGCGCCGGTGCTTCCGCTGAGCGAGTTGCAGCCCGGGATGAAGGGCGAGGTCTGGACCGTCTTCCGTGGTTCGCAGTCGGAGCCGTTCGCCGTCCAAGTCACCGGCGTCCTCCAAAACGCGCTCGGTCCGGGCAAAAGCCTCATCCTCTGCGAACTCACCGACCCGCGCGTGCAGCCGATGGGCGCCGTCGCCGGCATGAGCGGCAGCCCGCTCTACATCGACGGCAAACTCGTCGGCGTTCTCTCCTATCAGATCCAAAAATTCGAGACGGTCCGCTACGCCGGTTTCACGCCGATCGCGGACATGCTCGAAGTCAGCGCGCTGCCCGCGAGCGCGCCCGCTCCCGCCACGACACTCCCGATTCCCGTCAAAACCGGCCCGCGCGCGCGCGACGATCGTCCGGCGCAACGCTCGGGCAGCGGCGGCGATTTTCAACCATTCCGCCCCGTCTTCTCGCTCGGCGGCATCGCGCCGCAAGTCGCTGAAGTCATGGCGCCGCAATTTGAAGCCATCGGTCTCAACGCCATCGCGCTCGGCGGCAATCTCGGTTCCGCCGCCGCCGAGTTGCCCGACGCGCCCGCGCCGAACCTGAAACCCGGCGGCGTCGTCGCCGCGGCGCTCGCCGTCGGCGACATCACGATGGCCGCGAGCGGCACCGTCTCGCACATCGACGGCGCGCACGTTCTCGCCTTTGGCCATCCGCTGATGACGCTCGGCGCCACCGAAGTTCCGATGGCCGAGGCCGAGATCGTCACGATTCTCCCGAGCTCGCTCAACTCGATCAAAGTCGCCAACACCGGCCGCGTGATCGGCACGTTCTCGCAGGATCGCCTCTCCGCCATCTACGGCGAAGTCGGCCGCATGCCGCATCTCGTGCCCGTCGAGATCGACCTGCCGTCGCGCCTGAACCGCAAGAGTCTCAAGTTCGCCGTCGTCCAACACGAGATGCTGCTGCCCGCCATCGCCGCCACCGGCCTGACACAGGCCGTGCTCGGCTCGAACGAAGCCGGCCTCACGCGCGGTTTCCGGTTGCGCGCGATCGTCGACTACGCGGGGCGGCCCCCGGTCGAATTCAGCCGTCTTTACCCCGGCCCGCAGGGTTTCGCGCAAGGCGTCGGCGAGTTCACCGCCAATCTCCAGCAGTGGCTCTTCAATCCTTACGAGCGCACGTTCCCGGAAAAAATCCGCTTCGCCGTCGAAGAAACCACCGAGACGCCCGTCGGCTACGTCGAACTGCTCCAAGTCTCCCGCACCACCGCCGGCGCCGGCGAGAAAGTCACCGCGACGATCAGCTGGCGCGGTTTCCAATCCGACAAATCCATCGAGACGGTCGATATCCCCGTGCCCGCCGAATGGACCGGCAAGGAACTCGAGGTCGTCCTCGCCAACGGCCGACAGCTCGACGACCTCACCGGCCGCCCGCGTTCGATCAGCGTCAACCAGCTCCGCAATTTCGACGAATACCTCGGCGTGCTCCGCGACGCCCGCGAGAGCGACGGACTCTATCTCGCCATCGTCGAACGCACCGCGCTCTTCACCGACAACACCGCGACCACCGTCGAACTTCCCAGTTCTTTCGAGCGCATCGCCCGCTCCGCCGACGCGAGCCGTTACCAACGTCGCGAGGCCGCCGTGCCGCTCTGGGAAACCCATCTACTGCCCGGCCGGCTCTTCAACGTCAGCACGCGCCGCCCGCTGAAGATCACGGATTGAAATCCATCCGTCGCGTCGGACCGAGCAAAGTAAGGCCGGTCTTCGACCGGCCTATTCCACTCTCGCGGCCGGTCACAGACCGGCCCTACTTTTTTCCCATGCGCCTCATCACGACCTTCGCGCTCACTCTCGCCGCCGCAACCGCCGCGCTTCAAGCCGAGCCGCTCTCCAAATCGCTCGAGATCGATTTCTACCGCGAGGTTCCCAATCGCAACCTGAAGGGTTTCGCCGTGCGCTCCGATGGCCGCCTGCTGGTCGGTCCCACCCTCCGCGAACTTCCCGGCGCAATGCCGGCCGATCTGCTTTGGACCTTCGTGCGCGCCGGCGATGACAAGGCCTGGCTCGTCGGCACGGGTCCGGAAGGAAAGGTCTTCCGCGTGAACACCGATGTGCGCACGGACTACCAGCCCGAGCTCGCCGTCGATCTGGAGGCCACACATGTGTTCGCGTTGTGCGCGCTCGACAGCGACGCGTTCCTCGCCGGCACGTCGCCGCAAGGCACGCTCTCGCTCGTGCGCGGCGGCAAGGTCGTCGCTTCTGCCATCCTGCCGGCGGACTCGATCTTCGACATCGTGAAGCTGCCCGGAAAAACGCCGACGCTGCTCGTTGCGACCGGCAATCCCGGCCGCATCTACCGCGTCGACCTGGAAAAATTCTCCGCCGCGGGCGAAACCAAAGCCAAACTCACCACTGCCGCGGATCTCGCGAAACACGGCATCACCCCGTTCGGCGAAATCCGCGATCGCAACGTCCGCCGCCTCCTCTCGCTCCCGGACGGCCGCGTGATCGCCGGCTCCGCGCCCAAGGGCAACGTCTACGCGTTTTCCGCCACCGGCGGCGCGCCGCTCCTGTTGCTCGAAAACCGCGACGCCGAAATCACCGACCTGCTCGCGGATAAGGACGGCGCCTTCTTTGCCGCCGTGACGCTGTCCGGCACCTCCGGCGAAGCGCGCGTCAATCGCACGCCCAGCACGCCACCGGCCGCGGCCGCGAAACCGGACGACGCAAACGACAACGATCCCGCCCGCGCGGAAAAATTCACCGGCCGCGCGCAACTCGTCTATTTTTCCACCGACGCTCTGCCTGAAACGGTTGTCTCGCGTCCGAGCACGGCTTTCTACCGCCTCGCGTGGCACGATGCCGGCGAGGGACTGCGCTGGATCCTCATCAGCGGCGGAGAACAAGGCGAGATCGTGGCCTACTCGCCCTCCGAGCGTCGCAGCAGCAACCTGGGCGCCGTCGCGTCGTCGCAGGTTAACGCCATCCTTCCCAGCCGCGCCGCCACCAGCGGCACTTTCCACTTGCTGCGCAACAACGCCGCCGGTCTTTCGCAGCTCAATTTCGCCGAGTCCGCCGACCGCTCGCTCGAGACGCGCAAACTCGACCTCGGCGTCGCCGCCGACCTCGGTCAGGTGCGCTTCGCCCGCCTCGACGGCGCCGCCGCGGAACGCGTGCGCGTCGCGCTGCGCACGAGCTTCGGCAGCGATGAACTCGAAGGCTGGAGCGCGTGGACCGAATTGAAACCGGCCGACGGCGGCTGGTTCGCGCCCGGCCTGCGCGGCCGCTACGTGCAGTTGCGCGTGACGTGGGCATTCAAGCTCGGCGCCGAGCCCGATATCGACAAAGCCACGTTGTTTTACCTGCCGCAGAATCGCCGACCGCAGCTGACGGATTTCCGCATCTTCCCCGCCAATCTCGGCCTCGTGCCTGCCGCCGACACCAGCGCGCCGAACGCGAGCACGACTCTCGGGCAGCTCCTTTTTCCGAGCCCGCGCGACTCGAAGGATGACAGCGGCGGCAAACGCAAAGGCGGCCTGATGAACAGCCCCGTCGTGCCGGCTCCCGGCGCTCAAATCGTCTACTGGACGCTCGCCGACGCGGATGATGACAACGTCACCGCCACGTTCTCGATCAGCCCGGAAGGCAAAAACGAGTGGACCGACCTCGCCATCGACACGGCGGATTCCTACGTGCAATTCGACATCAGCCACCTGCCGGAAGGTCGCTACCGTTCGCGCCTCACCGCGCGCGAGCAGGCGCCCCGCCCCGCTGCGCAGCGCCTCAGCTACACGTTCGAGACGGACTACCTCACCGTCGACCGCACGCGACCGGAGATCCTCGACGCCAAAGTCGAGCACGCCGGCGACGCCTGGCGCATCACGGTCGAGGGTCGCGACGCGCTCAGCCTGCTCGAAGGCGCCGAGTTCGTGCTCAACAACGGCATGCGCGTCACGCTCGAGCAACCCGCCGACGGCATCCTCGACAGCCAGCGCGAGACTTTCGTCGCCGAGTTCACCGACGCCAAAGCCGCCGGTGCGACCTCGGTCGAGATCACGCTCTACGACAAGTCCGCCAACAGCGCCGCGCGGCGACTGCCGCTGAAGTAGCGGACCCGTTGTAGCGGAATTCGTCAGAATTTCGCCGCGTGTCGAATGGCGAAAGCCTCACTGCTTCCGCTACGCTCTCTCCGCCCGCGAAAATCGCTCCCCTTCCGTCAGAAACGCGTCCACCGTCGCACCTGCATGGCTCTCCTCGGCAAACTCAACCGCCTCCGCATCGTCCGCTTCGCGCAACCGGGCTACTACCTCGACGGCGGAAGCCACGGCGAAATTCTCCTGCCCAGCCGCTACATTCCCGCGGGCACCACGCCCGGCGACGTGATCGAGGTAATGGTGTATCGCGACACCGAAGACCGCCTCGTCGCCACGACCGAAAAACCGCTCGCTTACGTCGGCGAATTTGCCGCGCTGCACGTCGTGAGCCTGACGCCGCGCATCGGCGTGTTTCTCGCCTGGGGATTGGAGAAGGATCTGCTGTTGCCGATTCGCGAGATGTCCGGCCCCGTCCAGCCGGGCGACAAAGTCGTCGTCCTCGTCATGGTCGATCCTCACACCGACCGGCTGATTGCCACGGCGCGCTTCAATCGCTTTCTCGACCGCACGCCCGCGCACTATCACGAAGGCGAGTCTGTTCGCCTGCTCGTCGCCAGCCGCAGCCCGATCGGCTACAACATGGTCGTCAACCACGCGCACCGCGGCTTGCTCTACCACACCGACGTCACGACGCCGCTCGCGATCGGCGATTGGGTCGATGGCTACGTGCGCGCGATTCGCCCCGACGGCAAACTCGACCTCGCGCTCGGCAAGGCCGGCTATCGCCGCATCGCCGCGCTCACCGACCAGATCCTCGCCGCGCTCGAGGCGAAGGGCGGCCAGCTCCCCTACGGCGACAACAGCATCCCGGAAGAAATCCGCGAAGCCTTCGGCGTGAGCAAGAAAGCGTTCAAGCAGGCCATTGGCGCGCTCTACCGCGACCGCCGCATCGTCATCGAACCGCGCGGGATTCGGCTCGTTCGGCCTGAGGACGGCGAGTAAGCGGGCCGCTTGGTCGCCGCTGAAGTAGCGCAGGCGTCCCGCCTGCACCGGCCGAAGCAGGCGAGACGCCTGCGCTACGCCGAACCTCACGCGCGCGGATGAGCCTTCGCGTAGATTTCCTTCAGCCGCGCCACGCTCGTGTGCGTGTAGATCTGCGTCGTCGCCAGATTCGCATGACCGAGTAGTTCCTGCACCGCGCGCAAGTCGGCGCCCGAGTTCAGCAGGTGCGTCGCGTAGGAATGCCGCAGCTTGTGCGGCGAAAGGTCCATCGGCAGGTCAGCCAGCGCAAGGTAACGCTTCACGATCAGCTGCACCGCGCGCACGGCGAGCCGGTCGCCGCGCTCGGTGATGAGCACCGGCGCAGTCGGTTTCGGGTTCGGCGCGAATTCGTCGCGGAACTTCTGCAACACCGCCATCGCGACCGCTCCGAGTGGACAAATGCGCTCCTTGCGGCCCTTGCCGAGCACGCGCGCACTTCCCGTTCCGAAATCGAGCGCGCCGTGATTGAGTCCCACCAACTCGCTCACGCGCAAGCCGCCGCCGTAGAGCAGTTCCAACACGAGCCGGTCGCGCCACGCCGTGAATTTATCCGCTTCGCCACGTTCGAGGAGCTTCTGCGGTCCAGCGAGCAGCGTGGCCGTTTGCGTTTCGGTCAAAAACTTCGGCAGCGATTTCTCCAGCTTCGGCAGCGGCACGCCGGCAAACGGATTCCGCGCGAGCCGGCCGCGGCGTTGCCAATAGCGAAAAAATGAACGCAAACCGGACACATGATTGTGTAGCGTGCGCCGACTGAAGCGCCGCTGACCTTCGATCACGAAGCTGCGCATGTCCGTGGTCGTCAGACTCGCAAAACCGTCCGCGCGCCAACGCGCACCGGTTTGCGCCCACACGTAGAAATCCTCAAACGCCTGCCGGTAGTTGCGCACCGTGTAGGCGGAATAGCGCCGCTCCTTCGCGAGGAAATCGAGGAACGGCGCCAGCCAGTCCGCCGCGACGGCCGCGGGCACCTTGGTCTCGGGCGCGGGAACGTCGTCCGTCATGGCGCTACGCGCCCGAACTCGGCTGAATTGCCCGCGGTCGACGCGACAGGTAGGGCGCGACCGCTGGGCGCGCCGCGAACGAGTTTCGGCGGGCCCAGCGGTCCCGCCCTACCGCACGCGGCGGAATATTTGCCGCAGTTGTTCATGCGCTCTTCGCAGCCACCCGCGTCTCCACTTTGCGCATGACGCGGTCGCACTCACGTCGCAGCGCCATCTCGGGATCGATCCCGCGCGCGCGGCACGCCGCAGCGATTTCAAAAAGTTCGCGCCCGACCACGTCCGACGTGAGCGCCTCCGCCCGTCGCGCGATCGCGGCCGCATCGACCACGCCGTCCGCGGGCAACTTTTGCTTCTCGATTCGCTTGGCGACGTCCTCGGCGAACAGCAGGCCGGGCAATCGCGGCGGCAGCTTCTTGAAGACATGCGACTCCGCTTTGCCTGCGGCGGCCTTCTCCTGGGCTTTGACGCCTTCCCAGACGTCGATGACCTGCTCCGCGTTGCCGGCAGTGGCGTCGCCGAAGACATGCGGGTGCCGCCGGATGAGCTTGTCATTGATCTCGCGCGCCACGTCGTCGAAGTCGAAGTCGCCGCGCTCTGCCGCCAGCTGCGCGTGAAACACGACCTGCAGCAGCACATCGCCGAGCTCCTCGCGCATGTGCGGAATGTCTCCGCGATCGATCGTGTCGAGCAACTCGCTGCACTCGTCAATCAGGTGACGCGCGAGGGTTTGATGGGTCTGCTCGCGGTCCCACGGGCAGCCGTCCGGAGCACGGAGGCGCGCCATGGTCCGGCGCAAGTCGTCGATGGCACTCATTGGAGGCCTTGCAGTAACCACGAAAAACACGAAATACACCAAAAAAGCCCGGGAATTTGCTGTTCCATTCTGCACGTTTCGTGTGTTTCGTGAGAGTTTCACGCATGGACAAACTCGCCGAAATCATGGCGCACAAGCGGCGCGAGATCGCCCCGATCCTCCGTCCCGTTTTCGAGGAGGAACTGGCCCGCCTGAACGACTCGCTGCCGCCCGTGCCATCCTTCGCCAGCGCGCTGCGCCGCGGCGACGGCAAGCTCGCCGTCATCGCGGAGATCAAGCGCCGCTCGCCCTCCGCCGGCGCCATCAGCGAAGGCACCAAGGCGATCGACCAGGCCAAACGCTACTTCAATGCGCGCGCCAGCGCCTTGTCCGTGCTCACCGACGAGAAATTCTTTGGCGGTCGCATGGGCGATCTGGAGGAAGTCACACAATTCTTCCAGCAGCAGACCCCCGCGCTGCCGTGCCTGCGCAAGGATTTCATGGTGCACCCCGTGCAGGTGCTGCAGGCGCGCGAAGCCGGTGCGAGCGCGATCCTCATCATCGTGCGCGCGCTCGACGATTCCGAGATTTCGCAACTGCACACCAGCGCCAAGGCGGCCGGCATGTGCGCTCTGTTCGAAATCCACGACGAGAAGGACCTCGAACGCGCTGTGCAGCACGGCGCCAAGATCATCGGCGTCAACAATCGCGACCTGGCGATCTTCAAGTGCGACCTCGCCCTCTCCGAGCGTCTCATTCCGCAATTTCCGCAAGAAGTCATCGCGGTCAGCGAGAGCGGCATCTTCACCGCTCGCGACGCCGCGCGCGTCCGCGCCGCCGGCGCGCAGGCCATCCTCGTCGGCGAGGCCCTGATGCGCGCCGAAGACCCCGCTGTTCTCATCCACGAATTTTCCACCGCATGAGCTCCAAACAATTTCCCTGCGACCCGCGCCCGCTGGTCGGCGGCCTCTTCTACTTTGGTCGCATGACCGACAAGATCCGCAAGCACGCCCGTGGCGAGTTGCGCGACGATTACCTGCCGAATCTCGGCAAGGGCATGGACAGCCGCCTCTGCAATTTTCTCCACGTCGACTACGCCGCGCTGAAGGCGCAGGTGCTCGCCGGCGCGAGCGATGAGCAGGTTTTCGAATGGTGCACGAAAAACGGTCGCGCGCTCAACGCGGACGACGTGATCATCTGGAACGACTTCGTCAGCAAGCGAGGCTGGAACGACCAAGCCACGCCCGTGCTTGAGAAGCAGAAGGCGGAAGCCGGCTTCGGCGCGCGCGCGGATCTCCGGACGTTCTTCGAATTCTGGGACGTCGACGAGGGCCGCAAACCCTGAGGCATGCCGCTCACGCTCACCGGCACTCGCGAACTGCTTGCGCGCCTCGGCCACTCGCCGAAGCGTTTCCTCGGTCAGAATTATCTCATCGACGGCAATATTGTCCGCAAATCCGTCGAGCTCGGCGCCGTCGCCCCCGGTGACACCGTCGTCGAAGTCGGCCCCGGTCTCGGCACGCTGACCTCCGCGCTCCTCGCCGCGGGCGCGGAAGTCTTCGCCGTGGAAAAGGACGCCACGATGGCCGCCCACCTCCGCGGCACGCTCGCCACCGAATTTCCAGGCAAACTGCATCTGATCGAGGAAGACGCGGTCGAGCATCCGATCGCCGACCTGCCGCCTGAACGCGCGACGAATTTCAAAGTCGTCGCGAACCTCCCTTACGCCATCTCAACCCCCTGGATGGACGCGGTGCTCGGCGGTTCACTGCCGCAGCGGATGGTGCTCATGCTCCAGCAGGAAGCCGCCCAGCGCTACGTCGCGCAGCCGGGCACGAAGCAGTTCGGCGCGATCTCGATTTTCATTCAGTCCGCTTTCGTGACCGATCCCGGCCACAAAGTGCCCGCGTCCTGCTTTTACCCCGCGCCCGACGTCGAGTCCTACCTGCTGAACCTCGCGCGCCGCCCCGAACCGTTCATCTTCGCCCCCGCCGTGAAGCGCGTGATCCGCGAGTGTTTTCAGCAACGCCGCAAACAGATCGGATCGCTGTTGCGCAGCAAACTCCCCGACGGCGGCGCCGCCTGGCTGGCGTTCCTCCCTGAGGCCGGTCTCGACGCACGCGCCCGACCAGAACAGATTCCTGTGGCACTCTGGCAGCGACTGCGCGTCTAACGCACTCGGATTGTCATCGTGAGCGCGCCGCCCGGGCACGCGTGGCGATCCAGCTGAAATTCATTCGTCATGCCCGCGCTTGAAATCCGCCCCCGCGCCCCCACATTCCAGAGCTTCGTGGTCCTCGTCCCGTGCATCCGCCGCCTCGCCGCCTGCTGCCTCGGCTTGCTCGCCCTGACTGCCGTGCGCGCGCAGGTCGCCACGCCGCCACCCTCGCTCTACGGTGACATCAAGGGCACGACCTACGTCGCGCCCGGCGCGCGTTTCCGGATGACGATCCCGGTGCTGCCCGAGCTCGGCGGCCAGATCCACGACACGGAAAACGTCGTCACATTCGACGACCCGGTGAGCACGCACGTCAGCGTGGCCTGTTTCCCGCTCGATCTCTCGAATAAGTGGGAACTCGATACGCGCGGCATCCGCGAATACCTGGAGTATTTTTTCAAAGAGTTCGTCTTCCCGGATTTCGCGCAGCGCTTTCCCGGTTCGACCAACGAGGCCAGCCTCTACAGCCCGCAGCTGCGTGACGGCGCGCTTTTCGTTTTCTCGCTCCTGCCCGGCGGCTCCGCCTTCGAGGCGCGATCCAGCGTGCTCGACGCGCCCGTCAGCGCGCCCGCAGTGGCGAAGCGCGGCACGCTGCTGTTCGTCCAAAACAACTGCATCTTCATCCTGACGGCCGAGCTCGCCGAACGCGTGACGCAGCGCTCCGCGTTTCAGAAGACGCCCGAGCAGGAAAACGAAATTCTCCGCGCCCGACTGGTCGAACTCGCCAACCGCATCCAGGTGCCGAAGCCGATCGCTTCACCGCGTTGAGGCGAGCTGTCCGCACCCACGCTCCTCAATTCCTTTCGCATGAAATTCCCCGCCACGTTCGTCCTGTCCCTTATGCTCTCCCTTCCGCTCCTCGCTCAATTCGATCTCGCCACGCCGAAGGCTCCGGTCGCCGCGAAGAAGCCAAAGGACGTCACCGTTCACGAGGACAAGCGCATCGACGACTACTTCTGGCTGCGCGAAAAGGACAACCCCGAGGTGAAGACTTACCTCGAGCAGGAGAACGCCTATACCGAATCCGTCCTCGCGCCCGCCAAGGAGCTGCGCACCGCGCTGTTCCAGGAAATGCGCGGTCGCATCAAGGAAGACGACACCGGCGCGAAAGTCCCCTTCCTCGGTTGGCTCTACTACACCCGCACCGAAAAGGATAAGCAGTATCCGATCTTCTGCCGCATCGCCGACAAGCCCGACGCAACCGAGGAAGTTCTCCTCGACCTCAACAAGCTCGGCGAAGGCAAACCCTACGTCGCCGTCGGCCACTACCGTGTGAGCGACGATGGCGCGCGCCTCGCCTACTCGATCGATTGGACCGGTTATCGCCAATACGAGGTCTTCGTCATGGACCTCGCGACGAAGCAGCTCATCCCGCAACAGATCGGCAAGGTTTCCGATCTCGAATGGGCCACCGGCCACGACGTTCTCTACTACGTCACTGAGAACGAGTCGAAACGCTCCGACAAACTCCACCGCTGGACGCTCAGCACCGGCCAACACGAGTTGCTCCGCACGGAGACGGACGAACTCTACAATATCGACGTCAACAAGTCTCAGGACGGCCGCTGGGTCTTCAGCACCGCCGAAAGCAAGGTCACGTCCGAAGTCTTCGCCCTCCGCGCCGACGACGCGAAAGGCGCGTTCCAGTCGCTCCTCCCGCGCACAGAAAACGTGAAGGTGCAGGCGGAGCACCATGGCGACCGCTTTTATTTCGTCACGAACCGCGACGCGAAAAACTACAAGGTCGTCTCCGCGCCAGAGGCGAATCCCTCGCAGTGGACCGACGTCATCCCGCACAACCTCGCGGTGAAGATCGAAGGCCTCACGCCCTTTGCGCGCTACCTGGTCATCGAGGAACGCGAGAACGGTCTGCCGCACCTGCGCGTCTACAACTTCGCCAACGGCCAATCCTCGCGCCTCGAAATGCCCGAGCCCGCCTACGAGGTTTCCGGCAGCAGCAACTGGGAGTTCGACACCGATAATTTCCGCTTCGAATACCAGTCCATGGTGCGCCCGCGCTCCACGTTCAGCGTCAATCTCGCCAACGGCCAGCGCACGCTCGTGAAACAGCAGGAAGTGCTCGGCGGCTTCGACCCGCAGAACTACCGCGCCGAGCGCGTCTGGGCTGTCATGCGCGACGGCGTCAAGGTGCCGCTCTCGATCGTTTACCGCGCCGACATCGACCGCACGAAACCCCAGCCGTTCTGGCTCTATGGCTACGGCTCCTACGGCGTCAGCATGCCGATCACGTTTAGCTCGAACCGCCTCAGCCTGCTCGACCGCGGCGTCGTCTTTGCCATCGCGCACATCCGCGGTGGCGGCGAACTCGGTGAGGAGTGGCGCGAAGCCGGCCGCATGGAAAAGAAGATGACCACGTTCAACGATTTCGTGGACTGCGCGCAGTGGCTCGTCGACGAGAAATGGACGACACCCGCGCAACTCGTCACCTCCGGCGGCAGCGCCGGCGGCCTGCTCATGGGCGCCGTGCTCAACCAGCGCCCCGATCTCTTCAAGGCCGCGCTGGTCGTCGTCCCTTTCGTTGACGTGCTCAACACGATGCTCGACGCCTCGCTCCCGCTCACGACCGAGGAATACGTGGAATGGGGCAACCCGAACATCCGCGAGGAATACCTCTGGATGCGAGCCTACAGTCCCTACGACAACCTGAAGCCCGCCTCCTACCCGAACGTGCTCGTCAACGTCTCGTTCTACGACAGCCAAGTTCCCTACTGGGAAGGCGCCAAATACCTCGCGAAGCTCCGCACCCTCGATCAGTCGAAGAGAAACGCCACGCTCATTCACACGAACTTCGGCGCCGGCCACGGCGGCGCGTCCGGCCGCTACGACGCCCTGCACGACGTCGCGCGCGACTACGCCTTCTTCATGAGCGCGCTAGGGATCGCCAGGTAACTTGGAGGGCGCCGCTCCGTCGGCGCCGCGAATCACAATGAAATTACCTCGCGCGTTCATCCTCCTCTCCGCCTTCCTTCTCGCCGTCGTCGCCTCCACCGCCCTCGCGCAACCGCCCTCGCCCACCCCGGCTCCTATGAAACCCTACGGCCTCGTCCTCCACGGCGGCGCCGGCGTCATCCAGCGCCAGGCCATGTCGCCCGAACTCGACGCCCAATACCGCGCCACGCTCCAGGACGCGCTCGATGCCGGTTACGCCATTCTCGAACAAGGCGGCACCTCGCTCGACGCCGTCATCGCGGCCGTGACGATTCTCGAGGACTCGCCCCTCTTTAACGCCGGCAAAGGCGCCGTGCTCAACGCCGACGGGTTTTGCGAGATGGATGCATCAATCATGAACGGCGCCACGCTCCAGGCCGGCGCGATCGCCGGCGTGCAACACATCAAAAATCCGCTGCACCTCGCGCGCGACGTCATGGAGAAATCCAAACACGTTTTCCTCATCGGCGAAGGCGCTGAGAAGTTCGCCTGGTCGCTCGGCTACGAGAACACGCCGAATGAATACTTCCAAACCGACTTCCGCCGCCGCCAGCTCGAGCGCGCCAAGCAACTGGAGTCGAAGAAGGACAACGGCACCGCGTCACTCCCGCTCGATCTCACCTCGCCCGGCGGGATGCCCGACGAGCATTTTATCCGCGAACAGAAATACGGCACCGTCGGCTGTGTCGCACTCGACCAGCACGGCAATCTCGCCGCCGGCACGTCCACGGGCGGCATGACGAACAAGAAATTCGGCCGCGTGGGCGACGTGCCCGTCATCGGCGCCGGCACCTACGCCAACAACGCCACCTGCGCCGTCAGCTCCACCGGTTGGGGCGAGTTTTTCATTCGCGCGAACGTCGCGCACGACATCTCCGCGCAGCTCGAATACCAAGGCAAAGACCTCCGTGCGGCAGCGGCCGCAACGCTGGCCAAAGTCGCCCAACTCGGCGGCGACGGCGGCGTGATCGGCATCGATGCCCGCGGCAAAGTGATGACCGACTTCAACTCCGCCGGCATGTATCGCGCCTACCGCATGGCGGGGCAGAAACCCGTCATCGCGATCTACGGCGACGAGCCCCGCTGATCGCCATCGCCCCCGCGGCCCGCGCTTCCCCGGCTACCGGCCCATCTCCCGCTCGCAATCTGCGCTCGACGCCGCGCGCCCGCCTCGTGAAATAACCCGCTTACCCCGCATGCCCAAACGCGCCCTCCTCGAACAACTTATCGCCCACCTTTCCGCTGAAGTGGAAGCGATGACCCAAGCCGCCCTCGCCACGCACGCCGAGGCGACCGACGACGAGAACAAGGCCGAGGACAAATACGACACGCGAGGACTCGAAGCCTCCTATCTCGCCCACGGCCAATCGAAGGCCGCCGAGGAGGCCGCGCTCGCGCTCGCGCAATTCCGCGCCCTCGCCCCCCGCGATTTTTCCGCCGCCGATCCCATTGGACTCGGCGCGCTCGTGGTGCTCGAAAACAAAGGCGCGCGCTCGCGCTACTTCATCGGCCCGCGCGCCGGCGGCACCGAGGTCGAAGTCGACGGCCACACCGTGATGGTCGTCACGCCGCAATCTCCCCTCGGCCGCCAGCTCCTCGGTCGCAAGCAAGGCGATTCCCTGATGCTCGACGTCGGCGGCCGCCGGGCCGAAAACCTGATCGCCTCGGTCACCTGAAGGCGAGGCCGACGCAAAGAAAGTAGCGGGAGCTTCCAGCTCCCGTGTCTGGCCGCCTCGAAGCAACACGAGCCGGAACACTGAGCCTCGGCCTCCGCCCAAAATCGGCCGCGACGCCCGAGATCAAAGCCGACGTCGCCCACCAGCGCTGGCCTGGCTACGGACGTCGCGCGTTGCACACAGTGCGTTCGCGTGCCCCTGTCTCGCGTCGGAAAGCCACGCGAGCAAAATAACGCTACCGGGAGTTTTCCGTTGCTGGCGAATTCACGGCTGGTGAACTCGACAGTTCACTCGCATGTCCGCCACTTCGGATCTTCCCAATCCTGACCACGTGCTCCGCCTCGCGGAGGAATTGAAACTGAAGGTGCATCAAGTCGCCTCGACCGCCCAGTTGCTCAAGGGCGGCGCGACGGTCCCCTTCATTTCCCGTTACCGCAAGGAGGTCACGGGCGAACTCGACGAAGTGCAGGTCACCGCGATCCGCGACGGCCTCGAGCGCATGGAGCAGGTCGACGCCCGCCGCGCCGCGATCATCGCCTCGCTGCAGGAGCGCAACCTGCTCACCGATCAACTCAAGGCCGCCCTCGGCGCCGCCGATACGCTCACGCAGCTCGAGGACATCTATCTGCCCTTCCGCCCGAAAAAGCGCACGCGCGCCACCATCGCGAAGGAGAAAGGCCTCGAAGCCCTCGCCGAACTTATCTGGGCCCAAGATCCGGCGAGCGACATCGCCGCCGCAGCAGCTGCACTGGTCGGTCACGAATACACGCTCGACGACGGCAAGAACACGAAGGGCAAGATCGAGTCCGCCGACGATGCGCTCGCCGGCGCGCGCGACATCCTCGCCGAACGCATGAGCGACGATGCCGCCGTGCGCGAAAAACTCCGCGGCATCTACCGCGAGCAGGCCGTCGTTTCCTCGAAAGTCATGTATGGCAAGGAAACCGAGGGCGCGAAATTCAAGGACTACTTCGACTGGTCCGAGCCGCTCGCGAAAGCTCCCTCGCACCGCATCCTCGCCATGCGCCGCGGCGAGAACGAGTCGTTCCTCATCATGCGTATCACGCTGCCCGACGAACTCGCCGCGCAGGCCGTCGTCGAGCTGCACTTCGCCAAAAACACCTCGCCGGCCGCCGCGCAGGTCCGCATCGCCGCCCAGGACGCCTTCAAGCGCCTCCTCGCGCCCGCAATGGAAACCGAGATGCGCATCGAGTCGAAGAAACGCGCCGACGAGGCCGCGATCAAAGTCTTCGGCGAAAATCTCCGCGAGCTCCTCCTCGCCGCGCCGCTCGGCCAGCGCGCCGTGATGGCGATCGACCCGGGCTTCCGCACCGGTTGCAAAACCGTGCTGCTCGACCGCCAGGGCAAGCTCCTTCACAACGACGTCATCTACCCGGAACGCTCGCCCGCCGAGGCGAAGGACAAACTGAAAGGCTTCGTCGACTTCTTCAAAGTCGAGGCCATCGCCATCGGCAACGGCACCGCCGGCCGCGAGACCGAGGCATTCGTGCGCACGCTCGGCCTGCCGCCGTCGATTCCCGTCGTGATGGTCAACGAGTCCGGCGCCTCGATCTATTCCGCGAGCGAAGTCGCCCGCGAAGAGTTCCCCGATCACGACCTCACCGTCCGCGGCGCCGTTTCCATCGGTCGCCGCCTCATGGACCCGCTCGCGGAACTCGTGAAGCTCGACCCGAAATCCATCGGCGTCGGCCAATACCAGCACGACGTCGACCAAAGCGCCCTCAAGCGTTCGCTCGACGACCGCGTCGTCTCGTGCGTCAACGGCGTCGGCGTTGAAGTGAACACTGCGTCGAAGCAACTCCTCTCCTACGTCTCCGGCCTTAACGCCGCCACCGCCGCCGCCATCGTCGCGCGCCGCAACGAAAAAGGCGCCTTCAAATCGCGCGCCGATCTCCTCGAAGTCCCGCGCCTCGGCCCGAAGGCCTTCGAACAAGCCGCCGGCTTCCTTCGCATCCGGGACGCGGCGCATCCGCTCGACGCGAGCGCCGTGCACCCGGAGCGTTACGCGCTCGTCGAGAAGATGGCCGCTGATCTCGGCGCCACCGTCGCCGACCTCATGCGCGACGAAAAACTCCGCAAGCGCATCAAGCTCGAGAGCTACGTCACCGCCGACGTCGGCCTCCCGACGTTGAAGGACATTCTCGCCGAACTCGCCAAGCCCGGCCGCGATCCGCGTGAGAAGTTCGAAGCGTTCAGTTTCCAGGAAGGCGTGAGCAAACCCGAGGACCTCAAACCCGGCATGAAACTCCCCGGCATCGTCACGAACGTCACCGCGTTCGGCGCGTTCGTCGACGTGGGCGTTCACCAGGACGGCCTCGTCCACGTCTCGCAGCTCGCCGACTCGTTCGTGAAAGAGCCCGCCGAAGTCGTGAAGCCCGGCCAGAAGGTCATGGTCACCGTCACGGAGGTCGACCTGCCGCGCAACCGCATCGCTCTCTCCATGCGCAGCAATCCGCAGCTCGGCCCGCGCACGCCGCAAGGCGCCGGCGGACGTCCGGGCGGCGGCAACGGTCCGCGCCCCGGTGGTGGCGGCGGTGGTTTCAACCGCGGTCCGGCGCAGCTCCCGAAATCCACCCAATCGCTCAACAGCGACTGGTTCTCCGCCGCGCTGAACAAGAAGAAGTGAGCGCGGACTCGGCACGTGGCGCAGAACGCAATGCTCCCGACGTAGCGGAAAGCGTAAGCTTTTCGCCTCTCGCGCCAGCGAAACGCTCACGTGTTCCGCTACATCGTGGCCGGCACGTTCTCCATCGCACTTTCGCGTCGCAGTGCCGGTGGGCGCCGCTGTCCCCAGCGGCGCCGCGCTCGCGGCAAGCGATCCTGACTGTCATTGCGAGGAGCGCAGCGACGAAGCAATCCATCTGGATCGCCACGGCGCGCTTCGCGCACCTCGCGATGACAATGACGACGAAAGAACAAGGGCGCCTCCCATGATCCCCTGGGTCGCCGCCACGTTGCTCTCGGCCTTCTTCCTCGGTCTCTACGACCTCGGAACGAAGCACGCCGTGCGCGACAACGCGGTGTTGCCCGTGCTGTTCTTCGCGAACCTCTGCAGCGCAACCGTCTGGGGCACGCTCATCGCGTTCGACCGCGCCGGGGCCGGCGGCAATCTGCCGGCGATTCTGCACGTCACGCCGATGACCGGCGTGCAGCATCTCCAGATTCTCCTGAAGTCGCTCATCGTTGCGACGTCGTGGGTCTGCAGCTATTTCGCCGTGAAGCATCTGCCGGTCTCGCTCGCCTCGCCGATTCGCGCGACGGGTCCGATGTGGACGCTCTTCGGCGCGCTGCTCGTGCTCGCCGAGCGCCCGTCGTGGCTCGAGATGCTGGGCGTCGCGATCACGCTGGTGTCGTTCGTCGGCCTCGCCTTCGCCGGCGCGCGCGAGGGCATTCATTTTCACCGCAACCAGTGGATCTGGCTTCTCGTCGGCGGCACGCTCGCCGGCGCGTGCAGCGGGCTCTACGATAAGTTTCTCCTCGGTCGCCAGGGCTTCAACGCCGCGACCGTGCAGGCGTGGTTCGCGATCTACCTCGCGCTGATTTTTCTCCCGCTCGTGCTCGGCTGGAAATTCCGCCTCTGGCCACGCAACGTCTTCCACTGGCGCTGGAGCATCCTCGTCATCTCGTTCGGCCTGCTCATCGCCGACTTCCTCTACTTCGATGCGTTGCGCAATCCCGACGCGCTCGTGTCCCTCGTCTCGAGTCTCCGCCGCGGCAGCACGCTCGTGGCCTTCGCCGGCGGCCTGTGGCTCTTCGGCGAGAAGAACGGCCTGCAAAAACTCCCCGCCGTCCTCGGCGTCCTCGCCGGCATCGTCCTGACGCTGCTCGGTTAAGTAGGGCCGGGTCTGTGACCGGCCCCGTTCGGCCCACCTTCGCAATTGTGATTTGCAGACGATGATCAGCCTGGTCCGGTCACAGACCGGACCTACTCCCGCACCTACGCAAATCTGCGTAGCCCGGAGTGCACTCCGCAATTGTCCCGGCCGGCGCAGGACATTTCCTCACCGATAGCTCCGCCATGATCGCCTCCCTGCTCCGCCGCGGCGCGTTCGCCGCGCTCTGTCTTTCCTCTCTCTCGCTGCGCGCCGAGACGCTCGAAGCCCTGCTCGCGCCCACCGTCGATGTCGAGATCAAGCGCGCCGCCGCGCACCCGCTCGCCGAGCCGGCGACGCGCGAAGATCTCATCCAGGCCGCCGATCTCAGCAGCGGCCCGACCAACCCCGAAGTGATCGCTTGGAGCGACGCGCTCGTCGCCGCGAATCCCGCCGACGCCGCCCTGCGCCGCGCGCGCGCCAAGGTCTGGCTGCAACTCGCCCAAGGCTCGCGCGCGCTGCGCGAACTCGACGCACTCGACGCAACCGAGGCGCAAGCCGACGAGTCGTTGCTCCTCCGCGCGCAAGTCCAGCGCTTCCTCGGCCACATGCCCGAGGCTCTCGCCGCCGCGCAAGCCGGCGCGAAAATCGAGGGCTATTACGGCGAGCAATGCGCCGCGCTGGCCAAGGATATCTCCGCTCAATCGTCCCTCTGGCAAACCGTGCCGAACGCTCCCGCCACCGATGCCCGCGCCGCCCTCACGGCCGCCGAGTGCGGCGCGCTCGACGTCGCCCATCACCGCGCCCGCACCGTGCTCGCCCAACAAGTCGGCGACGCCACCGCGCGCGCGACGCTGCTGAAAATCTACGCCGCCCTGGAGCCCGACACGCCCGCGCTGACCATCGCGATCAACCAGCGCCGCGCCCCGCTCGCGGCGGCCCACGCGCGCACGCACCCGAACGAGGAGAACGTCTGGCGCGACGCCGTCTACTTCGCCGCGTCCGCGCTCACGGCCGAGGGTCCGAACGATCTCGGTTTCTTCCGCAACCTCCTGCGCGACGCCACCGCGGCCGGACAGAGTTTTCCCGGTGAAGCACTGCGCCTGAAGGTCCTCTCCGCCGACGACCCGGCGACGCTGGCCAAGATCGCCGACGAGGATTTCTCCGCGCTCAGCGAATACCCCGACGTGCAGGAGATGCTCGTCGCACGCCGTCTCCACACGAACGTCGCGCAAGCCGCGCTCACCGCCGCCCGCGCGCAACCGACGAACCGCGCGCTCTGGGAAACCGCGCTCGCCACCGCGCGCACCGAGATCGAAGCCGACCGTCTGCCCGGCGGCACCTACCGGAACTTCGTCGCCGAGGCATCCGCTGCTGGTCACGCCTTCGCGGCGGAGGAGCCGCGCGCGCAGCTCTACGCCGCCGAGACCGACAACGAACTCATCGACGCCGTGCGCGAAGTGCTGCCCGCAACGCGCGAGCACCCGGACCTCGAAACCACGATCAACGCGCTCGTCTCGCGGCGCCTCCTCCGCGTGCCGCCCGACTCGCTCGGCTTCAGCTCGACGCTCACGACGGACGCATCGCCGATCTTCGACGAGCGCACTTACCTGCTGCCGACCACGCAATCCGCGATTCATCAACTTCACGCGGGACTCGAGCGCGTGCGCATGTGGATCAAGCTCGGCGCGCCCGCCGCCGCGCTCGCCGAGTTGGAGCAGTCTCCGGCCGAATTGAAGTCCTCCGCCAGCGCCTGGCTCCTGCGCGCGCAACTTTACCGCGCGCTCGGCCGTTTCCCCGAAGGCTTGCTGGCGATCGACCGCGCGCGTTTTCTCACCGGCAAAACCGGCACGATCTCCAACCCGGAGACGATCGACCGCGTGCCCGTCTCCTCATTGCGCGTGGACTTGCTCGCATCGGCGCAGGGCGCATCGAGCCACATCGTTCCGCTCGAGGAACAGCTCGCCCGCACGCCCGACGACGCCGCGCTGTGGGGCAAGCTCGCCCTGGCGTGGCTGGACGATCCGCTCTACTGCATTCCGAAAGCGCTCAAGGCCGCCGCGCGCGCCCGCGCGCTCGATCCGAAACAACCGGACGCCTTGCGCGCCGAGTTCGAGGCGCTGCGCCTCCAAGCCCAGCGCGTGCCGGACGAGTTGGTCGAGGTCTTCACGCCGCTCATGCTCGAACGTATCCAGCATTTGCCGAAGGACGATTGGATGCTGCGCCTGAAACTCATCCGCTCGATGCCCTATAAGCTGCGCGCCCTCTACGGGCGGAAGTGGATGGAGGAACTCGCCCCACAGGCCCCAAACGTGCCCCACGGCTACCACATGCAGCGCCTGTTGAAGCTCTACACGCTCAGCACCCATGAAGAAATCGAGGACTGGATCGACGACATGGGCGGCGATTTCGTGCAGCCCGGCAACTTCGGCTACCCGGAGATGGAATACGCGCGCGAAATCGACAACCAGCTCAACGAGCGCCACGGCTGGTTCGTCCGGGAACCGGTTAATCTTTTCCAAGACGAGGAAATCGACCCGCGCAACGCCGCCGCCGAGGAGCAGTTGCTGCATCTCCCGCGCACTGTCGACGAACGCTGGGCGCTCTACGAGCAACTCCGCCTGCGCAGCATCAACGAAGGCGGCCCCGCGCTCGAATCGGGCGAAGATCCCGCGGCGTTCCGCGAGAAGCTCTGGAAGTCCGGCCGCCACGGTCCGCCGACCGCCACGCGCGAAGTGAACCCCGCCTGCGTGCCGTATTATCCGGGCCTGACGTCGAGCGAGCGGAAGCTCGCGTTACGCCTGGTGGAAACGATGCTCAACGCCTACATCGACGGCGCCCACGCGCGACGCGCGGGCCTCGCCTTCGACCTTCTGCAGCGTCTGCAAATCCGCCCTCGTGCCCTCGCCCACTGGCGCGAGCAGGTCGGCGAGGCGAACGGCGCCGGCGACGTGCGCGAGTATCCCGAACTGAAACGCGCCTACGAACTCCTCAACGCGGGCAATTTCGACGAGGTGGTCGCCTTGCTGCGCCCATTGCTGGAGCGCGGCATCGAGAACTACTACGTCTATTTTTATCTGGCGACGGCCGAGAACAGCCGCCGCAACTTCGCCGAGAGCACGCGCCTGTTTTCCATCGCCCGACACTGGGGCCGCTACAACCCGGGCTTGCTCCGGGAGTGCAACGAAGCGCTCGCGGTCGTCGGCGGCAACCAGCGCCAGCGCGCCGACGGGATCCGCGCGCGCATCGCCTACATCGATGATTTCCTCCGCTATCTGGACCGCGACATGCAACGCGCCGCCGACCGCGCCGCGCAAGCCGCGGCCAACATGGAATCCCTCGCCAACAATCACCCGCCCGTGACGCTCTATAACGTCGACCGTCTCCAGTATGAGGCCGACCGGTATGCCCTCAGCGCCACGAACGCACAGGCGCGCGCCCAGCAAATTTCCAGCGAAGCCAGCGAACTCCTCGCCGAGCGCGCGCGCCTCGTGGAGGAGCTGAAGCGGCTGTGATGGTAGGGCCGGCTTCAGCCGGCCCAGCCCGGTCCGCTTTCGCCCGCGACACTCGCGAGTGACACTGGTTTGGTCCGGCTGAAGCCGGACCTACTTCTTTCGCTTCGTGCGAGGCTTCGTCTTCTTCGCGCTGGGCAACAGTGCGCGCAACCGCGCCGTCGTCGCGTCGCGATCCAACTTCGAGGCGGCAACGTCGAGGGTGAGTTGTTCCCAGTCGGGGCCGTCCGGCGCTGGTTGGTAACCGTTCAGACGCAGAAACACCAAGCACGCGCCGAGCGCGGCGCGCTTGTTACCGTCGATGAACGGGTGGTTGCGACAGATGTAGAAGAGATACGCCGCCGCCATCTCCGGGACGTCGGCGTAAACCGATTCGCCGCCGTAGGTCGCCTGAGGCGCCGCCACGGCCGATTCCAGCAGCGCGCGATCACGCAATCCGCCGGAGCCCCCGAAATCAGCAATCGCAGCAGCGTGGATTTCGAAGACGATGTCCACCGTGAGGTGGAAGCACTCCTCATTTGCAGTGCTCATGCGAGACGGCGCATCGTGCGCTGGTAGTCCTTCATGACCCCCTTGATCGTCGCCGTCACCTCCTCCGGCGTCACCACCGGGCGCACTGGCGTCAGGTAGATCGCCCCGCCCTCGTGCACCGTCACGTTCACCTCGTCACCCACCTTCAAGCGCGCGAGGTCCATGAGCGCCGCGTCCAGCATGATGCCCTGCGAGTTGCCAACCTTGGTGATGCGTTTGATCATGACGTCAAACTATGTATTACCTCCCGCGCCGCAAGCCGCTTCTTGATCCCCGACTCCCCGCTTGTGTCGCCCGCCCTTTCGCCCAACGTCGCGGCATGTCCACCTCCGACCTCCAGATCGAAGTTCTCACCGCCGGCAGCGGCCCGTCGCCCCAGAAAGGCGACTTCGTCACCGTCCACTACACCGGCTGGCTGACGAATGGACAGAAATTCGACAGCTCGCGCGATCGCGACGAGCCCTTCACCTTTGCGCTCGGCATGCGGCAGGTCATCGGCGGTTGGGACCAGGGCGTCGCGACGATGAAAGTCGGCGACAAGGTGAAGCTCACCATCCCTCCCCACCTCGGCTACGGCGCGCGCGGCTTCCCCGGCGCGATCCCGCCCAATGCCACACTGGTTTTCGAAGTCGAACTGCTGAAGATCGGCTGATCGCGCCATGTCGACCGAAGCCAA
This sequence comes from Verrucomicrobiota bacterium, assembly GCA_023432225.1. GTDB lineage: Bacteria > Verrucomicrobiota > Verrucomicrobiia > Opitutales > Opitutaceae > Didemnitutus. Next base: position 475,699 of record JAEYUW010000045.1, read on the forward strand.
CACTCGCGACATCGCCATTCGCGGCGATCACATCGAACTCGCCCAACTGCTGAAGTTCGGCGGACTCGTCGACACCGGCGGCGAAGCCAAGCAGGTCATCGGTGCCGGGCAGGTGGAACTCAACGGCGCCGTCGAAACGCAACGTGGCAAGAAAGTCATTCCGGGCGATCGCGTCAGCTACAACGGCCAGACGCTGCTCGTGCGGGGCGGCCGATGATTCATCAGCTGTAGGGGCGCAGTCTTGCTGCGCCCTTGTCGGCGAACGCGGCGCCCATCACGGACAACCCTTGTAGGGCCTCACCTCGTGTGAGGCCTTTTTGCGCCCGCGCCGCACGCCTCGTTACCACGCGAGGCTCGACACCAGGTCGAGCCCTACAATCACGCGCCGGGCAACTTGAGATAATTCTGCCGTCTTTCGCCGCTGCGTCCGCGCGGACCCACGCGTTCCTCCGGTGCGCTGTAAGCGCGACGCCGGTAACCCGGCCGCTCCGGGTCCGCCGCGCACTTCAGTTGGAAATCCTGCATGCGCGCAAACACGTCGAGCAACTGCGCCTGGTCCCGATACTCATCGAGGCCACTCCGTTCGAGCGCCAGCAACAGCTCGTGTGTCGCCTCGAGCGTCGAAAGGCACCCTTCCTGCGGCTGCTGCTTGATCACATAACGGCTCGGCGCGCTCGGCGTGAACATCACGCGCGGCAGTCGCTGCAAGCTCGGACTCAGGCGCAGCATCTTGCGCGCTCCGGCCCACGTCGCATCGAGCAGAAACACGACGAGCTGTCGCTCGCCGAGGCGTGCGCGAAACTCCTGCATCTCCTCCGCTCCCGTCGTCGACAGATTCAGCGCCTCGCGTCCCGGATACAGGAGCACGCAGCAGTTCCGCTCGTCTGCGATCAAGTCCTGCACGGCCGCCACTTCATCGAAGCCGATCCCCATGTGCAGTTCGCTGTTCTCGAGGCAAAGGCGCGTCAGCCGACCGGTGTTCGCCTTCTCCTGCTTGAATTCCTTCGGATGCATCAGGAACACGAACCGCGTCCGCGTCACCATCGCGCGCAGCGTCGGGCACCAGCACAGCGCCTTCGGCCAGAAGCAACGATAGCAGGTTTCTCTCATACGGGGCCACGGAGCGCGGCAGCGCGGAGATGGCGCGCGCCAGCTGGCGCGCGTCCCGAAGCGCCCGCGGAGGGATGATCGGCGCGGGCGCCCGACGCAGTCGGGCGGCGCCGATCACAAAAACAGCGGTAACAGGTTTCTCTCATGTGAGGTCCGCACCCAAGCGCACCCGGATCAGAATGCGAAGCGCATTTTGCCCTGCGAATCGGATTCTCATCGGTGCGCCGGCGTGAGAGCCTTGCGCCGCTTGAATCTCGAAAAGTTCTACCTCGATGTCGTGAGTGCGGACGGCAGCGGGTGCATCGGCTACGCGACCCGGCTCGGCGCAGGCCTGATGCTGGCTCCGGCCGCATTGCTGATGTGGCACGCAGAGTCCGACGCTCCTGCCAGGCAAATGCGCACGTTGCGCGGCGCGCTCCCTCGCCTCGAAGACGGCATCTGGAGTTGGGACTGCCCGGCGCTCGCGGTCTCGGGAAATTGGCAGCTTGGCGACGCGCCAGAGCCGGTGCGCGAAAACCTCTGGCAATCCGCCGAGGGCGGCGTGCTGTGGGAAAATCTCGCGCCACGCGCGAGGGTGACGCTGCGAGTTGGCCGGAACGAGATCGTCGGCTCCGGCTATCTCGAGCGGCTGCGGCTGACGATCCCGCCCTGGCAGTTGCCGATCCACGGACTGCGCTGGGGCCGTTTCGCGACCGCGGACATGAGCATCGTTTGGATCTGCTGGGAACATGACGAACCACGCCGCTGGCTGTGGGTGGATGGTCAGCATCGCGAGCCGCGACGCATCACCGAACAAATCGTCGAATGGTCCGGCGGTCGCCTCGTTTTCGAGACGCACCGCCGGCTCCGGCACGGACGCCTCGGCGAGACCGTGTTCGCTCGCTGGCCGCAGGCGCGGCGGTTGCTGCCGTCGCGTGTGCGCGCTTACGAGGAAACGAAATGGTGCTCGCAGGCGACGCTGTCGCGCGATGCCCGGTCTGACGTCACCGGCTGGGCGATTCACGAATTCGTGCGCTTTCAATGAACTCGCCCCTCGGCAAGGTCCTCTACGGTTCCGCGTTCTGCGTCGTCGCGCCCGCGTTGCTCGCCGCGTGGGCGGTCTGCCTCGATGCGCGCTCACTCGCCTTGCCGGCGGTGCATTCACCCGCTGCCGGAGCGACCTTGATGGCGCTCGGCGCCGGACTCTTGGCGCGCGCCATGTGGGATCTGTGGCAACGCGGCGGCGGCTTGCCGATGAACGCGTTTCCGCCGCCGCGACTGGTGACGGCTGCCGCCTACGCGTGGCTGCCGCACCCGATTTACGTGGGATTCGTTCTCCTTGTCACCGGTGTGGCACTTTTCTGCGGCAGCGCGGCGGGTCTCTGGATCGTCACACCGATGACGGCGCTCGCGCTGATCGCGCTCGTGGTCGGCTACGAAAGCATCGATTTGCGAAAACGTTTCGGTTCCGCTGCGCAGCCGCGTCCGTGGCTTTCGCTCCCGATCGCCTCGAACGAAAGTCCTGCTTTCTCGCAACGCCTCGCCACCGCGTTCCTCGCGTTCGGCGCGTGGGCGGTCGCCTATCGCGCCAGCGCGCTGCTCGGCGCCGGTCGCGCGCCGCTCGACACGATGCTGCCCTTCGAGCGCCAGTGGCCGGTCTGGGAATGGACCGCGGTCTTCTACCTCGGCGCTTATCTCTGGATCGCACTCGCGCCCTTCGTAGCAAAGACGCGGGCCGACCTGCGCGAGTTTGGCGCGAGCGCACTTTGGGGCACTGCTATCATCGGCTGGTGCTTTCTGGCCTTCCCGCTCGTGGCCGTGCCGCGCGCGCTCGATCTTTCCTCCTTCGCCGGCGCCGCGCTCCAGCTCGATCGCGACTACGACACCGCCTCCTGCGCCTTCCCATCGTTTCATGTTTTCTGGGCTTTGGTGGCCGCGCGCGTCTGGTCGGGCCGCTCGAAGAACGCGGTGAGTTGGCTGATCGCGGTGGCAATTTCCCTCAGCTGTCTCACCACGGGCGCGCACTCACTGCTCGACGTGATCGCGGGCGTCCTGGTGTATGGGCTCGTCGCGCGGCGATTCGCCGTTTGGGAAGTGCTGCGCGCCGCCTGCGAACGCATCGCGAATGGCTGGCGCGACTGGCGCGTCGGTCCGGTGCGAATCATCAACCACGGCGCCTACGTCGGCCTCGCGGCCGCGGCGGGCGTGGCGCTGGCGATCCTGCTGCTCGGGCCGTCTTGGACTGGGCGCGTCGTGTTCGTCGCCCTTTGCTCGCTGGTCGGGGCCGGCGCTTGGGGCCAATGGCTCGAAGCGTCATCGCAACTTTCGCGTCCGTTCGGTTATTTCGGCGGTCTCTTCGGCGGGGCGATTGGCGTGGCGTTCGTGCATCTCTGGGACGGCACGGGCTGGCCCCTCGCGGCTGCTTACGCGGTGGCGGCAACCGTCATCCAAGCCACTGGCCGGTTGCGTTGCCTGACCCAAGGCTGCTGCCACGGGCGACCGATCGACGAAGCCCGTTGGGGTATTCGTTACAGCCAGCCGCTCTCGCGCGTCTGCAAGCTCGCACGACTCGACGGCGTGCCGCTGCATCCGACGCCGCTTTACTCGATCGTCGGCAACATCGTGATTCTCGGTCTGCTGCTGCGGCTCTGGCACGAGCGCGCGGAAAGCGGCCTCATCGTTGGCGCCTACCTGCTGTTCAGCACGTGCGCGCGTTTCATGGAGGAAGGCTATCGCGGCGAGCCGCAGACCGCGCGCTTCGCCGGCTTGCCCATCTACCAATGGCTGGCGCTCGGCTGTTTTCTTGCCGGCATCGGGCTGACATCGTTCGCGACGCCGCGCGTGTCCGGCGCCGGCGGCGTCAGCTACATCGCTCTCCTCGCAAGTCTGCCGATCGGCGCGTTGGTGTGGTTCGCCATGGGCGTGGACTTCCCCGAGTCTTCCCGCCGCATGTCTCGACTCGCGTAAGCGCGCGCACTTTTGGGGTTCCCTCGCACGGACCTGCGCCCCATCCCATTCAACATGTCGTTCGCCTCCCTCGGCCTTTCCGAGCCCCTCCTTCGTGCCGTCGCCTCGCGCGGCTACGAGGCGCCCACTCCCGTCCAAACGGCGGCGATCCCGGCTGTGCTGCGCGGCGCGGACGTGTGGGCGTCGGCGCAAACGGGCTCGGGCAAGACGGCCGCGTTCGCGCTGCCACTGCTCGAACTGCTCGGCACGCGACGCCCGGGCGGGGCGCGCCGGCTGCATTCACTCGTGCTGGTGCCGACGCGCGAATTGGCCGCGCAGATCGGCGACTCCTTCCGCACCTACGCGCAGCATCTGCCGACGTCGGTCAAGGTCGTCACGGTTTTCGGCGGCGTATCGATCAATCCGCAGATGATGACGCTGCGCGGTGGCGCCGATGTCGTCATCGCCACACCCGGCCGCCTGCTCGACCTCGTCGACCACAACGCGCTGTCGCTCGCGACCGTCTCCACGCTCGTGCTGGACGAGGCCGACCGTCTCTTCGACCTCGGCTTCGCGGATGAACTCAACCGCATCCTCGGTCTCCTGCCGCCGCAGCGGCAAAACCTGCTGTTCTCGGCCACGTTTCCGCCCGACGTGCAGCAGCTCGCCGCCGCGTTGCTACGCGACCCGGTGCGTATCGAAGTGCCCGTCGAGCCGGCAACAAAGCCCGACATCCTCCAGCGCGCGATCGAAGTCGATGTGCCGCGCCGCACGCAGCTGCTGCGTCACTTGATCGAGACGCACGACTGGCCGAGCGTGCTCGTGTTCGTGGCGACCAAATACGCCACCGAGCACGTCGCGGAGAAACTTCGCAAGGCCGGCCTCACCGCCACCGCGCTCCACGGCGAACTCAGTCAGGGCGCACGCACGCAGGCGCTGGCCGATTTCAAGGCGGGCAAAGTCCGCGTGTTGCTCGCCACCGACGTCGCCGCGCGCGGCCTCGACATTGTTCGCCTGCCCGTCGTCGTGAACTTCGACCTGCCCCGCTCCGCCACCGACTACGTGCACCGCATCGGCCGCACGGGCCGCGCCGGCGAGAGCGGCGTCGCCATCAGCTTCGTCAGCGCGAGCACCCACGCGCATTTCCGCCTCATCGAGAAACGCCACCACCTGGACATCCCGCGTGAGCAGATTGCTGGCTTCGAGCCCGTCGAAATCGACGCTCCGGCGCCCAATCCCACCGGCGGCATCAAAGGCAAGCGGCCCAACAAAAAGGACAAGGCGCGCGCCGCCGCCGCCCGCGCGCAGAATGCCGCATCGGCGCCAGAGTCGCATTCGCCGGCGCCGCGGCCTCCGCTGCCTTCGGCTTCGAGCAAGCCGGCGCGCAGCGTTCCCTTCGCCGAACCGCTTTTCCCGCTCGATCCGGCGCGACCCTCTTTTCGCTTCCGCCCGCGCGGCCGCCGCCCGTAGTCAATCCGCTCGTAGCGGAATTCGTGAGAATTTCGCCGCGCTCGTCACCACGAAAGCCTCACGGCTTCCGCTACACCTCAGGCGTTCACGCAACGTGTCCGAACGCCGCGAGCACGTCGCGCGTGTCCTGACTTGTCTCGCGCGACACGCTGCGTCGTTGTGAAGCGATGTCGTCGACGGCTCCGGCTCCCCTTGCCCCTGCGCCGGGTCTCTCGCACCCGGACGCGGTGCTCGATCGTTTTCTCACGGTGATGGCCGGCCGCGGCATCACGCTTTACCCGGAGCAGGAAGAAGCCGTCCTCGAGCTGTTCGCCGGCAACAACGTCATCCTGAACACCCCCACGGGCTCTGGGAAATCCCTCGTGGCGGCCGCGCTGCATTTCAAAGCGCTCTGCGCCGGTCAGCGGTCCGTCTACACGTGTCCGATCAAGGCGCTGGTGAACGAGAAGTTTCTCTCGTTGTGTCGCGACTTCGGTCCGGAAAACGTCGGCATGATGACCGGCGATGCCTCGGTGAATCCGCACGCGCTCGTTCTGTGCTGCACCGCCGAAATTCTCGCCAACATGGCCCTGCATCGCGGCGAACGCGCCGAGATCGCCGCCGTGATCATGGACGAGTTTCATTACTACTCCGACGCCGAGCGCGGCTACGCGTGGCAGGTGCCGTTGCTGACGCTGCCGCAATGCCGCTTTCTCCTCATGTCGGCGACGCTGGGCGCGACCGGTTTCTTCGAGGAAGAACTGACACGCCTCACCGCCGCGCCGACGAAAACCGTCCGCAGCGACCGCCGCCCGGTGCCGCTGGAGTTCGAATACTCCGAAACGCCGCTCGCCGAGAAAATCACCGAGCTGCTCGCTGCCGAGCGCGCACCGATCTACCTCGTGCACTTCACGCAACGCGCCGCGTCGGAAGCCGCGCAGGCGCTGATGAGCCTCAACGTTTGCACGAAGGACGAGAAAGCCGTCCTCGCGACCGAGTTGGAGCGCTTCAAGTTCAACAGCCCCTACGGCCGCGAGATGAAGCGCTGGCTGCGCCACGGCATCGGCGTGCACCACGCCGGCTTGCTGCCGAAATACCGCATCCTCGTCGAACAGCTCGCGCAGCGCGGCCTGCTCAAACTCATCTGCGGCACCGACACGCTGGGCGTCGGCATCAACGTCCCGATCCGCACCGTCGTCTTCACGCAGCTTTGGAAATACGATGGCCAGAAGGCCGCCGTGCTGAACGTCCGCGATTTCCGCCAAGTCGCCGGTCGCGCGGGTCGCGCCGGTTACGACGCGAAGGGCTACGTCGTCGTGCAGGCGCCGGAGCACATCATCGAGAATAAGCGCGCCGAGGAAAAAGCCGCCGCCGATCCGGCCAAGAAAAAGAAACTCGTCAAACGCAGCGCGCCCGAAGGCACTGTCAGCTGGGACGCGAAGACGTTCGAGCGCCTCATGACCGCGCCGTCGGAGGAGCTCGTGTCGCGCTTCGCCGTCACGCACGGCATGCTGCTGCTCGTGCTCAGCCGCGACGCCGACGGTTGCCGCGCGATGCAGAAGCTCATTCGCGACTCCCACGAAACACCGACGAAGAAAAGCGCGCTGCGCCGCCGTGCGTGGCAGCTCTTCCGCGCGCTGATCGAGCGTGGCATCGTGAAGATCATTCCGCGTCAGTTGAGCGGGCGTCGTCTGCAAGTGAACGTCGAGCTGCAGGACGATTTTTCGCTGCACCAGGCGCTCTCGCTCTACCTCATCGACACGCTCCCGGTCCTCGATCGCGAAAGCGCGGACTACCCGTTCGACGTGCTCACGCTCTGCGAAGCGATCGTCGAGGACCCCGATCAGATCCTGCGCAAGCAGGTCGATCGCCTGAAGACGGAGAAGCTTAACGAGCTGAAAGCCGCCGGCGTGCCCTACGACGAGCGCATGGCGCAGCTCGAAGAAATCACCGAGCACCCGAAGCCGAAGCGCGAGTTCCTCTACGACACCTTCAACGCCTTCGCCGCCGCCCATCCGTGGGTCGAACAGGAAAACGTCCGCCCCAAGTCGATCGCGCGCGAGATGTTCGAGCGTTACCTGTCGTTCGCCGACTACATCCGCGAATACGGCCTCGAGCGCGGCGAGGGCCTGCTGCTGCGCCATCTGATGCAGGTGTTCAAAGTCCTCGCGCAAACCGTGCCCGAGTCGGCGAAGACCGAAGCCGTTGTCGAGATGGAGGATTATTTCCGCGAACTCATCCGCGGCATCGACTCGAGTTTGCTCGAGGAATGGGAGCGCCTGCGCAATCCCGAGTTCGTCGCCGCCGAAGCCTCCGACAAACCGGCGCGCCCTGCGTCGTTCGACATCACGCGCGACGCCGCGGCCTTCAAACGCACGATCCGCACCGCCGTGCTCGGCTTCCTGCAGGACGTCGCCGCGCGCGACTGGGAAGCCGCCGCAGCGCGGCTCGCGTTAAGTAGCGCAGGCGTCCCGCCTGCATCGGACCAATCCGCCGGCGAGACGCCCGCGCCACCAGGAACATCCGCCCCCGACACTGGAGGGCGACGCTCCGTCGTCGCCGAGTCCGAAGCGCGCCGCATCGAAAAAACCTTCCTTCCCTATTTCGAAGCGCGCGGCCGCTTCCGTCTCGATCCCGAAGGGCGCGCCGCCGTCAACACGCACTTCATCGACGATGCCGATCCGTGGGAGATCGCGCAGGTGCTGATCGATCCGGAAGGCGCGAACGACTGGGAAGTCGTGTTCACGTTGTCGCTCGTCGACTCGCGCGCGGCCTCCACGCCGGTGCTGCGCTTCGAGTCGGTGCATGCGATCGGGAGCTGAGATCGGCCTTTTTTCTGTCCCGTCCCGCCCCTGTCCGACCGCCGACGGCGCTAAAATTCGCGCAAGACGCGCGGGAAAATCTCCTGCCGCGGTGTTATGAGATAGTCGCCCCTTTTGCCCATGAACGTCCTGAAACTGTATCCGGTCCTGGCTTGTTTCTCTCTGCTGCCTGCGTTGTGCGCGGACGCCGCCGCTCCGACTCCGCTCCCGGTGGCCCCGCCTGCGGCAGCCGGCTTCTCGCCGGAGCGGCTCGACGCATTGCACCGTCGCCTCGCGCGCGACGTCGATGCGGGCAAATACTCGGGTTACATCGTGCTGCTCGCGCGGGACGGCCGGATCGTGGATTGGCGGGCGCACGGGTGGCAGGACATCGCGGCGAAGACGCCGCTGCAGCGCGACTCCATCATCCGCATCTTCTCGATGTCGAAGATCGTGACGTCGGTCGCAATCCTCACGCTGCTTGAGGACGGAAGGCTGAAGCTCGATGACCCCGCGGAGAAATACCTGCCCGCTCTAAAAAACCGCCAAGTCGTCACCGGAGGAACACCCAGCGCGCCCGTCCTCGTGCCCGCCCAGCGACCGCTCACGATCCGCGACCTGCTCACGCACACCGCCGGTTATTACTACGACGCCGCGTGGTCCGCCGACGCGTTGCCCATGGAGCTGATGCAGCGCGAAAAAACCTGGGAGGCCGCCAATCTCGACGAGTTCATCGAGCGGGTCGCCAAGCTCCCGCTCCACGAGCAACCCGGCACGCGCTATCGCTACGGGATCAGCACCGACATCCTCGGCGCGATTGTCGAAAAAGCCTCCGGCCAGCGGCTGGACGTCTTTTTCCGCGAGCGCATTTTCGCGCCGCTCGGCATGCACGACACCAGCTTCTGGGTGCCCGCCGAAAAACGCGCTCGCATCGCCACGATCTACGAACGCGACGCCTCCGGCCAACTCGTGCCGAGCGCTTGGGCAAATCTCAACAACGCCGGACCCGACCGCGGCGTCCTCAGCGGTGGCGGCGGTCTCTACTCGACCGCGGCCGACTACGCCCGCTTCGCGCAGATGCTCCTCAACGGCGGCCAGCTCGACGGCGTGCGCATCCTCGGCCGCAAGACCGTCGAACTCATGACGCAAAACCACCTGCAGCACCTCGCTGATCCGCATCCGTTCGGCGCCCGACCGCAAGGTTTCGGCCTCGGCGTGCGCGTGCTCACGAATCTCGGCGAGAGCCACACGCTCGGTTCGCCCGGCGCGTTCGGCTGGGACGGCGCCGCAACGACCTTTGCGCAGATCGACCCGAAGGAACGCACCGTGGCGCTGATGCTGTTCCAGCACGTGCCGTTCAATCAGGACGACATCATCGCGACGTTCACCAACGGCTACTACTCTGCCCTCGTCGACTGAGCCTCGCGGCAGAACGTGGTGGGAGGGGCTTAACGCCCCGACGTTGAACGCACGCCGAGCGTCGGGGCGTAGAGTCCCTCTCGCCGCGCCCGGCCGAGCTTCGGAGGCTCAGGGCCATCAGCACAACTTAACGCCCGGCCCTCAAAAATATCACGCGCGCCTCTGACGCGACGGCGCGTGGGAATTGCCTTTGACCGGCCTGCGCGCGCGGGCCTAACGTTTTTGCTCTCTCCACCACCATGTCCGTCCCGAAGCCGACCATCATCTACACGAAGACCGACGAAGCGCCCGCGCTCGCCACCTACTCGCTCCTGCCGATCGTGCAGGCGTTCACCAAGCACGCCGACATCGCCATCGAGACGCGCGACATCTCCGTCGCCGGTCGCATCCTCGCCGTGTTTCCGGAGTTTCTGACCGAGGCGCAGCGCCAGCCCGATCATCTCGCCGAACTCGGCGCGCTCACGCTCAAGCCCGAGGCCAACATCATCAAGCTCCCGAACATCTCGGCCTCCGTTCCGCAACTCAAGGAAGCCATCGCCGAGCTCCAGGCGCACGGCTACAAGGTCCCCGATTATCCCGAGACGCCCAAGACCGACGCCGAAAAGGACATCAAGGCGCGTTACGACAAGGTGAAGGGCTCCGCCGTCAACCCGGTCCTCCGCGAAGGCAACTCCGACCGCCGCGCTCCGAAGGCCGTGAAGGATTACGCCAGGAAGCACCCGCACTCCATGGGCAAGTGGTCGCCCGACTCGAAGACCTCCGTGGTCACCATGGGCAAGGACGACTTCTTCGCGAACGAAAAGTCCGTCACGCTCGCGGCCGCCACGACCGCGAAGATCGAGTTCGTCGCGGCCGACGGCTCCACGAAGGTTCTTCTTCCGAAGCTCGCGCTCAAGGCCGGCGAAATCCTCGACGGCACCGTCATGCGCAAAGCCGCGCTCGTCGTCTTCTACGAGCAACAGATCGCCAAGGCGAAGGCCGACGGCGTGCTTTTCTCGCTTCACCTCAAGGCCACGATGATGAAGGTCTCCGACCCCGTCCTCTTCGGCCACTGCGTCCGCGTGTTCTTCAAAGATCTCCTCGCGAAACACGCCGCGACCTTCGCCGAACTCGGCGTCGACCTGAACAACGGTTTCGGCGACCTCGTCGAGAAACTCGCCAAGCTGCCCGCCGACAAGAAAGCCGCGATCGAAGCCGACATCGCCGCCGCCTACGCCGCCGGTCCGCAGGTCGCCATGGTCAACTCCGACCAGGGCATCACCAATCTCCACGTCCCGTCCGACGTCATCATCGACGCTTCGATGCCTGCGATGATCCGCGCCGGCGGCAAGATGTATGACCGCGCCGGCAAGCTCGCCGACGCGCTCTGCGTCATCCCCGACAGCGCCTACGCCGGCGTCTACGCCGCCACGATCGACTTCTGCAAAAAGAACGGCGCGCTCGACCCGAAGACGATGGGCTCCGTCCCGAACGTCGGTCTCATGGCGCAAGCCGCCGAGGAATACGGCTCGCACAACAAGACCTTCGTCGCCCCCGCCGCCGGCACCATCCGCGTCGTCGACGAAACGGGCAAGGAGCTGCTCGCCCACTCCGTCGCCGAAGGCGACATCTGGCGCGCGTGCCAGACCAAGGACGCTCCGGTGCAGGATTGGGTGAAGCTCGCGGTCACGCGCGCGCGCCTCAGCAACACGCCCGCCGTGTTCTGGCTCGACCAAGCCCGCGCGCACGACGCGCAGATCATCGCCAAGGTTGAAAAATACCTGAAGCAGCACGACACGGCCGGCCTCGATCTCCGCATTCTCCCGCCCGCCGCCGCTTGCCAGTTCTCGCTCGAACGCATCGTCAAGGGCCTCGACACGATCAGTGTCACCGGCAACGTCCTCCGCGACTACCTGACCGACCTCTTCCCGATCCTCGAAGTCGGCACGAGCGCCAAGATGCTCTCGATCGTTCCGCTCATGAACGGCGGCGGCCTCTTCGAAACCGGTGCCGGCGGCTCCGCGCCGAAGCACGTTGAGCAATTCCAGAACGAAAACTACCTGCGCTGGGATTCGCTGGGCGAGTTCTTCGCCCTCGCCGCTTCGTTCGAGCATCTGAGCATCGTCGCCTCGCACAAAAAGGCCAAAGTCCTCGCCGACACGCTCGACGTCGCCAACGGCAAGTTCCTCGAGAACGACAAATCCCCCGGCCGCAAACTCGGCACGATCGACAACCGCGGCAGCCACTTCTACCTCGCGCTCTATTGGGCCGAGGCGCTGGCCAGCCAGCACGTCGACGAGGAACTGCACCGCCTCTTCGTCCCGATCGCCGCCGAACTCGCCGCGCAGGAGGAGACCATCGTGAAGGAACTCCTCGCCGTCCAAGGCAAGCCCGCCGACATCGGCGGCTATTATCAGCCCGACGACGCGAAAGCCTCCGCCGCGCTGCGCCCGTCGAAGACCTTCAACGACATCCTCGCGCAGCTCTGAGAGGCGCGCCCACCGCGAGCGCACGTTTTCCCATAGGTCCTATAGGTCCCATGTGTCCTATAGGGCCTATTTTCTTTCCGCCTTTCTCCGGCTCTCCACCCGCGCCCGCGCCATCCGCTCGCGAATACCGCCCTCCCGCAAAAAATCCTGCTCCAGCCGCTGGATTTGCTGGTCGAGCAGATAGTTCGCCTGGTGGATCAGGCACAGCGCGATGTTCGCCACCACCTCGGCCGATCTCGTCTCGGAAAACACGCGGAAGTCTTCGAAAGTCACGTCCTCCTTCGCGCCCAGTATCCGCACATATCGCGCCTCCGGGGAATCCTTGGCCCAGCGCGCGGCATCGCGTGCGCGGAGAAAGTCTTCATAGTCCGCCACCAACTCCTCGAGGCTCGCCCGCGCGACATTCGTGAGCTTCAGCTCGGTCTCCTTCGAGGTCCGCGACGCTTTCGAGCCCTCGATGATATTCTGTTTCCCCGAGCGCGCGGCCTGCACCATCTGGTCAATCGTGCGATCGCCTTTGCCGAGGAACCTCCGGCAGAACCGATACGTGAGATCGTAAACAATCTCCGCCTTCTGAAACGATTTCAGCGCCCGATAATTGCCATGCGCGGGCAGGAAACCTCGGGGCGATAGTTCGTGGGCCATGCTCGATCCTCCAGTTGCTTGGCCCGCGCCACCCCGCTCCGCTCCCCTACGCCCTTCAAGCCCTAAAACCGCCCGCGGCTCCATTCTCCATCATTCGTCCCCTCCGTCCTATGAGCCCCATTCGTCCCATTGCCTCTCCGCCCGCCCGCCCCTCGCTCACGCATCCACAATCCTCGCATCCCACGAGCGGTGCGGCCGCGCCTGCAGGCAGTCCGGACAGGTCGTCTGGTCCAGCGCCGCGCGACAGTGCGGGCACACGCCACCGCTCGCGAACGCATCGAAAGTCCCGCGACACGACGGACACACCCAGAACTCCCCGATCGGCGGCGCCGCGTGACACTCCGGGCACTTGAACTCCGCGCGCCGCGGCAACTGCTCGATTTGCCGCAGCGCCGCTGACGCCTTGTAGCTCTGCCAGCTCTGCGACAGCAGGAAAAACGCGAGGATGCCCGTCCACACCGACATCCACCAGATCGCGAGCCCCGCCAGCGCCACTCCGCCCACAAGACCGATGATGGTCGCAATCCGCAGACTGCGCGCTCGACCGAGCGGATACCAAAGCAGCGACCGCAGCATCTGCCCGCCATCGAGCGGATAGACCGGCAGCAGGTTGAACACGAGCAGGCTGATATCCATCACGATCAGCGCCCGGAGGAACTGCACGAAATCCGGATTCTCCGCCAACAGCCCTGCCCGACCGCACACCCAAGCGCCACCGATGAACACCGGCAACAGCACGACGTTGACGAGCGGCCCGGCCGCGATGCTCCACAGCGTCGCCCCCGGCCGTTGCGGCGGCGCCACGTAAGCCACGCCGCCCAGCGGCCAGAGCACGATCTGATCGGCCGTCCCGCCCACCTGCCGGCACGCCAGCGCGTGACCGAACTCATGCAGCGTCACCACGACGAACAGTGCGAGATACTCGAACAACGCCCACACCGGCGACGCGTAGTTCGGCGCGCGTTGCGACACCGAATAGATCGCCACGATGAACCACGACCAATGCACGTGGACATCGATTCCGCGAAACCGAAAGAGCCGAAAAGATCCCTGATGAGTGGGCATGCGCGTGCAGGCCAGCAGCGCGCCCGCCTCAATGCAACCCGGCAATCCCGCCCGCCTCTCACGATATCTCCACACGCCGCTCCGTTCCTGTCCCGGCGGTCTGCGACCGCCGGAAAATCCCGCCGGCGCTCGATCCGCGCCCGAACGCCGCTGACGCACGCCGACTTTGACGACCGCACGCAACCGCGCTTCCGTTCGCGCATGCTGTTTTCTCCTCTCGCCCGCTCGACCGCCGCGTGCGGCGTGTTCCTGTTTCTGGCCGCCGTCAGCATTGCCGCCACCAACGCCGCGCCATCCACTGACTGGGCGATGGCCGATGAAATCGTCGCGAAGATCCAGCTACCGCGCATCCCCAACCGCACGTTCTCGATCGCCGATTACGGTGCGAAACCCGATGGCTCCGACGCACTGCCCGCCCTCCGCGCCGCGATCGATGCCGCCTGCCGCGCCGGTGGCGGCCGCGTCGTGATTCCGGCCGGTCGCTGGCTCAGCCACGGCCCCGTTCACTTGCGCAGCAACATCGAGCTGCACATCTCCGACGGCGCCACACTCCTCTTCTCCCCCGAGGCCAAGCACTACCTGCCCGTCGTGCTCACGCGCTGGGAGGGCACCGAGGTCCACACTTATTCGCCGCTCATCTACGCCTTCGAAGTGCACGACGTCGCCATCACCGGCCGCGGCACCATCGACGGCAACAGCCAGAGCGAATTCCTCCGCTGGACGAAGCCCGGCCAAGCCAACATGGACCAACTCCGCCGCCTGGGCGTCGACGGCACGCCAGCCGCCCAGCGCATCTTCGGCGAAGGCACGTTCCTGCGTCCGCCGCTGATCCAGTTCTTCCGCGCCGAGCGCGTCCTGCTCGAGGATTACACGCTGCTCAACTCGCCCTTCTGGGTGAACCACCTCGTTTACACCGACCATGCCACCGTTCGCCGCATCAAGGTCGACAGCCACCACACCAACAACGACGGCGTCGACGTGGACTCCAGTCGCTGCGTCCTGATCGAACACTGCCACTTCCGCACCGGCGACGATTCCGTGGTCGTGAAATCCGGCCGCGACCGCGACGGTCGCGAAGTCGGCAAGCCCAGCGAATACGTCGTCGTCCGCCACAACGATATGGGCGGAGAGGACGGCATCGCGCTCGGCAGCGAAATGTCTGGCGACATCCGCTGGGTTTTCTTCACCGACAACGTGCTCCGCCGGGGCCTGTCCGCGATCCGCTTCAAGGCCAACCTCGACCGCGGCGGCACCGTCGAGCACATCCGCGTGCGCAACTTCACCGTCGAAGCCTTCGACAATCTCTTCTGGTTCCAGCTCGACTACCCCGGACTGCTCGGCGGCGGCCACCCATCAACTTATCGCGACATCGTGTTCGAGAACTTCACCGTCGAACGCGCCGGCACGTTCTTCGACGCGAAAGCCCCCGCCGCGGCCCCGTTGCGCGACGTCACGCTGCGCAACATCCGCGTCAAACAAGCCGACCGCACGCTGCTCCTCGAAAACGTGCAAGGCCTGCGCTTCGAAAACGTCACCCTCGGCGACCAGCGCATCGACGGCGAACTGAGTTGGAAGAAGTAGCGCTCCGCCGCCAAGTGTCCTGACTCGACGGAGCGGAGCGCGAATCAGGACGCGAGTTGAACGAGCTTTCGCCTCCCGGCGACGGCGCTCAAGCCCGCCCGACCGACAAGTTGCGCAAGAGAGAATCGCCGCTGGAGACGGCAGCGACCACCTTGGCCGAGGCGCCTCGCTACTCAGTTGGAACACCAACCCGGCTGTCTCATTTTGACCTTACAGCGACGGGGGGCAGGTCACGCCGCTCACGATGTTGCCGCTGACGACGAACATTCGCCGGCTAGGAAGCGTAAAAGTAGCGCTGGCGAGAAACTGCGCGGGCATGGCTTTTTTGGCTAACGTTAAAGGTGAGACACGCGCGGGCGAGCGTGCAGTGAGCCCTTCTGAAACACTGGAGATGCTGAGCGGAGCTGGGCCATACGAATGACGGTCACTTCCCGCGCGTTGTCTCTGCCGCCTGGATC
>JAEYUW010000017.1 GCA_023432225.1 Verrucomicrobiota bacterium
GCGTCCCCGCTACAGCGCGCTCGCGAGCGAACGCGGCACGCTGCTCCCGCCCCTCGACCACGCGCTCGATCGCTACTTCGTCCAGCGCGGCGCCGCCTGGCGCGTCCCCGAAGCCAGCCGCGGTTGACCTTCTTCCCGCGTCCCCCTCCGCGACCGCGCCGAGCCAATTGTCATATAATGTATGACAAACGCCGTTCCCCGCTACAGGAACCACCAGCCCCCGAGCGCGAGGATCGGCAGCAGGATCGGCAGGCTGTATTTGATAATGTAGCCGAAGAACGTCGGCACCTTCACGCCCGCGCTCTCCGCGATCGACTTCACCATGAAGTTCGGACCGTTCCCGATATAGGTCATCGCGCCGAAAAACACCGCCCCAAGGCTCACCGCGATCACCAGCTTCGGAAAACGCTCGAGCAGCACCGCGATCTGCGCCCGCTCGTCGCTGCCCGCCGCCGCGAATGCCGCCGGCTCCTCCGCGATCGCCGACGCCTTCGCCAGCTGCAGAAAATTCAGATACGTCGGCGCGTTGTCCAGCACCGCCGACAACGAGCCCGTCGCGAAATAATACTGCGCCGGTTTCTTGAAGCCGAACTCCTGCCCGTGCGCATCGAGATAGTTCAATGCCGGCATCATCGTCGCGAAAATCCCGACGAACAGGAACGCCACCTCCTTGATCGGCCCGAAACCAAACTGGTTCTGCTCATGCACCTGCCGCGGCGTCAGGAAATACGACGCGATCGCCGCGCCGATCATCGCCAGTTCGCGCACGAAAAACTTCTCCGGCAGGAACACCGCGCCGATGATCACCAGCAGCAGCAGCACATTGCCCACGCCCTGAAACTGCCACGTGTCCGGCGCCTCGATCTCGCGCTGCACCGTGCGCGGCATGTGTTGGAAACCGCGCCGGTCGATCGCGTAAAACACCAGCAGCAACGCCCCAAGGGTCGCCACCCACTCCACCATCACCTGCTCGATCAGCCAGAAAAACGGCACGCCGCGCAGGAATCCGAGGAACAGCGGCGGATCGCCGATCGGCGTCAGCGCCCCGCCGACGTTCGAGACGATGAAAATGAAAAACACCACGTGATACGCCGCGATGCGCTGCCGGTTCATCCGCAGGTAGGGCCGGATCATCACCATCGACGCACCTGTCGTGCCGACGAGATTCGCCAGCAGGCCGCCGATCGCCAGAAACGCCACATTGCCCATCGGCGTCGCCTCGCCCTTCACCTTGATGTGTATCCCTCCAGCCACTACAAACAGCGAACCGATCAGGCAGATGAACGAGAAATACTCGTGGCCCGTGTGCAGCGCGATGTGCCCGCCTTCCGGCACGCGCAGCAAATAATAGCCCACCACGAACGCCCCGAGCGCGATCGCCACGTGCGGATAATAATGCTCCCAGAAATGTTTCACCCGCGGCGGCGTCAGGGGCATCACCGCGATGAGCAGCAGCAGCAGCCCAAAAGGAATGATCAACGCCGGCGGAATTTCCGCCCCGCCCGCCGAAGCGAGCACAAGGTTCGAGAGCATGGCGCGGCGAGCGAAACAGCCCCGCCCCCGCCTCGCAAACCCTCAGCGGCCAGGGTCGACGTTAGAACCCCCGCCACCGACTCCCACAAATCCAACTTCTCGTCCCCGCCGCCTCCCCGCCGTGGCTCGCTCCGTGAGGAGCGGGATGCTCGAGCTCTTCATCTCCGCCCCGCCGCTTGCAGTCCCTCGCGCCCGGCGCTCTCCAGCGCCGTGTTGATCATGACGATCTCGCTCACGTTCTCCAAGGTCAGCAGCCCCGCGATCCGCCCGTCCCGCAGCACCGGAATCGTGCCGCACTGCTTCGCCTGCATCGCCTCCACCGCCGCCCGCAACGGCATCGTTTCGTCCACGGTCTCGCAACCGCGACTCATCACCTCGCCGACCGCCGTGTCCCGCCGGTTGTCCGCCAGCGCTTTCACCAGGTCGTTGCGCCGCAGAATCCCCACCGGCACGCCGTCCTCCACCACCGGAAAATCCTGCTGCGACCCCGCGAGCAATTCCGCCACCGCGCGCTCCAGCGTGTCCGCCGGCGCGAGCGTGCGAAACCGTGTCATCATCCCGTCCCGCACCCGCAGCCCCTCCAGCGCCGACTGCATCTGCACCATGTCCGCCTCCCCCTGGGCGCCGAGGTAAACGAAGATCGCGATGAACACCAAAAACGGATTCCAGAAAAATCCCGCCACCCCGAACAGGATCGCCATCGCCTGCCCGACATTCGCCGCGATCGCCGTCGCCCGCCGCCGCCCCATCCGCGCCGCCAGCGCCGCCCGCAACACCCGCCCTCCATCCATCGGGAACGCCGGCAGCAGATTGAACAACACGAGAAACACGTTCACCGCCATCAGCCGCTGCAACACCGAACCGCCCGTCACGCTCATCTCCTCCGCGCGCACGAAACCATCCGTCGCCCACAGCCACGCGAACAGCCCCGCCGCGATCGCGACGTTCACCGCCGGTCCCGCCACCGCGACCCAGAACTCCTGCGCCGGCTTCTCCGGCATCCGCTCCAGCCGCGCCACCCCGCCGATCGGCAGCAGCGTGATGTCGCGCGTCGCGATGCCATAACGCCGCGCCATCAGCGCATGGCCGAACTCATGCAGCAGCACACAGCCGAACAACGTCACGATGAACGCCACGCCCGCGACCGCCGCTTCCACGCTGTGCGTGTTCTGCCAATGCACAAAGGCGACGAACGCCAGCAGCAGCAAAAACGTGAAGTGCACCTGCACGTCGATGCCCGCGACCCGGCCGATCCGCATCGACCACTTCAATCCCTGCCGCCGCTCCGGCGTCTCTTCGGTTGTTTTCGTGCTCATGCGCAAAAACGAGCTCCGCTCCGCGCGTCACACGCCCTCCCCATAGAGATTCGCCAGCCTCGCTCCGAGCTTCCGCCGCGCCACCGCATAGGAGAAATATTTCACCCCCAGCTGGTAGTTCGTCCGGCTCCACTCCTCGCGCAGCCGCGCATTGCGCAGCACTTCCCGCGTCTGCTCCACCACCTGGTTCGTCACCAGTTGCGACATGGAGATCGTGCGGAATCCCAGCGGCTCGATGTCGCGCGCATACACGGCATACGTGTTCACGAGCACCGGCTTCCCGAAATAAATCGCCTCGAGAAATGCATTGCCGAAACCCTCGTAGTGGCTCGGATACGTCACGAGATCGGCGTGTGGATACACGTCCGCCAGCGTGTAGGTTTTCCGTCCGTCTGCCGTCATCCCGCGCTGCTCGCCGACGCGATCCGCGATGAACCGCACATCCACCCCCGCGTCCTCGATCCGCTCCCGCAGCATGTGCATGTAGCTGTCGCCTTCGTCGCCGCCCGCGTGCGAGATCACCAGCTTCGCCCGCGGATCATCCAGCCGTCGCACCAGCTCGATCGCGTGCTCGATGCCTTTGCGCGCCACCACGCGCGTGGGCTGCAGAATGAGGAGGTCGTCGTCGCGCAGCCCGATCTCGCGCCGCAGGTCCGCATTGTAGTCGTCGATCCCCGTCGGCGGCGTCTCGAAATCGAGGATGTTCGGCACGATCTGCGAAGGAATGCCGAAGCGCCGCGCGAGTTCCTTCTGCGCCATCGAATTGATCACCACGTGCTCGATCCCGTAGTGCAGCGGCGGAAACGCCGCCTGCAGATAATCGTTCACCGCGTTCAGCGTGAAACGTTCGCGCTCCCACGCGAAATCGTGGTGATGCGCGATCACCGGCAGCCGCGCCTCCGCGATCACCTCCGTCATCGCCAGCCCCAACGGCACATGCATCGGAATCGCCAGGATGTTCTCCGGGATCAACACCTCGAGATCGAACTTCTCGATGAAACGATAGAGCTCGTCCTTCAACCGCTCCTTCAGCGCATTGATCTCGTTCGTGATGCCGCGTGTGCGATACGCGACCCCAAAAAGCCGGCCCTGCACCGCCAGCACCTCCGGGTGATTGAAATACGCCAGCGGCGCGTGGTGGCTGACCTCGGCCGGCGCATCCATCAAGCCCGCCATCCAATAACACCTGTGCCCCATCTCCTCGAACAACTGAGCCCACTTGCGTGCCTCGAGCGTCACGCCGTCGGTGCCTTGAAATCTCGTCGAAACAAAACCGATGCGGCGCGGCGCACCCACTCGCAGGAGACAGTGATCCATGCGCCGAGGATGCGCACACGCCCCGCGCTTGGCAATCGCCGCGCGTAAAGTTTCCCGCGCCCGCACCGGCCGCGCGCTCGTTTACCCCGCATCGAAATGGAGCCGCAGCGCCCCCGCCGCGCCTCGCCTTTCGCCGCTAGATATCGTCCGGCCCGAGCCAGCGAAAGTAAGCCACCTCGAACCGCCGGCCAAACGTCGCGTCGATCGCCTCGGGGGTGCGCTGCACCACGGCCTCGACATACGCCACCGCCTCGCGCGCCCCGTCCACCGCATTCGCCGCCTCGCCATACGCGCGAATCCGAAACGTGTCCGAGCGCACCGCGAGAATCGGCGCCAGCTCATCCAGGAACTCCGCCGACGTCACCGTCCTGATTCTCGGCGACGACGAGTCGAACGCGGCCTGCACCAGCCCGGATTCCCGCAACTCCGCCACCGACCTAAACGGCGCACCGCGCGCCGCGAACAGATCGCGCAGCCGCCGCGCGCCGCTCAACGCCCGATCCGTGTTCAAGCCGAACACCGCGTTCGTGTGATCGGGAAACTCGAGCCACGCTCGCCACGCAGCTTCGGAGGTCGTGTTGACGTTGAAGGCGCCCACCACGGTGCCGCCCGACACCGCGCTCCCGAACGGCGCGCTTTCCGGCAACGCCCGGCTGCGATGCGTGAGCGAATGAAACGACCCCGCCAGCGAGACGCCGGTCGCCGTCAGCCGCAGCTGTTCGAAACTCATCACCTTCGCCAGACTCGCCGCCCCCGGCGAAAATCCCGCTCCGATCAACCGTCGCAAATTCGGGCGCAATCCCGTCCCACTCGTCCCCGCCGACTGAAGCTCCACGGCGAGGATCACCGCGCTCACTTTCGCGCCTTCATCGCCGACCCAATACGCGTAGCGACCCGCGACCGCTCCGCCCGTCGCGCCGATTTCCACCAGCCCGGCCTCCACCCATTCCTGATCCGTGCGGTCCGTCGGATTGCCCACCGTCTTGTCTCCCACCAACACCACGCGATCGCCGCCCAGCGCAGGCACACTCCCCGGCTGCGCGCCCGAGGTCAGCCACGCCTCCGGCGCGTTCGCTCCAGGCCGCCACACGCCGCACCACTGCCGCAGCGGACTTTGCGGCGGCACGCCCACCATGCCCGCCATCGCCGTCACCCGATCGTCCGGACCCGCCGTGCGCTGCAGTTCGCCAAGCGCGATCTGTAATCCGAGCAGCGCATGCTGCCGCGCGCGCGTTTGCTGCAACGACGCCGTCACGATCTGCGCATCCACGCGCACGAGCACGCTCAACGCATGCACTGCCAGCACGAGCAGCGCGAGGAGCACCACCGTCAGAATCAGCGCGAAACCGGCGCGACGCCGGCCTGTTTTCCTCGTTCCGCTCATCACCACCTCGCCCCTCCGATTTCGATGCGCCGCGCATACACGCGCGAATGCGCCCGCGCGACCGACCACCACCAGTCCTCCGTCGAACCGAACTCCGCCGGCCGCTCCGCCACGCCGCGCTCGATCGCCGCGATCAGCCCCGCGCCTTCATCGCTCAAAATCCGCACCATCACATCCGCCACCGCCGGCGCGTTCGCGGGCGAATCGCTCCGGTGTGTCAAATCGACCGGTGTCTCCGGAAAAATCCGCCGCAGCCGTCCATCGCTCTCCCGCCGGTAAAGCCACACTCCGAAATCGATCGCATTCGTCGCGATCGCGTCCGTCAGCGTCGGCCGGATCAACGCCGCGTCGTGCGCCGGCAGGTGATACCCGGCGGCCAACGTCGCCTCCGCACTCACGAACGACCGGAACAGCGCGTAACGAATCGTCTCCGCCGCCGGCGCGGACGCACTCGTCAACGCACGACGCACCACCTGATAACTCACCGCAATCGGCAGGCTGCGCCCCGCGCCTTCCGACGCGACGTTGCTCGTCACGAAACGCACCCACAACCCCGACCGCCCGAACCGCGCCGCCGCCACCGTCGTATCCACTCCGCTGCTACCCACCGCCGCGCTCCCAAGCGCCGCCGGCTTCAGCGCCCCCGTCGTCTCCCAGCCATGACTCGCCAGCGCCGCGTCGAAACCGTCAACCGCCAGCCAGGTATTGCCATCGTCGCGCCACAGCGCACCGCGCAGGTCCCGCTCCAGATAATCCAGCACGAGCTTCGCCTGCGCATTCGCCGTGAAGCCGCCCTGCGCCCGCCGCCACAGCCCGAGCGTGCCACCCGTCACCGCCAGCATCGCCGCCGCCAGCAGCAGCGCGATCGTCGCCGCGACCAGCAACTCGATCAGGGTGAAACCGCCCGCCGAACGCGTCGCTTTCATCGGTTGATCGCAACCACGAAGGTCAGCTGCTCGCGCTCTTCCAGCGTCGTGGCCCGAGGCGCGCCCGGCACGCGCTCCGGCCACGACACGCGCACGTGCACCGCCAGCGCTCCGCTCTGCGCGTTCACGAACGCGAGCGGCGGCGCCGCGAATCGCCACAGCTCGATCGCGAAATAGCGTTCGTCCGCGACGAGTTCGCCGTTGTCCTCGACCAGCGACGACACCCGCACTCCTTCGCGCGCGGCGGCCAAACGATAACCTTCCGTCACGTCGCCCGTCATCACCGGCACGTTCGCTGCAAATCCATCGAATCCTCCCGCCGCGAGCCGCCGCATCTCGCTGCGAATCGCATCGGGCAGCCCTTGCGCCACCAGCACGTCCGCCGACTCCGCCGTCTGCCGCGCCAGCGTCGGCAGCACGAGCAGCACGCTCACGATCGCCACCGCAAAAATCCCCACCGCGATAACCACCTCGACCAGCGAGAATCCCCGGATACGTGTGCGCATCGCTGTTCAGAATCCCGCGCGTTCATCGATCGGCATCGGCACGCCGTAAGTGCTGATCGCGAGGCCGCGCACCCGCTCGACCTCCTCCGCCCTCACGGGCGATTCGCCCTCGGCCAACGTCCCCGGCGCGCGCCGCGTCACCGTCGCGATCACCACGTCGCCCGCTCCCGTCGACATCGTGCCGAACGGCGTGAATTGAATCACCTCCCACGTCGCTTCGTCGGCGCCGTCGATCGCGACGTTGACCGTCGCCGGGTTGAGCGCCGACGAGTGCAGCGCCGCGGAACTCGCCGCCTTCGTCCACGAAAGGTTGTCCACATAAAACCCCGCCGGCACGCGCGTCGCCCGCGGCAGGATCGCAGTGCCCTCCGGCAGACCGAACCGCTGATACGAACGATCCCAGGTGTTGCTCAGGTAGGTCGTCTCACTCTGTAACGCGATGAACCGCCGGAAGCGCGTCGCGTCGCGCGCATCCGCGTGCACCAGAATTCGCACACGCTTTCCCGACGCCATCGCTTTCGCGCGCGCCGCCGTCACGGCGTTCGCCATCGTCGCCTGCGCGGATCGCAGCGCCGCGCCTTGTCCGCCACGGCCGACGCCCGCGACGAACAGCGACGCCATCGCCGCCACCAGCGCGACGACCACCAGCAGCTCCATCAGCGTGAAGCCGCGGCGCCCCACGCCGTTCCCTCCGATCCGTCGCACGATCACGCCCGGGTTCATCGCCAGCTGTAAACGATGTCGTCCGCCGAGCCGCCGGCCCCCGCGGAGTAAAACACCACGCGCGCCCGCAAGCCCTCGGCGGGAAACCGCGCGGCCGGCGGTTCGAGGCTCCCGCGAAAGCCCGCCACGCTGTTGCCCGCGCGCACCGGTCGGCGCACGAGCTCCGCGCCGGCGATCACTCCGTTGCCGTCGGCATCCACCAGCATCGCGATTTCGCTGTTGCCGAACGCATCGCACAGCTCGTTGCGACCCGCGCCCGCCTCATCCTTCACCTGTTCGGCATCGGAGATCGCGCCGAACGAGATCGCCTTCGTGTTTCCGGACAGCGCCGCTCCGCTCAACGCTTCGCCGCGATAATTTCGCCCCGAGATCGCGGCGAAGAACGCCGTCGGATTCACCAACCCATCGATCGTCACCGCCGGCGCATAACCGTATTCGCTGCGGAACGCTTCGACCGCGCCCGCCCATTGCGCGAACTGCACTTTCGTTTTCGCCTTGTTCGCGAACACGCGCGCCGCGCCCACGGTCGGAATCAGGATCGCCGCGAGGATCCCCACGATCGCGATCACCGTCAGCAGCTCGATCAACGTGAACGCCCGCTCCGAGGTTTGCGATGCACGCGTCCTCATGGCGCGTCGGCAAAAAGATTGTCGGCGTTCTCGCTCGCGGTGGCGTCGACATCGCCCGTCCCCGCCGCCGGCGGCCGATGCGCACCGTCCGGCCCGCACGAATACAACACGAATCCCACGCGCCGCCACGCCGCCGGCGCGCCCGTCTTGTAAGCGTAAACATACGGCTGCGCCCACGCATCGATCAGTTCCGCACTCACATCGACCCGCGGGTCCGCGTCTCCCGCCGTCGGGAAATGCGCGAGGTCGATCAGCCCGCGCGCCGCCACTGTTTCGCCGCCCGGCCCGCGCCGGCCAGCCAGCGCCTGCAGCAACGCCGCGCCCTCCGCCGTGCGCGGATAATCGCCGTGCGCGCGTCGATACGTTTCCAGCGCCGCGGACAACGCGGCGAGTTGCGCTTTCGTTTGCGCCACCTTTCCCGCCTCCGTCGCGCGTCGTCCGCCCGCCATCACTAAACTCGCCAGCACCGTCACGATCGCGAGCACCGCCAGCAGCTCCACCAGCGTAAACGCATGGACCTTTTCCCTGCGTCCCCCGCGCCGCCCTCTCTCAATTCGCCCAATCATCCGAAGCATGGGCACATAAAGCCTCCCGCTTGCATCACGGCCAATGCAAAAAATAAACAAAGACCTCCCCGGGGCCAACATCGCATCCCTTCCCGCGCGACAACCTCCGTGCCCTCCCCCGCCGACGCAGCGGCCGGCGCCCCGCCCTCCCTTCCCCGTCGCGCAGATTTCGCGCTTTCATTAGAATAGTTCTAATTCTCAGTTGAAACTTAGAACCATTCCATTTGTTTCAACCGCTCCCATGATTTCCAACACCGCTCTCCCCCCCGACACGTTGGCCCAACGCCTGGCCAACAGCGGTCTGCGCTCCACCCCCCAGCGCGAGATTGTTTTCAGCGTTCTCCTCAAAAAACGCGATCATCCCACGGCCGATGAAGTGCACGCGCGTGTGCGCCACGAGATGCCGACCATTTCCCTCGCGACAGTTTACAACTGCCTCGAGACGCTCGTGCAGTGCAACCTCGTCCGCGCGGTCAATTTCGAACGCGGCCCCACGCGCTACTGCCCGAATCTCCAGCCGCACGCGCACTTTCACGACGAGGCCACGGGCCAGACCTACGACGTCGACCTGCCCGCCGACGTGCTCGATCACGTGAAGAGCGTCCTCCCCCCGTCCTACAACGCGTCCTCCGTCGAAATCATCTTCCGCGGCAAAGCCAAACGCTCCCGCTAACCCGCGCTTCCGCGACTCCGTCCTCCGTCATTCCGTCCTCTGTCCTACGTTCTCCGTCACTCCGACTTTCCGTCATGAGCCAACTCGAAATCAAAGACCTCCACATCGCCATCGGCGACAAACCGATCGTCAAGGGCCTCACGCTCACGATCCGCCAGGGCGAGGTGCACGCCATCATGGGGCCGAACGGCACCGGCAAATCCACGCTCGCGAAAGCGATCGCCGGTCACCCCGACTACACCATCACGGGCGGCGAGGTGCTCCTCGACGGCAAATCCATCCTCGAACTCGAGCCCGACGAACGCGCCCGCGCCGGCATCTTCCTCGCCTTCCAATACCCGAGCGAAATCCCCGGCGTCAGCATCGCCAACTTCCTCCGCGCCGCCCAGCAGGCCCGCCTCGCCGAGGGCGAGGAACTCGACGCCACTGCGTATTACAAGCGCCTCTACAGCAAAATGGATTTGCTGAAGATCGACCGCAAATTCACCTCGCGCTCCGTCAACGACGGCTTCTCCGGCGGCGAGAAGAAGCGCTGCGAAATCCTCCAGATGGCCATGCTCGAGCCGCGCTTCTCGCTCATGGACGAAACCGATTCCGGCCTCGACATCGACGCCCTTCGCATCGTCGCCGAAGGCGTGAACACGCTTCGCGGTTCCAACCTCGGCGTGCTCATGATCACCCATTACCAGCGTCTCCTGGACTACATCGTGCCCGATTTCGTGCACGTCATGTATGACGGCCGCATCGTGAAAAGCGGCGACAAGAACCTCGCCCTCGAACTCGAGGCCAAAGGCTACGACTGGATCAAAAAGGAACACGCCGCCGCCTCCGCCTGAGGCCGCTCCGCGGCGCGTTGAAGTTGAAGTGAGAAGTTGAAGCCCATCCGCGAACAACCGCTCACGTCACTTAAACTTAAACTTCCCTCTTAAACTTTATCGTCATGAAACCTCCCACCGAACTCGACACCGCGCCCGCACCCGATGAGACCACGACGGCCGTCGAGAATCCCGTCGCCGGTATCGACCAGACCCGCGGCGATTTCAAATACGACGTCGACTACGCCTTCGACGCCGGCACCGGCCTCACCGAAGACACCGTCCGCTACATCAGCTCGGTGAAGAAAGAGGCCGACTGGATCCTCGATTTCCGCCTGAAAGCCCTGAAGGTTTTTCAGGACAAACCCATGCCCACGCACTGGGCGACGAAGGATCTCGAAAACATCAATTTCGACAAAATCCGCTACTACCTCGCGCAAGGCCAGAAACCGAAACGCACGTGGGACGAGGTGCCCGACGACATCAAGCGCACCTTCGAGCGTCTCGGCATTCCCGAGCAGGAGCGCAAGTTCCTCGCCGGCGTCGAAGCCCAGTTCGATAGCGAAGCCGCCTACTCCAACATCAAGGAGATCGTCAAAAAACAGGGGGTCATCTTCGTCAATTCCACCGAGGGCCTGCGCGAGCACCCGGAGATTTTCCGCAAGTTCTTCGGCAAGGTCATCCCGACCGGCGACAACAAGTTCTCCGCTCTCAACAGCGCCGTGTTCTCCGGCGGCTCGTTCATCTACGTCCCGCCGGGCGTGAAGGTCTCGCACCCGCTGCAGGCCTATTTCCGCATCAACGCGGAAAACTTCGGCCAATTCGAGCGCACGCTCATCATCGCCGACGAAGGCTCCGAAGTCGTCTACATGGAAGGCTGCACTGCGCCGAAGTTCTCCACCTCCACGCTGCACAGCGCGGTCGTCGAACTCGTCGCGCTCAAGGGCGCCAAGATCCAATACATCACCGTCCAGAACTGGGCCGCCAACGTCTACAACCTCGTCACGAAGCGCGGCGTCGCCCACGAAAACGCCGAGATCAAGTGGATCGACTGCAACATCGGCAGCCGCCTCACCATGAAGTATCCCGGCGTCGTCCTGAAGGGTGAAGGCGCCCGCGGCGAAGTCATCTCCATCGCCCTCGCCAACGACGGCCAGCACCAGGACACCGGCGCGAAGATGATCCACGCCGCCAACAACACGACGTCCAACGTCATCTCGAAATCGATCTCCGTCGGCCAAGGCCGCGCCACCTATCGCGGTCAGGTGCACATCCCGAAAAATCTCAAGGGCTGCAAAAACAACACGGAGTGCGACGCGCTGCTCATCAACACGAACAGCCGCACCGACACCTATCCCGCCATCACCGTCCGCGGCGACAAGAACGCCACGCAGCACGAGGCGAGCGTGTCCAAGGTTTCCGAGGACATGATCTTCTACATGCAGCAACGTGGCCTCACCGAAGCGCAGGCGATGAGCCTCGCCGTGAACGGCTTCATCAACGACCTCGCCCGCCAGTTCCCGATGGAATATTCCGTCGAACTGAAGCGCCTCATCGACCTCGAGATGGAAGGCTCCGTCGGCTGACGCCATTGCGGATTGGCGATTGCGGATTGCGGAATGACCACCGCCACCGCTCTCCCAATCCGCATTCCGCAATCCGAAATCCGCAATCAGTATGTCCGCTCTCTCCCAGATTTCCGCTCCCGTCGTCGGCTCTTTCACCCGCGAAGCCTTCGCCGCGCACCTCGCACGCGTGAAGCACCTGCCCGCCTGGTGGCTCGACCGCAAGCGTGCCGCCTACGAGCGCTTCGCCGCGCTCCCGATGCCCAAGCGCACCGACGAAGGCTGGCGCTTCTCCAACTTCGCCGCGCTCACGCTCGACGGTTTCACGCTGCCCGAGCCGGTGAAGCTCGCCGACGTGAGCCACGCTGCGCTCGGCATCGCCGGCGCCGGCACGCTCGCCTTCGCGAATCACCGCGTGATCGTCAACGAGCCCGTCGCCGCCGAATTCGCGCAGAAGGGCGTGATCTTCGCCTCGCTCCAAGACGCGCTCCTGAAGCACGGCGAACTCGTCCGCGAACACCTGCTCACGCAGCCTTCGAAGCTCGGCTCCGAGAAATTCGCCGCGTTGCACGAGGCGTTCCTCGAGGACGGCGCGTTCATTTACGTGCCGAAAAACACCGAGGTCGCCGTGCCCTTCGGCGTCTTCCACTATGCCGCTCACGCCGGCACCGCGCTCTTCCCGCACACGCTCGTCGTTGCCGAGGAAAACGCGAAGGTCACCGTCGCCGACTTCTTCCGCTCCACCACCGCCGGCGAGCGCCAGTTCATCTGCGGCGGCAACGATCTCTTCGCCGGCCACGGCGCGCAGATCACCTACGTCGCCATGCAGGACTGGAGCCGCGAAGCGCTCTCGCTGCAGTTCAACGCCACCGTCGCCCGCCGCGACGCGCGCGTCCTCTCCCTCAATCTCCACGCCGGTGCGCGCCAGGCGCGGCACGAGAGTTTCTCTCAGTTGCAGGCGCCTGGCGCGCATTCGGAGATGCTGGCTCTCACGATCGCGCACGACACCCAGGAGTTCGACCAGCGCACGCTGCAGATTCACCAGGCACCCAACACGTCCTCGAATCTGCTCTACAAGAACGCGCTCCTCGACAAGGCGAAGACCATCTTCTCCGGTCTGATCGTCGTCGATCCCGACGCCCAGAAGACCGACGCCTATCAGTCGAACCGCAACCTGATGCTCTCCGACGACGCCGAGGCGCACTCGCTGCCCGGCCTCGAGATCCAGGCCAACGACGTCCGCTGCACGCACGGCGCGACCAGCGCCCGCATCCCCGCCGAGCAGGAATTTTATCTCCAGTCGCGCGGCATCAAAAAGGCGCAAGCCGACGAGCTCCTCGTGTTCGGTTTCTTCGAGGAAGTCCTCGGCAAAATCGAGAACGAACAGCTCCACGACACCCTCAGCGAAATCATCCGCAGCAAATTCAAGGAATGAGGCAACAGTAGCGAGTAGCGGGTAGTGAGTAGCGAGCATTTCGCTGCGGCACTCCCGCCTCGCGACCCGGCCTCTCGCCTGCACTCTACTCACTACTCGCTACCCGCTACTCGCTACTATGCAGAATAGAGAACGCACCCTCTCCCGCGACGTCGTCGCGCACCAGATTCCCTCCGGCGACAAGCAAACGCTCTCCGCCGGCGAGACGGTCCTCATCCATCAAGTCCTCGGCGGCAGCTACACGGTGCAGACCGGCTTCGGCCTCTTCCGCATCAACGGCGCCGACGCCGACGCTCTCGGCGAAGAGGTCAAGGCGACCAACGTCGCCGCCGCCGCTACCGCCGACGGCGCCCCGGACTCCGAACAGATCTGGGCGCAACTCCGCCAAGTCTACGACCCGGAGATTCCGGTGAACATCGTCGACCTCGGTCTCATCTACTCGATGGAGGTCACGAAGGCCGACGACGGCGGCCACAAGGTCGACGTCGCCATGACGCTCACCGCCCCCGGCTGCGGCATGGGTCCGGTCATCGCCGAAGACGCGAAGAGCAAGATCCTCCTCGTCCCCGGCGTCGCCGCCGCCGACGTGCGCATCACCTGGGAACCACCGTGGAACCAGTCGATGATTTCCGAGGAAGGAAAGATGAAGCTCGGCCTGATCTGAGCCAGCGCATCTCTCGCTTCCCTTTTCCGGGCCGGTCTCACGACCGGCCTTTTTGTTTCTCATCGCCTCCGACTCGACGCGCGCGGCGAGTCCGCAGCACCGCCAGCCCTTTCCTCGCTTCTGTTGTAAGCCGCACCCAAGGTAGCAGGAGCTTCCAGCTCCCGGCTTCCCCGGATTCACCGCGCACGGGAGCTGGAAGCTCCCGCCACTTTCGGCCGGCGCGCGCGCCGAGAAAGTGGTCGTTGCGACCGGGCCACGATCGCCGCACCGTCGCCGCATGAACGTCGCCGGGCAACCTTACCGCACGGTCTGGCCGTCTGCTGACGGCTGCGCCGTCGAGATCATCGACCAAACACAGCTGCCGCACATCTTTGCCCTCGCGCGCCTCGCCACGCTCGACGACGCCGCTCACGCGATACGCGCCATGCTCGTGCGCGGAGCCCCGCTCATCGGCGCCACCGCCGCCTGGGGCCTGTGGCTCGCCCTGCGGGCCGATGCATCCGACGCCGCACTCGCTCACGCCCATGCCACGCTGCTCGCGACGCGCCCCACCGCCGTCAATCTCCGGTGGGCACTCGACCGCGTGCGCACGCACGTGTTGCCGCTCGCACCTTCGGCCCGCGCCGAAGCGGCCCGCCGCCTCGCGCACGAAATCTGCGACGAAGACATCGCGCTCAACCGCGGCCTCGCCGCCGCCGGTCTGCCGCTCATCCGCGCTATCGCCGCGCGCAAGCCCGCCGCCCGACCCGTCAACATTCTCACGCACTGCAACGCCGGCTGGCTCGCCGCCGTCGACGTCGGCCTCGCCA
The DNA here is from genome assembly GCA_023432225.1 of Verrucomicrobiota bacterium. Lineage (GTDB taxonomy): Bacteria > Verrucomicrobiota > Verrucomicrobiia > Opitutales > Opitutaceae > Didemnitutus. The sequence continues at coordinate 14,862 of JAEYUW010000017.1, forward strand.
CCGCGCCGATCTACGCCGCGCACGACTCCGGCATTCCCGTGCACGTCTGGGTCGACGAAACGCGCCCGCGCAACCAAGGCGCCAGCCTCACCGCGTGGGAGCTGCTCAATCACGGCGTGCCGCACACCGTGATTCCCGACAACGCCGGCGGCCACCTCATGCAACACGGCCAAGTCGATCTCGTGATCGTCGGCACCGACCGCACCACCGCGACCGGCGACGTGTGCAACAAAATCGGCACCTACCTCAAGGCGCTCGCCGCGCACGACAACGGCGTGCCGTTCTACGTCGCCGCACCGTCGCCGAGCATCGACTGGACGCTCCGCGACGGGTTGCGCGAAATTCCGATCGAGGAACGCTCCGCGCGCGAAGTGACGCACATCACCGGTCGGTTATCCGACGGCTCGGTTGCCACCGTCGCGCTCACGCCCGACGGCAGCCCGGCCGCGAATCCCGCGTTTGATGTCACACCCGCGCGTCTCGTCACCGGGCTAATCACGGAGCGGGGCGTGTGCCCCGCCACCGCGGCCGGCCTGCGCGCGCTGTTTCCTGACCGCTGAATTCGTCGGTTAATGCACCGCGGCCGCAGTCGCCGCCGCCCGAATCAAATCCAACCGCGCGGCCCGGCGCCGCGAAATGCGCGGCGTCGTCGCCACGCGCTCCGGCTCTTCCACTGGGAAGACGAGATAGGCGCCGCAGTTTTCGCACACGTGTAGGTCATCGTCGGCCGCCGCTTGGCGCACCCAGGACGCGAGCTTGAGGTGGCAACCACCGCAGATGCCGCGGCGCACCTCCGCGATCGGCTTCACGCGATTCACGACGAGTCGATTGTAGTGCGCGAGCACCGGCGCGGGAATTTGCGCGCGCAATTCCACGGCGCGCTGCTGTCGTTCGGCGGTCACATCGTCCGGACGACTTTCGATTTGCTGGAGTTCTTGAAGGAGAGGGATGCAGGCGTTCATGAGAGAAAGGGGACAGGGAAATGAAAAGGCGGCCCGGTGTTGCCGGGCCGCCATCGGGAGACGTCAGAGCGCCGGCGCGTGCTTGGGCGCGCGCTGCTTTTTGCTCAGTCGAGGTGCGGCCGGTTTCGGCGCGGCAACGGGAACGGCCGCGGGGACCGTAGGTTGGATTGCGGCCGCGGGAACAGCAGCGACGGTCGGTTGGACGGCGACGGGCGACGGCGTGGCGGTGGCAGGAAGATTCTCGGGATTCATGAGAGATGAAGTTGATGATTTTTGCGTGTCCGTTGTGGGCACCCCTTTCCATCTGCACCGTGCATGCCGCGCCCCGTTGGGTTCACGCTTCCCCACAGCGCCAAGCAACTTGCCGCAATAATCGCCTCATTTTCCCGGCCGCGACCGAAGACCGCTCCACCGCCTTTCAGTGCAATCCCTGCACCGCAACGCGCGAGCGGTGCAATTTTTCAACCGCGCGCGCCGCCGCTCTCGAGCAGACCGTAGCGCTTCAACTTGTATTGCAGCGCGCGCCGGCTGATCCCAAGCAGCCGCGCCGCCGCCGCGCGATTCGACGTCGCATGCGTGATCGTCTGCGCGATGAGCAGCTTTTCCGCCTGCTCGATCGTCATGCCCGGATGGATCGCCACGCTCGCCGCCGCACCGTCCTGCGCACGGATGTCATCCGGCAACTCGTCCACGCCGATCACGTTGCCCGGCGAAGTCACCACAAGTCGCTCCACCACGTTGCGCAACTGCCGGATGTTGCCCGGCCACGGGAAGCGCTGGCACAGCCGCATCGCCTCGGGCGCCAGCCGCTTCGGCCGCCGCCGATGCTTCGCGCAGAAACGCACGAGAAACGCCTCGATTAGCAGCGGCACATCGTCCGCCCGCTCGCGCAGCGGCGGCACGACGATCGGGATCACGTGCAGCCGATAATAGAGATCCTCGCGGAACCGCCCCGCCGCGACCGCCTCGAGCAGGCTTTTGTTCGTCGCCGCCACAACGCGCACGTCCACGCGCACGAGTTCGGTGCCGCCCACCATGCGAAACGCTCCGTCCTCGAGCACGCGCAGCAAGTCGCCCTGCCCTTTCGGCGAGAGATCGCCAATCTCGTCGAGAAACAGCGTGCCGCCATTGGCGAGTTGGAATCGCCCGGCCTTGTCCGCGCGCGCATCGGTGAACGCGCCCTTGCGGTGACCGAACAGCTCCGCTTCCACCAACTGCTCGGGCAGCGCCGCGCAATTGACGAAAATAAACGGCCGCGCCGCGCGCTCGCTCTGGTCGTGGATCAAACGCGCGACGAGTTCCTTGCCTGTGCCACTCTCGCCCTCGATCAACACCGTCACGTCGCTGCGCGCGACTTCCTCCGCGGTGCGGCGGAGCCGCCGCATCACTTCGCTCTCGCCGATCAGCAAGGCAACCTCGCCGTTCTCGCGCGGAGCCGCCACCTCCTCGATTTCCTGCGCCATGCCTTTCCCATGCGCCGAAGGCCGCGAGCGCGCAAGAGCCCCGCGTGTATTCGCCGCCCACTCGCGCCGCGCCTCACGCTCTGGAACGATTTACGCGATGTGAGGTGAACTCATTCGCTTGATGAGCCGCGCTCCAAAGCCCCGCGGCGGTGGGACTAAGCGCACCGATTACGGCGCCGATTCCCCGCTCCAGACCGCACGGCAAGAATTGCACCAAACCTCATCCGCTCCGCGCGCGCGGCTAATTTCCGCGGCGCGGTTCAGTGTGTCCGCGCAAGAACTCACTTCACCGCGGCAACGAACGGCCCCATCGTTCGGCACTTCCTCGCCGTTGGCCTTCGCCACCGCGCACAGGAAAAACTGGCCCTTCAGCGCCGTGGACCGCGCCGCCCGGCACAGAATATCTTCTTGGAACCACCCCCATCTGGTGCGGTTCTCTCTGGAGCATGAGCCATCCGTCGCGCCCGGAATTTTGGGACGAGCGCTACGCTCGCGGCACGACTCCGTGGGACTACGGCGGCGTCCCGCCGCAGCTCCAACATTACCTCGCTGCGCACCCGAGCGGTGGTCGCGCACTCATCCCCGGCTGTGGCGCGGGCCACGAGATCGCGGCGTTCTACGAAGCCGGCTACGACGTCACGGCCATCGACTTCGCCCGCGGCGCCGTGGATCGCGCCCGCGAAAATCTCGGCCCCGTGCTGGCCGACCGCGTTTTGCTCGGCGACTTTTTCACGCACGATTTCGCAGCCACACCGTTCGATGTCATCTATGAACGCACGTTTTTCTGTGCGCTGCCACCGGACTTGCGGCCCCAATACATCGAACGCATGGCGCGCTTGCTCACGCCGGGCGGCGTGCTCGTCGGGCTGTTTTATCTCGGCGAGGAACAAGGCGGACCGCCCTATCAACTCCACGCGGCCGACGAGGCCCGGCTGTTCAGCGCACACTTCGTGCTCGTGCAAGATCAGCCGGCCGCGGAACCCTTCCCGCTCTTCGGCGACAACGAACGCTGGCGCGAATACCGCCGTATTAAGTAGCGCCCGCCCCGCTCCACACCCGCCCCGGGCTCACGTTCGCACAGGCTCACGCTCGCATGGGCAATTTGCCGTAATACGGCAAATTGGCTTTTCCGCTCCCGGTGACTTTTGCGTAATACGCAAAAGTGCGCGGCGCAGCTCCGCTCACTGATTTAGCGGCACAAAACCCCACTGCGCGGCGGAGAACAGTCCGCGATCGCTCAGCTTCAAATCCGGAATCACGAGCAGCGCCATGAACGACAGCGTCATGAACGGCGCGTCGAGCTTCGAGCCGAGCTTTTTCGCCGCGCGGTCCAGCTCCGTGTAGCGCTGAGCGACCCAGCGACCGTCGCGATCCGACATCAGCCCGGCGATCGGCAGCGGCAGCACCCGCCCGCGGCCCGCGCGATCGACGACGCTCAAGCCACCGCGGTGCTTGATCACGAGGTTCACCGCGCGCGCGAGCGACGCGTCGTCCGCACCGACCGCCACGATGTTGTGCGAATCGTGCGCCACCGACGACGCGAGCGCGCCAGCCTTCAAACCAAAGCCACGAATGAAACCGACCGCCACCGGCGCCTGCGCCACGTAGCGATTCACGACGACGATCTTGAGCAAGTCCCGTTTCGGGTCCGCCACGAACACGCGCTCACGCACTGTCGGCACCTCGCGCAGTTGGCGCGTGATGAGCTGGCCATTGAGCGCCTCGATGACGTTCAGCTTCGCGCCACCCGTCGGCCGCACGGCGAAATCCGCGGCCGCGCGCGGTCGCGCGCGAAACTGGTTCGGCGTCTTCGTGCGCAACCGCTTCAGCCGTGAGCGTCCGTTCGCCGCCACGAGAGTTCCTGCGATATAGGTGCGCTGCACGCGAAAATGCTTCCAGCCGTCGACGACGATGAAGTCTGCCGGATCGCCCGCACGCAGCAGGCCCACTTTCATGCGGTAGTGCTCGACCGGGTTCACGCTCGCGGCGCGCAACACATCGAACCGATCCGCACCGCTCGCCAGCGCGCGACGGACATGAGCGTCGAGGTGATGCTGCACGAGCAAATCGGGATGCAGGTCGTCGCAGCAAAGCATCACGCGATCCGCATGCGTCTTCAGGAGCGATGACAGCGCGGCGAAGTTGCGCGCGGCCGAACCTTCGCGAATGAGAATCTTCATTCCCGCCGCGAGTTTGTCCTGCGCCTCCTCGAGCGTGAAACACTCGTGATCGGTCGACGGACCGGCTTTCGCGTAGGCAAGCGCCTGTTCGCCGCGCAGGCCGGGCGCATGGCCATCGATCGGTTTGCCGAGCTTCTTCGCCGTCTCGAGCATCGCGCGCAGCGAGGGATCGCCGCCGAGCATGCCTGGGAAGTTCATCACTTCGGCGAGGTAGTGCACGTCGCGACGCTTCATCAGCCGCGCGACCGCTTTGGCATCGAGCGTGGCGCCCGCCGTCTCGAACGTCGTCGCCGGCACGCACGACGGCGCGCCGAAATGGAACTTCAGCGGCGTGCGCGCGCCGTCGCGGATCATGTAGTCGACGCCGCGTTCGCCGAGCACGTTGGCAATCTCGTGGGGATCGGAGATCGTCGCGACCGTGCCGTGCACCACGGCGAGCCGCGCGAACTCCGACGGCGGCAGCAGCGAACTCTCGATGTGGATATGCGCGTCGACGAAGCCCGGCATGATGAGGCGCGCCTCGCGCACGGCGCCATCGCGCGTGACACGCACGATACGCCCCTCGCGCCACTCGACGCGACCCGCGTAGCAGGTTCGGGCGTGCAAATCCACAATCTGGCCGTCAAGTTTGCCGCTGTTCATCTTCACAGATTGGGGCGACGGGCGGGTCGGGCCAATCCGCATTTCGCGCCCCGCGATTTGTTTCCCCATGCTCCTCCGCTCGCCGTTTCGCCTCGCCCTCGTCACTTCAGCCCTGGCGGTCGCCGTTTTCGCCGCCGACCCGCAATCCGCCGCGACAACCGCTCCGGCCGTTCCCGCACCCGCCACGCCGGCGCCCGCCGCCGTCGAGAACTCCGTGGTGAAAATCTTCGCCACCCAGCGTGGTCCCGACCTCGTGCGGCCGTGGAGCAAATCCTCGCCGCGCGAAGCGACCGGCTCCGGCGTCATCATCGAGGGCAAACGCATCCTCACCAACGCGCACGTCGTCCTCTATGCGAGCCAGGTCCAGGTGCAGGCCAACCAGTCGGGCGAAAAAGTCCCCGCGACGGTTGAGGCGATCGCTCCCGGCATCGACCTCGCCGTGCTGAAGCTCGAGGACGAATCGTTCTTCGACACGCGCGCCCCGGTGCCGCGCGCCAAGGTGCTGCCCTCGATCAAGGACCCGGTGATGGCCTACGGTTACCCGACCGGCGGCACGAGCCTCTCGATCACCAAAGGCATCGTCTCGCGCATCGATTTCGCCGCCTACAATTTCCCGATTTCCGGCCTGCGCATCCAAATCGACGCCGCAATCAATCCCGGCAACAGCGGCGGCCCCGCGCTCTGCAATGATCAGATGATCGGCATCGCGTTCAGCCGCCTCGGCGGTGGCGACAACATCGGCTACATCATTCCGAACGAGGAGATCGAACTCTTCCTCGCCGACCTCGCCGATGGCACCTACGACGGCAAGCCTGCGCTCTGGGAGCAACTCCAGCCCTCGCAAAATCCCGCCCTGCGCACGTTCGCGAAACTCCCGCGCGGCTCCACCGGCGTTCTCGTCACCGAGCCCGACAGCGACGCGCCGAGCTATCCGTTGAAGCGTTGGGACGTCATCACGCACATCGGCGACACCCCCGTCGACGACGAAGGCATGGTGAAGATCGGCGAGACGCTGCGCGTCCGCTTCACCTATCTCGTGCAGAAGCTCGCCCAGGACGGCACCGTCCCGCTCAAAGTCCTGCGCAACGGCGAGCCGGTCGCGCTCTCGCTGCCGGTCTCGCGCCAGCGCACGATGCTCATTCCCTATCTCCAGGGCACGTATCCGCCCTACTTCATCTACGGCTCGCTCGTGTTCTCGACACCGAATGCCGACATGCTCAACGCGACCTCGCCGAACGCCATGCAGTTCTTCGGCTCGCTCACGCGCACCGGCAGTCCGCTGGTCACGCGCCGGCACGAGCGCCCCGCTTTTGAAGGCGAACAACTCGTGATTGTTTCCTCGCCGTTGCTCTCGCACAAGATCACCCGCGGCTACGGCAATCCGGCCCTCCGCGTGCTCGAGTCCATCAACGACACCAAGATCAAGAACCTCGCGCACCTCGTCGCCGTGCTCCGCGACGCAAAGGACGAGTTCGTTGTCATCCGCTTTGCCGGCCTCGACTCGGACGCGATTGTTCTGCCGCGCGCGGAGGTCGCCGCTGCGACCGAGGAAATCCTCAGCGACAACGGCATCCGCGCCCAAGCCTCGCCGGACCTGTTGGCGATCTGGACGAAACCCGCGAAATAACCGCGAGCGCCTCGAAGCCGAAAGTAGCGGGAGCTTCCAGCTTCCGTCCCTTCGTCATCGTCCCAACACGGGAGCTGGAAGCTCTCGCTCCTTTGCGCGCGATGCGCCCCCCGCGTTACGCCGTGCCCCAAAAACGACTCGCAAAAGCGGCCCACCGGTGCACGTTTCGACCCCATGTCCGCTCACAATCTCCCCCGCGATTACCAGAACCCGTTCACGCCGCGCATGGACGATGATGATGACGACCGCGAAGACCCGGCCGTGGGCAAGATGCCGACACCGGTGGGCGCGCAGATTCAGCGCAAGTTCCTCGAACAGCGGAAAATTTTCCTCTGGGGCGCCGTGACCGACGAGTCCGCCAAGGACCTCACCGAAAAATTGCTCTACCTCGAGGCCGTCGCGCCCGGTAAAGAGATCAACTTCTACATGAACACGCCCGGCGGCTCGATCACGGCCGGCATGGCGGTTTACGACACGATCAAGCTCATCACCTCGCCCGTGAACGTCATCGTCACCGGCATGGCCGCGTCGATGGGCTCCATTCTACTCAGCTCCGCGCAGAAGGGCCGCCGCTATCTCTACCCGCACGCGCGCGTGCTCATCCACCAGCCGCTGATTTCCGGTCGCATGGTCGGCCCAGCCTCGGACATCAACATTCAGGCGAAGGAAATGGAAAAGCTGCGCGCGGAACTGAACCAGATCCTCGCCACCGCCTCCGGCCAGCCGATCGATAAGGTCAATCGGGACTCCGACCGCGATTTCTATCTCAACGCGCAGGAGGCCATCGCCTACGGTCTCGCCGACAAGATCGTCGAGAAGCTCTGAGCGCAACGCATCCGCGCCGCGCGCCAAGCACGATCCTTTCAGCCCGCCAGCAATGGCGGGCTTTTTATTTTCTGTCCCACCGCGCTTTTGTAGGGCGGGGTCTCCGACCCCGCCGACGTTCGAAGCACGCACGACATTCGCGCGGGTTCAGCGCCCCCGTCCTAAATTACAGTCTCGTCGCTGCGCCCAGCCCGACCCCGCTCACTTCGGCGCCGTGGTGTTCGTCGGCGTGAGCCCCGCGGCCTGACGCGCATATTCCAGCGCGCGGGCCATGTCTCCCGCCGCATCGGCCACGCGCCGCGCATCGGCGAGGGCGCGTAGCTGCGCGTCGGCGTTGGGCGCAGTGGACTTCACCAGCAATTCGAAAAACGGCAGCGCCTCGCGCGCCGTGCCGTGCGCCGCGACGAGTTCGGCGGCCAGCTTCACGAGCGGCCATTCTGTTGCCGAGACCGGCGGAAGCTTGGGCACGAAACCCAGCGTGGCGACCGCGGCCGCCGGCCGGTTGTGCGCGATCTCATACCGCGCCGCCGCCAGCGCCAGCGGCAAGCTAGGCAATTCCCGCATCCCCCGCGCAAGCAGCGCACGCGCTTCAGCGTCAAGGTCGAGCCGGTCGAGCACCGCCACCTTTCGCGCGATGGCGTAGCCCGCGAGCGTGTGCGGAATCTCGTTCAGATGCCGGATTTGTTCGTCGAGCCCCACGCGGAACGGACGGTAGAGCGGATCGCCCAGAATGACGTTCTGCCAGCTGACCGCGCGCGTGGCGAAATACGCGGCATCGCCGAGCGTCTTGCCCTGCGCCAGCTCCGCCAGCAACAGCTGCGGCTGGATCGTGAATTCCAGGTAAGGCTCGAACACGTTGCCAAACGTCGCCGCCACGCCGTGCGCGATCAGCGGCCCGCACCAGTAATCCGTCATCGTCCGCAAAGACGCCGCCGAAACGCTGTGGATGTGCAGCGCAATCGCGCCGGACGGAAACCGGAACTCCGGCCGCACGAACGGCCCGTCCGCCGTCAGAGTATACCAACCAAAGTAGAGCACCGGCGCATCGAACCGATCCGTGACGTCGAACCGGCTGCTGCTACTCTGAACATCGCCGAAAAAGCCAAGATCGGTCAGCTGATCGCGCGTCGCCTCGAGCCAGCGATCGCCCGTCGCGTGAGGTCCGCCGAGGTCGACGTAATAACGACCGATCAGGCCGCGTTGCTCCGCCTCGAGCGCCGAGGTAATCATGTTCCGCACCGCGCTGTCGCTCGGACCATCGAGCCGCGTCACCTTCACCACCAGCTCCGCACTCAGTTCGGAGGTGCGCCGTGCGTTGAACAGCGGATTTTGCAGCGGCCCGAGCGTCGTCTGGTTGTTCTGCGCCAGCATCGCGAGCTCCGAGTCGACCGAAGCGGACGTCGTGCGAAATTCCTTCTGCATCCGCGCCGCGGCGCGCTCGTCGAACGTCGTCGGATCGTTGTCGATGCGCAGCGGCGTGCCGCGACACAGGACGAGATACGCCAGCTTGTGGCCCGTCACCGCCGAGCGCCGACGGCCGAGGGAGTCCAGTTTGTCGGAGAGAAAGCCCTCTAACCAGCCACGGCGCAGCAGCTCGTTTTGCAGCGGCTGCCAGATATAGTCGACGAACGTCCGCCAGGTGATCGTTTCCTCCGCCGGCATCGGCAACGCGATGAGGTTTGCCGGAGGTATGCCGCGCTTTGCCGCGTAGAACTCCCCCAGCGCCACCGACTCCGGCTGACGCGAGTTGACGAGGATGACCGTGCGCGCCGCAAGATCGTCCGTCGCCGCCGCGCGAGCCGCGCTGGCCGCGATCAACAGCCACCCCGCCATCACGAACTGCAAAAAAATCTGTAGCGGCGGTCTGTGACCGCCGAAACGACGTGATCGCACCAAAGCGCGGCGGTCACAGACCGCCGCTACAGCGTCAGAGCGAAGTTTGCCCCAGCTCATGCGCGACCGAATCGGTAACCGAGCCACACGGTGAGCAGACAAACCGCGACCGAAAGCAAAATGTTCAGCGCCGCTGCGAGCCATTGCCCGCGCAGCATCTGATCGAGCGTCTGCCAGCTGAAGGTGGAGAACGTCGTGAACCCGCCGCAAAATCCGACGACCAGCAAACTCTGCATCCGCGCCGCTGGCTCCGGCTCGAGCGACCCGAGGCGCGCCATGAGCCAGCCGATCAGCAGCGAGCCGGCCGCGTTGATGAGCAACGTGCCCCACGGAAAACGCGCGCCACTCAGGGCATGGCCCGCCAACGCACGGAGCACGGAGCCGAGCGCGCCGCCAAGGGCAATCCAGAGCAGCGCGGATAAGTTCACGGGACCTTGGGCGTCTCCGGCGACTCCGTCGCCGCGGCCGCTTTTGTCTGCCGCCGCACCAGCGTCTCGCGGAGGTAGGTGTCGAGCGGCGCGGATTTCCACGCCGTCACCCACAGGCGCGCGAGCATCTGGCTGCCCGCGAGAAAACGCTCCTCAAAGAAGGCGCGTCCCTCCGGCGTGACCGGGAGCTCCTGCCGATTGGCCAGCAGTCCGGCCTTTTCCATTTGGTAGAGCGGCTCGGCTTTCGCGTGGGAGGTGAGCACGTAGTCCAACACGGCCACAAAGGCCGGATCGCGACCATCCGCGCGCATCGGCAGCGGCATCGGCTCCGCGATCGTGACGCGAGACTGCAGATCGGCCGCTTTAATACCGGCCTTCGCGACGAAGCCGCCGTCGATCCACGAGTGAAAGCGAGGCCACTTGGTGTAGCCGTTGGGGTTCTCGCCGGTCCAGCCGTTGTGATGCACGGTGGTGTGCAGCGGCTGCGCGCAATCAGCGACCGCGTGGCCGAGCAGGCCCATCGCGTAGATCACGTCGGCCTCGGAATTCGCAATCTCGGACGGCGTGCCGCCAAGTTCGCGGTAAGCTTTCAAGTAAGCGAACGCCGAGCGGAGCTTGTGAAAATTTTCCGTGATCGCCCAGGGGGCGAAGCCCGGCCACTCGTCGGTGTGACCCGTGTTCTTGGCCGGATCGATGGCTGAGAATTTTTCCGCGTGCGCGATGCGGCCGGCGGCGAACATCAGCGCGAAGTCGAGGCGACGCGAAGGCACCTTCTGCAGATCGAGGCCGGCATCCGGAATCTGCTCGATGTCGAGGAAGTGGTCGGTCCAGCTGCCGCCGGTTTGTTTGAGCGCGGGGTCCACATTGCGCCAGCGATCGGGCACGTTGGCCAGGTGCAGAATGCGATCAGTCGCGGCGGCATCGCGAGCGAAGGCCGGGAAATCCGCCGGCAGCGAGTGGAGCGCGAGCTGGTTGACGATGCGATGTCCCTCGGCGTCCCACGCCTGCGCGAGGGTGGCGGCGCAACAAGCACCGACGACGAGAACGAAGCGAGACGGTGACAACATGCGCAGAGAATCAGTCCGCCGCGCGGAGATTGGCCAGACTCATTTCGCGCGCCGCCGCTGGCGGTGCGGCTTTACGCCGCGACTCCGTCGCGCGTGGCGTGCGCATCGCCGCGATCGCAGCGTGAAGCCGCTGCTACAGTTTTGGCGAACGATGGCTCGGCGTAGCGCAGGCGTCTCGCCTGCCTCCGGATTCGTGGCAGGCGAGACGCCTGCGCTACTTTTTCGGTGCGGGGCGCAGCTTATCCAACTGCTCGCTGTAGCTGACGATGCCCGCCACGATCGACTCGGCGATTTGCTGGCGATACTCGGGCTTCGCCACACGGCGCGCTTCCTCGTCGTTGGAAAGATAGGCACATTCGACGAGCACGCCCGGCGAAGTGAGCGTGCGCAACACCGCCCAGCGCGCGCGCTTGTAGCCGCGGTCGGGAGCGTCGAGGCCGTTCACCAACGCGCGATGCAAGGCGAAGCCGAGCAGCAGATTCGCATGATCGTAACGGTTGCCCGGAAACGCGCGCTTGGTGTCGTCGTCGGGTTCGGTCGCCGCGGTCGAAAGCATGTGCTGCGGCGGCAGCGTGTAGGTCTCGACGCCCTTGATCGCTTCGGGGGCGTTGTTGAAGTGAATGCTGACGAACAGATCCGCGAGCGCCTTGTTCGCGAACGCGGCGCGCATCGGCAGATCGACGCGCGGATTGCCAGAGAAGCGCGTGTCGCCCTCGCGCGTCATCTTCACCTGATAGCCGCGCGCCAGCAGGAGCTTTCGCACGCGCAACGCCACGTCGAGCGCCGCGGCTTTTTCGGTGATACTAGCCTTGCGGTTCTCCGTGCCGGGATCGGTGCCGCCGTGTCCGGGGTCGAGCACGATCATGCGCGGCGCGCCGAGCGGCAGCTGGCTCGCGAGATCTGCCGGTCGAAACAGCGGCAGCACGGTCTCCTCGGCATCGAGCTTGGTGATCCACAGGCTGTCGGCCGAAGCGACCACCGGCTTGGTCATGTGGATGCGGATGCCATCCAGGTGGAAGTCACGTTCGACGTCCTCGAACACACACCGCACGCGCCCACCGTCGCTGAGCGTGGCCTTTTTGCCGGAAAGGGCGAACTTCAGGCCAACTTTCTTCGCAATGACGGCGAGGTCGACATACTCGTCGCCGTAAAGTCGCGCGGTCGGCCACTCGGTCACGCCAAGCACGGCACCGGGGCGAGTGGGCGGAGCACGCAAGGGTGCGGCGGCGGCGTGCACGACCGCAATCCACGCCGCTGCGACCAGCGTGATCGCAGCGACGAAGCCCCTCATCATGCTCAGCGGCGCCGTGCGGCGATCCGCGTCAGGCCTGCGGCGCAGGCACGGAGCCGTGATCGTTACCGTGATTCGCAGACGCCTGGGTCGGCGCGGCTTCGCGGACAAGATACTTCGGCTTGCGCTTGTTCACCGGATTCGGCGTGAGCATCACGTTGATCTGCTTGCCCGTGAGCTTCGGTGGCGCGTCGGGGTGGCCCATCGTCTCGAGATCAGCCAAGGCGCGCTTCATGACGTCGAAGCCCATCTCGGTGTGCGCCATTTCGCGGCCGCGGAATTTCAGACGGAGCTTCACCTTGCTGCCCTCGTCGAGGAACTCCTCGGCGTGGCGCACCTTGGTTTCGAAATCGTGTTTCTCGATGCGGACGGTGAACTCGATTTCCTTGAGCTTCGTGCCGGCCGGCTTCGAGTGAGTCTGCTTCTTCTGCTCCTCGTAGATGTATTTGCCGAAGTCCATGATGCGGCACACCGGCGGGACGGCGGCGGACGCGACTTCGACGAGGTCGAGGTTGAACTGCTGCGCGAGGGCGAGCGCTTTCGGCGTATCGAGGATGCCGAGCTGGCGGCCTTCGGGGCTGATGACGCGCACCTGGGGGGACTTGATGCGCGCGTTACGCTTGATGTGAGCGTAGGGGTCGTTGTTGCGCGGAGCGCCGCGATTGTAGGGCTGGCGGGGACCGCCGGAGGAGGAGGGAAGTGCCATTAATTAGGTTTGCTGAACCGAGTAGGTCGGGCGGTCTTCTTGTCGCGAACCCGAGTGATGACAACCCCTTTTTGAGCAAGTTGCACCGGGGGGGAACGCCGGAAAGGGTTACACGCTGAAACTCTCGCCGCAAGAGCAGGAGGCCTTGGCGTTGGGGTTAGCGAACTTGAAGCCTCCCCCGACCATCTTGTGCGAGTAGTCGAGGACCGTGCCCTTCAGGTAGAGCGCTGTCTTCGGATCGACGAGCACGGCGGCGCCGCCGGTGCGGACGAGGATGTCGCCACGCTTGGCTTCCGGGACGAAACGGAGCTTGTAGCTGAGGCCATTGCAGCCGCCGCCGGTGATCGCGATGCGGAGAAAATCCCCCTGCTGCTCGCGCGCGATGAGCGCAGCGATCTTCGCGCCCGCGTCCGACGTGAGGCGCACGAGGTTTTCATTACCTTCGCGAACGCCTTCGGGCAAAGTGACTGGAGCAGACGGGAGCACCCGCAGAGTTATTGCCGGCTGCGGAGATTTATCAAGCGCCGCGCCACCGCCACCGCGTTTGTGAAGCTCGTCGCGCTCGCCTTCCCCTGCCCCGCGATGCCAAACGCCGTGCCGTGGTCCGGGCTGGTGCGCACGTGCGGCAGGCCGAGGGTGACGTTCACGGATTCGTCGAAGTCGACCACCTTGAGCGGGGCAAGTCCCTGGTCGTGGTAAAGCGCCACGACGACGTCGAACTCCCCGCGCAGCGCGCGCGCGAAGAGCGTGTCGCCGGGTTGGCAAAGCGACAGACCGGGAAACTCAGTGCGCGTTTTCGCGAGGGCGGGATTGAGGAAATCGCGTTCCTCGTCGCCGAGCAGACCGTTCTCGCCCGCGTGCGGGTTCAAGCCGCAGACGCCGATGCGCGGCGCGGCGATGCCGTCGGCCCGCGCGAGTTGGTCGGCGGCGGCGATCGTGCGGTGCAAGAGCTGCGGACCGAGCAACTGCGGCACCTCGCACAACGACACGTGCCACGTGGCCAATGCCACGCGCAGCTTGCCGCCGCAAAAGCACATCACCGGATCGCCGCCCCAGCGGGCCGCAAAAAATTCGGTCTGCCCTGGAAATTCGTAGCCGACCGCCGCCAGCCGTTCCTTGCTGATCGGTCCGGTCACGACGCCGGAAAACTCGCCGGACTTCGTGCCCGCCGCCGCACGCTCCATCGCCGCCCAAGCCACGAGCGCGCTGTCGCCGTCCGGTTTGCCGGGCGTCGCAACGAAATCCTCCAGTCCGACCGCGATCTTCGCACCGCACGCCGGCAGTGATTCCAACCAGAGCGCCGGACCGATCACGGCCACATCGCTTGCCTCGTCGGGATGCGAGCCGAGCCACGTCGCGATGATTTCGGGACCGACACCCGCCGGATCGCCGCAGGTGAAGGCGAGAAGGGAAGAATACGTTTTCAACACAGAGGGCATGGCTAGCGCAGAGCTGATGGCTCCGCGAGGACTCCATCTAAAACGCCCAAGCCGGATTGGCCACAAAAAGCACAAAGGGCGCAAAAGGCTTTTTTGAGTTTTTTGTGCTTTTTGTGGCCAAAGGGAAATTCCCCGCGATCCGCGGCATGCGCGTTTCAACTCTCTGAAGTTTCGGCATGCGCCGCGTGCGGTCGCGCGAAGCTGCGTTTGCCGCCGGCGAAAAACTCAAGGAAGCGCTTCGCCTCCGCGCTCTGCACCCCGGCCGCGAGTTTCGCTACCGCGCGCGGACGCGGATCGCCACCCGCAAACACGTGCGCGTAGCACGCTTTGATTTCGATGATCGCCGCCCGCGAGAAACCGCGGCGCTTGAGACCGACCAAGTTGAAACCCGGCACCTCGTCGCGCTCGGCGACCATCAGGAACGGCGCGACGTCCTTTGTCAGGCGAGTGAGCCCGCCGACCATGACGCCCTCGCCGATGCGGACGAATTGGTGGATGCCCGCGCCGCCGCCCACGAACGTGTAGCTGCCCACGCTGACGTGGCCCGCGAGCATAACGTTGTTCGCGAGCACGACGTCGTCCGCCACCTCGCAATCGTGGCCGACGTGCGCGTTGGCCATGAGGAAGCAGCGCGCGCCGACGACGGTGTTTTTGCCCGCGTAGATCGAACGGTTGAGCGTGCAGTGTTCGCGGATGACGGTGCCCGCCCCGACCACGACGCCACTCGCGGTGGCGGGATCGAATTTCAGGTATTGCGGATCACCGCCGACCACCGCGAACGGATGGACGACCACGCCGTCACCGAGCACGGCGTGCTTGGTCACGATGGCGTGCGCGTGAATGGTGCAGTTGGCGCCGAGCTGTGCGCCCGGTTCGACGATGGCGGTGGGATGAATCACGAAATTTTCGATTTTAGATTTTTGATTTTCGATTGGCCCGAGGGTGCCGGATGCAGAGCGATTTCGGAGCACGGACAGTCAGTCGGCGGCTGACCGGTGGAACGCGTTGACCCCAACGCGTTCAAGGATCTCCGTCGCCGGGCGGACGTCCGAGCGCATGGAGGTCAATGCGCTCCACCTCCACGCAGCGGGCCGACGCGCGAAGAGCGCGTGTCGCGGCCACTTGGCGCTTCTGATGCTTTTTCAGCCATCTCCGCTCGGTCGCCCGCGCTCATTCCTTCTCGCGGCGGCTCGTCACGCGCTCGGAGAGCAGGTCGAGCTGCGGGTCGCGGAGCAGGTCGTAGTTTTTAAGCACGCGGATCAGCTGCAGCGTGTCGCTTTTGCCGTAGTTGCGGTTGAGTTCCACCTTGTCGATCAGATCGAGCAGCATGGTGCGGAACGAGATCACCGCATCGACGCCTTTTTCCTTCAGCATCGCCACCGCCTGCGAGCGGAACGGCTCCGCGGTGGGCAGGCCCGGCAACACGAGGATTTTCAACAGTCCCGCGCCATCGGGGTCTTCCACCTCGGTCGGGAAGAAACGCGAGGCCTCCTTCAACACGCTCTGCTCAAGGAAGCGGAAAATCTCGGGCTGGTTGCGCAGCGTGCTCGGCGTGAACCGCCCGGCGGCGTGCCAGCCTTTGATGCTCACGACCGCGCGGTGGACGAACGGGAGTTCGTTCGCGAAGAGGAAGAAATCAGCTTTGCGCGAGCCGCGCTGCCATACCGGATTGAACACCACGAGATCGATCACCTCGTCGGCCGCGCCCTTGCGAGCGGTCAGGGCGTATTTGCGCGCCTGGCGCACAAAGAAGCCGGCTTGCTCGAAGTATTCACGGACGATGCCCTCGTCGATGGCGGACATGATGATTGCGGATTGGCGAGTGCGGATTGCGGAATAGCTCTCCGCGCAACCAGAAACCTATGGCCACGGCCCGCCTCCTCGGCAATCCGCATTCCGCAATCCGAAATCCGCAATTAGCCCGCGGCTCCCACCTCGCGCCAGACCTTCTCCACCGGGGCGAGCGGCACGTCGCCCCGCGTTGCGGCGCGGCCAAGCGATTCAAGGACCACGAAGCGCAGCTGACCGTCGCGGTTCTTCTTGTCGCGCGCCATCGCCGCGAACAACGCCTCCAGTTTCAGCGGCTCGCGCAAACGCACCGGCAATGCGTGCGCCGCGACGACACGCTCCACGCGCGCCACGGCCGCATCGTCCACCAGTCCCAGTTCGCGCGACAGCCGTGCCGCCGCCGCGAGTCCGATCGCCACCGCCTCGCCGTGCAAATACGCGCCGTAGCCAGCGACGTTCTCGATCGCGTGTCCGAAGGTGTGACCGAGGTTCAGCAACGCGCGCCCACCCTCCGCCGCCGTCTCGCGCGGGTCCGCCTGCACGACGTGCGCCTTGATCTCACAGCAGCGCCGCACGATCGCGAGCAAGTCGGGATGCGCGAGCGAAAGCGGCCGCGCCTCGAGCTGCGCGAAAAGTGCTTCGTCGGCGAGCAGGCCGTATTTGATCACCTCGGCCGCGCCCGCCGCGAACTCGCGCGGCGGCAGCGTCCGCAAGAAATCCGCGAACGCATACACCGCGCGTGGGTGATGAAACGCACCTGCGAGGTTCTTGCCCGCGCGCAAATTGAGCCCCGTCTTCCCTCCGACCGAGCTGTCGACCATCGCGAGCAGCGTCGTCGGCACCTGCACGTAGTCGATCCCGCGCAGATAGCTCGCCGCCGCAAAACCCGCGAGATCGCCCACGACGCCGCCCCCGATCGCCCACAGCACGCCGCGACGATCGATGCGGTGTTGCGCGAGAAATTCCCACACCTCGGCCAACTGCGCTGCGTTCTTCGTTCCCTCGCCCGCCGGCAGCACCAACGTCGGCGCCCCAGCGAGCGAAGCCCCCTCCGCCAAACCGAGCACGGCCGCCACGGAGCGATCAGTCACGATCGCCGCCGCGCGTCCCGCCCACGCCTTTTCAGCCAATGCCGCCGCCACGCCTTCCCGCACCGCGCCCGGGCGCAGGTGGATGGGATAACTGTGTTCAGAAAGCTGAACTTCAAGGGTTTGAGTCACGAGAGCGTTAGAGCGCAATCGGCCGCGCCGGTCAAACCGCCATTCGGTCATCCGCGCATCCAATGCACTTCTTGCGTCACTTTGAGACAAATTCTCAAATCCAACTTGACGTGAGATTGGGTCGCATGTGCACTGCGACCCGTTCTCAATTTCTCGCAGACCAACCTCCATGCACCTCCACGCCTCGCTCTCCTTCCGCCGCTCCGCCACGTGCGCTGCGCTCGCCGCCCTCAGCGCGACCGCCGCCCTCCGCGCCGATGACGCCGGCGACACGCCGAGCTACCTCCCGCCGTCCAACGAGGTCGTCCGCCTCGCCCAGTTCGAAGTGAACGGCCGTAAGGAAAAGAACCTCTACGCCGTCCAGCACAGCGTCACCGCGACGAAGACCGACACCGCGCTGGTCGACGTTCCGCAATCCATCTCCGTCATCACCCGCGAGCTGATCGACGACCAAGCGATGCAGAACATCGGCGACGTCACCCGTTACGTGCCCGGCGTCGGCATCGCGCAAGGCGAAGGCAACCGCGACACGCCCGTCCTCCGCGGCAACAGCACGACCGCCGACTTCTTCATCGATGGCGTCCGCGACGACGTCCAATACTTCCGCGACCTCTACAACGTCGACCGCGTCGAAGTTCTCAAAGGCCCGAACGCTATGATCTTTGGTCGCGGCGGTTCCGGTGGCCTCATCAACCGCGTCGCGAAGCAAGCCAACGGCCGCAGCCACCGCGAAGCCACGATCCAGATCGGTTCCTGGGAACAATACCGCGGCACGCTCGATTTCGGTGACCAGCTCTCCGACACGTTCTCTTACCGCGTCACCGGCCTCTACGAAGACAGCGGCAGCTACCGCGACGACGTCTCGATCAAACGCTACGGCATCAACCCGACCTTCCGCTACCTGCTCTCGAAAGCCACGACGCTCCGCGTCGGCTACGAATACTTCCACGACGAGCGCACCGCCGACCGCGGCGTCTCGTCCTACCAAGGCCGCCCGCTCGCCGTCGACCCATCGACCTTCTTCGGCAACCCCGCGCAAAGCCCCGTCGAAGCCTCCGTCCACACCGCGTTCGCCACCGTCGACCATCGCTTCAACGCCAACCTCACCCTGCGCAACCACACGCGCTACTCCACCTACGACAAGTTCTACCAAAACATCTTCCCCGGCGCCGTGAACGCCGCCGGCACGACCGTCGCGCTCCAAGGTTACAACAACGGCACGCAACGCGATAATCTCTTCAACCAGACCGACCTCGTCTGGAACGTCGACGCCGGCAGCCTCAAGCACCAGATCCTCACCGGCGTCGAACTCGGCCGCCAGGTCACCGACAACAACCGTCAGACCGCCTACTTCGACTCCGTCGCGCCGAACACCACCTCGATCCAAGTCCCGCTCTCCAACCCACGCACCACGATCCCGGCCGTTTTCCGCCAAAGCGCGACCGATGCCGACAACCACGGCGTCGCCCGCACCGTCGGCGTCTATGCGCAGGACCAGATCGAACTCACGCCGCACATCCTCGGCATCGTCGGCGTGCGCTACGACCGCTTCGAAGTCGACTTCCGCAACAACCGCACCGGCGCCACGCTCGAATCCGCCGACGAGATGCTCTCCCCGCGCGCGGGCCTCGTCCTCAAGCCCGCCGCCAATCTCTCGCTCTACACCAGCTACAGCATGTCGTTCGTCCCGCGCGCCGGCGAACAGCTCTCCTCGCTCAGCCTCACCAACCGCAACCTCGATCCCGAAGAGTTCAAAAACTACGAAGTCGGTCTGAAGTGGGACCTCCGCCCCGAACTCTCCTTCAGCGCCGCCGTCTATCGCCTCGATCGCACCAACGTCGCGATCACCGACCCGACCGACTCCACCAAATCGGTCCTCATCGACGGCCAGCGCGCCAAGGGCCTCGAAGTCGGCATCACCGGCCGCGTCGCCCGCAACTGGAGCATCTCCGGCGGCTACGCTTATCAGGACGGCGAAATTCTCTCCGACCAATCAGCCACGATCAAAGCCGGCGCGCGCCTCGCGCAACTCCCGCGCCACACGTTCTCGCTCTGGAACCGCTACGATCTCAGCCGCGACTGGGGCTTCGGCCTCGGCGCGATCTACCGCGACGAAATCTTCGCCTCCACCGACAACACCGTGCGCCTGCCGAGCTTCGTCCGCTTCGACGCCGCCGCGTTCTACCGCATCAACGACCGCGTCCGCGCCCAACTCAACGTCGAGAACATCCTCGACCGCGACTACTACTCCAGCGCCCACACCAACACGAACATCACGCCCGGCTCTCCGCGCGCGTTCCGCGTGAGCGTCACCACGACCTTCTGAGTGCTCCCGGAGCGCGCGGGTAAATGGTTTGGCCCGCGCGCTCCCCTTTTTCGCCCCTGCGCCTCACCCTAGATTTTCCATTTCCCGCGCGCGTCTCCGCCGCTGCATGAAACTCATCCGCCAAGTCCTCTTCTGGCTCCACCTCGCCGCCGGTCTCATCGGCGGCATCGCCATTGGCATCATGTGTTTCACCGGCGTGGCGCTGGCGTTCGAAAAGCAACTCGTCGCTTGGTCCGAACGCGACGCGCGCCGCGTCGAAGTTCCCGCCCACGCCACGCGTCTCCCTCTCGCCGAACTCACGCAGCGCATCCGCGCCGCGCAACCCGACGCGAAGCCGACCGCGATCGTCGTCTCCGCCGATCCGCGCGACGCCGTGACGTTTCAACTCGGCCGCGACGCCGCGCTCTACGCGAATCCCTACACCGGCGAAGTTCGCACGCCGGCCTCGACGCGCGTCCACGATTTTCTCCACACGCTCGAGGAGTGGCATCGCTGGCTCGCGCTCAGCGGCGACCACCGCCCAATCGGCAAAGCCATCAACGGCGCCTTCAATCTCGCTTTCTGCTTCCTCGCGCTCTCCGGCCTGTATCTTTGGTGGCCGCGTCATCTCAGCTGGCGCAGCGTCCGCGCCGTCGCGCTCTTCAACTGGCGCCTCACCGGCAAAGCGCGCGACTTCAATTGGCACAATGCCTTCGGCCTCTGGTGCGCGCCCGTGCTCATCGTCCTCACGCTGACGGCGCTGCCGATCTCCTACCGCTGGGCCTCCAACGGCGTCTTCCAACTCTTCGGCGAAACACCGCCGCCGCCCGGCCCCCCCGCCGCGCCGGCCGGTCCCGCGCTCACGGTCGTTCGCCCCGAAGGCGCCACGCGCCCGCTCGACCACGACGCGCTGCTCGCCCACGCCCGCACGCTCGAACCGAGCGCCACGTCTTTCACGCTCCGCCTCGGCAACGCCGGCGCCGGGCGCGAAGCCCGCGGCACCGCTCCCGACGCATCATCGTCGCCGCGCCCGACCGCGCCGCAGCCCGCGACTGTCGTCGTGCGCGAGCCCGACGCCTGGCCACGCACCGCGACCGTCACGCTCCACCTGAATCCTTTCACCGGCGAACAACTCCGCCGCGAGACCTTCGACAATCTCACGCCCGGCCGTCGCGCGCGCACGTGGACCCGTTTTCTCCACACCGGCGAAGCGCTCGGCCTCGTCGGTCAGCTCGTCGCCGGACTCGCTTGCGTCGGCGGCTGCGTTCTCGTCTACACCGGCTTCGCGCTCTCGTGGCGCCGCTTTTTGGGCCGCCGCGACAAAGCCCCGGAGGCGACTTCCTGAAACCCGCCCGATTTGCTCGCCCGTCAATCTGCGCTACGCTTCCCCTCGATGAAAACCGCTACCACACCCGCCAAAACCAAGTCCGATTCCGCCGTCGTCAAAGGCCTCAATCTCCTCCTCGCCGACTCCTACGCTATGATGGCGAACACGCACTACGCGCACTGGAACGTCGAAGGCTCGGACTTCTTCTCCCTGCACCAAGCCTTCCAAGCGCAATATGAAGGCCTCTTCGAAGCGATCGACGAAATCGCCGAACGCGTGCGCGCGCTCGACGCCTACACAATCGGCGGCCTGCGCAACTTCGCCAGCGAGTCCGGCATCGAAGAATTTTCCACGCCCGTCGCGGCGAAGGATTACGTCGCCGGGCTCGTCGTCGCACACGAGAAAGCCATCGCTGACGCCGTTGCACTCCGCGATACCGCCGGCGCCGCCAATGATCTCGAGACGCAGGACCTCGCGATCGGCCGCATCCAGTGGCACCAGAAAACCGCCTGGATGCTGAAGAGCTTCCTCAAGTAACCCGCCGAAAGATTTCGCGCCCTCACGCGCCGGCTCCTCCTCCGGCGCTTTTTTCGAAAACCGATTTGAGAACAGGTATCAGTTTCAACGCCGTGACCACGCTGGCCGCACCGTCCTTCCTCTCCCGCTCTGCCGCGCGCACCGCCGCCGCATCGCTCTGTCCGTTTCACGATGGCCTCGCGACGCTCGACGCACTCCTGGCGGAGCTCGATCCGCGCGACCGCGAACTCTTCGACGCCGTGCTCGACCTGCGCAGTCTCGCCACCGAGCAGCGCGACGCCGCCGCGTGCATCGCGCAATTCTTCCGCGTGCGCTCGCTGCTCGACGGCCGCCACTACCTCGCGTTCTACCGCGTCCGCTGCTGGGCGCATCGCACCTTCCGCGTCGAAGCGCGCTTCGCCCGCAATACGCCGGCCGCAGCGCACGCCTTCCCGCTCGACGCCGCACGCGTCGGCGAAGTCATCAACTCCGCCCTCGCGCCGCTCGCGCGCGACGGCGAATTGCCCGCGCAAGCGCACGTCCGTTTCGCTTTCGCTTCCGCCGAAGTCCGCACCGCTCAGGTGGAGCGCGTTGACCCCAACGCGCTCACGCGCGAACGCCTTGAGGTCAACGCGTCCCATCCCGGCCACGCGAAATCCGCCGCCTGAAAATCGCTCTCGCCCGCCGTGACGCCCGCCGACCACACCGCGCTCCTCTGCGAAATTCACGCGCCTGCTTCGGCCGCGCTGAATCTCGAGCGCGCCGTCGCGTTCTGCGCGGAAAAATCGGGCCACGTGCTGAACATCGTGACGCGAGAGCCGGCGAATCCGCGCGAAGCCGCCACCATCACGCTGCACCTTCCGCCCGCCACCGCTGGCGGCGAGCAGCCGATCTTCTGCTTCATCTGCCGCCTCGCGTGCCTGTGCCCGCAAGCGCGCGTCGGCATCTTCGTGCCCGCGCAGGATCTCTTCGCGGCCCAACCCATCAGCCGCGCCGGCTAAACCACGCCCATGACTCCGCCTGCCACCATGACTCCGCAGCGTCGCGCCGATCTGCAATTCGTCCTCGGCCTCCTCGCCGCCGTCGCGCTGCTCGTCGCGTTCATCCTCAGCATCCACGCGGCGTCATGATTTTCTTTTTCCATCCGTCCGCCTTCGTTCTCCGGATCCCTCTTCGGTTCGGATGCCACCGTGTTCACGGTGCGAGGCAGATCCCGGCCGCGGCGGATGGAAACACTTTGCTGAATCCCGCCGCGCGCGCTGCAGCTGCCGCCGGGCGGGCGCTGGCGCGCGGGAGCCGCGCGACGCGCGCCGACCGCACCGACTTTTCCGAGCCACGACGTGTGCAGATCGCTGCACGTCATGACCACGTTCCGCTGCTACCCGGCTGAGCCCAACTTCACTTTCCTTACGCTCCTGAACGTCGGCGCCGAAAACGCGGCCGCCCACGCTCGGTGTCGCGCGCGTCGTCGCGCGGCCCATCTCCGCGAGCGCACCTGACTTGCCTGCCCGTGCCGGGCCGCCGCCTGCGCATGTCGTGGCTCGGAAAATCACGACAACGCCGGCGCCCGGTGCGGGCAGGTCCTTTTTTTCGATCCGTTTTCACCGCATTCACCATGAAACACACCGCTGTTCCTCAGCCTAAACTCCTTCGCTACGGCGCGGCGCTCGTCGCCCTCGCCGTGCTCGCTCGCGCGCAGACCGCACCGGACAACGCCCCGGTCGTGCTCGAGAAATTCGGCGTCACCGCCAAGCGCGAACACCGCACGTCCAAGGGCGCGACCAATCTGCCGCTGACCATCAAGGACACGCCGCAATCGATCAGCACGATCGACCAGGAGGCCATGCGCGACTTCGCCACGACCGATAGCAATGAAGCGCTGCGCCTCGGCACTGGCCTCACCGTCGACGCGTGGGAAACCAACCGCACTTCCTACAGCGCCCGCGGGTTCGACATCATGCTCACCCAAGTCGATGGCCTCGGCATGACCAACGACTGGGGCCTGGTCGTCGGCCAGCAGGACACCTACCTCTTCGACCGCATCGAGCTGATCCGCGGCGCCAACGGTCTTCTCACCGGCGTGGGCAACGCCTCCGGCACTCTCAACTATGTGCGCAAGCGCCCGACCAACCACAACGGCGGCGAACTCGTCCTCCGCGCCGGCTCGCACGATCTCAAGCGTGCCGCGCTCGACTACAACCAGGTCCTCACCACCTCCGGCACCTGGGCCGCCCGCCTCGTCGTCGCGCACGAAGACAAGGATTCCTACCTGCGCGCGCTCGGCGATCGCCGCACCACGCTCTACGGCGTGGTCGAAGGCCAGATCGGCTCCGCCGGCGCGCTCACCGCGGGATTCACCTACACCGACTCCCTGCAGCGCTCGCCCTTCTGGGGCTCGCTGACACTCCTGCGCGCCGACGGCACCCAAGCCGAATTCGATTCCTCCGCCTCTCCCTCGCAGGACTGGACGCGGTGGGAGCTGCGCTCCGCCAGCGCCTTCGTCGAATACGCGCACACGTTCTCCCGCGATTGGGAAGCGAAGCTCACTTACAACCACCGCACCGGCGACGAAGCCGTGAAGCTCTTCTACGCCTACTCGCTCACCGGCGCGCTCAATGCCGACGGCACCGGTCTCCTCGGCTGGCCCTACCGCAGCGACTCCGAATCCGAGAGCGATATCGTCGACGCCAACCTCATCGGCCACTTCGACGCCTTCGGCCGCCGCCACGAAACGATCGTGGGCCTGAGTCTCTCGAAGCAAAAAACGTTTTCCGAAACCTATTCCATCATCAGCTCCCCCAGCGCCGTCCTTCCGGCCTTTCCGTATGCGGGCAACGCCTACGCTGAGCCCGTCTGGGGTGCGACCAGCGTCGGCAACGACGGCGAGCAGAAACTCACCCGCGTCTACGCCGCCACACGCCTCGCCCTGACCGACCGCTTGAAGGCCATCGCGGGCCTCAACGCCATCCACCTCCAGCGCGACGGCACCTCGATCTACGGCGGCGGCGTCAACCTCGACAACGAGACCACCGAGAAAGTCAGCCCCTACGCCGGCCTCACCTACGATCTCACCGACAGCATCCTCGCCTACGCCTCCTACTCCGACATTTTCCAGGCGCAGGACCAGCGCGACATCAACGGCCGTTTCCTTGCCCCGATGAAAGGCGCGAACGCCGAAATCGGCCTCAAAGCCGAATGGTTGAATCGCCGCCTGTTGACCACCGCCGCCCTCTTCGACGCGAAACAAATCGGCCTCGCCACCGAAGCCGGTTTCGATCCGGTCGCCCAGCAATCCTACTACGCCCCCAAGGACGTGAAATCGCGCGGCTTCGAGTTCGAAGCCACCGGCCGCGTGGCGCCCAACACCAACCTGACCGCCGGCTTCACCCGCATGGAGCTCACCGGTCCGGACGGCAACGATATCTACGAATGGGTTCCGCGCACGATCGTCAGCCTGCGCGCCGATACGCGGCTGCCCGGCCTGGCCGAACTCAAACTCGGTGCCGGCCTGCGCTGGCAGTCCGACGTCTTCAAAGCCGGCGCCGTGCGGCAGGACTCCTACCTGCTCGTCAACAGCTTCGCCGCCTACGAGCTGACGCCGGCCGCCACCCTGCGCCTCAACGTCGACAACCTCACCGACGAGAAATACCTGCGCACCGTCCAGTTCGGCGCCATCTACGGCGCCCCGCGCCAGTTCTCGCTCGCCCTCGAATACAAACTCTAGCGCGACGTGCTTCCCAAGGTAGGGCGAACCCTCCGGGTGAGCCGCGCGGCTCGTCGGAACGATTCGCCCTACCTCATTCACCAATCTCATCAGCCAAGGTGGAGCGCGTTGCCCCCAACGCGCTCAGACGAGAACGCGTTGAGGTCAACGCGTTCCACCTCACCGCCTCGTCACCGCCGCCGCTCTCCCGCAACTCTCTCTCCTCTCCATGCGCAAACGTCTCTGGCAACTTCACTCGTGGCTCGGTCTCACCGCCGGACTCGGCCTGCTCGTCATCGGCCTCAGCGGCAGCCTGCTCGTCTTCCACGAGGAACTGGAGACGCTGTTCAACCGCGAGCTCATGCACGTCACGCCGACGCCCGCCGGGCGCCTGCCGCTCGACACGCTGCTCGCGCACGCCCAGCGGCAGCTGCCGGATCACGAGGTCACCGGCTGGCTGCCGCGCTACGAGGAACCGGCACTGGCCGACGTCCTCTACGTGATCAAGCGCGGCGACACCGAGTGGCTCGTCGCCACGCTCGATCCCTACACCGGCCGCCTGCTCGCGTCGCCGCGCCTCGGCACGACGACGCTCACCGGCTGGCTGCTCGATCTGCACTACGCGTTCTTCGCCGATCACGCCGGCCTGCTGATCGTCGGCACGTTCGGCTTGCTGCTGCTCGCGCTCGGCGTCACCGGCGTGTGGCTCTACCGCGAGTTCTGGAAAAATTTCCTCACGCTCCGCTGGCGGCGCGGCGCGCGCATCCTGTTTTCCGATCTGCACAAATTCGTCGGCATCACCTCCGTCGCCTTCAACCTCGTGCTCGGCTTCACCGGCGCCTACTGGAACTTCACCCACGTCATCGGCGAGTGGATCGTCGGCGAACACGAACAAAAGAAAATCGAGCAACGCCTCTACGCCTCGACGCTCTCGCTCGACACCTTGGCGCACGACGCCGCCCAGCGCCTGGCCGGTTTCCGCGGCAATTTCATTTCGCTGCCCAGCGATCCCGCCGCGCCGACGATCACGTTTTGGGGCACGGTCGAGCCGCGCTCCTGGCTCACGAGTCCCTACGGCAGCACGATCGTCTACGACGCGAAGACGGGCGCGCACCAATCGACCAACGACCTGCGCGCCGCCGGCGCGTGGGCGCGGATCGTCGACAGCTTTCGCCCGCTGCACTTCGGCGATTTCGGCGGCCTGACGATCAAGATTCTCTGGGCGCTCGGCGGCCTTACGCCCGCAGCACTCGCGATCAGCGGTTTCATGATCTGGTGGCTGCGGCGTTCCGTCGCGAAGGGTTGAAACTGCGCTTGTTCCTTTTGGGTGCAGCGCGTGCTTGGCGCGGTGCACGGGTCTGCCATCTTGCGGTTCTGTGAACCGTCTCCGCGTGATTCGCCGCCCGTGGTCGCGCCGTGCTCGCGTGATTGGCGCGACGGTGGTCGGGCTGTGTGTCGTCACCTTGGCGGTGTCGGTGCTTTTCGCGTTTCAGTTCACCGGCGCGCAGCGTCGCGCGGTGCGACCTCTGCCCGCGGACTTCGGCTTCGCGGTCGAGGAAGTGCGCTTCGCAGCGCGCGATGGCATCATGCTCCACGGCTGGTTCGTTCCCTACGAGAGCTCGGTCCGGGCTGCAGTGCTGCTTCACGGCAACGGCTCTACCCGCAGTCAAATGATCGCTCGCGCCCGCCTGTTACGCAGTCGCGGCTACGCCGTGCTGCTCTACGACGCGCGCGGCCACGGCGAGAGCGAGGGCGAACGTGTAACGTTCGGTCTGCAGGAAACCCGCGACCTGCTCGGCGCGCTCGACTACGTGCGCTCACGCGGGGCGACCGAAGTCGGTTGCATCGGGGCATCGCAGGGCGGTGCCACGATTGCGCTCGCGGCCGACGAATTGCCGACCGCCGTGCGCTGGGCCGTGCTCGAAGCCACTTTCCCCGATTTGGCGACGGCCGTGGATCGGCGTTTCCGCCACACGCTGCACCTGCCGGGCTGGTTTGCCGGGCTGCTGATGCGTCCGATCGCGGAGTGGCGAATCGGCGCTACGGCGCGAGCCATTGCGCCATGCCGAACGATCACCCAGCTGCGATGCCCGGTGCTAATCCTCAGCGGGGAAAACGATCCCTACACGACAGCCGACGACACGCGCGCGCTCTACGCGACCGCGACGAGCCTCAAGCGCCTTTGGCTGGTGCCCAAGGCCGGTCACGTCGATCTCTATGGCGCGGCCGGACGTGACTACGAGCGTCACCTCTTGGATTTTATCGACAGCGTGAGCAGTCGCTAGCGGCGCGGGAACGCCCACTTGAGAAAAACCGGCAGCGCCTCGGCCCAGGTGGACTCGTGGTGCTGGCCGCCGGCGATCTCGTGATAAGTCACGTCCACGTCGCGCCGGAAACCTTTCGCGGTGAGCTCGTCGATCAGCTCCGTGGTGTCCTGGATGGCATCGATCACGCCGTTGCCGTCGCGATCGTCGGTCTCGTCTGCGGTGCCGGCTTCGAACCACAGGCGCAGCGCGGGCTTCGCGGCGGTTTCGCGCACGAGGCGGTGCGCGAGACGCGAGCGCTGCGCGGCGCGCCAGTCGCCGTCTTCGCCACGCCACCAGAGCGAACCGGAAAATACGCCCACCGCGCCGAACACGTCGGGATGCGCCCATGCGAGGTCGAACGCGCTCAACCCGCCGAGCGACGCGCCCATGATCGCGGTGCGGGCCGGGTCGGCTTTCAGGCCGTAGCGCTGGCGGACCGCGGGAATCACGTGCTCAAGCACGCGGCGCTGAAACGCGGCCGCTTTCTTGCCGCGACCGGCATAGTCGAGCGTGCGCGCGAGGCCATATTCCTCGATGCGATCAGCGGTCGCGGCAATCGCCACGACGAGCGGCGGAGTGATCTCGTTGGCAACGGCGAGGCGCTGGATCGTCTCGGCGAGTTTCCACGCCGCCATGCTCTGGCCATCGAGGGCGATGAGGAGCGGCGTGTCGGAGTGAACGCCGCCGGGCGGTAGAAAAACGCGCACTTCGCCGGCCGGGAGTTCGTTCAGAGCCTGAACGGCGAGCACTTCCTCGCGCGCATCGGCAAACACCGCGCCGGCCGCCGCCGCCTCGGTGAGACCGAGGCCGACGAGGATGCGACTGAGTTTGGCGGCAAGCTGGCGTTCGGGTTTCATGAGGTAGGGCCTGTCTGTGACCGGCCCATCTTGCATCGGTTGGCTTGGGACCGGTCAAAGACCGGTCCTACCTCGTCCCGCGCAAGCTGCATCTGATTTCGGTTCATGTCTGGGCGTCCAGAGCTCCTTCGACCTCGTGGAGCCACTCCTTAAAATCGGTTTTGAACTTCGTGTCGCAGTCGCGCCGGGGGAGCAGCCGTCGTGCCCCGCGCGCGGCGAGGCGCTCGTCGAGCACGCGCCCGGCGCCGCAAAAATCGCGGTAGCTCGACGAGCCCAGCGCCAGCACCGCGTAACGCAGCGTTTCCAGCCGCAGCTCCGGTGCGGCGAGCGCCGCCCAGAACTCGGCCGCATCCGGCGGCGGCTCGCCCTCGCCCCACGTGCTCGCAATGACGAGCGCGACGGCGAACTCGCGTAGGCGCGCGACGGCAAAGTCGGCGGCGTTTTCCACGACCAACTCGCGTCCACGCGCGCCTAGTTCCGTCGCCGCGGCGTGCGCCAGTTCCTCCGCGTTGCCGGAAACAGTGGCGTAGAGAATCAGGACGGGCGCGGACACCGGAGCCATTGAGTGCGCGAGCGGCGCGTTGTCGAATGCGGCTTGATCCAATTTACCCGGGGCTCGGCCGACCTGCGCGCTTGCCCTCGGTTCGCGAAATCGCCCTCATCGCCGCTCATGCAGCACCCCGCCTCTTCCCCGGCGCGCGACGAAAGTGGCATTTTCGGCCACCCGCGCGGCCTCACGAACCTGTTCTTCACCGAACTTTGGGAGCGCTTCGGCTACTATGGCATGCGCGCCCTGCTCACGTTGTTCATGGTTGCCCCGCTCGCGAAGGGCGGCCTCGGCTTCGACAACAAGACCGCCGGCATCATCTACGGCACCTACACGATGAGCGTCTACATGCTCTCGATCCCGGGTGGCTACATCGCCGACAACTTCCTCGGCGCGCGCGCGACGGTGTTCTGGGGCGGCGTGATCATCGCGCTGGGCTACTTCTCGCTCGCGGTGCATTCGACGACGTTCTTCTACCTCGGCCTCGCGCTCGTTGCGTGCGGCACCGGCCTGCTCAAGCCCAACATCAGCACGATGGTCGGCTCGCTTTATTCGAAGGACGATCCGCGGCGCGACTCGGGTTTCTCGATTTTCTACATGGGCATCAACATCGGCGCGTTCCTCGCGCCGTTGCTCACGGGCTTCGTCGCGCAGCACCCGATCGCAAAGAATTTCATCGCCAACCTCGGCTTCGATCCGAACCGCAGCTGGCACTTCGCGTTCGCCATGTCCGGCATCGGCATGGTGATCGGCCTGGTCATCTACGTGCTGCAAAAGCACCGTCTGGCCGACGTCGGCCACGCGCCTGCGCCGGAAGTCGCGCGTCCGTGGGGCAAGCTGCTGCTCGTGCTCGGCGCCTCGGCGCTCGTGTTCGGCCTCGTGCGGTTGTCGGACACCAATCCCAATTTCGCTTGGATCACCTACGGCTACGTCATCGTGCCGGTGCTCGCCATCATCTGGTTCGGCACGCGCAAAGACCCGGCGCAAAAGCGCATGGCCGCCGTGTTCGTGTTCGCGCTCGCTTACCTGATTTTCTGCGCGGTGTTTGAGCAAGCCGGCTCCACGATCTCGCTCTTCGCCGACCAGCTCACGCGCACGGAGGTGTTCGGATTCGCGTTCCCGTCGTCGTGGTTCCAATCGGTGAACTCGATCTTCGTCATCGCGCTCTCGCCGATCTTTGCGTGGGTCTGGATCAAATGGGGCCCGAAGATCCCAAGCCCGATCAAGTTCTCGTTCGGTCTCTTCTTCCTGGCGCTGTCGTTCGTGCTGATGGTGCCGGCCGCGCAACTCACCGCGGAAGGCCGCATCAGCCCGGCATGGCTCATCGGTTTGTTCTTCCTCCAGACGGTCGGCGAACTCGCGCTCAGCCCGGTTGGCCTCAGCACGATGACCAAACTCGCCCCGGCCAATCTCGTCGGCCTCGTCATGGGCGTGTGGTTCCTTGCCGCCGCACTCGGCAACAAACTCGCTGGCACGCTCGCCGGCGACTTCACCGCCACCGACCCGAAGGCGCTCTCGGACTTCTTCCTGCATCAAGCCGGTTGGGTCGGCCTCGCCTTCGTCGTGCTGCTCGCGCTGACGCCGTGGGTGAAAAAGCTGATGGGCGAGGTCAAGTAACCCACCTCAAACGCTCTCTCGATTCCGGCGCGGCCTCCCAGCCGCGCCTTTTTCTTTGTCCGCCCCATGCCAAAAAAGTTGGGGCTCGCAGTGTCACGGGCCAGTGAACACCTGCGAGCCCCGTTGGTCACCTCTCGCACCCGTTGCCGGGGCGAAAACTGGCTCGGAGCTTACCGGCTAGGGCCGAAATTCCCTGCCCTAAAACCACCTAAATTTAGGTGGTCGGCTTCAGCGGCTTGTTTTGATCGCCAAGCCGCGAAGGCCGAGACATCGGCCCCGCGACGGCATCGTAGCGGAATTCGTAAGAATTTAGCTCGGCCAAACCTCGCCGCCCAATCGCGAAAGCCTCACGGCTTCCGCTCCGTCGCGACGAAGATCCGCTAAATGCTCGGCTGCTTGTCCGGCAACGCCGGCACGACGCCTTCGATCAGCCAGCGGTCATTCTCGCGCACGAGTGTGTAGCGATAACGCCGCTCGGTGTCGCGCGCGTCGATGAAAGTATAAACCACCTGCGCGCGACGGTCGCGATCGTCGCGCACGGTGCCCGCCTCAAAGCGCCGATGATCGAGGATCGCCGGGTAGCCGCGCTTCAACATCGCCGCGAACACCGGCGGCGTGAACTGGCGACGGATGCCACTGGCGGCAAAATCGTAAGCCTCGGCCAATCTTCCGGCCCGCAGCGCAGCGACTTGTGCCTCCACCGTTCCGCGCACGGCATCGCGCGTCTCCTTCGAGCTCAACCGCCACGTGTCGGCACGCTCCTGTGCGTTTACCGCCATCGCCAGCCACGCTGCAATGAAGGCGAAGGCCAGCGCGCGCATGTCACTCCAGGCCGAACACCGCGCGGCTGTAATTCTCGATCGAGAACGGCTGCAGATCGTCCGGCTGCTCGCCGAGACCGATGAAGTAGATCGGAATCTTCAACTGCCGCCAGATGCCGACAATCGCACCGCCGCGACTCGTGCCATCGAGCTTGGTGACGATCAGACCGGTGAGCCCGAAGCTCTGGTGAAACACTTTCGCCTGCTCGATCGAGTTGCTGCCGAGCGAACCGTCGACGACGAGCCAGCGGTGCTGCGGCGCGCTGGCGTCGTTCTTCTGGAGCACGCGCCGGATCTTCGCGAGCTCGTCCATGAGATTGCTCTTCGTGTGCAGCCGGCCCGCCGTGTCGACGATCAGCCAATCCGCGTTGCGCGACTTGGCGGCCTGCCACGCATCGAAGGCCACTGCGGCCGCGTCCGCGCCGGTGTGACTGGCGACGATGTCGATGTTCAGCCGCGTCGCCCAGCTCTTGAGCTGCTCCACCGCGGCGGCGCGGAACGTGTCGCACGCGGCCACGATGACCGTCTGGCCGTCGCCTTTCATTTTGTGCGCGAGCTTGGCCGTCGTGGTCGTCTTGCCGGAGCCGTTGACGCCGATCATCGCGATCACGGTCGGCTTGACCGCGGGCGCGGCGAGCGTGCCTTCGGCTCCTTCGAGCACGCGCTTCAACACCGCGGCGCCGATCTCGGCTGCCTGGCGCCCCTGGAGCGTCGGGTCCTTGCGGTAGGCCGTTTTGATTTGCTCAAGAATCTCGGTCGTCGTCTCGACGCCGAAGTCCGCGGTGTAGAGCGCCTCCTCGAGTTCATCGAGCGACGCCGCGTCGATTTTCCGTCCGCCGAAAAGTCCGTGCGTCTTCGCCGCGATGGCCGCGACCGTCTTGGTCAGGCCGTCTTTGAATTTCTTGAAGAGGGAAAACATGGAAGAGCAGTAGCGAGTAGTGACTAGCGAGTAGCGAGTAGCCCGCCGCCACTGAGTCCGTCCATCGGAAGATTGAAATGCTCGCTACTCACTACCCGCTACTCGCTACTGGCTTTGCGCGCGTCGCGGCCGGCCTTGTCCTTCATGCGGTCGAGGATGCCGTTGATGAAGCGCTTCGAGTCGGCGGTGGAGAAATTCTTCGACAGGTCGATCGCTTCGTTGATCGAGACGACCGGCGGGATGTCCTTGCGATGGAGCATCTCGAAAATCGCGAGGCGCAGGATGGCGAGGTCGATACGCGCGATGCGGTCGAACTCCCAATTGTGCGCCAGCGTGCGGATATGGCCGTCGATCTCGTCGATGTTCTTCATCACGCCGTCGATCAGCTCCTCGGCAAAGGCATAGTGGTCGCGCGGCTTCTCGAGGCTCTCGAAGAACAGGCGCAGGTCGTCCGTGAAATTCGCGGGCTTGTTGATGCTCCAGGCGTAGAGGAACTGGAGGGCGGCGGCGCGGCTCTCGCGACGTTGGGCAAATTGGCTGCTCATGATTTTTTGCTCCCGCGCAAGGTGCGCCGAAGAGTGGCCATTTCAAGCGCCGCGCGCGCGAACTCCGCGCCGCGGTCAATCTTGCCGAGGCAGCGCGCGCGCGCCTGCGCTGTCGTGTCGGTGACGATCACGCCGTTGATCGCCGGCACGCCGGTGCCGAGCGCGACCTGTTGCAAGGCGTGGGAAACACTTTCTCCGACCATCTCGTGATGGTTCGTGTCGCCGCCGATCAGCACGCCGAGCGCAATCACGCAATCGTAGCGCTTCGCCGCCGCCAATTGCTGCGCGGCCCACGGCACCTCGTGCGAGCCGGGGACGCGAACTTCCATGATGTCCTTCTCGCGCACGCCGGCGGCGATCAGCACCTCGCGCGCACGCACGCGCAAACCGTCCACCAACTCCGCGTTGAACCGGGCCGCGACGAGGCCGAAGCGCAGTCCGGCACCGCGCAGATTCAGGTCACTGGGAGCGTGGAAACTCATGGGAGGGTCTATTGGCGGCGTTCGCCGGGCGTTCGGCAATCCGAAATCCGCACTTCACACCGGCACGACTTCGACGATTTCCAAGCCGTAGCCGTCCAGACCGACGACGCGTCGATTCGAGTGCGTCATCAGCCGGATTTTCTGCAAGCCGAGAGCGGTCAAAATCTGCGCGCCGGTGCCGTAATCGCGCAGGCTCGGCCGGCGCGGCTGATCGAGCGCCGCGAGCGCTTCCTGCATCCGGCCGTTCTGCTCCATGTAAACGATGGCGCCGTGACCCGCTTTGGCCACCTGTTCCAGCGACGAGAGCAGCGAACGGTGGCTGCCCATGTCGCGCGCGTGAAAGACGTCGCTGAGCAGATTCTCCGTGTGCACCCGCACGAGCGTCGGCGACGCGTCGAGTTGTCCCTTGGTGAAGGCCAGATGGTGGCGCCCGTCGATCTTGCTGCGAAACACATGCAGCGTGAACTCGCCATATTCCGACGCGAACGGCCGCGTGCTCACGCACTCGACGAGCTTCTCGCGCCGGTGGCGGTATTCGATCAGCGAGGAGATCGAGATGAGCGGCAGCTTGTGCTGCTGCTTGAACGCGAGGAGCTCCGGCACGCGCGCCATCGTGCCGTCTTCGTTCAACACTTCGCAAATGACCGCGACCGGCCCGAGCCCCGCGAGCGCCGCGAGGTCGACCGCCGCTTCGGTGTGGCCGGCGCGCTCGAGCACGCCGCCGGGCCGCGCACAGAGCGGGAAAATGTGGCCAGGCTGCACGAGTTCGTCGGGGCGCGTGGCGGGATTCGCCAGCAACTGCACCGTGCGCGCGCGATCGAACGCGCTGATGCCCGTCGTGATGCCTTCGGCGGCATCCACCGACACCGTGAAGGCCGTGCGCATCGCCTCGCGATTTTGTTGCACCATCGGATTGATCCCGAGTCGTTTCAGCGCGGGCTCCGTCATCGGCACGCAAATCAGTCCGCGCGCGTGGCGGATCATCAGATTGATCAGCTCCGGCGTGACCTTCTCGGCGGAGAACACGAGGTCGCCCTCGTTCTCACGTCCTTCGTCGTCGGTCACGATCACAACCCCGCCGGCGGCGATGGTTTGGATCGCAATTTCCACGGAATCGAACGGAGAGCTGGCAGCGGCGGCGGTCATGACGAAGCGAAGGCCAGCTTCCGCGTGTGGTGCAGCGCTGTCAAATCCGCCGCTCGTTCAGCAGCCGCGCTTCAGTCGCGTTGCGGCGCCCTTAACTCCGCCTCACGCCCGAAAATCGATGACGTAACTCTCCGTCGCCTGCTCCGCGCCGTCGCTGCCAGCGACCGGATCGGACTTCAGCAGCGTGAGGTAGAGTTTGAACACGTAAGGCGGGCGCACGGGCTTGCTGCCGACGAGCGCCAGACCGTCCGCCGAAGCGTTGAGGATGATGCGGTCGCTGCCGGTCTTGTTGCTCGGGTTCCAACGCGCGGCCGCGCGCGGCACGTCGGGTTTCACCTTTTTCTTCTGCTTGTCGTAGAACGACAGCTTGAACGTGCCACCTTCGAGCGAAACCCCGAGAAACGTGCCGTTCGGCCGGACAACCGTAATGCCGTCGATCTTGGGCTCCGGTGCCTTTTTCGCATCTGCTTTCGCGGGTGCCGCAGGCGCTCCGGTTTGCGCCGATAACTCTGCCGCGCCGAACACCAATACCAGCAGGAGCACGAACCGCGTTTTCATGTCGGCAAGCTACGCACGTGAAACTCGCCCGCAAGCCTCCGGGCGCGGCTCCCGGCGGTTTAGCAACGCTTTCGCGGTGGCGGTGCCTTGCTGTAGCGGCGGTCTGTGACCGCCGGGCGAATACACTGCCGCGTTCGATTCGGCGGTCATAGACCGCCGCTACAGAAACCGCTCACCCGCGCATCTGCCGGCGCATCTCTTTCCAGCGCGCCAGACGCTCGGCGATCTTCGCCTCCATACCGACCGGTTTGGGCGTGTAGAGCGCGAGCGGCTTCTCGAGGTAATTCTGGCCGGAAATGTTTTCGGGGAAATCGTGCGAGTAGAGGTAGCCTTTACCCTGGCCGGCGCGCTTGCTGGCCTGACCGCCTTTGTCGCGCAAATGCATCGGGACCGGTTGCACCGCCTGCTCCTTGATCGCGCGGTGCGCCTCGCCGAGCGCGAGCGTGGCCGAGTTGCTCTTCGGCGCGGCCGCGATGTAGAGCGTCGCGTGCGCGAGCGTAAGTTCCGCCTCGGGCAAACCGATGAAGTCGCACGCCTGGTGCGCCGCGACGGCGAGCGGCAGCGCGAGCGCGTCAGCGAGGCCGACATCCTCGCTCGCGAGGATCACGAGGCGCCGCGCGATGAAGCGTGGGTCTTCGCCACCGGCGAGCATCTTCGCCAGCCAATACATCGCCGCATCCGGATCACTGCCGCGGCAGCTTTTGATGAATGCCGAAATCGTGTCGTAGTGCTCGTCTTCGTCCGCATCGTAGCGGATGCGGCGCTCGCGCGCGAAGACCTCGAGCTCCTTCTCGGTGATCGGCGCGTTTTCGGGCAACGACAGCGCGATGACCTCGAGGGAATTCAGCGCGCGACGCAGATCGCCGTCGCACAGCACCGCGAGGTCCGTGAGCACTTTGTCGTCCGCCGTATGGCCGCGCGCCCCGAGACCGCGCTCCGCATCGCCGAGCGCCTTGCGGAGCACGCCGGCGACCGTCGCGGGCGTGTGCGGCTCCAATCGGAACAAGTGGCTGCGGCTGAGCAGCGGCGGGTTGACGTAGAAACCGGGGTTGTGCGTCGTCGCGCCGATCAGACGCACGCTGCCTTCCTCGACGTCGGGGAGCAGCAGGTCCTGTTGCGATTTGTTGAAGCGGTGGAGCTCGTCGATGAAGAGGATCGTGCGCGCCTCGGGGCGGCGGCGGGCGAGCGCGAGGATTTCGCGCAACTCGGCGACGTTGCTCATCACGGCGTTCACGCGCACGAAACGGCTGCCGGTCTCGCGCGCGATCGCCTCGGCGATGCTCGTCTTGCCGCAACCGGGCGGCCCGTAGAAGAGCAGGCTGCCGAAGCGGTTCGTCGCGATCAGTTGCGGGAGCAGATTGCCCTGCCGCGTGATGTGTTCCTGGCCGACCACCTCGGCGAGCGAGCGCGGGCGCATGCGCGCGGCGAGCGGTTGATGGGCGCCAGGCGTGGCCGCTGAGGCGGGAGTCGCCGACGCGCCGAACGGCTCGGCCGCGGCGGGTTCATCGCCGAAAAGAGAGCCAGTGTCGTCGCCGCGTGCCATGATTGCCCGACACAGTGCGCGCGACGCGGCGCGAAACAAGTTTGAAGGCGCGCGGCAGCCTGCTTTGCTCGCACGCGTTCGCCCTGAGGCCGGGGTGTCACGCGATGACCACGGCTCTCCGCGCTCCCCTGCTCTGGCTGCTGCTCCCGTTCGGCGCGGGCATTGCCGCAGCGCAACTGGGCTGGTCGCCGTCGGGTGCGATGCTGGCGCTGTCGGCGGCAGCGAGCGGAGTGGCCGCGTGGTGGGCCGCGCCTCGTGATTCGTGGCTGGCGAGGGCGATATGGGCGGTGGGGATGGGCGTCGCGTGCGTGGCGCTCGGGGCCGCGTGGCTGCGTTGGCGCTCGCCGTCGCCGTTCGAGTGGACCATGCCGGCTCGGGAAGTGCGGGTGACGTTGCGCGTCGAACAGGTGTTCCCTCCGGCACCGCAGCGCAAGACGGTCAACGGCATCGCGCGCGTGATCGCCGCCGACACGGCAGCCGCGGCGCCGTTGATCGGGCAACGCGTGTATTTTTCCGCGATTCGCCGCGTCAGCGTGCCGCCCACCGCGTCCGGCGAATACCGCTTCGCGGGCGTGGTCGAGGCAGTGCCGCCGCCAGAAGCGAACGACCGTGGCTTCGGGTCCTATCTGGCCGCGCTTGGAGTGCGGGTGCGCATCGCGCGTGGTCATCTCGAGCGGGAGACGCACCCACCGACGCGCTTTCGCCGGTTTTGCGACGAGGCCCAGGAACGGCTCGGGACAATCCTGCGGCGCGGGCTCGAGCGACACCCGGACATCGTCTCGCTCTACCTAGCCATGTTGCTGGGCGAAAAGGCGGTGCTGTCGGCCGAGCAGCAAAACGCGTTCATGCGCAGCGGCGTGTTTCACATCTTCTCGATCAGCGGGCTGCACGTCGGTGTGATTGCCATCGCGATTCAAAGCGCGCTGCAACTGCTGCGCATGCCGCGCCGGCCAGCGGTCGTCGTCGGGCTGACCGTGTTGTGGCTCTACGTGGAGATCACCGGCGGCAGCGCGCCGGCGGTGCGCTCGTTTTTGATGGTGGCATTTCTGCTGGGCTCGCGCGTCTTTCGGCTTCCCGGCAATCCGCTCGCCGCCTTGGCGGCCGCGGCGCTGGCCACGTTGCTGCTCGATCCGCGGCAGCTGTTTTCGACGGGGTTTCAGATGTCCTACTCGGTCGTCACGGCGTTAATCATCATGGGACTCCCGTTGGCGGAGCGCTGGCAGGCGGCGTGGCGGCCTTGGCGCGATTTGCCGGAGGTGAGCTGGCGGCGGTGGCAGCATTGGATCAGGAACCGCGGGCACGAGATTCTCGGTGGCCTCGCCATTACGTGGGCGGCGACGCTGGCGAGCACGCCGAGTAGCATCGGCTATTTCGGGCTGCTCTCGTTGGGTGCGCTCGTCGCGAACTTGATCATCATTCCGCTCTCGTCCTTGGCGATCATCAG
This sequence comes from Verrucomicrobiota bacterium, assembly GCA_023432225.1. Classification (GTDB taxonomy): domain Bacteria; phylum Verrucomicrobiota; class Verrucomicrobiia; order Opitutales; family Opitutaceae; genus Didemnitutus. Next base: position 53,029 of record JAEYUW010000017.1, read on the forward strand.
CGGTTTTCTCGCCATCGTCTGCGGGCTGATGCACGCCGCGCCGCTGGCGCTGGTATTCAACCATGCGGCGGCATTGCTGATCCTCGTGATGGATTGGCTCGTGCAGCGCGGCACGGAATTACCCGGCGTCTATTTCAACGCGGAGTTTCGGACCGGATGGCTGGCTCCCGCTGGGCTGGTCTTCGTGCTCGGCACGATGTTCGTCAGCGCGAGCCTGCGCTGGCGGAAAAACTGCGGCGGCTACTGGGTGCCCGTGGTCGCTGTGGCACTCGTGATCATTTTCGGCGTGAAGTTTCCCTGAAGCCGGCAATCGTTCGGGCCATGAAAAGCGCCTACGAACTCGCCATGGAACGCCTCGCAAAATCCGATCCGGCGAGCAAATCGCTCACGCCGGAACAGAAGCAGCGGCTGGCCGAGATCGACCGCGTGTTCCAAGGCAAGATCGCCGAGCGCGAAATCTTCCTGAAACAGCAACTCGACGCCGCGCTGGCGAAGCAGGAGTTCGATGAGGCCGACAAGCTGCGCAAGCAGATCGCGAGCGAGAAGGCGCGCATTGAGGAAGAGCGCGAGGACGAGAAAGAACGCGTGCGGCGCGGCAAGTAGCAAGCGAGGGCAGCACGTGCCGCGAGGGGACGGTTTGTTTGACCACGGATTGCACGGATAACACGGATTAAGGCATTCGACTGCCGTGGCGTGATCCGTGTCATCCGCGAAATTCGTGGTTAAAGAAGAATTTCCCGAACGCGGCACGGCTCGCGCAAAAAACGTGGCGCAGGCGTCCCGCCTGCTTCAGAGCGAAGAGCAGCCGGGACGGCTGCGCTACTCCACGAACTCGAACTCCGCACTGAGCGTGTGATGGTCCGACGCGAGCGTCGGTTTCACCGCGTAACTCGTCGGGCGCAACGGCGCGTTGTAGAAGAGGTGGTCGAGCACGTAGGGCCGTCGGCGCCACGTCACCTCGGTGTCCTGCACGGTCTTGAAGCCAACGTCGCCGAACTGGCGCACGAGCGAGTCGTGCTTGCTGACGTTGAAATCGCCACCGAGCACGGTCGCAGTGCCGCCGGCGCGGCGAAGTTGCCCCGCGACGAGTTGACGCTGCTCGTTGTGCACCTCGCTGCTCGAGCGCAGCATGAAGAGCGCGAGCAGGTGTGTGTTGAGAATGCGCAGGTCACGCCCGCCGATGGCGGTCGTCGACCCGATCAACAGGCGGTCGGTCGGCGTCTTTTTCTCACCGAAGAAATCGAACTCCACCGGCGGCGACGGCAGGTTGACCCGGAACGAATCCCTCAGCGGCGTGCGCGAGAAGATCGCGAGTCCGATGCCGAACGGCAGCTCGCGCGGGTCCTGGCGAGGAAAGGAGAAGTAGCTGTCGTAACCGGCGAGTGCAGCGCGCAGGCGGCTGTAGTTGGGCGGCACCGGCGGATGCGTGCCGCCCGGCTCGGCGAGCTCGACCTCCTGCAACAGGATGATGTCGGCATCGTGGCTCTGAATTTCCTCGATCGTCTGACTCAGGCGGATCGGAGCGCGATCCGGGTCCGTGTCGCTCCACGTCTGGCCGAACTGCATGTTGAACTGCAGAATTTTGAAGCGAGCGGACATCAGTCGGAAGCCGGCCTCCGCGCAACTCACCGGGCAAGTCTAATGCCGCGGAAGAACCGCGGGAGAGCGCAGCGCAAGGCTATGGCATGTTCGCCTCCTCAAAAGAAGCGGCAAGCCAATTTAGCTCGTTCGAACTCCCGGGGTCGGGGGTGAAGTAGCGATGCGTGCAGTAGGGCCGGTCTGTGACCGGCTCGGTTGAATATCGGCTGCGGATGATGCGGCGAGCCAAGGTCAGGTCGCAGACCGGCCCTACTCTGCTCACTCCGGTTCGGCCGTGCCTTCGACCACCCAGGCTTTCGCCTCCGGCACCTGCACGAAAAATTCCTTCAGTGCGGCGCTGAGATGTTCGGCGTAGCGGAAATGCGCCCCCATGCCGGTGCGCAGCTCGGCTTCGTAAATGAATTTGTCGGCGTGCGTGCTGTGCTCGAAGGGAGTCTGCGCGCCGAGGAGCAGCGAATACACGTAGGCCGGCGAACCGCGCTGGAGCAGCTCGCGCGTGAGCGCGGCCTGGGCATCGAGCAATTCCTGATGTGCTTCGTGCGTGATCTCGGGCGGGAGATAGAAACCGGCTTGGATGAGCGGCGTGTAACGATGACCGGTGCGGTGGCGGTTGAGGTCGCGCAGCTCGGCGATCGCGAGGTTGTTCCACGCGAAAGTCACGCGCGCACGCCGCGTCGCGGTGCCTTGGTAACCGTAGCGGTTCGCACGATGCTTGAGCGCTTCGGCGATGGATTGCTCTTCGCGCAACCACGGCGGCGTGTTGCGGTCGACCTTCACCCAAACCTTGTCCGCGAGCGGCGCGGCGGACAGGCGGTCGAGGCCAAGCGCACACGACGTGGCGAGTTCCTGTCTGGCCTGTTCCTCGTGGGATTTTTCCGCGGAGCTGTGCCGCATGAGGCGCGGAGACATTTTTAGCAGCACGTCGCGAATCGCGGCGGCAGCAGCTTTGGCCTCCGGATGCGGCAGCGAGTCGAGGTGCTTCACCGTCGTGGCCCACATGCGCGAACTCTGCACGAGACCGAGATTCGTGCGCGTGGCGAACGGGATGAAATAGCGCGCGCGATCGAGCGCGTAGTTTTTGCGGATGCGCGTGACGACGGCGGGCTTCGCGTTCGCGGGCAGGCGGATCAGCTCCGGCTTGTCCTGGCCGAGCTGGTCGAGGCGCGCGTATTCGGCGTTATAGGCGGCGAAGGCGCGGGCCATCACGCTCGTCCACTGGCCCGCGAGATCGTCGGGCACGCCGAGTTCGGCGGGTGTCGGCAGGTTGGCCGCGTCCATCGTGATGTAGCGCGTGCTCGATTCCTGGCCGTCGGCCATCTGCGCGAGCTCGAAAATTTTGTAGGCGAGCCACATCGAGACGCCGTCGAGCGCGATGGCGAGGCCGCCGGTGAGACCGCCGATCGAGGCGTGACCGTAATCGACGAACTTCAGGATGCGATCGATCGACTCGTCCGGGTGCGCGAGGTCGACCTTCGAGAGGATGTTGGCGAGGCCGTCGTTGCTGCGCGAGTAGCGCGCGAGCACGGACGCCAGCAACTCAGGCGTGACCTTCGGGAGATCGGCCGCGGTGGGCGGCGGGACAACAGCAATGCCGGTAACCTTCATGCGCGCCCGACCAAACGCCCTCGCCGCGCCGAGGTGAAGGAAATTAGCGGAAAAGTTTTTGCTGGGTCGCTGACTTGGCAAAGCAGTCTCGACGTCTACCGTGCAGCAGACGCGACCGGACCGAGTCGGCAGAATCATGGCCACTACCGAGCGAAGCGACATCGGACAAAAGCACAAAGAACGCAAAAAATTCACGGAGGGCGCCGGGCGAACCCGCCATGCGTGGCCCACAATCATGCGTTCGGGTCGTCTCCGCGTCCTCTGCGATCTCTGTGTTTCAACCCAAGATCGACCGATGAAGCCCAGGACGCCTGCCTTGCTTTTGTTCGGACTGAGCGCGGTCATCACCTCGTTCGCTATGACCGATTATCGCTCCTACAGCTTGGACGGCTTCCCAGCACTCGATCCCGCATTGCAGCAACGCGTCGAGGCGATCGACGCCTCGCTGCGTGCGCGTTGGGAAATTCCTGAAGCACAGACGTCCGTCGGTGTGTTCGATCTACGCACGCTGCGTCTCGCGATGGTGCGACCGGACCGCATCGATTACGCCGCCAGCGTGCCGAAGATCGCGATCCTGCTTGCGTGGTTCGCAGCGCATCCGAATCCCGCCGATCTCGACGCCGCGACGCGGCACGAACTCGGCCTGATGATCAAGCAGTCAGACAACGAACTCGCCGCAAAATTCTCACAGCAACTCGGCCTCAGTTTCATTCGCGGCGTGCTCGATCGCTACGCGCTCTACGACGCGAAGACTGGCGGCGGCATCTGGCTGGGCAAGCACTACGGCAAGGGCGGCGAGCGCATCGTCGATCCCGTCGGCGGCCATTCGCACGCCGCGACCGTGCGGCAACTGTTGCGGTTCTACCTGCTGCTCGAGCAGGACAAGGCCGTCTCGCCGGAAGCCTCGGCGGCGATGCGGGAGATCTTTCGGTCACCGGACATCCCGCACAAGCCGGACAAGTTCGTCGCCGGGCTGGAAGGTCGCCTCGGTTTGGAAATCCGCCGCAAGGCCGGCTGGTGGGAGGACTGGAATCTCGACACGGCAGTCGTCACTGGGCCCGCGCGACACTACATCCTCGTCGCGATGACGCACCATGCGCGCGGAGAAGACTATTTGCGAGCGCTCGCGGCGGCAGTGGACGACGCGTTGGCGCGGTAGTGACCTCATCGAGTTTCGATCCGAAGCGCACCGGATTCGCCGTGGTGCCGCTCTGCCACTACACGCTCGCTGCCAGTCCGACGCCGACCGCGACGCGCGCGAGCGGCTGCCCCAAGCGTCTTCCACGGCCGATGTCGTCGTCACCGACGCGCAGCTCGCGTTGCTGCTCGAACCGATCAACCAGCACCGACTCGCTTCCCTCGCCACGATGGATGCGTGCTACGCCGACGCCGGCGCCCCAAACCGTGGGTCGCAAAGATCGTGAGTCCGGCTCGACAAATCGAACGGAGCAGCGGGTGAAGCGTCATTTCATTAACCACCACAACAGGAGAAGCAGACCGTATCCAATCGCAGGAAGATTAAGTAGGATACCGATGATTCCGAGCAGCCTCCATTTCTCCTTTCTTCCCAGAGATACGACTGCCGCACACAAACCGATCAGGCTGACGCCGCCGAGGACTGCACCGGCATAGATTAAAGCGCCTCCTGCTATGTCGCCACCGACACCCTTTGCGGCTCCACTCACAAACAAGAAGCCAACTAGCAGCCCAATCACCGGGAGCGCGACCGACACTCCTCCCCAAGCGCACGATTTGCTTTTCATCGTCTCACCACTTTCGCCGGATCATACTCTAGGTTACGACTCTCGGACTTTGGGTTGAAGTAGGACGACACGTAAACCCACGTCATACCCGGCGTATTGCGAACGACAATGCGCCCGTAGCCGGTCGCGGTTTTCACGAAAAACGCCGCACCGTTGTCGCCTGGCCACAGTGGCGGTTTCGGCGTCTGTGCGGTGATTTCCAGCGAGGGTGTGTAGCCGCTCTCGGGTGCTTCAAAAGGAAACTCGGCCGTCGTCACCAGGAGCCCGCCGTTGGGCACGCTTACGCGCGCTGCCCAGCCGCGCGGACCTTCGATCGTGTTAGGTAACCGTTCAACTGTAACCGCAGCTCCATGCGGTCCTATCGCGAAGGACTTCGACTGCCCGGATGCAAGTTCGGCTTCCTGATTCTCTCGCACGACCAACGGTTCGGCTTCGTGGTTCTTGCGCAGCATGAACACCACGGGGCTTGCTCGATCCGGCACGTGGTATTTCGGGTCCGCGAACATCGCGTATTCGAAGCTGAAACGGTTCTTCGTAAAGTAGTGTTTGTAACCTTCCTTGCTCACGCGGATGCTCAAGCCCTTTCCGACAGCCCCCTCCAGTGAGAAGAATCCAGTGGCATCACTTTCCACCTCGCGCTTGCTCGTCCCCGCAGTGCTCAGATCAGTCCATGTAAACTGTATTTTGGCTCTTGGAATCGGCACTCCCGCATCGTCCACCACCCGGCCAAAAAACGAGATCGGCATCTTGTATTCGAAGAACCGGTCTTTTTCGCTCATCTCACGCCACCATGCCCACTTTTCCGCTTCGCTTGCTCCACGCGATGGTGGTTGAATGACCCTTTGGGCACTCGCAGGCGGCGGCAGCGTCGGAGGTGGCGGCTCCTCCGCTTTTTTGGTCACGTCCTCCGCAGGGGCCAAAACGGCGGTCGGCCTTGGCGTTCGAAGCAGCAGAATCGACAAGAGCAACGCGATCAGCGCAGCAGCGACTCCAGCGAAAATGGTTCGACGGTTCATCGATCGAAGCTGTCAGCGGGCGCGCTCAAAGAGGTAACGATAGAACGGCCCAAGCTGCTGGATGCGCCGGGTGAACTCTCCGCTGTGATCCGGACGGTCGCGGCCAAAATCGAGTTCCGTGCCCTCGCTGATGTTGAGGTTATTCGAGATACTGCCGCCAACGTTCATTCTTCCTAGGGCAGCCGTGCGCGACCGAGCGACAAACGACATCGATTCGCTCAAGTCTTCGAGATAGCGCATGCGGACTGGCCCTGCCTCGATACTCGACCAATCCCAAAGTTGCCCTCCGCCTGTTGTGGTCCACGTGTATTTTCGAGCGTAACCACGGTAGAGCAAATCCTCGGGCTTCATGAGTCTCTGATTCGTCACCCACCAACCGAGAGCATAATCATTCTCGTTGTAGATGTTGAACAGAGTGGCGTTCACCCCGGTCTCGATGACACCGCGGTATCCCTTTTGACCGACGCCGTCCGGAGTCGTCTGCGGGCTCTCCAAGGCCGCCAGCTCGGCCAAAGTTGCCGCCCCGGAATCGAAGCAACTGGCGGGTATCGCGGCTTGCATGAAAACAACGTTGCGCGCCGCCATGCCTCTAATCGTGGAGCCGTTTACTGCTTCGCGCGCACGGAGAGCGGAAGTGATCACAGCGTTGCCCATACTGTGTCCAACGACGTTGTGGGCGTAGTCGGATGGCAAAGCGGACTCGACGTAGTTCTTGAGTGCCCAACCATATTTCAACGCCCGATATTCGTTGAGGTTGTAGTGGGCTGGAATCGTCCCGTCCCACGGACCAATCAGCGTGTCCCAGTAAAACAGCACGAACCGACCCTTGTAGCCCTGCCACCAAAGCCGCTTGAGCATCGTCTCGGCGTTCCACCGCGCCTCCTCGTAGGGGATGTTAGAACCATGCACGAACACGAGCGCGGTTTTCGCCTCGTCGGCAGGTGCGGCGAAGGGATAGCCGTCGTCCGATGGTTCGGTGCCCGACCCATTCGCATCGAAAGTGGTGCCCGATAGGAACGGTGCAGGAATCCCACTCGGATCGCGTGGAGTCACTTTCACTCGCTGATACATCGACTTGATGTTCTTCAAATCAATCCACACCCCCGGTCCTTCGCCAATCTCGGTCCCGTCCGGACGCAACAGCACGAGCACAAGCTCGCCTTGACCTTCGGTGCAGCCCTCGAAAAGCAGGTATTTCTTCGGACTGCCGGAACTCAGGCCCGTCCAAAAATCCTTGTCGAAGACGAACGTCCCGTTCGTATCGACCCAATTGTATTGGTTGTCCCTGGTGAGGACTGTTGTCCGCAAGGTGCTGGCCGGAGCTTGCTGGGTCGCGGTGGCGGTATCGGTAAGATACTTCGTCCCTCCATCCGTCTCAACTGCTGGGAAAATATTAACTGATGGTGAGCCGGTGGTGTTTTTCCACTTCAGACCGACGTAGATTGAAGGGTTGTCCGCAGCGATGGCGTCGGAGAGACCGCCAATAAGAACATGCAGCCGAGCCATGTCCTCCAGATCTCGGCGCCCGTGAATAGCGAAGTCGTCACAGTCTTTCGCAGTGACGGGATACACCTCGTTTTCATCGGTCGGGTCGCCATCATCATCATCATTGACCCAGAACCGGAACGGCCGCTCCGCACTGGTCGCGTCCGAACCGTCGGCTTTGATTTCCCCATCCCTGTTGGCGTCGACGAGCAGTTGCGCGCTGACGATGGTCAGCGGCATGACGAGCGTGATGGCTACCTGACCTTCGCGGCTGACTTCGAGCACCAGCGGTTGTGTGGTGGTTTGCCGGGCTTCGATCAGGATAACGGCACCTTGATTCTGAATCGCGTGATCCCGGAACGCGGCGGAGCCGGTGTCGCCTGCGAAAATATCCACGCCCGCCGCCGTGATCTGCTGCGTGAACGCAGCGCGCGCAGGTTGGTCGAAGCCGGGACCGAAGCCGCTGTCGGGATTCATGCGGAAGTCGAAAGCCTTCTTCTGCGTCAGGTTCGTGTAGACAAAATTCAGCGCGCCGTCGGCTTGTTTGAGTCGATAACTGAACCCGTTGTTTGGCGAGAGCGTGTTCAACAATTGCCCGAGCTCGAGATATACGGGTGTGAAACTCGCGAGATCGTCTGCGCCATCTACCCGCTGGTTGGCGTAGTCTGCACCTCCTTCGGTCGATGATGGATCCTCGCTCTGAGTATCTACGTCGTCGTTTACGTTCGGTTGGAAACGAAGATCGCCACCAAGCGGCGTGGCATCGGCAAATTCCACGCGATACGGCGTCACCGGACTCACCGGCGGAACGATGCGATTGTCCCCGTTGGTGTCGCCAGTTACTGCCGCTTCGAACGGCACAATGCGATAGACGCCACGACGTGAACCGAAGCGGTGGGAATTGGCCTGCTCGAAGGGATCGATCACGTGCGCCGCGGTTTCCGTGGCACTCGCAGAAACGGTTTCCGAAAAGAACTGGTAGTCGACGGGGTCGGACTCTCCCTCGGGCGTGAAAGTCTCCGCCCAAGTGATCGTGCGGACCAGGCCCGGCTGAATCTGCAGCTTGTAGCGCAGCTTGCTGGTGTGCGCACCGTCGGGAGTGAACGCGTATTCGACCGTCGGGTCGGAGATCGGCTCGAATCGGTTTGCTTCGAAAGTCAGGGCCTCCATCAGCGCGTGCAATTCCGCCGCCGCCGCACCCTCGCTCAACGTGGTCGGCGTAGATTCGTAATAGGTTTCCTCCCGGGCCGGGCTGCCGAGTGAACCCGGCGTGCCAATCGTGATGAGTTCGCCAATCGGATAGAACTCACGCAAATCCCCCACTCTGCGGTGATGCAGCACGTTGTAGACGACTCTGCGCCCGTCGGCCTGATCTTGGAAAAAGTAGTAGGCTGTGCCGGGCAGAAAGCGATAGGGCACCCGCGGGGGCCACCAAAACAGGGTGCCGAAGCCGCGGGTGGCCCCAATCACCGCGGTGCCATCAATCAGGACCGGGAAGCTCGAGGGACCGCCGTCATTGGCAAACAGACGCGCAAAGCCCCGCCCGGTCATCAGCTCGGCCGGCGAGTTCGCCTGCGCCTTCGCTTCGAGCTCATAGTTTACCGCCCCAGCCTGCCAAGTCCTCGTCAGTTTCGCTTCAGCGTAGGTCACCCGCGCATCCCAGTTCGGCTCCCAGCCAGCGTAGATCAATGGATCGGTCGGATGCTTGGCGGGATAGTCAGGGTCATGCACAAACTGAATCGTCACTTGGCCGTCAACCGGCGGCTGCGCTGGCACAGTCACCGTTTGCACCGTGACCAATGCCGGCGGTGCGACCGTGGCTCCGAGTTTTTCGCCAAGGACGGAGTAGTAGGCGAACGCTACCGGCGGTCGGTAGTCTTGCGAAGCGACAACACTGCTGCCCTCGTGTTCGGCTTCGATGTCGATCCGGCCCGTGTCCACCGGAGGGGGAAGCGCCTGCGCCAAGGCTAGAATCGGCACACCCGCCAGACCAGTCCACGTGATGCGGCGGAACGTCCACAATAACGCTTTCATGATCTCGCTTGTCTTCATTCCGGCGTGGGGCCGCCGCCGTTGCCGTCTTTCTCTGGTGGTTTGTTCGGCGCGGCCAGAACGACCTCGGCCAGGCCGTTCGCATCGCTGCGCACCGTGACGCTGTGCACGCGCTGTCCGGAACTGACCAACGTGTTACCGTCTTCGAGCTCGGGCACGCGCAACGTCACTGCAACATTCGCTAGCGGTTCGCCATCGTTGCGGCCAACCCAGACGAGCAGCTTGCCGCCCGGCATCAGCTCTCCCGCGGGGCCCAAGAGCGGCATGACCGTGAGCACTGGCTCGCTCGGCTCAGCGGGTGCGAAAGGAGTGAACAGCCAGAGCAGTTTCTGCGGACCTTTCACCGTCTTGTTCTTCGCCGTGACCGTGCCAGCCTCGAGCGACAGAACGGAGACAAACGTTACCGTCAGAAATCCGACGATGCGCAACGCGGAACGAAGATTGAGGGCGCAACGATTCATGGGGGCGGGCGCAGGTAGATGCGGGCGATACCTCCCGGTCCGGTGCGGACCTCGGCCGTGCGGCCGACACTCGGGCCGCCGGGCGTGAGGGCGATGTCGGACGGTTCATCGTCGCCGACTTCGAAAACGACGGGGGCGTTGACGAGCGGAGCGCCGAGCTTGTCGGTCACGCGCACGGCGAGCACGTTGCGCGCGCCGAGGTCGAAGTTGCCGCCGATGAACGGCAAAATCTCCGGCTCGCGACCGTTGTAGTAATCACTCGGGTCGCTGCCTTGCCTGAACTCCGCGAAGTTGCTCAGCCCATCGCCGTCAGCGTCGGCCTCGGCATCGTTGGCAAGCGCGTTCAACGTGTGCGCGTGCTCAAATCCGTCGGACATGCCGTCGCCATCCGTGTCGGCTTTGGCCGGATCGGTCCCAAGTTGGACCTCTTGCGCGAGAGTCAACCCGTCGGCATCAGCATCGGCGTTGAGCGTTTCCAGCGCTTCGCCGACCTTCGGATTCAACCCGTGCGCGATCTCCCAGCGATCCGGCAGGCCGTCGCTATCGCTGTCACCACCAGCGGCGAGATCGTCTTTCGCGGTGGGATTGGTGCCGAGATCGAGCTCTTGGGCGAGCGTCAGTCCGTCGCCATCGGCGTCCACGCCGAGCTGCGTTTCGGGCTGGGCGCGCAGCGGATCGAAACCGTAGGCGACCTCCAAGGCGTCGGGCAACTCGTCACCGTCCGTATCGAAGGCGGACGAACTCGTCCCGAGTTGGAACTCCTGCCGGTTCGTCAACCCGTCCCAATCGGCGTCCTCATCACCGTCGGCGAGCAGCGGATTGAGGGCGTGGCGCACCTCGTAGCCGTCGCCAACGCCGTCTGCGTCCGTATCGGCCAGCGTCGGATGCGTGCCGAGGGAGAACTCAAGGATGTTGCTGAGCCCATCGGCGTCGGCATCGCCAGAGCGATCGTTCAAAGCTGGGTTAATTCCGTGCGCGGTTTCCCACGCGTCGTCCATGCCATCGTGGTCGGCGTCGCTGAACAGGGAATTTTCGATGCCGGCGTAGAGACTGTCGAAATAGCTCGGGGCGTTCGGATGTCCCTGAATAGAGATACCACTGAACTGCGTGGCGGCGCCGAAGCGGAAGCGCAGATCGTGCGCGAGCAGTCGGCCATTGAGAAACACATCCCACGTCTTCGCCGTGTAATCGAGCCGCGTGGTCAATCGCTGCCACTCGTTGGCCTGTCCTCCGGTCGTAGCCACCGTGGCCGCCAACGTGCGCCAGTTGCCGCTGCCACTGCCGTCGCCATCGAGCGCCGCAAAGCGCCCGAGGTTGCCATCAATAACGAAGGCGAGGCGGGCGTTATCGAGGTCGAACTGGCTTCCGGCGCCCGCCGTCGCACCCGCTGCCGGCTTGACGAAGAAATCCACGAATACCGTTCCTGGATTGCTGGGCATCGCCCCAAACTCCTGATCCGCCACCGTCGCGACAGTCGCCGCATCGAGGACAACGCTCCGCAAACCTGCCGCTGCCGCCTCGATAGTCACACGCGCCGAGCCGCCGCTGGTGCTCCAGCCGAGCTGGTCGTGCAACGCACCGACCGAATAACCTTCATCGGCTTCGAATCCGGCGAGATAGGGCAATCCGGGCAACACACGGACCTCGACCGCGACCGAATCGGTGGCCGCGCCGCGATCGTCGATCGCTCGCGCGAAGAGGCGGTGCCGGCCGGGCGTGGCGAGCGTGACTGTCGCTGAGGCTGGACTGGCGCTGGTGGTCTCGCCGATTTTCGTGAGGCCGGCGTAGAACTCGACTCGCGCCACGCTGCCATCCGCATCGGACGCGCTCGCGCTGATCAGGAAGGTCGCCGGCGCCGTGTAGGTCGTGCCTGCTGCGAGGGCATCGAGCGTCACAGTCGGCGGCTGGTTGGTGGGATTCGCGGGAGCGACTAGGCGCAGTGTGGCGTTGCTGTTCACGATCAGGCGATCGAGTGCGACCTGGCCGACGAAGACACTTCCCCCATTGAGCGTGAGGGTTCCTCCAGGCGCCTCCAAATCGGCGTAGACGGAACGGTTGTTCGCTACGGAAAGTCCGCCGCCGGCGACGCGCAGTTTCAGCCAACCAGGGTGGGCGGCGTTACCCATGTTGGCGTTCGTCGAGAAACCACCGGAAATCGTGACGGCAACCGGTCCGACCACCCGGAATTCGCTGCTGCTGTTCAGCGTCAGGTTCTGGAAGTTGTATTCTGCACGCGCCGTCGAGCCGGCGACACCCAGAGTGAAACTGCAGCCGGCGTTCGCGTTGAAATTTCCGTAGGTGCCGGGTGGCACCGCGATGTCCCCCACATTGCTGTTCAACGTCAGGTTTTTCAGCGTGGCGAAGTCGCCGGGTGACTGGCTTGAGTTGTTGAGCGAGACGCTCCGAGTCCCGGCGGGCTGCGGAGGCTCAGCGACGATAGGAAGCGGTAAAGGATCGGTGCGACGAACCACATGCTGCAGCCGCGCACCACTGTTGAGGATGACTTTGTGAGAGGTGGGCGTTGCGCTGCCTGCGCCATCGATCGTTCCGCCGTAAACCGGCGTCCCGTTCAACTGCACCGTCGGCGTGCCACGCAGCAGAAGGTCGCCCATGACTTTCGCCGAACTGTTCAGCGTCACGTTTTCCGCGGTCGCGATGTGCACGGAACCTTCTACGGTGCCGTTCAGGGTCGGCGCCCGGCGCACCATTGCCGTGCCGGACTGCGCCTGGGCGTGGACCGCGACCAACAGCCACCAGCAAAGTAAAAGGAAACGGGAGAGCGTGCTCATCGCGGCGTGGCGCACCGGGGGCCCGTTTCCCACTGCGATGCGCAACACGTGCTAGACGGTCCTACGAAGCACAAGACCGAACAGCTCTACCGAGGCATAGACCTTGGTTGTGAGCGGGAGAGATTTCCGCGCCGTTCCCTGGCAATCCCCCCAAGTCGGCAAACTGACTGGCCACGCGCGGCGGAGATTGCCCACGGGCGTCGGCAGAGACGGCGGACGACTTGCTCGCGGCAAAAAGTAGGGCCGGTCTTCGACCGGCCCGGTTGGGTGTTAATCGCGAATTCGGATCGCGAGCGGAGATCTATCTGGGCCGGTCGAAGACCGGACCTACTTAGCGGTTCAGCAGCCAGACTGACAACGGTTGCTGGAAGAAGCCGAGCAGCACCGTCACGAGCGCGAGGCTGGCGAGGAGCGCGGTGTTGATGAAGGACGGCTCCGTGGCGGGCACGGGGGCCGACGCTTCACCCTCGGGGCGCCAGGTCTCGAACCACGCGGCTTTAATCCAGCCGAAGTAGTAATAGATCGAGACGACAACGCAGACGATCGCGATGGCGAGCAAGGTGTAGAGCCCCGCCTCGAACGCGGCCATGAACACGAGTAGCTTGCCCATGAAGCCTGCCAGCGGCGGGATGCCGGCGAGCGAACCGACGCCGATCGCGAGCACGGCTGCGAGGAACGGGCGGTCCTTGGCGAGGCGGTCGTAGCCGTCGAGGTCCTGCTGCGTGTCGTCCTCGCCGGCGAGGTGCGCCATCACGCCGAACACCGCCATCGAGGCGAACATGTAGGTGAAAAGGTAGAACCACACCGCGCCGCTGGCCCACGGCACCGTGATCGACGCGGTGACGCCGAGGAGCAGGAAGCCGGCGTGCGAGACGCCGGAGAGGCCCATGAGGCGCTTCGTGTTGCGCTGAGAGAGAGCCGAAAGATTACCGAAGAGGAGCGTCGCCGCCGCGAGCGTCGAGAGCACGGGCACGAGAATCGCTTCGAGCGGCGCGAAGACGTTGTGCACGAGCGTGAGCAGCACGGCGAAACCGGCGGCCTTGGAACCGACCGCAAGGAACGCGGTGACGGGGGTCGGCGCGCCCTGGTAAACGTCGGGAATCCAGATCTGGAACGGGAACGCGCCGATCTTGAAACCGACGCCGCTCAGCACGAGCAGCGAGCCGACGATCGCGAGGAAGTTGGTGGGATTCTTGGCGAGGAAATCGGCCACGACATCGAACTCGAAACCGGTGTGCGCCACGCCGCCGGCGTCGACGCGACCGACCGCGCCGTAGAGCAGCACGATGCCGAAGAGCATGATCGCTGAGCTGAGCGCGCCGGTGACGAGATACTTCAGGCCGGCCTCGAGCGTGAGGGCGTTGTCGCGGAAGTAGGAGACGAGAATGTAGAAACCGATCGTGATCGTCTCGAGCGCGACGAAGAACATCACGAAGTGGTTGCTCTGCACGAGCAGCATCATCGCGGCGGTGATGACGAGCACGAGGGTGTAGAACTCCACGCGCGGCATCTTGCTGCGCGGCAGCACGACGCTGGCGATCGAACACACCAGCAGGCTCGAGATCGTGAAGAACACGCGCGCGATCTGGCCCGGCATGTTGTGGCGGAGCAGTCCGGCGAAGGTCGTCTCACCGAGCCAGGCGGTGTCGAAATTGATCACGAGGCCCACGAGCACGGCGAGGAGCGCGAAGACCGCGGCGGTCGGGATCAGGCGGTGCTGGCTTTTCGGGAGCACGATCTCCAACGCGAGGAGGCCGAGCGCCGCGCACGCGAGGATCAGCTCGGGAAAGATCGCGGCCCACTGATTCGAATCGGCGGCAGCTTTGAGAAGTTCGGTCGACATGGCGGCGGAAAATCAGCGGGAGGAGACGTTGCGCACGACGGCGGGAGCCGGCGCGATCAGCGCGGCGTTGGCGGCGGTCGAGATCGTCTTCGGCCAGAAGCCCACGACGAGGAGCGCGACGAGGAGGATCAGCGCCGGCAGGCGCTCGGTCCACGCGAGGTCGGTGGCGGGATGCTTCGCGAGCACGGTGTTGAGCGCGTCGGTCGAGGGTCCGAAGAACACGCGGGCCGCGGCGCGCAGGCCGTAGATGGCGGAGATGATCACACCCGCGATGGCGACGGCGGTGAGCGCCGGCGAGAAGCTCCAGAGCGAGACGAAGACGGTGAGTTCGCCCCAGAAGTTGGCGAAGCCCGGCAGGCCGACGCTGGCCATCGTGCCGGCGACGAAGAACGCGGCGAGCACGGGCGTCTTTTGCGCGAGGCCGCCCATTTCCGCCATGTCGAAGGTGTGCGTGCGGTGGTGGACGCTCGTGGCGAGGAGGAACAGCAGCGCGACCGACAGGCCGTGCGCCACCATCAGGAGCACCACGCCGCCCGCGCCGATGACGGAGAGCGTCGCGATGCCGAGGAAGCAGTAGCCCATGTGCATGACCGAGCTGTAACCGAGCATCTGCTTGAGGTCGCGCTGGGCGATGGTGACGAGACCGATGACGAGCACGTTGCCGACGGCGGCGAGCACCGCGAGCGGCCAGGCCCAGGCTTGTGCGCCCGCGGGCAGCAGCGGCAGCGCGATCTGGATGAGACCGTAGAGGCCGAACTTCTTGAGCACGCCGGCGTGGAGCATCGCGGCCGAGGACGGCGCGGCGCCGTAGCCGAGCGGGGCCCACGTGTGCAACGGCCAGAGGGAGACCAGCGTGCCGAAGCCGAACATCAGCAGGCCGAAGATGTATTTCTGCGCGGTGACCGACAGCGGGTTGGCGGCGAGTTCGGCGCGCAGGGCGACGAGATCGAAGGACTCCGCGCCGCTCTTCGTGTAGATGGCGATGAGGCCGGCGAGCGAGAGCATCGCGCCGACAGTGAGGTAGATCGTCATCTTCATCGCCGCGTAATTGCGGTCACGTCCGCCCCAGATGCCGACCATGATGAAGGTCGGGATGAGCGCGAGTTCGTGGAAGAAGTAGAAAAAGAAGATGTCGACCGACGCGAACGTGCCGAGCAAGCCGCCCTGCATGACGAGCAGGAGCATCAGGTAGATTTTCAACCGCTCCGCGCCCGAGCGCAGCGCGTAGATGCCGGCGGCGAGGCCGACGATGGCCGCGAGCAGGAACATCGGCAGCGAAACGCCATTGAGGCCGAGCTTCAGCGTGATGCCGAAGCCGGCGAGGCCGGTGTCGGTGCGGCTCAGGAACTGGTAGGCGTTGCCGGCGTTGGCCGGGAATTCCTTCCACAACCAGAGGGCGATGATCGCGGGCCAGATGAAGGCGACGGCCGCGAGCATCGTGGAGAAGCGCTTCGGCAGGCCGAGGCCGATGACCAGCGCGGCGAGGAGCGGCGTGGCAATCGCGAGCTGCAGGAGAAGGGCGTTGTCAGACATGAAGAGAAAGGCAGGGAGAAACCACGAATGGACACGAATGAACACGAATCTGCCCGAGCAGAGCGTGTGTTTGGTCCGGTGATTTCATTCGTGTGAATTCGTGTTTATTCGTGGTTCAAAACACGCCCGCGGCGAAGCCCCACAGGAGCACGGCGCCGAGCAGGAACCAGTAGACGTAGGCGTGCAGGCTGCCGACGTGCAGCGCGCGCACGCCGAGACCGACGAGACCGACGAGACCCGCGCAGCCGCGGATGATCAGGCCGGCGAGGAAGATTTGCTCGAGGAAGTTGATCAGCATCGCGAAACGCTGCTGCACCTTCGCCACGTAGTAGTCGTAGACCTTGTCGAAAGATCCCTTAAGCGCGCCCAGGCCGCGGAAGAGGCCGCCGGCTTTCGTTTCGAGCGCATCGGTCGCGGTCGACGGATAGAATGCCCACGCCGCGCCGGCGCCGATGACCATGACGGCGACCGAGACGGCGAAGATAAGCGTGTGGTCGCTGCCGTGCGCCTCCGGGATGAGCTGCGCGATGGCGCCGGCGAGCTTCGGGTAAAGGCCCAGGCCGAACCAGCCGGTGGCGCCGAAGATCGAGAGCATGGCGAGCAGCATGAGCGGCAGCGTCATGACGAGGCTGCTCTCGTGCGCGTGCTTGGCGTGCTCGGAGCGGGCTTCGCCGAAGAAGACGATCTTCCACATGCGGATCATGTAGAACGACGTCAGGATCGCGGTGCCGGCGAGCGCGGCGAAGATCACCGGGTTGTTCTTGTAGGCGAGGTAGAGGATCGCGTCCTTCGAGAAGAAGCCGGCAAGGAACGGGAAGCCGATGATCGCGAGCACGCCGATGGTGAAGGTCCAGAACGTGATCGGCATGCTCTTGCGCAGGCCGCCCATCTGGAAGATGTCCTGCTCGTGGTGGCAGCCGTGGATGACGGAGCCGGAACCGAGGAAGAGGAGGGCCTTGAAGAAGGCGTGCGTCGTCAGGTGGAACATCGCGGCGCCGACCCCGGCGGCGAGGACGGCCTTGTGGGCGCCGCCATGCTCAACCACGAGCGAGCCGAGGCCGAACGCCGCGACCATGTAGCCGAGCTGCGAGAGCGTGGAATAAGCGAGGACCTTCTTGATGTCGCTCTGGACTACCGCGCAGAGCGCGGCGTAGACCGCCGTGACCGTGCCGATGGCGGCGATGACGTTCAGCGCCTCGGGCACCATCAGGAAATTGATTCGGCACAGCATGTAGACGCCGGCGGCGACCATCGTCGCGGCGTGGATCAGCGCGGAGACGGGCGTCGGGCCTTCCATCGCGTCCGGGAGCCACACGTGCAGCGGCATTTGGGCGGATTTGCCGACGGCGCCGCAGAACAGGAGCAACGGAATAGCGGCGGAGATGACGTAACCGTGCGAGCCGGCCTTGAAGGCGAGATCGTTCAGATTCGTCGTGCCGAACAGCCAGTAGGTGGCGACGATGCCGAGGAGAAAACCGAAGTCGCCAATGCGGTTGACGATGAAGGCTTTTTTCGCGGCGTCGGCGGCGGAGTGCTTGTGCAGGTAGTGGCCGATCAGCAGCCAGGAGCTGAAACCGACGAGCTCCCAGAAGATGAAGATCATGAACAGCGAGTCAGCGACGACGATGCCGAGCATCGAGAACATGAACACCGACAGGCCGCCGAAGAAGCGGGCGCGCGCCGCGTCGTCGTGCATGTAGCCCATCGAGAACACGTGGATGAGGAAACCGACGAACCCGACGACGAACATCATCAGCCGCGCGAGCGCATCGATCTTGAAGCCGAGCGAGACGGAGAAGTTGCCGAAGCGCAGCCACTCGAGCGAGGCGTTCACGTCGGTGCCGTTGAACACGAACTGGAGGGACAGCGCGCAGATGACCGCGGCCGCGGCGACCGAGACCCACTGGGCGAGCGCGCCCTGGCGCCGCAGGAACAGCGCGATCAGCGTCGCGGACGCGAGCGGCGTGAGGAGCAGGAGGAGAGCGGACTGAACGGGAGACATCAGCGGAGAGTAGCGAGTAGCGGGTAGCGGGTAGCGAGTAGGCGGCGAGCGCGAACGGCGGGTTCGATACGGCGGGCGGTTTGGATTCGGAAGTTTGGGTTCATGCTCGCTACTCGCTACTCACTACTCGCTACTAATTTAGTTTTTCAGCCCGGTCAGTTCCTCCACCTGCACCGTGTGGCGCTTGCGGAAGAGGGCGACGATGATGGCGAGGCCGACGGCGACCTCGGCCGCCGCGATCGTGAGGATGAAGAAAACGAACACCGAACCGTCGAGCGTGCCGTTGAAGCGCGAGAACGCCACGAGCGCTAGGGTCGAGGCGAGCAGCATCAGCTCGAGGCACATGTAGATCACGAGCGTGTTCTTGCGGAGCAACACGCCAACGAAGCCGATGACGAAGAGGATCGCGCTGATGGCGATGTAGGATTCGAGGCTGGGGAGCATTAGCGGAAGGTGCGAGTAGCGGGTAGCGGGTAGCGAGTAGAAGGCAGCGAGACAGAACACCCGTGGTTCGGATGCTCACTACTCGCTACTCGATGCTCGCTACTAGGATTCACTTGGCGTCCTCCACGGGGGCGAATTTCTTCGAGAGCACGATGACGCCGAGCATGGCGATCAGGAGCATGAAGCCGACGACCTGCACGGGGAGGAGGTAGGTCGTGAAGAGCATTTCCGCGTAGGCCTTGAGCGAGGGCGCCGCGGCCGCGGGAGCCGTGACATCACCGACCTTGCCGACCAGCGTCCACGCGCCGAGCGCGAGGAGCAGGCCGCCGACGGTGGCGGCGAGCAGGCTGACTTTCTTAAAAGGTTTCAGGTGCTCGGGCCGCGTATCGAGCAACATGATGATGAAGAGGAACAGCGCCACGACCGCGCCCGCGTAGACGAGCAGCAGCACGAAGGCCAGCAGCGCGGCGTCGAGCATGACGAACAGCCCGGCCATGCCGACGAGCGAGAGCAGCAGGAACATCGCGCCGTTCACCGGGTTCTTGTTCACCACGACGAGCGCCGCGCACACGACAGTCAGGAAGGCGAAGATGTAGAAGAGCAGATTGGCCATGGCTTAGTGGTGGGCGTTGCCGCGCTGTTCGGCGGACTTCTTTTTGTCCCACTTGAAATGCTGGTCGGGCAACGTGCCGCCGAGTTCGTAGAGGCGCTCCTTGTTGTTCACCATCTCCTCGCGCGTGTAGCCCGACATCGAGAACTGGTTCTGCAGCCAGATCGCCTCCTCGGGGCAGACTTCCTGGCACATGCCGCAGTAGATGCAGCGGAGCATGTCGATGTCGAAGGCCTTGGGGCCTTTCTCGACGTGCGCGTTCGTGGCGTCGGGCGGGAGCTCACCCGGCGTGATGCGGATGGCTTTGGGCGGGCAGACGAACTCGCAGAGCTGGCAGGAGACGCATTTCTCGCGGCCGTTCGGGTCCTTCACGAGCGTGGGGACGCCGCGATAGCCGGGCGGGATTGCCGGGCGCTGCTCCGGATACTCCATCGTCAGCTTCGGCTGGAAGAAGTGCTTGAGGGTGGTCTTCATGCCCGCAAGGACCTGCGGGATGTAGAGACGCTCGGAGAGCGAGAGAGGTTTGCGTTCGACGACGTAAGCCATGCGCGGAAAGGGTCAGAGGGCCGTCTGGGCTTGCGGACGAAGGATGGCGAAGAGCGCCAAAATCGTGCCGATAGCGAGCGCGACCCACGCCGCGACGCCGAGGTTGAGATCGATGATGGCGATGGCCGCCGCGTAGAACAGCAGGTTGCCGATCGCGAGCGGGAGCAGCTTCTGCCAGCCGAGCTTCATCACTTGGTCGTAGCGGAAACGCGGCACGGTCCAGCGGACCCACATGAACACGAAGATGAAGAACAACACCTTCGCGAGGAAGACGACGATCGAGGCGATGCCGAAGATGAACGGATTCGAAGCGACGCCGAACCAGCCGAGCACCTTCTCGAGGGGCAGCCACGGCAGCGGATTCCAGCCGCCGAGGAACAGCAGCACGAACACGCCGGAGCCGACGATCATGTGCGCGTATTCGGCGACGAAGAACAGGCCCCACTTGAACGCGCCGTATTCGGTGTGGAAGCCACCGACGAGATCAGCCTCGCCTTCGGCCATGTCGAAGGGCAGGCGGTTCGTCTCGGCGAAGAGCGAGACGAGGAACACGACCGCCGACACTGGCATCAGGAAGAAGAACCAGACACCGCCCCACGATTCGGGAGCGAGGCCCTGCCACGTGCCGCTCTGGAATTGGACGACGTTGAAGAGGCTCAGCGAACCGTTCGTGCCGGGGGCGTTGATCCAGAGGAACACCGGCAGCACGGAGAGCGTCATCGAGAGCTCATACGAGATGAGCTGCGCCGAGGCGCGAATGCCGCCGAGGAAAGGATACTTCGAGTTCGAGGCCCAGCCGGCGACGATCAGCGAGTAGACACCGAGCGAGGAGACGGCGAAGACTGCGAGGATGCCGACGTCGAGGTTGGCGAGCACGAGCGGGACGAGTTCGCCCTGGCCGTTCAGATAAGCGCCGAACGGCACGGCGGTGACGGTCGTCAGCGCGGGGATCATCGCGATGATCGGCGCGGCGACGAAGTAGACCTTGTTCACGTGGCCGGGCAGCGCGTCCTCCTTGAAGAGCATCTTCAGGCCGTCAGCCATGAGGTGGAACACGCCGAGGCGCTGGAGGAACGGACCGAGCACGGGCACCCACGCGAACCAGATCGGGATCGCGCGGTTCGGGCCGGGTCGGTTTTGGATCCAAGCGGAGATCTTGCGCTCCGCGAGCGAGCCGATGCCGCCGAGCGGGAAAATCACGAGCACCACCGCGATGCCCTTGAGGAAGAGCTGCACGGCCGGGTGGAGGTTTTGCCAGAATTCAACCATGGCGCATCAGGCGTTGGCGGCCGCGGGGACGGCGGCGGGTTTGAAGTGGAGCGTCTCGCCTTCGACGAAGGGCAGACCGGCCCAGGCGGCGCTGTCGAGCAGCGTGCCGGTGGCGGGGAGCTTCGCGTAACTGAGACCGGCGAGGACAGGAACTTCGGCGGCGAGCGTGGCCCAGACGCCGGTAACGTCGGTCGGGAGCGCGCCAGCGCCCGCAGCGGCGGCGAGATTCGCCAGCGTGACGAGATCGTCGGCGAGGCCTTCGGGACCGGGGACGGCCTTCGCGAACTTCTGCAGGCGGAACTGCTGGTTCACGAACGTGCCGGATTTTTCGAAAACGGTGAGCGTCGGGATGACGACCTTCGCGGCGGCGCTCGTGGCGTTCTTGTGCGTGCCGAGGTAGATCACGGAAACCTTGGCGAGCTGCGCGGCGGTGAGGCCAGCGGCGGCAAGGTCTTCGTTGATCGTGACGACGGTCTTCACCTTGCCGGCATCGATGTCGGCGGCGAGCGACGTAAGCTGCTGCGACGGCAGTGCGGAGATGAGACCGGTGACGAGCGCGCCGCGGACGTTCGGGTTGCGATCGGACGAGAGCAGGATGCCGTCGCCTTTGCCGATGCGGCTGACGAGCGCGACCGGCGCTTTGAGCGCGGCGGCGAGTTTCTTGGTGAGGAACTGTTCTTCGACCGAGCTGCGACCGGAGCCGACGACGGCGACGGAGCCGGCGCGGAGCAGGTCCGACGCGGCCTTCATTGCCATCTCGTAGGCGGAAGTGCCGCCGTTGATCGAGGCGACGAGGAGGCGGTCTTCGGCGCGCACTTGCTTGTAGAGCATGCGGCCGGAGTCGGTCATCCAGGTGTCGTTCACGGCGTCGTTCCGGCGCGGCGTGATGCGGTAGAGGATGCCTTCGCGCGACCAGACGGTCGTGTTCGCGCCGACGGACGACTCGGTGCAGATGCTCGGGGTCTCCTTGAGGAACCACACGCGCATCTTGAAGCGGAAGTCAGTCGAGGTGAGCGCGCCGACCGGGCAGATGTCGACGGTGTTGAGCGAGTAATTGTTCTCGAGCTTCTTGCCCGGGTAGCAGGTGAGCGTGCTGTAGCTGCCGCGGTCGATGAAGCCGAGGACGTCGTCCTTCGCGACCTCCTTCGAAAAACGGATGCAGCGCGAGCAGAGGATGCAGCGCTCGTCGTCGAGGGTGACGCGCGGTCCGAGCTGCGTGCGCTTCGGCTTCACGTTCTTGTTCTCGACGAAGCGCGAGTAGCCGCGGCCGTAAGCGGTGGAGTGTTCCTGGAGCATGCACTCGCCGGCCTGGTCGCAGATCGGGCAATCGAGCGGGTGATTGATGAGCAGGAACTCGGTCACGCCCTCGCGGCACTCCTTCACCATCGGGGAATTCGTGCGGATGTGCAGGCCGGGCGTGGCGTTGGTGGCGCAGCCGATCTGGGCGCGCGGCATCCAGTTGACCTTCTGCTTGCCGGTGGCCGGGTCCATGACCGGCGCCTTCGTGGCAGGATCGACGGCCGGCATGCCCATTTCGATGAGACACATGCGGCAATTGCCGACGACGCTCAGCTTCGGGTGGTAGCAGTAGTGCGGGATCTCGATGCCGAGGAGCTTGGCAGCCTCGATGACGTTCGTGCCCTTCGGCACGGCGATGTCCTTGCCGTCGATGTTGACGGTGACGAGGTCGGCAGGTTTGGCGGGAGCGGAAGGCATCTCGGAAAAATCGATCTAGTTAACCACGAAATACACGAACCACACGAAAGGCGCGGAGCGCGGCAGCGGTGTTCGGAGTGGTTTTCATTTCGTGTATTTCGTGTGTTTCGTGGTGATCAAATCAGACGATGGGCAGCGCGTCGGCGGGCTTGGCTTTGCGCGCTTCGGGATAGGCTTTGAATTCGTCGCTGAACTTCTGGACAAAGCTCTGCGTCGGCCACGAGCAGGCTTCGCCCATCGCGCAGATGGTGCGGCCGGCGATTTGGTCGGCGACGTTTTTGAGGAGTTCGCCGTCGTTCGTGCGGCCGTGGCCTTCGACCATGCGCGCGGTGATTTTCTTCATCCACAGCGAGCCTTCGCGGCAGGGCGTGCACTGACCGCAGCTCTCGTGGGCGTAGAAGGCGTTCAGGTTGCCGAGCGCTTCGACCATGTTGACGGAGTCGTCCATCACGATCACGCCGCCCGAGCCACCCATCGTGCCGGCGGCGGCGAGCGTGTCGAAGTCGAGCGGGAGATCTTCGACGTTCAACTCGAGCATCGAACCGTCTTTCTGTTTCAGCTTAAACTTTTCACCGAAGCGGAGAACCTTCGCGGAGGAGCCACCGGGGATGACGGCCTTGAATGTGCGCCCGGGCAGCGGGCCGCCGCAGACCTCGTTGAGGAGCTGGCCCATCGTGATCTTGCCGGTCTCGAATTCGTAGTAACCGGGTTTCTGCACGTGGCCGCTGACGCAGAAGATGCGCGTGCCGGTGTTGTTGGGCGTGCCGATCTTCGCGTAGTTGTCGCCGCCCATGTCCACGATGTGCTTCACGTGGCAGAGCGTCTCGACGTTGTTCACGATCGTCGGGCACTGGTAGAGGCCGAGGACCGCAGGGAAATATGGGGGCTTGATGCGCGGATACGGGCGCTTGCCCTCGAGCGACTCGATCAGGCCGGTCTCTTCGCCGCAAATGTAGGCGCCAGCGCCGCGGTGGACGAAGATGTCGCAGCTGTAGTTCGTCCCGAGGATGTTTTTGCCGACGAAATTCGCGTCGCGCGCTTCCTGGATGGCCTTTTCGAGAATCCGCGCACCGATCGGCATTTCGCCGCGGATGTAGATGTAGGCCTGCTTCACGTTGTTCGCCCAGCAGGAGATCATGATGCCCTCGATCAGCTGGTGCGGATCTTGGTGCATGATGTAGCGATCCTTGAACGTGCCAGGCTCGGACTCGTCGGCGTTCACGACGAGGTAGATGGGCTTGCCGCTCTTGCGGTCGACGAGGGTCCACTTCACGCCGCAAGGGAAACCGGCGCCGCCGCGGCCGCGCAGGCCGGATTTCTTGACCTCGTCGATCAGCTCCGCGGGCGGGCGCGTCACGGCGCGCTTCAGCACCTCGTAACCGCCGTGCTTCACGTAGCAGGCGAGGTCGTTGGTGTAGCCGGGCTCGTCGATGTGAGCGAAAATCAGGCGACGTTGTTGCGGAGCGGGCATGGAGAAAGGTGCGAAGAAATCAGTCGCGATGCGGGCGATAGACGCCGTTGGCGAGCGGCGCGAGGCCGTCGACGGAGCGGTTGTATTCGTAGACCCAGGCGCGGACTTTGCGGGACTTGCCGAGGCGCACGAGGCGCTGGCGGCGGAGATATTCGGAGTCGTCGGGCGATTCGAGATCGCAGTCTTCGTAGCGGTCGAGGCGCGCGAGGACGGACTCGTCGTTCAATTCGAAGAGTTCGCCCTTCACGGTGCTCTTGGCCTTCGTCGTGCGGACGACGCCGGGATGCTGACCGACGATGTAGAGCTTGGCGCCGGGCAGCTCGGCGGCGCCGAGGAATTCGGAATTCGCGCGGAGAAAACGCGCCATCTCGTGCGCGCCGCCGGAGCGGAGCGTGCCGTAGACGAAAAGCTTGGGGCGGGCGGTGCTCATTTGTCGTCGATGACGATCTCGATGCCGCCAGTCCAGCGGGCGGCGAAATTGTAGATCATCGCCAGCAGCACGCCGACGAGGAAGCCGCCGACCAAGTGGATGAACGGCATGAACATCGCGAAGCCACCAGCGAACAACCACGGGATGCCGAGCAATTTCGGCAGCATACCCTTGTCCCACGTCGCGGCCGCCCCGAGCGATGCCAACAGGATCGGCGCTGTGATCATCCCGATGACTCCGTTGATGAGTCCGAGGACGATCCCGAAGCGGATCGGCGGCACTTGCATGAGGCGGATTTTCTTCATTTGCGCTGCTTGGCCTCCGCGCGGATCTGGTCCGCGAGTTGTTTCACTTTGGCGGCGTCGACCTTCTCGTGGAGATGGTCGTCGATCATGACGACCGGCGCCGTGCCGCAGGAGGCGAGGCACTCGACGAACTCGATCGTGACTTCGCCGTCGGGCGAGATTTCGCCGCGATGCGTTTCGAATTCCTTCTCGAAGTGCTCGCACACCTTGTAGCCGCCCATGATGGCGCAGGAGAGCGTGCGGCAGACCTTGATGTGCCGGCGGCCGATCGGCTGGCGGCGGAACATCGGGTAGAACGTGACGACTTCGTAGACGTTGATCGGCTGCAGCTCGAGCTTGGCCGCGACCCACTCGATGGCTTGGTCGGAAATGTAGCCGACGTCCTCCTGGATGAGGTGGAGGAGCGGCAGCGTCGCGCTGCGCTTCACCGGGTAGTGGGTGATGACCTCGTCGATCTTGGCGAAAGTTTCGGGCTTCAGGTTCATTGGGCAGTAGCGAGTAGCGAGTAGCGGGTAGCGAGTAGGCTCGCATCGGCCGCCGCGCCGTTACGCCGGAACTGTGGGAGAGAGTTGGAAGTTGGTTTGGTCATGCTCACTACTCGCTACTCGATGCTCGCTACTGTCATCACCGGTCGCACTCGCCCATGACGAAGTCGAGCGAGCCGAGGATGGAGACGACGTCGGAGATGAGGCAGCCGACGCAGAGCTTGGGAAGAATGGAGAGACTGGAGAACGACGGGCCGTGGATGCGCAGGCGATACGGCACGCCGCCGCCCTTGGAAACGACGTAGAAGCCGAGGATGCCCTTCGGGTTTTCGTGTTCGAAGTAGACTTCGCCGGCGGGCATCTGCGGGCCCTCGGTGACGATCATGAAGTTGTTGATCAGCTCCTCCATCGAGGTGAGCACCTTGTCCTTGCGCGGAGCAAAGATGCGGCGCGCCTCGGGGGCGTAATAGTCGCCGCCGGGGAATTTCTTGATCACCTGCTTGATGATGCGGACGGACTGTTTCATCTCCTCGCCGCGGACGAGGTAGCGGTCGTAGCAATCGCCCTTCGAGCCGATCGGCACGTCGAACTCGTATTGGTCGTAGCCCCAATACGGACGGTCCTTGCGGAGATCCATCGCGACGCCGGAACCGCGGAGGTTCGGGCCGCTGAGGCCGTAGGACATCGCGTCCGCTTTCGAGATCACGCCGATGCCGGCGGTGCGGTCGATGAAGATCTTGTTGCGCGAGAGCAGCGCGAGCACCTCGTCGAGGACCGGGAGGAAGTCGTCGCAGAACTTGTCCACTTCCTCGAGCCAACCGGGCGGAATGTCGCGGGCGACGCCACCGATACGCGTGTAGCTGGTGGTGAAGCGCGCGCCGGTGAGCTTCTCGAACAGCGTGTAGAGCTTTTCGCGCTCGTTGAAGGTATACATGAACACCGTCCACGCGCCGACATCGATGCCGAAGGCGCCGAGGCCGAGCAGGTGCGAGGAGATGCGCGCCATCTCGGAGGTGAGCACGCGGATGGCGTTGACGCGATCCGGCACCTTCAGGCCGGCGAGCTGCTCGACGGCGTGGGCGAAGGTATGGTTGTTCGCCAGCGGGGCGATGTAGTCCAACCGGTCCGTGTAGGGCACGAACTGGTTGTAAGTCATGTTCTCCGCCAGCTTCTCGTCGCCGCGGTGCAGGTAACCGATGACGGGATCGGCCTTGGTGACGGTCTCGCCGTCGAGTTCGAACTGCACGCGCAGCACGCCGTGCGTGGACGGGTGCGACGGTCCCATCGAGAGGGACATCTTCTCCGGATCGAATTCCTTGGGGAAATTCGCAGCGGTCTTCGCGGAGGCGTCAGGGAAAGTATGCTCGGTGGCCATCAGAATTGCGGAATGCGGAGTGCGGAATGCGGAACGCCGGAAACAGATTTGCCCACGGAATACACGGAAAACTCGGACGGCTTTCGGTGTGAGTGGGCGGTTTTCATTTCGGTGTGTTCCGTGTGTTCTGTGGGCTCAAAAATCATTCGGGTTTAATGCGGCGCTCGTTCCAGGCTTCGTCTTTCGCGCGCGGTTCGGCTTCGCTCATCGGCTCGCCGGGGGTGGCAACAAACGGGCCACCCGCCATCGGCGCGGCGATCGTGCCGACCTTGACCTCGGCGGCGATCTCGGCGTCGGGCAAATCGGTCGGCATGCCCGCGAGCGGGAACTCCTTGCGCAGCGGGTGCCAAGGATAGCCCTCCCACATGAGGATGCGACGCAGGTCGGGATGGCCTTCGAATTTGATCCCCATCAGGTCGTAGCACTCGCGCTCGTGCCAGTTGGCGCCGGCCCAGAGACCGGACGTCGTCGGCATCGAGGGATTCGCGTCGTCGAGGCAATCGGCGGCAAGGCGCACCCAGACGTGCTTCGTGCTGGAATAAAGATGCCAGACCACGGTGAACCGCGGGGATTTTTCCGCGCTCCAGTCGACCGCGGTGAGGTCCGTCAGGTAATCGTAGCCTTGCGTGTCGCGCAGAAACTTCAGGACGGCGATCGCGTCGGCCGCCGGCACATTGAGCGCGGGATGGTCGAGGCTCGGACGGGGCGTGACGCCCGGGAATTGGGCTTGGACGGCGGAGATGACGTCGGCGTTGGGTGCGGTCATGGCGGGCGCGGCGCTCAAGCGGTGAGCAGACGGGAAGCCGAACGCTCTTGTCCGACCTTTTTCTGGAGTTTTAGGAGCGCATCGAGCAGCGCCTCGGGCCGCGGCGGGCAGCCACTGACATAGACGTCGACGGGGATGATGCGATCGACGCCCTGCAGCGTCGCGTAGCTGCGATACATGCCGCCGGTCGAGGCGCAGGCTCCCATCGCGATGACCCATTTCGGCGCGGCCATCTGGTCGTAAATGCGGCGGACCTGCGGAGCCATCTTGTAGGTGACGGTGCCGGCCACGATCATGCAGTCGGCCTGGCGCGGGGAGAAACGCATGACCTCGGCGCCGAAGCGCGCGATGTCGAACTTCGCGCCACCCGCCGCCATCAACTCGATGGCGCAGCACGCGAGACCCATGGGCATCGGCCACATGGAATTGTTGCGGATCCAGTTGATCGCCGAGTCCAGCGTCGTGGGCACGACGTTGCCCTCGATCTTGCTGTCGTAACTCAGGTCTGTGTTGGGAGAAACCATGACGGGTGTCGCGTAGAAAAAAATGCACCGCACCCTACCAACCGACCCCCGACGGGCAAGGCCCTTTTGGTAAAAAAGCCTCTGCATTAGCTCGTCATAAGCACGGGAGGAATTCCGGTTCTTTCGCACGGTGACAAAACCCGCGACGCTGCGGTTCGTGCGATCGGCGCCGGACCTTTCAACTGAAGTTCCTCCGGCCGCAGGAATTTCCGTTGACCGACGTCGCCGCACTCCGCTTAGTCCACCTTCCCTTGGTCACTGGAGAGGTGGCAGAGTGGTCGAATGCGCGCGCTTGGAAAGCGCGTATACCGCAAGGTATCGGGGGTTCGAATCCCCCCCTCTCCGCCAGTTTTATTTCGGAAGCCGGAAGAAAACTGCCCGCCGCAGCCTTGGCGAAGGCGGGCAGACACCGGAGCGGATCTCAGTGGCCGGTTTCTACTCCGCTTCAGCCTTCCCGACTACCAACGGCGCCTTGGGCTGATCGACCGCCGGTTCGCGTGCACTCATGATCGCTATCCACTCGCGAACGAGAGCAGGCGCGCGCGTCAGCACGTCGCGTCCGACAATCACCTCGTCGACCAAACCCATGTTCACCATGTCGAAGATGCGACACAGATACGATTTTCCGCAGGTCCACCAAGTATAGTGGGCATCCAAGAACAAGTAGTGCCTGACGGACAGCCCCTCGTGATCGGACATCTCCTTCAGCTCCATCCCATCGAGCTGGGTTTCGTAGACGCCATCGGCAACGCGACTCCCGAAAGTCCTAGTGTGGTAGTATTCCTTAATCTCCCAAACCGCGACGGGATTGATGGCGGCTGGGAAAGCCCCATCAATGCGACGCGACAACGTTCGAACCGGCACGCCCCGTTTTGTGAATGCAGTCAGCACACGCGGGTCGAAATCGCACGGAAATGCCTGGCGATGCGCATCGATCAACATGCCGACCAAGTTGGTGAGATACGCGGGCTTCTTTTTCTTCCCGCGCTGCTTGTTCATCGCCACCGGAAGCTTCGAGCGAAGCGCGCGTCGTGTTGCTTTGAAAAGAGCCGCGGCTTCTCTGGCTTCCATCAACGCCGGCTCGACGTCGCGGTTGAGCACCTCCGCGCGGACGGCAAAATACGCCATGAGCCGCGATCCGAGAGATGTGGTTGCGCCGTCGGCTGAAAACAGCGGCGTCGCATCCAACTGTAGCGCGCGCAGGCATTCGAGCACCTCGTCGGCGGTCGGAACCTTGATCTTGCTGCCCTTCCGTCCTTTTCCGCTTCGCTGAGTGTAGCCTACCCACTCGCTAATCGAGCGAACATAAGCCCAGAACGCGGGGGGCGAGTTTCGAAACTCGTCGATCGCGATCATTCGAGGTCCTCCTCGAGCAACTGGACAAAACGCTTCATCGGCACTTCCAACGCTCCGCAGAGCGCCCTGAGTTCGAGGACATCGAGTCGACGTTCACCCGTCTCCACTTTGCTCACAAATGACTGCGGCACTTCGAGCCGCTCAGCGACAGTCTGCTGCGTGACGCCGCTTTCTTCACGCAATCGACGGAGCAGCTCGCAAAGCTTCCGATGATCGGACGAATGGATGTTCTTCAATATCCTCCTTTTACCACACTGAAGGCCTATATCCCAAAACAGGATATGTTTAAGCTTGCGAATCGTTCCCTTCGGAGAATCGTTCGCGCCGTGGAGCAACTCAGCCTTCCAGAAGTCAGCACACCACCCGCGCTGGGAGGCCAACTCTTGAAGTGGATCGGGAGCAAATATCGGATGGCCGACGAGATTGTCCGCCACTTCCCGAACCGCTACGGACGGTTCATCGAGCCCTTCCTCGGAAGCGGAGCGATCCTCGCTACGCTCGCCCCCCAACACGGCATCGGCGGCGACCGATTCGGCCCCCTCATCGAAATCTGGCAAACATTGGTCAACGATCCGACCGAGTTGAAGCGGTGGTATGCCGAGCGCTGGGCTCGCATCGGCGAACTCGGGAAACAGGGGGCCTACGCCGAGTGCCTCGCCAACTACAACCGCCAGCCCAATGGTGCCGACTTTGTATTTCTCTGTCGCGCTTGCTACGGCGGCGTCGTGCGCTTCCGCAAGGCCGACGGCTATATGTCGACGCCATGCGGCGTGCATGATCCGATTCGCCCCGCCGCTTTCAACGCTCGCGTCGACACATGGCACTTGCGTCTCCGCCATTGCGAATTCGTCGAGGCCGATTACCGCGAGCTGATGCCGCGCGCCACCGCCGGAGACCTCGTCTATTGCGATCCACCCTACTCCCATTCCCAAACCATCCTCTATGGCGCGCAGGCGTTCGATCTGACCGAGTTGATGGAGCAAATTGCCGCATGCAAGGGACGCGGCGTGCGGGTGGCGTTGAGCATTGATGGGTTCAAAAAGTCGGGCGCCGCACACTGCCATATCGAGATTCCCCCGCGTCTTTTTGAGCGCGAGATACTGATCGATTGCGGACGGTCGATGCTCCGCCGCTTCCAACTCGAAGGCCGCGATGCCGGGGATGAAGTCGTCGCCGATCGCCTGCTGCTGACCTACTGAACGAAGCGCACCGCGTCGCTCCACCGCGCGATACGGAACGTCCGTTTGCCAACCGCGCCTTCATGCGCACTCTGCTGGCATCCCACGCGCATGGCTCGCACTCGCATCGTCATCATCGGCGGCGGCTTCGGCGGCGTGAAGTGCGCGCAAACCCTGCGCCAGCACCTCCGCCCGGGCGACGCCGAGGTCGTCCTCTTCAACCGCGAGAATCACCTCGTCTTCAGCCCGCTGCTGGCCGACGCGGTCGGTTCCTCGCTCAATTTGCAGGACGTCATCGTTCCGCTGCGCCAACTGCTGCCGCGCGTGATCTGTCGCACCGAGGAGGTGCTCCACGTCGACCTCGCGGCCAACGAGGTCGAGTTCGTGTCGCACGACGGCTCCTCGGCGCGCATGAGCTACGATCACGTCGTCGTCGCGCCGGGCGCCGTGTCGAATCTCAACGTCGTGCCCGGCATGGCTGATCACGCGTTCCCCTTAAAAACCGTCGGCGACGCCGCCGTGCTCCGCACGCACGTGCTGCAGCAACTCGAGCGCGCGGAAGTATGCGACGATCCGGAAAAACGCCGCTGGTATCTTTCGTTCATCATCGTCGGCGGCGGCTACAGCGGCGTCGAGGCCGCGGGCGAAATCAACGACCTCGTGCGCGGCTCGCTGCGTTTCTTTCATCACATCCGTGCCGAGGACGTCACCGTCACGCTCATCCATTCGCGCGACCAACTCCTCCCGGAAATCAGTCCGCAACTGCGCGAGTTTGCCTGCGAAAAAATGCGCGCGGCCGGCGTGACGATCCGCCTGAACTGTCGCGTGACGCTGGCGACAGGCGAAGGCGTGGGCACGTCCGATGGCTTCGTCTCCGGCGGCACCACGGTTTGCACCATCGGCAGCACGGCGGCGCCGTTCGTCGAGCGCATGGACGCGTCGAAAGAAAAAGGCCGCCTCCTCACCGAGCCCGACATGCGCCTGCGCGGCCGCGTCAACGCCTGGGCGGTCGGCGACTGCGCGCTCATCACCAACACGCGCGACGGCGAACTCTCGCCGCCGACCGGCCAGTTCGCCGAGCGCCAGGGCCGTCAATGCGCGGAGAACATCGCGCGCGTCCTCCGCGGCGCGCCGACGCAGCCGTTCTCGTTTCGCGTGCTCGGACAACTCTGCTCCATCGGTGGACACAGCGCGGTGGCCGAGCTGTTCGGTTTTCGCCTCAGCGGTTTCTGGGCGTGGTTCGCCTGGCGCGGCGTTTATCTCTTCAAACTTCCTTCGTGGGGTCGCCGCATCCAAGTCGGCGCCGACTGGGCGTGGCTGCTGCTCTTCCCGCGCGACCTCGCCTACATCCGCACCGATCCGACGGAGCGCGTTACGCACGCGCATTTCCGCGCCGGCGACTTCATTCTCAAGCAAGGTGAGCCGCCCGCGAACTTCTACATGATCGAAAGCGGCGAGGTCGAAGTCGTCCGCGCCACGCAGGAAGACCCGAACGGTGAAGTCATCGCCGTGCTCGGTGCCGGCAGCTTTTTCGGCGAACAGGCGCTCATCAACAACCGCCCGCGCTCCGCCTCCATCCGCGCCCGCACCGCGGTGCAAGCCGTCGTGATGGGCCGCAACGTCTTCACAACGATCTCCAAATCCCTCGCCCCGCTCCGGGCCGCGCTCACCGCCGCGATCACGCGCCGCTCGGGCACGTTCTGGCAGGAGCGCCCCCGCGCCGTCGCGACGCTGCGCTCGCTCCCGCTCGCCGACTTCATCGAACCCGCGCCGCAACCGCTGCTCGCTCCCACCACACCGCTGCGCGAAGTGACGCGTCTCTTCGCCGATTCGACCAACGACCTGTTCCTCGTTGCCGGTGCCGGCGAACGCCTGGAAGGGCTCGTCACGCTGACCGACATCCTGCGCGTCCAAGGCAACGGCGCCGCGCCCGAGACGCCCGTCGCCGATTTCATGGTGAAGAACCCCGCCGCGGTCGCCGCGACCGACACCGCCCTCGTCGCCGCGTCCGCCTTCCGCGAGCACGGCTACAAAACGATGCCCGTCGTCGCCGATGCCGCCAGCCGCCGCATCGTCGGCCTCATCCGCGCCCGCAAGCTCATCGCCCGTCTCCTGCACGCGACGCCGGTTGGCTCCTAAGCCCGAACGGTGCCGTAGGAGCTAAATCTTCGAAAACGTGCGGCACCGTTCGGTGATTGTAGGGCTCGACCTTGTGTCGAGCCTAACGTGCGAGCGTGGCTCGTGCCCCGCTCGATGCCGAGGCCTCACGCAAGGTGAGGCCCTACACCAACCAGCGGACCAACCGCACGTTTCCGCCTAAGACTCCGCGGACTCGAACGTAGACATTTTATGCCTGCCCGGCGATTTTCAGACCGGACGCGGGCTACGTCCGTCGATGCGTGCTCACCCCCTGCTCTTCTATTTCGCGCTGCTCTCGTTCACCGTCGTCGTCTCCGCCACCGCGGAGGAAAAGCTGCTCACGCCTGAGGAGCTGAGCCGCATTGATCGGGAGAACGAGTTGTGGCGCGCGCTCCGCGCCGAGGACGACACGGAGGCGGCACTCGTGCGTCTGCGTCGCCACGGCGCTACGGCCGAAGAATTGAGCTGGTTCGAACCGAAGCTCGCGCGATTATGGAACGTCGACGTGCCGCGCGAGTGGGGCTGGCTGCGCCCGGAGCAGATCGACGCGATCAAGGAGGTCGATCGCACGTTCATTCCGCGTGTCCGTGCCGCGCGCCTGCGCGTCGCCACAGGAATCGAGATCGATCCGTTTCACCGCGGCGAAACGCTGCTCGCGGTGAGCGCTCGCTGGCAGCGCGCGCTGCTGCGCGTGCTCGACTACGACCAAATCGCGGAGTTCCGGCTGATGAATTCCGTGTCGGCGCAGAAAACCGGCCGGCATTTCGAGAATGTCCCGCTCAGCGATGACGAACGTCGCACGATCTACGAGTGGCAGCGCGAGTTCGAATCCACGGCCGGCCCCAACGGCGCGCGGCTCCGCGGCGTCCAGCGTGTGGTGCTCCTCGACCACCGCCACCGCATCCGGGACCTGCTCGGCGACGATCGATTCGCCGTTTACCTCGCCTCCGCCGATCCGCGATTCGCGCGCATGCACGATGCGCTCGGCGAAGACGTCGAGAATACCACCGCCCTCGATGCATGGGTGATCCGCGAGCAATTCTCGCTCGAGCGCGATGCGCCACGCGACTTCGGCGTCTCGATCAGCACTCTCGCCGGTCGCACCGAGGCGCGTCTGCAACAACGCTTGGGCGAACCGCTGTTCGCCCGCTACGTCGCCACTGCCGAGGCGAAATGGCTGACGAGTTTCCGTCTCCGGATCGGCGGCAGGCCAGCGAGGAAGGCCGACGCCAGGAACTGAGCGCACATTCTGGCATTTTGGGGGAACCCGGCTAGGTTCCGGCGCGTCATTCTCTCCATCATGAAAGCCCGAATTTTCCCGCTCCTCCTCGCGCTCGGTGCACTCCTTTTGGCTGGCTGCGAAACCGTCGACACCCGCATCTCCAAAAATCCGCAGCTCTTCGCCAGTCTCGACGCGGCGACCCAGGAAAAAATCAAGCAAGGCATCATCGATATCGGCTACACCGAGGACATGGTCTACCTCGCCCTCGGTGCACCCGATCAAAAACGCGAAGCCCGCACCGCCGCCGGCTCGCAGACCACGTGGGTTTACAGCACTTATTTCGAGCGCTACGACGGCACGCGCTTCGCCGGTTACCACCGCCGTGTTTACTTCGATCGCTACCTGAACACCTACCGCGTCTACTACCAACCGGTCTACGCCGACGTGTATCGCCCCGAGGTCGAGGAGCGCATCCGCGTGACGTTCCAGAACGGCAAGGTCACGGTCATCGAGCAGACGAAAGACTGATCGCTCAGACTGACGCGCACGTGTCTTGCAGCCGGATGACGCGGCGCTTTCACTGCGCGCGATGTTTTCGCGTGCTGTTCGCCCCGCTGTTGCCCTCGTCATCGTTCAACTGATCGCGCTCGTCGCCGGCGCAACCGATCTGCGCCTCTGGTATGAGCGCCCCGCCGCCGCGTGGGTCGAGGCGCTGCCCGTCGGCAACGGCCGCCTCGGCGCCATGGTCTTCGGCGGCACGACCGAGGAGCGCATCCAGTTCAACGAGGATACGCTGTGGACCGGCGAACCGCGGGGCTATCACCACGTCGGCGCGGTTAAATTCCTGCCGCAAATCCGCGAGCTGCTCGCCGCCGGCAAACAAAAGGAGGCCGAAGCGCTCGCGATGACGGAGTTCATGAGCGTGCCGCTGCGCCAGATGGCTTATCAGCCGTGCGGCGATCTCTGGCTCGAATTTCCCGGCCACGCCGCGCCGCGCGACTATCGCCGCGAACTCGATCTCGATGCCGCCGTCGCCACGACGCGCTACCGCGTCGGCGAAACGACGTTCACGCGCGAGGTGTTCGCCAGCCATCCCGCCAACGCCATCGTCGTGCGTCTCGCCGCCGACCGCGCGGGACAACTCACTTTCAACCTGCGTCTGACGAGCCCGCACGAAGGCGCCGCAGCGCGCGACGTCGCGTTGTCCGGCCTCGCTGTCGAAGGCCGCGTGAAGAACGGCGCGATGCGCTTCGGGGCCCAAGTTCACGCGCGCGTCAAAGGCGGCAGCAGCGTGCGCGAAGGCGATACACTCCGCGTGACCGGCGCCGACCGCGTGACGCTCGTGCTCACGGCCGCGACGAACTTCGTCTCCTCGCGCGAACTCTCCGACGCTGACCTCGTCGCGCGCTGCACGGTGCAACTCGACTCGCTCGCCGCGACGTCCGCCGACGCGTTACTCGCCGCGCACCAAGCCGACCATCGCGCGCTCTTCCGCCGCGTGGCGCTCGATCTCGGCACCTCGCCCGCTGCCGCGCTCCCGACTGATCAGCGCCTGCGCGCCGCGGACAAATCCGCGGACCCTGAACTCGCCGCACTCGTGTTTCAATTTGGCCGTTACCTGCTCATCGCGAGCAGCCGTCCCGGCGACCAGCCCGCGAATCTCCAGGGCGTGTGGAATCAAGACCTCAATCCCTCGTGGGGCAGCAAATACACGGTGAACATCAACACCGAGATGAATTACTGGCCCGCCGAGGTCACCGCCCTGCCCGAGTGCGCCGAGCCGCTCTTCGCCATGATCGCCGACCTCGTGCCGAGCGGCAGTCTCACCGCACAGGAGCACTACGGCGCGCGCGGCTGGGTGCTGCACCACAACACCGACCTCTGGCGCGGCACGGCTCCGATTAACAACTCGAACCACGGCATCTGGCCGACCGGCGGCGCGTGGCTCTGTCAGCAGCTGTGGGAGCGCTACCAATTCAGCGGCGATCGCGCCTTCCTCGCGCGCGCCTACCCGCTGATGAAAGGCGCAGCGGAATTCTTCCTCGACTACCTCGTGCCCGCTCCCGGCGGCACCGGCCAACTCATGTCCGGCCCGTCGAACTCGCCGGAGCAAGGCGGCCTCGTGATGGCGCCGGCGATGGATCACCAGATCATCCGTGGCCTCTTCGATTGGACCGCGCGCGCCGCCGACGAACTCGGCACCGACGCCGCGTTCGCCGCGCAACTCCGCGCCACGGCCGCGAAACTCCTCCCGAACAAAATCGGCCAACACGGCCAGTTGCAGGAGTGGCTCCTCGCCGACCTCGACGATCCGAAGAACACGCATCGCCACGTCTCGCACCTCTGGGCGCTGCACCCGGGCAACGAGATCACGCCGCGCACGCCAGAGCTCTTCGCTGCGGCGCGCCGCTCGCTCGAGTTTCGCGGCGACGACGGCACCGGCTGGTCGCTCGGCTGGAAAATCAATTTCTGGGCGCGCCTGCTCGACGGCGATCACGCGCACCGAATGCTGATGCGCCAGCTCCTGTTCGTCGATCCCGCCACGCCGCAGAATTCCTCGCACGGCGGCACCTACCCGAACCTCTTCGACGCGCACCCGCCGTTCCAGATCGACGGCAACTTCGGCGCCACCGCCGCGATCGCCGAGATGCTCCTGCAAAGTCAGAACGGCGAACTGCACTTGCTTCCCGCGCTGCCGAAAGCGTGGCCAACCGGTCGCGTGCATGGCCTGCGCGCCCGCGGCGGCTACACGGTCGATCTCGCGTGGGCCGACGGCAAACTCACCGCAGCGCGCATCGTTTCCACCCTCGGTCGCGCCACGACCGTGCGCTACGGAGACGAGTCACGTTCGCTCGCGGTCGCAGCCGGCGGCGAATTCGTCTGGCGGTGAGTAGGGCCGGGCTCCGCCCGGCCCCGGTCGCGCTTTTTGGTTCATAACCC
>JAEYUW010000020.1 GCA_023432225.1 Verrucomicrobiota bacterium
CGAACTCGGCCGGCTTGTCGCGGAAGAACTCACGGTGCACGCGCGTCCAGACGAGGCGGCCGTCGGTGTCGATGTTGATCTTGGCGACGCCGAGCTTGGCGGCGGGGAGATACTCGTTCACGTCGACGCCCATCGAGCCGGCGATCTGGCCGCCGGCGGCATTGATGCGGGCAACCTCGTCTTGCGGCACGCTGGAGCTGCCGTGCATGACGAGCGGGAAGCCGGGCATGCGGGCCTTGATCTTCTCGAGCACGTCGAAGTGGAGGGATTGCTTGCCCTTGAACTTGAAGGCGCCGTGCGAGGTGCCGATGGCGCAGGCGAGCGAGTCGCAGCCGGTCTGCTTGACGAACTCCTCGGCCTCGGCCGGGTTCGTGAGCGTGGCGTGGCCGTCCTCGACCTTGATGTCTTCCTCGACGCCGCCGAGCATGCCGAGTTCGGCTTCGACGGAGATGCCCTTGGCGTGGGCCGCGTCGACGACGCGCTTCGTGATGGCGACGTTCTTGTCGAAGGGATCGTGCGAGGCGTCGATCATCACCGAGCTGTAGAAGCCGGAGTTGATGCAGTCGTAGCAGGTCTCTTCGTCGCCGTGGTCCAGGTGCACCGCGAAGATTGCCTCGGGGAAGATCTCGTCCGCGGAGCGGATGATCGCCTCGAGCATCTTCTTGTCGGTGTATTTGCGGGCGCCCTTGGAAATTTGGATGATGAAGGGTGCCTTCGAATTGATGCAGCCCTTGAACAGGCCCATGGCCTGCTCGGCATTATTGATATTGTAGGCGCCGATGGCGTATTTGCCGTAGGCGTGTTTGAACAGTTGGGCGGTGGTGACGATCATAGCGGGGGAGAGAGGCCGTGATTTAAATCCCCGCGCCGTGCAGCGACAAGCTGGAACTGTGTATTAGCCCTTCGGGGGCGTCGGGACTTGCGCCGGAGTCGAGGTCGAGGAACCGCCGGAGCCGCCGCCGTTTCGGCGCTGGAATTGTTCGCGCATGAGCTTCGCGAGCTGGGCCTGCGCCTGCTGTTCGGCCTGCAACTGCTGAAGCGCCTGCTGTTGAGCGGAGGAAAGGACGGTTGCGGATTGGGCGACAGCGGCGTCGGTGATTTGCGCGCCGCCGTTGCCGCCGAGGCCGATGCGGCCAGCGGGAGTGCGGACGCCGCCGGCGTTCGGATTCTTGTGGTCGGTCGTCGTGGCGAGCACTTGGACAAGTTGCTCCGTCTGGGCGTCCGTGAGTGGCGCGTCGGTGTAGCTGAGGCGCTGTTGGAGCTGGGAGACGACGTTCCGCTGCGGCTGGGTCTGCTCGAAATTCTGATACTGCGTGAAAGCGGCGTCGCCGATCGCGGCGCGGATGCTGTTGTCGACTTCGCTCTGGGCATTCTGCACGAGGGCGCGGAGTTCGTCGCGGTTCTCGCGGCCGGTGAGGCCTTGGGAGCGCGCGGCGGCCATCACGTCGGCGACGGCAGTGCGTTTTTCGACGAGGAGATTCTTGAACTGCTCCAGTTGCGCGGGCGAGAGGTTGAGGCTCTTGAAGAGGGCGGCGTAGCGCGAGTCGAGGGCGCCGCGTTGCTGTTGGGCGAGCAGGCGCTGCACTTCGGGATTGTCCATCATCGCCATGAAGCGGCCGAACGGGCCGCCTTCGGCTTCGCGGGCGAAGCGAATCGTGGCGTCGACGGCCGCGTTCTCGATGGCGCCGTCGCCGGGGCCGCCTTCGCCGTCCGGACCGCCCGGGCCGCCGCGACGGTTGTGGAGTTGGGCTTCGAGTTCGCCGCGGCGCTTTTCAGCGTCCCAGAGTTTTTTGCGGAGGTCGTTGCGCTCCTTTTCGAGAGACGCGGACGTCTCACGGGCGAGTTTCAGGGCGTTCTGCTGCTGGTAAGCGTAGAAGACACTCGTGCCCGCCACGAGGGCGACAACGACGACGGTGAGGCGAAACAGCATGCGCATGGCGAGAGAGACGCTGTGAACAGGCCAAGGTTTCACTCCGGGCGCGAGGGCAAAGGGATGAGCGGTCGAGAAGGGTAGGGCCGGCTTCAGCCGGCCCAAATGGACGCTCGGTCGCGAGTGATGCGCGCGAATAACCTCGAACTGGGCCGGTTAAAAACCGGCCCTACTCAACGCGGCGGAAACTCGAACTCGGCCTTGTCCTTCTTCGCGGAGAGCACGAGGTAGGCGCTGAACTTGTTGCCGCGCTTGGAGACGAAGCCTTCGACCAAGTCGCTCTTGCCGTCGGCGAGAAGCTTCTGGACGACGGCGGGCGTGATCTCGTGCTCGCAGAGCTTCTTGGAGAGCTTGAAGACCGGACGGTTGTCCTGCTCGGGCTTGCGCACGTAGTAGGCGTCGCCGAGTTCGACGAGTTCGCCGCCGTCATGTGCGGGGCTCTTGCCGATCACGTGGGCCTTCGAGAGATCAACTTTCGCGCGGGCCTTGCGCTCGATCGGTTTGCCGTCCTTGTCGAGCTTCGGCGCGCGCGGCGGGAACTCCCACGCGATGCGGGCGCCTTCATGCTTGAGGAACGCGTCGAACGGCCGGCCCTTTTTCGAGATGAAGCCTTGGATCAGGCCGGTCTTGCCCTTCGAAATGAGGTCGATGGCCATCTCGTGCGTGATCGGCTTCTGGCAGAGAATGCGACCGAGGCGGAACGTCTGCTTCCAACCGCCCTCGGCGGCCGGATCGCGTTCGCGCAAGATAAAGCTGCTGCCGTTCTCGCAGAGCTCGGCGCCGGTTTCAGGATTCGTCCAGAAGGGCACGAGTCCGCTGATGTCGGCCTTGTCGCCGAAATCGAATTCGGTCTTCCACTTCTTCGTCTTCGTGCCGTCCTTCTCCTCTTCCTCAACTTGGTTGAGTTTGAGGAGCGCGGAGAAACGGTTGCGCGTTTTCGCCGAGATGAAGCCGTCGAGCGGACCGACTTTGCCGGTCGCAACCAGTTCCTTCACCTCGTGTTCCTCCATGCGGCGACCGCCGATGACCTTGTAGATCATCAGTTCGCCGTCCTGCGATTTGTAGCCGCGCAACGTTTCGCGGAGAGGTTTGCCGTCGGTGGGCGAGGGGATGTCGGTCTCGCGTGCGATCGAGTCATCTTCCTCGAAGCCTTTCACGCGCTCCACGATGCCGCGCGTCTCCTTGGCGATCTCGGCCATGAATTTTTCGCGCGGAAATTTTCCGTGCTCCATCTGACGGAGATTGAATTCCCATTCGCCGGTCATGGCCGGGCTCGTGAGATCTTCGGCCTTCACCGCGGCGAGGAATTGCATGACCTGCTCGGCCTTCGCGGTGGGCACGAGTTCGCGCTGATTTCGGTCGATATACTTCTGGTAGATGAGGCCGTCGATCGTGTCGGCGCGGGTCGCGGGCGTGCCGAGTCCGCGCTCCTTCATCGCCTCGGCGAGTTCCTCGTCGTCGACGAGCTTGCCGGCGGTTTCCATCGCGGAGAGCAGCGTGGCTTCCGTGTAGCGCGGGGGCGGGCGGGTCGCTTCCTCGTGCAGTTCGGTGGAGAGCGTCTTGGCCTTGCCGGCGTCCTCGGTGGACATCGCGGGCAATGCTTTCGAGTCAGCCGAATCTTCGTCGACGGTGCTCTTGCCGTAGACTTCGAGCCAGCCGGGGACCGTGAGCACCTTGCCTTCGGTCTTGAAATTGTGGCCGGCGACCGTGCTCGTGCGCGTGGTGACGTCGAACTCAGCCGCGGGGAAAAACGCCGCGACGAAACGCCGCGCGATCATGTCGAAGATCTTCGCCTCGGCCTCGTCGAGGTGCTTGGCCTCGTGCTCGGTCGGGATGATCGCGAAGTGATCCGAGACTTGTGCGTTGTTGAAGATACGCTTGTTGAACTGCACGTAGCCCTTCTCAAGCGCCTTGTGGGCATGCGCGGCGAGGTTGCCGTGAAGATTTTGGAGCGTGCGGCGAGCGACAGGTAGATAATCTTCCGGCAGCGCACGGGAGTCCGTGCGCGGGTAGGTGATCATCTTGTGCTTTTCGTAGAGCGCCTGCGCGATCTGCAGCGTGCGCTTGGCCGGAAAACCGTAGCGGCCGTTCGCTTCGCGCTGGAGCGTCGTGAGGTCGTAGAGGCGCGGCGCGATTTGCGAGCTGGCCTTCTTTTCCTCGGTGACGGCGGCGAGCGGCTGGCCGGCGCACGCGGCGACGATCGCTTCGGCCTTGGCCTTTTCCCAGAGGCGATCGATGCGGTCGTGCTCGTCGTCGCTCTTCTTAAAATCCGGGCGCTGGTAGGTGCCCTCGTATTCGCCCTTCGCGATGCCGAACTTCGCCGTGACGCGCCAGTAGCCGCGCGGCTTGAAATTGCGGATCTCGAGTTCGCGCGCGTAGACGAGCGCGAGCGTCGGGGTCTGCACGCGGCCGACGGACGCGACGTTGCCGGCGCGCGAGCCGAACATGCGCTTGGTGATCGCGCGCGTGCCGTTGATGCCGATCAGCCAGTCTGCTTCGCTGCGGCAGCGCGCGGCGTCGGCGAGGCCCTGCATCTCGGCGTCGTCGCGCAGGCGTTTGAATGCTTCGTTGATGCCTTCGTTGGTCATCGACGAGAGCCAGAGGCGCTTCACCGGGTGTTTGTTCTTCGCGAGCAGCGCGAGGTTCTTGAAGATGAGTTCGCCCTCGCGGCCCGCGTCGCAGGCGTTGATGACTTCCTTGATGTCCTTCCGGGCGATGAGCTTTTTGAGGAGATTGAAGCGGTCCTTGGAGTCCTCGATCGGCTTCAGCTCGAATTTTTCCGGGATGATCGGGAGCGTTTCGAGGCGCCAGAAGCCGTATTTTTTCTTGTCGATGTCCTCGGGCATCTGGAGTTCCACGACATGGCCGACCGCGGAGGAGATGACGTATTCGTCGTTCTCGTAGTGGTCGCCGTGCTTGGGAACTTTGCCGAGCGCCCGGGCGATATCTGCAGCCACGGACGGCTTCTCGGCGATGATGAGGGACTTCATGGGAGCGCGAGCCGTTACGCGTCGCCGCTCCGGATTTCAAGCAATACTTTTTTTCTAGAGCCGCGCGCGTGGATACGCGCGCTCGCGTGTGCGAGGGCGTTGCGGTGAACTTGGGTGGCGAATCTCCGCTCGTTCAGCCGTCGACCGGTTCCGTCAAAAGATAGGTCCAGACGCGGAGAAATACGTCCTCGTTGCGCGGACTCATCACTGACGTGTGTGCGGTGCGAGAGTCGAGTTTCGTGCCCGGATAGTTCGTCGTGAGGATGCGCGAATGCCGGTAGGGCGGCTTCTCGCGGTCGACGTCGACGACGGGACCGAGTTTGTCCAGCCCGAGCGCGCGTAGGTTTTCCAGCTGCTGCTCGGGCGAGCAGCCTTGGTGGTCCTGCCGGTGGTTGAAGGTGAAGAAACGTTCTTTCGGCGTCGCGGATTCCATGCGCAGCCACGGTGCCGGACCATCGCGAGCGACGCTGTAGTCCTTGGGGCTGCCGGTGCAGATCACGCGAGCCACGCGGTGATGAAGCGCAATCAACGCGGCATGCCCGCCGCCCTGTGACTGACCTGCGGCGGCGATCGACTCCCATTTGATCGAGCCGTCTTCGCCGAGGAACTGGCCCCAGCCGCTCGCGGCGTCTTGCTTGGCAAGATACTGCAGCAAGTGGATCAGGCGGCTCTCGATGCTGTCGGCGCGAGCAACGGCGAGGTGCTTCGACTTGCCGCCCGCGATCAGCGCGAGACGGAAGCGCTCGAATTCGCGCGGGTCGCGGTCGTTGCGGCAGATGCTGGCGGATTGTTCGTTCGGGTATTTGAGCACGATGGCGTGGTAGCCGAGTCGCGCGGCCAGTTCGCAAAAGTGGCCCGCGCCGCCGGGGCCTTCGCCGCTAG
The DNA here is from genome assembly GCA_023432225.1 of Verrucomicrobiota bacterium. Lineage (GTDB taxonomy): Bacteria > Verrucomicrobiota > Verrucomicrobiia > Opitutales > Opitutaceae > Didemnitutus. Next base: position 5,803 of record JAEYUW010000020.1, read on the forward strand.
TGCCGGGCGGCTGCGTGCCGGGAATCCAGAGCAGCAAGACGTGGCGGTCGGCGGTCGCGCCTTTCCGGCGAGCGATTACGTTGCGGTCGACATAGGCGTAGTGCGGGAAGTCGGCTTCCTTGATCGCGGGATCAGTCTCTCTTGCGCGGACTTTCAGCACTTGCACGTAACCCGTGCTCGTCTGCTCGCGCGGCTCTGTAGCGAATGCGAAGGGAATCGCAAATAGAAGAGCTAGCCAACGCACGGCGCATTTCATCGCGCGCGATTATTGATGCGGTCGTTTCGCGCGCGCAAGCCGCGGTCAATCCGGGCGAGAAGGCCTCGCTCAATCGTCCCTCTTGGTCAGATAGGCCAAAGCGAAAACCAAGGCCACCAATAGGACCAGGACCAGCATCACGGTTTACGCCCCGATCTCCTTCAGCGACGCATCGAGCGCTCCGAGGAGTTCGGCGATCGTGGCGTCGGTCTCGTCGCCCATGTTCGAGATGCGGAACGTCTGGCCCTTGAGCTTGCCGTAGCCGCCGTCGATCAGAAAGCCGCGCGCTTTCAGCTTCGTGTTCAGCGCGGGCAGGTCGATGCCACGCGTGTTGGCGAAGCAGTTGAGTGAGACCGAGCCGAAGCCTTCCTGCGGAAACAGTTTGAAGCCGCGGGCGAAACCCCAGTCGCGCACCGTGCGGTTCAACCGCGCGTGGCGTGCGAAACGGGCGTCGAGGCCCTCGGCCGCGATGTCGTCGAGCTTCGAGCGGAGCGCGTAGATCAGCGGGATCACGGGCGTGCTCGGCGTCATGCCGCCTTCGTGGTTTTTCTCGAATTCGAGCAGATCGAAATAGTAGCCGCGCGTCGGCGAGGTGGCCGCGCGCTCGCGGGCGCGCTTCGAAACGGAGAAAACGGTGAGGCCCGGCGGCAGGGCGAGCGCCTTCTGCGAACCGGTGAGCACGATGTCGAGGCCGAGTGCGTCCTGGTTGATCGGCAGCGCGCTGAGCGAGCTGACGGTGTCCACGATCGCGATCACGTCGGGGAACTCGCGCAGCACGGCGGCCAGCGCGGGGAGGTCGCTCATGCAACCGCACGAGGTTTCGTTGTGAATGATCGTGACGGCGTCGTAGCCGCCTTTCGCGAGTTCGGCGCGGAGCGCGGCGGGGTCGACCGGCTGGCCCCATTCGAATGGGAGGCCGGCGGCTTCGAGACCGCAGCGGCGCGCGACGTCGAGCCACTTGTCCGAGAACGCGCCGTTCATGCAGCAGAGGACTTTTTTGCGGACGACGTTGCGGAGCGTGCCTTCCATGACGCCCCACGCGCTGCTGGTGGCGAGGTAGACGGAGTTCTGCGTGCCGAACAGCGCCTGCAGGCCCGGTGTGAGGCTGCGGTAGAGCGCGATGAATTCGCTGCCGCGATGGCCGATCATCGGCTGCGCCATCGCGCGCAGGGTTTTCTCGGAGACGGCAATCGGACCGGGGATGTAGAGCTTGTAGGGCATGGGAGGAGCGAGGCCGGAGTTGCCACTTGCGCGCCCGGCGTCAACGTGACCATAAAAGCATTCGCGCGCGTCGCGCGGTCAAAGCCATTTCACGTCATGCCCAATCGCTGGTTTCGCACCAAGCTCAACGAGTTCGAGCAGTTCGGCATCGACGTCATCATGGGGAAGCGCGAGGGCTTCGGCGCGCTGGTGTTCGCGGCGTTCCTGCAGGTGTGTTCCTACCTTTTCAGCGGCATTGCGCAGGCGCGGCTGTGGCTCTACCGGAAGCGTATCTTCCACGATACGCCGCTCGGTTGCCTCGTGGTCGTGGTCGGCAATCTCACCGTGGGCGGCACGGGCAAGACGCCGGTGGTCGAGATGTTCGCGCGCGCGCTGCGCGACCGCGGGCGCAAGGTCGCCATCCTCTCACGCGGCTACAAGAGCAAGGCGCCGCCGCTCTGGAAACGGATGTGGCACGACTTCACGCACCAGGAAGCTGATCCGCCGCGCATTGTGAGCGACGGCGAGCGGATGCTGCTCGATTCGGAGTTGGCGGGCGACGAGCCGTTCATGCTGGCGAAGAATCTGCCCGGCGTCGTCGTGCTCGTGGACAAAGACCGCGTGAAGGCCGGCGCGTATGCGATCAAGCGCTTCGGCTGCGACACGCTCGTGCTCGACGACGGCTTTCAATACCTGCCGCTCAAGGGCCGGCTGAACCTGCTGCTCGTCGACAAAACGAACCCGTTTGGCAACGGCTTCCTGCTCCCGCGGGGCATCCTGCGCGAACCCGTGAAGCACCTGAAGCGCGCGTCCTACGTGTTCCTCACGAAGTCGAATGGCCGCCGCGACGAGGAACTCGAGGCGCTCATTCGCCACTACAACCCGCACGCCGAAATCATCGAGTGCGCGCACCGGCCGCAGTTCCTGCAGCGCGTCGGCAACGGCGAGAAACGTCCGCTCGTTGACCTGAAAGGCAAACGCATCGCGGCGTTCAGTGGCATCGCGACGCCGGAGAGTTTTGAACGCTTTTTGCGCGAGGGCGGGGCGCACCTCGTTTACGCGCGGCGCTTTCTCGACCATTACCGCTTCACGTCGGATGACCTGCGCGAGGTCTATGCCGAGGCGGAGAAGGCTGGCGCGGAATTCATCGTCACGACCGAGAAGGACGCCGTGCGCATTGCGCCCGCGGACGCGAATCCGTCGCGACCGCTGTATTTTCTGCGCCTCGAAATCGAGATCCTGCGCGGCGCGGCGGACTTCCAGGAGGCGGTCGGCAAAATCTGCTTTCCGCGCGGACTGCCGGCGAACGAGGAGCCCGAGGTGGGCAACGAAGCGGCGGTGGCGGCGAAGTGAAGTAGCGCCGGCTTCCAGCCCGGGAAAATCACACGCTCTCGTGAACGGCCAACACTCTGCGCTCTGGAGTCTGTCCTTTTGTCATTGCGAGGAGCGGAGCGACGAAGCAATCCAGCGCGCGCTGGATCGCCACGCCCGACTACGTCGGGCTCGCGATGACAGACGAAGTGTGATGGGGGCGGAGTAGGTGGTCGCCGCTGTCCCTAGCGGCGACAGTGGGCGCGGCGGACGCTTCGAGATTCCTTGGCGTCGCTGGGACAGCGACGCCCACCTCAAGTCGCGCGCGGACGGACGAAGTAGCGCAGGCGTCTCGCCTGCTTCGGTGGATCGGATGACAGCGGAGGACGCCGCGCTACCTGGCGCCTTTGCAGTTGCCGCATGCGCTCGCTCGCGCGATAGCTGGCGGATGTCCGATCCCCGTCTCGCGAAACTGGCTGAAGTTCTCACTGGGTTCTCCACGGACCTGAAAAAAGGCGAGCGCGTGCTCATCGACGCGTTCGACATTCCCGACCTCTTCGTGGTCGCTCTCGTCCGCGCCGCTCGTGCGCGCGGCGCGTTGCCTTACGTGAACATCCAGCGCGCGCGCATCACGCGCGAGTTGCTGCAGGGCGCGCAGGCCGAGCAATACCAGGTCTCCGCCGACGTCGAACTGGCACGCATGCAGAAAATGGATGCCTACATCGCCGTGCGCGGTTCGGATAACATCTTCGAAACCTCCGACGTGCCGTCCGACAAGGTGCAGCTCGTCGCGAAGATCCTGAAGCCCGTGCTCGATTACCGCGTGAACAAGACCAAGTGGGTCGTGTTGCGTTGGCCGTCGTCCGCGATGGCGCAGCAGGCCGGTATGAGCACCGAGGCGTTCGAGGATTTTTATTTCCGCGTCTGCACCTTCGACTACCGCCGCTACGGCCCGGGCATGAAGGCGCTCACCGATCTGATGAACAAGACCGACCGCGTCCACCTCAAGGGCCCGGGCACCGATCTGCGTTTCTCGATCAAGGGCATCGGCGCCGTGCCGTGCGGCGGTTTGCGCAACATTCCCGACGGCGAGGTGTTCTCGTGCCCGGTGAAGGACAGCGTCGAAGGCACGATCAGCTACAACGCGCCGACCGTTTACCTCGGCACCGCGTTCGACAACATCAAGCTCACCTTCAAAGCCGGCAAGATCGTCGAGGCGACGAGCAACAACACGAAACGTCTGAACGAGATTCTCGATACCGACGCCGGCTCGCGCTACATCGGCGAGTTCGCGATCGGTTTCAATCCGCACATTCAGCAGCCGATGCGCGACATTCTCTTCGACGAGAAGATCGCGGGCTCCTTCCACTTCACGCCCGGCCAGGCCTACGAGACCGGCGGCAACGGCAACAAGTCCGCCGTGCACTGGGACATGGTCTGCATCCAGCGCCCCGACTACGGCGGCGGCGAAATCTGGTTCGACGGCAAACTCGTCCGCAAAGACGGCCTCTTCGTGCCGAAAGCGCTGCAGAAGCTGAATCCGGATCAGCTCCTGAAAGTGAAATGAGGAGAACCACAGAAGACTCAGAATACACAGAAGGGATCTTTCGGTTTCTGTGTGCTCAGTGTTTTCTGAGGTATCCCGTTTCGTCGGAGCGCGGTTTCTCAATCACCATGCAGGCAACACCTCCGCTCAGAATGACACGGATCGCGGATCGCTCCGGATTAGTGACCCATGAGTGAACATTAGTGGTTCCAGTTCGCTGGCGGCTTTCGTCCAATCGCTCCCGAAGACGGAGACGCACCTGCACCTCGAAGGCGCGCTACCGCTCGAGTTGCTGCGGCGCGTGCGGCCGGAGTTTCGCGAGCGCACGCCCGACTCGTGGGCGCCGCACTTCAAGTTTCGCGACTTCGCGCATTTCGAAACCGAGCTGCTCGACATGGCGTTCTCGTGGTTCACCTCGCCCGAGCGCTACCACGAGGCGGCGAAGCTGATCTTCGCCCAGCACCTCGCGCAAAACGTCCGCTATGTGGAGACGAGCTTTGCGTCGGGCGGCGTGGAGTTTCTCGGCCTCGATGGACGTGCGGTCGCTCAAGCGATCCGCGCCGCCGTGCCGCGCGGGCTCGAGGTGCGCCTCTTCTTCGGCATTCATCACCGCGGCCGACCGCCGAAGATGGAGTCCGTGCTCGCCGACGCGCTTTCCTGGCCTGAACTCGACGGCATCGACCTGCACGGCCCGGAAGATCACGCGGTCGAACCGTGGACACGCGAGTATTGGGCAGCCGCGCGCAAAGCCGGCAAATACACCAAGGCGCACGCGGGCGAATTCATGGGCGCGGATTTCGTGCGCTACGTCATCGATGAGCTGAATCCCCACCGCATCCAACACGGCGTGCGCGCGAGTGAGGACGCCACGCTTCTCGCGCAACTCGCGCGCACCGGCGTCGGTTTGGACGTGTGCCCGATCAGCAACCACAAGCTCATGCCCGGCGTCACGCTCGCGGCGCACCCGATTCGCACGCTCTTCGACGCTGGCGTGAAGGTGACGGTGAACACGGACGATCCGATCTCCTTCGGTAACACGCTCACGGACGATTACGTCGCGTTGGCCGAGCACCGCGGTTTCACACGCCGCGAACTCGCGCAGCTCGCGCGCAACGGCTTCGAACTCGCGCTGCTGACGGACGCGCAGAAAGCGCCGCTGCTCGCGGAGCTGGACGCCATCATCGATCGAACATGAGCCACTTGGCTTTTCTGTGCGTGTTGGCCGCTCCGTTCGCCTGCGCTTGGCTTTCGCGCCCGAGATCGCCGGTCTGGCGTTGGTTGATGGCGGTGTTCGCTTGTTATGTGTTGTTGCTCTCGGCCGCAGAATTCAGACGCAGCGAGAAGCAACGCCGGGTCGATGCTTACGATTTGGATCGCAACGGATTTATCGACGGACGCGAAATTACTCGCGAAGCCGATTCAGCCGTCCTCGACGCTTCGAACGATACCGGACTGATATTGGCACCGATCACTACCGGCATCGTAGCTCCGTTGTGGAGTTTGCTGGCGTTTGTGGTCGTTGCGCGCGTTCGAGCGCGGCGGCCGCCCCGTGAGTCCGCGCGGGTCGGCTAGGACGAGTTCTCCGAACGAGCCGTTCCCTTGCTGCGCCGATGCACTCGGCTCGTTCGGAGAACTCGCCCTTGTAGCTGTTGCTTGCTTGCGCGCGCGCGTGCCTTCACGGTCGTGGCGCTTGGCCACTCAGCCCCATATCGTCCCCAAAGGCTCACGCCGTGAACGCACCGACAAGGTGCTGGCACACGCGTTTCCCGAGCACAGCCGCGCGGCGATTCAGCGTGCGATCGCGGCGGGGCTTGTGAAGGTCGACGGCAAGGTCGTGGCGCAAAGCGACGAGGTGCGCGGCGGGCAGACGATCGAGTTCTCACTGCCCGAGGTGAAGCCGGCCGAGCTGAAGCCAGTGGACATTCCGCTCGACGTGATTCTCGAGGACAAGCACCTCATCGTGCTCAATAAGCCGGCGGGCATGGTCGTGCACCCGGGCGTCGGCACCGGCGAGGACACGCTCGTGCACGCGCTGCTAGCGCATTGCGCGGGCGAGTTGAGCGGCGTTGGCGGCGTGGAGCGGCCTGGCATCGTGCACCGCATCGACAAGGAGACGACCGGCTTGCTCGTCGTCGCGAAGAACGACGCGGCGCACCGTGCGCTCTCCGACCAGTTCGCCTCGCGCACCTTGCTCAAGGAATATGTCGCGCTCGTGAGCGGCGTGCCCAAGGCGATGAGCGGCGTCATCGATCGCGCTATCGCGCGGCATCCGGTGCATCGCCATCGTATGACGACAGGCGAGGGCGGCCGACCGGCGCGAACGGATTGGGTGTTGTTGGAAAAATTTGGCGAGCTCGCGGCATTTGTGCGCTGCCGCATCCACTCGGGACGCACGCATCAGATTCGTGTGCATCTGAAATCGATCGGACACCCGCTGCTGGGTGATCCGACTTACGGCTGGAAACAAAACGCCGCAATGCCGGCGGTGCCGCGCGTGATGCTGCACGCCGAGCATCTCGTGCTGGCTCATCCCGTGAGCGGCAAGACGCTCGATTTGCGCGCGCCGCTGCCGGCGGATTTTGAGACGTTGCTCGGCGCGTTGCGGAAATTGTAGGTTGCGCGCTGGCGCGCAACAGGTCCGTAGCTCGAGCGGGTGGCGCGCAAGCGCGCCACCTACCTTGCGTGCGAGAATTGTAGGGCGGGGTCTCCTGACCCCGCCGTGCCGGCGGTGTGACGTTCGCGGCGGGGTCGGGAGACCCCGCCCTACAAAATTGTATCAGAGCGCTACTGCAGCAGCTCCGCGGCGAGGCCGTAGCGGAGATTGTAGAACGAGTGGCGGAACTCGGTGAAGCCGCCGGCCTCTGCTACCGTGAGGATGGTGGCGAGCGCCGTCGGAAACACGTCGGCGCGCGCGGGCGGCAACCCTGCCACCCGCTTGCGCTCCTCGAGGGGCATCGCGGCCAGATAATCCAGCAACGCCGCGAGCTCTGCGGTCGTGACGCGCGCCTCGGTTTGCTCGGCTTCAAGGCCGCGGCGGGCGCCGAGAATGGCGCGGACGGTTGCGACCGTGCCGCCGGTGCCGACGGCGGCACGCGTTGCACCGAGGCGGAAGCTCGATGCGCGCAGCGTCGCGGCGACGTGGGCGGCAATCAGGGCGCGACTCTCATTCGAGAGCGGTGCGTTTGGATCGCGCACGAATTTTTCCGTGAGGCGCACGCAGCCGAGCTGGAGGCTGAGCTCCTGCTGGATCTGGCGGTCGCGAAACTCGAGGCATTCGAGTGAGCCGCCACCGAGATCGAAGACGTAGAAATCGCGCAGATCGGCGAGCGCGGGATCGGCGGTGAGGCCGCGGCCGATGCCGTTGGCTTCCTCGCGTCCGGTCAGGATGCGGATCTCGTGACCGGTGGCGGCGCAGACGCGTTCGCGGAACTCGGCGCCGTTGGCCGCGTCGCGCACGGCGCTGGTGGCGACGAGTTGCGTGCGGATCGGAGTGTGCGGCGCAGCGAGTGCGAGCAGTTCCTGAACGGCGGAGACGCCGCGCGCCATGCCTTCCTCGCTGAGGCGCGGCTCGGCGGCGCTGATGCCCGCGCTGATGCGCGCGTCGAGCGATTTGTGCAGGAGAATGTCCAACCCGCCCTGCGCGTCGTGCGCGGCGACGAGCACCTTGATCGAGTTGCTGCCGATATCGACGACGGCGACGGCGGGGGAAGGCATGATAGGACCGTTGGTAGGGCGTAGCCGCGTTGGATCGAAGCGACAACGTGGCCTTAATCGGGCCACGCTTGGCGGAATCTCGCTCCGCTCGGAACGCCCCAGGCCCCAGCGCGGCTCCACGGTTTCTGTTCGGCGCTAAACATGGCCGCCCCAGGTGACGGGAACCTGTTCGAGCGTGAACGGCTCGAGCGTGAACTTCCACTGCGAGATTTCGCCGCAGCGGCCGCATTCGAACGAGGCGCCGGTGCGGCTCTCGGCGAGCGTGAGCGTGTTGCCGTCGTGCACGAGCTCATTGCGACACTTCGGGCAATGGATTTCGATGGCCGTGCTCTCGAGCGTGAAGTCTTCGTCGGCGTCGTAGTTGGACGGCGGAAAGTTGTCCTTCATGGCGTGAAATCTTTCGGCGCAATCAGCACGACGAACTCGCCTTTGAGGCTGCCTTTCATGAGGCGGGCCTGCACGTCGGCGGCGAGGCCGACGAGGAAGGTTTCGTGGAGCTTGGTGACTTCTTTCGCGATGCAGATCACGCGATCGGGGCCGAGGTGTTCGACAATCTCGGCGGCGAACTTGTCGATGCGGTGACAGCTTTCGTAGAGCGCGAGCGTGTAGTCGAAGTCGTGGTATTTTTGGAGAAACGCGATGCGCGCCGCGGATTTCGCGGGGAGGAACCCGGCGAAGAGAAACCCGTTGGTCGGCAGGCCGGCGGCGCTGAGCACGGCGGCGATGGCGCTGGCGCCCGGCACGGGCACGACGGGGAGATTGCGGCGGCGGCAGGCGCGCACGACGCGGAAGCCGGGATCGCTCAGGCCGGGCGTGCCGGCGTCGCTGACGACGGCGACGGATTTGCCGAGGCCAACGAGATCGGCGAGGCGGTCGGCGGCCTCGGTCTCGTTGTGCTCGTGGTAGGGGACGAGTTCCTTGTGCAGACCGAGCCGGTGCAGCAGCACGCCGGTGGTGCGGGTGTCTTCGCAGGCGATGACGTCAACGCCGGCGAGAATGGCGCGCGCGCGTTCGGTCACGTCGGCGAGGTTGCCGATCGGCGTGGCCACGACGTAGAGGTGGCCGGGTTGCGGGACGAGCGAGGGATTCTCGGCCGGCGCGGTCATGGCGGGCCGTCGCGCGGCTTAGTTGCCCATGCCGGGGATGCGGCCTTCCCAGTCGGCGGGGCGGCTCCACGGAATCGACGAGTCCTGCTGCGGCGAGGTGCAGCCGGCGAGGCCAAGGAAGGCGAGGGCGGCGAGCGCCAGGGCGAGGAGGGCTTTGCGGAGAGTGGGCATGCTCATTTGGCTATTAGGACAAAATCGCCGGGCTGCAACTGTCGTTTCAATGCGGCGGGCAAGACCTGGGCGACGGAGAACTTGGCGCGCGCGTCGGAGATTTGAACGCGGGCGACGATGGCGGTTCCGCGATAAAGCGTTAGCTCATCCCCAATTCCGGCGCCTTCATCCCGGCCGTAGTCGACGATCACGAAGGCGTCGCGCGGTCCGACGCGGACGACTTGGTGAACCGGAGCTGACTGCGCGGTGGGAGTCGGCTCGGCGGCGGATGCGGTGGGTGGCGTGGCGGGCTCGGCCAGGGCGCGGGCGAGAAGCTCGGTGAGCTGAGCCTCGAGCGCGGTGATGCGCTCGCGGTAGGCGTCGACGTCGATGCTGGAAGTCGAGGCGGCGGTCGTGGTTTCCGCAGCCGGCGCGCTCGTAACTGCGGCGGACGATGGCGGAAGAGCTCCGGCGTTGGGCGAATCGGTGACGGCGGTTTGGATTTTCTGGCGCAGCGATTCGATCTCAGCGATCAGGGCGACTTCGCGTTGCTGTCGCTCGGTGAGGGAGGATTTGACGGCGTTGAGCTCGCGCGAGAGTTGCGAGTTCTTCGTGTCGGTGGCGGTGGTGCGCGTCTTGGCGTTGCCCAGCTGGATGTCCAGCTCGGTGGCTTTGACCGAGAGCTTTTGCGCGCGCTCGCGTTCTCGCGTTGTCTCGGCGCGTGCTTGAGCGAGGTCGTGCTCGAGAGTGGTGGCACGGGCGGCGTGTTGCGCGGCCTGGCGTTGAAAATAAACGGTGCCGATCGCGCCTGCGACGATCAGCACCGCCAGAATTCCGAGAAGCAGGCGGGTGGGCATGCGTTGAACTTACGCGTTCGCCGCGTAGGTGCTCTCGAACCACGGTTTCTTCGCGGTCTTTTCAATGCCGTTGCCGGGGTTGGCGGCGAGGTGTTCGAGGACCTTGAAGACGAGTTCGGCTTTCGCGGTTTCGCCGATTTGCGCGGCGAGCGCGTCGGCCGTGAATGCTTGGCCGGGCGCGGCTTTCAGCGCGGCGACGATCTTGCCGCGGAGCGCGATGACGGCGGTGGCGGCCTTCTTGCCCGCTTCGACGCCGGGCTGGTGGTAGGCGTTGATGCCGACGAGCGAGGCGTAGAGACCGACGGCGCGCTCGTAGAGGGCGATGAGCATGCCGAGGGTTTTCGGCGAGACGTCGGCGACCGTGACGGTGATCGAGTGGCGGTCCTTCTCGGAGAGCGCGTCGCGCGTGCCGAGGAAGAAGCCTTGCAGGTAATCGCCGCTGGTGATGCCGCCGGCTTCGACTTCGAGCGCGTCGCCGCTGCGGTCCTTGAGGACTTCGATGAAGGTCACGAAGAAGTTGTTCACGCCTTCGCGGAGCTGCTGAACGTAAGCGTGCTGGTCGGTCGAGCCTTTGTTGCCGTAGACGGCGATGCCTTGGTTGACGACGTTGCCGGCGAGGTCGAACTCCTTGCCGAGCGACTCCATCACGAGTTGCTGCAGGTAACGCGAGAAGAGTAGCAGGCGGTCCTTGTAGGGGAGGACGACCATGTCCTTCGCGCCTCTGCCGTCGGTGGCCCAATACCACGTGAGCGCGAGGAGCGCGGCGGGATTGTCGCGGAGCTTCGGCTTGCGCGTGAGCTCGTCCATCGCGGCGGCGCCGGCGAGCATCTGGTCGATCTTGATGCCTTGGAGCGCGGCGGGGAGGAGGCCGACGGCGGAGAGTTCGGAGGTGCGGCCGCCGACCCAGTCCCACATCGGGAAGCGCGCGAGCCAGCCTTCGTTTTGCGCGATCTGGTCGAGCTTCGAGCCTTCGCCGGTGACGGCGACGAAGTGTTTCGGGTAATCGAGGCCGGCTTTCTTGAAGGCGGCGGCGGCTTCGAGCATGCCATTGCGGGTTTCGACGGTGCCGCCGGACTTTGAAATGACGACGACGAGCGTCTGCTTAAGGCGCGAGCCGAGTTCGGCGAGCACGTAGTCCATGCCGTCGGGATCGGTGTTGTCGAAGAAGGTGACGCGCATCTTGTCGCGGCGGCCGTTCGGGCGGCCGAGGGCGTGGTTGACGAGTTGCGGGCCGAGCGCGGAGCCGCCGATGCCGACGACGAGGAGGTCCTTGAACTTGCCGCCCGAGGGCGGGGCGATGTCGCCGACATGCACGGCGGCGACGAACTCCTTGAGGGAGTCGACGGTGCGCGTGATGGCGTCCCTCAGCTCGGGCGTCGGCGCGAGCTCGGCGTTGCGCAGCCAGTAGTGGCCGACCATGCGGTTCTCGTCGGGGTTGGCGATGGCGCCTTTCTCGAGGGCGGCCATGTCGGCGAAGGCCTTTTCGAGGCGCGGCGCCATCGAATCGAGGTAGCCGTCAGGGAACGGCATCCGGGAGATGTCGAGGCCGAAGCCCAGCTTCGGCGCGTGGAAATAAAGTGACTTGAAGCGATCCCAGCTCATGAGGGATAAACAGGTAGCCCCGGACGTGCGGCGCGGCTAGCCGGAAAAGCGTCCTATGGGAACCAGGGCGGCGAATGGAGACAGGAGAGGGCCCACGGAATACACGGAAGGACTTTTCGATGGGACGGAGGGAGGAACCACGAAATACACTAAATACACGAAAGGGGAGGCGCGGGTGTTGCGGGCAGTTACCCGCACGGATGGTTTGATTCCCCTTTCGTGTGTTTGGTGTGTTTCGTGGTTCTTTCGGTTTGGGCGACTGGGAGCCGGCTGGAAGCCGGCGCTACTTCGGGATTGTCAGGGTGCGCGGGGCGACGCTCACTCGTGGGCTTCCACATGGCTTTCGATCTCAAACGTGTTCTCAAAGTGATGCTGTTCGCCTCGAACGGACCGCTCACGGTGAAAGACATTCAGACCGCTTTCACGCGGTTCCACGAGCAGGCGGACAGTTTGCCGTTTGAGAGCGATGCCGAGGCCACGGAAGGTGCCGAGCCGGCCGAGCCGGTCGAAACGGCGATCGAAGGACAGGACGCGCCTGCGCCGGCCGAGGTGGTCGACGCAGCGGAAGTGAGTGAGGCGATCGAAGCGCCGGTAGCCCAAATCGAAGGCTCCGAGTCGCCGGCCGCAGCGGGAGCTGAAGTCGCCGAGGCGGTCGTGCCTCCGGCCGAGGAAGACGCTATTTATCGCGACGTGCCGTCGCTCATCACGACCGCGCAGATCCGCGAGGCGATGGACGCGATCTCGCAGGAGTTGCAGACGACGAACAGTGAAGTGCTGGTCGTCGAGAATCACAGCGGCTGGCGCTTGGTGACGCATCCGCGTTATGCGCGCTGGGTGCGCTTGCTGCGCAACGAGCCGCCGCCTGTCCGCTTGACCGCTTCGGCAATCGAGACGCTCGCGGTCATCGCTTATCGCCAGCCGGCGACGCGCGCGGAGATCGAGCAAATCCGCGGTGTGTCGGCGGAAGCCGGTATCGCGAAGCTCCTCGAACGCGATCTCATCTATGTCGTGGGGCGCGCGGACCTACCGGGTCGTCCGACGCAGTTCGGCACCACGGATGCGTTTTTGGAGTTTGTCGGCATCAAGTCGCTCGACGAACTGCCCGCGTCCGACGTGCTGTCGCCGCGCCAGATCGATGCGTGGCTCAATACGTCGAATCAACCGGCGCCCACCACCGACGCCGAGATGGGCCTCGACGAGACGCAGCCGAGCCAGATGACGCTGGACCAAGCGCCGGTCGTCGCGACCGAGAGCGGCGGCGAGGTTGCGCCCGCGGACGAAGCGCCGGCGGAAGAAGCGCCGAAGGCAGAGTGATGAGCGCGGCGCGGATTCGGGTCGGCGTCATTGGAGCCGGCGCGAACACGCGCGCGAAACACCTGCCGTTGCTGCGCGCGATTCCCGGCGTGGAGGTCGTGGCCGTGGCGAACCGCTCACGCGAGTCGAGCGAGCGCGTGGCCCGGGAGTTTGCGATTCCTCGTATCGCGGCGGACGCGCGCGAGATTCTCGAAGCGCGCGACATCGATGCGGTCGTGATCGGCACGTGGCCGTATCTCCACGCGGAGCTGTCGATCGCCGCGTTGCGAGCGGGCAAGCACGTGTTGACCGAGGCGCGGATGGCGCGTGATCTCGCGGAAGCGCAGGCGATGCTGGCGGAATCGCAGAAACATCCGCACCTCGTTGCGCAGATTGTGCCGGCGCCGTTTTCTTTGCCGTTCGACGCGACGGTGATCGAGTGGCTGCGCGACGGTAAACTCGGCGCGGTGCGCGAGGTGCATGCGACGTTCACGCACGGTGGATTGGCGAGCGCGGCGGTGCCGTTCAGCTGGCGGCAGGATTTTGCGCTGAGCGGGAAGAACACGCTCTTCCTCGGGATTTTCTACGAAATGGTGCGGCGCTGGCTCGGGCGTGATCCGGAGAGCGTCGTGGCGGATGCGGCTATTTTCACGAAGACGCGGCGCGACGAGCACGGCGTGACCCACGAGGTGAAGATTCCGGAGAGTGTCAGCGTGCTGGGGCGCTATGCGGATGGCGCGCGGCTCGTGATGCATGTGAGCGGCGTCGAAACGAGCGCGCCGCGGAACGAGATTCGTGTGAATGGCAGCGAAGGCGCGGTGCGGGCGGATTTTGCGGCGAACGAGTTGTGGTTTGCGCCGCGCGGCGGCGCGGAGCAACGCGTGGAGATCGAACCGGCGAAGCGCGGTGAGTGGCGCGTGGAGGCGGATTTCGTCGACAGCATCCGCGAGGGAAAGCCGGTGACGTTGACGGATTTCGCGAGCGGCGTGCGCTACATGGCGTTCACGGACGCGGTTTGGGAGTCGTGGAGTCGCGGCGGGGCGCGAATGACACTTTAAGCGGCGTTTTGAGGGCCCGGTTGCTCCGTTCGGAGTAGGACGTCGGCAGGGGGCCTGCTGGAAAAGGCGTCATGCAGGGACAGATTTCACTTCACGGATCGATGGCATTGGGCGGTGGCGCGCCGGCAGCGGCGCCCGCGGCCAGCGCGGGGACGGGCGAACCCGCGCGGCGCGAGCGCAAGGCGCCGCGCGATCCGGGGCGCGGTTGGATGTCGGTCGCGCTGGTCGTTGCGGGTGCGACGTTGTGTGCGCTGAGTTTCAATCTGCTGCTGCGGGCGGGCGGTATACCGTCCGGCGGTGTGGTGGGCGTGTCGCTGCTGGTCGAGCGACTGGCGGGCTGGTCGCCGGCGGTGGTGCAGTGGGCGTTTAATCTCGGTCTGCTGGCCGTGGGTGGATTCGCGCTCGGGCGCGGCTTCGTGCTCAAGAGTATCATCGGTTCGCTGCTCGTGCCGTTCGTGGTGCTGCTGACGGGGCGGCTCGCGCCGTTGACGACGAATCCGTTGCTCGCGGCGGTGTGCGGTGGCGCGGGACTCGGCGCCGGGCTGGGACTGGTTTATCGCGGCAACGGCTCGATCGGAGGATTCAGCGGGGTGGCGCTGTGGCTGCATCGCATGCGCGGGTGGCCGGTCGATCGCGTGATGATCGCGCTCGATGGCTCGGTCGTCGTGCTGGCGGCGTGGTGGCTCGGCGCGGAGGCGGCGTTGCTCGCGGCGTTGTGCATTTTTGTGACGGGCCGCGTCGCGAAGGCGGTGATGACGGGTTTCAACAACGCCAAGGTGGCTACGATCATCTCGCCGCGGGTCGCGGAGATTCGCGAGGTGGTGCTGCGCGACGTGCCGCTCGGCGTAACGACGCTCGTGGGGCGTGGCGGCTACACGGGACGCGAGCAGGAGGTGCTGATGGTCGTGATGACGCCGGGCGAACTCACGCGGTTCAAGGCGGTCGTGCGCGCGCAGGATCCCAATGCGTTCATGATCGTGAGCGATGCGGCCGAGGTGCTCGGGCACGGGTTCGCGCCGCATGGGTGAACGCGGTGGCGGGTGGCGGGGCGCTTTTCGGCGGTCATAGACCGCCGCTACAGACTGTGCTGCTTTCGGCGAGCACGTGTGGTTGGCGACGAATGACGCCGGCTGGAAGCCGGCGCTACTCGGCGGGCTTCGGCTCGGTGTAGCCGAGGAGGTGGCGCGATTTGATGAGGGCGGCGACTTTTGCGGGCACGAGTGCTTCCCAGCGGGAGTCGCCGGCTTGGATCATCGCGAGGGCGTCGTGCGAGAAAACGGATAGGAGCTGTTCGTTATAACCGGCGATCGACGCGAGGTTGTTGTTCTCGAGCAGGTGGCGGTAGAGGTAGCGCAGGTGCGGAGCGACGTGGACATTCGTCGCGGTGATGAGCTCGCTCGCGGGGGTGTCTTTGCCGAGTTGGGGCTGCGTGCCGGGCGTGAGGAGTTTTTCCGAGGCCGCGGCACGCATCGGGTAAACATAGAGTTTCACGGCGTGGCGGAACATGCGCCCCATCGATTCGAGGATGCCGCCTTCGAGGTGCTCGTAGTATTTCTCGTTAAAAATTTCGAGGAGCGTGGTGATGCCGAGCGCGATGCCGATCGGCTCCTTCGTGTAGCGGCGGAAGTAGGTCGAGAGGCGGTAGAACTCCGAGTAGTTCGAGATGAGCACCGTGAACCCGATGTGGCCGAGCATGTCGACGCGCGAGAGGAAGTCCTGCGTGTCGAGCGAGCCGCCGGCGAGGAGGTTGTTCATGGTGATTTCCATGAGCACGACGATGTCCTTGCCCTTGACCTGCGGTTCCTGGAGGAACTGCGCGGTGGCGCAGTTGAGCATGTCGACGTTGACGTTCGTGACCGGGCGAAAGCTGCCGCGCTCGACGAGAATGGGGCGGTTGTAGAACGCCTCGGAGGGCTGGAGCGTGTCGCCGTGCGGCGAGAAGAGCACGGCGTTGGTGAGGCCGTGTTTCACGAGGTAGAGGGCGACGAGGCGGTTGTCGACGTGCGCGAAGGCGGGGCCGGTGAGCTTCACCATGTCGACTTCGATGCGGTCGGTGCCGACGATGTCGGCGAGCGAGGTGACGAGCTTTTCCGGATCGTCGAGGTAGTAGAAGGCGGCGTAGATGAGGTTGGTGCCGACGATGCCGAGGGCTTCCTGCTGAAGGACGTTCTTTTTGTCCCACATGCGCACGTGGATCATGATCTCGCTCGGCTCGGCTAGGGGCTCGTGCTGGAAGCGGATGCCGAGCCAGCCGTGGCCGTCGGTCACGCGGGCGGACTTGGCGGCGACGGTATTGGCGAAGACGAAGAAGCACGTGCGGTCGCCGCGCTTGTCGGAGAGGCGCTCCTTCAGCAGCGCGTATTCGTGATGTAGCATCGTCTGCAGACGCTCGCGCGAGACGTAGCGCGGGGCTTTTCCGTAGATCGCGTCGCTGAAGGTCATGTCGTAGGCCGACATGGTTTTGGCGATCGAGCCGGAGGCGCTGCCGGCTTGGAAGAACACGCGAGCGACCTCCTGGCCGGCGCCGATTTCGGCGATGGTGCCGTAGCGCGTGCCGTCGTGATTGATCGTCAGCGCTTTTCGGTTCGTGGTGAGGAGTTCCTTCTTCTCGCTGCTCATCGGAGGTGGCCAAGGTATGACACGAGCCCGTCGGCACAAGGGAAAGAATGCTGGAGCGGACGGTGGGGCGTTGTGCGCGAGCGGGGCCCGTTTGTTTGAGCGGAGTCGGAGGCAGGCGAGACGCCTGCGCTACGTCGAGGCCGACACCGTCTTGCCGCTGGTGGAGCCGCGGCGCCGCTCGTCCCAGTCGATTGCCTGAGAACGCTTTTCGCTGGCGGGGTCGCAGGTGTGGTTTAGCTTCGGGCGCATGAAGAACTTCTTCACGGCGTTTTTTGCGACCCTGACCGCGATGCTGGTGCTCTGCTTCGGCGCGGTCGTGGTGTTTTTCATTTTCGTCGGCGTGATCGCGTCGATGGGCGACAAAGCGGTGAGTGTGGAGCACGGCTCGTATCTCGTGCTCGATCTGTCGGCGAACATTCAGGATTCGCCGGAGCAGATGGAGGGGCTCGAAAAATTTGCGGAGGCGTTCGGTGGGACCAGCGCGCGCCACCTTCAGCTCCGGCAGGTCACGCGTGCGCTCCAAGCGGCGGCGTCCGATCCCGACATCACGGGTGTGTTCGTGCGCGGGCAGATCTCCGCGGCGAACTACGGCTCCGGCTTCGCGGCGCTGCGCGAGGTGCGCGATGCGCTCGCGGATTTCCGCAAATCCGGCAAGCCGGTGAAGGCGTATCTGAGCTACGCCGGCACGCGCGACTACTACGTCGCGTCGGTGGCGGACCAGATCACGATCGATCCTTATGGCGGCGTGATGATGCCGGGCTTGGCGTCGCAGCCGATGTTTTTCGCCGGCGCGTTTGAGAAATTCGGCATCGGCGTGCAGGTGACCCGCGTCGGCAAATACAAGTCCGCGGTCGAACCTTACACGCGCAAGGACATGAGCCCCGAAAACCGCGCGCAGACGCAAAAGCTGCTCGACGACATCTGGGCCGAGCTCGTCGCTGGCATCGAGCAGAGCCGAAAACTGCCGGCCGGCACATTGCAGAAGACGATCGATACCGAAGGCATCTTGCGCGCTAAGGCGGCGGCGGATGCGAAGCTGGTTGACCGCGTCGCGTATTGGGATGTGGTGCTCGAGGACCTGAAGGCCGACACCGGCCGCAAGGGCGGCAAGGAGACTTTCAAACAGATTTCGCTGAAGGATTATGCGAAGCTCGTCAGCGGCGACGGTCTCGTCGCGCGTCGCGCGAATGAGAAAAAGGTCGAACTCGGCTCGAAGGGGAAGCTCGCGATCGTCTACGCCGAGGGCACGATCGTCGATGGCGATGGCAACGACGAAAATACCGTCTACGGCGACAAGGTCGCGCGTCAGCTCCGCCAACTGCGCCTCGACGACAACGTGAAAGCGGTCGTCTTGCGCGTGAACAGCCCGGGCGGCAGCGCATCGGCTTCGGAAGTCATCCAGCGCGAGGTTCGCCTGACGCGCGAGAAGAAGCCGGTGATCATTTCGATGGGCACGCTCGCGGCGTCGGGCGGCTATTGGATTTCCACTTACGGCGACCGCATCTTCGCCGAGCCGGCGACGATCACGGGATCGATCGGCGTGTTCGGCATGTTCCCGAACATCCAGGGTCTCACGAATGACAAGCTCGGCCTGACGTTCGACACGGTGAAGACGGGCAAATTTGCCGACGCGGGCACGATTGTTCGCCCGAAGACCGACGAAGAACTCGCGGTCTTCCAGCGCATGGTCGATTGGATCTACGACGAGTTCACCGGAAAGGTGGCCGAGTCGCGCAAGCTCGACCTCGCGAAGGTGCGTGAGATCGCGCAAGGCCGCGTGTGGTCGGGCGCGGAAGGCAAGGCGCTCGGCTTGGTCGACGAGATCGGCGGCCTGAACGACGCGATCAAATATGCGGCGGAGAAGGCGAATCTCGGCGAGAAGTTCCGCGTCGTCGAGTTGCCGCGCAAGAAGCAGTTCGGCGAGGCGTTGGCGGAAGCGTTCAACGAGCACCGTCGCGAGCAGGCGGTGAAGGGGCCGCTGGGCGTCTTCATCCAGCAGGCGACGACGGAGCTGCAGGAGTTGACGCGCTACAACGACCCGCAGGGCGTCTACGCGCGCATGCCGTTTAATTTGAATCTGCAGTGAGCGACGCGTGCGGCCGACGTGAGTCGGCTGCACGTTGCTCGGTTGTGTGGTAGGTGGCTCGCTTGTCGGGCCACTGCGCCGGGTGGGGCGCGTGGGAGTTGCGCGCAAGCGCGCAACCTACGACGGAACGTGCGTCCAACAGTGCGCGAGAGGTGAAGGCGCTGAGCGCCTGACACCGCTGTTGCGCTGGGCCGGGCGGCGTGCATCGTCAGCGGCGCATGAACGAAGTGCATACGCTCCTCCGCGATACTCCGGCGACTGTCATTCCTGCCGGTGACAAAATCACGCTGCCGTCCGGCCTGAACGTGTTCATCACGCAGACGCTCGGCGGCAACGTCACCGTGCGCACGGAGCAGGGACTTTTTCAAATCGCGCGCGAGCATGCCGACGCGATCGACGGCTTCAATGCGCCGGCGACGGGAGCCGTGGCGCCCGCGGTCGGTGAATTCAGCGAGCAGGCGGTTTGGGATACGTTGAAGACCTGCTTCGATCCGGAGATTCCGGTGAACATCGTCGATCTCGGACTCGTTTACGACATGGCGGTGGAGAAGACGGCTGCGGGTGGTCATAGCGTCGAGGTGAAGATGACGCTCACTGCGCCGGGCT
The DNA here is from genome assembly GCA_023432225.1 of Verrucomicrobiota bacterium. Classification (GTDB taxonomy): domain Bacteria; phylum Verrucomicrobiota; class Verrucomicrobiia; order Opitutales; family Opitutaceae; genus Didemnitutus. Next base: position 25,207 of record JAEYUW010000020.1, read on the forward strand.
GCGGCATGGGACCGGTGATCGCGGAAGATGCGCGGGCGAAAATCGCGGCTCTGCCGACGGTCGAGTCGGCGAAGGTGCACATCGTGTGGGACCCGCAGTGGACGCCGCAGATGATTTCGGACGTGGGACGGAAGACGCTCGGGCTGGAGTGACGAATGGTCCACGGATTCTACCGCTTCGGTAGTCGGCGGATCGCTTGTTGGAACGCCTACTGCACGACGTGTGGTGAGGCGCGATTTTCCGAAGGGCGCCGTTCGTGGGTGGTGTTGCATGTGGCGTTCATCCCCGTGTTGCCGGTTGGGGTGGAGACGCGGTGGTATTGTCGGCGTTGCGGCGAGGAGGTCGACGCACACCGGCCGAGCCGCCCTTGGGCCTTTGTGGCCGGCATGATCCTGGGCTTGCTGGCGTGTGTGGCGGGCGTGTCGTTTTTGTTGGAGGAACACGAGCGCGACGCGGCGCTCGGGTGCTTCCTCCTCGGAGCGGCGCTGCTGGGCGGGTGTGCCTACGGGCTGAAGAGCGCGAAATACCGAGCTTATGAAGCCGGGCGCCAGAGCGTCACGCCGCTCGCCGGCGACCATTGCCCTTACTGCGAGCAACCGATTTTCGCGTCCGTGAAGCCGCGCTGCCAAGCCTGCCGCGTGGATATCATCACGCGCTAAACGTGCGTGCTGTTACGCGCTGATCGTATCGAGCGAGCAGCTCTCATTTGGCGTTTCGCAATTCGGGCGCGCGATGACGCCGGCGAAGGGCTCGTCGGCGACCGGGCGGTCGGGCTCGGCGAGCAGGTGGCGGTCGCAGACGGCGAAGAGTTCGGCTTCGTTCATGGCGCGGCGCATGTCGTGGAGGAACGCGCCCTGCGCGTCCACGGATTGGCCGACGAAGTTGAGGTATTTCTTCATCTTCGCGACGTGCGCGGCTTCCGGTATGCCGGGCTGCTGCGTCTCTCGATAGAGGTGCTCGATGTAACCGCGGACATCGCGGAGCGCGGGCGCGAAGGGCGTCTGGCCGGCGAGGAGTTCGCGCGTCTGGCGGAATATCCACGGGTTGCGGATGGCGTGGCGGCCGATCATCACGCCGGCGGCGCCGCTCTCGGCGAGCACGGCGGCGGCGCGGTTGGCGGAGGTGACGTTGCCGTTGGCGAGGACGGGGCAAGGCACGATGCGCGCGGCTTCGGCGATGAAGTCGTAGTGCACGTCGCTGCGGTAGCCTTCCTTCACGGTGCGCCCGTGGATGCTGAGGAGGTCGACGCGGTGCTTGGCGATGAGGTCGAGGATGCGGCGGTAGTTGTCGGTCGAGTCGAAGCCGATGCGCATCTTCACCGTGAACAAGCCGGGCACGGCGGCGCGCAGGGAGCCGAGCAATTCGTCGATTTTTGCGGGATCGCGGAGCAGGCCGCCGCCGACGTTCTTCTTGTAGATCTTCGGCGCGGGGCAACCCATGTTCAGGTCGATGCCGGCGACCGGGAGCTTGAGGAGCTCGTGCACCGTGCGGACCATGTGGTTGATTTCCTCGCCGATGAGCTGCGCAAAAACGGGGCGGCCGGTCTTGTTCTCGACGATGGAGCGGACGATGTGCTTCTCTGGGCGCGACTGCGCGTGGACGCGGAAGAACTCGGTGAAGAAATAGTCCGGCGCGCCGTAGTGCGCCATGAGGCGCATGAAGGGCAGGTCGGTGACGTCCTGCATCGGCGCGAGCGCGGTGAGCGGAAGGCCGGGGACGATGGGCGCAGGAAGTGCGGGGCGCGGCGAACCGGCGGGAGCGGCCGGGGGGAACGCGTTGATTCCAACGCGTTCTTGCCCGAGCGCGTTGGGGTCAACGCGCTCCACCCGGGGGGCGGGCGGCGATTTCGTTGCGGCGACGCGGGCGGCGTCGCCGGCGTTGGGCGTGGACGCGGCGGGTGTCATGCGGGCGGGGCCGGCTGAAGCCGGCCCTACTGATCCTCCTCGCCGGTCTGTTCTTCCTTCTGCTGCTTGAGGACGCGCTCGAGGATTTCGGTCATGTCTTCCACGGCGTCGAACACGCGTTGGGAGACGAAAATCGGTCGCTTCTGCTGGAGGGCGAGGACCATCGAGTCGCTCGGGCGCGAGTCGAGTTCGAGGATCTTGCGACCGAGCTCGTTCTGCATCGTGAGGATGATGCGAGCGAAGTAGGTGCCTTCGTTGACGTCGTTGATGATGACGCGCTCGAGATTGATGCCGAAGCCGAGGAAGAGGTGGCCGATCAAGTCGTGCGTGAGCGGGCGCTCTTTTTTGACGTTGTTGATCGTCATCGAAATCGCGCTGCCAACGCTCGGGTCGACGTAGATGACGAAGGTTTTCTCGTCGTTGCCGAGGAACACGGCGCAGCCGTTGGCCGTGGGCATGAGGCCTTTGATTCCGACTTCGACGACATCACTCATAGATGAAGGCGGAATTTGCGCGGGCGCCGGGAAAGTGCAAGAGCAGGGAAGGTGTCGAGCGTCGTGCTACGGCGGTGGAAAACTTCAGATGGATCGCCACGCCCGACTTCTTCGGGCTCGCGATGACAAGGGGAGGGAACGGCGGGGTGAAGCGGAGGTGTTGCACGGGCTGCGTGCAGACGGCGAAATCCGGAGCCGGCTGGAAGCCGGCGCTGCGCGGACTCAGAAACCGTAGAGCGAGATGCCCCAGGTTTTCGCTTGGGCGAGCACGGCGGGCTTGTCGAGGACGATGACTTTGCCGGTTTCGAGGGCGGCGGCGGAGAGGCCGGCTTCGCGCATGGTCTCCAGGGTGCGGAGGCCGAAGACGGGGACATCGAAGCGGAAGTCCTGTTTTTCTTTCACCACTTTCACGAAGAGCGTTTCGTCGGTTTTGAACGTGCCGGCGCGGCGGAGCATCTCGTCGGTGCCCTCGAAGGCTTCGACGGCGAGCACGGTGCCCTTGCGAACGACGCATCCCTGGCCGATATCGAGGCGGGCGATTTCGCGGGCGATGTGGATGCCGTGGTCGAGGTATTCGCGGTCGACGGGGAGTTTCTTGCCCGCCATCGGGCCGGCGTGCGCCATGTGGTCGTCGATGAAAGCGCGGGCGTCGAGGAGTGTGAGGCCGAGTTTTTCGATCTCTTTGGCGATCGCGCCGAAGATGGTCTCGGCGTTGCGGCGTTTGAGGGAGAAGAGAATTTGCGCGGCCTTCAGGTCGGGCGTGAGGCCGTGGAAGAGACGCTTGGGTTTCACCTGGCCGGCCATGAGGGCGTAACCGGCGCCGAAGTCGCGGAGCGCACCGAGCATTTTGCCGAGTTGGCCGGCGTTGACCTCGATGCGCTCGGCGGGAGGGACGCTGTTGAAGAGCTCCGGCATCGTTTCCTCTTCGATGGCGATGAGACGCAGCGGCACGCCGGCGGCGCGGATGGCGTTGGCGGTGAACAGCGGATAGTGGCCGCGGCCGGCGATCAGGGCGATCGGTCGGCGTGGGTCGAAGTTCGGCGGAAGAAAGGCGGAGAGAGAGGCCACGGTGCGGGCGAGGAAAGGGCTTAAGGACGAAGGGACTGAAAGGCGGAGGCGGGGACGTGGCAATCGTGGGTTTGGGCGCGGCGAGAGTCGTGGGGGCGGCGACGGCGCGCCGTGGGCGGGAGCGTTGCGCGACGAGCGCGCAACCTACCAGGCTAAGGCGGGAAAACGGGGAGCAAAAAAGAAGCCGCGTCTTGCGGCGCGGCTTCGTGGGCAAAGAAAGGGCGGGCGCTACGACTGCGAGCCGTAGTATTTCTTGTAGCTCCGGTAGTATCGGTAGTTGGAGTAATACTCGATGCGGCGGGGCGAGAGGCCGTTGAGGACGACGCCGAGCAGCTCGTTTTTGCCGTCGCGGAGCGATTTGATGTAGAGACGAATGTGTTTCCGGTAGGCGCGATTGAAGCGGCAGACGTAGATGACTTCGTCGGTGTGCGCGGAGATGAGCAGCGAGTCGGTGACGGCGCCCATGGGCGGCGAGTCGATGACGACGAGATCGAAGTGGTGTTTCAGCGATTCGACGAACTGGCCGAAGATCGGGTTCTCGAGGAGTTCGGTCGGGCTCTTGGAGCGGCCGCCGGAGCGGAGCAGGAACAGGTTTTCGTCGACCTTGGTGAGGCCGAGGGTCGGGTCGGAAACGGGATCGTCGGGGATCTTCGCGCCGGCTTCGAACCAGGCGATGAGGCCGGTCTCGTTTGTGAGTTTGAAATGGCGATGCAGCATCGGGCGGCGCATGTCGCAGTCGATGAGCAGCACGCGCTTGCCGTGGCGCGCGAACGAGGCGGCGAGGTTGCACGAGATCATCGTCTTGCCTTCGCCGGGGATGGTGGAGGTGACGAGGATCGACTTCGGGAAGTCGAGTTTCGACTGGATCTTGACCGAGCTGTAGACGCTGAGAAAGGCCTCGGAGCCGGGGGAGGTTTTGTTGCTCGTGACGAGGTTGTGCTTCTCGCCTTCGGGGATGTCCGAGAGTTCGGGAATGATGCCGAGGAGGTTGACGCCGATGAAGCCCTCGATGTCCCACGCGCTCTTCACGCGGTCGTCGAGGAAGCTGAGACCGACGGCGACGGCGGCGAACACCACGAGACCGAGGCCGACGCACGTCTTGACGATGTTGCGCAGGTTGGGCGTGAACGGAGCGCCCGCGGGAACGGCGGCGTCGAGGGGCTTGACCGGGATGTTTTCGAGGTTCTTGGAGGTGGTCGTCTGGTTCAGACGATCGAGGATCTGGATGTAGTTGTTCTTCGCGACCTGGGCCTGGTTATCGAGCGATTTGAATTCGACGGAGAGATCGCCGAGGCGGAGCTGGTCGTTTTCGGCGGACTTGTATTCCCGTTCGAAGGAGGCTTCCGAGTCCTTCACCTTGGCAAACTGGGCGTTCAGGTCCGCGATGGCTTGTTCGATGTTTTTCTGGATCTGCTGAGTGAGGACGTCGATCGAGTTGGCCAGATCGATCATCTTCGGATGGCGCTCGAGGTAGCGCTCGCTGAGGACGGATTGGGTTTTGGTGAGCTCGGCGAGCTGGGCCTTGAGCGAGGGGATGGTGCCGTAGGAGGCGATGTATTGAATCTCGAGGAGATTGCTGCCTTCCGTCTTCATGCGCTCGATCTGCTTGATCACGACCTCGAGATTGAGGCGCTCGAGGCGCACGCGGGTGAGCTCGCTGTTGATCGACTTGAGGCGGTCGGCGACGATGTCGACGCTGGCGGAGAGGGAGACCAGGTTGTTCTTGCGCTTGTAGTCCTGGAGGCGGGCTTCGGCGGTTTCGGATTCGCGGCGGAGGTCCTCGGCGCGGGTGCGAAGGTAGTCGATGGCGTATTCGTTTTTGCCGCCCGAATACTCGATTAGGTAGCGCATGAACTGGCGGACGTAGGCGTTGGCCACGATGGCGGCGCCTTCGGGATCGCGGTTCGTGACGTTGACCTGGATGATGAAACTGTTGCGCAGCGATTGGATGCTGAGCGAGCCGAGGCAGGCGCCCGCCGGCGGGGGAGTCGCGCCGGGCGGGAGTTCCTTGAGGTAGGGGCGTTGGAGTTTTTGGACGTCCTCCGGCGTGAGCGATTGGACGACCATCGCGCGGATTTTGCCGGTTTCGAGCAGGCGAATGTAGGTGTTGAGGTCGATCTCGGAGCGGACGCTGGTGTCGACGACTTCCTGATTCAGGACGACGCGCTCCGGGCGCTCGAACTGCATGGTCGCGGAGGCGAAATACATCGGCGTCTCCTGGGCTTGGTAGTAGCCGACGGAGACGGCGACGAGCAGCGCGACGGGTAGCGCGATCCAGAGGCGTTCGCGCAGAATGATGTAGTAATCGCGCAGCGTGCGACGCTCGACAACGTGCTCTTCGTTGCCGTGAAGGGAGGACTGCTTTTTCTGGTCCGGCGGCGGAGCGGCGAGAGAGGAGGACATGAGAGTTTAGATCAGGCGCTCGGGGACGTAGACCACGTCGCCGGGCAGAAGCAGGAGATTATTCTCGTCGGTTTTGCCGTCGCTGCCGCGTTTGCCCTTGATGAGGCTGTCGACGTCGACGGTGAAAATCTTCTTGGTGCCGTCCGAGAGGATGCGCGTGACGTTCACGGCGGTGCCCTTGCCGATATCGGTGATGCCGCCGGCTTTGGTGACGAGTTCGGCGACGGTAAAGGTGGACTCGGTGGGGAGCGGGTAGCGGCCGGGATTGCGGATCTGACCTTGGATCGAGACTTCGCGGGGCGCGTATTCCTCGACGCTCACGGTCACTTGTGGAGCGCGCAGGAAGCGGCCTTCACGGTAGGCTTTTTCGATGACTTGCTGGGCTTCGACGACGGTCATGCCGCCGATCGAAATTTCCTGGATCAGGGGCAGGTTGACCATGCCGCGGGCGTCGACACGGGCGAGCGTGGTGAGGTCGTCCTCCTGGTAAACGGCGATGCGGACGCGGTCGGCGAGTTGCAGGCGGTGGATGTAGGCCTTCTTGGCGTCAGCCGGGTTGATCTGGGCGAACGCGGGGAGGCCCAACGTGAGGGCGAGGAAAAGGAAGGTGAGCCGCGGCAGCGTTTTCATGCGTCAGTAACGGGAGGAGATGTTCAACGAATAGCCCGTGCGCTCGAAATCCGAGAAGCTGATCGTCGACCAGTTGTGCAGGTAGTTGTAGGAGGCGCTGGCGTGCAGGTGCTCGCTCCACGCGACGGTGAGACCGACATCCCACGTGAAGAAGTCGTCGCGGCGGCCTTGCGTGTTCCCATCGAGGAAGAGGTTGCGGCCGTAGCCGATGCCGCCGTTCGCTTGGTATTTGCGCGAGAAATCGTAGGCGGCGTTCAACTGAGTCGCGACCGTGTCGACCGAGCCGCCCACGGCCGTAGTGCTGAAATCGCGCATCGCCACGCCCTTGACGTTGAGCTTGCGCGTGATCGTCCAGGTCAGGTCGGCCGTGAGGGAGAGTTGGGTGAAGGTGTCGTTGGTGCGGTCGATGGTGCGCCGCTGGATGCCGGCGCGCAGCGAGCCGTTCACCTTGGGAATGATCTGATTGACCAGACCGAACATGAGCGACTGGTCGATCGTGGTGTCGAGCGTGGTCTGGCCGACGCGGATGCGGTAAACGAGAGACAGGTCGGTCTTCGACGTGAAAACGTAAAGCAGGTCGATGGATTCGGTGTAGTCGGTGTAATTGAGCAGACCCGATCCGTCGCTGTAGCTACGACTGAGGTAGCCGCTGGAGGACGTGACGTAGAATTTGTCGTTGATCGGATATTTGATGTTCAGGCCGAGAGGGAAATTCCACGTCTGCGTGCGCAGGTTCACGGCGCTGTCGGCGCGCGAGGAGCGAAAGGCGTTGATCGTGATCGCGCCGGTGGTGCGCCCGGTCGTTTTGTTAAATTCGAGATAGAACGTCGGGTTCCACGCGGACTGGGTTTTGTTGCGTTGGAATTCCTGACGATCGAACACGGCCTTGGCGTTGACGGCGATAATGCCGGCGCGGCGCTTCAACTCGACGCCCAGCGAAGCGTTGTAGATGTAGTCGCCTTCTTCATTCGAGCCGGACGAGAAAATGTTCGAGTCGTAGGCCATCGTCAGGCTGCCGAACACGAAGACCTGATTCCGGGTGCCGTCGATGTTCAGCAAAGCGAAAACGCTCTGCTGCGAGCACAGCAGAGCGAGGACGCAGAGTGCGATGAGTCGACGATGGAGGCGGGACGGCACTGGGCGGTTAGCTCATTGACCGCCGGGGAGGCGGTCGGGGCTGACGGTGATGTTCGTAGGGAGTTCGGTCGGCGTCGTCGGCGTGGCGACGATTTCTTCGGTGCCACCGTCTTCGGGGGGCGCGGCGGGAGGTGTTCCTGCGGGGCCGCCGCCGATTTCCTGCTGGGGTTCGCCCTCGGCGCCGAATTCGGACTTCTTCTCGATGGTCTCAAACGAGACGGTCTTCTTCGCTGCACAGGCGGCGCCCACCTTGTCGTCGAGCACGGGTATCATGTTGGACTCGATCGGCGCCACGGTGACGATCGGCGGGCGGCCGGGCGGGCCGGAGCGGATGGTCACCTTTTCGCCGGGGCGGACCAACGTGCCGCCGGTGTCCTTGCCGCCGGTGCGCACGGTGATGTCGCCGTCGAGGAGGTAAATCGTGGACTCGTTGCCATCGGTGGCGACCGCGACCTTGCCGCCGCGGATGTTCACCGAGGCGTTGGGGGTCGAGTAATTCATCGTGGAACCTGAGACCAGCTGGCTGGTGCAAATGTTTACCTGGCCGCGCGACACGAACACGTCACTCTGCGAAATCGAAGGCTCGGTTTCGTTGCCCTTCTCGCGGTCAGGGCGGAATGGCTCCTGCACGAAACGGTCGACTTCGACGCGCGTGTTCTCGTCGACGAGCATGCCCGTGCCGTTCGAGTAGACGAAGGCCTGGTGCGAGTCCTTGCCGGTTTCGATCACGGTCCCGGGTGCGTCGAAGGCGGTCGCCTGTTTTGCGGTGTGGGATTTGCCTTCTGTCGTGATGTTACCTTCACCGACCGCTTCAGCGAGGAACAGCTTGCTCGTCGGCCCCTTCTTTTTCCCGAGTTGGCGTTGCGCAAACGCGGAAGGCGCGGCGACCACGGCGATGGCGGACGCGACGACGAGAAGGCGGAAGAGGGTTTTCATGACGCAGGATGATCGGCGGACCGGGATCAGTCCGATAGCGTATAGGTAAATAGGGGATAACCCCTACTTCAAGCCTTAAACCGAATCTTTTTCAGCGTCTAAACTGCTAGCCTACAAGAAGGTTTAAGAGCTTGCCCTTCACGTAAATGGTGCGCTTGAGCTGCTTGCCCGCCAAGTGCGGGGCGACCTTGGGGTGGTCTTGAGCCACCTTAACCAAGTCGGCTTCGCTACTGGCGACCGGCACCTGCGCATCGCCGCGGTGTTTGCCGTTCACTTGAAAGACGATCGTCATCGTGTCGGCGACGAGCTTGGCGGGATTAAATTGGGGCCATGCCGCCGCCATCGCGGTGCCAGCGCCGCCGAGGCGCGACCATAGCTCCTCGCCGAGGTGTGGAGCGAAGGGGGCGAGCATCTGCGCGAATTCCAGCAGGGCCGCGCGCGGGAGCGCGGGCTCTTTCTGAAGCGCGTTCAGATAAATCATCATCTGCGAGATCGCGGTGTTGAAACGCATCGCGTCGAGGTCCTCGCCGACTTTTTTGATGGTTTCGTGGCGGAGTTTTTCGGAGTCGGCCGTGAGAGCGGCGGCGTCCGAGATGCGGCTGTTCAACTTGCCGTCTTCGCCGAGGCACTCGCGCCAGAATTTCCGGAGGAAACGATGCACGCCTTCGATGCCCTTCGGGTTCCAGGGCTTCATCGCCTCGAGCGGCCCGAGGAACATCAGGTAAAGGCGCAGCGTGTCGGCACCGTAGCTGCGAATGATGTCGTCCGGGTTGACCACGTTGCCGCGGCTCTTGGACATCTTCACGCCGTCCTCGCCGAGGATGATGCCTTGGTGAAAGAGTTTTTTGAAAGGCTCGGCCTGCGGCACGACGCCGAGGTCGAACAGCACCTTGTGCCAGAAGCGTGCGTAGAGCAGGTGCAACACCGCGTGCTCGGCGCCGCCGACGTAGAGATCGGGCACGCCCCAGTAAGCGAGCGCGTCCTTGCTCGCGAACGTCTCCGCGTTTTGCGGATCGAGGTAACGCAGGTAATACCAGCACGAGCCGGCCCACTGCGGCATGGTGTTGGTCTCGCGACGACCGCGCACCCACGCGTCGCCGGCGGGCTGCGGTTGCGAAGCAGGCACGGCCGCGCCGGTTTCGGCGTTGAACCAGATTTCGAGCCACTCGGGGACGTTTGCCAGCGGGCTTTCGCCCGTGCCGCTGGGCAAATACGATTGCACGTTGGGCAACTGCAACGGCAGCGCGACTTCCGGGAGCGGCAGCGCGTATAGCGTGACGCCACCTTCGACGAACGTCACCGGCTGCGCCGGCAGGTCGCGGCGGAGTTTCGCGGCGCGCGCGTAGTCGGTTTCGCTGACCCAGACGATCGGGAACGGCTCGCCCCAGTAACGCTGGCGCGAGAACAGCCAGTCGCGGAGCTTGTAGTTGATCGTGCCCTTGCCGATGCCCTTGGCCGCGAGATCGGCGGTGATCTTTTTCTTCGCGTCCTCCCACGTAAGGCCGTCGTAACCGGGCGAGTTGATGAGCTTGCCGTCGCCGGTGTAGGGCAGCTTGTCGCTGCCATCGGGCGCGGCGATCACGCGCGGGATCGGAAGTTGATATTTTTCAGCGAACTCGAAATCGCGCTCGTCATGCGCGGGCACGGCCATGATCGCGCCGGTGCCGTAGCCCATGAGCACGTAGTCGGCGATCCAGATGGGCACGCGCGCGCCGTTGACCGGGTTGATCGCGTAGCTGCCGGTGAAGACGCCGGTCTTTTCCTTCGCGGCATCGGACATGCGATCGACGTCGCTCTTCGACGCGGTGGCTTTGCGGTAAGCGTCCACTTCGGCGCGCTGTGCGTCCGTGGTGAGGCCGGGCACGAGCGGATGCTCGGGTGCGAGCACCATGTAAGTGCAGCCGAAGAGCGTGTCGGGACGCGTCGTGAAGATCTTCAGGTCGCCGAGCGCGGCGTTTTCCAATTTGAACAACACCTCTGCGCCTTCGCTGCGGCCGATCCACGCTTCCTGCATGCGCTTCGTCGAATCCGGCCAGTCAACGTCCTTGAGTCCGTCGATGAGTTGCTCGGCGTAGGCCGTGATGCGCAGCACCCATTGGCGGAGGTTTTTCCGCTCCACCGTGAAACCGCCGACCTCGGACTTGCCGTCGACGACCTCTTCGTTCGCGAGCACGGTGCGCAGCTCCGGGCACCACCAGACCGGGCGCTCGTCGACGTAGGCCAGGCCTTTCTTGAAGAGCTGGAGGAAAATCCACTGCGTCCAGCGGAAGTATTTCGGATCAGTCGTGTCGACTTCGCGCCCCCAATCGTAGGAGAAGCCCAGCGCTTTGATCTGCCGGCGAAAATTCGTGATGTTGTTCTGCGTGTTCGACGCCGGGTGCGTGCCGGTCTTCACCGCGTGTTGCTCGGCGGGCAGGCCGAACGCGTCCCAACCGATCGGGTGGAGCACGTTGAAACCCTTCGCGCGCTTGTAGCGGGCGAGAATGTCGGTCGCCGTGTAGCCCTCCGGGTGACCGATATGCAGGCCCGCGCCGGACGGGTAGGGGAACATGTCGAGCACGTAGTATTTCGGCTTCGACGAGCCATTCTCGGCTCGAAATGGACGGGTCTGCTCCCAGATTGACTGCCAATGCGGCTCAATCTTGAGAAAGTCGTAATCGATGCAATCAGTAGGCTTCACGTGAAATCCGTCACTTTGCGACATTCACCATTACCGTCAATCATCCTCCCGGTCCTGCTCGCGGCCGGGTTTTTGTTCGCCGCCAACTCGCTCGCGGCGGCGGGCGGCGTGAGTCGCGGGTTCACGCGCCTGCTCGATGCCGTCGTGCGCATCGACGTGACGGAGACGACCTTCGACGAAGGCACCAAGCGCACCGAGCGCGGCATCGGCTCGGGCGTCATCATCTCCAACGACGGCCTGATCCTCACCAACGCCCACGTCGCGAGTCCGCAAGCCGTCGAAATCTCCGTTACGCTCGCCAGCCTCGAGCGCGTGGGTGCCAAACTCGTCGGCTGGGATCACTGGACTGACCTTGCGGTCCTTCGTCTCAACATGGACGAAGTGAAGACGCGCAAACTCAACTTCGCGCACGCGGACTTCGGCGACAGCGAAGACCTTTATCCGGGCCAGACCGTCTACGCCGTCGGCACGCCGCACGGTCTCACGCGCACCGTCACGCGCGGCATCATTTCAAACAACCGCCGCTATTTCGAGGACTCGCGGGCCGTGCGCGGATACGAGACTGGCTCGTTCAACACCTGGCTGCAAACCGATGCGGCGATCAATCCCGGCAACAGCGGCGGCCCACTCGTCACCGAGGACGGCAAGGTCGTCGGCATCAATTCGCGCACCTACATGGGCGCGGACAACCTCGGCTTCGCCATCCCGGCCGCCGTCGCGCAGCGCGTGGCCGAAGGTCTCGTCAAAAATGGCAGCGTCACACGCAGCTACCTCGGCATCCGCCCGCGCGAGTTGCAGGACCTCGAGCGCTTCTACTCGCTCGCCGTCAACACCGGCCTGCTCGTCGACAGCGTCGATCCCGGCTCACCCGCCGCGCGCGCGGGCGTGCGGCCGAGCGACATCGTGTTATCGCTCAACGGAGCGAAGCTCGACGGTCGTTTCCCTGAGCAGCTGCCGCCGATCCAGAACCTCATCGCGAATCTCCCCGTCGGCTCCACAGTGAAACTCACCGTGAAGCGCGGCGCACAGACGCTCGAACTCACCGCAACGACCGAGAAACTCGAGAGCCGCGTCGGTGAAGAGTGGGCGTTCGAAAAGTGGGGCTTCAGCGTGCGCAAAGTCTCGCGTGCCTACGCGCGCGAGAACCAGCTGCCGGACGCGAGCGGCGTGCTCGTCATCGGTGTGCAACCGGGCTATCCGGCCGCGCAGTCCGGCATCGCGCGCGGCGATATCATCACCAAAGTCGGCGGCGAAGCCATCGACGACCTCGCGCGCCTGAAGGAACTTCACGCGGCCTATGAGGCGAAACCCGAGCCCGTGCTCGTCGAAGCCCAGCGCAACCGCCGCATCGCGCTCTACGTTTTCAAGCCATGATCACCTCCCGCCGCATCGCCGCGGCTTTTGTTGTCCTCGCACTTTCTGTTTTCTCGCTCGCTGCCGATCTCGCCTCGCTCCTGCCGGAGCGACTGAAGTCGATCGTGGCGGTCGAGTTCACGATTCAGACTGAGATCGAGCGCCGTCAGGTGACGATTGCCGGCACCGTCGTTGACGATCGCGGCACCATCATCATTCCAGGCGCGAACATTCCGAGCGGACTGGCGGTGGATCAGCTCAAGGACTTCAAGGTCTACCTGCCCGAGCAGGACGAATCGACGCCGGCCACCTATCTCGGCCAGGACGAACTGACCGGTTTTCATTTCGTGCGCGCGACCGACGGCCTCGTTGCCAAACTGAAACCGATCACGGCTTTCGCGAAGGCGCCCGAGCCGCCGCTCGGCACGGAGTTGTGGGGGCTCGGCCTCCGCGGCAAGGACGAGGACTTCAAACCCTACGCGTTGAACTCACGCGTCGCCATGATCACGACGCTGCCGAACAAGACCGCGCTCACCGGTCAGGATCTCGGCGCGCCGGGTCTGCCGGTGTTCGACCACGAAGGCCGCCTCGTCGGTCTCACACTGAGTTCGTTCGGACAAAATTATCTGCTGTTCTCGAGGAACCAGCACGGCACGCCGATCATGCTGGTGAACGCGGACGAGAGCAGCGTGGTGCTGCTCGTCGACGAATTTCTGCCCTTCCTCAATCGCGTGCCCACTTCCGTCACGGGCCGTCCGGTGACGTCGATCGGCATCTATGGCTTGCAGCCAGTCGATCCCGAGGTCGCGAAACTGCTCAAGCTCGAGCGGCAGTCCGCACTCGTCGTCAGCGATATCCTCGAGGAAAGCCCGGCGGCCAAGGCCGGTTTGCAGGATCGCGACATCATTCTTGCGATCGACGGCAAAACGCTCCCGCGTCTTCGTCCCGATCGCAGCATTGTCGGTTACTTCGGCCAGGAAGTGCTGAAGCGCAAAGCCGGCGACATCATGAAGCTCACCGTGCTGCGCGGCACCGAGCGTCAGGAACTCGCCGTCACGCTCGGCGACGAGCCGAAGATGGTGCGCGAGGCCGAGCGCCGTTATTTCGAGCGACTCGGTTTCACGGGGCGCGAGTTTGTCACCGCCGATCTCGTGGCGCAGCGCGCCAAGGCTGCGGAAATGGGCGGCGCCGTGGTGAATTTCGTCCGTCCCAACAGCCCGGTAGCCAACGCCGGTCTGCGGACCGACGACTGGATTCGTGAGATCGATGGCGTCGAAGTGCACAGCTACGTCGAGGCCATCGAGAAACTCGCCGCCGTCGAAGCCGACAAGGCGCGCGCGGAATTCGTGCTGCTCACCCGTCGCGGCGGCGAGACGCAGGTGCTCCGGGTGAAACTGAACTGACTGAGCGTGGCACCACGAAGCACACGAAATACACGAAAGGCGTTCGCCGGACTGCGAAACGTGCCCGCCGTCGTAGTCGCCAAGTTTTCGTGTGTTTGGTGTCTTTCGTGGCTTCAAAATCGGGGCCCAAAAATGACACGCACCGCTCGCATTTTCCTTCGTGTCAATTCGGGTTCGTTCGTGGTTAGCTCCGTGTTCTCTCACTAAGATGTTCACCGGAATCGTCGAAGAAACAGGTCAGGTCGTCTCGTTCACCCGCGGCGCGAAAGCGTGGTCGCTCCACCTCTCCGCGCAGCTCGTCACCACGGATGTGAAACTCGGCGACAGCGTGGCCGTGAACGGTTGCTGCCTGACGGTGGTGAAGCACGACGCGGGCAATCTCTGGTTCGATCTGCTCGAGGAAACCGTGCGTCTGACGAGCTTCTCCGAGCTGAAGCCTGGTTCGCTGGTGAATCTCGAGCGCAGCATGCTCCCCAACAGCCGCATGGGCGGGCATTTTGTCAGCGGTCACATCGACACGCTCGGTCGCGTCGAGATTTTCGAGCAGCGCGGCGCCGATCATTACCTTAAAGTTCGCGCGCCCGCGGGCGGCGGCCGCTATCTGATCCACAAAGGCAGCATCGCGATCGATGGCATCTCGCTGACCGTGGCCGAAGTCGACGGCGACGCGCTCGCGGTGTGGCTCATCCCGCACACGATGGCGGCGACGAATCTGCGCGAGAAATGCGTCGGCAGCGGCGTGAATCTCGAGTTCGATCTTTTGGGCAAATACGTCGAAAAACTCATCGCCGCGCGCCTGCCCGCCACCGCATGAACGTTCGCGAACATCTCCTTTGCCTGACCGACGAACTGCGCCGCTTGAAAGGCGAGGGCAGTCGCACGGTCGTGGTCAATGAGGAGAGCCTCGCCGAACTGCGTCGTGCAGTCGAAGTCGCCCGCGCGGAACTCGCCGCCTCGTCGCCGGCGACGAGCACTCAACCCGCCGCGGCGACAGTGGAGGTCGACGCTCCGTCGGCGCCGCGTTTTCAGTCCACTGCGGATACCGCGCCGGCGTCCGTCGCCGAACCGCCGCGCAATTTCACGGCAGCGAATTTCGCCCCGCCGCCACCCGCGCGCATCGTCGCGGCAAGCGCGCCGTCGAGCCTGGGCGCGCCGCCGGCATTTACTCTGCCGAGCGGCTCGAAACAGGAGCGCTGGAACGCCCTGCGCGAGATCGTGCTGAACGACGCGACGTGCAAGGCGCGCGTTTTTAAGGGCAAGCAAGTCGTCTTCGGCGTCGGCGACATCGATGCGAAGATCATGTTCATCGGCGAGGCGCCGGGCGCGGACGAAGAAGAGCAGGGCGAGCCGTTCGTCGGTCGCGCGGGGCAGTTGCTGAACCGAATGATCAAGGCGATGGGCCTCGAACGCTCGCAGGTTTACATCGGCAACATCCTGAACTGGCGCCCCGAGATGGGCACGCGCTCCGCTGATGGTTTTCAGACGGGCAATCGCCCGCCGACGCAGGACGAGATGGCGTATTGCCTGCCGTTCATCCGCGCGCAGATCGACATCATCCAGCCGCGGGTGCTCGTCGCGCTCGGCAAGACGGCGGTCGACGGCCTGCTCGGCGCAGATCGCTTCAAGACAATGGGTGCGGCGCGTGGTTCGTGGCACGCCTACAACGGCATCCCGCTGCGCGCGACGTATCATCCTTCGTATCTCTTGCGTCAGGAGGGTCTGCGTTCCGAGGCGGCGCTGAAGGTCAAGCGCGACGCGTGGGAGGATCTCCTCGCGGTGATGGAGAAAGCGGAGCTGCCGATCAGCGAGAAGCAGCGGGGATATTTTAAGACCGCGTGACGTAGGGCCAGTCTCCGACTGGCCCGGTTTGTCGTTTGCGCACGCGTTGGGGCCGGTCGCAGACCGGCCCTACGGTCACACGGCGGTGGTGCCGCTCAGCGCACGTTCGCGTAGGCGCTGACGACGATGTCTTCGCCACTCGCGGCTTTGCCTTTGAGGCGGATGGCGGCGCTGGCGACTTCGGCGGTCGAGACGGGCTTCACCCACATCCGATAGCGTCGTCCGGCCTCGACAGTTTCGACGCGGGCGTGGAAAGACTCGGCGGAGACGAAGATCTCGGAGAAATTGATCTGGATGGAGTCTGTCACCGCGACATCGACGACTTGCTCTTCGACGGCGACATTCGTGCTCCAGTTCAGCACGCGCGGCGTGACGGCGGCGAGTTCGGGGACGTCGATTTGCACGTTGAGCCGCTGCGGTGGCGTGTCGTCGTCGGTGACGACGGTGATGCTGCGCTGGTAGACGCCCACGCGATCGCCGACGGAGAAGCGCGCGCTGATCACGCCGGCTTCGCCGGGCTGGTAGATTTGTTTGTCGGCCGACGCGGTCATGCAGTCGCAGTTGACCTGGACTTCGCGGATGGCGACCGGCTTGGTGCCTGTGTTCTTGAAGGCGAATGCGACGTCGAGCGTGCGCTGCAAGGGTTTGGTGGCGCCGGCGAACTCCGACGATACCCACGTTAAAGCGGCGGGGCTGGATAGCGCGCTGGCGCAGAAGAGGGCGGTGACAACCAGAAGGGGAGCGATTCTTTTCACGGAGAGCGTAGAGCCAGCAGCGCCGCGCGGACGTCGGCGAACGCTTGCTCCAGTGCGGGAGTCTTGGCGGCGACCGCGGCGAACTGGCCGGCTTTGGCCGCCGCCTCGCACTCGAGGGCCAGGCGAGAGAGCACACCGGCGCCGAAGTTGCCGGCGCTGCCCTTGATGCTGTGTGCCGCACGAGTGGCGACCGCGGTGTCACCCGCGGCTAGGGCATCAGCCAACTCCTTCAGGCGCAGCGGAGTATCTTGGAGGAAGATATCGATCAACTCCGTCAGAAACCGACCGCCATCGTCCGGCGAGACCGCGCGCAGCGCTTCGATGGCCTCGGGGTGTAGGGTCGGCTCGGACATGACGGCGAATGCATGCAATCCGTCCTAAGCGCCGACGCAAGCCGGATGCCGCGGTGGCTTCAGTGATTCGCATCATGAAATCCAGATACGTTGATAATCTACTTGCTCCGGTCGAGGTCCGCTCTTTTGTTCCCCGCTCACATTCTATGGCCAATCACTTCGTTTTCTCCTCCGAGTCGGTCGGTGAAGGTCACCCCGACAAAGTCGCCGACCTCATTTCCGACAGCGTGCTCGATGCATGCTTGAAGATCGATCGCACCGCGCGCGTGGCGTGCGAGACGTTCGTGAAGTCGAACATCGTCGTCGTCGGCGGCGAGATCACCATCCCGAAGCTGCAGGATACGAAGAAGGGCACCACCAAGCCGATCGAGGACGCGATCAACCTGAACCAAGTCATCCGCGACGCGATCCGCGACATCGGCTACGTGAACGACGACGACGTGTTTCACGCCGACAAGGTTTTCATCAATAACTATCTCACCGCGCAATCGCCCGACATCGCCCAAGGCGTCGACGCGAAGAAGGCCGAAGGCAAGAAGACGGAAGAGCAGGGCGCGGGCGACCAAGGCATCATGTTCGGCTACGCGTGCAACGAGACGCCCGAACTCATGCCGACGCCGATCATGTTCGCCCACCGCCTCGGTCGTGAGCTGACGAAGGTCCGCAAGTCCGGCGAAGTGAACTGGCTCCGTCCCGACGCGAAGACGCAGGTCTCCGTGCGTTACCAGAACGACAAGCCCGTCGAAGTCGTGAACGTCGTTGTCTCCACGCAGCACACCGCTGACGTGAAGCACGCCACGATCGAAAAATTTCTCATCGAGAATGTCATCAAGAAGGTCATCGACCCGCAGCTGCTGACGAAGAACACCGAGTATCTCATCAACCCGACCGGTCGCTTCGTCATCGGCGGCCCGCAGGGCGACTCCGGCCTCACCGGCCGCAAGATCATCGTCGACACCTACGGCGGCTGGGGCCGTCACGGCGGCGGCGCGTTCTCGGGCAAGGACCCGTCCAAGGTCGACCGCTCGGCCGCCTACATGGGCCGCTGGGTCGCGAAGAACATCGTCGCGGCCAAGCTCGCTACGCACGCCGAAATCCAATTCGCCTACGCCATCGGTCACCCGAAGCCCGTGTCGGTCCGCGTCGAGACGTTCGGCACCGCGCAGCTCGGCATTTCCGATGAACAGATCACGGACGCCGTGCAGAAGGTTTTCTCGTTCAAGCCGGCCGACATCGTCGCGCAGCTCGATCTGCTCCGCCCGATTTATCGCGGCACGACCAACTACGGTCACTTCGGCAAGCACGGCATGCCTTGGGAAAAGACCAACAAGGCCAAGGAACTCCGCGCCGCCATCCCCGCCAAATAATCACCACGCATCATGGCTACCGCTAACACCGATTTTCACGTCAAAGACATTTCCCTGGCCGAATGGGGCCGGAAGGAAATCCAGATCGCCGAGCACGAGATGCCCGGTCTGATGTCCGTCCGCAAAAAGTTCGGTCCGTCCAAGCCCCTCAAGGGCGTGCGCGTCACCGGCTCGCTGCACATGACGATCCAGACCGCCGTCCTCATCGAGACGCTGGTCGAGCTCGGCGCCACCGTGCGCTGGGCGTCGTGCAACATCTTCTCGACGCAGGACCACGCTGCCTCCGCCATCGCCGCGGCCGGCGTGCCGGTCTTCGCTTGGAAGGGCGAGACGCTCGAAGAATACTGGGACTGCACGCTCAAGGCCGTCCTCAACCCGCAGGGCCAGGGCCCGCAACTCGTCGTCGACGACGGCGGCGACGTCACGCTCCTCATTCACAAGGGCTATCAGCTCGAGCAGGGTGACAAGTGGGTCGACACGCCTTCCTCCTCGCACGAAGAGCAGGTCATCAAGAACCTCCTCAAGCGCGTCCACGCCCAGAACCCGAAGTGCTGGACGAACGTCGTGAAGGAATGGCGCGGCGTATCCGAAGAGACGACCACCGGCGTCCACCGTCTCTACCAGATGCTCGAGAAGGGCCAATTGCTCGTCCCGGCCATCAACGTCAACGACTCGGTCACGAAGTCGAAGTTCGACAATCTCTATGGCTGCCGCGAGTCGCTCGCCGACGGTCTCAAGCGCGCCACCGACGTCATGATCGCCGGCAAGGTCGCGTGCGTCTGTGGTTACGGCGACGTCGGCAAGGGCTCCGCGCACTCGCTCAAGGGCTTCGGCTGCCGCGTCGTCGTCACCGAGATTGATCCCATCAACGCCCTCCAGGCCGCGATGGAAGGCTTCGAGGTCAACACGATCGAGTCGACGCTCGGCACGGCCGACATCTACGTCACCACGACGGGCAACGTCGACATCATCACGCTCGAGCACATGCGCCAGATGAAGGACCAGGCGATCGTGTGCAACATCGGCCACTTCGATAACGAGATTCAGGTCGACGCGCTGAACAAGTCCGACGCCAAGCGCACGAACATTAAGCCCCAATACGACATGTATACGTTCCCGAACGGGAACAGCATCTACATGCTCGCCGAAGGCCGCCTCGTGAACCTCGGTTGCGCCACCGGCCACCCGTCGTTCGTTATGTCGAACTCCTTCACCAACCAGACGCTCGCCCAGCTCGATCTCTGGAAGAACAAGGACAGCTACAAGGTCGGCGTCTATCGCCTCCCGAAGCACCTCGACGAAGAAGTCGCCCGCCTGCACTTGGAAAAAATCGGCGCGAAGCTCACGAAGCTCTCGCCCGCGCAGGCGCAGTATCTCGGCGTCCCGGTCGAAGGCCCCTACAAGCCCGAGCACTACCGCTACTGAGCGGAACGACCATTCATCTTCAAACGCCGCGGAGCCATCCGCGGCGTTTTTGTTTTCCAAAGTAGCGCCGGCTTCCAGTCGGCCAAAAACCGGCGAACCGAAGTAGGTTGCGCGCTCGCGCGCAACTTGTCCGATCTCGCCACGTTCGCACGAGTGGCGCGGCAAGCGCACCACCTACTACGAAATCCACGTCATGCAGTCACACGGGTTCTGCTTCGGCTCGTAGCCGCGCTCGTCAGAGCGCGCTGAATCCTCCAACCTCGCGCCATGTCCCTCCACCGCTGGATCACCTTCGATTGCTTTGGCACACTCGTCGACTGGCACACGGGCTTCGCGAACATCTTGCGCCCGCTCGCCGGCGAGCGCGTCGCCGAACTGATCGCCGCTTATCACCGCTACGAACGTCCGCTCGAACAGGACCGCCCGCACCGCCTCTACGCCGACGTGTTGCGCGAGGGCGTGGCACGCGCGGCGCGCGAGATCGGCCTGTCCGTTCCCGCCGCTTCCGTCGACGCGCTGCCCGCGAACTGGGGCACGCAGCCGGTCTTCGCCGACGTCGAGCCCGCGCTCGCCGCGTTGCGCGCTGACGGCTGGAAGCTCGCGGTGCTCACCAACTGCGATCGCGCGCTCTTCGCGCAAACGCAGCGCGGCTTTCGCCAGCCCTTCGATCTCGTGGTCACCGCCGAGGAAGTGAAGGACTACAAACCTTCGCTCGCGCACTTCCGACACTTCTGGCGCGTGAGCGGCGTTGCCCGCGAGAACTGGGTGCACGCGGCGTGCAGCTTCTACCACGACATCGGTCCGGCGCGCGAAATGGGCATCGCTCGCGTTTGGGTCGATCGCGATCGCACCGGCGAAGATCCCGCCGCGGCGACGGACCGGATCGAAAATCTCGCTGCTCTGCCGGACGCGATTCGCCGTCTGTAGGGGCGCGGGTGATTCGCGCGGCCGCTTGGCGATGACGATACGCGACATGTGCGAGTGTCTCGCTGCGCAGGCGGCGCCGAAGCCACACGGCCGAGGCGATTGCAAGTATTCCGCCCGCGCTACCTCGCGATCAGATCGTAATGCCCGCGCGTGCGCACGAGCCGCAACGGTGCGCCGAAAAGCTGGGACAGCGCGGCCGAACTCAGCACGCGGCGCGGCGGGCCGTCCGCAACGATCCGACCGTCGCGCATCAGGAGGACGCGGTCGATCTCGGGAACGAGATCGGCGACATTGTGCGTCACGAGCACGACACTCCTTCGGCGGCGGCAGAGCGTGCGCAACACCCGGCGAAATTCGAGCACGGCCGCCGGATCGAGGCTCGTGGTCGGCTCGTCAAGAAGCAGCGCGGCGGGATCGTGCACAAGCGCGCGGCCGATGAAGCAGCGGCGCTGTTCGCCGGAAGACATCTCCTTCAACGCGCGGCCGGCAAGATGCGTGACGCCGAGGAAACGCATCACGCTGCGCGCGCGACGACGTTGCATCGGAGTCGGTCGCATGTGCGGCCACAGGCCGATGCTGTCGAAAAAGCCCGAGAGCACGAGTTCGAGACCGGTGACGCTGCGCTCCGTGATCTCGTAGGAGAGCTTTTGCAGCTGGTCGAGGGCGACGAGGCCGAGTGTTTTGCGGAAATCGGTGATGTCGGCGAACTCTTCGCCGAGCAGCTGGAAGCGATAGCCAGGCGTGTCGGTGACGGGGTAGAGCTCACGCGTCAGCGTTTTGATCAGCGTGGACTTGCCGCAGCCGTTCGGACCGAGGATGGCGACGTGTTCGCCGACGCGGAGCTGAAGATCGAGCCCGTGCAAAGCGCGCCGCTCGCCGCGATATACGGTGAGTTGACGGAAATCGAAGAGGAGCGGAGAGGCCGCGCGCGACATCGACGCATACGCTGAGCGGCGGTGCGCGTGCCGCCAAGCCCTGAGCGGCGGGCGGCAGCGCGGTAATCCCCCTTTACGGCTGCCGTGGCGGCGCACAGTGTCCCGCCGGTCATCCTCGATGAAACATCGCCTCCTGTTGGTCGTCGCCGCTGGCGCGACACTGTCCCTGCTGGTCTACCTCACCGCCGTCCGGCCGCGATTGCCGCGGCCCGCGTCATCCGTGCCGATGGTGAGCGGACCCGCGAGCACAGCGATTCCTGAACCGGAGCCCGTTGCTCCGCCGTCGCCTCACGCGGAAGCAGCCGCAGCAGCCCGGACGATTGCGGCGGCCGACTGGGCTCGCGCGACCACGCCCGAGTTGGCGGCTTTTCGCGCGTGGACGGAGAAATATCTGCACGCTCCGGCCGATGCGCGCGGTGCGTTGCTCGACGAAGGGCGCGCGCGGGCGCTCGCGCGCCGGGCCGTGCTGGCTCAGTTGATCCGCCAAGATCCCGAGGCGGCGCTCGCCGCGGCGGTGCCGATGGTCGTGCGGCAACAGCTGCCGGCGGGAATCGTCGAATTGCTGGAGGCGCGCGTGTCAGGCGTGGGCGAACTGGCGTTGAATGCCGTGACGCCCGTGGCGGGTGAAAAGGTCGCCGAGCCCCTGTTTCGGGCCACGGTGCTACAAGGCCGTGAGTATCGCGCGTTCGTCTATGGCCGCCGGGCCGCACAAGCGACGGTGCGCTCGACCTCAATGGTGGGCATCGCGATCGATGGTGACTTGGCGGTGAGCGAGGCGCCGTTGCGTGTGCTTGAGTCGGGCGAGGTGGCCGGAAGCCGTCCCGTCGAGCGCGCGTGCCCGTATTGCGCGGGTCTGCCGATCGATGCCACTGCAGCGCTGAACACGGGCGGTCCGCTGGCCGTCGAGTATGGCGGCAAGGTGCAGCTGCTCGACCGTCCCGCGCATCTGCAGCAGCTCGAGTCCGATCTTCTCGCGGCCGAGCAAGTCAACGCCGGCGACAACCTGCCCGGCACCAGTGGCGTGGCGGGCCGCCCGCTCCAGAGCTGGACGCACGGCACGAAAAAAGTGCTGATCATCCGGGTCGATTTTCCGGACTTTCCCGGCACGCCGAATTACCCGAACGGTGGGGCCGCCCTGACGGACGACTATCTCGTCAACGTTTTTACCCAGACGAACGGCATCGGCGATTTCTATGCGCAGTCGAGTTACGGTAAAACCGCGTTGCGGATAACGCCGGCGACCGCGGGCGATTCGCCCGACGTGACCGCGGTGCTGCGCCTCCCGCAGACGGCGGCCTATTACGCGGTGGGCGGCAAGAACACGGAATTGCACACCGACGCCCGCACCGCGGCGCAGAGCGCCGGAGTGAATGTCGAGGCCTACGATCGCGTCGGCGTCGTGTTTCGCTTTTTGGGCACGTCCGTCATTCCCGGTTCGCAGATCACCTACGGCGGTCTCGGCAACATCGACGGTCCGAATTTTTGGGTGAACGGCTATTTCGATTTCCGCGTCGTCGCACACGAGATCGGGCACAACTACGGCCTCTACCACTCGAACCTCTGGCAGGTGAGCGACGGCAATCCGGTTTCCGAGAGCGGTTCGTCGACCGAATACGGCGACCTCTTCGACACGATGGGCATGAACGGCGACATCACGCTCGATTTCAACCCGTGGCACAAAAGCATCCTGCAATGGCTGCCCGACAGCGCCGTCTCGACGATCGCGGCACCCGGCACGTATCGCGTCTATCGCTTCGATGCCGCCGCGGCGAATCTCGCAAACGCGCGGGCGTTGAAGGTCGTGCGCGATGCCACGCGCGACTATTGGATCGGTTACCGGCGTGGCACGAGCAACAGCAGCTTCGACGGCGGCGCCTACGTGCTGTGGGGCTACAATACAAACCACGTGAGCAACCTGCTCGATATGACCACGCCGGGCACGAATGTGAACGATGCGGGCTTGGCGATCGGCGCGACGTTCACCGACACGGCACGCGGCATCACGATCAAGCCGCTCGCGCAGGGCGGCAGCGGAGCCGAGGAATACCTCGATGTGCAGATCGGTCTCACGCCGCTCGTGCAATGGTCCACAACGAGCATCGTGGTCGGCGAGACGAGTGGGAGTGCTACGTTGACGGTCACGCGCACGCGCAACTCTTCCGGCGCGTTGTCGGTGAATTACGCGACGACATCGGGCAACGCGACGAGCGGCAGCGATTTTACCGCGACGAGCGGCACGTTGACGTGGAGCGACGGCGACACGGCGAGCAAAACCATCACCGTGCCGATCACCGCCGATGCGCTCGTGGAAACGAGCGAGACGTTCACCGTGACGCTCTCGAACGCGACCGGCGCCACGCTCAGCGATGCCGCCAGCGCGACGGTCACGATCCTCGATCCGGGCGTGCGTGATCCGGCTTTCGCCGCGTATTTCAATAATAGCGCGATCGAAAAGGTCCTGCCGTTGCCCGACGGCAGCATCGTGGTGGGCGGTTGGTTTTCATCCGTGCAGGACTCGGCCTATAACACGTATGCCCGCACGGGAATCGTGAAGGTCGACGCCACGGGCAAACTCGATTTGAGCTTCGCGGCGGACGGTGGCACGACGGGCACGCCGGTCGTGGACTTGGCGCTGCAGCCGGATGGCAAGATCATCGCGGTCGGCGATTTCACCGCGATGAACGGCACGGCGCGCAACCGCATCGCGCGGCTCAATGCCGATGGTTCTCTCGACGCCAGCTTCAATCCGGGGACCGGCGCCGACGGTCGCATCTACGCGGTGTTGCTCCAGCCTGATGGCAAAATCGTCGTGGGTGGCGCGTTCACGAATTTCAATGGCACGGCGCGCGAATACCTGGCGCGGCTCAACTCGGATGGTTCGCTCGACACCTCGTTTGCGGGACCGGATTTTGGTGGCATCACCGTAGAGTCGCTGGCCATGCAGGCTGACGGGAAATTGCTCGTCGGTGGTGAGTTCTATTTTGCCACACCGTCGGTCTCGAAGGGAGGCATTTGTCGTCTGACTACGATGGGTGCGCTGGACAGCACATTTGCCGGAATTGGCGCCGGCACTTACGCTTCGGGCTCGATTGGTTCGGTTAAGTCGATCGCCGTGCAACCGGATGGGAAGATCCTGATCGGCGGCGCCTTCACGGCCTACAACAACACGGCTTGCGGCGGCGTGGCGCGGCTCACGAACACGGGCGCGCTCGACGGCACGTTTGCGATGACCGCCGACGGCACTACGAACACGATCGCGCTTTTGCCGGACGGTCGCGTGTTGCTGGGAGGCACGTTTACGACGGTCAACAGTGCGGCGGCGAGCCGACTGGTGCTGCTCTCGTCCGCCGGCGTGACGGATGCGACGTTCGCGGCGGCGGGTGGCTATAGCGGCAGAGTGCGTGATCTCGCGTTGCTCGCCAACGGACGCGTGCTGCTCGCGGGCGATTTCGCGACACTCCAAGGTGCGACACCGAGCCGACCGCTCTGGCAGTTCGTTGGACCACTGGCTGGCACGCCGGGCGTCGTGCAACTCGCCACATTAACCGGGAGTGGCACCGAGGGTGGCGCGGCGCAGATCAGCGTCACGCGCAGCGGCACCGGTATCGGCGCGCTCACGGTTGGTTACACGACACTCTCCGGCACGGCGGGCGCCAGCGACTATACGGCGACGGCCGGCACACTTTCGTGGGCCGATGGAGACACGGCGCCGAAGACGATCACCGTGCCGCTGACGGGCGATGCGACCGCGGATGCCGGCGAGAACTTCTTCGTGCAATTGGGCCAGCCGCTGATCGGTGGTGCGGTCCTCGGCGCGAACCAGCGCGCTACCGTCACGATTAACGAGCCCACGGGGTATGCGCTGTTCAACTCCACACACTTCACCGCGGGCGAGTTGGAGAACTCGAGCATCAGCGGGCCGAACGCCGATCCTGATGGGGATGGCTTGGTCAATCTCGTCGAATACGCGCTGGGTCTGAATCCCAGGAGTGCGAGCACATCCGGTCTGCCGGTGGCGAGCGCGACGCCTTCAGATTGGGTTTTCACTTACACCCGGCCGGCGAGTGCAACCGACGTGACTTACTCGGTCGAATTCTCTTCGAGCCTCAGTGGCTGGAGCACCGGTGGAGTGACGCATCAGTTCGTATCGACCGCGGGCGGCGTGGAAACCTGGCGGGCCACCGTGCCGCTCAGTTCGGCGACGAGTGCCTTTTTCCGATTGCGGATCGATCGCTGAACGTCGGCCAAAGTCTGCGGCGGGCGAACGCATGCCCAGAGCCGCTTTTCAGGTAAGATTCAAACTCCAGCGCCTGCTGTTTGGTCAAGAAGGCGAGGTATGTTTTCAAACGCCAAGGGCGATCAGCTTTGGTGCTTCTGTTCTTTCCGGAGTTGTGATCGGTGATCCGGAGACGCAGGTCGTCTGTGTATCCGACGTAGCGCGCTGCTGAAGATTCGCTTTCGATCAGGTAGACGTAGTGCATAGCCCTGCTTCGCTGAAGCTACGCAGGGCATCCTTCGCGACAATCTGCGATTTGGATCAGGATGATCACCGCCCTGAAAATGGCAGTGCCATCCGAAGCTCCGCAGGAGCGAAGGATGGCGGAGGGGAGAGGATTCGAACCTCCGAGACCCTTTTGGGGTCTGGGTCTTTAGCAAAGACCTGCCTTAGACCACTCGGCCACCCCTCCGTCGGAGTGGACCGCTGAACAAAGGGAGCCGTCCGCCGGAGCGCAAGGAATTTTCCTTCGGGATAATCCCGGCCCGAAGGCGAGGTGCGGCCGGGCGCTCGCGAGGCTCAGACTTCGCCCGAGTAGAACTT
The DNA here is from genome assembly GCA_023432225.1 of Verrucomicrobiota bacterium. GTDB lineage: Bacteria > Verrucomicrobiota > Verrucomicrobiia > Opitutales > Opitutaceae > Didemnitutus. The sequence continues at coordinate 51,635 of JAEYUW010000020.1, forward strand.
CGGCTTCAGCACGCCGATGCAGGGCAGGTTGCGGTAGCGCTCGTTGAAATCGAGGCCGTAGCCGACGACGAACTCGTTGGGGATTTCGAAGCCGACGTATTCCGCCTCGAAGGGCACGACGCGACGCGCCTTCTTGTCGAGCAACACGCAGGTGCGCACGGAGGCGGCTTTTTTGGCGAGGAGCAGTTCCTTGACGGCCGAAAGCGTGTTGCCGGTGTCGAGGATGTCGTCGACGAGCAGCAGGTGATGGCCGGCGATGTCGAGTTTGAGATTGTCGATGATGACGGGCTTGCCGGTCGCCGCGGTGCCGGCGTGGTAGCTCGACGCGCGGATGCAATCGAGGCGCAGGGGCGAGCGCATGCGGCGCAGCAGGTCGGCGGTGAAAATCAGGGCGCCGTTCACGACGGCGATCACCGTGAGGTCCTTGCCGCGATAGGCTTTGTTGAGCTGCTCGGCGAGGGCGGAGACGCGGCGGCGGATGGCGGTTTCGCTCACGAGCACGTGATCGAGGTGCTTGAGCTCGGGAATCTGCGGCTTGGTGCGGGCCATGGCGCTTTAAGATTTATTCCCGGCCCGATGGCAACTGTTACAACGCGCGGTTCCGCGCCTTTGATTTTGACTCGGCCAAATCCGGCCGGTTGCCTCGCGGGGACGCGCGCACCCTCCATGATTTCCATCCAGGTTAAGCAACTGACCAAACGATTCGGCACTGTCGTGGCGTTGCACGGGCTCGACCTGACGATCAATCCCGGCGAACTCTTCTTCCTCCTCGGTCCCAGCGGCTGCGGCAAGACCACGTTGCTCCGCAGTCTCGCGGGCTTCTATATCCCGGAGGCCGGCCAAATTCTTTTCGGCGAGGAGGACGTCACGCGCCTCGAGCCGCACAAGCGGAACACCGGCATGATGTTTCAGAGCTACGCGCTCTGGCCGCACATGACCGTGGCGGAGAACGTCGCTTTCGGCCTCGTTGAGCGCAAGGTGCCGGAGGCGGAAGTCAAGAAACGCGTCGATGATGCGCTTTCGTCCGTGCGGATGGAGAAATACGCGGACCGCAAGCCGAACATGCTCTCCGGCGGCCAGCAGCAGCGCATCGCGCTGGCGCGTGCGTTGGTGATTCGTCCGCGCTGCCTGCTGCTCGATGAACCGCTCTCGAACCTCGACGCCAAGCTGCGCCTGGAAATGCGCACGGAGATTCGCCGCGTGTGCAAGGAGTTCCAGCTCACGACCGTCTACGTCACGCACGACCAGAAGGAGGCGCTGTCGATCGCGGACCGCATGGCGATCCTCGATCACGGTCACATTTTGCAGGTGGGTTCACCGCGCGACGTCTACAAGCGGCCGACGCGGAAGATCGTGGCCAACTTCATCGGCGAAACGGATTTTCTTCCCGGCAAAGTGCTCGGGATCGCGGGCGGCTTCGTCACGGTCGAGACACCGGTGGGCAAGTTCGACGGCATCTTCGGCGACCCTACGAGCATCCCGACGGTCGGCGCGGAGGTGACGGTTTCGATTCGCCCCGAGTGCTGGGAGCTGCATCGCGACGCGGAGCCGCGCAACTTCGTTCGCGGCCGGATCGGCGACTCGGTTTATCTCGGTGAGGTCGCCCAATACGATTTCGTGACCTCCAACAACGGCACGCGCCTGAAGATCTTCGAACGCAATCCTCGGTTCGTGGACGGTTCGACGCGCGGCGAGCTTTATGCCGCCGTGCATCCGGAGGATGTGATCGTGTTGACGGCCTGATCATGCGCACGTCGCCGGCATCGCAGGTTCGGGTTGTAGCGGCGGTCTATGACCGCCGAGCAAGTCGCGTTCGATCGGCGGTCATAGACTGCTGCTACGGGAATTTTCGATGAAACGGGCCCTCATCGTTCTCGCTCTCCTGGTCGTTTTGGCGCTGCCGTTCGCGCTGCACACGAAGTCGGCCCCGGCGCTTGCCCAGGCCGACGATACGCTCGTGATCGTCACGCCGCACAATGAGGCCATCCGTTACGAATATGGCCAGGCGTTTGCGCGCTGGTATCAGGCGCGCACCGGCCGCACCATCGCGATCGACTGGCGCGTGCTTGGCGGCACCAGCGAGATCGCGCGCTTCCTCGACGGCGAATACACCACCGCTTTCCAGAACCACTGGGTGAACAAACTCGGCAAGCCCTGGAGTGCCGAGGTGCAGTCCGGCTCGCAGAACGGTCGTTTGCCGGCCGACGCGCCGGCCATCGTGAAGGAGGCTCGCGCGGCCTTCCTCGCCTCGGATGTCAGCTGCGGCATCGATCTCTTCTTTGGCGGCGGCACCTACGATTTCGCGAAGCAGGCGACGGCGGGACGCTTTGTGCCGACGCGTATCGTGAAGACGCATCCGGAGTGGTTCACCGAGGACATCATTCCGCGGCTCTATGCGGGTGAGGAGTATTGGGACAAAAACGGCCTGTGGATTGGCTGCGTGCTCAGCTCCTACGGCATCATTTTCAATCGCGATTCGCTGAAGCGACTCGGCGCCACCCGCGAGCCCGAACAATGGGACGACCTCACCGACTTTCGTTTCTACGGCGAAGTCGCGTTGTGCGATCCAACGAAGAGCGGCTCGATCGCCAAAGCCTTCGAAAACGTCATCCAGCAGCGCATGCAGCGAAATCTGAAGGCGCTGCGCGCGGCGCAGCCGAACGGCGACGCGAAGGCGCTGGAGGCGCAGGCCGTGCGTGCCGGCTGGACCGAGGGCATGCAACTGCTGCAACTCGTCGGTGCCAACTCGCGCTACTTCACCGACACCTCGCAAAAACCGCCGATCGACGTTTCAGTCGGCAACTGCGGGGTCGGCATGTGCATCGATTTCTACGGCCGCGCGCAAGCGGAGTCCGCCAGCAAGCGCGGTGGCTCGGACCGGCTTGGCTACGTTTCGCCTCCGGGCGGCACCGTCAGCTCGGTCGATCCGATTGGTCTGTTGCGCGGTGCGCCCCATCGCGAGGCGGCCGAGCTGTTCATCGAGTTTGTGCTCTCAATGGAGGGCCAGCATCTCTGGAACGAGAAGCCGGGCACGCCGCGGGGGCCGGAGCGCTACGCACTGCGTCGACTGCCGGTGCGCAAGGATTACTACGCGCACGACGAGTGGCGCGAGGACCGCAGCGATCCCGATGCGAACCCGTTCGCGCAAAAAGAACCGCTCATTTACCGCCCCGAGTGGAGCGGCGGCGTGTTTCGCGAAATGGCCTTCATCATTCGCGTGATGTGTCAGGACACGCACGAGGAACTGTGCGAGGCGTGGCGGGCGATTCACGCACCGGGGGTGGATGTGGCATGCCGGGAACGCGCGCTCGCGGTCCTGCAGGATCTGTCGGCCGTCAGCTACGATCGTGCGACGAAGGAGATCAAGCAGGCGCTCGGCTCGAAAAACAAAGTCGACGAAGTGACCTTGGCCAATGCGCTCGCCGGAAAGTTTCGCGCGCAATACGCGCGCGCCGCCGCGATCGCACGCGGACGGGAGTAGGGCCGGTTTTCAACCGGCCCCTACTGGGCACCACTCGCCGGTTTGATTCGCGAATCGGCTCCAGCCGGACCGGTCGCAGACCGATCCTACCACTGAGCCACCGTCGCGGCGAATGCGGCACGGTCGCTCGCTTTGAAAAACGACGTGCCGGCAACGAACGTGTCGGCGCCGGCCTCGCGGCATTCCTTGCCGGTGGTCAGGTCGATGCCGCCATCGACTTCGAGGCGGAAGCTCAGCTTCGCGTCGCGTCGCCACGTGTCGAGCTGGCGGAGTTTGGGCAGCATGTCGCGGCGGAAGGGCTGGCCCCCGAAACCGGGTTGCACGGTCATCACGAGCACGAGGTCGACCTGCGTGAGTAACGGGCGAATCGCCTCCGCGGGCGTCCCGGGGTTGAGCACGAGGCCGCATTGGCAGCCGAGCTCGCGGATGCGGGCGAGCGTGGCGGCGTGATCGTAGCTCGGTTCGATGTGGATGCTGATGAGATTGGCGCCGGCTTTCGCGAAGGCTTCGACGTAGCGGTGCGGCTCGGCGAGCATCAGGTGCGTGTCGAAAAATATCTTCAGACCGGCGCGGCGGAGCGCGGCGAGGACTTCGGGGCCGAAGGTGAGGTTCGGCACGAAGTGTCCGTCCATCAAGTCGAGGTGCAGCCAGGGGGCGCCGGAGTCTGCGGCGAGTTTGGCGCTGGCACCGAGGGCGGCGTGATCGCCGGCAAGCAGGGAAGGGGCGAGAACGGACGAAAGCGGCATCGCCTCAAAGCAAGCCGCGCTCGCGCAGCAGGCCAAGCAGTTTTCCCGGCATGGGACGGCAGGCGCAATTCGCGCGGTGTTCGAGATGCCAGGCGAGGCGTTGGTCGAGCGTGGCGCGCGAGGGCATCCGATGCGCCAAATGCCACTCGCGATTGAGTCGGGGCTTCGGCGCGCGCGGCATGGCGGGGGACGTTACCAGGTGTCGAGCGTCGCGTGTAGCGCGCGTTCGGCGAGTTGCTCGGCGAGGAGCGGGAGCGTTTGGTATTCCGACTGGAGCTGGCCGCTGTCGGTGAAAACGCCGCGCGTGGCTTTCAGCGGCTGGTTGGCGAAGACGATTTTCTTCTCGCGCCGGTCGAGGAGCGACGCGCGCGCCTGGAGAATGAGGTCGTAGCGGCGCGCGAGGCCGGTGTCGTCGGCGCGGGCGACGGTTTGCTCACGATGATAGTCTTCGAGCGTGAGCGTGAGTTCGGCGTCGGCTTCAGCGGCGGAGTCGACGAGGCGCACGCGACCGTCCTTGATGAAGGCTTCGCGGACCTGCGTGGTGACGAGGGCGACCGCCTGCGGGAGCAGCACGTCGCTCTTCACGACGGTGACGTGCAGCGTTTGAAAGCGCGGCTCGGCGCCGGTGCCGAGGTGGTAGTTCGCGCAGGAAGCGAGACCGAGCGCGAGGGCGGCGAGGGAAACAAGGACGGCGAGGCGCATGGGCGATGCGCGTCGCTCAGAAGAGCCAGAAACGCTTTTTCTTCTTCGGGGCGGCCGGCTTCTCGTCCTTGGCGGCGGGAGCGGGCTGGCCGGCGAGGCGCGCGTCGACTTCCGTCAACATCGTGCGGGCGCGAGCGGCGACGGGCGAATCCGGGTAAGTGGTGATCGCTTCGTTGTAGAAGACTTTTGCGGCGGTGTAGTTCTTGCGGTATTTGAAGTAGTAGTCCGCGAGGATCATTTTGCTCTGGGCGAGCATGGTCTTCATGTCGGAGAGACCTTTTTCCGCGGTGCCGGCGCCGGTGTCGCCGGGAAATTGGATGAGGTAGTCCTCGTAGTAGGTGATGGCTTCCTTGGTGGAGGCCTGGTCGTAGTAGGCGCCTTCGACGAGAGAGGAGTGAGTTTGCGCGAGCTTGAGGTAGGCGTCGGGCGTGAGGACGTTCTTCGGATAGTTGTTGATCATCCGGTCGAGGGCGTCGATGGCCTCCTCGGTGTTGCCCATTTTCTGGTGGCCGCGCGCGACGTTCATCAAGGAGAGCGGCGCGTAGTCGGAGTAGGGGGCGTTGCGGACGACCTGTTCAAAATACTCGAGCGCGCGCTCGCGGTTTTTGAAGCCCGGGATGATGCCCCACATGTAGGGGCGAGTGCCGTCGAGGAGGAGCTGGGCGATGCGGTATTGCTCAGCGATCACTTGGGAGAACTTCTCCGTGTTGGGATACTTCATCACCATTTCCTGGAAGGCGTCGAAGGCCTTGAAGTATTCGCGACGTTTCTCGTAGAGCATGCCGGTGCGATAAATCGCCTCGGCGGCGTAGATCGAGTTCGGGTATTTCTTGGAGACCTTTTGGTAGCCTTTGATGGCTGAGCGCGCGCTGCCTCGTTCCTCCGCGGTGCGCGCGTTGTTCATCATCTCGAGGGCGTTGCGACCGTCCTCGCCGGAGAGGCCGGCGAGCGCGCCACCCTCAATGCGCCAGCCCTGGCCGGGCGTCCAGACGAGTTCGGCGCTCAAGTGCGCGGCGCCGAACAGCGCGATGACGACGGCAAAAAAGGCGGAGAGAGTGGGGCGGGACATGAGAATTACCAACGAATGAGAGTGGAGCCGTAAGTGAAGCCGGCACCGAAAGCAACAAGGAGCGTGTAATCGCCGGGCTTGATCTTGCCGGCCCGCCGAGCTTCGTCGAGGGCGAGCGGAATCGAGGCGGACGACGTGTTGCCGTAGCGATCGATGTTCACGTAGAAACGATCCAGGGGCAGACCGAGGTTGCCCGCGAGCGCCTCGACGATTCGCACGTTCGCCTGATGGGGGATCACGAGGTTGATTTGGTCAAACGTGAGGCCGTGTTGTTCCACCATTTCGCGTGCGACGGTTTCCATGACGCGGACCGCGTTCTTGAAGATCTCCTTGCCCTTCATGCGCAGGAAGTGGCCCTTGTCCTCGACGGTCTTGGCCGTCGCGGGGCAACGCGAGCCACCGGCGGGCGTGTAGAGGTATTCCGCGAGTTCGCCGTCGGCGCCGAGGTCGGAGCCGATGATGCCGATGCCGTCCTGATCGCTCTTCTTCAGCACGGCGGCGCCGGCACCGTCGCCGAAGAGCACGCAAGTCGTGCGGTCGGACCAATCAGTGATCGAGGAGAGTTTTTCCGAGCCGATGATCAGCGCGCACTTGTAGCGGTTGGTCAGGAGCTGGCCGTAAGCAATCTCCAGCGCGTAGACGAAGCCCGAGCAGGCCGCGACGATATCAAAGGCGGTCGCATGCGGCGGGATGCCGAGCTTGTGCTGCACGATGCACGCGGTGGACGGCAGCGGGTAGTCCGGCGTCGCGGTCGCGATGATCAACAGGTCGATGTCGGCCGCGGTGACCTTGGCGTCGGCGAGCGCGCGCTGAGCGGCTTGGATCGCGAGGTCAGAGCACGCTTCATTCGGGGCGGCGATGTGCCGCTCGCGAATGCCGGAGCGAGTGCGAATCCACTCGTCGGACGTGTCGACCATCTTGGCGAGGTCGTCGTTAGTGAGAACGCGTTCGGGCGCATAGGCGCCGACTCCGGCGATGATCACGGAAGCCATAAAGTGTTAGAGGGACGTCGAGGCGGTCGGAAGCGGGGCCTGAATGAGTCCGTTGGCCTTGGCGACGTCGTCTTCGATGCGATGGTAGAGATCCTGACGGATGATCTTGTTGGCGGCGCGGATCGCGCTCGCCCAAGCGTGGCGGTTGCTCGAACCGTGCGCTTTCAAAAGGTTGCCGCGCACGCCGAGCAGCGGGGCGCCGCCGTAGCGGTCGGGGTTCATGCGCTCCTTGAGGGCGCCGAAAGCGCCTTTGGCGAGGACGGCGCCGGCCATGCGGAGCGGGCTCTTCTTGAGCTCGTCCTTCAGCATGCCGGTGATGAATTTCGCGAGCGATTCCCAGGTTTTCAGGAGCGTGTTACCGACGAAACCATCGCACACGACGACGTCGACGTGGTCGCGGAACACCTGGAAGCCTTCGATCGGGCCGACGTAGTTGACCACGCCGTTGATCTTCTTGAGCAGCTCGTTCGTCTCGGTGATGAGGGCGTTGCCCTTGCCTTCCTCCGTGCCGATCGTGAGGAGGCCGACGCGGGGATTATCGAGGCCGAGGATGACGCGGGCGTAGTCGGCACCGAGAATGGCGTTGTGCATCAGGTGCTCGGGCTTCGCCTCGGGATTGGCGCCGGCGTCGATCAGAACGAAGTGGCCGCCTTCGCGCGGGATGACGGCAGCGAGGGCGGGACGATCGACACCGTTCATCGTGCGCAGGCGGAGCGTGCCGCCGGCCATGAGCGCGCCGGTGTTGCCGGAGCTGACGGCGACCTTCGCCTCACCGCTCTTCACGAGCTCGATGGCGCGCAGCATCGAGGCGTCTTTCTTCGTCTTGAGCGCCTTGAGCGGTTTGTCGTCCATCGTGATCACCTCGGAGGCGTGCGCGATGGAGACGCGCGAGTTGCCGGCGAGGCCGGCCTGCGCGACGAGGGGAGTCAAAACCTCTTGCTGCCCTACGATGACGATGGGCGCGAGGTCTTGATCCTCTGAAAGGGCAATTTGGACCGCCGCGACGACTTCAGCGGGGCCCAAGTCGCCGCCCATGGCATCGACAGCGATGCGGGGCGGCAGCGGGGCGGAACTGGCGGCTTCGGGATGGATGGCGGGAAGCTGCCGGTGAACCTTAGACCGTAACGTCGAGAACCTGACGACCGCGATACATGCCGGTCTTCGGGTTCACGCGGTGCGGGCGGAAGGCGCCACCGTCGGTCGGGTCTTTGGCGACCTCGGGAGCTTTGAAGGCGTTGGCGGCGCGGCGGTTAGCGCTGCGGCGCTTGGATTGCTTACGTTTCGGATTGGCCATGGTAAGTGATTGTGGAGTGCAGCTGGACGCGTGGACCGGCCGCTAGTTTTGATTGGAAGGTCGAGGAGGTAAGGTTCGGCGATTGAACCCGTCAAGACGTTTAACCGCCCGACCCGCTGCGGGCTTAGAACAGGAAGAACGCCGCCAGCACGATCGCGACGGCGATGCGGTAAAACGCGAAGACGGCGAGCCCGTTGCGCGACAGGAAGCGCACGAAGAACTTCACCGCGAGCGCTGCTGAAACCGCCGCCACCACACACCCGAGCAACACGCTCGACCAGCCGAAGACCTCGATCATGGCCGGACCCGATTTGAAGGATTTGTAGACCGCCGCACCCGCGAGCGTCGGCAGACCCACGAGGAAACTGAACTCGGCCGCTCTCACCGGGGTGAGGCCGGCAAGGTAGCCGCCAACGATCGTGACCATCGAGCGGCTTGTGCCCGGCCAGAGCGCGAGGCACTGCGCGAAACCGATGCCTACCGCTTTACCCGGAGTCATGTCGGCCGGGTCGCCCTTGGAAAAGCCGATGCCGGAGTTCTTTTTCCGCCAGCGTTCGGCCCAGAGCATGATTACCGCACCGCCGATCTGCGCAGCCACGACGGCCCAGATCGAAAAGAGGTATTTGTCGATCAGGTCATGCAGCAGGAAACCGATCACCGCCACAGGCGCAAAGGCCAGCAGGACATTCCGCAGCAGCCGGAAGCCAGAACTGCTCCGTCCAAACAGACCGATGAGCATGTTCACCAGCTGCGACCAATACATGAAAACCACCGCGAGAATCGCGCCAACTTGGATGACGACCGTGTAGGTGTCGGCCGCGAGCTTCAGCGTGAGCGGTTCGCCGGCGGGGTTTTTCTCGGAAGGCTTCTTATACCAGAGCGGCTCGCCCGCGGCGTTCGTGAGCGGCTGGTCGGATTCTAGACCGAGCAGGTGATTGGCAATGATCAGATGCCCCGTGGATGAAACCGGCAGAAACTCCGTCACGCCTTCGACCACGCCCAGCACGATGGCATCGGTGGCGCTGAGTTCGGCGATGGGCTTGGTCGCCGGTTCGCGGGCCGGCTTTTTCTTCGCGGCGGGCTCGGCGCCGTGCGCGGCAGCAGCGGACGCGACGAGGAGCGCGGCTATGACAGAGACGAGACGGCTCGAAAAAAGGCGAAACACAGAGCGAGCGTTCGGAAACGCGCGACGGCTGTCGAGAATTATGCTTTGCGGTGCGCGCGCCGGTGCGGCTTGGATGCGCGGCCATGTTGCTCGAGCAACTGACTCAGAAACTCCACGAACGTCGCGATCTCAACGCCGCCGAGGCGCGCGAAGCCGCCCTCGCGCTCGCGAGCCCCGACGTTGCTGAAGCCACCAAGATCGATTTTCTCGCCGCGCTCGCCGCCAAAAGGGAAACCGCCGAGGAGATTGCCTCCTTCGCGCAAACCTATCGCGGCGTGGCGCGCGATCCCGGCGTGCAGGAATGGGCGCCGCACGCGCTTGATATCGTCGGCACCGGTGGCGACCACGCGGGCGGCTTCAACGTCTCCACGCTCGTCACGCTCACGCTCGCGTCGGCGGGCGTGCCGGTGATGAAGCACGGCAACGCCGGCATCACGTCGAAATGCGGCAGCGCGGACCTGATGGTGGCGTTCGGCCTCGATTTGCAGGCGTCGCCCGAGAAGACGCGCGCGGCGTTGCGCGAGCTCGGCTACTGTTTTTTCTTCGCTCCGGCGTATCACCCGACCTTCAAGCACATCGCTCCCGCCCGGAGGGCCCTCGCGGCACGCGGCCAGCGCACGATCTTCAACATCCTCGGTCCGCTCATCAACCCGGGCCGGCCCGCGCACGTGATGCTCGGCGTCTATTCGCCGGCGCTAGTTGAGAAGTTTGCTACGACGCTCGAGGTGCTCGGTTGCCCCGCCGGCATCGTGGCGCACGGCGTGATCGCCGACGGTCGCGGCATCGACGAATGGACGACGGCGACCGAAAACCTCGTGGCCGGTGTCGGCCGACTCAAGAGCGCCATCGCCAACTGGACGCCCGCAGACTTCGGCATGCAGCCGGCGGAGTTTCCCGATCTGATCGGCGGCGACGTCGCAATGAACGTCGCAATCACCGAAGCGATTCTCGCCGACAAGGCGCCGCGCGGACTGATGGACACGATCGTGGCGGTCGCCGCGATGGGCTTGTGGATCGTCGGCCGTGAGCCGGATCTTCGCAGCGGCGTGCCGGTCGCGCGCGAGCTGTTGCTCGGTGGAGCGGTTGCCAAAAAGATTGCCGACACCCGGGAATTCTATCGTTCGTAAAGGATGGGTTCGCGGAAATATTTCGGCACTGACGGCGTGCGCGGTGCCTACGGCAGCGCGGTGATGAACGAGACGTTCGCCTGGCGGCTCGGCGCCGCGGCCGCACGTTTCGCCCGCGAGAAAGGCGCGACTTCGCAGGTCGTCTACATCGGCCGCGACACGCGGGCGTCCGGCGCGAGCCTCGAAGCGGCGCTCGCGGGCGGGTTGATGGCGGAAGGGTTCAAGCCGGTGAGCCTCGGCGTCGTGCCGACACCCGCGGTGAGCCTCGCCCTGCGCCACGCTCCGGCGGCGTTCGGCGTCGTGATCACCGCTTCCCACAATCCCGCGGCGGACAATGGCATCAAATTTTTCGGTCCCGCCGGCATCAAGCTCACCGACGAGGAAGAGGCGCGCATCGAGGCGCTGTTGCCCGAGGCTGCCGGCACACCGGCCGGCGCGCTCGAATACTACGACGCGCGTTCGCTCTATATCGCCACTGCCGCGCGGCTGCTGCCGGCGGATTCCCTGCGCGGCTGGACGGTCGTGCTCGACGCGGCGAATGGCGCCGGCTGCCAGACGAGTCGCACCGTGCTCGCGCAACTCGGCGCGGAGGTCGACACGATCGGTTGCTCGCCCGACGGCAGGAACATCAACGAAGCGGTCGGCAGCCAGCATCCGGAGCAGATGGCGGCCGCAGTGAAGGCGCACGGTGCGCGGCTCGGCATTGCGCACGACGGCGACGCGGATCGTTGCATCCTCTGCGATGAGAACGGCGACGTGCTCGACGGGGACGAGATTCTCACCGTGCTCGCGTTGCACGCGCTCAAAAGCGGACGCCTGCCCCGCGGTCAGCTGGTCATCACGGTGCAGAGCAATCTCGGCGTGGACGCCGCGGTCGCCGCGGCCGGCGGCACGGTGGCGCGCACTCCTGTGGGTGATCGCTATGTGATCGAACGCATGCTCGCGGACAGCGCGATGCTCGGTGGCGAGTCGTCCGGCCATGTGATTTGCGCGGAGGTTTCGCCGACCGGCGACGGACTCGTTGCGGCGCTGAAGGTAATTGAAGTGATGCTCGTGCGCGCCCAGCCGCTCTCGGTGCTGCGGCGGCAGCTGAAAAAATTTCCGCAGGTGACCGCGGCGTTGAAAGTGCGCGAAAAGAAGCCGCTGGAAAAACTGCCGACGTTGCCGGCGACGATCGCCGCGCTCGAACGCGAGCTGGGCCAGCAGGGTCGTGTGCTCGTGCGCTACTCCGGCACCGAACCGAAGCTGCGGCTGCTCGTGGAGGGGCCGACCGACGCGGTCGTGAATGCCGCGCTCGCGCGCCTGGAGCAGGCGACGCGGGCGGATCTCGAGGTCGTGAAGTAGGGACGGCATCAGCCGGCCCAAAGAGAGCCACGTTCGCGGGTCATCGTCGTGGGCAGTGGTGAATTGGTCCGGCTGAAGCCGGACCTACGGCGCGCTTGCGCGTCGGGAGCGCCGCTGGCATTTCGCTCGCATGACTGAGCAATCCGTCGCGTCCCTTGAGCCCCGGCTGCAGAAACTGGTGGAGAGCGCACGGGTGGCGTTTGAGCGCGGCAACCACGACTATGCGGTGGAACTCGCTCGCGAAGTGCTCGCGGCGGCGCCGGGTTGTCTGCCCGTGCGCAAGCTCCTGCGGACCGCACAGCTGAAGCGCGGCGCGAGCGGCGGCGGTTTTTTCACCAAGGTGCTCGGCAGTGTCTCGACCGCGCCGTTTCTCGTCAGTGGCAACGCGGCGCTCGCCAAGGACCCGTCCAAGGCGCTCGTCAGCGCGCAAAAGATGCTCGATGCCGACCCGAACAGCGCGGCCGGGTTGCGGCTGCTGGGCGGTGCGGCGACCGCGCTCGGCTGGCATGAGACGGCGGTGTTTGCGTTCGAGGCGTTGCGGGAAAACGCGCCGGACGATCTGGCCAATCTCGTCGCGCTCGGTCGCGCGCACCTCGGCGCCGGCCGAGCGGATGCGGCGGTGCGTTGCGCCGAGGCGGTGCTGGCGCGCGAGTCGATCAACGGAGCGGCGCAAGCGTTGCTCAAGGACGCGTCGGTCGCGCAGACGATGAAGGCGGGTCGCTGGGAAGAGGGCGGGGATTTCCGCGCGAAGGTGAAGGCAACCTAGCGGGACGGCGGAGCCGTTCGGGTGCCGCGGCCGGGCTGGTTTCTATTTTTGCCGTTCAGCCAGCCAGACTGCCGCGACGAGCAGCGCGAGGCTCGCTACGAGGCGTGGCCCGTTCGCGCTTTCGCCGAAGAACAGCAGCGAGCACGCGACGGCGAGAGGGATCTTGGCATTGTTCATCACTGCGGCGGTGCCGGCAGAAACTTGGGTGACACCGACATTCCAGAGGAAGAATCCGGCGCCGGACGCGAGCGCGCCGAGATAGGCGAGCGTGAGCCATTGTCCCGTCGTCACCGTGGGCCAGGCGCTGCCGCTTTGCGCGAGCCAGACCAGCGCGGTGAGCGCGAACGCGCCGAAATAGGGAAGGGCGAAAATCTGCGCGTCGCGCAGCGCGGGATTTTTTTCGCGCCAGCGCCGATACCAGACCTGACCGAGGGCGAACGCCGCGTTGGAGAGCTGCACGAGGGCGAGGCCGGTGAGGGTCGGCGCCAACGGCGCGCCCGAGAATACCACGAGCGCCGTGCCCGCGACGGCGAGCAGCGCGGCGAGAAACGCATTGAGGCGAAATCGTCGCGCGAGGGCGTCGGCGCCGAGCGTCACGAAGATCGGCGTCGTCAGCGTGAATAGCGCGACTTCGTAGGCGTGCAGGTGGCGGAAGCTCGCGTTGTAGGCGAGATACATGACGCCGAACTGCAGGGCGCCGAGCGCGGTCAGAGTGGCGGCGAGGCGGAGATTCAATCCTCGCCAGCGCAGGAACGGCAGAAACACGAGCAGCGCGAGGCCGAGCCGCACGGCGGAGATGAAGGAGCTGTCGAGTCCGGTGAGCCGTCCCTTGATTAGCCCGAACGAGAACGCCCAGAGGAGCGAGACGGCGACGAGGTAAACCATCGGCGCGCGGCAGCGCTCAGACGCGGAAGATCGCGCCGAGTTTCTTGCCGAGGAGAACGGTCATGCCGGCGATGGTGATGCCGAGGAAGGCCATCGCCCACACACCGAGCGCGGAGGCGATGAACTTGCCGTCGCCGAGGAGCTGGAAGAGTTCGTAGATGGCTTTCGTGATCGGATAATAGACCTGCTTTTGCGCGAGGATGAGCGAGTCGGACACCTCGAGCATCGCGAACGAGAAGGCGAGCAGGCCGCCGGCGATGAGATTGGCGAGGATGAGCGGGAGCGTGATCTTGAGCGTCGCCTTGAGCGGCGGACAGCCGAGGTTTTGCGCGGCTTCCTCAAGTGTTTCGCTGGTTTGTTGGAAGCCGGCAGCCGCCGAGCGCACGACGTAGGGCAGGCGGCGGATCGAGTAGGCGATGATGAGCAGGATCGTCGGGTCCGCGATCGGGTTGAGGAACGAGAAGAACTTTCCCTCCTGGCTCATCGCGAGGTAACCGAACGCCAGCACGAGGCCCGGCACGGCGAGCGGGAGCATGGCGAGGAAGTCGAGAATCTGGCGGCCGGCGATTTTCGAACGGACGACGACGTAGGCCAGCGCGATGCCGAGCACGAGATCGATGACGGTGGAGATGCTCGCGTATTTGAGGCTGTTGGCGATGGCGGGGACGGTGAGGTCGTGACCGAGGGCGAGCTTGAAGTTTTCCGCGGTGAGATTGTGCGGCAGCACGGTGGCATACCAATCGCTCGAGAACGCGACGGCGACGACGCCGAGGTGCGGCAGGATGGCGACGAACGTGATGCCGGTGAACAGCGCGGTGGCAGCCCATGCGCGCCCGCCAGTGAGTTTTTGGGGACCACCGGAATGCGTGGCCTTGGCCATCATCGCATAGGATTGGCGGCCGAAGAGACCTTTGCCGATGGCGTAGAAGAGCACGGAGCTCGCGAGCATGACGGCCACGAGCGCGTAGGGGAACGGGTTGGCGCCAATGTCCTTCAGGCCATAGAAAATCTGCACCGAGGTGACGCGGGCGTAGTCGAAGATCAGCGCCACGCCGAGGTCAGTGAACGCCCAGATGAAGACGATCGTGCCGCCGGCGAAAAGGCCGGGCTTGATGAGTGGGAGGGTGATCTTGAAGAAGCGGCGGAAGCCCGTGCAACCGAGGTTCACGGCGGCTTCCTCCATCGCCGGGTCGATGTTGGCGAGCGAGGCGACGGCGTTCAGGTAGATGATGGGGTAGAGGGAGAACGCGTTGACGATCGCGATGCCGAGAAACTGATTCGCGCCCAGCCAGTCGAACGTCCAGCCCTCCGGGCGCAGACCGAGCGAGATGATGAAGCTGTTGAGCGCGCCATATTGCCCGAGGATCTGCTTGATGCCGATCGCGCCGACAAACGGCGGCAGGATCATCGGCACCAGCACGAGCGACCCGAGCAGGTTTTTGAGCGGAAATAGGTAGCGATCCGAGACGACCGCGAGGGGCAGCGCGATCAGGAGCGCAAAGGTCGTGGTCGTGAGCGCGAGCAGGAAGGAATTTCCCAAGGCTCCCAGATAAATCGGGTCGCTCAGCAGCGCGCCGAGGTAGGCGAAGGTGAGCTTCCCATCGGCGTCGATGAAGCCGCCCTTCAGAATCTGGAAAATCGGCCACGCAAAGAACGCGGCGAAGAACACCAGCGTGCTGCAGAAGACGAACCGCGCGAAGCCTTTCGACATGGGCTCGATGTCGCCGGACGCCGCGGCGAGACACAAGGCGGAAAAGCCGGACACCGGTGCGGGATAGAAGAATTAGGTATGGCTAAGTTTATTATTGAAAACAGAGGAAGCTTGGGCATCCGTTGCGCGCATGCTTTCCCGCCTTTGCTTCTTGCTCGTGCTCGCCGTGGCATCGGCCACGAGCGTCAGGTCCGCGACTCCGAGCCTGCGCGTGGTGGCGACGACGTCCATGGTGACTGATCTGGTGCGCCAAGTGGCAGGCGAGAGGGCGGTGGTGGAGGGTCTGATGGGGCCTGGCGTGGATCCGCATCTTTTCAAGCCGACGGCGGCGGACGTGTTGAAGCTGCAGAGGGCTGAGGCGATCTTCTACAACGGCCTGCTGCTGGAAGGGAAAATGACCGATCTGTTCACGCGATTGGCGCGGGGAAAGAAGCCGGTTTTTGCGGTGACCGAGCGATTGACCGATGAGCGGCTGCTGGCGCCGCCGGAATTTTCCGGCCACCACGATCCTCACGTGTGGTTCGATGTGATGCTGTGGCATGATTGCGTGCCAGCCATCGTCGAAGGGCTCACGACCGCCGACCCGGCCGGCCGTGAATACTATGCGATTCACGGCGCGGCCGTGCAGAAGCGGCTACGCGAATTGCACGACTGGGCGCTGGCGAAAGCCGCCGAGCTGCCCGCGGAGAAGCGCGTGCTCGTGACCAGCCATGATGCCTACAACTACTTCGGGCGCGCTTACGGTTTCACGGTCGTGGGGCTGCAGGGCATTTCCACGGCGACGGAGGCGGGCCTCGCCGACGTCGCGCGGCTGGTGGATTTCATCAAGGCGCGCGGCGTGAAGGCCATCTTTGTCGAGACCAGTGTGCCGCATGCGACGATCGAGCGCGTGGCACGCGACTCGGGCGCGAGAGTTGGTGGCGAGCTGTTCTCCGACGCGATGGGCACACCCGGGCAGATCGAGAACGGCTACGACCTCGGCACCTACGAGGGCATGATCAAGCACAACCTCACGACCATCGTGGAGGCGTTGCGTTGAGGCGTCGTCGATTGCACACTTCGGCTACCCCAAGATGAACCTGCTTCTACTCCCTCCCGTTCGCCGCCTGCTGCTGGCCAGCGTATGGCTCGTTCTTTTTCTCGCGCGCGCAGGCGCGCAACTCACCGACGTCCCAGCCACTGTCGCGCCCGGCCGCTTTCTGCTCGAGGCCGACGTCGTGTCGTTCGCGTTGGACCGTGAGGAAGGGGAAAAGTATTCCGCCTTTGCGGTCGGCTCCGTTCTCGTGACCACCGGATTGACTGAGCGCCTCGATCTTCAAGCCGGGGTGGATTTGTTCGTCTCAGAAAAATACGAGTCGTCTGCGGGATTTTCCGACCGTCACTCCGGCGTGGGGCATTTTTATCTGCGGACCAAATGGCGCTTTCACGAGAGTGAGACGTCGGCCGCCGCCGTGATTCCCTACGCGAAGATCCCGAATAAAAGCACGAATGTCGGCAACCGCTCAGTCGAAGGCGGCGTGATCGTGCCGTTCGAAACGAAACTCCCGGGCGCGTTCCTTTTCAACACGCAGGTCGGCGTCGATCTTCTGCGCAACGCGAACGACGACGGCTACGACACCAGTTGGTCCGGCACGGCGGTGCTGACGCGCGATCTCACGCGCCGAATTTCGCTCTATGCTGAAGCCATTCTCAACCGCTCCACGGGGGGCGGTGGCACGATCGGGACGATCGGCGCCGGGCTCTACTTTACTGTAACCGAATCACTCGCCTGGGACTTCGCCGTTTATCGCGGCATCTCGCGCGCGGCCACCGACTGGAATCCAGTGGTGCGTTGCAACCTGAGTTTCTGAATGAACGATCACGCCTCCGCTCCGCTCGAAATCCATGACCTTACCGTCGCCTACCACAAAAAGCCGGTGCTGTGGGGCGTCGATCTCGTCGTGCCGCGGGGGCAGCTGGTTGGCATCGTCGGCCCGAACGGCGCCGGCAAATCCACGCTGATCAAGGCGTGCATGGGGCTGCTGCCGCTGAGCAGCGGTTGGGTGAAAATCTTCGGCCAGTCACTCGCCGACGCCGCGACGCGCGTCGGCTACGTGCCGCAGCGCGAGTCGGTCGACTGGGATTTTCCCGTCAACGTCATGGATGTCGTTCTCATGGGGCGCTACGGACGGCTCGGTTTGTTACGCCGCCCAAGCGCGGCTGATCGCGACGTCGCTCGCGCGTGCCTCGACAAGGTCGGCATGCTGCCGTTTGCGACCCGGCAGATTTCGAACCTCTCCGGCGGGCAACAGCAGCGCGTCTTCCTCGCCCGGGCGCTCGCGCAGGAAGCCGACCTCTACTTCATGGACGAGCCGTTTGCCGGCGTCGATGCGGCGACCGAGGCCGCAATCATCACCGTGCTCCGCGAGCTGCGCGACCAAGGACGAACGCTGCTCGTCGTGCATCACGACCTGCCGACCGCGCGCAGCTACTTCGACACCGTCTTGCTGTTGAACATGAACGTCGTCGCGTTTGGTCCCTCCGCCGACGTGCTCACCCCTGAACTGCTGCACCGCACCTATGGCGGGCGGCTGACGATCCTCGCGGACGTGGCGGAAACGCTCGCGGCGACGGATCGCAAGGACGTTCGGGCGCCATGAACTCGCTGCGCCGGTTCCTGAGCGCGCGCAGCATCGCGCTCGCGTTCGGCTTCGCGGCCTTGGCGCTGCCGGCCGCGCACGCCGCCGGCGTGCGCGATCTCGCCGAGGTGAATTGGGCCGAGCAGGCGTGGCGATTTTTCACGTTACGCGATGCCTCGGTGCGCTACGCGCTGGCCGGTGCCGTGCTGATGGGGATCTCGTGCGGCGTGCTCGGCGGTTTTGTCGTCGTCCGGCGCATGGCGCTCGTGGGCGATGCGCTGTCGCACGCGGTGCTGCCCGGCGTCGCGCTCGGGTTTTTGTGGAACATGAGCAAGGACCCGGTCGCGATCTTCATTGGCGCCACCATCGCCGGGCTGCTCGGCACGCTGACCGTGCGCGCCATCACGGCGACGACGCGGCTGAAAGAGGACGCCGCGCTCGGGCTCGTGCTGGCGTCGTTTTTCGCCGTCGGCGCGTGCCTCGTCACGATGATTCAGCGCCTGCCAACGGGCAACAAGACGGGCGTGGACAAGTTTCTCTTTGGGCAGGCTGCGGCGATCGGCGGCGACGACGTGGCGTTGATGAGTGCGGTCACGGTGCTCGCGCTGGGTTTGATCGCGCTCTTCTACAAGGAGCTGCTCGCGGTGAGCTTCGATCGCGGGTTTGCGCGCGTGGGCGGCATTCCCGCGGCGTGGATCGATCGCGGGCTGCTGCTGCTTTTGTCGTTCACCGTGGTGATCGCCTTGCAGGCGGTCGGCGCGGTGCTCGTTTCGGCGATGCTCATCACGCCGGCGGCGGCGGCGTATTTGCTGACGGACCGGCTGCACCGCTTGCTCGTGCTGGCGGCGATTTTTGGCGCGGCGGCGGGGATCGTCGGCGCGTTTATCTCGTTCCTCGGTGCGAATCTGCCGACGGGGCCTTTCATCGTGCTCGCTGCGAGCGCGATTTTCGGCGCGGCGTTTTTGTTCGCGCCGCGCCACGGCGTCGTCGCGCGGTGGTGGCGGCAGCGCGATCAGGCCGCACGCACGCAGCGCGAAAACACGCTCAAGGCGATCTACCAAGTGCTCGAAGCCGGGCCGACCGAGGCGCAGGGCGTGAGCTTCGCCGCGCTCGCGGCGCGCTGCCGGGAGACGACTACTGAAGCGGAGACGCGCGCGCGCGCGCTGGTTCCGCACGGATTCGCGACGGTCGCGGCCGATCACGTTTATCTCACCCCGGCGGGACGCCGCCGCGCGGCCGAGATCGTGCGCAATCACCGTCTGTGGGAACTTTACCTGACCAACTCGGCCAACATCGCCTCCGATCACGTGCACGACGACGCCGAGAAGATCGAACACGTGCTCGGCGAGGAAGTCGTGCGCGAACTCGAGCGGCGGTTGAACTTCGCGCGGCGCGATCCGCACGGCCGGCCGATTCCGAGTGCGGCGGAGATTCACGGCGACGCGGGCGAAGGGGAGGGCGCGCGATGAGCGAGCTGATCCCCACTTTCGATTGGCAGCGCGTCGTGGTCGCGCCGTGGACGACGGAGTTCGCGACGTTCGGCTGGATCATGTTGATGGGTTTCCTCGTGACCGCGGCGTGCGGGCTGGTGGGCAATTATCTGTTGTTGCGGCGGCTCGCGCTGATGGGCGATGCCGTCAGCCACAGCGTGCTGCCGGGCCTCGTGATCTCGTTCCTGTTCAGCCAGAGCCGCGGCACGCTGCCGATGTTCACCGGCGCGCTGATCGCCGGCATCGTGGCGACGCTGGTGATCGAGCTGATCCACACGCGTTCGCGCGTGAAGCAGGACGCGGCGATCGGCATTGCGTTTTCCACGTTGTTCGCATTCGGCGTGGTGCTGACGGCGCTCTACGCGGGGCAAGTGGACGTGGATGCCGAGTGCGTGCTGTATGGCGAAATTGCCTTCGTGCCGCTCGAGCCGCCGGTCACGCTGGGCGCGTGGACGCTCGGCCCGGCGCCAGTCGTGCGCATGGGTGGCGTGCTGCTTGCTGTCGTCGTGCTCGTGACGCTTTTCTACAAGGAACTGCTCGTGACCGCGTTCGACGCGGCGTTGGCGCGCAGTCTCGGCTTCAATCCAACGGTTGCTCACTTCGCGCTAATGGGCGCGCTGTCGGTCGTGGTGGTGAGCGCGTTCGAGTCGGTCGGCGCGATCCTCGTTGTCGCGATGTTGATCCTGCCGGGCGCGACGGGCTCGCTGCTCACGCAACGGCTGCCGCGCCTGCACGGGCTCGCGGTCGTGCACGCCGCGGCGAGCGCGGTGCTTGGCACGCACCTGGGCATCTGGCTGGATTGTTCGATCGGTGCGGCGATGGTCGTCGCAGGCGCGGCGTTGTTCGCTGCGGCTTGGGTGTTCAGTCCGCGCGAGGGGTTGCTCGTGCAACTGCTGCGGCGGTGGCGGCCGAGTGGCGCGGCGGAGTTCGGCGAGAGTGTGCGGAGTGCTTCGCGATGAAACCGAACGATACAGCAGCACCTTCGTCCGAAAGCGGCTGGCGACGCGAGCAGCAGATGCCGAGTCTGCCGGAGGCGCACCGCTCGGTGCTCGTGCCGGCCGATGCGCCCTTCTGGCGGAAGTGCCTCGCGTTCGCGGGGCCGGGTTTTCTCGTCGCCGTGGGCTACATGGACCCGGGCAACTGGGCCACCGATCTCGCGGGCGGGGCCAAGTTCGGCTACACGCTCCTCAGCGTCATTCTGATTTCCAATTTCATGGCGATCCTGCTGCAGCACCTGTGTGTGAAGCTGGGCATCGCGACGGGACGCGATCTAGCGCAGGCGTGTCGCGATCATTACCCGCGTCCAATCGTGTGGTTTCAATGGGTGCTATGCGAACTGGCAATCGCCGCGTGCGATCTGGCGGAGGTCGTCGGTTCGGCGATCGCGCTGCAATTGCTTTTCGGCATTCCACTCGTGTGGGGCTGCCTCATCACGGCGGCGGACGTCATGCTGGTGCTGCTGCTGCAGCATCGCGGGTTCCGCTACCTCGAGGCGGTCGTGATCGTGCTCATTCTCACGATCGGTTCGTGCTTCGGCGTCGAGTTGTTGCTGGCCAAGCCGGACGTCGGCGCGGTGTTCGCGGGTTTCGTGCCGAGCACGGAGATTTTAAGAAATCGCGACATGCTCTACGTGGCGATCGGCATTCTCGGCGCCACCGTGATGCCGCATAACCTCTACCTGCACTCGTCGATCGTGCAGACGCGCAAATACGAGCAGACCGCCGGCGGCAAGCGCGAGGCGATCAAGTTCGCGACGATCGACTCCACCGTCGCGCTGATGTTCGCGCTGTTCATCAATGGCGCGATCCTCGTGTTGTCTGCCGCGGCGTTTCACGGGTCCGGACATCACGATGTGGCGGAGATCCAGGATGCGTATCGCCTGCTCGACGGTGTGCTCGGCGTGACGTTCGCAGGTGTGCTGTTTGCGGTGGCGCTACTTGCTTCCGGCCAAAATTCCACGCTCACCGGCACGCTCGCCGGACAGATCGTGATGGAGGGCTTTCTCAATTTTCGCATGCGGCCGTGGCTTCGTCGGTTGATCACCCGCGCCATTGCCATCGTGCCGGCGGTCGTGGTCATCGGCATCTGGGGCGAGGGCGAGACGACCGACCTGCTCGTCGCCAGTCAGGTGTGTCTCAGCATGCAACTCGGATTCGCGTGCTGGCCGTTGATGCGTTTCACCGGCGAGAAGGCGAAGATGGGCGAGTTCGTCAATCCGTGGTGGATCAAGCTCCTCGGCTGGACGACTACGCTTGTCATCATCGTGTTGAACGTGAAACTGCTGCTCGACATCGCCGGCCTGACGGGCGGCGGTTCCTGATTCGAGCCATGTATCGCAAGATCCTCGTCGCCCTCGAGAATGGCCGCGCTGACGCGACGCTGTTGCCGCATGTCTCGCAGCTCGCGCGGCAACTGGGGGCGGAGTTGCTGCTGCTGCACGTGGCCGATGGCTGGGCGGCCCGCAACTTCGAGCAACTCAAACTCGCCGAGTCCGACGAAATCCGGGCGGACCGCGAATACCTCGCGCGCAGCGCCGCGGAACTCCAGGAAGCGGGTTTGCGTGTGAACACGCAGCTGGCGCTCGGTAACCCGCCCAAGGAGATCGTGCGCGTGGCGGCGGCCGAGCACTGCGATCTGATCGCGCTCGCGTCGCACGGCCACCGCTTGCTCGGCGACATCATCCACGGCAGCACCATCGATGCGGTGCGGCACGCCACGAGCACGCCGCTGCTCGTTGTTCGCGCCGTGATGAAAGACTAGAAGAACCGCGCGAACAAATCGCGGAACAGGTGCGCGCCGAAAATCGCGGCGAGCACGTAGATCAGCCAGGAGACGTTCCGGCCGCGGCCGGTGAAGAGATAAACCAAGGCGAACGCGAGGAGGCCGAGGCCGATTCCTTCCGCGATGCTGAAGGTGAGCGGCGTGCCGAGGATGATCAGGAACGCCGGGGCGGCTTCGTGAAAATCCTTCAGGTTCAGCTCGGTCACGGATTGAAACATGAAGATGCCGACAACGACGAGCGCCGGCGCCGTGGCGACAGCCGGCACGGCGAGGATCAGCGGCGTGAAGAACAGCGCGCCGAGGAAGAGCACCGCGACGGTCACGCTCACCAGTCCGGTGCGGCCGCCGGCGGCGACGCCCGAGGCAGATTCGACGTAGCTGACGACGTTCGAGGTGCCGAAAAGCGACGAGAGGATCACGCCGATCGAGTCGGAAACGAGCGCTTTGCCGGCACCGGGCAGTTTGCCCTCGGCGTCGAGCAAGCCCGCGCGTTGCGCCACGCCGACGAGCGTGCCGATGTTGTCGAAGAGCGCGATGAGCAGCAGCGTGAGGACGACCGTGGTCGCCTTCACCGGGTCTTGCGTGAAGTAGTCGAAATTCAGTTTGAGGAACGTGTCACTCATCGACGCCGGCAGCGACACGAGCTGATCGGGCCAGTTGGTCAGGTGTCCGCCTTTGCCGTCGGGAATGACGAGGCCGGCGAGCGTGATGCCGATGATCGACAGGATGATCGCGCCGGGGACGTTACGCGTGACGAGGATGATCGTGAGCAACAAGCCCGCGAAAAACAGGAGCACGGACGGCGAGCCGAGGTTGCCGTGCGTGAGCAGCGTGTTGGCGTCGGCGACGACCAGGCCGCCTTTCTGCAGACCGATGAAGGCGATAAAGAGGCCGACGCCGCACGTGATGGCCATCTTCAGCTGAAACGGAATGATGTTGATGATCTTTTCGCGGATGCCCGAGACGGAGAGCGCGAGGAACGCGAAGCCGTTGATGAACACGAGGCCGAGCGCGGATTGCCACGGCACGCCGAGGCCGAGGCACACGGTGAACGCGAAGTAGGCGTTGATTCCCATGCCGGGCGCGAGTGCGAGCGGGAAGTTCGTGAACAGTCCCATGATCAGCGTGCTCGCGGCGGCCGCGAGCGCGGTCACGGTGACGAGTCCGTCGCGCGGCATGCCCGCCGCGGCGAGGATCGCGGGGTTCACCGCGAGGATGTAGGCCATCGCGGCAAAGGTGGTGAAACCGGCCTGAACTTCGCGGCCGGCGGTCGTGCCGTGGCGGTCGAATTGGAAAAAGCGGGCGAGCATGAGAACAGAATGAGCTTTCCGAGAGTGCAGGTCGGGAGCTAGAGAACCAGCCGGTTTTTATGCCGACCATCGACGCGCACGTGCATCTCTATCCGCCGGAAGTCGTGGCCGACCCGGCCGTGTGGGCGGCTGCGTGCGGCGAGGCGCACTGGACGCGTCTGTGCACGCGGCGACGCAAGAGCGGCGCACCGGTGCAGTTGTTCCCGAGCGTCGACGAACTGCTGCGCGATCTCGATGCGGCCGGCATCGAGCGTGCCGTGTTGCTCGGGTGGTATTGGGAAAAGCCGGCGACGTGCGCCGCGCAGAATCGCTTCTACGAGCAATGCGTGGAGGCGCATCCGGATCGGCTCGCGGCGTGCGCGGCGGTGCACCCGGCGGACTTGACCGAGCTGAGGTGCGCGAGGGAGCGCGGGTTTGTCGGGGTGGGAGAGCTCTCGCCGCATTCGCAAGGTTTCGCGGCCGATGATGCGCGCGTCAGTGAGTTGCTGCGCGCGGCAGGTGAATTGGGCTTGCCGGTGAACCTTCACGTGACCGATCCGGCGAGCAAGCGCTTCGACGGCTGGGTGCACACGCCGCTGGCGGATTTCACGCGCTGGGCGGCTGCATTTCCGCAAACGAAATTCGTGCTCGCGCATTGGGGCGGCGGACTGGCGTTCGACGCGACGAGCCGCGTATTGACGAACGTCTGGTTCGACACCGCGGCCTCGCCGTTGCTCTACGACGCGTCGGCGTGGGCGCGCGCGCTCGCGGCGGTGGGCGCGGAGCGGTTGTTGTTCGGCTCGGATTATCCGCTGCGGCTTTTTCCGAAGACGGAGGAGGCGACGGGGCTGGGCTCGTTTGCGCGCGAGGCACGAGGGGCGCTGCCGGACGGGGCGCGTGCTGCCGTGCTGGGCGGCAATGCCGAGCGGGTTTTCGGGCGGTGGTGAGAGCGACGTGGCCCTTGGCGTAGGGCCGGTTTTTAACCGGCCCAAGGGAGCTGCGAACCCTTTGGGCCAGTCACAGACTCGCCCTACTTTCGATCAGCCTCACCGCGTCAGCACCCACTCAAAGACCGGGCTGTCCACGCGCGGCGCGATCACTTGCAGGCCGCCGGTGAGGCTACTCGGAAGCGACACGGGAATCGTCAGCACCGGCAAGCCGGCGAGTGAGGCGGGAGCGGTCAAGGTGAGGATTGCGCGTCGGGTTTCGAGGGTGCACTGCGCTTTGGTGAGCGCCGGCACGGGCGCGCAGGGCATCACGAGAAAATCGTAATCACGGAAGAGCGCGTCGAAGCTCGCTCGAACGGTCGCGAACGTTGCGCGGGCGGCGTCGAGTTGCGCGGGCGTGGTTTGGCCGGCGTTTGCGAAGCGCTGCCAGATGCCGGGATCGTAGCGGTCGCGAAACGGTTCGAGCCAGCGTTCGTGGATTCTGAACGCCTCGTGCGTGACGACCGTGGTGTAGGCGTCGACGGCCTTGGCCCAGGCGGTGAGCAGGGGCTCGCGCGTGGTGGCGTCGGTTGCTGTGGCAAAGCGTGCGGCGGCGCGCGCGCAGGCCTCGTCGATTTCCGCGTCAGCGGTGCCGATCAGGTCGCGCGCGCGGAGGAACACGCCGCGTGGCTCTCGCGCGGCAGGTGCGGCTGGACCGACGAGGGCGCGGTTTAACGTGAGCAGATCCCGCGCGTTCGCGGTGAACCAGCCGGCCGTGTCGCACGTGGGCGAGAGCGGAAAGGCGTCACGGATAAATGCATCGCCGGGCGTGAGTCGGAATCCGAACAGGCCGCAGAACGCGGCGGGCACGCGCACCGAGCCTCCGGTATCTGAACCGAGCGCGAACGGCGTCACGCCTGCGGCCACGAGCGCAGCGGAGCCGCTGCTCGATCCGCCGGCGAGACGGTCGGGAAAATGCGGATGCGGGCAATCGCCGTAGGTGCGATTCTCGCCGGTGAGGCCGGCGGCGAACTCGACCATGTGCGCTTTGCCCGCGACGCCGGCACCGAGTTCGCGCAGGCGTCGCCCGAGGACGCTGTCGCCAGGCGTCGGTCGCACGTCGGCGAGAAACGCCGAGCCGGCACGCGTCGGGGCGCCGGCCACGTCGAACAAATCCTTCGCGAAGTAGGGAAGGTCGCGGAGGTGGAGCGCGTTGACCTCCACGCGCTCGGAGCGGCTTGAGGTCAAGTCGCTCCACCGTGCGAGTTCGGCCGCGAGTTCCGCTTCCGGCCGGACCCACGCCAGTGCGGCGGACCGAAGCGTAATGGGAAGAGCGGCCAACCGCGCCGTGACCTCGCGTGCGGCGCGGTCGGGCTGCATCGCTTGCCAGTCATCGAAGGGCAAAGGAACTGGCGTTTTGTGGGCGGTTGTATCCACTGGGCGCTTTCATGGACGTCCCCGCGCCCCTCGTCAAACTCGGCTCGGTCCGCAAGCGCTACGGCGATGGTCCGCTCGTGCTCGACGGCGTCGATCTCGCTCTCGCGCGAGGCGATTTCGTGAGTCTGATCGGTCCGAGTGGCTGCGGAAAATCGACGGTGTTGAAACTCATCTCGGGCCTGAGTCCGGCGACGGCAGGCGAAGTGAGCGTGCTCGGCAAGGCGCCGCGCCAGGCACGAGACCAGCAGGTGTTCATTTTTCAGGACGCGACACTCCTGCCGTGGCTGACTGCGCGGCAAAATGTCGAGATTCCGCTGCGTTTGCGACGCGCGCCGGTGGCGGAGCGCACGGCGCAGGCGGAAAAGTTTCTCGAACTCGTCGGGCTGACCACGGTGCGGGATTATTATCCGCGGCAGCTGTCGGGCGGCATGAAGATGCGTGTGTCGATCGCGCGGGCGCTGACGCTGGCGCCGGAGTTGATGCTGCTCGACGAGCCGTTCGGCGCGCTCGACGAAATGACGCGCCACCGGTTGAACGAGGAGTTGCTGGCGTTGCGTGCGGAGTCGCCGTTCACGGCGGTGTTCGTGACGCACTCGGTCGCGGAGGCGGTGTTTCTGTCGAATCGCATCGTGGTGATGGCGGCGCATCCGGGGCGGGTGCATCGCGAGTTGACGGTGGAGTTCGATTATCCGCGCCGGAGCGGATTGCGCGAAACGCCGGAGTTCGCGGCGAAGGTCGTCGAGGTTTCGCGGGTGTTGCACGAGGTCGAGGAGGCGGTGAGCGCATGAAAAAGACGTCGCCGTTGCTCGCTTGGTTGTTACCGGTGATTTCCGGGCTCGTGTTCGTTGGTCTCTGGTTGCTCGTGAAGCGTGTGTCCGGCGCGAGCGACTGGCTGGTGCCGACACCGGGACAGATTTTCGCCGCCGCGATCCGCGAAAAGGGACGGCTGCTGCCGGCGGTCTGGAATACGGCGCAGGGTGCCTTCGGCGGTTTCGCGCTGGCGACGCTGACGGCGATTCTGATGGCGCTCGTGCTGGCGCTGTCGCGACGTTTGCACGCGGCGCTTTATCCGTGGCTGCTCGTGCTGCAGATGACGCCGGTGATCGTGCTCGCGCCGATCATCCAGTTGTGGATCGGCGTCGGCATGCCGGGTATCATTACGGTGACTTGGTTGATTTCGTTTTTTCCCATCGTCGCGAACACGACGCAAGGCCTGCTCTCGGCCGACCTGAATCACGTGGCGCTTTTCCGCATGTGCAATGCGAGCCGCTGGCAGGAGCTGTGGCACCTGCGGATGCCGACGGCGATGCCGCACTTCCTTACCGGCCTGAAGATCGCGGCGGCGCTCGCCCCGGTCGGTGCGATCTTCGGCGAATATCTCGTCGGCAACGCTTCGGGCGGGTCGGGCGGGCTCGGGTTTCTCGTGTATAGCTACAACACGCAGATCAAGATCCCGGCTCTCTTCGCGACCGCGCTCACGAGCTGCCTGCTCGGCTTCGCGTTCGTCGCGGCGGTGTCGCTCTTGAACTGGGTGCTGCTGCGTCACTGGCACGAATCTTTCGAACGTCACGATCACTAACCATGCGCATCTCCACGCTTCTTCTCGCGCTGCTCGCGGTCGGCCTCCTCGCCGGTTGCGGCAAGAAAAACGAATCCTCCTCCGTCGCCCCAGGAGCGAACGGTCGCATCAAAATCCGTTTCCAGACCGATTGGTTTCCGCAGCCGGAACATGGCGGCTATTATCAGGCCCTCGCGAAAGGCTATTACGCCGAGGAAGGTCTCGACGTGGAGATCGTCCGCGGCGGACCGAACGCGCAGGTGATGGCGAGCGTTGCTACGGGCCGCGCGCAGATCGGCATGACGAACGGCGACGACACCATCGTCGCGATCGGGCGTGGCGTGCCGCTCAAAATGGTGGCGGCGGAGATGCAGCGCGATGCGCAGGGCATCCTCTATCACAATGAGAATCCGATCCGCGATCTGCGCGACCTCGATGGCAAGACGATCATGGCCGGCGCTGGCTCGATTTGGCTGCAAGTCGCGCAAAAGAAACTCGGCATCCGTTTCAATATCCAGCCGCTCGTGGGCGATCTTGGGCGGTTCATGAACGACAAAAAATTCATCCAGCAATGTTTCGTGACGAACGAGCCGTTCTTCGTGCGCCAGCGCGGCGCCGATGCGGGAGCGTTGCTGATCGCGCGACCGGGCGAGTATGAACCTTACCGAGTGATCTTCACGAGCGAGGCGTTTCTCATCGAGAATCCCGAGGCGGTGCGCCGGTTCGTGCGCGCGAGTCTGCGCGGCTGGACCGACTATCTCACCGGCGATCCGACGCCCGGCAACGCGCTGATCAAGGAGCTGCGCTCCGACCTGCCGGACGAGTTCTTCGCCTACAGCATCAAGGCGATGAAGGACTACCAGCTCGTGCTCGGCGATCCGGTTCGCGGCGAGAAGATGGGACAGCTCACGGCGGCGCGCCTGGAGACGCAGATCAAGCTGCTCACCGAACTCGGCTTTCTCGAGCGCCCGCTCACCGTGAAGGACGTCGCGACGTTCGAGTTGCTGCCGGCCGAGGTGCGGTGAACGGCGGCTTGTCTTCGCCCGGCAGGCTGCTTCGCTGCTTCTTCGCATGAAAACACGCCTGCTGACGACCACCGTTTCGACTCTCGCGCTTGCGTTCGCGCTCGCCGGTTGCGGCGACAAGAAAGCAACCGACGCAAAAGGGGCGAAGGGCTTTGAGACAAACGAGCAGCGCGTCAGCTACGGCATCGGTTATCAAGTGGGCATGAACCTCGTGCGCCAACCGGGCTTGAAACTCGACGAACCTGCGTTTCTCGCCGGCGTGCAGGACGCGATGGGCGGTCAGAAGGTGCGGATCGATGAGAAGCTGATCCAGGCCGCGTTCGAGGACATGCAGAAGAAGGTTGCTGCGGTGGTCGAGGTGCAGAGTCGCGAAAACACGCAGAAGGCGAACGAGTTTCTGGCGAAAAACAAAACGCGCAAAGGCGTGAAGACCACCGCGTCGGGTCTGCAATACGAGGTCATCAAGAAAGGGTTCTCGTCGACCAAGCCGAAGGCGACTGACAAGGTGCGCGTGCACTATCACGGCACGCTGATCGATGACACGGTCTTTGACTCGTCGGTGCAGCGCGGGCAGCCGATGGATATTTCGCTGACGCAGGTGGTGCCCGGCTGGGGGGAGGCGCTGCAGCTGATGTCGGTCGGCGACAAGTTCAAGATTTTCGTGCCGCCGGCGTTGGGCTACGGCTCGCGTCCGGCGGGCAAGATTCCTCCCGGTTCGGCGCTGATTTTCGAAATCGAACTGCTCGGCGTCAACTGAGCGGGGCGCGCGACCATGGCAGGTGATTCCGGCCAGTGGGCCCGGCGGCTGGGCGAATGCCTTGACGCGCTCGAGCGCGAACAGGTTGGTTCGCCGTGTCCGATCGTCGATCACGAGGTGATTGTGCCGCGGGCGGGCGGCGCGGATGATTTCTTCGTGTGGCTGGTGTGTCGTGCGAAAGCGGAGCGGCGGACGTTCGCGGATACGGAGCAGGCGCGTTTCGTGTCGGCGCTGAAGAAAAAAATGCTGGCGGCGAATTTCCCGGAATCGGCGGTCGCGTCTCTGACCGTGCGAGTCACGTCGCGCGAGGAAGTGGACGCGGCGGGTGGGCGGTTTGCGGGGCTGCGGTGAGAGCGGAGCAGCGCGTGCGCTGGGATCGGAGGCAAGTTGCGCGCCAGCGCGCAACCGACAATGCGGCAGGCATGGCCGCGGCTCTCTGCAAGTTGTAGGGCTCGACCTTGTGTCGAGCCTGATGCGGCAAATGCCACCAGCGTGCTTCTACATGAAAGAGGCCTCACACAAGGTGAGGCCCTACAGCAGGCAGGCGTCGGCTGTTGCGAGTCGCGGCTGCGAACTCAGACGAGCTCCTTGAGCAGGATCTTCGAGTTGCGGCCGCTTTCCTCGTAGGCTTTCAGGCGCGACTCGGGCAGCGCCTCCTTGTCGGCTTCGACGAAGCCGCAGACGGAGGTGAAGAAGGTGAACGCCTGGGTCGAGAGCGCGAGGACGGCCTTGGCGCCGCGCTCCTTGGCGAGCTTCAGGCCGAACTCGATCATCTTTCGACCAACACCGCGGTGGTGGTAGAACGGCATCACATAGACGGAGCCGATCTCGGCGCGGTCGGGCTGGTCGGGGTAGATCGTGACCGAGGCGCACGCGATGATGTTCTCGTCGATTTCGAAAACGTAGAAATTCTCGATGTTCTTTTCGATGGCCTGTTGCGTGCGGAAAACGAGTTCCTCGCGCTTCACGGCGGAGCGCGTGAGATTGTAGATCGCGCGGACGTCGCGCTTCGTCGCGAGGCGGATCGATTGGTATTCGTTGCCGTGGATGAGCGTGCCGACGCCTTCGTTGGAGAAAATTTCCGTCAGCAGACCGTCGATCATGCGGCCATCGAGCAGGTGCACGCGGGGCGTGCCGGTCTCGATGGCTTTGACGGCGTGCGCGGCTTTCGAGCGCATCGCTTCGTTGATCGACTCGGGGCTCTTCGCAAGCAGCTCGCGCACGGTATCGACGTTGATCTGCTGCTTGAACGTGCCGTCGATCTCGAGGCCGCGATTGGGCGTGAAGAAGATGATCTTGGTCGCCTGCAGCGACTCGGCGAGTTCGGCGGCGAGCAGGTCGGAGTTCACCCGCAGCGGTCGGCCGTCGCGGTCGAACGCGATCGGGTTCACCAGCGGCACGACGCCGGAGCTGATGAGCTGGAGGAGAAATTCCTTGTCGATGCGATCGACGCGGCCGGTGAACTGGTGATCGATGCCGCGTAAGATGCCGAGCGGGGCGGAGCGGACGGCGTTGGTGAGGGCGGCCTTGAGGTTGTTCTGCGAGAGTTCCTCAAGCACGAGGTGCGTGACTCGGCCCGCGGCGCGAATGGCGAGGTCGAGCGTCGCGGCGTCGGTGACGCCGGTGCCGCCCGCGTCGGTGATCGCGACTTTGCGCAAGACGGAGAGTTCCTCGATCTGTCGGCCGATGCCATGGACGATCACGACCTTGATGCCGAGCGAGCGGAGCACGGCGACGTCGAGGAGGATGTTGCCGAAGTTTTCGTCGGCGACGATGGCGCCGTCGATGGCCAGAATGAAAATCTGGTCCTGATAACGCGGGACGTATTTCAGGATACCGCGGAGATCGGTGGGCTTGATATCGGCGCCGATGGACATTTTTTCGAGACGGAGTTCTTCGGGCATCGCGCCCGGCGCGTCAATAGCGCGCATGGTCTCCGTCGCGGTATCGCGTGTCGGCGATCTCAGCGCACGCTGAACGTCCATTGCGCGGCCGGACCTTTCGCGGCGAGGCGAATGGTGTAGCGTCCGGGCGCGAGGCGGTCAGTCGGGAGGCTGGCGCAATAGTCGGCGTCTTCCCAGCGGCTGAGGAGTTTGTTGGGCAACTTTTCGAGCGTGGGGATGAGCACGATCTCGTTGCCGCGGAGCAACGCCTCCAAGTGACCGACTTGGTAATTCTGATCCGTGAGGCTGGCGGTGAAGAACACGGAGTAGGTGGCGCCGTGGGTCGCATCAGTCGGGGCGGTGACTTTGTCGATCGTCGTGAGGAGGCGCGGTCTCTCGGCGAAGGACGCTTCGAGTTCGGTGCCGAGACCGGCGCCGCCGCGGGAGACCGAGGCGGCCATGCTGAAGCCGGGTTTGCTGGCCGGGCGCGTGAGTTCGACGGGCAGTTTCTGCCAGCCGGCGTTGAGCAAGCGCGCGGTGGTGGCGCGCTTGTTCATGTCCTCGTAAGGGCGGAAAGCCGGGCCGGGTTTCCGATAAAAGAGGTTCACGAGCGTGTAGCCGGCGACGAAGAGCACGATGGCGAGCACGATCCATTTCATGGACCAAGGCTTCGGGGCGGGACGGTTGCGCGCGGCGCTCATTAGCGTGCGAGCAAAGCATGCAGGGCGGCGGGGACAAGCGGGGAGTGCGTTTCGCGGGTCGTGGGCGTTACGCCCCGACGTTGCGCGAACGAAGCGTCGGGGCGTAACGCTTCCTCCCACCAACTCAGCGCGCGCCTGACGTGGAGAACGCACACCGACTCGGCCCGCTCTGAAATTCCATTGCGCGGGGGCGGCGGAATCGCTTCCTTGACGACTTCCCATGAAGAAGTGGTCCCAGACTTTCATTCCCACGCTCAAAGAGAGCCCGGCGGACGCCGAGATCGCCTCGCACAAGCTGCTCGTGCGCGCCGGCCTCGTGCGCAAGCTCGGCGGCGGTCTCTACACGTTCATGCCGGCGGGGCTGCGCGTGATGCAGAAGATCTCGCAGATCTGCCGCGAGGAGATGGAGCGGGCGCGTCCGGAGAACGAACGCGGCGGTGCGATCGAAGTCTGGATGCCGCACGTGCATCCCGCGGAATTGTGGGAGGAAGGTCCGCGCTGGAATGCGGCGCGCGAAATCATGTTCCGCGTCGACCATGCCGGCGCGGGCAAGGGCCGCAGCAAGGAGCCGGAGTTTGTTCTCGGACCGACGCACGAGGAAGTCATCACGCCGCTGGTGAAGACCGAGATCACGAGCTACCGCGACTTGCCGAAGAATTTTTATCAGATCTCCACGAAATTCCGGAACGAGATCCGGCCGCGCTACGGCCTGATGCGGGCGCGCGAATTCGTGATGATGGACGCGTATTCCTTCGACGCGACAGACGAGGGCGCGATCAAGAGCTACCTCGCGATGAAGGCTGCCTACGAAGCGTTCTTCAAGCGCCTCGGCATCGTCGCGATCGCGGTCGAGGCCGACACCGGCGTCATGGGCGGCAGCTTCTCGCACGAGTTCATGGTGCCCGCCGAGATCGGTGATGACGACGTGATCTACAACGAGGAGAGCGGCTACGCGGCGAATCGCGAGAAAGCCACCAGCGCGCTCGTGCCCGTGGATCTCGCGGATGCGGCGCCGACGGGGGCCATTGAGGAATTTGCCACGCCCGGCGTCGTCACGATCGCTGCGCTCGAAGCCGCGCCTTACTCGGTGCCGGCCGACCAGCAGTTCAAGACGCTCGTG
Source organism: Verrucomicrobiota bacterium (assembly GCA_023432225.1). Lineage (GTDB taxonomy): Bacteria > Verrucomicrobiota > Verrucomicrobiia > Opitutales > Opitutaceae > Didemnitutus. The sequence goes on from JAEYUW010000020.1 coordinate 84,502, forward strand.
TTCGTGGGCGACGGCAAGCCGTTCGTCGTGATCGTGCGCGGCTGCGACGATGTCGAAGAGGCGAAGCTCGGCGCGCTCGGTTTCCAGCTGTGGCGTCCGGCCACGCCGGAAGAAATCGAGCCCGTGCTGGGCGCGAAGCCCGGTTCGCTCGGTGCGGTCAAGGGCACGATCAAGAATCCGTCCGCGCTCGCGGGCGTGTTTGCCGATCACGCCATCCGCCTCGTCGGCAACGGCACGACCGGTGCGAACAAGGACGGTTTCCACCTGCGGAACGTCAATGTCTCGCGCGATCTCGCGATCACCAAGTTCGGCGACTTCCGTCGCGTGCGCGTCGGCGAACCCGACGTGAAGTCGGGCAAGCCGCTGAAGGCGCGCCGCGGCATCGAGGTCGGCCACATCTTCAAGCTCGGCACGAAATACTCCGAGAAGTTCAACGCCGTCTACACCGACGACAAGAAGCAGTCGCACCACATGGTGATGGGCTGCTATGGCATCGGCGTGAGCCGCACGCTGCAGGCGATCATCGAGCAGTCGAACGACGGCGATGGCATCATCTGGCCTTGGACGGTCGCGCCATGGCAGGTCGTGGTCACCAATCTCGACCCGCAGGATGCGACCGCGAGCGGTGTCGCTGAAAAGCTCGCTGCGGCCGCGGAAGCCGCAGGCGCGGATGTGCTGATCGATGATCGCGCGGAGCGTCCGGGCGTTAAGTTCAAGGACGCCGACCTGCTCGGTTTCCCGCTGCGCCTCACCGTCGGTGGCAAGGGCCTCAAGGAAGGCGTCATCGAAATGAAATGGCGCGCCGAGAAGGACGTGAAGAAGGTTCCGCTCGCCGAAGCCGAGGCGGTCATCGCTGCTGCGGTTCGCGCTGCGGGCGCGCCCAAGGCGTGAGGCAACGAGCGATCGCGCGGGAGTCGCAGCCCTTGGGGTAGGGCCGGTCGAAGACTGGCCCTACTGACGGACGCTGACCTCGCGCTGGCATTCTTTCCGCTTCTGACTTTGCTGTGCCCGTGGCCACGAAAACCTTCACGACACCCGCGCTTGCGACCGAGACCGACACGCGTCTCCAGGACGCCTGGCGCGTGGTCGTGCTGAATGACCCGGTCAACCTGATGTCGTATGTCGTCATGGTTTTCAAAAGGGTCTTCGGCTACGACGACGTGAAGGCGCGCAAGCACATGCTTGAAGTGCACGAGCAGGGCCGCTCCGTGCTCTGGATCGGCAATCGCGAGGCGGCCGAAGCCTACGTCTTCACGCTGCAACAATGGCATCTCTCCGCGGTGCTCGAGACCAATGAAACGAGTTGAGGTCAAACTGAACCTCGATGCCGTCGCGCCGTTGCTCGACGTGATGAAAGCGACGGCCGACCAGCTGGAGCCGACGCTCGCGATCGATCCGCAGGTGCCCGATGAGGAGTTTGCGGACACGTGGAAACAGGAGTTGCTCGCCGGGCAGTCGAGCGACCTCGCAGTTCTGCTGGGCCTGTTCGACTCCGAGTTTTTCGCGACGGGTGTCATCGCCCTCGATCCGAGCAACGCGGAGCCGATCCTGCGTGCGTGCGCAGCGATCCGCCTGAAGTTGCGGGATGAGTTTTTCAAGGACCTCGAAGAGGAGCATCTCGAGGCGGGCGACATTGATGTCGACAATTTCGCCGAGCCGCTGCGCCGGGCGTTTGCGGCTTATGTTTTTCTCGCGACACTGCAGGAGGTGATCGTGCAGCACCTCGATCCGACGGTGTTGGAGTGAGGGGAGGGCGGACCGCCTCGGTCCGCCGAGAGCGTGATGTCCTCTGCGCGGCGCACCGGGCCGGTGCGCCCGACCGCTGCACCAGCGGGCCGCTTCAATTGTGGTGCGATCCGAGTGCGTCCCGGCTGGAATTTTCGCGGGAAATTCCGCCCTATTCGCATTTGACGGAGGGGGTGTCGGGACTACGGTCGTCCGCGACACTCTGCAGTGTTCGAGGTGTCTCGAATTCGCTCTTTGCCTTTGATACCATTTGGGAGCCGCCAAGCGGCACGCGGATGCCAGGCCGTAAACCGGAAGGCAGAAGCGTGCCAGGTGGTGCCCACCTTAACCTAGAAGGTTTTGGAGCCACAGTAGACATACGGCACAGGCGGAGTGTCATTCTCCTTTTCCCCACGCACACACACACATGGAAAGACTGCCCTACTATCAAGTCCTGCACCTGCTCTCGCTGGCGGTGCTGAGCGCACACACGTTCATGGCGTTCGCCAATCCGGCGCCCGAAAATCGCAAGCGCACCATGATGGTCACGGGCATCGCGGCGCTGCTGATGTTCGTCAGCGGGTTCGCGATGCTCTCGATCAACAAGATCCCGTTTTCCTCGGGCTGGGTGATCGTGAAACTCGTGTGCTGGCTCGGCTTGGCGGCGATGGCTGGTCTTGCCTATCGCAAGGCACATCTGCGCGGCTTGCTGAGCTTCATCACGCTCGCGCTCGTCGCGATCGCGTTCGTGATGGTGTATTTCCGGCCGTTCTGAGCCGGAGTTGCGAATGCCCGAAGCGCTGTGCGGCCTGTGGATCGATGACGCGGGCAAGGCCCACGTATCGATTGCCACGCCCGACGGTGGTCGCACCGAGCGAGTAGAAAAATTCCGCCCGTTCGCCTGGGTCGGCGAGGGCGGGACGATTCCAGGCATCGAGTTCGAGCGCTTGCGCGGCGAGGGCGTGTTCCCGTGGCTCGCGCATGCGGACGAGTTGACGCATTTCGACGACTTCTTTCGTGCCACGCGCGAAGGTTCGGCGATCGACGTCCTGAAACCCTACGAGAGTCAATGGCTGCTGCAGAGCCGTGCCCGGCTCTACGCGGAGCTCCCCTTTTCAGCGCTGCGGCGCTGTCAGTTGGATATCGAAACCGCGGCGGAGGAGCCGGGTGGTTTTTCCGATGCGCGGAAAGCGGGCGACCGCATCCTGGCGGTTGGCCTGCAATGCGGCGCGCGGCGTGAACTGCTCCAACTCGAGGAAGAAACGCCCGAGGGCGAAAAGCGCCTGCTGCTGCGCTTCAACGACGTGCTGCGCGAGATGGACCCCGACGTCATCGAGGGGCACAACCTCTTCAAGTTCGATCTCGATTACCTGCGCCAACGCTGCCGGCGCTACAAGATTCCCTGCGCTTGGGGGCGATTCGGTCTGAACGCGGAATTTCGCAACAGCCGCCTGAAAGTCGCCGAACGCTGGGTGGATTTTCCGCGCTGCGATATTCCGGGGCGCGCCGTGATCGACACGTATCTGCTCGTGCAACTCTACGACATCACGACGCGCGAGATGACGTCGTATGGCCTGAAGGAGGCGGCGATCTACTTCGGCGTCACGCCGGAGAGCGGCGTGGGCCGCACCTACATCGACGGTAGCGGCATTCAGGACGAGTTCCGGCGCGATCGGGCGAAATTCCTCGCCTATCTCGCCGACGATCTGCGCGAGACGCGCGGCGTCGCCGACGTGCTCCTGCCGACCTACTTCGAGCAGACGCGGACCTTTCCACTGCTGCTGCAGGATGCGGCGCTGCGCGGCACCGCCGGCAAAGTCGACCTGCTTTTCCTCGAAGAATACTACCACGCGCGGGCGGCGTGTCCGGCGCCGGTGGAGTGGGCGACGTTCGAGGGCGGTTTCACGCGGAGTTTCCAGGAGGGCGTGTTCAAGCACGTGCTGCACTTCGACGTGGCGTCGCTCTATCCGAGTCTGCTGCTGCACATCGGCCGCAATCCGAAGAGCGATACGCTCGGCGTGTTCATCCCCATGCTCCAGCGGCTGCGCGAATACCGGCTGCGCTACAAGCTGCTGGCGAAGTCCGCGCCGACGCAAGCCGAGCGTGACGAAGCGCAGGCGCGCCAGGCGAATTTCAAGATCCTCATCAACTCCTTCTACGGCTACCTCGGTTTCTCGGGCGCGCGTTTCGGCGACGGCGAACTCGCCGCGGAGGTCACGCGTCGCGGGCGCGAGCTGCTGCAGAAGCTGATCGAGGAATTTCAAAAGCACGGCTGCACGATTCTCGAAGCGGACACGGACGGCATCTATCTCTCTTCGGAGCGCTACTACACCGAACCGGAGAAATTGCTCGCCGAGGTGAGCGGCGTGTTGCCGTCGGGCATCGAGTTGGAGTTCGACGGTCGTTACGACGCGATGTTCTGCTACAAGGCCAAGAACTACGCGCTCGCCGCCGAGGGCGAGGTGACGCTGCGCGGCTCGGCGCTGCGTTCGCGCGGCATCGAGCCCTACCTGAAGCGACTGAGCGATGAGTTCATCGCGTTCGTGCTGGGCGTGACGGATCAGTCGCCGGCGAAGACGATCGAGGAGCTGCGCGCGAAGATCACGGCGCGCGAGTTGCCGGTCGCAGAGTTGGCAAAGTCCGAATCGCTCAGCCAGAACCCTGATGCCTACGCGCAATGGGTCGCGGGCGGCGGTAAGCCGCGGCGCGCGGCCGCGGAGGCGGCGCTGCAGATGAATCCGCGACCGCGCATGGGCGAGCGTGTGACCTACTACATCGGCGCCAAACAGAAGGGACAGACGGCGGACTGGCAGCGCGCGCGCCCGGTGGCGCTCTACGATCCTCAGGCGGCGCCCTACGATCCTGTTTACTACTTGGAAAAAATCGACGACTGGGCGGAACGCTATGGACGCTTTGTCGGTCTCCGACCACAAGTCGACCAGCAGGAGTTTCTCCTGTGATCCATGCGCACCCGCCTTTGCTATCTCGCGTTGTTGCTCGTTCCGCTCTGCGCGTATTGGACCGTTTTCACGCATGAATTCGGTGCGCCGGAGGATTTTCTCCGGCTGAATGCGCCCGACGTGATCGCCGCGGATGGAGCGCAAAAAGGCATTCTGCACGGCGCGTTGCAGGATGTGGCGTTTCACTCGATCGACTCGGTGCCGGCGCTGGCCTTGCTGCGCCTGCTCTCGTTCGTGTTGGTGGTGTTGTGCGGCGTGGCGATCTGGCAGGTCAGCGAACGCGGTGGCTGGTCGGAAATCGATGCGACCGCGCTCGCGCTGGGTGTGATGCTGCTGCCCGCGGCGCAACTGTGCGTGGCCTGGGCGGCCGCGTGGCCGGCCGTGCTGGCAGCGTTGCTCTCGCTCGCGGCCTTCGCGGCCACGGAGAGTGAACTCGAGGTGGGCGGAACCCGGCGGTTCATCGGCCTGCTGGGCGGCGTGTTGCTCTATTTCGGTGCGGCGATGTGTTATTTTCCGAACGCGACCATGGGTCTGGTGCCGCTTGCGGCGCTGACGCTGGCCCGGCCGCTGCGCTTCTCGCACGACCTCAAGAAGTGGTTCGCGACGCATGTGGGGGTGATGGCGGTTGGACTCATTGCGTCCGGATTGTTGGAACGCGTGTTGATGGAAGGCGCCGGCGTGGTGGATCGCACGCAGATCGTCGGGCGACTCGAGACCCTTTTCGCTTTCGCGCTGCCGGCGGGGTGGGCGACTTTTATTGTGGGCGAACACGGTCCGACGCGTGTGCTCGCGGCGGCCATCGGTGCAATCGTCATCGGCGGGCTCGTGGTGATTGCGCGGCGTGATGTGCGCGCGGAGCCGCGGGCGGCCGCTTCCTGGTGGCTCGCACTCGGGGCGACGATGGCGCTGTTCAGTGCGGTGGCGGTTTTTGCCCCGAACTGGCAAGGAGGCTATCGCTCGCTCTGGCCGCTCGGTGGCATCGTGATCGCCGGTTTGATCAGCGCGGTGCGCGGAGTCGGCGAACAGCCGACCAAGAAGTCGGCGTGGCATTTCGCCGCACTATCGGGACTCGTGGCGGTGGGCGTGCTGGCCGCGGGGACGCAGGTGTTTTCGCTGCTGGTTTCACCGTTGGAGCGCGAATGGCGCGAACTGGACGGCGCGGTGCGACGGGCGCGGATTGAGGGCAGCGTTACGGCAGAACTGCGACTGCCGGCGGGAACTGCGCCCATGACTGGCATTCCGGAAGCGCGCTTCGACGCGCGGGTGGCGCAATCACCGGCGGCAGCGGTGCAGATGTTCAATGCCGCGCTCGATGCGCGATTTTTGGCGGGGTTGCCGAAGGGAACCAAGGTGCGCGTGGAGGTGCGAGCAGAGGAGCCCGTCGCGACGGGCGGATTGGTGTTTGAGCTGAGGAAATTCTGAGACGTGCGGGAAGGTCGCAGCGCGAACGCGGCGGTTTCAGGCGCGCGCAGACTTGTATTTCCGGACACGAAAAAGCCGGAGCGCAAGGCTCCGGCTGAAAGCGGAAAGAGCGGGCCGCTCAGATCTTACCGGCGAGCTTCGTCTTGAGCGTGCCCTTGTCCATCATGCCGACGAACTGCTCGGCGACGGCGCCGTTCTTGAAGAGGAGGAGCGTCGGAATCGCGCGGACGCCGAACTGCGCGGCGAGGTCGCCGTTATCATCGACGTTGACCTTCGCGATCTGCAGCTTGCCCGCGAGTTCGGTGGAGAGGTCTTCCAGAATGGGCGCGATCGCTTTGCAGGGGCCGCACCACGGAGCCCAGAAGTCCACGAGGACGGGCGTGCTGCCGGAGACGGCGGATTTGAAGGAGTTCGAGTCGAGATTGAGGATGTTCGCGGCCATGTTGGGGAGGAATTGAAGTTCGTTTTTCGAGAAAGACAACTGCGCGGCTCAGCGCGGCGTGGATTTGTGGATGATCTCAGCGAGTTCCTGCGGCTCGACGGTTTGGAGGTGTTTGCCGCGCTGCTTCAGCGTCTCGAAGGTCTTGACGACGGTCTCCGTCATGCGGCCGTGGGTCTCCTCGGAGCCGCCGAGAATCGTGAACTGCTCCGCTTGCGTGATGCGCTTGTGGCCGTCGTCGTTGTCGAGACCGAGGCCGAGCAGGTGCGCGTTGCCTTTCGGCTTTTTCGCGGACTTAGAGGGACGGCGGCGGGGCGCTTTCTTCATGTTGGGGCGTGACGGTGCGCGGCTGCACCGGTGTTTCAAGTGCGTTTTGGTCGATGACAGGAGCAGGCTCAGGCGCGGGCGCGGGCGCAGGTTCTGTCGGCGCGGCATCGGATACCGGGGCCGGTGTCGCGGTCTCGTCTGCCGCGGGCGGCGGAGGCGGTGCGGCGGGCGTGTCTGGTGTCGCGGGTTCGGTCGGAGCGACGTTTGCCGTGGTGGCGTCGGCTGCGGGCGCCGCGTCAGGTTGCGTCTCGGTCGCGGGCGCTTCGGCGGGTTGCGTCTCGGGCACGGCGATCGCCGCGGCAGCGGCTTCGTCGACGGCGGTGCAATAGATGTCGGCGAAGGCCTCGTCTTGGCGGAGCGTGAGTTTCTTCAGGCGCGTTAGCTCGAGCATCGCGAGGAAGGTCGCGACCAGCGTGCGCAGCGGGATTTTGGTCGTGAACAGGCTCGAAAAGGTGAACTCCCGCTGCGTCTTCACGCGCTCGAGGATATATTCCATCTGATCGGCGACGGTGACCTGCTCGGCGTGAATCTCACCGACGACGAGCTTCTCGGCGAGGCGGCGGAGGACGACGTTGAAGCTGTTCCAGAGTTCGATGCGATCGACGCTCTTCAACGGACGCTCCGCGAGCGGGGCAAAGGCGCTGGCAGGGCGGGGGAGCATGTCCTGCGTGTAGCGCGCCATCTCGCCGAGTTTGCCGGACGCTTCCTTGAATTTCTTGTATTGGAGGAGCTGGTGGACGAGTTCCCAGCGCGGATCGAGTTCCTCCTCGTCGGCGTTGGGGTCGATGGCCTGCTGGTGCTTCGGGAGGAGCATGCGGCTCTTGATCTCCATCAGCGTGGCGGCCATGACGAAAAAGTCGCCGGCGACCTCCAGTTCGAGTTCCTTCATCGCGTAGAGGACCTCGAGGTATTGCTTGGTCACCGATTCGATCGGGATGTCGTAGATATCCAGCTCGTTCTTGCGAATGAGGAAGAGCAGGAGATCGAGCGGACCCTCGAAAACGGGGAGTTTGATGCGATAATCGGCTTCGGCGACCACGGGTCGAGTCGAGGGACGGCGCGAGGGGCGCGCAAGGGGGAAATCGCTCCGGCGCGGCTACTCGGTGCGCCGCCGCAGCAGGGCGACGTAGAAGCCGTCGCTGTCGTGCGTGGCCGGCAGCAAAGTCGTGCCGGCGCCGTCGAATCGGCCGCCGAGATCGCGCGCGGGTTTTTCGGCGGAAAAGGCGGCGTGGGCGCCGAGAAACACGGCGGCGACGTCGTGGTTTTCCACGTGGCTCAGGGAACACGTCGCGTAAACCAGCAGCCCGCCGGGGCGGACGTGCGCGGCGTTGGCGGACAGGATTGCGAGCTGCTGAGTGGCAAACTGCGGGATCGTTTCGGACGGCGTGTGCCACTTCATGTGCGGGAGGCGCCGCCAGGTGCCTGAGCCGCTGCAAGGTGCGTCGACGAGGACGCCGTCGTAGAGCGCAAACTCCGTATTGCGGAGTTTGGTGGGCGGCAAAAAGGGGAGGAGGCGGACGTTCGTCAGGCGGGCGCGGGTCGCGCGTTCGCGGAGCTCCTCGAGCATGGCGGGACGAATGTCGGTGGCATCGACGTGGCCGCTCGCGCCGAGCGCGTGGGCGAGTTGGAGCGTTTTGCCGCCGGCGCCCGCGCAGGCGTCGAGCCAGCGCTCGCCGGGCGCGACCGGGGCGTGGGCGAGGACGAGTTGCGAGCCGAGATCCTGGATTTCGACGAAGCCGCGGCGGTAAGCGTCAGTGCTCGCGACTTCAGCATTCGGCGGCAGCGCGAAGGCGTCGGGTGAGACGGGCGTCGGGCGCGGTTCCCAGCCTTGGCGGCGGAATTCGTCGAGCACCATCTCACGGTCGTTGGCTTGCAGACGCACCCAAATCGGCGCGCGCGCGAGGAGCGCGTCGAGCTGCGCGGGCGTGAAGGCGTCGGGGCAATGGTCGCGGAACCACGCGGGCAGGAGCGCGGTGGGATCGAAGCGGAGGTCGCCGGCTTCGCGGGACGACGGCTCGTCGGGACGACTTGCCCTACCGGCGGCGGCGAAGCGGGTGGAAAGGATCGCGGATTTTTCGGCGAGTGTCGGCGGTGTCGCGGGCCAACCGTCGAGGAGGGCGGCGCGATAGGCGGACGTGTCCTTCATTTCGGGTGCGAGCCAGGCGGCGAGTTGGGCGGCGGCGTTTTCGTCGCGGGCGAGAAGCGGTTCGAACCACGGGAGGTAGCGGATTACCGTGTAGATCAACTCGCGGTAAAGGCGCCGGTCGCGCGAGCCGAACGCGCGGTTGCGGCCGAGGAGTTCCTTGATGCGTCGCGGCAGACCGCTGTCGGTGCGGACGTGCGGGAGCACCGCGCCGAGTTGCGCGAGGAAGGTGCGCTGCTGATTCGCGGCGATGCGCGGGTTCATCGGCGGCCTGGTCTCTTTTTTGTCATCGCGAGCCCGACACGGTCGGGCGTGGCGATCCAGCGGGCTGGATTGCTTCGTCGCTGCGCTCCTCGCAATGACAGACCGGAAACATGAAACGAGATCGCCTCAGAAGCTCAGCAGTTCGACTTCGAGATTGAAGCCGAAGTTGCTTTCGCGGCGCGGGCCTTCGGAGAAGGAAACCTCGTATTTGATCGACCACGTTTGGCCGAGGCGTTGCGACAGGCCGTAGGTCTGCTCGTTGAAGCGACTGTTCCGGACGTCGAAGCGCCAGCGGCCGATGACGTCGAAGACTTCGTTGAGGCGGTGGCGGTAATCGAGCGCGTATTCCTGATAGTCGTCGCGGAGGAAGTGCGAGCTGAGCTTCATGGCCCACCATTCCTGGTCGGAGATCTCGAGGGCGTAGTTGAGCTCCTGTTGTTCGGAGGTTTGCGGCGTGAAGCGTTCGTAGAGCGAGAAGCGAATCCAGTCGGCCGGCGTCAGCGACAGTTCAGTGTGGAGGTCGGTGAGCGGGCGCTGGCCGGTTTTGCGCTCGAAGCGGTAGTCGGCCGCGAAGTTCAGCGCGGCGAGGTCGCGCGAGCCGCCGTTGGGGCCGCGGGTTTGCAGCGTGTTGTTCAGCGAGAGGCGGGCGGTGTTCATCGCGTCGAGGTCGTCGATGTTACGCTGGTCGCCGATCGAGAGCGGCTGGAGATAAGTGGAGAAAGCGCGGCGGTCGATGGCCGGAATGTAGCGCGCGCCGGAGTCAGCCTTCGGAGCGTAGCGGTAGGAGAGCCGGGGCTCCACGAGGTGGCGCAGGCCGTCGATTTCCCAGAGCGGGTTCTTGTAGTCGAAGACACCGGCGGCGCGCAGCCGCGCATCGAAGCCGACTTCGCCGATGGTGCGCGTGTAGGTGTCCTTGCCGTTCGTGGCGCTTGCGTAGTGCGTGATGCGTCCGCCGGCGACCGGCGTGAGCGTCATCCACGGCGCGAGGGCGATCGGGCGCTCGATGCCGTAATAGGCGTCGTAGCGCGTGGAGCGCTGTTTCGGCAAATTGAGGTAGGCGTCCTCCTCGAGGACGGCGAGGGAAGCGTTGGCGCGTTCGTAGAAACCCGCGGGAGCTTCGCTCGGGAGAAGATCGAAGCGAATCTCGGGCAGGCGTTCCTGCACGCGGTGATAGCGGTTCGGGTGCACGCGAGTGAACGCGCTGAGCACGTAGTTTTCGCCGGTGTAAGTGCCTTCGAGGTAGGAGTCGGGTTGCTGAATCGGGAAGAAGCGCTTCGGGCGAAAATCGCGCAGCACTTCGGAGTCGCTCCAGTAATTGAACTGGCCGTCGAGCGTGAAGTGCTCGCCGACGCGCTGACGGTGCCACCACTCGACAAAGCTGCGGTTTTGCGGGACGGGGCGGCCGAGGATGTCGGTTTTGCGGTCGCCGTGGTCGTTGATGTAGCCGCTCGTGAGTCCGCCGGTAACGAAGTCGTTTTCGCCGCCGACAAGATAGGTCGCGGCGGGGCCGACCATCACACCGCGCGAGCCATAGAGGCCGATATCGGCGCCGGCCTTGACGCCGGACGCGACGGGGATGCGGCCATCCGCTTCGAGGAATGGCCCGAGGCTGCGGCGATAGCCGACCTTGCCGACGAAGTAGGAGAACAGTTCGGTGCCGACCTTGTGCTGGAAGGTCGGCAACGTGAGAAAGTGGCTGCCGAGGAGACCGAGTTGGAGGCCTTCGCCCGAGACGATCTTGCCTCGTTCGTAGATCACCTTGTGCGCACGGATGGACGGGGCGTAGGCGGCGTTTTCGCGGAAGAAGATCGTGGCGTTCGTGAACACGAGTTTCTCGAACGTGCCGTCGACGGACTCGCCGGTGAGATACACGGGAAACTCGCCGACGCGGAGATTGCGGACGTGCAGCGTGTTCGTCGCCAGATCGTAGGAGCCCTCCTCGGCGACGAGGCGGCGCGTGCCGTTGGTGAGGATGAAATGGCCTGACGCGATGACGGTGTTGGTCTCGCGGCGGTAACGCATCTCGTCGGCGGTGAGGACGACTTCGCCCCAGACGAGTCGCGCGTCGCCGCGCACGGTGAGTTCGCGCGTGCGGTCGTCGTAGATGGTCTCCTTGCCCGTGACGTTCGGGACGTCACCCGGCTTTTGCGCACGCGCGGCGACACCCGCGAGAGCGGCGAAGACGAAGCAGAGGGCCAGGCGGCGAAGCATCCGTTTCAACTGTCGGGGTGGGTGAGGTGGCGCAACGAGATTTCGACTGAGGATTTCCGGGAATGTGCCGGGCGATTTGCGCTAGACGCAGGGAACCGGCCGGACAGAGTGAACGCGCCGTGATCATCCCAGCGCACGAGCTCGAAGCCTTCCTGCACAACCGCCAAGCGAACCCGCACGGGTGGCTCGGCATGCATCCGGTGACCGTCGGTCGTCGCAAGGGTGTGGTCGCACGCGCATTCGTGCGCGGCGCCGTGAAGTGCGAGGTGGTCGATCTCGATGCACCCGGAGCGCCGGGGCTCCCGATGGAGCAGATCGCACCGGAGGGATTTTTTGAGCTGTTCATCCCCAAACGGAAAGAGGTCTTCCGCCACCAGCTGCGTTACCAGACTTCGTGGGGCGACATTCACCAAGTCTACAATGCCTATTCGTTCCTCCCGACGCTGAGCGAGCAGGACCTTTATCTGTTCAACGAAGGCAACGAACACCGCATCTACGAAAAACTCGGCGCGCAGGTGCGCAAACTGGGCGACGTGCCGGGCGTGGCGTTCGCGGTGTGGGCGCCGAGCGCGTCGCGCGTGTCGGTGGTGGGCAATTTCAACGGCTGGGATGCGCGCTATCATCCGATGCGTCCGCTCGGTGCGTCGGGGGTCTGGGAGCTGTTCGTGCCGGGGCTGGGCGAAGGCGAACTCTACAAATTCGCGATCTGGGACCAGCACGGTCATCTGCGTCTCAAGACGGACCCTTACGGCACTTACTTCGAAGCACCGCCCAACAACGCCGCGATCGTGCGCCGCGTCGACCACTACGCCTGGGGCGATGCCGCGTGGATCGCGCAGCGCGCCGGGCAGGCGGGCAAGGTCGATCAGCCGATGTCGGTTTACGAAGTGCACCTCGGTTCGTGGCGGCGCGTCGCGGAAGATGGCGGGCGTCCGCTGAACTACCGCGAGATCGCGCCGTTGCTCGCCGACTACGTCGTGAAAATGGGCTTCACGCACGTCGAGGTCATGCCGGTCGCCGAGCATCCGTTCACCGGATCGTGGGGCTATCAAGTCTCGGGCTACTTCGCGCCGACGCACCGCTACGGCACGCCGGAGGATTTCCAGTTTTTCGTCGATCATCTGCACCAGCGCGGCATCGGCGTGATCGTCGACTGGGTGCCGGCGCACTTCCCGCGCGACAGTTTTGCGCTCGCGCAGTTCGACGGCTCGCATCTCTACGAACACGAGGACCCGCGGCTCGGTGCGCACATGGATTGGGGCACGCTGATTTTCAATTACGGTCGCCACGAAGTGCGGTGCTTCCTCATTGCGAGCGCGCTCTCGTGGCTCGATCGCTACCACATCGACGGCCTGCGCGTGGACGCGGTGGCGTCGATGCTTTACCTCGATTACTCGCGCAAGGCCGGGGAGTGGATTCCCAACAAATACGGCGGCCGCGAAAACCTGGAGGCGATCGCGTTCCTGCGGCAGGTGAACGAGCTCGTGCATCATTATTATCCGGGCGCGGTGACGATCGCGGAGGAGTCGACGGCGTTCCCGATGGTGAGCCGACCGACGAAGGACGGCGGCCTTGGTTTCGACTACAAGTGGAACATGGGCCTCATGCACGACACGCTGGCCTATTTTCAAAAAGACCCGGTCTACCGGAAGTGGGCGCACAACAAGCTCACGTTCGGAATGGTCTACCAATACTCGGAGAACTTCATCACGGTCTACTCGCACGACGAGGTCGTGCATCTGAAGGCCTCGATGCTCGGCAAGATGGGCGCGGGCTCCGACATCGACAAGGCCGCGAACCTCCGCGCGCTCTACGGCTTCATCTGGACGTATCCGGGCAAGAAACTGCTCTTCATGGGCGGCGAGTTTGGGCAATGGCGCGAGTGGAACCAAGACACCTCGCTCGACTGGCACCTGCTCGACACGCCCTTGCACGCCGGCATCCAGTCGGTCGTCCGCGACCTCAATCGCCTCTACGTGGGCGAACCGGTTTTCTCAGCGAACGACTTCAATCCGCACTCCTTCCGCTGGGGAAATGCCAACGACGGCGACAACTCCGTCCTCAGCTTCCTCCGCGTGGCGCCGGACGAAAAGACGTTCTATCTCGTGATCGGCAACTTCACGCCGGTCGAACGCACGGGTTACCGCGTGGGCGTGCCGCAGGCCGGACATTGGGCCGAGGTATTCAACACCAACGCGGAGCTCTACGGTGGCAACGGTGTCGGCAATTTCGGCGGCCGCATGGCGGAGCCCACACCATGCGACGGTCAGGCGCAGTCGCTCGCGCTGACGTTGCCCGGACTCAGCACGCTGGTCTTCAAGTGGTCGGCGTCGTGACCGGTCGTCCGTTGGTCGCAGCGGAGGCGGACGCACTCGCGCCAACCTGGAGCGTTGCCACATAGTCGCCGGACGGTCCGGGACCGACGGTGAGCTCGAGGCCGAGCGTGGCGGCGAGCGCGCGGGCCAGTCGCAAGCCGATGCCGTTGCCAGTCGATTCGGTCGTTGAGCCAGGGCGGATGCGGTTGCGAATTTCGCAGAGTGTGCCGTGCGCGTTGGGCCGGACGTGAATGAAGACGGCGCCTTCACCGTGGCGCAGCGCGTTGCTCAGCAGCACGTGGAGGAGCTGGCGCAAGTGCCGTGGATCGGTCGCTACCTCGACGTCGGATCCCTGCCATTCGACGCTGCGGCGTTCCTCGCGCGCGAGCCGGTGGTAGGCCTCGGCCAGGTCAGCGACCAGCGCACCGAGCCGGAAGCGGGTCGGCTGGATTTGCAGGCGGCCCTGTTCGGCGGTGGCGAGCAACAGGCACTGGTCGACATAGTCCGAGAGACGCTTGAGTTCTTCCTGCAACGATTCGGCGAGCACGGGATCGATGCGTCCCGCGGACTCCTCGACTTGCAGGCGCATCAACGTCAGCGGCGTGCGCAGCTCATGGGCGACTTGCGCGGAAAAATCCGAAAGTTGCTGGAACGAGTTTTCGAGGCGCACCAGCAGCGCGTTGACGTTTTCACCGATGACGCGCAACTCCCGGTCGGCGCGCGTGACGTCGAGCCGGGCGCGGAGGTTGTTCGCCCCGATGCGTTGGAGCTGCTCGTTCATTTCGGCAACCGGCTGGAAAGCGCGGCGCGCCACGATATAGCCGACGCCCATCGCGAGCAGGAGCACGGGCGCCGCGTAAAGCAGCGACAGCGACCAAAGCTCCTCGACGATATCGGCGACTTCAGATTCCGAGTAGCTGCCGTGCAACGCCCAGTCGGGGTCTCGCTCGAGATTGCGCTCCCATTTTTCGACCCGCAGCTCGTGGCGAAGATGGAAGAACGTCACCGCCACGAAGACGACCATCACCGCCGCCACACTGGCAGCGAACCACAGCGCGACGCGCAGGCGCAGCGATTTCATGCGCCGGGCTCCCGCAGCGCGAAGCCGACGCCGCGCACGGTCTGGATCAGCGGCGTCCAGCCGGGGCGGTCGATTTTTTCGCGCAGGTATTTCACGTAGACGTTCACCACGTTCGTGCCCGAGTCGAAGTGCTGATCCCAGACGTGCTCGACGATGGCGGTCTTGCTGGCGGGCTTCGGCGAGGAGAGCATGAGGAACTCGAGCAGAGCGAACTCGCGGTTGGTCAGTTGAATCTCCTCTCCGCCGCGGGTCGCGGTGCGGGCCCGCAGGTCGAGCTCGAGATCGGCCACGCGCAGACGGTCCACCGGTTCGGGGCGTTGGCGACGCAGCACCGCGCGGAGTCGTGCCAGCAGCTCGATCATCGAAAAGGGTTTCGCGACGTAGTCGTCGGCGCCCGCATCCAATCCGCGCACGCGGTCCTCGAGTTCGTGCCGCGCCGTCAGGAGAATCGCCGGCGCGTTCCGGCCCTGATGTCGGAGCTGGCGCAGCACGCTGATGCCGTCCTGTCCCGGCATCATGACGTCCAGCACGAGCGCATCGTAGTCGTTGTTTCCCGCGAGCCAGAGCGCTTCGTTGCCGTCGCGGGCGAGGTCCACGGCGTAACCCTCTTCGGTCAAGCCGCGGCGCAGGTGCTCCGCGACCTTTGCTTCATCTTCGGCGACCAGGATGCGCATAGCTGACGTTAGCAGGGCACGGACGAGGAAAGCGAGCCGGCGCAGAAACCTTCAACGGTGATCATCGTCGTCACCGTGACTGCGGCGTGCGTTCTTCGTCGAGGGTGCGGCCGGTTGCCCGGTCGCGTTCGCCGAGACGGCCGGGGCGAGATTGACGCCCGCGCCGTGGCGATAGACCAGTTGGCCGCCGTAGTGTCCGGTCTGAAACACGCAGATCGACGCGATGACCGCGATGGCCGCGCCCGCCAGACCGAGACCGCGCGCCGCGCGCGGCCAGCGCAACGTCGCGGCCGCGGCGACGGCGGCGAGAAAGCCGGCGCCGATGCTGAAGCCTTGGGTGCGCTCGGCCCACTCCTCGTGTTGATCGAGCAGCGCGCTGACCTGCGGTTGGTGCTCGATCGCTTCGCCGTCTTGTTCACCGGTCGCGGAGGCGATGAGGGCGCCGAGGGCCCCAATCGCGAGCAGAGCCGCGGCAATCCAGCGCAAGTGCCATCGCGGTGTGACTGCGGCCGGGAGGGCAACGAGGGTGCCGAGCAAGATCAGCACGATCGGAAAATGGACCAGGGCGGGATGGAGGGGAGAAGGCATCGCAGGGAGGCGTCGAGGGCTTAGCTGATTTGCTGGAACTGCGACGGGCCTTCGCGGCAGACCTTGCATTCGGTGTCGAGTGCCGTGGCGGCGTGCGTCGCGGCGACGAGACCGAGCGTCGCGATCGCGGACAGAGGCGGACGAACGAGTGATTTCATGCGCCCGCAGTCTAGCGGAGCGCAGATTAGAAACCGGCACGTGCGGCGTTAGAATAATCTCACGCCGCGCGCGGCGATGGCGGTCGCGGCTGGATCGTCGCCGCTGGGACAGCGGCGACCACCTTGCGCTGCGCTTGATTCAGCCCTTGGCGGCGGCGTCGGCGACGCGGGCGGCGAGTTTTTCGCCGCTCTTGCAGCAATCGGGGAGCGAGATGCCGTCGCGACACTGGCCGCCGATGAAGAGGCCGGGCGCGTTGTCCTCCATGCGCGTCATCGTCTCGAAGTGGCGCTCGTAGCCGATCTGGTATTGCGGGATGGCGCGCGGCCAGAACGAGTGCTTCACGAACACCGGCTTGCCCTTCACGCCGACGAGTTCGCGCAGATCGCGATCGACGCGCTCGAGGAGCTGATCGGTGCTCAAACGAGCGTGCTCCGGCTGACGCATACCGCCGGCGAAGACCGTGAGCGCGACGTGGCCTTCCGGCGCGCGGCCGGGGAAGAGCGTCGAGGAAAACAAAATGCCGAGCACATCGCGGCGCTCTTTCTCCGGCGTCAGGCCGCCGAAGCCGTCGAGCGGGTGCGTGACGTCTTCGCGCTTGAAGCCGAGGAAGAGCGACGACACCGGCGGGTGCGTGATGGTATCGAGCGTGGCCAGCGGACGCTCGCCGAGCGTGCCGAACGTGAGCTGGGCCAGCGCGGTCGCGGGCACGGCGAGAACGACGAAATCGAACTCGCCGCCGCATTTCTCGGTGCCGCGCGAGCAGACGAGGCGGTGAGGCTTTCCGGGAATGATCGTCTCGACGTTCGTGTTCAGCTCCACGGAGCCGGCGGGCAGTCGCGCGGCGATCGTGTCGGTGAGCTGCTGCAGGCCGAGGCGGAACGAGACGAGCGGCGTCGGGCCCTTTTTCTTCGGCGCGCCAGCGGCGCGTTTGGCTTTGGCGGCGGCGATGAAGCCGCGCGGAAGCGAACCTTTGAGGCGTTCGGCTTCCCAGAGACTTGGGAAGGCGTTTTTGACGGAGAGCTTTTCCGGATCGCCGGCGTAGATGCCGGCGACGAGGGGATTCACCGCGTAGTCGACGAGGTCCTGCGTGTAGTGCGAGCGAACGAGCTCAGCGAGGCTGACGTCGGTGTTGCGGACGCGCGGGCGGGTGAAAAGTTCGGTGAAGAGGGAGAGCTTGGTGCGGAAGCCCCAGAGCGGCGTGCGGAGAAATTGTCCGGGCCCCATCGGCACGGGCATGAACCAGCCGTTGCGGACGATGAAGCGCTTCTTCGAGGCCTCGTTCGCAATCTGGAGGTCGGGCTCGAGGCCGATATCGGCGACGAGTTGCTTGAGCTCGGGCGCGCCGAATTGAACGGAGTTGGGGCCCGCCTCGGCGAGCCAGCCGTCTTCGCGGATCGTGCGGATGGCTCCGCCGGTCTGCGCGGAGCGTTCGAATACCTTCACGCGAAAACCGCGCTCGTGCAGCCGGTAGGCCGCCGTGAGGCCGGCGATGCCGGCACCGATGATCGCGACTGATTTTTGCGGGTTCGAGGTGCTCATGAGAAGATAGGTCGGCGGTTGGGGGTAGGGCCGGCTTCAGCCGGCTCAAGCGCTTCGAAAGTCCTTTGGGCCGGCTGAAGCCGGCCCTACCTGCGCTGCCGCGCGAGGGAGGGATCGAACGTTGTGCCGCGCGCGGTTCATTTCCACTGCGTGACCGTGTCGACGAGCGCTTGCATGCACTCGAGCTTCGCGGAGGGCATGATGCCGTGGCCGAGGTTGAAGATGTGACCGTTCGCGCCGCGCATCGTTTCGAGCACGCGCGTCGTTTCGCGGCGGACGATGTCGGGCGTGGTGTTCATCAGCACCGGGTCGAGATTGCCTTGGAGCGCGACGTTGTTGGGCACGAGGCGGCGCACGACGCCGAGATCAACGGTCCAGTCGACGCCGAGCACTTTCGCGCCGGAGAACGCCATGTCGGTGAGCTGCATCGGGCAGCCCTTGGCGTAGAGAATGACCGGGAAGCCGGCGGGCATTGCGGCGATGATCTGACGCATCCAGCGGAGCGAGGCGGCCTCGTAATCCTGGCCGGCGATGATGCCGCCCCACGAATCGAAGATCTGGATCGCATCCGCGCCGGCGCGGATCTGCATGTGGAAAAACTCGATCACGGCCGCGGTCAGTTTCTCCATCAGTGCGTCGAAGAACGCGCGGTCGGTGAAGAACAGTTCCTTGATGCGCGAGAAATCCTCCGAGCTGCCGCCTTCGACCATGTAGGTCGCGAGGGTCCACGGCGAACCGCCGAAGCCGAGTAGCGCGCGTTCGCCTTTCAGCTCCTTCTTCACGAGCGCGAGCGATTGCGCCATGTAGTCGAGTCGGTCGGCGACGCCGGTGATGTTGAGGCGGTCAAGCTGGGCGCGGTTTTCGAGGCGATACTCCATCGCGATGCCGCCTTCGTCGCGGAACTTGTAGCCCTGGCCCAGCGCCTCGGGGATGACGAGGATGTCGGAGAAAATGATCGCGGCATCGAGCGCGAAGCGGCGCAGCGGCTGCAGCGTGACTTCGGCGGCGAGATCGGGGGTGCGCACCATTTCGAGGAAGGACGACTTGGCCTTGAGCGCGCGGTATTCGGGCAGGTAGCGGCCGGCCTGGCGCATCACCCAGAGCGGCGGGCGATCGAGCGGCTGGCAATTGACGGCGGAGAGAAAACGTTCGCGGGAGGTCATTTCGTGGAAGGAGCGAGTAGCGGGTAGCGAGGAGTGAGTAGCACGCAGCGGGAGTTAGGATTGGTTCGCCCAGTCTTTGGGTTTCAGGAAAACGTCGTAGAGCCGCGCTTCGGGCGTATCGGGTTTCGGTTGGAAATCGTAGCGCCACGTGACGAGCGGCGGGAGCGACATGAGGATGCTCTCGGTGCGACCGCCGCTTTGCAGGCCGAAGTGCGTGCCGCGGTCCCAGACGAGGTTGAACTCCACGTAGCGGCCGCGGCGATAGAGTTGGAAATCGCGTTCGCGTTCGCCGAACGGCGTCGCTTTGCGGCGCTGCACGATCGGCACGTAGGCTTTCAGGAAGGCGTCGCCGACGCTGCGCAGGAACGCGAAGCTGCCGTTGGCGCCGAGGGCGTTGAAGTCGTCGAAGAAGAGGCCGCCCACGCCGCGCGGTTCGTTGCGGTGTTTCAGGAAGAAGTAGTCGTCGCACCACTGCTTGAAGCGCGGATAAAGATCGGCCCCGT
This sequence comes from Verrucomicrobiota bacterium, assembly GCA_023432225.1. Taxonomy (GTDB): domain Bacteria; phylum Verrucomicrobiota; class Verrucomicrobiia; order Opitutales; family Opitutaceae; genus Didemnitutus. The sequence goes on from JAEYUW010000020.1 coordinate 104,015, forward strand.
GCGGGAAACAGGCGTCGCGGGCCACGCGGTGCCAGTGCACGCAGTCCTCCTCGAAACCGTAATAGGGCGTGAGATCGAAGCCGCCGCCGAACCACCACGTGGAATTTTCGATTTTGGATTCTCGATTTTCGATTCCCGAGCTGCTGACTTCGGCCGGGTCGCCGGCGCAGAAGAAGCGCACGTTCATGTGGCTCGTGGGCACGTAAGGGTTACGCGGGTGGATGACCAGCGAAACGCCCATCGCGTGGAACGGCTTGCCGGCGAGCTCCGGGCGGTGCGCGGTGGCGGAAGGCGGGAGCGATTTGCCGGCGACGTGCGAGAAATTTACTCCGGCTTTCTCGAAGACCGCGCCGTTCTCCAACACGCGCGAGCGACCGCCGCCGCCTTCGGGACGCGACCAGCGATCCTCGCGAAACTCGCCGCCATCGTCCTCGCGTTCGAGCGTTTGGCAGATGGTGTCTTGGAGGGCGAGGAGGTAGCTGCTGACGGCGTTGAGATCGGGAACGGACATGCGTGGAATAGGTTAAGAAAGCCGACCGCGGACGGCGGGCAACAACCTTATCCGATGGTAGCTCAGCCGTGGGCGGAGGTGCCGCGCAGGAGTTGGCGGGATTCGCGCGCGGTTTGTTGGGGGGCGGGGGTCTGAACGTTTGCCGCGTTCGAGTCGCCGCTGGGACAGCGGCGACCACCTCGAACAGCAATCGGCTGCGAGCGCTTGACGACTTTGCTAAAGTCCAAGGTCGACAGTCCCAACCCGGGGCGATTCGCTCAACCCTCCGCTTCACTCATGCTCGCCACTCTTGCCGTGACCGGCTTCACGGTCGCCTTCTTTCACGCTGCGATTCCGACGCACTGGCTGCCGTTCGTGCTCGTGGCGCGGGCGCGCGGCTGGACGCGGGGCAAGACGTTCACGGTTTCGATGGCGGCGGGGCTCGGGCATGTGCTGCTGACCAGTCTGCTGGGCTTGGGCATCGCGTGGCTCGGGCTGCAACTGGACGAGCATTTCGGAGAGATGTTCAATCGCGTCGCGGGCGGCGCGCTGTTGGTGATCGCGGGGTGGTTCTTCTGGCGACAAGTGCGCGGCGGCGTGTTGCATCACCACGCGGGCGGTCGTCACGAGGAGTCCGAGCACTGCGGCCACGCGGACGATCACACGCATATGGAGGAGGAACTTGCCGACACGAAACTCGTGTCGCGCCAGGCGGGCGATTGGGCGGCGATCAGCGGGTTGTTCATGATGCTGACGCTGTCGCCGTGCGAGGGTTTCCTGCCGGTGTATCTCTCCGGCGTGCACTACGGTTGGCGCGGGTTCGTCGTGCTAAGTGGCATCCTCGCAGCGGGCACGCTGATCGGCATGCTGCTGTTCACCTGGCTGACGTTGGTGGGTTTTTCGAAATTGCCGCTGCAAAAACTGGAACGTTACGAGGCGGCGTTGCTGGGGATGATTTTCGCGGTGCTCGGGTTGATGATGATCTTCCTCGAGCACGGGCACGGGCATTGAGGAGCGTGTGGCGTAGCAGCCGACGTGAGGAGGCTGTAGAGCCGCGTCGTAGGCACCAGCCTCCTCACGTCGGCTGCTACGAAGTGTGGACGCGCGGAGCGTGAGGGGGGCGTTGCGCGGCAAGCGCGCAACCTACCACGGGACGCGACGCTCTCGGCCGACGCGCTTACTCGAATTGCTTCACCGGCTGGCCGGTGATCGCGTCCTTGTAGATTTCGCCGCCCTTCATCACGAAATCGATTTTCTCGAGCACGATGACATCGGTGAGCGGGTCGCCTTTGACGGCGATGAGGTCGGCGTAGAAACCAGGTGCGATCTGGCCGACCTTGGTTGGCCAGCCGAGTAGATCGGCAGCGTGCACCGTCGCGGCTTGGATCGCCTGGAGCGGCGTCATGCCCCATTTCACCATGTGGAAGAACTGCTTTCCGTTCCAGCCGTGCGGATAGACGCCCGAGTCGGTGCCGTAGGCGATTTTGCAACCAGCCTTCACGGCCTTCTGGAAGTTCTCGCGCTGCGTGCGGCCGACCTTGCGCTCTTTCTCGATGATTTTGTCCGGGTAGCCCATGCGCGAATACTCGGCGAGGATGTAGTCATCGTTGTAGATGTCGGGCACGAGGTAGGTGCCGCGCTCCTTGGCGAGCGCGATGCCTTCGTCGTCGATGAAACTCGCGTGCTCGATCGAGGCGACGCCGGCGCGGATCGCCATCTTGATGCCTTCGGTGCCGTGAGCGTGCGCGGCAACCTTGCGGCCCCAGAGTGCGGCTTCCTCGACGATGGCCTTCATCTCGTCGAGCTGGTATTGCGGCGCGCCGACGGATTCCTCTTCGGACAACACGCCGGCGGTCGCGAGCATCTTGATGACGTCGGCGCCGTATTTGATGTTCTCGCGAACCTTCTTGCGGACGGCATCGACGCCGTCGGCCACGCCGTTGATGTCACCCTCGAAACGCACGTAAGGCGACATGCCGTTGAGGTCGCCGTGGCCGCCGGTGGCGCTGAGCGACGGGCCGCTGGCCTGCATGCGTGGGCCCGCGACTTGCCCTTTCTCGATGGCGCGGCGCAGGGCGAAGTCGACGTAGTTGCCGCCGCCGACGTTGCGGATGGTGGTAAAGCCGGCGAGCAGCGTGCGGCGCGCATAGAGGTGCGCGGTGGTCGCTTCGTCGATCGGGCTCTTGCGGAAGATGTCCTCGTAGAAATTCTCCGGCTGACTCGTCACGTGCGTGTGGCAATCGATCAGCCCGGGCAGCACGGTGGCGTTGCCGAGGTCGATGACGCGGGCGTCCGCGGGCAAGGTCGTCGCGGCCAGCGCGCTCACGGCCGAAATCTTGTCGCCGGTGAGGGTGATGATCTGGTCCTGCAGGACGGTGCCGGACTGCGGGTCGATGAGGCGGGCGGCCTTGACGTAGACGGTCGTGGGAGCGGTGGCCGTTTTCGCTTCGGAAGCGAAGGCGGCGGCGCACATCGCCGCGAACAGGGGTAGGAGACGACGAAGCATGCGCGGAGCGAAGCGGAATTCGCCGAGGTGGCAAGCGGGGAGGGCGGGAGCACGGCGACGCATGGACGAGCGCCGCAACGGAGTCTCGGCGGGCTCAGCGGCGCCGCCCGACCTGAGCCGGAACGTTGCAGTCGGTCCGCTGGTTGATGTAGGGCCTCACCTTGTGTGAGGCCTTGGCTACGCGCCGAGCACGAGCCACGCTCGCACGTCAGGCTCGACACAAGGTCGAGCCCTACGATCACCAAACGGCTCCCCACGGTTCATTCGAAAATTTTTTCCCGTTCGCATGTTTCCGCCTCAGGGCGGGGGCGGGCGGTCGCCGGCGGCGCGGGCGCTGGTCTCCGCATCGAGGATTTCGCGGAGCTTCACGATCATCGGATGCCCGGCGGTGTAGGCCTGGCCGTAGGGCAGGTTGAAGGCGTAGTCGAACGTCGCCGGGTTGCGGCCTTGGTTGTGCTGGAGGATCGTCTCGAGCTTGTCGAAGGCCTTGACGAATTTCGCCTCCGGCGTGGCGGCGGCGTTGTATTCGTCGAACAACGCCACGAGGTTCATGCGCACTGACTCGGGCGCGTCACCGATCAGTTCCAACAAGTCGCGGCGCTCTTGCTCGTGCTTGGGCGGCGCGCCGACTTGCAACACGGCGGAGATGTCGCCGCTGATCGCTTCGCCGAGGTCGTGCACGAGCGCGATGGCGAGCACGCGTTCGAAATTCAGCTCCGGGAACCACGGCTTCACGCTCAGCGCGAAGAGGCACAGCCGCCACGTGTGCTCGGCGGTGCTTTCCTGTTTTCCTTCCGAGGTCCACGAGGTGCGCGTGACGGTTTTCAGGCGTTCGGCGCGACGCAGGAAATTCAGCAGGCCGTGGATCTCAGCGGGAGTCATGCGGGCACGATTGCGAGCGCGGTCACGCGCGGCAATCGCCGAGTCAGGCCGCGGTGGACGGCGGCGCTCCGATCGGCAACTCGACGGTAAACACGCTGCCGCCTTCCGGTGGGCACGCGACGTTGATGGTGCCGCCGTGCAGCCGCACGAGGTCGTGGGCGAGGGAAAGTCCGAGTCCGACCGTGGATTCTCCACCCGTCGGGCGGGCGGTGAGCCGGGAGAACGGTTTGAACAAATGCGGCAACTCCGCCGACGGAATGCCCGGCCCGCGATCGCGCACGGTCAGGCGGACGGCGGTCGCGGCACGTTCCAACGCGATCGCGATCGGTGCGCCGCGCGGGGAATACTTGATGGCGTTGCTGACGAGATTGGTGACGACTTGCGCGAGACGGCTGGCGTCGCCCTCCAGCACGCCGGCGTCGCGCGACCCGGAGACAAATTCCAGCGTCTGCGCCTTGGCGCGGGCGGCGGACTCGAGTTGGCCGAGCGTCGCGCGCACGATCTCGGCGAGGTCGACGGGCGTGCGGTGCAGTTCCAGTCGGCCGACTTCGAGGGCGGCAGCGTCGAGCAGGTCCTGGGCAAGCGAGGAGACGCGCTGCGTCTCGGCGGCAATGACGTCGAGGTTGGCCGCGATCGTGCGAGGGTCGCGTTCGTGGCGGGATTCCTCGACGAAATGCAGGACGTTGTGGAGCGGGCCGCGGATGTCGTGCGACACCATGTTCACGAGGCGCGACTTCAGGGCGCCGGCGTGCTCGGCGGCCTCCTTGGCGGCGTGGGTCTCGGCCAGGATGCGCTGCTCGGCGCGGCGTTGTGTGCGGACGCGGCTGGCGACCGAAAACGCGAGCACGGCGCCGAGGCCGAGGATCGCGAGCAGCGTGGCGCGTTGCCAGCGGACGGAGCTGAGTGCCGCCGCGCGCTCGGCTTTCTCGCGTTGCAGGGTTTCGATTTCGTGCTGCCGGCGCTCGGCGTCGAACTGCGCCTGAAGGGTGTCGAGCCGCTGGCGCGAGCGTTCGCCGACCGCGTCGCTGTGGGCGGCGGCAGCCTTGCGCTCCCACTCGAGGGCGGCGCGGAAATCGCCTTGGGTTTCGTGGAAGGCGGCGTAGGCGCGCGCGGCGCGTTCGCGCATCGTGGCGCTGGCGAGCGACTCGGCCAGCTGGCGCGCGGACTCGATTTGCGCGAGCGCTTCGTGCGGGCGTTTCAGCTGCAGGAGAGCGGTGGCGTAGGTGAGGCGGGCGTTGGCGAGGTTGCGTTTGAGGTTCAGTTTCGCGTGACCGGCGATGGCTTGCTCGATCTCGACGATGGCGTCGGCGGGGCGGCCTTCGACGACGGCGAGCTCGGCGAGATTTTGGTGCGAGTCGGCAATGCCGCGCGTGTCGGCGCCGCTGGCCAGGCGGAGCGCGAGGGCCTGTTCATGGTAGCGGTGGGCGGCGGGAAAATCCTTCGCATTGACGGCGAGGACGCCGAGGTTGTTGAGCACGGACGCGAGGACACGCTGGTCGCTGGTGCGCTCGGCGTGCTGACGCGCGGTTTCATACGCCGCGCGGGCGCGCACCGCATCCCCGCCGTCGGCATAGGCAACGCCCATGGCGGAGTAGACGCGGGCGAGGAAGACGCGATCTCCGCGCGCTTCGGCCAAGGGCGTGAGCTCGCGGTAGGTGTCGAGCGCGGCGGGGAAGTTGGCGAGGCTGCCTTGCGTCCAGCCCACGATCAGCAGCGCGTCGGCGCGCAGGGCATCGTCACCGAGGGCGCGGGCGCGTTGGACCGCGCTGTTCGCGAGCGCGAGGGCGGCGGCGTAGTGGCCGCGTCGACGTTCGAGGGCCGCGATGCGGATATCAGCGCGGATCTGGTCGGGTGGGGCGAGGGCGGCTTGGCGGGCTTGCTGTGCGTAGTCCCAGGCGCGTTGCATGTCGTCGCCTTCGATCTCGCTCGAAAGTTGGACCAGCACCGCGGTGCGTTCGGCGGGAGCGGCGTTGCGCAGTTGCTTCTCGAGTGCGGCGAGACGATTTGCCTCCGCAGCCGCCGCGGCCGTGCCGACGAAAAGCGCGAGCGCAAAAGCGAGCCTGGGCCAGCGAGGCATGCGCGCAACGTAGGAGCCGTCGCCGGCGGCGCGCAACGGCAGATTAAGGCAATTCGCCAGGAAAAGGCTCAGCGCTTGTCGCCGAACGTGTGCCGGGCGACGAGCGCGGCGCCGATCGCTTGGGACAACTCGCCGAGGGTAGCTGCGACGATTTTCAAGCCGGTCCGCTGCGGTTCCCACAGATAGGGCTCGGCCGCCTCGCGGATGCCGGTGAGGTAGCGATGGCGGAACTCCGGGGTCGTGGCGCCGGGGTCGATCAGTCCGCCGCCGATGACGACGTATTCGGTGTCGAGCGCCATCAGGAGGTTCGCGACATGCAAGCCGAGCGCGCGGGCTTGGAAATCGAAGATCGCGAGCGCGAGTTCGTCGCCCTTCTGCGCCAGCGTGCGCAATGAGAGGGCTTTTTCTTTGTCGGGCGCGGACGATTTGGCGAGCGGGTGCTCGGGATATTGCTTGAGGAACTCAGCGAGCAGTTGCGGCAGACCGGAGATTGTCGTGTAGGCCTCGACGCAACCCCAGTCGCGACCGCAGCCGCAGGCGAAGGGGCGAATACCGCCGAGCAGATGCAGCGGCGCGGGCATGTGGCCGCCTTCCATGCCGGAGAGCGTGTCGCCATCGAGGGGGACGCCTTCGGGGCTGACGTAAGCCGCGCCCAAGCCGGAGCCGGGAGCGAGCATGAGGACGCCGGCCTTGCGGCCGCCGGTCACGCGATGTGCCTCGCCGACGCCGCCGAAATTACCGTCGTTGCCGACGACGAGCGGGATGGCGCGGCCGGCCGCCTGCGCGAGCGCGGTGGCGTAGTCTGCGTGAAAATTCCAGCCGTGGAAACTCGCGGGCAGATTGGCGGCCTTGCCCATGATGCCGTAACTGAGATACGGCCCCGGCAGCGCGAGGCCGACGGCGCGCACGTTGGCCCAAGTGTAACCGTGATCGGCGAGAAAGCCGGCGGCGCCCTCGACCCAGCCGTTCACGACGGCCGCGGTGCCGGCCTGCGAGTTCGTGGAGCTCTGTCGGAGCTGCTGCGAAATGATCGTGCCGTCGGCAAGAATGCCGCCGGTCTTTGACGTCGTGGCGCCGCTGTCGGTGCCGAGAAAGACTTGGGGGGAGGTCATTGGGGGTAGTTGAGCTGACGGGAGCGAAGCGCGCAATCTTGCGCTGCGTATATCAATGCTGGCAGACGCGCGCGGGATTGAGGGTGAAGCCTTCCTCGGTGCCGACGAACTTGCCGCGATCCGCGAGGAAATTCACCAGCTCACGCGCGGTCATGCCCTCGGCAGAGCAAGTGTGGAAACGCGCGGCGGCGCCGAAGCGCTCGGCGATGAAGGAAGCGAGGCTGTCGCGCGTGAAAAGGAGGCCCGACGCCTGCATGGCGTCCATGACTTCGTGCCCGTGGATACTCGGAGTCGAGGTGGAGTGCATCGCCCATTCAAGCAGGCGAGCGCGGCGGCGGCTGCGCGCGCTTTGCCGACCGCTGGCGGAATTTTGCGGGTCAGGGCGCGGCGCAAGGCTCCTTGGTGCTGCCGGGATCGAGGCCGAGCCGGACTTCGCGTTCGTGGATGGCGGCGATGAGCTCGCGCAAGCGACGGCCGGACGCTTCGGTGGCCTTCAGGAAACCGTCGCTGTTGCGGTTGAGCTGTTGGAGGCGGCGCCACGCCACGACCTCGGCCGTGACATCGTAGGCGGAGGTGAGCAGGTCGTCGCCGGCCTCGTAGTAGGCGATGGCGCGCTGCAGGCCCCACTTCTTGCCGAGGTAATCCTTGATGCGCTCTTCGACTTCGCAGATTTCGACGATCTGCTTGATGCCCTCGATGACTTCCTCGCGCGTGAATTCTTCCTTCGCGGCCCATTCGGAGAAGTCGCGCGTGGTGTAGGCGTCCTTGAAACGGTCGACGAGACGCAGCGCGCGCTCGATCTTCGCGCGTTCGGCGGGGTCGGTGACGGTCTCGAGCTTCTCCTTTAGAATGTCGCCGGGGAAATCGACGCTGAACTCCTCGAACTTTTCCTGCGCGCGCTTCAACGCGCTTTCGTAGGCGTCGTTCGTGACCTTTTCCCATTCGGCGCGCTGGTCCTGGTCCAGCTGGATCGTGGCGTTGAAGCGCCGGAGCTGCGTTTGGATGCGGCAAAGCTCGGTGCGCAGCTGCGTGATCTCGCCGCGGAGGCGGGCGCGCTCCGCGGGATCGACGGCGGGCGGAGGTTTGGTCGCGGGAACGACGGGAGCGGTCGCGATGGATTTCGGGGGCGGCTTCCACTCGCCGCTGCGCAGGAGCTGCACGACTTGGCGCGGGGGCAGCGGAGACTCGGGCACGGTTTGCAGCTGCCGCAGATTTTCTTGGCCGCGGTTCCATCGATCCAGCGCCTCAGCGCGGGCCAAGTCGGGCGCGCCGGTCTGGCGGAGGACTTTTTGCGCGTGTTCCATCAGGTCGATGTTCTGGCGGGTTTGCAGCAGCACTTCGCTTTGCAGCAGCGCGGCGTCGACCGGCGAGGGCGGCGAAGCTTCCGGGATGCCGGCGAGCGCGGGGTGGCCGGTGAAGTCGAAATCGCCGGTCATCGCGCGGGCGCTCTGGTCAGCGAGCGAGCGGGCGGCCTCGAGGTCGCCTTTCGCCGCGGCGTCCACGGCGGCGCGGCCGAGACTGGCGCTGCCGACGAGTTGGCCGAGCGCCGTGGTCTTCAGCGCGGGATCGACACCGGCCTGCACCCAGGCGTTGCCGGTGTCGGGACCGAAGTCGACGCCGCCAATCGCGACGAGGCCGAAGAATGTTCGCTCGCCGGAGGAGTCAAAGTTGCCGGTCCAGAAGCCGCGTTGGAATTGCGCGGGCAGCGGCGCCGCCGGCGCGGGCGGCAGCGGCGGGGCGAGCGTGGTGCCGCGGGCCTGCGCCCAGCGGACGAGGGCGAGCACCTTGGCGGCTTCGCGGAGGCGATGCAGGTCGGGCAGCGCGCGGGCGTAGTCGGCGTAACGGCTCGTGAGCATCGCGGCGTAGCCTTGCATCGCATCCTCGGCGAGGCGGCGGGCGGCGGCGGAATTGCAGCGGTCGTGGCTCATGATCCGCGCGCGAACGCCGGGGCGCGCGTCGCCGAAAGTGACGACGCTGCCGTCGGGCGCGGCTTGCAAGGCGACCGCCTCGGGCACGAGCCAGAAGCGCACGCTGAGATCGCCGAGTTCGTAGACGTTGCGCTCGGCTTCGAGGCGGAAGGCGAACTGGCTGGGCGTGACGTGGCCGGGCACGCGCTTGGCCAGCTCCGGCGTGGTGCCGAGCGTCTTGAGCGTCCAATCGGCCGCGAGGAACGTGCGCGCGAGCTCGGAGTTGGGCGCGAGGCCGTCGAGGTAAACCGGCGCGACCTCCAGCGGCGGCATGCGGTGCATGGCCTGGAGAAAATTTTCCGACAGCACGAGGCCGTTGAGCCACGGTTCGATGATGCGCTCGCGGACGAGGTTGGCGTTGACGTCGTCGGCCACCGCGCGGAACGCCGTGATGTCGCCGGTCCGGCCGGCGCGATCGCCCGCCGCGCGCCAGCGTTGGTCGGCCACGCCGCAGTTGCGGAAAATCGCGCCCCAGATGGCGACCTCAGCCTGGGTTTGCGCCTGCGCCTCGGACAGCGCGCCGGACTGTTTCTGTTGGCGGATGGCGTTGATCGTCGGCAACACGCCCAGCAGATCGAGCGCGATGCTCAGCCCGGCTTGGTCGTTAGCGGCGCCGGCGCGGACAAAGGTGGCGCCGCCGAGGCTGCCGAGTTTGGTGTAGCAATAAGACCAGAAGATCGCCCATTCCGGCGAGCCCGCCGGCACTTGGCCGAGCATGCCGCGCACGCAAACGGGGATCTCGTCGGCCGACGCGCCGAGCAACTCGACGCCGCGCGCAACGAAGCGCTGGCGGTCGGCTTCGAGATTCGGGTTGGTGAGCAGCTGATTGAAGATGCCGAGCAGCCACGCCTTGCCGGCGGCGAGGTCGCCGAGGTTGGCCTGCATCTGCTGATCGAACTGACGGACGAAGGCGGCGCCGGCGGCCTTCGACGCTGCGGTCGGTTCGAGGCTGAACGACGGCGACGGGCTGCGCAGCGCGTCGTGGAGCAGAGTCGAGTAGTCGATGGGGCCGGTCGCAAAGGCGGGATCGTAGTAGCCGGCGAAGGCCAGCTCGCCGGTCGCGGGATCGATGAAGACGCGGCGCAGGACGTTAATGCCGGCGCCGTCGGTCGAACGCGGAGTGAGGCCGGGAATCGTCCATGGATCGTTGAGGTCGCCGCGGGCGAGCGTGCCCGGCGTTTGGTTGACGGGTAACCGGCGTCCGCGGACGGCTTCGCGTTTGGCGGCCATCACCTGCTCGATGGCGACCACGGCGCGCGGGCCGCGGCCGGCAATGCTGCCGGGCGGAGGTGGCCGGACGGGTTGTCCGGAGCCGGCGGTCTCGGCGAGCGGATAGAGGAAGAACTTCAATTTGCTTTTTCCGCGGGAGAGGACGAGCGACAGCGGTCCCTCCTCGTTGGCGGCCCACGCGTCGATCGTCTGAGCCGCCTGATCGAGGGAAGCGACGGGTTGGTCGTTGACGTGGGTGAGCACGTCGCCCGGCTTCAAATCCATGTGCGCCGAACGCGTGCCGGGAAGGATCTTGTCGATGACGACGATATCGCCGCCGCGCGAGGCGACGGTCTTCAGTCGGACGCCGATCCGGGTGTCCGCCACGGATAAACCCGCGGTCGCCGGCGCGGTTCGGTCCCCGCGCTGTGCGAAGAGCGACGGTGTGCCGAGCGCGCCCAGAAGCAGACCGCAGGCAAGGAGACTGCGGCCGAAGGACGAACGCCACGAGCAGCGAGGCATGGTTTTCATGGAGAAAATTCCCGCTCAACGCGGCGCGCGCGGCAGCGCTTCCCGGCCGCTGTCGGGCGCGGCGTTTCGCGCGCTGATCAGCCGAGCCTGCTCGCCGAGAAAACGGTTGAGCCAGGGCAGGGCTTGCTCCCGGACCGTGCCGAGGCGATCGAGGCGTTGCCGCGCCTCGTCGAAACGGCCGAGCCGACGGCAAAGTTCCACCCCGAGATAGCGGGCCATGAGACTATCGGCGCGACGATCGCGTTTTTCGCGGAGGTCGTCTGCCGCGCGGTCGAACCAGAGGAGCGCTCGTTCCGCGGCGCGGGCGTAGTCGCCGTGTTCGTCGTCTTCGGCTTCCCAACTTGCGCAGAGATAGGTTCGTCCGATCTCGAACGGGTCGGCGCGCAATTCCTCGCGCAGGATCGCGAGCGCGAACCACGGAGTGGCGGGGAGCGCTTCGGTGCGGAAACGCTTTCCGGCGACGACTTCGCGCAGGCGCGCGACTTCTTCGGTCGTGGGATACTTGGTGAAAAGGGGGAATCCGCACTGCGGGCAGCGCGCGAGGGCCGGCGGCTGACTGATTGGGCCGAGTTTCTTGAGGTCGAGCCGCTGGCCCTCGGCGTAGCCGGAGAGATCCTGCACGGCTTCGAACGAGGTGCCGTCGAGCGGACAGGCGAGAGAGACGATCGCGCGCTCGCTGGCGGCGGCGGTGCTGACGAGGGCGAGCGCGAGCGGGAGCAGGAAGCCGCGAGCGCAGCGCTCGAAACGACGCCGTGTATGCGCTTGCGGCAGGATGAAAGAGAACCGGAATAATCCGCTCGGCCCGAGCGCGCGGCACCATTTCATGGTGCGCGAGCATACGCTGCGCGGGCGTGCGCGGCTCCGCATATCGTGTTCTCGCGTTGGAACGCAGCGCGGATGATGCGGCGTATTAGCGCCGCCGGGAGAGCCGAACGGCCCGGGCCACTCTGCGAGGATGCGGGTCGCTCAGTCGATTCGCACGCCGGCGGCCGATGCGGCGATCAGCTTTTCGAGCCGACGCTGGCGGGTCGCTTCCTGTTTCGCCGAGGCGACGTGATGCGTGGCGAGGCGGCGATAGCCGGGCGGCTGAGCGTTGAAGAATTTCCAGGCGGCCGCGTTGGCCTTGAACAGGCGGAGCAGCGCCGGCGGAAACTCGGCGGCTTGCTTGCGCTCGAAGGAATAGAGGCCGGTTTTCGCGGCGCTGCGGGCGGCGAATGCGGCGAGGCCGGCTGGCGCCACGCGGCCTTCGCGGGTGAGACGCTCGACGTGGGCGACGTTGACGTTGCTCCAGACGCTGCCGGGTTTGCGCGGGGTGAAGCGTTGCATGTGGCTCTCGTCGTCGATGCGGCGCATGACGCTATCGATCCAGCCGAAGCACAGCGCTTCGAGCACGGCCTCCTGGTAGGTGAGGCCGCGGTGCGCGACGTGTTTTTTGTAGAGACCGACCCACAACTCGGTCGCGGTCGCATGGTTTTTCTCGAGCCACGCGCGGAAATCGGCGGCGGATTTGAAGAAGCGGGCTTTCATTTCGGGCGGTGGCCGGCGCGGGCCGAGCGAGGTGAGGCGGGACGGCCGGATTTCCGTTTCTTCGGGGGCGGCACCACCCCGATACGCGGATCGCGGCGGCGGATGAGTTGAACGAGCGCGGTGGCGGTGCGCTCGAAGGTGGCGGCGGATTCGGGGAGGTAGAGCCACTTGCCGAGGACAGGGTGGATGCTCAGGGCGGGAAACTCGGCGCACAGGGCGGCGTGGTGCGCGCGGTCGGTGGGTAGGAGCATTCCGCACCACGGCTCTTCGCCGGTGCTGCAGCAGAGCACGATCTTGCCGTCGAGGTAGACGGCCTTGGCGCCGAACATGGAGCGCAGGACGAAGCCGGGCTCGCTCTCGAGCGGCTCCCAGAGCCAGGCGTGGCGATGGATGACGCGGGCGGCGGGCGGGCGGTCGCGGTGAAATTTCATCCGGAGGGCGGTTTTTAACCGACGTGTTACGACCGAGTCACGCGCGGGTGTCGGCGGCGTGAACTTTCGTGCAGAAAGTTGCGGGATGCTTGAACGCGGAGCGGGGGTCGTGCGTCTTTCTTCACGTTCATAGTGTTTGCTTGGTGTTAGGGTGAAGGCCGCCTAGGGGTAGGCGGCCTTCGTATTTATGGGATAGCGATGTTCCGTTAAGCCTTCGATAGCGGAGTGTGGAGAGCGTCTACAAACTCCAATCGCGCAACGCTTGGTCAATGGTCTCCATGGACGTGATCTTCTGCGGGCTCGGTTGTGGCATGCAGGTGTAGCCGTAACCCGCTTCGGTGATCGCGTTCTTGTGGTCCTTAACGTGGCGATAGTTGGAAAAGATAAGCATCCCGCGCGGTGCTCCGTATCCATCGAGCAAAACCTCGGCGGTGACCCGACTCCCATTCGCGAGGCGAAGACTGAAGGGCATCTTGATTTTTAGATGGCGCGTTGAGGCCGCGTTCTTCCATTGGCGCTGCAAGTTGGAAAGGGTCATCTCGACTGGAGCTATTTCGTTGCCCCCAGCAGCTCCGCCGTCTCGACCGGCTTGCGCCATTGCGGGTTGTGGTCGGCTTCCATGATCGTGACGGTCCAGCCGCGGGCGCGGGCGCGTTCGGCGGATTTCCAGAAACCGTCCTGTTCGGGCTTTTGGCCGGGATCGACGGTGAGGATGTAGACCACGGGAAGCTTTTCGCGGGCGGGGTTTTTGAGGGTGAGCGGATCGGTGAAGGTCTTGGCGGGATGCGGGACGTCGAACGGATGGGGCTGGCCCGGACGCACCCACGGCGGGACGATCATGCCGTCTTTCGTCATCTTATCGATCCACTCGGTGCTGCCCATCACCTGGGCGGCGGATTCTCCGTCGTTGGGCACCATGGCGTCGAGATAGACGAGTTTCTTGATGCGCTCCGGCACGCGGTCGGCGACGCCGGTGATGACCATGCCGCCGTAGCTGTGGCCGACGAGGATGACGTTCTCGAGGCGTTCGAAGAGGATGACGTTCACGACGTCCTGGATGTGCGTTTCGAGGCCGATGTCTTTCGAAGAAAGGTGTGCGCGCTCGCCGAGGCCGGTGAGCGTGGGGCGACGGACGTCGAAGCCCTTTTCACGGAGGAGTGGGTCGACTTTGGAAAATTGCCACGCGCCGCCCCACGCGCCGTGGACGATGAGCATGACGGGTTTCGCGGCGGGTGCTGGTGCGGTGGCGCCGGACTGTGCGGGGGCGTCGGCAGCGAAGGTCGCGGCGGCGACGGGAAGGAGGAACGCGAGGAACAGGGCAGCGGGCGTTTTCACACGCTCCGAATGCCGCAATGCTCGCGCCGGGTCAAACGCCCGATGAGCAGCGAGACTACCCGAGCAGGCGCAGCGCCATCTGCGCCGACTGGTTGGCTTGGGAGAGCATCGCGGTGCCGGATTGAACCAGAATGTTGTAGCGGGCGAGCGTCGTGGATTCTTCGGCGACGTCGACGTCCATGATCCGGCTGTTGGCGGCTTCGATGTTGGCTTTGTTGACGCTGAGGACTTCGGCGGCGAATTGGAGACGCGATTGCTGCGCGCCGTTGGTGGAGCGGTTCTTCGCGATATTCTGAATCGCGGTGCTGACGGAGCTGAGCGAGAGGCTCGCGAGATCGGCGGCTGAGGTGACGTCGGAAATCGCGCCTGCTCCGTCGGTGCTCTCGATCGAAAAATTGCGGACCCGGACGCCGTTAGCGGCGTTGGACGAAAGCTGAATCGGACCGGAGGCAGGTGACGGCGTGGTCGACATCGCGGGGCTGGCCGAACCGTCGATGTAGGCATTCGTGGTGGTGCCATCGAAGGTGATCCGCATGCTGTGCCACGCGGTGTCTCCGGGGTTGGCTGAACCGATGATGGTGCCGGCGTCGCCGAGCCACACCGAAAAGATATCGCCGATGTTCTTGCTCTGATACTCGAGGTTGATCTCGAACGGATCGGAGAAAGTTTGGTTGGTGGTAACGATGCCGAAGGAACCGTCGAGATTCAGCTCGTTGCCGGCGACGTAGGCGGAGCCACCGAAACTGTCGTCGGTCCAATTGCTGAGATTGCTGAAGTTGTCGGACAAAGTCGGGAACGCAGGGGTGCCCGTGAGTTCCACTCCATCGATGGCGATCGAGCCGGCGCCATCCTCCGTGACGGGGACGGTCAGGCCGGTGGCGCCGAAGAGGGCCTTGCCGTTGAATTTTTCGTTACCCAGCGAAGTGAGCTGGGTTTGGAGCTGGGCGAACTCGGCCTGATAGTTTGCGAGATCGGCGGAGTTTTTCGTCGGGTCGTTGTAGAGGGTTTTCAGCTCGCCGATGCGGCTGAGGACCTTGCCCGCGACCTGGAGGGCGCCGTCCTGCGTTTGGAGAAAGGAGGTGGCGTTGCCGAGATTGGCGGCGGCGGCGCTCTGTCGACGAGCGGTCGCGGTGAGCTTCATCGACACGGCGAGGCCGGCGGCGTCGTCCTGCGGGGCGACGATCTTCGAACCGCTGGCGAGGCGGTGGAGGCTGCGTTGGAGCAGCGAGGAGGAGGACGCGAGATTGTTCGCGGCCAACGTCGCAGCGTAATTCGTGTTGATGACGACTGACATGGTTCGTCCTTGAGCCGGGGGTGCGTGGGATGCGGCATCCGTGCCGCGCGGGTGTCACTCGTGCAACTAGCGACGGGGAGGAAATCGTCCGTGGCGCGGGGAAATTTAGCGCCGGGAAAATTTTGTGAAATTCGACTCAAGCCGCGCGGCGCGCGGGCCGATGTGCGCGCGCCGCCGCGGTGACGCTAGGGTAGGGGCCAGTCTGTGACTGGCCGGTTCGGGGAGGATTCGCGGACGATGGCGGCGGCGAGCGCGGATCGACTACGCGATCACGTGACGCGGGAAATTGCGCGGCGCGGGTGGGGACGGCGATTTTTAGGGCCAGTTGAAAACTGGCCCTACTCGACGTGCTGCTCGGGCGGGAGATCGAGGAGCTTCAGGTCCGGGTTCTTCTCGACGAAGTAGCGCATCGTCCAGTCGTTCGGGAAGAGGACGACGGGGTTTTCGAACTTGTCTGCGCCGAAGCTGACACCGGAGGCGACCACGACGCGCGAGCTGTCGAAACCTTTCGCGCCTTTCATCGAATCGGGGACGACGACCCACTTGAGGAGCGTCCACGGCGTTGGGGCGAGGCGCGACTCGGCGTTGTATTCGCTCTGGAGGCGCCATTGCACGACTTCGAATTGCAGCGGACCGACGGCGGCGAGGAGAGTGGCGCCGGCCGGGGCGTTTTTCGCGGTGAAAGATTGGACGACGCCTTCCTGCAAGAGCTGCTCGAGGCCGGCGCGGTATTTCTTCGCATCGCCGGCGGTGGGGTTCGAGATATAGCTGAAAACTTCGGGCGGAAAGCGCGGGATCTCGTTGAAGAGGATCGTGCGGTCCTCGGTGAGCGTGTCGCCGATGCCGAAGGCGTCGTGGCCGACGATGCCGATGACGTCGCCCGGCCACGCCTCGTCGACGGTCTCGCGTTCCTGGCCGAAGAGTTTGTGCGAGGACGAGAGACGGACCTGTTTGCCGGTGCGCTGGTGCGTGACGACCATGTCGCGCTCGAACTTGCCGGAGCACACGCGCAGGAACGCGATGCGGTCGCGGTGCTTCGGGTCCATGTTCGCCTGAATCTTGAAGATGAAGCCGGAGAACTTCGGGTAATCGACCGGGATGACGCGGGAGTTGGTCTCGTTGGCGGGCTCGGAGGCGGCTTTGGCGATCTCTTCGAGGCCGACGCCGCTAACCGTCATCGCGCGGCGCGGTGCGGGCGGGACGGAGTCTTTGAGAAATCCGTTCAGGAGGAGCTCGATGCCGAAGTTGTTCACCGCGCTGCCGAAGTAGACGGGCGTCTGCTGGCCGTGCTGAATGGCGTCGAGGTCGAACGGATGGCCGGCGCCGTCGAGCATCTCGAGCTGCTCAGTGACGGCGGCGTAGGTGTCGTCGTCGAGCTTGGCGCGGACGGCGGGATCGTTGAGCGAGGTGACGTTGACGGGAGCCTGGAACGCGCCGCCGGGCACGCGCTCGAAGAGGTGAACCTGGCGCGTGCGGCGGTCGAACACGCCCTTGAACGACGGGCCGTTGCCGAGCGGCCAGATGACGGGCGACGATTGCAGACCGAGGACGCTCTCAAGTTCGTCGAGCAGCTCGAGCGGGTTGCGCGTCGGCCGGTCGCACTTGTTCATGAACGTGAAGATCGGCACGCCACGGCGGCGGCAGACTTCGAAGAGTTTGCGCGTCTGCGTTTCCACGCCCTTCGCGGCGTCGATTACCATCAGCGCGGCGTCGACGGCAGTGAGCACGCGGTAGGTGTCTTCGGAAAAGTCCTTGTGTCCGGGCGTGTCGAGGAGGTTGACCGCGCAGCCGGCGAAATCGAATTGGAGAACGGTCGAGCTGATCGAGATGCCGCGCTGTTTCTCGAGCTCCATCCAGTCGGAGGCGGTGGCGCGCTGGTTCTTGCGATCCTTCACGGCGCCGGCGAGGTGGATGGCGTTGCCGTAGAGGAGGAATTTCTCGGTCAGCGTCGTCTTGCCCGCGTCGGGGTGCGAGATGATCGCGAAGGTGCGGCGGCGGGCGATTTCTTGAGCGGGGCTCACGAGTCAGAGGGAGAGTGAAAGTGAAAGGGACCGAGCGGAGAGTGGAGTTGGTCAGGAAACGGTGCGGCGGCGGGCGAGGGAAGTCTTTTTTGGGTTGGGGAGACCTGAAAAAACCTGAGCGTGTT
This sequence comes from Verrucomicrobiota bacterium, assembly GCA_023432225.1. GTDB lineage: Bacteria > Verrucomicrobiota > Verrucomicrobiia > Opitutales > Opitutaceae > Didemnitutus. The sequence continues at coordinate 121,522 of JAEYUW010000020.1, forward strand.
TCGCGGGGCGAGACCGATGGGGCGACGCGATCGGGCTTGGTAGTCTTGGGGCCGTCAGGCCAATGCGGTGGCGGGCACGAGTAGCGCGGGGTGAGTAGCGGAATTCGTGAGAATTTCGCCCGTCTGCTGCGAGGCGGCGCGGTAGCGAAAGCCTCACGGCTTCCGCTACCGTGCGATCACGCTCAACTGTCGGGTGTTTTGTGCCGATTAGGACGGCATGGATCCCATCAAACAAAAGCTGTGGTCCGACCTGCGCGAGGTGCTCGCGGATTGGGCGCGCGCCTGGCATTTGGCGCCCGCACACGGTCCCGAGGCATTTTGTGCTTCTGCGGACGACCGATCCGGCAATGATGCCGGGTTGTGCTACTTTCACTTAAACTAAAACCGAACGCCAAGGGGCGCGTGCTCGAGGGACACCCGTGGGTGTTCGCGAATGAAGTCGAGGCGTTGCTGCCGGCGGAACACGACGGCGAAGTCGTCGAGTGTCGCGATCGCACGGGGCGTCTGCTCGGCACCGGCATCTACAACTCGAAGTCGCAGATCGTCTGGCGTCGGCTGGGCCGCGAGCGCGTGGCGCTCGATGAGGCGTATCTGCGCGGTGCGCTGACGGCGGCGATCGCGCGGCGCGACAATGTAGGGCGGGGTCTCCAGACCCCGCCGGTTCAGGTTCCGGCGGCTGGCAACGCGGGCGCGGCGGGGTCGGGAGACCCCGCCCTACACGGCGTGAGCGGACTTTATCGCCGCCTCGTCTGGTCCGAGTCGGACGGTCTGCCCGGTGTCGTCGCCGATCAGTTTGGCGATGCGATCGTGCTGCAGATCCAGACGCTCGCGATGGACAAGCGCGCGGCCCAGATCGGCGACTTGCTCGCGGAGCTGACCGGCGCGAAGGAAATTATTTTCCGCAACGACTCGAACCTGCGGCGACTCGAGGGTCTCGCGATGGAAACGCACACGCGCAGCGGGACGCCGTGGGAGCCGCGCTGGGTGACGATCGACGGCTTCGACTACTGGCTCGACCTGCAGAACGGGCAGAAAACGGGTTTCTACTTGGATCAGCGGCTGCAGCATCGGGCCGTTGCGAAATACTGCGCCGGCAAGCGCGTGCTCGACGCGTTCTGCAACCAAGGCTCGTTCGCGCTGCATGCGGCGCGCGCCGGTGCGGCGCGCGTGCTCGGGCTCGACAGCGCGTTCGATGCGATCGGTCAGGCGAAGAAAAACGCGGAGCGCAACGGCGTGACGGCGGAGTTCGTCGGCGCAAATGTGTTCGACTGGTTCACGGCGCAGCGCGATGCGGCGCCGGCGTGGGATGTGATCGTGCTCGATCCGCCGCCGTTCGCGAAGTCGAAGAGCGCGCTCGAAAACGCGCTGCGCGGCTACAAGGAACTCAATCTGCGTGCGATGAAGGCGCTGACGCCCGGCGGTGTGCTGGCGACTTACACGTGCTCGCATCACATGCATGACACGGAGCTACGGCAGGTGCTGGCGCAGGCGGCGAACGACGCCAAGCGCCGCGTGCACGTGCTCGAGTGGTGTCATCAGCCGCCGGATCATCCGGTGCTGGCGACGATGCCGGAGAGCGAGTATCTGCGCGGGTATATTTTGCGGGTTGAGTAGCGCGGGCGTCTCGCCTGCTTCGCTCCACTGCAGGCGGGACGCCTGCGCTACTTCGGCGTTTCCCCGAAGAACCGCGCTGTGCCGCAGCGGGCGCTTGCGCGCGGGCGCGGGGTGGATTGAGTTCGCCGTCTATGCCTTGGGCTCAAGTTCACTGGCGAAGCGAAGTGCTCGACAAACACACGGAGGCGCAGGTGCTGCTGCCGAGTGTCGGTCGTGGGCCGTTCCCGGTTTTTTATCTGCTGCACGGCTTGTCGGACGACTCGACGGTGTGGCTGCGTCGCTCGCGCATCGAGTGGTATGTGCGCGACCTGCCGCTGATCGTGGTGATGCCGGATGGCTACCGCGGTTTCTACACCGACAACGAACAAGGTCCGGCTTACGCGCGGCACCTCGGCGTCGAGCTCGTCGACTTCATTGACCGAAATTTCCAGACGCGGCCCGAACGCGCGGCGCGCGCGATCGGCGGGCTGTCGATGGGCGGCTACGGCGCGTTGCGACTCGGGCTCGGTTTTGCGGACCGCTTTTGTTCAGTGAACAGCCACTCGGGCGCGCTGGCGCGGGCGAATGCGGATTTCAGCCACGAGGCGGAGGCGGCGGGAAAGCATCCGACCAAGAGCAAGGAGCTCATGGCGGAGTTGCGGCGGATTTTTGGCGCGCGGCCGAACGACACCGAGCATGACGTCCTGCGGTTGGCGGAGCGGGCGCAGCGCGCGGGCAATCTGCCGCACCTGCTGCTGGATTGTGGCACGGAGGATTACCTGCTCGTCGACAATCGTGATTTTCACCGGCAGCTTACGGCGGCGAAGATCCCGCACGAGTATCGCGAACACAAAGGCGCGCATGATTGGGATTATTGGGATCGTCACGTGCAGGACGCGCTGAAGTGGCACTGCAAGCACCTCGGGATCGAGGCGGCGCCGGTGGGGCGATAAGCGCGGGCGAGCGGGAGAGTTGCGCGCGAGCGCGCAACCTACATTGCGGCGTAGCGGAAGCCGTGAGGCTTTCGTGAACGACGTGCCGCGAAATTCTGACGAATTCCGCTACCGGCGGAGGGCGAGACTTGCGGACGCACATTCGTCAGCCACCTGACGGTGGCTGCTACTTGGTAACGGCGTTACTCGAACGTGAGCGGCGGCGTTGCCAGATGAAACCGGCAGCGCAGAGCGCGCTCGCGATGATCGCGTAGGTGCTCGGCTCGGGGACGGGCGAGAAGCTGACGGGCGCGGTGTAGCCGTCGGCGTAGTGGATCTCGGCGCTGGTTTGCACGAGGCTGTTGCCGACGAATTGGCCGTTGAGGTAACGGTTGTTGCTCTGCACGTCGACGAGCGGCGCGAGGATGCTGCCGTAGAAATTGGTGCCGAGGTTCAGGATGTCCGCGGTGCCGCTGTTGGAGTCGGGAATGATGTTCCAGAGCAACTGGTCGTTGTTGGTGCCGCTGGAGAAATTGTTCACGCCGTCGAAGAGCACTTTGCTGCCGTCGGCGGAGGTGGCGTTGAGGACGTTGACGACGAAATACTGGTCGGCGGCGAGGTTCGCCTGGATGTTGCTGATGCGCTCCGTGTTTTGATCGAAGAAGCCGTCGCCGTTGATGTCGTAGATGCCGTTGACGATCTTGCTGGCGTCGAGATTGAAGACGACGATGCCGCTGCCGTTGCTCGTGAAGGTGAGGGTCTGGCCTGCGATCGCGGCACTGCCGTTCGCGGCGGCGTTGGCGAGCGTGCTCGACGCGCTGACGAGTGCGCTCTGCGCGGTCGCCCAGTTCCAGCCCGCGGGCGCGGCGACGGTGCGCGGGTCGACGTAGGCCTGTGCGTCCTGGGTGTTGTAGCTGAGCGTGTAGGTGCCGTTGGTGAGGCTGCGCTGATTTTGATTATTCTGCGGATCGTAGGTCCACGTGAGTGAATTCGAGAGGTTCGGCGTGGAGACGAAGCCGCGATTGATCTGGGCGTTGCCGGCGAGCGTGATCTGGCCGTTGACGTAGACCGACGGATCAGAGCCGATGGACGGCGAATCCTGCATCGCGATGATCGCGCCGTTGCTGACCGTGAGATTGCCACCCACCGCGATGCCGCCGTCGGTGTGCGTGCCGTTCAGGGTGAGATTGCCGAAGGTGACGACGTTGTAGTTGCGCGTGTAGTAATCGTAAGCCGCCAACGCCTGCTCCGTGACCGCCTGCCCACGCGCCAGCGCCGCGAGGCCCAAGAGACTCGCGAAGGCGATTAGGAATTGGCGCAGTCGGTGCGGCATGTCTGGCCCCAGAAGATTATAGGGTGAAACCCCTGTCAACGCTGGTGGTGAGGATTCTGTGTCCAGAAATCCCGGTTTGTAGGTTCACTCCCTTCGCTTATCGGCCGGCGATGTAAGTAGTTTAAGGGAAACGCGTTCTTCTGGGAGTAAATCTTGGGAATTGGTAGCGAGGATCGCCACGGCGGCGTGGTCCTCCATGACCAGGGCGGCGACCAAAGTCGTCTCGTGAAGCCCTTGGGCTCGCGGAGCCGTGGAGCTCCAAAGTGCGCGCGCTGCTTGGGGCGTGCGCTGCCAGAGGGCCAGAACCCGCGCGAGGTCGATCAGTGCCGGGCGTTCCGGGGCGGCGGCAAGCGCTGCGGTCCGGCGATCCATCGCTTCGTCCACGCGATGCAGGGCCGCCGCGGCGCGCACCCAGCCGAAAACGAGGGCCGGGCGATCGGGTTCTACGGCAAGCCAGGCCGAGTAGTGGGCGAGTAACTTCGCGGTATCACCGCGCGAAAAATACAGGTCCCGCAATTCGCGATTGGCCCAGGGAGATTGCGGGCGAAGCCGGAGCATGGTTTTCGCCGCGATCTCGGCGGCGCTGTCGTCCTGCCAAAGACGGGCGAGGCGAGCGAGCGAGCGGAGGGTCGCGGGTGATTGATCGGCGTAGCGAACCGCCTCTTGCCAGCGGGTGAGTGCGGCGCCGGCGTGTTGGGCGAGCTGGGCGGCGCGGGCGGCCACGGCCGCCCGGATGCTCTCCGCTTGAACTGTGCCCCACGCGCCACTCGTGAGCAGGGTCTCCACGCGAGGCAGGTCTCCGGCGCGTGCGGCGAGTTCGACCGTGATCTCCCGGACCATGGGGGACGCGCGCGTGGCCTCGGGCAAGCGATCGATCCAGGCGAGGGCTTCGGGAGCGCGGCGAATGGTGCCGAGCCATTGAGCGACCCGGGCGATGTCCGCTTCGCCGCCGTCCACGGCGGAGCGCTGCAGCTCCAGAAGGAAGGCGGGCCACGGGTCGTCGGTGGCGGACGCGTTCGAGAGGGATGGGGTGCGGCGCAGCACGGTGCGCATCGTGGCGCCCGCCAGTTCGGCGTCGCGGCGGCGCGCGGCGTGACGGAGCAGTTCGAGCGTGGCGCGGACGCGGATGGACCGACTTTCCAGCAGCGTGACGAGCGTGCGAGGATCGCTGCGCGGACCCGTGGGCGAAGATAAGGCCAGTTGGACGACGCCAAGGTTGAAGCGAACCTCCTCGTCGTCGGGTCGAAGTTGCGCGAGGGCCGCGAGCAGGGCGGCGTAACGCGGCAAGTCCTCCTCGGCGCGCGCGAGTTCGGCGGCGAGCCGCAGGTAGGATTCGCGCTGGGCGGGATCACGCTCGAGCGTCTGCAACGCTGCGCGGGCGGTCTCGGGCGAGCCGAGGCGGAGCGCGGCGGCGGCGAGCGCCGCACGGGCTTGAGCGTCGTTCGGTGCGAGGGCGACAATGTTCTCGTGCGCGACGAGGGCTTCACTCGTGCCGAGCGCATCCAACGTGCGTGCGACCCAGCGCCACGTGGCGACGTCGGCCGGAACGATTTGCACGGCGCGATGGAGCGCGAGGACGAGGTTGCGATAGTCACCTTGCTGCTCGAACTGCGCGGCTTGGGCGAGCGCGTGGCGGTGGCGCCAGCGGTTCAGCAATGGGCGTGCTGCGAAGTAAACCGGCGGCGCGCACACGGCGAGAATCGCGAGCAACGCCAGCGTCTGGAACATGCGCTGCTGGCCGTAGGAAAATCCTTCCCAGCGGCGCAGCCAGCGGTCGACAGAATCTTTCCAGGGAGAAGGCATCGGGCAACGTGCTTGCGAGCAAAGGGATTTGCTGGAGCATCGGCGCGGACCGGCAAGCTCCGAAACCAATTCTGCGTCATGACCTCCTTCGTTTCCTCCTCTGCGAGCGCTCGGGTTGCGAGCGAGCGGTGGCTGTGGGGCACGATCGCCGCGGTGTGGGGCGTGGTGATGTGGCGTCTCACCACGGCGTGGAATTCGAGCGCGGAGCTCGCGCACGGGTGGGCGGTGCCGGTGCTGTGCGGAATGATCGTGTGGCTGCGATGCGAGCGCGCGCCGACGCCGGCAAAACTGACCGGCGGGCGACGCGCAGCTGCCGGGGTGATTTTGGCGCTCGGGATGGTGTTGCTCGCCGGAACGATGCCAGTGCTGGAGGCGAACCGCCTATGGCCGACAGCGCAGTGGCTGGCGGCGGGCGGTGCGGCGTTCGCCACGATGGGTTTGCTCGCGCTCGTGGGCGGCGGCGCTTGGGCGCGGCATTTTGCTTTTCCGATCTTTTTTGCGACGACGGCGCTGGCCTGGCCGGCCTTCGTGCAGGTGCGCTTGGTGGAAGGACTCGCGGGCGCGAACGCGCAGATTGCCGCGGAGGCGGCTTCGTGGTGCGGTCATCCTGCGGTTGCGACGGGTAATGTGATCGAGGTGGGACGCGGCTTCGTCGGCGTCGATGAGGCCTGTGCCGGGCTGCGCTCGATGCAGGCGGTGTGGATGCTGGCGTGGTTTCTCGGTGAACTCGGACGCTTCCGCGCGGTGCGGCGGATCGCGCTCGTCGCGCTCGGTTTGTTGTTCGCGTTTGTCGGCAACGCTGCGCGCGCGACGTTCCTGACTCTGCGGGTGGCCGAGGAAGGCGCGACCGGGAACGACCGGTGGCACGAAGTGGCGGGCAACGCCGCGCTGGTCACGACCTTCGCGGCGGTTTTTCTCGCGGCTTGGTTGCTCGGGCGAAATCGGCCGGCGGTTGTCGCGACCGCTCGCGAGGCACGGGGTGCGTTCGCGGCGCGCGGTCTGTTGGTGCTCACTTGTGGTGTCGTGTTCGCAGCGGAGATCGGCACGCGGGCGTGGTTCGGCTGGCGCGAGCGAATCGCGGCGGGGGCGCAGTGGGAGCTGCAGGCGTCGAACGCGTGGCAGCCGCTCACGCTCGCGAAACCGGTGCGCGAGTTGTTGCAGTTTTCCAGTGCCGACAGCTTGCAGTGGAACGACGCGGGCGGCGCGCGGCAGGGATTGGCCTACGTTTTTCGCTGGGAGAATGCGGGGTCGCTGGGCATGGCGGGACTCGGACACGAGCCGACGGTGTGCATGCCGGCGATCGGCGCGCGGCTGATGGCGCGCCCGGCGGCGTTGCGGGTCGAGGTGGCGGGGCGGGAGATCGAGTTTGCGCGCTATCGCTTCGAGGCGGCGGGCCGGACGCAGCACGTGTTCTACAGCGTGTGGGATGCGTTTTATGGCCGTTCGGTCGGCGAGCGGGAGCTCGATATTTTTTGGGGGCCGAGGCTGCAGCGCGTGCGCGAGGGAAGACGGCGCGCCGATGCGGCGCACGTCGTGTTTGTGCTGCAAACGCTGAATGGCGTGGAAGACGCGGAGGCGGAGCGGTGGCTGCGTGAAACAGCGCCGGCGATGTTGCGGGCGCGGTGAGAGGTGCGAGTCGACCGTTGCGTTTTCAGTGCGTCGCACGCAATTAGTGTGGGGTCGGCGATCCTTTCGGCGGTCGCAGACCGCCGCTACAGCGCATGGCTTGCCTGCCAAAGAAAAGGCCGGGCTTCTTGCGAAGTCCGGCCTTCCCTTGGTGTCGTTATCAGTGTGTGTGTGCTTCGCCGCGGCTAGGGGAACCGCGGCGTAGAATGTCAGCGGAGCGCCTCGTCGAGGTTGCGGCGATAGGTGCGCTGGTCTTCGACGAGTCGCTCGATCATGGCGCGGTCGTCTTTGGTGAGGGGCGTGCGGAGCGTTTCGAGGAGCTGCAGTTCCTTTTCCATCGACTCGATGCGGACGGCGGCGACAGAGGCGCGCTGGACGGTCGATTTACCGCCGAGGATGGAAGCGGCTTTGGCGATCTTCTCACTGTTGAGCGCCTCGTCGAGATTGCTCTTCTCGAGCTGTTTTTTCTCCCGGGAAATCTGTTTCTCGAGCTTCTTGATCGTGACGTCGATTTCGCGGAGGCGCTGCCCGGTGACGGTGAAGACGGGCATCTTCACGGTCTCGCCTTCGGTCTTCAGGCCGGCGTTTTTCGGGTCGGCGGGTTTGGCGGTTTCGGCGGGTGCGGCCGGCTGCGTCGCCGCCGGCTTTTCGGCGGGGGCGGCGTCTTTCTTGGCTTCGGCGGCAAAGGAAAACGCTGCCGTGGCGAGCACGACAGCGTTGAGAGCGGAGAAACGGGCGAGGTGCAACATGCGTGGAGTTGGGTAAGACAACTAAGATGGTCACATCGCCCGGCGGGTTCCCTGCGTAAGCAAAGAACCCGGAGCGGAGCGGGTGTTAGAGCTTGCCGCCGTAGATCGCGGACTTGCCGAGCTCTTCTTCGATGCGGAGGAGCTGGTTGTATTTCGCGACGCGGTCGGTGCGGCAGAGGGAGCCGGTCTTGATCTGGCCGGCGTTGGTCGCGACGGCGATGTCGGCGATCGTGACGTCCTCGGTCTCGCCCGAGCGGTGCGAGATGACGGCGGTGTAGTTGGCTTCCTTGGCCATCTCGACGGCGTCGAAGGTCTCGGTGAGGGAGCCGATTTGGTTCACTTTGACGAGGATCGAGTTCGCGGTGCCGGTATCGATGCCCTTCTTGAGGAACTCGGTGTTGGTGACGAACAGGTCGTCGCCGACGAGCTGCACGCGGTCGCCGATGGCGTCGGTGAGCTTCTTCCAGGTGGTCCAGTCGCCTTCGGCGCAGCCGTCTTCGATCGAGATGATCGGATACTTCGAGGTGAGCTTCTTGTAGAACTCGACCATCTCGTCGCCGGTGAGGATTTCGCCGGAGGACTTCTTGAAGACGTAGTGCTTCTTTTCCTTTACGTAGAACTCGGAGGAGGCGACGTCGAGGGCGAGGTTGATGTCCTTGCCGAGCTTGTAGCCGGCGGCCTTGACGGCGACGGCGATGGCGTCGAGCGCGGCCTCGGTGGATTCGAGCTTCGGAGCGAAGCCGCCTTCGTCACCGACGGCGGTGGCGAGGCCCTTTTCCTTCAAAACCTTCTTGAGGGAGTGGAAGACTTCACAGCCCATGCGGAGGCCTTCGGAGAAGGACTTTGCGCCGGTGGGCATGATCATGAATTCTTGGAAATCGATCGGGGCATCGGAGTGCGCGCCGCCGTTCATGATGTTCATCATCGGAACGGGGAGAACCTTCGCGTTCGGGCCGCCGAGGTATTTGTAGAGGGGCTGGTTCAGCGCGGCGGCGGCGGCCTTGGCGGTGGCCATGGAAACGCCGAGGATGGCGTTGGCGCCGAGCTTCGACTTGGTCGAGGTGCCGTCGAGCTTGAGCATGGCGTGATCGACGCCGACTTGGTCGAGGGCGTCCGCGCCGAGGAGGGCGGGAGCGATCTTCGACTTCACGTTGGCGACGGCCTTGAGGGTGCCTTTGCCGCCGTAGCGCTTCTTGTCGCCGTCGCGGAGCTCGATGGCTTCGTGTTCGCCGGTGGACGCGCCCGAGGGCACGGCGGCGCGGCCGAGAGCGCCGCAAGCGAGGCGCACGTCGACTTCGACAGTGGGATTGCCGCGGGAATCGATGATCTCGCGAGCGGTGATGGCGGTGATGGTGGTATTCATCAGAATTGGAGGACGGATAACAGAGGGCTGAGGACGGTGAACAGAAGACGTCCGTCGGAAGACGGAGTCAGCGGTAGAGCGGAGCAGGGCCGGGGCGGCGCTGCAACGCTGGCGTTTGTCAAGTATGCGGCGGACGCGACAGGCCGATCTTGTAGAGAAACCGCTGGAAGGCGTTGGGTTCCTTGGGGCGGAAGTCTTCGGGCAACTGGTCGGCGTGGCCGTGGCGGATGGCGGCGCCGATCGGCGTGCCGCCGTTGTAGTTGCGGATGAGAAGCGTCGTGCGGTTGAACATCTCGCGCGGGATCTGGTTGAGATGCCCTTCGACGGCGGCGGCGTGCAGCGGGGTGTCGCCAAAATCGTTGCGCGAGATGAGGAGGTCGATCGTCAGCGCCTCGCGCGGGATCTGGTTGAGGAAACCGGACTCGGCGGCGGCGTGGATGACGGTGTAGCCGGCCTTGGTCGCGAGCGTGAGGTTCTGGTGCGTGAAGACGGCGGCGGGAATCTGGTCGAGGTGCCCGGAGATCGCGGCGGCGTGCAGCACGGTGTCGTGATTGGCCGTCTTGGTCAGGAGAATTTCCTCGGTGAGAAATTCGGCGGGGATTTGGTCGAGGTGACCGTTGAAGACGGCGACGTGCAGGACGGTTTCGCCGGAGATGTTCGGTGCGGTGAGCGTGTCGCGCGTGATGAACTGGCGCGGGAAACGGTCGAGCGTGCCGGCTTCGGCCGCTTCGTGGAGGAGCGTGTTGCCGTGGTCGGTTTTGAGCAGGACGGTTTCGAGTGTGAGGAGGCTGGCGGGAATCTGGTCGAGCGCGCCCGCGGAGGCGGCAAGGTGGAGCGGCGTGAAGCCGCTGTTCGAGCGCAGCAGCAGGTAGTCGCGCGTGAGGAGCGTCGCGGGGACTTGTGCGAGACGGCCGGCGCGGGCGGCGAGGTGGAGCGGGGTGTAGCCGGCGTCGTTCTTCAGCGTGAGCGCTTCGGCGGTGAGCACCGCGAGCGGCAGCTGGTCGAGCGAGCCGTATTTGGCGGCGAGATGCAGCGGCGTGTTGCCCGAGGCGTTGCGCGCCGTGAGATTTTCCAGCGTTAACTGCTCGGCGGGCACGAGCGGGAAGGTGCCTTCGCGGGCGGCGACAAAGAGGTCGGTTTGGGCCATGCGATGGCGCGAGCGAATCACGCGGCGCGAGGGGCAGGCAACCCAAATCCCGAGTGAGCGCCCGGTGTTTGGGTTTGCCAAGAAAATCGCGGCCAACAAATCTCGCGTGCGAATGACCGCTCCGACGAACGCTCCGCTCAACGCGACGAAGAAGGGTGCCGTGTTGCTCGTCGACGACGAGCGGCCGCTCATCGCGCTCTACGCGGAGGCGTTAGCGCCGTATTTCGAAGTCGATCTGGCCGGATCGGCGCGCGAGGCGGGCTTCATGCTGCACAAAAAGGAATACAAGGTGATCGTGTGCGACCACCTGATGCCCGGCGGCAACGGCCTGAGTTTTCTCGTGCATGTGCGCGAGGAGTATCCGAACACGCAGCGCGTGCTCGTCACCGGCTACATGAAGCCCGAGATGCTGTTGCGCAGCGTGAACGAGGCGGCGCTCTATCGCTATTTGCTCAAGCCGGTGTCGCTGCCGGAGCTCGTGAAGACCGTGCAGGAAGCGGCCAAGCTCCACGACCAGGCGGTCGCGGCCTCCTGATGAGCGAGCCCGCCACCAGACGTCCGGTGGTGTTGCTGCTCGACGACGAGGCGCAGCTGACGCTCGTCATGACGCGGATGCTCGGCGAGGAGTTCGAAATCGAAGTGGCGAGCAACGTGGAGGAGGCGCGGCTGCTGCTCGGCACGCGGCAATTCGACGCGCTGGTGTGCGACCACATGATGCCGGGGCAGGTGCAGGGTTTGGATTTTCTGGTGGAGGCGATGACGGTGCAGCCGAACGCGAAGCGGATTTTGATGACGGGTTACATGAACCCGGAACTGCTCGCGCGCGGCGTGACCGTGGCGCAGCTCAGCGGCGTGCTGCTGAAACCGTGTTCGCTGCAGCACATCCGCAAGTCGCTGCATGATGCGCTGGGGTTGAGTGCGTGAGGGGCGTGCGGCGCGCGCGAGTGTGAGTCGTATGCTTAGCGGCGAAGGTGGCGCGCAACCTACGTGGCTGCGCGAGTTCGGTGGTCAGTGTCAGACGCCCGAAGGACGGTCTAATCGTATCTCCGCCGCAAATTACTCGGGAGCAGGCCGAGTTCCTCGCGATATTTCGCGACGGTGCGACGGGCGATTTTCAGGCCTTTGCCGTCGAGCACGCCGACGATTTCCTGGTCGCTGAGCGGCGCGCCGGGATCTTCGCCGGCAACAATGTCGGCGATCATTTCCTTCACGCTGGTGTTGGCGACGGCCTCGCCGGCCTCCGACTGATAGCCGGAGGTGAAGAAGAACTTCATGTCGAAGACGCCGTGCGGGGTCTTCATGTATTTGTTCGCGACGGCGCGGCTGACGGTCGTCTCGTGCACGCCGATGATGTCCGCGATCTGCGTCATCGTGAGCGGCTTCAATTTCGAGACGCCTTCCTCGAAGAACTCGGTCTGGTGGCGGATGATTTCCCGCGTGATGCGCTCGATCGTGCGCTGGCGTTGCTCGATGGCGTTGATGATGAATTTGCCCGAGCGCAGCTTCTCGCGGAGGTAATCGCGCTCCTGCTTGTTGAGCGTGCCTTTCGCGATGAGGTCCTTGTAGGTGTTCGAGAGGCGGAGGCGCGGGATGTAGTCGGCGTTGAGCTGGATCTTCCACTCACTGCCTTCCTTTTCGACGGTGACGTCGGGGACGACGACGCGGTTCGAGTCGTCGGCGAAGCGGCGGCCGGGCGACGGGTCAAGCGTGCCGATTTCCTCGATGGCATCCTGGATCGTCTCGGGCGGCAGGCCCATTTTGCGCGCGAGGTCGGGAATGCGGCGGCGGACGAGGAGCTCGAAGTGGTCGCGGATGATGCGTGCGGCGACGGATTTTTCGCGACCTTTGTGTGCGAGCTGGATGAGAAGGCTATCGCCGAGGTCGGCGGCGCCGATGCCGGGCGGGTCGAAGGTGCGCAGGAGCTTCGAGGCTTGTTGCACGACGTCGAGCGGCAGGCCGGACATCATCGCGATGTCGGAGAGCGTCGAGGTGAGAAAGCCGCGGTCGTCGAGCGAGCCGACGAGGAAGCGGATGGCGGTTTTCACCTCGAAGGGAGCGTCGGACAACTCGGCTTGCTGCGTGAGATGCTCGGAGAGCGAGGTCTCGGAGGTGAGCGATTCGAGGAAGTGCTGGCGGCGTTCGTCCTCTTCGGGGGACATCTGGCGGACACCGCCGGTGTCGCTGAGGTGGTCGCGCCAGTCGTCGTTTAATTTCCCGAGGATTTCGAGGTCCTTGTCCTTCGAGAAATCCATCGCCTCGTTCGTGCTCTTGTCGGTCGACGCGTCGGAATCGCGATCCGAGTTGGCGTCGTTGCGGTTGAGGCTGATGCCTTCGCCTGGCAGTTCCTCCAACGTGGGATTGGCTTGGAGTTCCTCCTGGATCGTGGCGCGGAGGTCGAGCGCGGCGACTTGGAGAATCTTCAGCGACTGCCGCATCTGCGGCGCGAGCACGAGTTGCTGCGTCTGTCGCTGTTGGAAGCTCTGAGAAAAACCCGGACCACTCATAGGCGCGAAAATTTACCGGAGGCGCTCAAGGGGTGGGGGTGAAAGCGGCGGCGTGGAGAGCTGGGGTGCGCGGGACGTGGCGGTGGGGGAGTAAAGTTCGCGGAGGTAAACCGACAGCTTCTCGTTGGTGGGGCCGTAGCGATCGCTGTAGAGATAGAGCTCGAGGTCCGTCATCATCTCGGCCGCGGTTTGGTAGCGCTGGTTGCGCTCGCGGTGGAGGGCGCGCTGGAGGATCGCTTCGAGTTTAGCGTCGATTTCGGGGCGCAACGTGCCGAAGCGCGGCACGGGCATTTCGAGGATGTTGCGGCGCGACTCGATGCGATTGACCGCGCGGAAGATGTTTTTCGCGAGCAACAGCTCCGAGAGGACGATGCCGAGCGAGAAAAGGTCGGAGCGCGCGTCGGTGACGGCGTAGCTGGCGCCTTCGGGCGAAAGATACTCGTCCTTGCCCGGGATGACCTTGCCTTCCTCGTTATACATCAGGTCCAAGGCCTTCGCTATGCCGAAGTCCGTGAGCTTCACGTCGCCCTCGTGGGCGATCATGACGTTCTTCGGGTTCACGTCGCGGTGGACGATGCCGAGCAGGCGGCCGTCGGCGCCGCGCTTGACGTGGGCGTAGCTGAGACCGCGGCACACGCGCGAGACGATGAAGGCCGCCAAGTCTACCGGCACCGGGCGGTGCAACTCAGCGTGGCGTTCGAGGAATTGCTCCAAGTTCACGCCGTCGACGTATTCCATCGTCATGAAATACTGTCCGCCAATCTGGCCGAGGTGGTAGGTTTGGACGATGTTGGTGTGGATGAGGTCGGCCACGAGCCGCGCCTCGCCGATGAAATTTTTCTGGAACTCCTCGATCGCGGAGTATTCCTCACGAATCAGTTTGATCGCGACGATCTTGCGGAACTGCCCGGCGCCGCGTTGGACGGCCTCGTAAACCACGCCCATGCCGCCTTCGGAAATCTTGCGGGTCAGCTCGTAGTGCAGCTCGTTGAATATGTGCTTCAAGGAAGGCACGAGCTCCAGAAAACGGGCCGCGCACCGACGTGGCAAGAACTCTGCTGCGAAATTTGCACGGTTCCTGCTCAGGAGTTGACGCGGGTGAAATTTCGACGTGGTAGCGAGTGTTTCATTTTCGCGGGAACGACGCGAAAAGCCCGCGCTCGCAATGTGGGTGGCGCGCTCGTCGCGCCACTTCCGCGCATCACGACCAAGTTGCGCGCAAGCGCGCAACCCACACCGCGGGCGAGAATAGCCGAAGCGACTCGTCGCAGGCGATTGGCTCGTTGGGTCAGGCGCAAGTGTGGCGCGCGCCGGTTGACAGCGCGCGAGCGGCTCCTACGTTGCGCGCATGATCACGCTCACGCCGCGCGCCGCGCAGCAAGTCCGCAAGATGCACGCCGACCTCGGCGATCCACAGAAAAAGCTCCGCGTTTTCATCGAGAACGGCGGCTGCTCGGGCTTCCAATACGGCATGTCGTTCGACGTGGCGAAGGACGGTGATCAGGAATTCGTGAGCGAAGGCGTGCCCGTGCTGATGGATGCGACGAGCCTCGTCTATCTGAACGGCTCGAGCGTCGACTTTGACGACGGCCTGCAGGGCAAGGGATTTGAGATCAAGAATCCGAACGCGCAGAGCACGTGCGGCTGCGGGAAGTCGTTTAACTGAATCGAGCAGAACGCGGAGACTGCTTCGCAGCGTCGTAGGTTGCCCGCTTGCGGGCAACTGGGCCCGGAGAAGTCCTCGTCGCGTGAAGAAGTGGCGCGGCAAGCGCACCACCTACGACGATGCTCAATCGCGTCTTTACGCCTCCGCCTCGTGCAGCGCCACGATCCCGAAGGTCAGCGGCGTCGCGCGCACGCTCTTGAAACCCGCGCGCAGAATCTCCGCGCTCATCGCTTCGCGGCCGGGAAATTGCTCGATCGAGCCGCAGAGGTATTCGTAGGCGCCGCGATCACCCGTCACTACCGCCGCGATCGTGGGCAGCACGTATTTCAGATACGTGTAGTAGATCGGTCGGAACCACGCGAACGGCTGCGAAAATTCCAGCACGAACAGCCGCCCGCCCGGACGCAGCACACGGCGCATCTCGGTCAGCGATTTGTGGCGATCCGCCATGTTGCGCAGGCCGAAGGAAATCGTGAGCGCATCGAATTGCGCGTCCGGCAAGGGTAGCGCCATGCCGTCGCCTTGGCGGAACTCGATCGGATGCCAGCGGGTGCTCGCGGCGCGTTTTTTCACGGCTTCATCGAGCATCGGTTGGCAGAAATCCATGCCAATGATGCGCACGTCCGCGGGCAGGCCGTCCGCGAGGGCGAAAGCCACGTCACCGCTGCCGGTGGCGAGATCGAGCACGGCGCGCGGGTGCACATCATGCACGCGACGCACCAGCACGCGGCGCCACCAAAAATCCACGCCGCCGCTGAGCAGGTGATTCGCGAGGTCGTAGCGACCCGCGATGCGGGAGAACATGGAGCGAACTGCAGAGGCGTCGGGCATCGAAAAATCGGCCTCAAGGACTTGCGCGGGTTTGCCGTTGACGCAAGCACGCGCTCATGAATTATTTGTGCCTGTTCAACCTCAACCCCGCCACGCCATGTCGACCAACCTGACCAAACGCGAAATCGTCCTCGAAATCTACGAGAAGACGGGCTTCCCGCAGAAACAGATTCAAGACACCGTCCAGATGACGCTGGATATCGTGATGGAAGCCCTTGCTGCCGGCCGAAATGTCGAGCTGCGCAACTTTGGCGTCCTCGAAGTTCAAGTGCGCAAGGCCCGCGTCGGCCGCAATCCGAACAAACCGGAAACGGAAGTCGTGATCCCCGAGCGCGCCGTCGTGAAGTTCAAGAGCGGCAAGATTTTGAAGCAGAAGATCAAGGCGCTCAACCTCGAGCAACTCAAAGCCAACCCGCCTGCGCCGGCTTCGGCCGACGATGGCGACGATGACGAGCCGACGTCTTGACGTCGTGACGCTGCGTCGTCGCTCTTAAACGCTTCATGGCCGGTTTTCAGTCCCTCCCAGGCTTCCGCGAATTCTATCCGGAAGACTTCTCCCGTCGTCAGCACATCTTCCGCGTTTGGCGCCAAGCTGCCACCAGCTACGGCTTCCAGGAATACGACGCGCCCGTCCTCGAGCCGCTCGAACTCTACACCACGAAGTCGGGCGACGAGATCGAGGGCCAGCTCTTCTCCTTCACGGACAAGGGCGGTCGCGACGTCTCGATGCGTCCCGAGATGACGCCGACGGTGTGCCGCATGGTCGGCGCCAAGGCCGGTGCGCTCAAGCGTCCGATCAAGTGGTTCAGCATCGCGGAATTTTATCGCTACGAACGCGCGCAAAAAGGCCGTCTTCGCGCTTTTAACCAGTTCAACGCCGACATTTTCGGCGAAGCCGGCCCGGAGGCGGAGATCGAACTCATCGCGCTGCTGATCCAGTGCATGGCGGGCTTCGGGCTGACGAAGGATGATTTCTACGTCCGCCTGAGCGACCGCGACCTGTGGTTTTTCTATCTCGAAGCGCTCGGCTTCAACGACGCGCAATCGCGCGGCATCCTCGGTGTTGTCGACCGTCTTGAGAAGGTTGGGGAGGCAGCATTCAAGGATTACGAGGAAAAATTCGGTGTTCTAGAGCAACAGACGAAAGACCGGATCCGCACGTTCGCTTTGACTCGGTTGAGCTCTATTGATGAGGCGGAGATTCTGCATTTGGTTCGCGATGCTTCACCGGAATCTCGCGAAAAAGTTGGCAAGCGCATCGGTGATTTCAAAAAAATCATCGATGGATTGGCGGCAATGGGGCTGCGCGACTTCGTCCAAGTTGATTTGTCCGTCGTGCGCGGTCTCGCTTACTACACGGGTTTCGTCTTCGAGGCGTTCGATCGCAAGGGCGACCTCCGCGCTCTGGCTGGCGGTGGGCGCTACAACGACCTCGTCAAGAAACTTGGTTACGCGGACCTGCCCGCGGTCGGCTTCGCCATCGGCGACGTCACGACTGGCCTTCTGCTTGAGCAACGCAGCCTCGCTCCGACGTTCGTCAATGCGCCGGATGTTTACGCCGTGATCGGCGGTGCGAACGAGCGCGTCGCGGCCTTCGCCGACATCCGAGCGCTGCGCGCGGCCGGCTGGCGCGTCGAATATCCGCTCAAAGACGTCGCCTTCGGCAAACAGTTCAAAGCCGCCGCCGAGTCCGGCGCGAAGCTCGCACTGATCTACGGCGGCGACGAACTCGCCAAAGGCGTCGTGAAAATCCGCGACCTCACGGACCGCTCCGAACGCGAAGTGCCGCGTGATCGCGTGGTCGAGGCGGTGCGCGACGCGCTGGGCGGACAATGAGCGCTGTGCGCCACTATTCGGGCAACAATCCGGATCGCATGGCGCTGAGCGATTACTGCAGAGTCGGCGCCTGGTTCGCAGTCGCGCTCTTCGTGCTCTACGTGGCGCTCGCCGCGCTCGCGGCCAGCATCGTCGACGGCATGCTTTATTTTCCGGACTACGCCTCGCGTAAGGAGCCGGCGAACGTGATCCGCATCCCGACGCCCGACGGCGGCTCGCTCGCGGCGATTTACCTGCCGAATCCGGCCGCGAAGCACACGCTGTGGTTTTTCCACGGTAACGCGGAGGATCTCGGCTCGCTCGAGCCGTTCCTGCGTGAGCTGCACGCGCGCGGCTTCGCGGTGTTCGCCTACGACTATCCGGGCTACGGCGTCAGCACGGGCACGCCGAATGAAAAAGCGATCTACGCCGCTAACGCGGTCGCCGCGCGCTACCTGCACGAAACGCTGAAAGTGCCGCTGTCGCGGGTGATCCTCGTCGGGCGTTCACTGGGCGGTGGGCCCGCCACGGATCTCGCGACGCGCGAGCCGGTCGCGGGACTCGTGCTCCAGTCGACGTTCATGAGCGTGTATCGCGTGATGACGCGCGTGCGGCTGCTGCCGTTCGATCAGTTTGAAAATCTGCGCAAGCTCCCGCGCGTGAAATGTCCCGTGCTCGTGATGCACGGCACCGCGGACGAGGTGATCCCGTTCAAGCACGGCGAGAAACTCCACGCCGCCGCGCGCGGCACGAAGTTGCACCTCTGGATCGAAGGCGCGCAGCACAACGACTTCATCGACGTCGCCGGCGAGCGCTACTGGAGCGCGCTGCGGGAGTTCGCGGTGGCGTTGCCTTGAAGTAGGGCCGGCTTCAGCCGGCCCGGTTCGATTCCCATTCGCGATCGAAGGCGGCGAACGTCACTGCGTCTGGTCCGGCTGAAGCCGGACCTACCTCGCGGCGGTGTAGATTTCAACGTAGCGCAGGCGTCTCGCCTGCTTCAGCGTTCATGCAGGCGGGACGCCTGCGCTACTCGCCGTTACCAAATCTCCGGTAGCATACTCGCCGGGCGCGGCTTGCCGAACGCGTCGTAGAACTCCGGGAAATTTGCGACCGGTCCGAGCACGCGCCACTTGATGGGGCTGTGCACGTCGGACTGGATGCGCGTGCGGACGTCCTCGGGGCGCTGGTTCGTGCGCCAGCCTTGCGCGAAGGCGATGAAGAAGCGCTGGTCGGGCGTGAAGCCGTCGAGGGGTGCGAGGCGCTTGTTGGCCGCGGCCAGCTTGAGCGCCTCGTAGGAGATGCGCAGGCCGCCGATGTCGGCGATGTTCTCGCCCAGCGTCTGTTTGCCCTCGATATGCAGGCCGGGCAGCGGCTCGAATGCGTTGTATTGTGCAACGATGTTGTCGGCGAGTTTCTCGAAGCGCTTCACATCCTCGTCGTTCCACCAGCCTTTGAGATTACCTTCGTGGTCGTATTGCCGGCCTTCGTCGTCGAAGCCGTGCGTGAGTTCGTGGCCGATGGTCGAGGCGAGCGCACCGTAGTTGGCTGCGTCGTCGGCTTTCTCGTCGAAGAACGGCGGCTGCAGGATGCCGGCGGGGAAACACATTTCGTTCAGCTGCGGCGCGTAATAGGCGTTGTTCGTCTGCGGCGTCATGAACCACTCGCTGCGGTCGACGGGCTGGCCGAGCTTGGCCATTTCGCGGCGGTAATTGAACGCTGAGGCGGCGATCATGTTGCCGAGGTAGGAGTCGCGCGTGATCGTGAGCGCGCTGTAGTCGCGCCAGGCGTCGGGATAGCCGATCTTCGCGCGCATCGTCTCGATCTTTTTGTAGGCGGCCTGCTTGGTGGTGTCGCTCATCCACGTCGACGCGGCGATGCGGTCGCGCATGGCTTGAAGGTGAAATTTCACCATCTCAAGGGCGCGAGCCTTGGCCTCGGGGCTGAAAGCGCGCTTCACGTAGAGTTGGCCGAGGTCGAATCCGATGGCGCCGTCGGCGGCGGAGAGGACTCGCTTCCAGCGCGGGCGCAGCTCGGTGCGACCGGTGAGTTTCTTGCCGTAGAACGCGAAGGTCTCGTCGACGAACGCGTGACCGAGGTAGTTCGCCGCGTCGTGCAACAGCGTCCAGCGCAGGTAGGTTTTCCAGGTTTCGATGGGCTCAGACTTCGTCAGTTCGGCGAAGGCCTTGAAAAATTCCGGCTGGCCGACGAGCACGGCTTGCTCACTCGCGGGGAGCTGCGCGGCCGCGAAGAAGCCTTTCCAGTCGAAGCCGGGCACGGCGCCGTCGAGTTCGGTCAGCTTGAACTTGTTGTAGTTCTTCTCGGGGTCGCGGAGTTCGACGAGCTTGCGCGAGGCGCCGGCGAGTTTGGTCTCGAAGGCGAGCACGGTCGCGGCGTTGGCCTTGGCTTGCTCCGGTTGATCGCCCGCGAGGGCGAACATCATGGCGATGTGCGCTTGGTATGCCTGGCGAATGTCGACCGACTTCGGATCGGTGCGGAAATAGAACTCGCGCTCGGGCAGGCCGAGGCCGCCTTGTGCAAAGCCGGCGATCATCGCGGTGCTGTCCTTGTCGTCGACGGTGGCGCCAAAGCGGAAACCGCAGTCGGTGCCTTGGACGTAGAATTTGCCGAGCAGCGGGATGATGTCGGCGGGCTTATCGAGGGCGTCGATTTGCGAAAAATACGGCGCGAGCGGCTGCAGGCCGGCGGCTTCGATTGCGGCCTCGTCCATACCGGCGGCGTAGAAATCCCCGACACGCTGCGCGATCGAGCCCTTCGGTCCGCTGGTCTTCGCGGAGGTTTCGAGAATTTCCTTCAGGATCGCGAAATTACGTTCGTCGATTTCCTGGTTCACGCCGTAGCCGGAGTATTCGCCGGGGATCGGCACTTTGCTGAACGCGCCGTTCGCGTAATCGTAGAAGTCCCTGGCCGGATCGGCCGCGAGGTCCATGTAGCTGCGGTCGACGGCGGTGATGGGCTTGGCGGGCGCAGGGGATTGCGCGAAGGCGGTGACGGCGGCAACGGCGAGCGTCGCGACGAAGGGGAGCGATTTCATAGGTGGAGTAGGGCCGGCTTCAGCCGGCCCGCATGGATTGGGCAACGTGGATGATTCGCGGTTGAGGCGCGACTGCGTTTCGACGAACGGTTCAATGGGCCGGCTGAAGCCGGCCCTACTACAGGCCGAGTTCGCGTTTCGTCGCGGCGAATTGCTCGATGGCGAATGCCAGGTCGTCCTTGCTGTGCGCGGCGGAGACTTGCGTGCGGATGCGGGCGGCGCCTTGCGGGACGACCGGATAGAAGAAGCCGATCACGTAGACGCCTTTCTCGAGCATCTTGGCGGCGAATTTTTGCGAGAGCGCGGCGTCGCCGAGCATCACGGGCACGATCGGGTGCGTGCCGGGCTTGATCGTGAGGCCGGCTTTCTGAATGCCTTCGCGGAAGAAGCGCGTGTTGTCCTCGAGTTTGTCGCGCAGGGCGGTCGAGCGGCTGAGCAGCTCCAGGCACTTGATCGAGGCGGCCGCGATGGTGGGCGCGATCGTGTTGGAGAACAGATACGGGCGCGACCGCTGGCGGAGCAGGTCGATGATTTCCTTTTTGCCCGACGTGTAGCCGCCGCTGGCGCCGCCGAGGGCCTTGCCGAGCGTGCCGGTGAAGACGTCGATGCGGCCCATCACGCCGCAGTGTTCGTGCGTGCCGCGGCCTGTCTTGCCCATGAAGCCGACGGAGTGGGAATCGTCGACCATGACGAGCGCGCCGTATTTGTCGGCTAGGTCGCAGATGCCCTGAAGGTTCGCGATGAAGCCGTCCATCGAGAACACGCCGTCGGTCGCGATGAGCTTGAAGCGCGCTTTGTTGGCGTCGGCTTCCTTCAGCTTTGCTTCGAGGTCTTCGAGGTTGTTGTTCTTGTAGCGATAACGCTGAGCCTTGCAGAGGCGGATGCCGTCGATGATCGAGGCGTGGTTCAGCTCGTCGGAGATGACGGCATCCTCGGCGCCGAGCAGCGTCTCGAACAGACCGCCGTTCGCGTCGAAGCAGGAGGAGTAGAGAATAGTGTCTTCCGTGCCGAGGAACCTGGAAATCGCCGCTTCAAGGTCCTTGTGGAGCTGCTGCGTGCCGCAGATGAAGCGCACCGAGGCGAGGCCGTAGCCCCAGCGGTCGAGCGACTCGCGTGCGGCGGCGATCAGCTCGGGATTGTCAGCGAGGCCGAGGTAGTTGTTGGCGCACATGTTCAGCACGCGCTGGCCGCTGGCCACAGCGATGTGCGCGGTCTGGTGCGTGGTGATGACGCGCTCGCGCTTGTAGAGGCCGGCGGCATCGATCTCGCCGAGGGTTTGCTTGAGGTGGTCGATGAAAGCGGAATTCATTTCCCGTGAAAAGTGGGCGGCTTGGGCGGGGGAGGCAAGGCGCTCCTGCGGGAACCGAAATAGTTCCAGAGAGCCAATGGGAACCGAAATGGTTCCAAATTGACAAAGGGAACCAATACGGTTCTTTAAGCGCCCATGGGCTACACCATCATCATCGCCGATCTGGTGGCATCGCGCCGTCTGGCCGGGCGCGCGCAGTTCCAGCGCCGTTTGAAAACCGTGCTGCAGGGCGTGAATGCCCAGGCGGGGCGCGCGCTCGCCTCGCCTTACACGCTGACGCTGGGCGACGAGTTTCAGGCGGTGTATCGCGACGCGACGTCGGTCTTCGCCGATATCATGAGCATCCAGGCGCAGATCGCGCCGGTGCAGGCGCGGTTTGCAGTGGCCGCGGGGCCGCTGGCGACGAACGTCAACCCGGCGCAGGCGATCGGGATGGACGGTCCGGCGTTTCACCGCGCGCGGGCGTTGCTCGAGCAGCTCAAACGGGAGAAACGGTTGTTCGGCGTGCAGACGACGGACACGCCGGACTGGACGCTGCCAGGCGGCGCGCTGGCGGTGTTGTCGGGCATCACGGAGGGCTGGCTGCCGAAACGCTTCGAAGTGTTTGCTGGATTGCTGAGCGGCCTGAGCGGGCCGGAGCTGGCGAAAAAGACCGATATCACGGTCCGCGCGGTGAACAAAAACATCCGGGCAGCTGACCTTGACGAATGGAAGCGCATCCTCGATGACATCGCGCGCTCGCTCAACGAGGAGATCAAGGCACGATGAACATCGAGTTTCTGGCCATCGCCAACGTCGTCCTGCTGACGCGCCTCGTCATGCTGCTGCGGGACGAGGCGCCGAGCGGCTTCGCTTGGTTGCGCAAAGGCCTGTTCGAGTTGCTCGCGCTGGTGCTGCTCTACCGATTTTCCGTGGCGTGGATCGGGGCCGCCGTGACGATCGCGGCGACGAACTACGTGGGTTGGCGGTGGGACGCCGCGACGCGGCAGAAGAACTCCGCGCGACTGATCGTCGGTGTCGTCGCGCTGGCGGCGCTGAGCGTGTTCGCGGCACCGGTGACCGGCATGAAGTTCTACGCGTTTTGGTCGACGGTGGGCGCGGCGCTCGTGCAGCGCACGGCGCTGACGCCGTTATTCGAATTGGCGGCGAGCCCGAAGGTGCAGTTGGTGCTGTTCGGCCTGCTCTTCGCGGCGAACGAGGCGAACCTCATCATCCGCGCCGTGTTCGATTGGTTGCGGCTGAAGCCGCAACTGCGCACGGGCGTGGCGGGCGTGGTGGAAGTGGACGTCGGCGAATACAACCGCGGTCGCGTGATCGGTCTGCTCGAGCGCGCGCTGCTCTATTTGTTCGTGCTGCAAGGCCAGTATGGCGCCATCGGCTTCGTGCTCGCGGCGAAGGCGTTCACGCGCTTCAAGGCGCTCGATGACCGGCCGTTCGCGGAATACGTGCTCGTCGGCACGCTGCTCTCGGCATGTCTCGCGGTGGCGGTCGGCACGGCGGTGAAGGCGCTGCTGGGGTAGGGCCGGTCTCCGACCGGCCTGTTCAGTGTGCCCCCGCAAGGGGCCAGTCAGAGACCGGCCCTACTTTTCACTCCCAGTTCAGCACGATCTTGCCGGACTTGCCGGCGCCCATCAGTTCGAAGCCTTCCTGGAATTGCTCGACGGGGAAGCGGTGCGTGATGACGGGCGTGATGTCCATGCCACCCTGCACGAGCGCGGTCATCTTATACCACGTCTCGAACATCTCGCGGCCGTAAATGCCCTTAATGTGAAGCATCTTGAAAACGACCTTGTTCCAATCGATCGCGACCTCCGCCGGCATGATGCCGAGCAGCGCGATGCGGCCGCCGTTGACCATGTTGTCGATCATCTGGCGCAACGCGTGCGGATTGCCGGACATTTCCAGGCCGACGTCGAAACCTTCCGTCA
Organism: Verrucomicrobiota bacterium; assembly: GCA_023432225.1. GTDB lineage: Bacteria > Verrucomicrobiota > Verrucomicrobiia > Opitutales > Opitutaceae > Didemnitutus. Next base: position 145,173 of record JAEYUW010000020.1, read on the forward strand.
TCCCTAGTTCCTTGTGCCAGACGTCGGGGAGGTTTTCTTTCGCGACGTTCACGGTGCGTGTCGGGTTGAGTTTCTTCGCGAGTTCAAGGCGACCGTCGTTGACGTCGGTGATGACGATCTTGCGCGCACCGGCGGCGCGCGCGACGGCGATGGCCATGCAGCCGATCGGGCCGGCGCCGGTGATGAGCACGTCCTCGCCGACGAGGTCGAAGGAGAGCGTGGTGTGCACGGCGTTGCCGAGCGGGTCGAAACACGAGACGACGTCGGTGTTCATGCCCGCGGGCACTTTCCAGACGTTGGACTGAGGGATCGTGACGTAGTCGGCGAACGCGCCATCGCGGTTCACGCCGACGCCCTTCGTGTTCGGGCAGAGGTGGCGGCGGCCGGCGAGGCAGTTGCGGCAGTGGCCGCAGACGATGTGGCCTTCGCCGGTGACGAGCTGGCCGAGTTCGAAGCCCGTGACGCCTGCGCCGACGTCGGCGACGGTGCCGACGTATTCGTGGCCGATGATCAGCGGCGGCTTGATCGTCTGCTCGGCCCACTTGTCCCATTTGTTGATGTGCACGTCGGTGCCGCAGATGGAGGTCTTGCGGATCTTGATCAGGACGTCGTTGACGCCCGGCGTGGGAACCGGGGCTTCGGTCATGATCAGGCCGGGACCGGCCGTGGGCTTCACGATGGCGCGCATTTTCGCGGGACGAGGGGCGGGCATGGGGAGAGAGGTTGCCGGAACGCTACGCGTGCGCTGTGACGAAACAACCGCGAAGCGGCCGACATGGATGCTTTCCAAGGGCGCTTATTGCGGTGCCCGTCGCGCTTAAATTTGGCTCTTTCGGACCACGCGTGCGGGTTCGGCGGGCGGCAGTTCGAGTGAGCGCCAGAGATACCAGCTCGCGACGCTGCGAAACGGTTGCCAGCGACGGGCGTGCTTGAGGATCACGTCGGGCTTCGGATCGAGGCGCTTGCGATAGAGTTTTTTGAAAGCGAGGCGGATCGCGAAATCGTCGGTCGGCATCACGTCGGGACGGCCCAGCGTGAAGATGAGCAGCATGTGCACGGTCCACGGGCCGATGCCGCGCACCTCGGTGAGGCGGGTGACGAGTTCGTCGTCGGTGAGCGCGTGTGCTTCGCGGATCGTGGGCACGACGCCGAGTTCGCACTTCGCGGCGAGGTCGCGGATCGCGGCGAGTTTGGCGCGGGAGAGTCCGGCGCCGAGCAATTCGGCATCGCTCGCGGCGAGCACGGCGGCAGGCGTGATGCCGCTGTGGTGTTCGAGCACCGCGAGGACGCGCGCGTGGATCGAGGCGGCGGCTTTGGCGTGGAGTTGCTGGTAGATGATCGAGCGGAGCATCGCTTCGAAGAGCGAGTCGACCGCGTGCAGTTCGATCGCGAAGGGGCCGACGCGGTCGATCACGCCCGCGAGCGCCGCGTCGGCGGCGCGCAGGTGCGTCAGCGCGACGACGGGATCGAATTGGAGGCGAGTGTGGGGAGGCATGGCTTGAATCGCAGCGCCGGCTTCGAGCCGGCAGCGATAGCAGAGCCGGCTCGAAGCCGGCGCTACGACAGACTCATTCCGAGATCAACTCGGCGCCTTCGAGCGCGAGCAGTCGCGTCTTGGTGCGGACGCCGCCGGGTGCGGAGAAGCCGGTCATCTTGTCGCTCGCCGAGACCACGCGGTGGCAGGGCACGACGAGCGGCCAGGGGTTCGTGGCCAACGCCACGCCGACGGCCCGCGCGGCCTCGTTGCCGAGGCCGAGTTCCTTGGCGATCTCGCCGTAGCTTTTTTTGTAGCCGGGCTTGATCGCGAGGGCGCGTAGATAGACGGCTTGTTGGAAATCGCTCACGCGCGACCAATCGATCGGCGCCTCGGCGAAATCCTGCAGCTTGCCTTCGAGGTGCGCTTGCACGCGCTCGATGAGACGGCGCAGCCACTCGGGGCGCGGTTCGTCGGCGGGCTTGCTGTGGGCCTTTTTCGCGAGGTGGCGCTCGGTGTCTTCCACGTCGTCCTCGGGCAGCTGAAATCCGGTGAGGCCGCGCTCGTTCCAGGCAACGCCGCAGGTTCCGAACGCGGTGGGGAAGAGCGTGTGGGGCATGGCCGGGGATATAAGCAGGGCGAGCACGACGCGCAAGTCAGGCGCCGCACTTTTACCGGACGATGACGAAAAACGGGCGAGGGATTCGTTACGGCGGGCACGGCGAGACGCGGCGGTGGAGCGCGTTGGGCTCAACGCGCTCGAGCGTTTTTCCGCGACGTGAGCTCTTTCAACGCGTTGAGGTCAACGCGCTCCACCTTCACTTCGTCGCAGGCGCGGCGGTGATTTGTTCGATCTTGCAGCCGCGCTCGCGCAGGCGTGCGGCCAGGCCTTCGGGGCCGGACATGTGGCCCACGCCGGCGAGCACGAACTCGACATCGGGCGTCGCGAGGAGCTTCTCGATGACGGGCAGCCAGGCGTCGTTGCGTTCGACGAGGAGTTTGCGGTGAATCTCTGGGTATTTCTCGCGCAGATCGCGGTTCATGAGTCGCTCGAGATTGGTCAAGTCGCCTTGCTTCCACGCGGCGAGCAACTCGGGGAATTTTTTCGCGACATCCTCCAGGTCGGCGAGGGAACTCAGGATAAGCTCGCTGGGGCGGTCGCCGGCGATGCCGGTGATGTAGTCCACCTGGCGCTCGAATGTCTCGAGTTCACCGATCGCCTTGCCGTCGGCTTTCGCGCGCTGGAAATAAAACGCGTCCACGCCTTGTTGCGACACACCCAGTTTTTGAAGTTCGACCATCGCGAGCATTACCGTGAGCAGCCAGGGGCGCATCGGACGCAACTGCTCGGCGGGCATGCCGCGTTGCAGGCAGTATTTGACCACGGCGGCCCATGCTTCGGGCGAGATGGCCTGATCGAGCGTGGTGCCGTCGGTGAACATGCCGCGTTGCATGACGATCTGCTGCATTTCGGGTGATTGCATGCGCGCGAGATCCGTTTCGAAAACGACGGCTTTGGCGGCGGCGTAGGCTTGGTCGAACTCGGAAGGGAGCGGAAAATCACTCGGGCGCAGCACATGGCACGTGCCGCCGAGATAGAGAACGGAGTCACCCTTGGTGACTTTCCAGACTGACGTCTGGGCGTGGAGCGAACTGGTCAGCGCGACGGCCGCCAGGAGAGAGCGCAGGAGCGATTTCATGGAATGACGATGGTGGGCGGCCCGGTGCGCAAGCTGCGCGACGAGCCGGGACGGGCCAAGCGAATTCGCGTTCCGCTCAGTGGCCGCACGGTGGACGTCGCGAGACTCGGCGCGACGTCCAGGACGAGGGCCTTCAATTCTCGCCGAGGTAGCGACGGAAGAACTCTTCGTAGCGCACGAGGCTGTCGAGGCGCTGCTTCGGTTCGCCGCTGCGGCTCATCTCATGCGTCGCACGCGGATAGCGGACGGACTCCACGTCGCGGCCGAGCACCTTGAGGCTCTTGAGAAGCATCTCGCTTTGCACGAACCCGGTGCGGCGGTCGTTGTCGCCGTGTTGGATCAGCAGCGGCGTCTTGATGTCGGCGACATAGGTGAGCGGCGATTGCTCGGTGAGAATTTCGCGCAGGCCGGGTTCCCAGGGGTAACCGCCCCACGCGAGCGGGACGAGGCGCCACGCGTTGCCTTCGCCGAAAAAGGTGAGCAGGTCGTAGACGCCGCGTTGGGCGACGGCGGCTTTGAAGCGGTGATCGTGTCCGATGATCCACGCGGTGAGATAGCCGCCGTAGGAGCCGCCGGTGACAACTTGGCGGGACGCATCGACGAACGGTTGCTTCGCGGCTTCGTTGGCGGCAGCGAGCACATCCGCGGCGGGGCCGGCGCCCCAATCGCGATAATTCGCGCGCTGGAAATCTTTCCCGTAGCCACCCGAGCCGCGCGGGTTGGCAAAGACGATCGCGTAGCCGCGCGCGGCGAAATATTGAAACTCGAGCCACATGCTTTCCTCGCCCGGGCCCCACATGGCGGCGGGGCCGCCGTGGATTTGGAGGAGCAATGGGTATTTCCGGCCCGCTTCGAGCGTGGTCGGTTTCAGTGTCCAATATTGCACGGTCTGGCCTCGGTCGTTCGTGAGGGCGTGCTCCTCGATCGCGGACAGCTGGCGGGTGTCGATCCACGCGGCGTTGTGCGATGAGATTGGCTTGCTGCTCCTGGCGTTCACGTCGGCGACGTGCAGTTCGGACGGGTTGCCCGGGTGCGTGACGACCTGTGCGAGTGTCGCGCGGTTGAGTGCGTAGTCGCGCACGCCCCAGCCGGTCTCGGGTGTGAGCACTTCAAACAGCCCGCTCGCGAGCGACACGCGGCAGAGCGGGAAACGGCCGCGATCGGCGACGATGTAGTAGATCGCGGAGCTGTCGGCACTCCATTGGAGATTGGTGGCGGAGCGATCCTGCGCACGCGTGAGGATTTTCGGCTCGCCGCCGCTCGTGGCGACGACGCCGACGGCGGATTGCTCGTAACTGAACAATTGGCCGCGCGTGACGGTGAACGCGACCCACTGGCCATCGGGCGAGGGCTGCGGCGCGAGCACGGAGTTTTCGGGCAGTTTCAGGAACTCGCGCACGCCACCGCCGGCGGCATCGACGAGGAACAGGTTCGAGGTGAGCACGCGATCCGGGTGCGCGGTGGCGTCGCCGCCGGCTGCGCAGACAATCGCTTGTCCGTTGGTCATCCACTCCGCGCCGCTGTAGCTGACGAAGCCGGGCGTGAGATCCTTGGCTTCCGCACCTTCGCGAGCCTCCTGAACGAATACGTGCGCGAAAGTCTGTTCGGGACTGATGTCGGATTCGGAGAGAAAGTTCAGCCGTGCGAGCGGGCGCGGGTTGGCGTCGGCCTCGTTTTTCGCGAGCCACTCGCGACGCTCTTGCAGTGAACCGTCCGGGTCGGCTTTGGGTGGGATCTCCTTCACCGCCGTGGCGTCGGCGTCGACGGCGGCTGCGGCGTCCTTGCCCGCGGATTTTTTCAAGCCCCAGTTGGCGACGTCATTCGCGGCGCGACCGGGGCGCTCGTTGGTCCACGCGGGCTTCGCGTTCTGCCCGGACTTTTCGAGCGCGGCGCGGGCTTGTGCGTAGTTGAGCGAGGAGCTGAAGAGAATCTTCGTGCCGTCGGGAGACCAGCGGGGCGCGCTGGCGCCGGTCTCGATTTTCGTGATCGGCGTGGCTTCACCGCCGGCGACGGGAAGAATGTGAATTTGAGGTTTCTCCTTCTCTGCGGCGCGGACAAACGCGATGCGATCGCCCTGCGGGCTCCACGCGGGCGCGGTGGCGCTGGTGCCGCGCGTGAGCTGGCGCGGCGCGCGGCTGCCGTCGGTCGACGCGAGCCAGAGGTGCGTTTGGTAAACCCAGTCGTCCTTCGCGTCGGGCTTCGGCTCGATGGAGCGAACGACGTAGACGACCCATTTGCCGTCGGGCGAGAGCGCGGGAGCCTCGAGCTGTTTCAGCTTCAAGAGGTCGCTGGCTTGAATGAGCGTTTTGGCCGAAGCGTCGGCGGCGCGGAGAGCGTTCGTAGCGGCGACGAACGTGAGCAGCGTGGCAGCGACCAGAATACGGGGTAAGGTCAGGCGTGGCATGGCAGCACGGTGCGTAGCGGCCGGGCAGAGTCGAAGGAATTTCGCTCCGCGCCGTGGCGGCGTGTTTTGGCGTTGCGGGAGCGGGGCGTTTCCGGGACGAAGGGCGCGATGCCGCAGAACCGATTCTACAACGCCTTCGACGTGCAGGAGTGGGGCGGGGGCCGGAAGCCCGATTACCGCAGCCCGTTCCAGATCGATCGCGACCGCATCATCCACGCCCACGCGTTCCGCAAGCTGCAGTCGAAGACGCAGGTTTTCCTGAGCGGCGAATACGATTTCTACCGCACGCGCCTCACGCACTCGATGGAGGTGGCGCAGATCGGGCGCTCGATTTGCCATTTCCTGCTCAGTCGCGGCGCGCCGTTGAAGGAGGATTTCTTCATCGATTCCGATCTCGTCGAGGCGAGCTGTCTCGCGCACGACATGGGGCATCCGCCGTTCGGCCACAGCGGCGAGCGCACGCTGCAGGAGCTGATGAAGCGCCGCGGCGGCTTCGAGGGCAACGCGCAGACGCTGCACCTGCTCTGCGAGACGATTTATCAAAACGAGACCGGCGTGAAAGGCATGCAACCGACGCGCGCGCTGCTCGATGGCATCCTGAAATACAAGAAGCTCTACACGGAGTTCGCGACGCCGCCGATCAACCACTTTATCTACGACTCGCAGGCGCCGATTCGCGATTGGGTGTTCGGCGACGCGCGCATTCCCGGCCCGCTCATGCGCGGCAATGCGCTCAACGAATTCAAGAGCGTCGAGTGTCAGATCATGGACTGGGCCGACGATGCGGCCTATTCGCTCAACGACATCGTCGACGGCGTGCGCGCGGGCTTCCTGACGATCGAGCGCGTCGAACGCTGGGCGGCGGGCGAGGAGATCGACGCCGCGAAGCAGCGCCACATGGATTCGCTGTTCGACTCCATCCGCGCGGACCGGTTGGAGAACGTGTTTTCGCAGAAAATCGGCGCATTCATCCAGGCGTGCCGACTGAAGGAGCGCGACAATTTCATGGCGGGAAAAACCAACCGCTACGCCTACGAACTCGTCGTCGACAGCGCGGCGGTGGAGGAGTCCACCTTCTTCAAGAAGATGGCGAACGACGTCATCTTCGAGAGTCCGCAGCTCGAGCAGCTCGAGCACAAGGCGCGCGTGATCCTCGATGCGCTCTACCAAGCGATTTGGGACAACTATGCGGAGCGCGGCGAGCGCGTCATTCGCATTTTGCCGGGCAACGTGAGCCGCCTCATCGACGCCGAGAAGTCGCTCGACGGCAAGGCGCGGCGCATCTGCGATTATCTCGCCGGGCTGACCGACGGCATGATTGTGCGCACGTATCGCCGGCTGTTCGATCCGGAGTTTGGCTCGTTCCGGGATTTGAGCTGAGCGAGAGTCCTTCGCGGCGGATTACTTTGAACCTTCGGTCCGAGAAAGTAGCGGGAGCTTCCAGCTCCCGTTTCTCGAGCCTTCCCCAAACACGGGAGCTGGAAGCTCCTGCTACTGTCCGCTGGCTGCGCGCCAGAGGAGAAATACGAGCAGTTGCGCCGTGAACACGCGCAGCAGCATCACGAGCGGATAGACGGCCGCGTAGGACACCGCGGGCGCGTCGCTGCCGGTGGATTGTTGCGAGAACGCCAGCGCCGGCGGATCCGTCATGGAACCGGACAACAGGCCGCACAGCTCGGCGTAATTGATCTTTTTCCACGCTCGCGCGAGAATGCCGACTGCCAGGAGCGGGACGATCGTCACCAACGCGCCGTAGGCGAGCCACGTGAGCCCGTCGCCGCCCAGCAGCACGTGGACGAAGCGCTCGCCGGATTTCATGCCGACTGCGGCGAGGAAGAGGGTGATGCCCATCTCGCGCAGCATGAAGTTGGCACTCGGCGGCAGGTGCCAGACGAGCGAACCGGTGTTGGCGAGGCGCGAGAGGCAGATCGCCACGAGCAGCGGACCGCCGGCGAGACCGAGCTTCACGGCTGCGGGCAAGCCGGGAATCGCCAGCGGGATCGAGCCGACGATCACGCCGAGCGCGATGCCGAGAAAAAACGGGATCGGGTGCGGGTGATCCAGCGCCTTGGTCGAGTTGCCGACGGCGGCGGCCACGGCGTCGATGCCGGGCTCCTCGCCGACCGCCATCAGGATGTCGCCGAATTGCAGCTTGAAGCCCGGGCGCGGCGAAAATTCGAGGGCGTTGCGCGTGACGCGTGTGATGACGACGCTGTGCTGCGCGAGCACATCGAGATCGCCGAGCGGTTTGCCGAGCACGGCGGTTTTCGTCACGAGGAGCCGGCGGTTCGACACGCGGCCGGGCACGGATTTCAAGTCGACGCCGGCTTCGGCGCCGACGACGACGCGCAACGCGTCCACTTCATCCTCGGGGCCGACCACGTGCAGCACATCACCGAGCGCGAGTTCGGTCTCGGGGCGAGCCACGTCGACGATCCCGGCGCGGGAGAAACGTGAGACGACGACGTGCGACCCGCGGAGGCTCGGGATGGCGTCGATGCGGCGGCCGACGAGGTTGGCGTTGCGCACTTCGAGGCTGCGGCCCGTGGGCGGCGGCGCGGTCGGGCGCAGGGCGGTTTCGGCTTCACGCACTTCGCGGGCGACATCGACGCGGAAGATTTTTCGCACCGCGACCATAGCAATGATGATGCCGAGAATGCCGAAGGGATACGCGACCGCGTAGGCCAGGCCCTGGATTGCGGTGGCGTCCGGCGCCGCGCCCATCTGTTTGAACGCTTCGCCAGCGGCGGCCAGCGAGGGCGTGTTGGTGGTCGCGCCCGAGAGCAAGCCGATGCCGGCGGGCAGTGGCATGCGATGCGTGAAAATCAACAGCGCGGCGATCGCCGAGCCGCCGAGCACGATGGACGCTGCGAAAAGATTCAGCGCCAATCCGCGCTCGCGCAGCGAAGAAAAAAAGCCGGGACCGATTTGCAGGCCGAGTGTGTAGACGAAGAGGATCAGGCCGAACTCGCGGACGAAATCCAGCACCTCGTGGTTGGGCGCGAGTTTGAGGTGCCCCAAAACGAGTCCGGCAAAGAGGACGCCCGCGACGCCGAGGCCGACTCCGCGCACTTTCAGTTTGCCGAACGCCGTGCCCGCGGCGCCCGCGGCGGCGAGCAGCACGACAGTCCGGGCGACGGATTCCTGGGTGAAAAGGGAGGTCAGTGTGTCCACGTGGAAAACGATAGCTGAGCGCGGGGGAAATTACCTGTGCAATTTTTGGCCAAACCGAATCCTCGGCGCGAGCTATTGTGTCATGCGAAAAACGGTGCGTGGACTTCGCCAACCGTTGCTCGGTGCACGTTGCGACCAGCGGCTACGCTGCGGGGCATGGTTACGTCGTCTCGGGCCGCGCATGGCCTTTCATTTCTCATTTTCTGGGTCGCGTCGGTCTTGCCGGCGGCAGAGCCGTCGCGCGCGTCTGTGCACATGGAGGCCTCGGCGCGAGTAACCCACGATTCCAATATCTTCCTGCAGGATGGCGGCGCCTGGATCGCCGGTGCGACCACTTCCGCGCCGGTGCGCGAAAGCGCGTGGATTTCGAGTGCGGCAGGCGGTGCGTCGTGGAGCGGCCCGATCACGATCGGCAAACTGGATCTGGGTTACCGTGCGGAGGTGTTTCGCTTCGCCGGTCACGCTTCGGAGAACCATGATGACCACCGCGTCCGCGCGGGCTTGATCGGGACGCAGGGCGCGGCTACTTGGGATCTCTCGCTCAGTGCGCTCTGGACGAATGGCGAACATCTGGCGCCCCCCTACAACGTCGTGGGCGGCGCCCCGGCCCTCGGCAGCGAGCCGGTGCGTGCGCGGCGGGCGCAAACGGTGCTCAAGGGTTCGGCGCGCGTTACGGTGACGGGCCACGGCGGTTGGTGGCGCGTGGTGGCGGCGGGGCTCGATCAGGATTTCCACACGGGTTTCGCGAGCGGTTGCGCTTCGTATGTCGATCGCGGCGAATACAGCGCTGGGGCCGAATTTGCGCGCGAGCTGAAGCCGGGGCTGACGTGGGTGGCCGGCGCGCGGCTCGGCCGCCAGTGGCAAGGGGATCGTTCTCCCGTCGCCGGGCTGAACAGCACGAGCGATCTCGCTCGCGTTCTCGTCGGCGTCGAAGGCCGCTGGTCGCCGCAATGGAAACTCGATCTACGGGCCGGACCTGATTTTCGACAATTCACCGACGATCAACCCATCGAACTCGAGCGTCGCCGCACTGCGCCTTACGTCGAGGCGACGGTGGCGTGGACTCCGAGCGCGGCAGACGCCGTGTCGCTGACCGGAGCGCATCGTCTCTGGCCGGCATCGAGTGGGCGCGGCGTCTATGAAGACTCGACGTGGGAACTCGGCTGGAAGCGGCGCTTGAACGGCGCGTGGTCGACACGGCTCGGGCAGAAATTTGCCGACGGCGACAATCACCGAGACGTGTATCCGGGCACCAAACCGTGGCACGACCAGATTCTCACGACGTCGTGCGCGCTGGAGTATCGCTGGGATGAGCACGTCATCCTCGACGCTTCGATCGCGCGTGAAGCTGCTGAAGGCCTCCTGCCGAACACGCCGGGGCGTGCCTACACGCGCGTGCTCTGTTCGTTCGGCGTTGCCGGGGCGTGGTGACGCCGACGCGCTAATCCACTCCGCCGGTAAACACGCGCGAGACGAGCGGCACCTGACGGACGAGGTCCGCGTTGGGCAAGCCGCGCAGCTGGTCTGCGGGTGGCGGTGCATACTCGATGCGGAAGCGTGCGCGCCAGCGTTCGCGCACGTCGACGAGGGGCGTGGCGGGTTGATTTGTCGGGCCGCCTTCGACCCACCAGCGCGGCTGCGTGAGATCGAGATGCACGCGGTGGCTCTGGCCCGGACGCAGCACGACGATGCGAATGCGATCGGCGGGCCAAGTCGGTCGGACGGTTTCGCCCACCCAGCGATAACCGCCGGCCTCCGTGCTCGCGTCAGCGCGGAGGCGGAAGGTCTGGCCGTCCGGGAGATCGACGATGGCGACGTCGCGATCGCTGAAGTTTTTCAATTCCACCGTGACGCCGGCGATTCCGGCGAGTTGGGGCAACGGGCGCTGGTCGCGCGCCTGAGTTTGCGACCGCGCCGGCGGCGCGTCCGGGGTGAGCGTGATGCCGAGCGGCTCCCAGGCAAAGGAGCGCAGCACGCCGATGCCGGAGTCGCCGACTGCGACCGTGCAATCGATGGGCACGCCCCGGCGTTCGCCGAGCGCGAGCGTCTCGACCTGCTTCGCCGCGCCTTGCTGCATGAACAGCGCCTCGATGCCGTAGCGCACCTGCACGGACTCGATGCCGGTCGTGCCGACCGCGGCGAACGCGACCCGACCGCGCAGAAACGGTCTGCGCTCCGGTGGTGAGTCGCTCAGCGCGACGAGTTGCGCGAAACCGTGCGCGTCGTTTTTCAGCGCCGCGTAAACGACATGATCCTTGAGCCGGCGGGAGGCACGATAGTCGCGTTCGCCTTTCCACGCCTCGAGGCCGCCGCGGAAGAAAGGCGCAGGCACGACGTTGATCTCGTAACGGAAGCGCACGAACTCGCCGCGCATGGGATCGTGCGGGTCGATCGGCGCGGTGCGCAGCGTGAGCGTCGTCCCGGTGCGGGCGATCCACTCGCGTTGCGCCGCCATGAAGGCGACGACCGCGATCTGCGCGACGACGACGAGCAGGGCGAGGCGGAGCTTCATGATGCGCCTCCTTCCGCGTCGCGGCGGATTTTGCGGTAGTAGAGCGCTTCGGCGAGGAACAGTCCGCCGAGCAAAATGAACGCGAGCCCGCGCGACGCCATGCTCTGGAACAAGTCGAAATAGCGCGCGGCAACCAGCGCCGTAAGGACGACGGATCCAAGCACCGTGATGCCGAGCCGGCTTTGCTGGCAGCCTCGCCACATCCACCACGCCGCGAGCCCGAGCAGCAGCGCCGTGAACGACCACGCGACAAACTGCTCCCACCCACGCGCACCGATCGCGGCGATGCCGAAAGCGTAGAGCAACGCGATTGGCAGCAGCCAGTCGGTGCGCTCGATCGCGAGCTCGCGCGCCAGCAACGCGCGTCGGGCCACCCAAGCCCACAAAGCGACTGCGAGGCCAAACAAGATCCAGCCGACCGCGGCCGCTTGTTCCGGCCGCCAGCCGTGCGCGCGCTCCCAATCCAGCACGCCACGCGTCGCGCCGCGGAAGGTCAGCAGATAGGCACACACGAGAAACACGCCGTAGCCGAAGCCCTCCATCACCCGCGCGCCCGCCGGAAAATTCGTGGTGCTGAGCCGTGCCGCGCCCGCGAGCAGAACGGCGAACGCGAGCGAGGCGGTGAACAGGTGCGCGCCCGCGCCCCACACGCCGAGGTTCAGCAGCAGCAGCGCCTGCGTCGCCGCGACACACAGCGCGAGGAGCACGGCCGAGCGATTACGCCATGCGAGCGGTGCGACGCCGAGCACGACCAGCAGCATGGCCCAGTGGCCGGGGCGGTTGAAGTCCACCGCCTCGCAGCCGCCCCAGATTCCGACCAGCAACACGGCGAGAATACCCAGTGCGGTGGAGCGCACCGCCCACGCCAGCGCCAGAGCGCCCGCAGCCCACGTGAGAAAACCGTTCGGGTAGTGTTCGTCGATGTTGTAGATCTGCGCCACGAGCCAGATGGCAGCGCCGAAGAACATCGTGCCGAGCACAAGCATCGCTTCACCGAGTCGCGCGCGCCAGTCCGCGCAGCGCAGCCAGCGCAAGCCGGCGGTGTGCGCGCCCGCCATGGCGCCGAAGATGAGCGCGAGTTTGGCAAATTTCGGAATGCCATCCCAATTGTAGGCGAACAGCAGGATGACCCCGAGTCCGATGACGAGCGCTCCCGTCGTGGCGAAGACGATGAGTCCCCACGAAAGATTGGTTGCCGCGAGCGGGTAGCGTTGCCGCAGCTGTCCGGCCTGTTCCGGCGAAACGATTTTTTCTTCGACCCACCGCTCCAATTCACGGTGCAGCCATGGCGCGTGCTTGTTCATCGTGTTGCCCGCCCGCAGCGAACCGCGCCGGTGCGCGCGACTCAACCCGATATTCGTGGCGGGCGCTCAGCCGACCTTGCGGCCAACACGACGCGGGCGACGAGCCGGTGTTTGCGAAATTGCTGCCGGACTCCGTTGCGGCGCGCTCGCTGACAAAGACGCCAAATGAAGAAGGGCGGAAGCCGGGCGGGGGACGCCTGGCGTCGCCGTCGTCAGGGAGCCTTGGGCAGCGCGCCGCTGGCGACGGCGTCGTCGATCATCTTGAGCGCGTAGGCCCAGATGGCCGTGGAACCGTCGCGCGCGTGCTGGTTGCGGGCGATGACTTTGTCGGAGGTGACGCCGTGCTTTTTCCAGCCGACTCCGCCCGTGAGACAGTTGAGCAGCATCGGGTGGAAACGGTCGCACGTCGCCGCGAAGCGGGCTTCGGGGGTGACTCTTGCTTCGAATTCGTCCCAGAGCGCGCGGAACTCCGCGGCTTGATCGGGCGGCAGCAGGCCGAAAATCCGGTCGGCCGCCTTCGCCTCGCGCTCGTGCTGCGTCGCCATGTTGACGACGTCGTAGGCGAACGTGTCGCCGGCATCGATTTCGACGAGGTCGTGAATCAGGACCATCTTGAGCACGCGCAGCACGTCGAGCGGCTGGTGGTTGGAGTGCTCGGCGAGCGTGATCACCATGAGCGCGAAATGCCACGAATGCTCCGCGCTGTTCTCGGCGCGGCGGCTTTGCGTGCACAAGGTCTGACGGAAAACTTCCTTCAGCTTGTCGGCTTCGATGATGAACTGCATCTGGCGCGCGAGGCGCTCGGCGGGCGAAAGTGGACTCACCCCCGGAGGAGAGCACGAAAGCCGCGGCGCGAAAAGCCGCGAAAATCACTGGGCGGCGTGCGCGATATCGCGCGGCGGCGGTTTCGGCGCCGGCGCGCGGAGCAGTTTCGCAAGGGCGAGTTCGATACGGCGATTCCGCTGCCAGCGTTTCACGTAGGCGACGCCGAAGACGGTGCCGAGCATGACGAGCGTCGCGATCCAACGGCCGATGGGCGTGGCGGCGAACAGCTCGGGATAGGTGATGAGCGCGATCGCCACCAGCGCCTGCGCGGCGAAGGCCGGCAGCGCGGCTTCGCCGACGATGGCGAACGGTCGCCAGCGGAACGCGCGCGGGAAAACCGCCGCGGCATTCGCGACGAGGTAGGCGACGAGTGCGAAGTTGGCGAGGCGCAGCACGCCGAGAGTGGTTTGGTTCGTGAGCTGAGCGAGTTGATCGGCCGGGAGCGGCGCGGCGACGAAATCGTGACGCACTAGCCACAGACCGACCGCTCCGGCAAAGGCGACCGCGAGGGGCAGCGCGCGCGGGCGCATCAGCGCGACGCCGGAGGCTTTTTGTGCGCCGAGGATTGCGCCGGCGATGAACGGGAACTGCCAGGCGAGCGGATGAAACGCGCCGAGGCCGATGCGTCCGCCCCAGGCGTGGATACCGCCGTCAGCCGCCTGCGTGAACGCCCACAGCGCGAAACTGAAGGCGAAAATCACGGTGCCGTTGCCGCGCAACGTCGCGCGCAGCACCCACGGCAGCGCGAGCAGGAATGCGCAATACATCGGCAGGATGTCGAGCAGCCCGGGTTGGTAGAGCAGGAGCGCACCTAGCCAGAGCGCGTTGAACGGTTCCGTAACGAACCAGGGCGGCAGCGACGGCGAGACCTCGCGCGTGTAAAGCGTGTAGATCAGCGTCCAGATGAAGGCGCCCAGATAGGTGAGCAGATGCGTGCGATAGACCACGCCGGCGCGGCGCGCGGTGGCCGAGAGCGCATTGGTGAAGCCGCGCTCGAGCAGGCGGCGCGCATAAACCCAGCCCGCGACGAGACCCGACATGAACACGAACGCTTCGGCGGAACCAACGAAGCCGAGGGCCTGCTCGGTCGCCGCGCGCAGCGGTGAGTCGATGTGATTCAGCGCCATGAGCACGACAAACAAGCCTCGCAACGAATCGAAGTGGGCGTCGCGAATAGGGCCGGGCGTTGCGGGCATGCCTCTTCGTGCGCTGAAACGCCATTAGGTTCCGCAGTGTCGCGGGCCGGTCGATGGAGTGGCGGCGTGAATCAACCTGCGGGCGAAATACCCGGACGCGCGCTTGCGGCGCCGGCAATTTCGCGTTTCCTCGGCGCCCATGCGTATCGCACTTACCCCGTTGGCGGCGCTCGTGCCAGCACTGGCCCTCGCCGCGTCCTATCCGGTTAGCAAGACGGTCGAACACTACGACGACTACCACGGCACAAAAGTTCCCGATCCTTATCGCTGGCTCGAAGACATCGACTCGCCGGAGACGAAGGCGTGGGTGCAGGCGCAGAATGAGTTCACCGATGCGCGGCTCGCCCAGATGCCCGAGGTCGAGCAGGTTCGCCAGCGCCTCACGGAGTTGTGGAACTTCCCGCGCACCAGCGTGCCGTTCAAGGAAGGGAAGTGGTATTTCTTCACGCGCAACGATGGCCTGCAAAACCAGTCGCCGCTCTACGTGCAGGAAGGCCTGAGCGGCACACCGCGCGTGCTGATTGACCCGAACACGCTCTCAGCCGACGGCACGGTCGCAGTGACGGTCACGTCGCCGTCGCCGGATGGAAAATGGCTCGGCTACGGCCTCGCGCGCGCCGGCTCGGATTGGAATGAATTTTATCTGCGCGACATCGCGACGGGGCAGGACGCGCATGACGAAATCAAATGGGTGAAGTTCTCCGGCCTGAGTTGGACGCACGACGCGAAGGGCTTCTTTTACTCGCGCCTGCCCGAGCCGCCGGGAGGCAACGCGAAGGTTTTTTCGAAAATCGAGAACCGTAAAATCTATTATCACCGCGTCGGCACGCCGCAGAGGGAGGACGAGCTGGTTTTTGCGATGCCGGAGAATCCGGCGTGGAGCTTTGGCGCGCAGGTCTCGTCCGACGGTCGCTACCTCGTGATCGGTGTCACGCAGCCGGGCAAGCTCGGCAACTCGCTCTACTATGTGGACCTCGTTGACGGCGCGGCGCCGCAACTCGGCGGCACGGTGGTGAAACTCGTCGACGATTTCACCGCGCGCTATGGGTTCATCGGCAACGTCGGACGCACGTTCTATTTTTCGACCAACGCCGGTGCGCCACGTGGCAAGGTGATCGCGGTCGATCTCGACGCCGGCGTCGCTGCGGCGAAGACGATCGTGCCGGAGTCGCCGGACACGCTCGAAGGGGTGCGCATTTCCGCGGGCAAAATCGTGGCCACCTACATGCGGGATGCGGCGAACCGCATCGCGCTGTTCGATCTCGACGGCAAAGCCGCGGGCGAGATTGCGCTGCCGGGCCTTGGCTCGGTGACGTCGGTGACGGGCAAGTTCAAGGACCCGGAGCTGTTCGTGGGCTTCAGCTCGTTCCTCGCGCCCGGCACGGTGCTGCGGCACGACCTCGCGAGCGGCAAAACGGAAACGCACTCGGAGACGAAAATCGCGTTCCATACGTCCGGCTACGAGGTGAAGCAGGTGTTTTTCGCGTCGAAGGATGGCACGAAGATCCCGCTGTTTCTCGTGCACAAGAAGGGCCTGAAGCTCGACGGCTCCGCCCCCGGTTGGCTCTACGGTTACGGCGGTTTCAACATCTCGATGAAGCCGGCGTTCGCGGTTCCGCCGCTCGTGTGGATCGAGCGCGGCGGCGTGTTCGTCGTGGCGAATCTCCGCGGCGGCGGCGAATACGGCGAGCAGTGGCACAAGGCGGGCACGAAGGAGCGTAAGCAAAACGTATTCGATGACTTCATCGGCGCGGCCGACTGGCTCGTCGCGAACGGCTACACGTCGCACCGGAAGCTCGTGCTCGACGGTCGCTCCAACGGCGGGTTGCTGCTCGGCGCGGTCGTCAACCAGCGGCCGGATCTGTGCGCTGCCGCCGTGCCGGCGGTCGGCGTGATGGACATGCTGCGTTATCACAAGTTCACCGTGGGTGCGGCGTGGGCGAGCGACTTCGGCACGGCGGACACGGCGGAGGGTTTTGCCTATCTGCGGGCGTATTCGCCGCTGCACACGATCAAGGCCGGTGCGAAATATCCGGCGGTGCTTGTCACCACTGGCGATCATGACGACCGCGTCTATCCGGCGCATTCCTACAAATACACCGCAGCGGCGCAGGCCGGCGCGGCGCCGGACAGCGGCCCGATTCTCATTCACATCGAATCGAACGCCGGCCACGGCGGCTCGAGCGGCACGTCGCCGGTGTCGAAGACGATCGCGGATTGGGCCCTGCGCATGGGCTTCGGTGCGCATTTCGCGGGGTGGGGGAAATAGCCGAACCACGTCGATCGCGATACGGTCGAAGCAGGGTAGGTGGCGCGCTCGCCGCGCCACTCGTGCGGTTTTTCCGTGGCGTGCGATTGCTCCCGTCGCGTGTGAGTTGCGCGCAAGCGCGCAACCTACATTGCTGCGACAAACGGCGGTAGGGCGAGTTCACGCCCATCGCCGCCGCTCGCCCAACCGTTCATCGCGCCAATCGACCGTTTCGTTGGGCCGAATGGCTCAATCGCCACGTTCGGCTTGCCGAGCGGGCGCCGCCCAGCTGGGTTGGTCGGCATGAAGTTGAAGGCCCTGGTTACCCTCGCGGCGACGCCGTTGTGCGTGTTCGCCGCCCAGATCGAATATCCCGCCAGCAAGACCGTCGACCAAGTTGACGACGTGCACGGCGTCAAAATCCCGGACCCGTTCCGTTGGCTCGAGGACGTGGACTCCGCCGAGACCAAGGCGTGGGTCGGCGCGCAGAACAAAGTCACGTTCGATTTCCTCGCCAACCTGCCGAAGCGCGACGCGATCAAGCAGCGCTTGCAGGAGCTGTTGAACTTTCCGCGCTACAGCCTGCCGAGCAAGCAGGGCGGTCGCTATTTCTACAGCTTTAACTCCGGCCTGCAGAACCAATCGCCGCTCTACGTGAAGGACACGCTGACCGCCGAAGGCCGCATGGTCATCGATCCGAACACGATGTCGAAAGACGGCACCGTGGCGCTCTCCGCGATCGCACCGTCCGACGACGGCCAGTGGCTCGGCTACGGCATCGCGAAGGCCGGTTCCGATTGGAACGAGTTCCGCGTGCGCAGCCTCGCGACGGGGCAGGACACCGAAGACGTGATCAACTGGGTCAAGTTCTCCGGCTTCAGCTGGACCAAGGACAGCGCGGGCTTCTTCTACTCGCGCTTTCCCGAGCCGCGCCGTGAGGGCAACCAGGTCTTCAGCGATCTCTCGAACCAGAAAATCTATTTTCACAAGCTCGGCACGAAGCAGGCCGATGACTTGCTCGTCTACGAGCGTCCTGACCAACCGAAGTGGGGCCTCGGCGGCGGCGTGACCGAGGACGGCCGCTATCTCATCATCAACGTTTCCGAGGGCACCGATCCGCGCAATCGTCTTCACTACCTCGATCTGCAGGACTCGATGAAGCCGAAGGTGCAGGGCGAAGTCGTGCGCCTGATCGACGTGCTCGAAGCGAGCTACGGCGTCATCGGCAACGACGGCTCGACGCTGTTCCTGCTCACCGACCTCGACGCGCCGCGCAACAAGATCATCGCGATCGATCTCAAGAATCCCGACCGCGCGAACTGGAAGACGCTCGTGCCCGAGTCGAGGGACGTCATCAACGGCGCTTCCTACATCGGCGGCAAATTCGTCGTGAACTACATGCAGGATGCCAAGAGCGTGCTCGCGGTCTTCGCGAAAGACGGCGCGTCGCTCGGCAACATCCAATTGCCCGGCATCGGCAACGTCGCCGGCATCAGCGGCCGCGAGGACGAGAGCGAGATGTTCTTTTCGTTCACCTCGTTCACGTATCCGACGACCAACTTCCGCACCGACCTCGCCACGGGCAAAGTCGAGGTCTTCCAAGCGCCGAAGGTCGCGTTCGACCCGAGCGTCTATGAGACGAAGCAGGTGTTCTACACCTCGAAGGACGGCACGAAGATCCCGATGTTCATCACGCATCGGAAGGGCATCAAACTCGACGGTTCGCACCCGACGCTCCTCTACGCCTATGGCGGTTTCAACATCCCGTTGCTCCCGTCGTTCTCGACTTCGAATCTCGCGTGGATGGAACTCGGCGGCATCTACGCCGTGGCGAACTTGCGCGGTGGCGGCGAATACGGCCGCGAGTGGCACCTCGCCGGCACGAAGCTGAAAAAGCAGAACGTGTTCGATGACTTCATCGCCGCGGGCGACTATCTCGTGTCCGAGAAATTCACTTCTCACGACAAGCTCGTCATCAGCGGCGGTTCCAACGGCGGCTTGCTCATCGGCGCGGTCGTCAACCAGCGTCCGGACCTCGCGAAGGTTGCGTTTCCGGCGGTTGGTGTGATGGACATGACGCGCTTCCAGAAATTCACCATCGGTTGGGCCTGGGCGAGCGACTACGGCTCGGTCGACGACAGCGCCGAGATGGCCGCTTACCTGAAAGGCTACTCGCCGGTGCACAACGTGAAGTCCGGCGTTCGCTATCCGGCCGTGATGGTCACCACCGGCGACCACGACGATCGCGTGCATCCCGGACACTCGTTCAAATACGCCGCCGCTCTCCAGGCCGCGAACCCGGCCAACCCGCTCCCGATGCTCATCCGCATCGAGACGAACGCCGGTCACGGCGCGGGCAAGCCGATCTCGAAGCAGATCGAGGAGACCGCCGATAAGTTCGCCTTCGCGCTCTACTACACGGGCGGCGCGGCGAACTGAACACGACAGCCACTCGCCGCTGTAGGGCTCGACCTCGTGTCGAGCCTCGGCGGCGAGCGCGGCTCGCGCCGCGTTCGCACGCGAGGCCTCACGCAAGGTGAGGCCCTACAAGAGTAGGCCGTGACGTCAGTAGGTCCGGCTTTAGCCGGACCTATCTACGCTCGTTCGCGGATGCGGCGCGCGAACAGATCATCGGGCCTAAACGGGGTCGGCTGAAGCCGGACCTACTTCACCGTCCTCAGCGCGCGAACGGAAACGGCGGGCGTGAGCCCGACCAGTAGCGATTGATCTCCTCGGCGAGCGCCGTCCACTTGAACGGCTTGCGAACCACGGCGCGCAAGGCGGGCACGCGGCGCGTGCGCTCGGTGCCGATCTCGATGTCGTGCGCCGTGATCATGACGGCGGGCAGACCGGGCTTCAGCTTCTGGACTTCCTTCAGAAATTCCAGTCCGTCCATCTCGGGCATGTGATAATCCGTCACGATCAACCCGATGTTCAGTCCCGGCAGGGCCGCGAGCGCGGCGCAGGGCCGCGCGAAGCTGTGGACGGGACACGCGAGATGTTCGCCGAGGAGTTGCTCGAGCAAATCGATGTAGGCGACCTCGTCGTCCACCAGCATCACGCCGAGCGCAAACGGCGAACCGCTTTCAGAAACGGCGCTGGCTTGCGTGGAGGGCGAGGACGAGGACTGCATGAGGTATTGATCGCTCCGGTCGGCCCGGGACCGGTCACAATGGGATGGAATATCGGCACCGGGCTGGCCAGCCTAAATCGGTTCGCTTCTCCATGCTGCACTTGGTCCTTTTTCAGCCTCAAATCGCACCCAACACGGGCAATATCGGCCGCATGTGCGCGGTCACACGTTCGCGTTTGCATCTCATTCATCCTCTGGGGTTCAAGATCACCGACGCCAACCTGCGGCGCGCGGGCATGGACTATTGGTATTCGCTGGATGTGCACCAGCACGAGAACTGGGAGGCGTTTAAAGCCAGTTCCGCGGCGCCTCAGCGGTTGTGGCTGTTTACCACGCACGCGACGCGCACGTTTTGGGACGTCAAGTTCGCGGACGGTGACGGGCTCGTGATGGGCAACGAAGGCTCAGGCGTGCCTGATTGGTTGCATGCGGAGTTCGGCGACGAGCGCCGACTGAAAATTCCGCACGCGAACGGCACCCTGCGTTCGCTCAATTTGTCGACCGCGGCGGGCGTCGCCGCCTACGAGGCGCTGCGGCAGATCGGGATGCCGAGCTAAGGTCGAGGTGGAGCGGCTTGCCTCCAAGACGCGCGGATACGTTTCTCGTGGCGGAAATTTTCGAGCGCGTTGAGGTCAACGCGCTCCACCTTGGACCCTACTTCAGATCCGCCAGCACCTCGTCGATCGAGCGCAGGCGTGCGGGCGGGAAGCAGGCGTTGATGCGCGTGATGACCTGTTGCACGAGGCCGTCCGGGCACGAGGCGCCGCCGGTGATCAGCACGCGCTTCGGGGCGAGGTCGTCTTCGCGCCAGAGCGGATGCACCTCCGTGTGGCCGCCTTTGCCGTGGCCCGCGGCAGGGAAGACGTAGTGCTCGATCTCGCAACGCGAGCGGATGCTCGCCTCCGATTGGATGAAGAAAGCGCGTTCACCGAGCTTCTGTTCGCACACGCGATACAACTGGTAGGTGTTGGAGGAGTTCTTGCCGCCAACGACGAACGCCGCGTCGAGCGGCTCGGCGAGAGCGCGGGCGAGTGCGTCCTGATTCACCTGCGTGGCGTAGCAGAGCGTGTCCTTCTTGCCGGCGCCGCCGACGTGCGTCAGGCCTTCGACCTCGCCGTATTTCGCGGCGAAGACCGCTTTGAAATAGTCGATGATGCTCGCCGTTTCGTTCATCAGTAGCGTCGTCTGGTTGACGACGGCGATCCGGTCGAGGTGCAGCGCCGGGTCGAAGCCGGGCGTGGTCTTGCCGGTGAATTTTTCGAGGATCGCGGCGCGGCGCTCGGGCGAGGGGGCGGCGATGTAGTCGCCCAGCAGGCGCGCTTCGTCGAGCGTGCGGATGATGATCGCGGGCGCGTAGCGGCGGGTGTTGGAGAACGTGGCCTTGGTTTCCTCGTGCTCTGCCTTGCCGTGGATCACGACCGTGAAGCCCTCGCGGCCGAACGCGCGCGCGGCTTTCCACACCTTTTCCACGAGCATGCAGGTGGCGTCGTATTGGGCGACGCGGATGCCTTTGCGAATGAGTCGCTTCTTGTCCTCGTTGGTCGCGCCGAAGGCTGGGATGATCACAACGTCGTCGCTGGTCAGCGAATCCCACAGCCACGGTTCGGGTTTTTGCGGATCGGCGGGGCGACCGCTGACGGTGAAGGGGACGCCTTTGTCGGTTTGCAGGTAACGCAGCCCACGGCGCAGCAGATCCTCGTTCACAAACGGATTGTGGATCAGCTCGCTGAGCATGAAGACGCGGCGGCCGGGATTCTCCGCCAGCGACTCGTAGGCGCGCTCGATGGCGTTTTTCACCCCGAGGCAAAAACCGAAGTGACTCGGGATCACGTAGCGCACGGCGCCGAAATCCAGCGTCGACGGCGTGGAGGCGGAGCGCTCGTTGGTGCGCGCGAGCGCCTTGATCGCTTCGCACAGCTTGCTCTGGTAAAGCGCGCGCGCGGCATCGTCTTGTTCGTAGATGGAGCGGTTGCGGTCCTTCTCGACGCGGAAGCGGTAGATATAGTCGTTCTCGCCGAGATGCAGATACGGGATCTCGATCAGATACGGCTCGAGCCGGGCGAGCGCCGCGACGAGGAGTGAATCGAGACGGGCGTGCTGCAGGTCGAGCTGCTCGAGCGAATGAAAAACGAGGCCGTCCGGTGCGCCGCCCTCGGCGACCTGCACGAGCGCGACGGACCACTCCGTCTCACCGTGCGTGAAGGAAAAATATTCGGCCGGCGGCGTGTGTTTGGTGAAACGCCGATCGAGCTGCGCGAGCGCGTCGGCGCCGGCGAACGGTAATTTCAGGCGCGTGCCGTCGACGGCGACCGCGAGTTGATTGCTCGGGTTGAACGCGAGAAGAAGCGGGAGGCGGGCAACGACGGCGGGCACAAGAGGCAACGGAAGCAAAAGCCGGGAGCGGGTCAACTCTGGTAGCTGTAGCGGCGGTCTATGGCCGCCGCGCGGGCGCGGTTTGACGTTCGTCGGCGGTCATAGACCGCCGCTGCAGATTTCACGAAGTGTGCTGGGTGCGTCCGCGCACGCAGCTTGCGTCGCGCCCGGCCGCACGCGAAGCTCCGGCGCATGAATTTGCAGGAACTCCGTCGCAACTACGCGTCGCGCTCGCTCGATCTGCCCGACCTTAATCCGAGTCCGTTCGCGCAATTCGATCTCTGGATGCGCGAGGCGATCGAGACGCAGGTGCTCGAGCCGAACGCGATGTCGCTCGCCACCGCCGATGCGTCGGGGCGGCCGAATCTGCGCACCGTTTTGCTCAAGGGCTTCGACGAGCGCGGCTTCGTGTTCTACACGAACTACGAGAGCGCAAAAGCGCGCGACATCGGCGCCAACAACCGCGTCGCGCTCATGTTCCCCTGGCTGCCGTTGGAGCGGCAGGTCGTCGTCACCGGCGCGGCGGAGAAAATCGGCGCGGCGGAGTCGCTGAAGTATTTCCTCTCGCGACCGCGCGACAGCCAGATCGGCGCGTGGGCTTCACGGCAGAGTTCGGTAATCACGACGCGTTCGCTGCTCGAGCAGAAGTTCGCCGAGATGAAGGCGAAGTTCGCGCAGGGCGAGATCCCGCTGCCGACGAATTGGGGCGGCTATCGCGTGACGCCGGCGACTTTCGAATTCTGGCAAGGCCGCCCGAATCGCCTGCACGATCGCTTTATGTATCGGAAGCAGCCGGACGGAAAATGGACGATCGAGCGGCTGATGCCGTGAGGCGCGGGATGCGATGGGGAAATTGTAGGGCGGGATTGCCACGACCCCCGCCTTCTTTCGAAGACGCGCAGCGGAGTAGGTTGCGCGCTTGTGCGCAACTTCGCCGATGAAGGATCGAGTGCGGACCGCGAAAGTGGCGCGGCGAGCGCGCCACCTACGATGCGGCGAGGCTCGCAGGATGCCGGCTGGTGAGCCGGCGCTACTTTCACGCCTTGCCGCCGAAGCTGTAGTAGTCGTCCAGCTCGAGGCGGTCGAACATCGTGCGGATGTCGTCGCGCTTTGGGCCCATCTTTTTGATGTGCTCCGCGAAGGTTTCGTGTCGCGTGACGTCGCCGGGCGCGAGGTTTTCGAGCCAGGCGGACCAGGCGAGCACTTCCCACGGGGCGCGCTTGGGCTGCTGCGTCGCGCTGAGCCACTCGAGCATTTCCGCGTCGCCGCGACCTTCCTTGATCGCGGTGAGCAGCGCATCGGCCGTGACGCCGGCGAAAGCGAAGAAGCGTTGGTCGAGCGGGCAGTTCCAGTTGTATTCGCCCATTTTGCCGGCGGCGTGGGCGCGGGCCTTGTCGAGCAGGCGTGGCAAATGAGCGTAGCCGCCGAGGCGAGTGCGGGGACTGCGCGGCGGGTGCTGGCTGAGGTCGGGAGTCGAGTAGTTCATAATCTGGAAAGGAAGCTGGACGGCAGGAATTCGGCTCGAAACAGTAGGGCCAACGGGCCCTAAGAATCACCTAATGAACAACGGACGAACTCCCACGCTTGCCCGCAAGTCATTCTTGGTTGCCTGCCTGTTCATTATGGCCGCTGTGCTGGGTCGCGCGGACGATTTCACGCCGGCGACAGCGGAGTATCAAGTGCGTGTGTGGACGGTGGAGGCGGGTTATCCGCACGTGGCGCCGACGTGTTTCGCCCAGACGCGCGATGGTTACCTGTGGGTGGGTTCCTACTCGAATCTGACGCGGTTTGACGGCGTCCGGTTCGAGATCATCCGTCCGCCGGAAGCGCCGGCGCTCGCCGATTGCATGGTGCTCGACCTGCTGGTGGCGGGCGACGGTGCGCTGTGGGCCGCCACGAATCGTGGCGTCGGTTGTTATCGCGACGGACGTTGGCGGTGGTTTGGAGAGGCCGAAGGCTTGCCCTATGAGTCGGCGCACGCGCTGGTGGAGTGGAATGGCCGGATCTTCGTCGCGTTCGGCGGACGGGGATTCGTCCTGGAAGGAGAGCGGTTCGAGCCGTTCCCGTTGCCCGATATCGGCGTGCGTTCGCTGCAGGGCTCTTCGCTGGTGCCAGGCAACGATGGTGCGCTCTGGCTCGCGCAGCCGAAGCGTATTGCTCGTTTCGTCAACGGTCAGTGGGAAACTCTTTTTCAGTCTGACGATCCGCGCGCCCAACTCGGCGGCATCGCGCCCTCGGCACGCGGGGGCATGTGGATCGCGGTCGACGGACGCATCCTGCGCTGGCAGGAGGGGCGCGTGGTGGAGGAGTTCGCGCGCCCGGCATTTTTCAATCCGGACTTCATCCGCTTGATGGAAGACTCGCGTGGCCGGCTCTGGATCGCGAGTTCGACGCGCGGTGCCTACGCCCGGCTCGCGCCGGGACGTTGGTTGCGAGTGACGATGGAGGAGGGACTGGAGAATGATGCGATCCAAACGGTTTTCGAGGATGGCCAACACAACCTATGGGTGGCCACGAACGGCGGGGGATTGGCCCGCCTGCGTCCGAACCGCGTGGTCACGCTGGGGCGTCAGGCCGGTCTGCCCCAACCGGTGGTGAACAGCGTCATCGAGACGGCGCCGGGCGAGTTTCTCATCGCGACGCATGGCGCGGGCGTGGTGCAGCTGCGCGACGGTCGCTTCGGGCCCACGGATTTATCGGTGCCGGACAAGCTTCGGCGCGCTGGCTCCTGGCCGATGGCCTTTGCGCGTCTGCCGAATGGGCAGCTCTGGCTGGGCACGTTTGGTGACGGCGTGCTGGAGATCACGGACACCGGTTCGCGCTTTCACGGGCGGGCCGAGCTAGGAGGCGAGATCGTGTATGCGTTGCACGCGGCGCGCGACGGAGCGCTGTGGGTCGGCACGCAGAATGGCATCGCGCGTCGACGCGACGGGGTGTTCCGGGCCTTTGGACCGGCGGATGGCGTTGCCACCGCTCGTTATCACGCCCTGGCGGAGGAGGCGGATGGCACGATCTGGGCGGCGAGTCGCCGCGCGGGATTGTTCGCGATCCGCGGTGATCGCGTGACGCCGGAGTTGCTTCCGGGACGCAACAGCGGCGTGGAGGCGGTGCATGCGGACGCTGCCGGCCGGTTGTGGATGAGCTGGGAGGATGGCGGCTTCGCGGTGCGCGCGGGCGGCGTGTGGCGTCGCGTGGATGCATCGACCGGTGTGCCTCAGGCGACCGCCCAGCTGATTTTCGACGACGACGAGGGGAACGTCTGGATCGGCACCGAGCGCGGTTTGTTGCGACTCGCGCGCGACTCGATTGGGCGCTGGCTCGCAGGCGAAGCCAAGACGATCGATTTCGTGTTGCTCGACCAGACGGACGGATTGCCCTTCGCGTTGCGCGACGGGATATCGCCGCTGTGGCGGCGCACGAGTGACGGGCGGATCGTGATCGCCACGATGCGCGGCGTGACGTTCCTCGATCCGCGCCAACATTTCGCGGCGCAGCCGATCCCGCCGACGTTTCTCACCGGCCTGCAGGTGGATGGCGTCGCGCGGCCGGGGGCGCCAGGGCAACGGGTTCAGCTGCCCGCCGGCACGCGTCGCGTCGCGGTGGAGTTTTCGGCGGTCAATCTCACGGATGCCGAGACCTTGCGTTTCGAATATTCGCTCGATGGCGGTCGGAGCGAGTGGCGCGATGCGGGACCGAACCGGCGCGTGGACCTTTTCGATCTGGCGCCGGGGAGCTATCGGTTTGCGGTGCGCGCGGTCGCGCGGGACGGACGGCGGGGTGCGGCCGCGGAGATTCCGATGCTCGAGCTGGCGCCGCAGGTCTGGGAAACCACCTGGTTTCGCGTTGGTGGCATCCTGCTGCTCGTGAGCCTCGTCGGTGGCGGCGTGTGGAAGGCGCAAAGTCTGCGGCTGCGCCGTCAGCGCGAGCGGCTCGAACAGGAACGGCTCGTGGCGGAAGCGCAGGCGCGGGCGGAGCACGAGCGCCGCGAAAAGGAGGCCGCGGCTGCGGCCAACAAGGCCAAGAGCGATTTCCTCGCGACGGTGAGCCACGAGATCCGCACGCCGCTGAACGGCATCGTCGGCTCGGCCGATTTGCTGGCGGATACGTCGCTCGACGAGACGCAGCGCGAGTTTCTCGAGAGCCTGCGCGTCAGCGCGGGAGGACTGATGAACCTCCTGAATGACGTGCTGGATTTTTCGAAAATCGAGGCGGGGCACGTCACGCTCGAGCGCGTGCCGTTTGAGTTGCGCCAGCCGGCGGTCGAGGCGTTGGAGATCCTGCACGCCAAGGCGCTCGAAAAGGAACTCGAGTTGGTGCTCGTGCTCGATCCGGAGTTGCCGGTCGCCGTCGCGGGCGACTCAGGCCGCTTGCGGCAGGTGTTGCTCAATCTCGTGGCCAACGCCGTGAAGTTCACTGACCGCGGTCACATTGCCGTGCGGATGACGCGCGAACTCGGCGCCGAGGCCGGACACGAGCGCGTGCGGTTTGCTGTGAGCGATACCGGCATCGGCATCTCGCCCGAGGCGCGCGTGCGGCTGTTCGACAAGTTCACGCAACAGGATACTTCGACCACGCGTCGCTACGGCGGCACGGGACTGGGCCTCGCGATCTGCAAGCATCTCGTGGCGATGATGGGCGGCGTCATTACAGTCGAGAGCGAGCCGGGGCGGGGATCGAAGTTCAGCTTCACGGTCGATTTTCCGGTGGAGCTGTCGGCGTTGCGCCCGCCGTCGCGCGGCTGGCGCATGCTGGCGATCGACGATTTGCCGGATGCGGGCGATGCGGTGCGGTTGCTCGGCACTCGCGCCGGCATCGAGGTGACCACGGTGCCCAGCGTCGCCGAGGCGCGGAAAAAGTGGCCGACGGCACACTGGGATGCACTGTTGGTTGACTTGTCCGTCGCCGTGCTCGAGCGGGCGGCTCTGCTCGAGTGGCGGCAAGCGGAGCTGGCGGACGCCGCCGTGCTGCTGGCGGCACCGTGGGGCTACACCGTGGCGGAAGCGCCGGGACTTGGGGCGATCGGCGTCGTGCGCAAGCCGATGTTGCATGCGGAACACTTGGTGGAGGAACTCGGCCGCCTGCGGCGTCCGGCCGGCGTCGTGGAAGAAGCGCAGGCGCCGCTGCCGTTGAAACTCGACCGCCGCCGCGTGTTGCTGGTCGAGGATGACGAGGTGAACCGCCGCATCGCCCAATGCATGATCGAGCAGCTCGGGTGCGAGGTGGATTTGGCGGAGAATGGCGACGAAGCGATCACGCGTAGCGCCCAAGTCCGCTACGATCTGGTTTTCATGGATTGCCGCATGCCGGTGCGCGACGGCTATGAGGCAACCGCCGCGATCCGGCGGCGCGATGGAACGCGCATGCCGCCCATCGTAGCGCTCACGGCCAACAGCAGCACCGAGGATCGCAGCCGCTGCCTGTCCCTCGGGATGATCGGTTTCCTGTCCAAACCGGTGCGCAAGGTGGAGCTTGCGGCCGCGATCGAGAAGTTTGCGCGGAAGCGGGCGGGGTAGCGCAGGCGTCTCGCCTGCGAGCGGCCCGAAGCAGGCGAGACGCCTGCGCTACGCCGAACCGTCGCTCGCGTGAACTGGAGGAGCGGCATAGTAGCGCCGTTGCAGAGAATCGACGAGCGGCGCAGTGGCACTCCGATAAAAGTGCCGCGCGGCGCGCGGCGGGAGTTTCGTCGGGCTGAGAAACCTGGCCGCGCCGCTCACTCTTCTTCCGCTTCGCTAAAATCCCCGGCATCCTCTTCGGCTCCCGCTTCCGCTTCGAAGAAGCCCTCGTTTTCGAGGATGCGCATCGCTTGGTCGATGGCGGCTTTCTTGTCCACCGGGGCCAGGGAGCGATGGTGGAGAGTCAGGTATTCCGCGATGCCTGCCTTGGCTTCGTCGCGTTTCCGCACGCCGGCGAGGAAGTCATCAGCCTGATCGCAGATTTCATTGGCGATGGTCTTCGTATCCATGCCGGGAAGGATAATCGAAAGGGGAGCGAAGCAAAGCCGCGTATTGGCGGACGGAATTTTTGGTTGCGAGGAGGAAGGCACGCCTTCGTCGCAAGCGGCGGAGGTGGATCGCGTTGACCTCAACGCGATCGGAACGGGCTGCGGGCAAATCGTCTTTTTCCCCCCTTATTCGCGGACTGCGGATGACCGTTGCGGGAAGAGAATGAACCTGTAACTTCGCGCCGCTCTTCTGGGTTATCTGTCACTCCTATGTCCTCCCCCCATGCTTCCGCGTCGGGTTCCAGCGGGCTGCTCGCTGGCGTGCCCGGAGATATCCGTCATGCGTTTCGGTTACTGTGGAAGAGTCGAGGCTTCGCGGCCACCACGCTCCTGACACTCGCGCTGTGCATCGGTGCGACCACCGCGATCTTCTCGACGGTGTATTCGCTGATGCTGAAACCGCTGCCGTTCCACGAGCCGGACCGCATCGTCGAACTCTACACCTCGGCCGCGAAGGCCGGCCTCAATCACATGCCGGCGAACGTGCCGTTCTACCTCGACTACTCGAAGAACGCCACGTCCTACGAGACGCTCGCGCTGTGGACCTTCGGCTACAACATGGTGGGCGAAGAGGGCGCGGTGGTGCGCACACCGATCGCCCGGGCGACGGCGGAAATCTTTTCGATCCTGCGCGTGCAGCCGGTGCTGGGCACGTTCTTCACCAAGGAACAGAACAAGCAGGGCGCGGATCGCGTGGTCGTGCTGACGCAATCTTACTGGCGCACGCAGTTCAACGAGAGCCCCGAGGTGATCGGGCGCGAGATGCGTATCGACGGCGAGACCTACAAGATCATCGGCGTGGCGCCGCGGGTGTTCGAGGCGTTCGACGCGCGCGTGAAATTCATCATGCCGCTCAGCTGGCCGGCGGGCGCGGAGAATCCGCAGGGCCGCTACGGCGTCGGCTTGGGTCTCTACGGTCGGCTCAAACCCGGTGCGACCATTGGCGGAGCCGATGCGGAGGCGAAGACGCTCGAGAAGATTTACGTCGACGCGTCACCACCGCAGGTGAAGGCGTTCGCGGAGCGCTCGGGCATGACGATGAACGTCGGCGGCGTGCAGGACCAGCGCGTCGAGCCGGTGCGGCCGACGTTGCTGCTGTTGCAGGGCGGCGTGGCGTTCGTGTTGCTCATCGGCTGCGTGAACGTCGCCAACCTGCTCCTTGCGCGCTCAAACGCGCGGCAGTCGGAGCTGGCGATCCGCTCCGCGCTGGGCGCGAGCCGGCGCATCATCGCGCGGCAACTGCTGCTCGAGAGCCTGCTGCTCACCGGCCTCGGCGCTGTGCTCGGCGTGGCGCTCGCGTGGGGCGCGCTGAAGGTGACGAACTTCTATCTCGCGAAAATGCTGCCGCAGGCGATGGCGGCGACGATCGATGGACGCGTGCTCGGCTTCGCCGTGGCGCTGGCGCTCGTCGTCGGCGTGTTGATCGGACTCATCCCGGTGTTTCACGTGCTACGGACCAATCTCGCGGAGGTGATTCAGCGTGGGACGCGTGGCGCCTCCTCCGGTCGTGGCGTGCGCGCGCTGAGCAGCGCGCTCATCGTCGCGCAGGTTGCCGTGGCGCTCATGTTGCTGACGGGCGCGGGACTGCTGATTCACAGCTTCGCCAAGGCGCTCGAGGTGAATCCGGGCTTTGACCCGAAGCACGTGGTCACGGGGCGCATCGCGTTGCCGCAGGCGCACCGCGCGAGCGACGAGGCGGCGAACAAGATCCGCGAGCGGTTGCTGACGGCGCTGCGCGAGATTCCGGGCGTGCAATCGGTCGCGCTGGGCTTTGCCACGCCGTTCCAGGGCGGGTTGCCGATCAATGCGTTCACGCTGGAGAACGACACGCTGCCGCCGGGCTCGCCGCAGCCGGGAGCGTTTCGCGTTTTCGTGACGCCCGGCTATCTCGAAACACTCGGCCTCAAGCTGCTGGAGGGACGATTCTACGAGGAAGGCGATCTCGCACCGGGGCGTCGCGTGTTCGTGGTCGATGAGAGTTTCGCGAAAAGATTTTTTCCGAACCGCTCCGCGCTGGGCGGCCGGTTTGTGTTTGGCCAGCGTCCGGAGAAGGATGCGGACTGGCCGAGCATCGTGGGCGTCGTGAAGGACGTGCCGCACAACGGCGTGGAGGAGAAGAGCGGAAATCCGTTTATCTATCAGGTCATGCAGGGCGGGCGGCCGGGTGGCTTGACGCTGTTCCTGCGCACCGAGCGACCGGCGGGGGACGTCGTCGCGGCGCTGCGCGCGAAGGTGAAGGAGATTGATCCGGCGATCGCGTTGTTTGACGCCGGCGCGATGGCGCAGGTGGTCGACTCGTCCTACGACAACCGCCGCGCGGTCATGCTGCTGCTCGTGGCGTTCGCGGGCTTGGCGTTGTTTCTCTCGGCCCTCGGCATCTACGGCGTGCTCGCCTATGACGTCTCGCAACGCACGCGCGAGATTGGCGTGCGCGGCGCGATTGGCGCATCGCAGGGCGAGATCATCGGCATGATTCTGAAACAAGGCCTCTGGAAAACGGGCATCGGCATCGTGCTCGGCCTAGTGGGGGCGGCGTTGCTCAGCCATTCCATGACGAGCCTGCTGTTCGGCGTCACGCCGACGGAGCCAATGGTGTATGCCGCGGTGTCGCTCGTGCTCGTTGTGGTGGCGTTGCTCGCGAGCTATCTGCCGGCGCGGCGCGCGGCAAAGATCGACCCGCTGGTGGCGTTGCGGGACGAGTGAGTCGCGCGACGCGTTTGCTTCGCCGGAGTGTAGGGCGGTGTCGCCGGACTCCGCTGAGCAGGTGGCATGCACCTGCGTGGAAAAGCGGGGTTCGGCGACCCCGCTACAGCCCGCCGAGCGAGCGGTAAGGTGGTCGCCGCTGTCCCCGGGGCGACGAGGACGTTGTTCCCGGGGCGACGAGGACGTTGTGAACGTTACGAGGCTCGAACAGTGCCGTTGGGGACGACGGCGCCCACCACCCGCCCTCGGTCACACGCCGCAGTTTGTAACTTATTATGTTACAAACCCGAGGGCGCGCAGCGGCGTGAAACCGACCTCGTTTGTAACGTAATATGTTACAAACGGCCGGTGGTGACTCGCGCGGGCGAAACTTACCGGGGGCGGCGGGCGATGGGGGCTGCGCATGCGGTCGGACGCGTGATCGTGGTGTTTTTTGTTTCGCTGAGCGGCGAGACTCGCACGCTCGGCGCGATGAAGACTTCGGCGTATCGGACGGTCGCGGGAATGTTCGGTGCACTCGCTCTGCTTCCTGCGGTGCTCTCCGCCGCTGAGGCGCCAGCCGGCTGGTTTCTGTGGCCTTACGTGGAGCCGCGGCCGGGCAGTGCGCTCGATACGAGCGGGCTCAACCACCAGCCCGCCGGCGCGCGCGGTGCGGTCGTGGTGCGCGACGGGCATTTCGTCACGGCGAACGACGGACAGCGGATTCGCTTCTGGGGCTGCAATCTCAGCAGCGACGAGGCGTTCGTCGATGCCGCGACGGCCGATCGTCTCGCGCGTCGGCTTGCGCAGGGCGGCGTGAACATCGCGCGTCTGCATCACCTCGACAACCCGTGGTCGGTGGACGGAGGCGGCAGCCTGTGGAAACCCGGCTCGACCGATCGGGTCCACGTCGACCCGGCGCAGCTCGATCGGTTGCACCGCGTGGTCGCGGCGCTGAAAGAACAGGGCATCTACAGCAACGTGAACCTGAAGGTGTCGCGCACGCTGACGGCAGCGGATGGTTTTCCGGAATCGATCGCGGCCGCGCCGGGATTTCAGAAGCGGTTGGATTACTTTCAGGAGCGGATTGTCGCCTTGCAGAAGGATTTCGCGCGGCAGCTGCTGGAGCCGAAGAATCCCTACACGGGCTTCTCGCTCGCGGAAGATCCGGCCGTGGCGGTGATCGAGATCAACAACGAGAACTCGCTGCTCGGCCTGCGCACGCGCGAAGCCGGCGACGGCTTGGAGACGCTGCCCGAACCGTTCCGCGCCGAACTGACCGCGCTGTGGAATGCGTGGCTGGCCGAGCGCTACGCGACCGACGAGGCGCTCGCGCAGGCGTGGGCGGCGGAGGCGACGCCGCGCGGCGAGTCGGCGTTGGCAGCGACGTTGCGTTGGGCGCCGGATGCGGAGCCGGGTAACGACGTGCGGCTGGAGTCGGCGGCGCCCGACACCGTGACGCTCGACGTGCAACCGGGCGGCGACGGTGTGCGGCTGCGCGCGGGAGCGTTTCTCGGCGGTTTGCCGCTCCGCGATGGGGCCACTTACACGCTGACGTTTCGCGCACGGGCCGATCGGAATCGCCCAATCGAAGTGGCGGTCGCGCGCGACGAGGCGGGATGGCGCACGGACAAGTGGCGGACGCTCGGCCTCCGCCAAGTGCTGCCGCTGACGACCGAGCCGCAGGAGTTCCGCCTCGTCTTCCTGACGCATTCGATCGTGGACGTCGGCGCGCGTTTGGCGGTGCTGGCCGGTCATGCGCCCGGAAAAGTATGGATCAGCGACCTGAAACTGGAGTCCGGCTCGGCGACGGCGGGGTTGCGGGCGGACGAGTCCCCGCGCCGCGGCACGGTGCCGATTCCAACCGATGCGACGCCGGCGCAGTGGAACGACTACCTCGATTTCCTGCTCGTGCTGGAGCAGCGCTACGTAGCGACGATGCGCGCGTTCCTGCGCGACGAACTCGGCGTCCGCGCACCGATCGTCTGCACGCAGGCGAACTACGGCGGCATCGCCGGCCTCGTGCGCGAGCAGTCGTCGGAGTTCATCGACGCGCATTGCTACTGGCAGCACCCGGATTTTGCGGGCCACACGAGCGTCTGGAACACCGCCCGCTACACGATCAACAACACGCCGCAACTCGCGGAGTTTGGGCCGCGCTGGTTCGGCGAACTCGGTGGCATCGCGCAGCTGCGCGTGACGGGAAAGCCTTTCACCGTGACTGAAGTCGATCATCCCGCGCCGAGCGACTACGCGGTTGAAATGTATCCGGTGTTGGCGACGTTCGCGGGTTTGCAGGATTGGGACGCGATCTACCCGTTCGATTCGGTGACGCTCGGCGTGGACGATCCCGCGGCGGCGATCGGCACGTTTTTCGACCAGGCGCATCACCCGGCGAAGTGGGGCTTCGGTCCGTTTGCGACGCGGGTGTTCCGACAAGGACTCGTGCCGCCGCCGGTGACGAGTCGGGAGCTGTTCGTCGGCACGCCACTGTGGCAGGAAGCGAATCACCTCGATGTGCTCTGGCTGCGCACGCAGCCGGGCGCGGATATCGGATTCCTGACGGACCGACTGAGTGTGAACGAACGCCTGCTCGCGGCGGGGCAGCTGAGTCGGGTCGAGCGTCGCGGGAGCGAGCACGCGCGCGGCAAAGCGTCGCGTGCGATCACGATGGTGCGGGCGAAGCATGGGCCGGCGTATGTCGTGGCCACGCCGGCCGCGGCGGCCGTTGTCGGTTTTCTCGGCGAGTCGCGCATCGAGGCCGGCGCGTTGACGGTCGAGTGCGAGGCGTTCGGACTGAACTTCGGTGCGGTCGGCGTCGTCGCGCTCGACGAAAAGACGCTGCGTCAATCGGCGCGCGTGCTGGTGACGCTCGCGGCGCGGGCGGAGAATCAGGGCCAGCGTTGGAACGTCGCGCGCACGAGCGTCGGCGACGTTTGGGGCAAGGGCGGGCCGCCGATCGCGGAGCGCGTGCCGGCAGAGGTGCGACTCGCTGCCGACGGACCGCGCCGAGTTTTCGCGCTGGCGCCAGATGGTTCGCGCGCGGAGGAAGTGAAGGCCACGTGGCGCGACGGCGCATTGCGATTCTCGACGCGCGAGGGCGTGGCGACGTTGCATTACGAGATCGTGATGCGGTGAGCGTGCGGCGTGAGATGCGATGAGGCGGGGGCGGTTTCGAAAGAGTGCGCGGGAATTTTGTAGGGCGGGGTCTCCCCACCCCCCCGCCCACGCAGCGCATGCCA
>JAEYUW010000008.1 GCA_023432225.1 Verrucomicrobiota bacterium
TCCTTGAGGCGATTCGCGAGGCGGGCCTCGTGAAGAAGGTGCGCTTCTACCAGGCTTCTTCATCGGAAATGTACGGCCTCGTGCAGGAAGTGCCGCAGACGGAGAAGACCCCTTTCTGGCCGCGCAGCCCCTACGCCTGCGCGAAGGTGTACGCCTACTGGCTCACCGTGAACTACCGCGAGAGCTACAATCTCCACGCGAGCAACGGCATCCTCTTCAATCACGAGTCCCCGCGCCGCGGCGAGACCTTCGTCACGCGCAAGATCACCCGCGCCGCCACCCGCATCAAGCTGGGCCTGCAGGATTCGCTCTACATGGGCAACCTCGACGCCCAGCGCGACTGGGGCTACGCCAAGGAATACGTCGAGATGATGTGGGTGATGCTCCAGCAGGATCAGCCGGACGACTACGTCGTCGCGACCAACGAGACGCACACGGTGAAGGAGTTCATCGAGGAAACCTTTGGCCTGCTCGATCTCGACTGGGAGAAATACGTCAAATACGACGCGCGCTACGAGCGTCCGGCCGAGGTCGATTTGCTCATTGGCAATCCGGTGAAGGCGAAGAAGCAGCTCGGTTGGGAACCGAAGGTGCGCTTCAAGGAGCTGGTGAAGATCATGACCGAGGCCGATCTCGAACTCGCGAAACGCGAGGCCCAGATCGCCGCGTTGCCTGAGCCCTCCAAAGCGCCGTTCGCGTGAGTTAATCACCACGAAAGACACCAAACACACGAAACCGGTGGGGCAGCTTTCTTTCGTGTCGTTCGTGTGTTTCGTGGTTTCTCAAACATGAAACTCTTCATCGCAGGTCACCAAGGCATGGTCGGTGCCGCGCTCGTGCGACGCTTCGAGCGCGAGCCGGGTGTTTCTCTCGTGCTTCGTTCGCGTCGCGAGGGCCTTGATCTGACCAATCAGGCCGCGGTGAATGCCTTCTACGCCGCCGAGAAGCCCGACGTCGCCATCATCGCCGCGGCGAAGGTCGGCGGCATCCACGCCAATAACACCTATCCGGCCGAGTTCCTCTACGAGAACCTCGCGATCGCGGCCAACTGCATCCACGGCGCCTACGCCGCGGGCGTGCAGCGCGTGCTCTTCCTTGGCAGCTCGTGCATCTACCCGAAGCACGCCCCGCAACCGATGCCGGAGGATTGCCTGCTGACGAGTCCGCTCGAGCCGACCAACGAGGCTTACGCCATCGCCAAGATCGCCGGCCTCAAGCTCGCGCAATACTACCGCAAGCAGCACGGCGTGCTCTATCACTCGGCGATGCCGACCAATCTCTACGGTCCAGCCGACAACTACCATTTGCAGAACTCGCACGTGCTGCCGGCGCTGATCCGCAAATTCCACGAGGCGAAGGAAGCCGGCCGCGCCGAAGTCGTCGCTTGGGGCACCGGTTCGCCGAAGCGCGAATTTCTGCACGTGGACGATCTGGCTGACGCGTGCGCCTTTCTGCTTCGCCAGGATAATCCGCCTGATTGGATCAACGTCGGCACCGGCACGGACGTCACGATCAAGGAACTCACTGAGATCGTCGCGGACGTCACCGGTTTCCCCGGCCGCATCGTGTGGGACACCTCGAAGCCGGACGGCACGCCGCGCAAGCTCATGGATGTCTCTCGCCTCACCGCCCTCGGCTGGAAGGCGCGTCTCGGCCTCCGCGAAGGTGTTGCGCAAACCTATGCCTCCTTCCTCGCGGAAAAGGCGGCCGGCACGCTGCGGGCGTGAATCCCGGGCGCACTCAAGTTGCGCCCTGAATGTGACGATTGAGGCCGTATCCACGGTCCCATGTCCGATCCGCCACCCGGAGCGGTTGATGCCGCTCTGCCCTCTGCCGACGCTCCCCGTTCGGCCTTAGAGCCATTGCCCGACCGCGATGGCGGCGGCAGCGCGCTCGCTCCCGGCCGGCGCTGGCGGAATTTCCAGGTGCAAAGCGCGTTTGGGGCCGGGTTTCTCGCCACCGACGTGACTGCGATGGAGGACGTCGTGCTGCATGCGCGTCCGATCGATGAATCCGTCGGCATGCGGCGGGATGCGTGGCAGCGGCTGGCGCAACTGGATTCGGATGGCTTGGTGCCATTGATCGAAGCGCACGAGGAAAACGGCTGGCGCTACGAAGTGACCGCGGTTCCGCCGGGCGTGCCGCTGCGGGAGTGGATGGCTGCGCACCGGATGGGACTTCCGGAAATCGAGACGCTCGTGCGGCAGCTGGCGGTCCAACTGGAAACGCTGCACGAAAACGGCGTCGTGCACCTGCGCGTCCAACCTTCCTCGGTGTTCATCGTGGACGACGAGCACGGTTGGCAGGTGAAGCTGGGTGGTTTCGAGGCGGCGACGCTGCACACCCAAACCGATCTCGTGCCGATTGCGGTGAATCCCTACTACGCGCCGCCGGAGGCCGCGGGGTTGTTCCGGCACAAGCCGGGCGTCGAACTTTGCGCGTGGGATTGGTGGGGATTGGGGCGCGTGGTCCAGGAAATCGTCCACGGCAATCACGTCTATGGGCTGTTGTTCGAACGCGACGTGACGAAGGAGCCGCCCGAGCTCCGGGCGCGGGCGGAGGCGGCGTTGCTCGATCGCGATCCCTCCGGGGTGCGGGCCGGCGCGGTGGAGTTGTTGCCCGACTCGACGAGTGTGCGCGTGCGCCTGCTGTTGCGGGGCTTGTTGGCCAGCTCACGCGATGGGCGCTGGCAGGGCGATCAAATCGTGCATTGGGGCCAGGGTGAAAACGTTCCCGATCGCTACGATCTGGCGCGCGATGCGCGGCTGTTTCGATGGGGGCGACGGTCGTTTACGGTGCCGGAGGCTGCGGAGTTTTTTCTCCAGCCGGACTACGCGTTCGATGGACTGCTGCAGCTCTTTCCGTCGCGGCCCGAGGAGCCGAGCATGCGCTCGTTTCTCGCGGAGCTGCCGTCGCTGCGGTCCGAGCACGAGCGTGTCGAACAGACCCTTGGTTACGTCGACTCGTTTGCGTGGCAGCGGCATCCGTTGCCTGCGCGTCGAGCCGCGGTGGCCGGTCTGGCGTGGCGCACGCTGGCGCCTTCCAGTTTCAGCGCGCCGCTCGCGGTGCAACGCTGGCGGCTTGATCCGACGGGCCTCCAGGAAATGTTGGCGGATGCACCGCCGGCCGAAGCGCTCGGCTTCGCTCACGTTCTGAGCAACGGGGCCTATCGCCGGGCGGTGGAGGCTGTCGATGCAGCGGCCGGCCGCACGCTCGCGCTGCTGGCCGGAGCCGGCTTCGATGCGCTCCAGCTCGCCCTCGCGCGCGGTTGGATTGCGGTGGCGGACGAGGCCGTCCAGGCGCACCTGCTGTGGTTCGCTTTCGAGGCGGAAAAGGACCTCACCGCCCGCCGCGATCGCTTGCGCAGCGCCTACGCGACGGTGGCGGAGCCCGAGCTCGCGGCGCTGCTGGCGAAAGAAAAGCCGTCGCGGGCCGAGCTGGTGCTGCTGGCCTTCGCGGGAGAACGGGCGCGCGAGTTCGGTTTCGTCACGCACGCGGAATGGGGCGCCCGTCGCGCGGCCGAGCTGAACGAGTTGGCGGGTCGGCTGCGCGCCGCGATTTTCTGGCAACGCGCGGCGCGAGTCATCGCGGCGACGCCCGGCTTGCTGGGCCGCTGGCCGGCCTTTCTTGCGGTCTGGGCGGCTCCGCTCGCCCTCGCGGCGGCAGGCCGCGCGTGGGCCTGGATGGCGGTGCTGGCGGGCGTTGCATTGGGCGCGCGCTGGGCCGCCCGGGCGGGATTGAACGCGCTGCTCCGCACGCAAGTGCCGGGCGCGGCTCCGTGGACCTGGCGCGATGGCCCGGCCCGCGCGGCTCGAGCCGCGCGCGATGCCGTCGCCACGCTCGACGCGTCGCAGCGTGCCAACGCCTTGGCGGCCTTCGCCGTCGCCTGCGACGAGATCCGGCAACTTTCCCGCAAAGAAACCGCGAGCCCGACCGCACCGTCGCGACTGCTCGCATTTTGGATCGCCGGCGTCGCCCTGTGCGCGATCCCGGTGGGATTTTGCCTGCTGCCGTGGGTGGGGATCGATTTCGCGCCGCGCGCCGCGGTGCCGCCCTTGGTGCGGCAGGTCAGCGTGGCGCGTCCGCCGGAGACGACAGAGAGCGCCGATGGGGCGCTCTACGAAATGGTGAACGACGGTTTCGGCCGTCGTCGCCGCGGCCCCCTGCGCGCCTGGGACATCGCGCCGACGCCACCGCAGCCGATCACGGTGCTGCGGATTAATCCTGCCTCCGCCTCGCAGCGCGCCTACGCGCGCGTCGGTGCAGAACTACTGCTCGAACCCTATCCGCGGAAGGATCTCAAGGTGACGCTCGCCGTGCCCGTGCCGGCCAATGGCGAATGGGCTGTCGTGCTCTACGACACCGGCGAAAGCGAGCTGGCGGACCGCCGAACCTTCTTCCTTCCCGGTGCACCGCTCGAAAAGCAGTGGTATTGGCTCGGCAACCGCCGCGTCGTCTACCTCGGTCCGCCGCCGCGCCTGCCGGAACTGCAAAAAACCCTTGCGCCGCCGTGAGCTCTTTGGGCTCATGACGGCGACATGATCGCTCCCGAAACTTTCTCGCACCTCGAGCTCATCAAGAAGCGCGCCGGCTACTTGTGGAGGTTTCTTTGACGTCGAACAAAAGCAGCGCGAAATAGAAGCGATGGAGGCGCAGATGGGTGCGCCGGATTTCTGGAATAATTCCGATAAAGCCCAGAAACACATCGCCAAGGTCAACGGCCTGAAAAAGACCATCGGCGGACTCGTCGCCTTCAACAAGAAGCTCGATGACGTCGCCGTCATGGTCGAGCTGATCGAGACGGCCGACGCCGCCGAGCAGGAGGCTTACGCCAAGGAGCTCGACGCCAACGTCACCGCGATGGTCGAGGAACTCGACAAGCTCGAGATCGCCTCCTTCCTCACCGGCCAGTTCGACCGCAACAACGCCATCTTCTCGATCCAGTCCGGCGCGGGCGGCACCGAGTCGAACGACTGGTGCGACATGCTTTTCCGCATGTATCTGCGCTGGGCCGAGCGCCGCGGCTTCGAGGTCGAGGTGCAGGACGTGCAGATGGGCGACCAGGCCGGCATCACCAAGGCCACGCTCCTCATCAAAGGCGAGAACGCCTACGGCTACGCCAAGGCCGAGCGCGGCGTGCACCGCCTCGTGCGCATCAGCCCCTTCGACGCGAACAAGCGGCGGCACACGTCCTTCTGCGCCATCGACGTGGTTGCCGAAGTCACCGACGAGATCGAAATCGATATTCCCGACAGCGAAATCCGCGTCGACGTCTACCGCTCGTCCGGCAAGGGCGGCCAGGGCG
This sequence comes from Verrucomicrobiota bacterium, assembly GCA_023432225.1. GTDB lineage: Bacteria > Verrucomicrobiota > Verrucomicrobiia > Opitutales > Opitutaceae > Didemnitutus. The sequence goes on from JAEYUW010000008.1 coordinate 5,306, forward strand.
TCAACACGACCGACTCCGCTGTGCGCCTCACGCACATTCCGACCGGCATGGTCGTGGTCTGTCAAAACGAACGTTCGCAGATCAAGAACCGCGCCAGCGCGCTGAACGTGCTCAAAGCCCGCCTCTACGAAAAGCGGCAGGACGAGCAACGCAGCGAGATGGAAAAATTCTACGGCGAAAAAGGCGAAATCGGGTGGGGCAGTCAGATCCGCAGCTACGTGCTGCAGCCTTACCAAATGGTGAAGGACCTGCGCACCGGCGTCTCGACCAGCGACACGCAAGGCGTGCTCGACGGCGACCTCGACCGCTTCGTCTACGCCTGGCTCCGCGCCGGCTGCCCGCGCCATCGCAACAAGGACATCCAGATGGACGACGAGTAGGAAAGAGCTGAACGGCTGAAAAATTGAGCGGCTGAACAGCCTCGAAGCCCGCAGTCAGTTGCGTTTCAGCTCTTCAGCCTTTCAGTCCTTCAGCCTTTCCCGCCATGCCCGGCCTCGACCACGCTCACATCCAGTCTTCCCTCGGCGCGCAGCCGCTCTTCGAGGCGAAGACCTGGCAGCTCTCACCCGAGGCGTGGCCGCTCACGCCGGAGCAGTTGCAGCAACTCGAGCAGATCGGCACGGCGTGCCTTGAGTTCCACCAAGCGCTCGAGACACTCTACACGCGGTCGGCGGCGGGCAAAAACCTCCTCCGCAACAAACCGCTGCTCGCGCCGTGGGTCGCGGACTACCTCGATCGCGGCAAGCCGGCCGAACTGATCCGTCACGCGCGCGATCCGAAAAATCGCGGAGCGTTCCCGACGGTCCTTCGCCCTGATCTTCTGCTCACCGAAGACGGCTTCGCTCTCACCGAACTCGACTCGGTGCCCGGCGGCATCGGCCTCACGGCATTCCTGAATCGCCTCTACGCGGACGAGGCCGGCGATCGTGTGCTCGGTCACGGCGACGCGATGATTGAGAACTTCTACGCTTCGCTCGCCGGCTTGCGGCCCGACGCGCGCAATCCGCTCATCGCGATCCTCGTCAGCGAAGAAGCCGGCACTTATCGCCCCGAAATGCAGTGGCTCGCCGAAGACCTGCAACGGCGCGGTCGCCGCGTTTACTGCCTCGCACCCGACGACGTGTTCCCGCTCGGTGGCGAACTCTTCTTCGACATCGAGGGCACGCCCGAGAAGATCGACATCATCTACCGCTTCTTCGAGCTGTTCGATTGGGCGAACGTCCGTGTCGCTCCGCACATCCTCGAAGCCTGGAGCGCCGGACAGGTCGCGATCGCGCCGCCGATGCGCCATTTTCAAGAGGAGAAGCTCGCGCTGGCGCTCTTCCATCATCACCTGCTCAGCGATTTCTGGGCGGAGAATCTCTCGAAAAAATCCCTCGCGACGCTCCGCGCGCTCATCCCGCAATCGTGGATCATGGACCCCGCGCCGCTGCCGCCCGGAGCCGTGCTCGATGGCCCGCGCGTCGGCGGGCGGGCGCTCAATGACTGGCGTGATCTCATCGCTGCGTCGCAGAAGGAGCGCGACCTCATCATCAAGATTTCGGGCTTCCACGAAACCGCCTGGGGCGCACGCAGCGTGGTCCTCGGCAGCGATTGCTCGCGCGAAGAATGGCAACAAGGCGTCGAACAGGCGTTGAAGCTCGCGCCCACCAATCTCCACGTGCTGCAGGAATATCGGAAACCCAAACGCGTCGAGCACACGCTCTACGATTCGAAAGCGGGCCTGCCCGCCGTAGCCTCGGTGAAGGCGGGTCGCTTGCGGCTCTGCCCCTACTATTTCGTGGTCGACGGGGCCGCGCGGCTCTCCGGTGCCCTCGCGACTTTCTGCCCGCCCGATAAGAAAATCATTCACGGGATGCAGGATGCAGCCTTGCTCCCGACTAAGGTTTTCCCCTTAGCTTGAACGGTGCGCATCGTCGGTCGTATCGGGAGCATTTTTCGCCTGAGTTCGTCGCGCTATTGGCGCGTGACGGTTTTTTTGTGCGCGCTCCTGTCCGGCGCTCCGGCCCTTCGTGCCGCGGACGCGCCGAACGATATCGCGGCCATTCGCCAGCGGGCGGAGAGCGGCGAGGTCGAAGCTCAGAACGCGCTCGGTAACTCGCTCGCGCAGGCGCGCGACCACGCCGGTGCCGTGGCGTGGTATCAACGGGCCGCCGCCAAAGGTTTTGCGCCGGCGCAATTCAACCTCGGCCTCGCCTACGAACTCGGCCGCGGTGTTGCGGCCGATGAGAAGCAGGCCTTCAGCTACTATCTCCGCGCCGCCGAGCAGGGTTTTCCCGCCGCGCAATTCAACGTCGGCAACATGTATGCCAGCGGCCGCGGCGTCGCGAAGGACGATTTCGAAGCGAGCATCTGGTTCAAAGCGGCCGCCGAGCGCGGTCTCGTCGAAGCGCAATACAACCTCGGCCTCATCTACGAAGCCGGCCGCGGTCTGCGCAAAGACGAGGCCACGGCCGCGCGCTGGTATCAAGCCGCCGCCGAACAGGGTTACGCTCGCGCCCAATACAACCTCGGCCTGCTCTACGAGGACGGCCGCGGGGTGAAACAGGACGACGCGGCCGCGGTGCGCTTTTACCGCATGGCCGCGTTCCAAGGCTTCGCGCCGGCGCAGAACAACCTGGGCTTGCTCTACGTCACCGGCCGCGGCGGCCTCCCCGCCGATCCCTCCACCGCGTTTGCCTGGCTGACCCTCGGCACCGAAGGGGGCGCCACTTCCCAGGGCCGCGATTATGTCGCCCGCACGCTCACCGCGGAGCAGCGCACGCAATCCGAACGCGTGCTCACGGAGCTGCGCGGCCAGCTGCGCCGTCCCGCTCCCGCAGCTCAAGTGGCAGCGGCGACTGACGCGGGTGCGCCCCGACCGATTGCGCCGACTGGAGTGTCCGAGAAAACCCTTCGCGACGATCTGGAGCGGCTGCAGTCGGCGAACAACCGTCTCGCCGAAGCCAACCAGCGCCTGACGCTCGAGAAGGCCCGCGCCGAATCTGAGAAGGCCGAACTGGAAAAATGGGCCCAGTCGCTTGAAAAATCGCTCAACGAGCGCGGCGACTCCGCGAACAATCTGGAACGCGCTCGCGCCGAACTGGCCGAAGTGCAGCGCCGCTTCGAGCAGAGCACGGCCCAAGTGGCCAAGCTCGAAAAGGATCTCGTCACTGCGCGCGAGGAAGCTGCCACTAAATCCGGCAACGAGCTCCGCACCCTGCAGGACGAGATCGCGCGTCTGCGCCGTCTCGCCGGCGAGGCCAGCAGTCTCCGCGCGATCAACTCCCGCCTGGAAAACGACGTGGCGCGCCTGAAAGCCGGCGCCACTTCTCCCGCGCAACTCGAGCAGCTTCGTGAGCAGTTGAATACCTCGCTCGCCGCCGAGGAAAAAGCGCGGGCTGAACTCAAGACGGCGCTCGCCGAGCTGGCCTCCGCCCGCACCGCGGCCGCGAACGTCACCGCGCTCCAGACCGAGCTCGATGCGGCCCGCACCGCGGCGAAGACCGCCGACACCGCAGCGCAGGAACTGGGTTCGCTCCGCGAGCGGGTGCAGCAGTTGACCGATGAGAACGCAAAGCTCGCCGTCGCCGCCCAGCGCAACGACGAGCCGCTGGTGGCCGCGAAAAAGCAAATCGACGATCTACAGACCCAACTCGCCGTCGCTGAAGCGGATCGCGCCAGCATTCGGCAGGACGCCGGCCTGTTGCGGGACGAATTCCGCAAGACGCGCGACGCACTCGCCGCGGCCGAACAGCAACGTCAGCAGCTCCAAGCGGAACTCGCTTCGCTCCGCGAAGCCGCTCAGAGCGCGCAAGCGGCCGCCACGCAGATTGCCAGCTTGCGGGCCGAAAACGAGCGGCTCGCCGCGGCAGCGCGTGATACGCGTGAACTCGACACCGCGCGTGCTCGGGTGGGAACCCTGGAAAAGGAAGTGGCCGAGGCGAACGGCGCCCGCGCGCGCATCGGAGACGAACTCGCTGCGCTCAAGGCGAACCTGGCCCAAAGCGAGACCGCCGCGGAAAATTTGCGCACCCAACTGGCAGCCGCGACCAAAGCGGCGGGCGCCGCGCAGAGTGGTGCTGTCGCGATTGCCGAATTGCGTGAGCAGCTCGCCGCCAGTGAAGCGCGCGCGGTCAATGCGCAGAAGGAACTCTCCGAACGGACGGGCGAGCTCCAGACCCTGCAACAGGCCTTAGCCGCGGCCCGCAGTCAGGCGGAGCGCGTCCCCGCGCTCGAGCGCGACCTCGCGACCGCAGCGCAGCAAACACAACGCACGACCGCGTTGGAAAAGGAACTCACGACGGCTCGGACCGCCCTCGCCGCCGCCGAGCAGGCCGCGCAGCAACGCGGTGCCGAGGCCGAGCAACTGCGTCAGCAGCTGAGCCGGACCACCCAGGACGACGAGAAAAACAGTGATGTCGCGGCGCGGCTCGCTGCCGCCGAGGACGCGCTCAAGCAGGCCAATACGACCTTGAACGGTGCCCGGCTCGACCGGGAGCGGGCCGAGCGTCAGGCGGTTGCGGCCCAACGCGAGCGCGACACCGCGCGCGCGGGAGTGGAGCCGTTGCGGCAGGAGCTCGCCGCCGCTCAGGCGGCGCTGGCGAAGGCGGAGCAGGCGAGTCGCGATCTCGCGGCGGAGAAGCAGTCTTTGCAGGACCAGTTAACCCAGGCGCGCACCACCGGCGCGGACGCTAACGCCACGCAGGCCAAGCTCGGTGAGACCACTGCGGCCCTCGAAAAGGCGGACGCGGCGGCGCGCGAGCTGCGGGCTCAGCTCGCGACGGCGAACACGCGCGCGGAGCGTGTGCCGCAGCTGGAGCAACAATTGGCGACGGCGAACGAAGCCGTTGCGGGATTGAAGCAGCGGCTGGATGCCGCGGCCCAAGCTTCCGGCGACGGACTGCGGACGCAGACGGAGCGGGTGGCGCATCTCGAAACCGAACTGGCCGCCGCGAAAGCCGCACTCGCGCAGGCGGAGCAGACCGCCCGGCAGCGCGACAGTGAGCTGGGCTCGTTGCGGGAACAAATTGCCCGCGCGACTAAGGCGAACAACACGGCGGACCTCGAAGCGCGCCTGCAGGCCGCGGAGGAGAATCTCAAGAAAACCAGCACGGCCCTCAACGGGGCGCGTCTGGACCACGAACGCGCCGAGCGCCAGGCCGCGGCTGCCCTCCGCGAACGGGATACCGCGCGCGCGGCCGTTGAGCCGCTGCAGACGGAGCTGGTCGCGGCCAAAGCGGCGCTCGCCCAGGCCGAGCAGACGACAGGTGAACTCAAAGCGGAGCAGGAGAGCTTGCGCCGCCAGCTCGTCCAAGCGAGCGCGGGTTCGGCGTCCTCTTCCGCACTTCAAGCCAAACTCGACGAGGCGAACGACGCCTTGAAGAAAAGCGACGCGAGTGTCGCGGAGCTCACGGCGGAAAACGATCGCTTGGAGCGTGAACTGGCCGCGGTTCAAAAAGACGCCGCTGCCGCGGGCGCGTTGCGCCAGGAATTGACGACGTTGCGTGCGTCCGCCGCCGGGCTCGCGAATCTCCAGGAGGAGAACGCGCGCCTGCGTCGCGAGGCGGATCAATTTGCCGAGTTGCGGGCCACGGTGGAGCGACTCCAGCGCGAGGCGTCTCAGCGCAGTGGCGAACTGCAAACGGCGCAGGGCCAACTGGCGGCAGTGCAAAAGCAACTCGAAGATGCCCGCGCGGCGCACGCTCGCTCGAACGACGAAGAGGCGGCGGCGCTCAAGCTGCGCACCGATCTCGCCGACGCCACCCAGGCGAACGACCGCCTCCGGACCCAAGTGGCCGAGCTGACTGCGGCCAACGCGAAGCTTGAACAGGATTTCGCCAACGCGCAGAAGACCGCGGAAGCGGCCCTCGCCGCGCAAGCGCAGGCGGTGAGCGCGGCGCGCCCCGACGCGTATCAGATGGAGATTCGCACGCTGCAGGATCGCGTGAAGCAGCTTGAGGCGGTCATCGAGGATGATCGCGTCGCGGCCGCGCGCGAAATCACCACCTTGGCGGAACAGCTCCAGAAGGCGCGTGAAACCGGCAAGGCTCTCGGCGATGCCAACCGCGCCTTGCTCGCGGCCAAGCAAGCCGACGACGGCCCGAACCGGGCGGAATTCGAGCAATTGCAAGCGCGCGTGCGCGAACTCACGGCGGCTGGCACCGAACTCAAGCGCCAGAACGATCGCCTCGCTGCCGACGCCGAGAAGCTCGCCCAGGAGCGCGCCACCCTGAAGGCGCAGGTCGCCGAAGCGGAAAAAGCCGAAGGTTCGCACGGTGCCACGGTCGCCGAGCTCACGGAGGCCAACAGCCGGCTCCAGCAGGAGAAGGCGGATTTCAAGACGCAGATCGCCCTGCTCACGCAGAGGCTCGCGGAGGCGGAGCGGACCACGGGCGCCGAAAACTCGAAGCTCGCAGAGGAAAACAAGGCGCTCGACGAGCGGCTGAAGACCGTCGGGTCCCAGCTTGTGACGGCGCAACGCCAGATCGATCAACTGCGGCAGCAGCAGACGGACGCGACGCAAGCGACCGCGGCAGCGCAGGCCGCGGCCGAGAAAGCGCAGACGGATTTGGCTCAGCTGCGCGTCCGCCTGGCGGAAGCGGAGAAAGCGAGCGACTCGCAGGGTTCGTCGGTCGCCGAGTTGACCGCGGCCCACGAAAGGCTGGAGCAAGAGCGCGACGCGTTGCGACAGCAGCTGGCTAGCGCGCAGGGCGAAGCGGCGCGGCTGGCGCAGGCCCAAAAATCGGCCGAACAACTCCGCGCCGAGGCCGAGCGCAGTGCCTCGCAAAATGTGGACGCACTGGCGGCGCAGATGACGCAGTTGCGGCGCGAAGTCGAAAGCCTGCGCACCACGAACCAGAGTTTGACGGAGTCGAATCGCATCCTGGATCGCGAACGCCAGACGGCGGTCGCGCAACTGCGACAGGAAAACAGTGCGCTCGCCGCGCGGCTGGCTCAGGCCCAGGGCACGCTCGATCAGATCGCGTCGGCGGCGCGTCTCGGGACGCCAGCCTCCAGCCTGGCGTCGTCCAGCCAGCCTGCGCCGGTCTCGACTTCATCGGCGGCGGCTACGGGTGCTGTCGGTGAGGCGCGCTATCATGTCGTGACGGATGGGGATTCGCTCTCGCGGCTCAGCTTGCGCTACTACGGCACGGCGAACCGCTGGCAGGAGATCTACAACGCCAACCGTGATGCATTGCAGGGGGCGAACGCCTTGCGCGTTGGCCAGCGGCTGCGCATCCCCTGACCGGGTGTGGGAATCGCGATTGTCGTCGCCCGCGTGCCGCGGCGGGGTTGTGGCGTTGGGGGCGCAGCCGGACTCCTGTAGTCGAGCGCGATTCTCGACCGAAGAACTGCAAACTTTAAGCTGGTCGCCGCTGTCCCAGCGGCGACAGGCGTCGTCAAGGACACCAACGTCCACCAAACGCATGATTCCATCTCGCTGGTTCCGCCTCGGCCAAAAAACGAAAAGCCCGCGCAGAAGCGCGGGCTTTCGGACTATGGGACTAAAGAAATCGTAGCGGCGTTCAGGCCACGGCCGACTTGGTCGGCTGCGCCTGGCCGAGGAGATGTTGGAAGAAGGAGTCGCGGCGCTGGCGGGCGACGGCGAGGTCCTTGGTGCCGAGCGAGCGGCGGATACGCTCCTTCGTGAAGGGCGTCGGGTAAACGGTGTAGTGGAGGAACCACGTGCCGTTGTTGTTCCACAAGTGGTGGTTCGGGTTCTCGGCGTTGACGCGGAGGGCGGGGAGGGTGATGACGTTGGACATGATGCGTGAGCGGTTGATGTGATGTTAATCGTTCGCGCTTCAGGTTTCTTTCCTGAAAAACGAAAGCCGCCTGAGGGCATCAGGCGGCTTTTCGCTTTTTTAGGAGGAGTTTTTTGTTCGAGCGTTTTACCGCCCGCGCATCCGGGTGACTTTCGTCACTCGGAACCACCGTGATCACTCCTAGACCCGGTTGGCAGAACCGGCGGATTGCTCCGTCGATCCTTTCCTGATGCAGCGCGAAAGGAACAAATCGCTGCGCGCTGCGCCAGAAAAATCTTTGCGCGAAATTTCGCGTCACACGCGCCTCGCACGGCAAATCACTGCATTTGGTGCGCTTAGCGTCGGGTTTGCGGTCGAAAAAATCTTTCGCGTGGCCACTTTTCAGGCGCCAAAGCGTATCTATTCTGATTCAGTTTCAAGATGGAACAGGACAAGCGGCAGCGATTCGAGGAGACGTCGACCGAGCGTCTGCGTGACGAAGGCATCTACAGCGACGTGGAAGCCACTGCGTTGAAGCGCGTGATCGCGACGACGCTCATGCATCGCATGGAGCGGCTCGATCTCTCGGTGTCGGAACTCGCACGCACACTCGGCACCAGCCGCGCGGCGGTGAATCGCGTGCTCGATCCGCTGAACACCTCGCTCACGCTGAATACGCTGAGTCGCGTCGCCGCGGCGCTGGGGTGTCGCGTGAAGCTGGAGATCGTCGTGCCGCGGGAGTGACGCGGCTTCGCTTCAGCGGAATCGCCGCAAGAGGGAGAAGTTCAACATTGCGCAGGCGCAGTTGCGGATTCGCGTAATGCTGACCAAATCGACGGCGAACGCTCCGGTCTGGTGGTCGTAATTTTCCCGGAGCGCCATCGCTCAATGGAAATCGTGCGAGGCCTGCGCGGGGAGCGTGTCGCAGCGGAGCGGCTCGATGATTTCTGCTTTCACGTGCTGCACGCCCGAGACGTTTTGTAGCGGACCCGTGATGCGCAGCGATGGCTCCTGCGTGATGACGAGGCGCAAACGCTCGAAGAGTTGCGGGAGCACGACGGCGTTCGCGATGCCGGTTTCGTCTTCGAGGCTGATAAAAACGAAACCCTTCGCGGTGCCGGGGCGCTGGCGGCAGATGACGGAGCCGGCGATGGTCACGCGCACTCCGTCGGGTGTCTCTCGCAGGGCGCTGGCTGGAGTGACGTCCGTCAACTGAGCGCGCAAAGCGGCCATCGGGTGCTCGTTGGTGGTGAGGCCCAATCCGGCGAAGTCGGCCTGCATTTCTTCGACCTGCGACATCTGCGCGAGCGGCGAGCCTTCGCGGTAGGCCTCGGCGAATTGACGGAACAGCGACTCGTTGTCGGACCATGCGGCTTCGACATCCCAGAGCGCTGTGCGACGGTCGCGCGTCAGGGCGTTGAGCGCGCCAACGGCGGCGAGTGCACGGCGCTCTGTCGCGGTGAAATCAGTGCGGCGGAGAAAATCGTCGAGCGAGGTGAAGGCGCCGCTGTCGCGGGCGGCGAGCATCTGCGTCACCGCTGTTTCGCGGAGACCTTTGACGTAGCGCAGGCCGATGCGGATGACGCGGTCGCCTTCGACGGTGCATTCCCAGCGCGAGGCGCAGACGCAGACGGGATGGGCTTTCAGGTCGCGACCGCTGCGCTTGGCATCCTGGAGGAGTGTGGCGGGCGAATAGAAGCCCATGGGCTGGTTGTTCAGCAGAGCGGCGTAGAACGGGGCAGGGCGGTGGATTTTCAGCCACGTGCTGAAGTAGGCGAGCATCGCGAAGCCGATCGCGTGTGATTCCGGGAAGCCGTAGGCGGAGAAGGTCGTGGTGGCTTGCACGACTTTTTGAACAACCTCCTCGTTGTAACCCTCGCGACGCAAAGCGAGGGTGAGTTTCGTCATCGAGCGCGGAAGCCGCTCGGGATCTTTGGTGAAGCCCATCGCGCGGCGCAGCTCCTCGGCTTCGCCGCCGGTGAATTTCGCGAGCTGAATCGCGAGTTGCAGCATCTGCTCCTGAAACAGGATCACGCCTTTCGTGCGCTCGAGAATTGGCTTCACGATGTGCGCGACGGTAGGGTGGATGTAGTCGACCGCTTCAGTGCCGTCGCGGCGACGGATCAGCGGATGGACCAGATTCCCCGTAATCGGGCCGGGACGGATGATGGCGACTTGCATCGCGAGGTCGTAGAGGTCGCGCGGCTTGAAGCGTGGCAACGTCGCCATTTGCGCGCGGCTTTCGATTTGGAACACGCCGACCGTATCGGCGGCGCGGATTTTTTCGTAGGTCTCGGGGTCGTCCGGCGGGATATCGTCGAGCTTGCGAATCAGCGGGTCGTTCTGTGCCACGCAAAATTCCACGGTTTCCTGTAGCACGGCCATCATGCCGAGACCGAGGAAATCGATCTTCACGATGCCGAGATTCTCGCAATCATCCTTGTCCCACTGGCACACGCTCCGGTCAGGCATGGTGGCGGGTTCGAGCGGCACGACTTTGTCGAGCTGGTGCTGCGCGATCACCATGCCCCCGGAATGCTGGCCGAGGTGACGCGGCAGGGCGCGCCGGAAGTGTTGGTGCAATCGCACCATCGCTTTAGCGCGCGGATGATGATCGGCGATACCGGAAAGCCGGAGTTGCTCCTGCAAGTCGAGCGTCTGCGGAAAATCGCCGTTGGCGTAGAGGCTCGAAAAACGATCAAGCGCGTCCTCGCCGAAGCCGAGCACCTTGCCAACTTCGCGGATCGTGCTGCGGCCGCGATACGTGATGACGTTGGCGGTCATCGCCGCGCCGCGGCGGCCGTAGCGCGAGTAGACTTCCTGGATCACCTTTTCGCGGCGCTCGCCGCTGGGAAAGTCGAGATCGATGTCCGGCCACGAAGGGTTGCCGTCCGGGCCGATGCGGCTGTCGTTGAGGAAGCGATCGAAGAGGAGCTTGTTCTTGATCGGATCGACCGCGGTGATGCCGAGCACGTAGCACACCGCGCTGTTGGCCGCACTGCCGCGACCTTGCACGATGATGTTGTTTCTCCGCGCCCAGGCGCAGATGTCCCAAACGATCAGAAAATAGCCGGAGAACTTCAGGCGCGCGATGAGCTCGAGTTCGCGTTTGAGCTGCGCGTCCCATTGCGGGGACCAGTCCTTCACCTTGGCGCGCGCGGCGGCGTAGGTCTGTTCGCGCAGGTAGTCGTCCATGCTTTCGCCGTGCGGCGTCGGGAACGTCGGAAATTGGTAGCCGAGATTTTGCAGTGTGAAGTCGAGGCGAGCTTCGAGCCGGGCGGAGTTGGCGAGGGCCTCGGGAAAATCGCGAAAGAGGTCCTGCATTTCCCACGCGGCCTTCACGTGACGCTCGGAGTTGATCGCGAGGCGTCGGCCGGCGGCGTCGAGCGTGGTGTGATGCCGCAGGCAGGTGAACACGTCGGCGACGAGACGATGTTCGGTGATGGCGTAGTTGACGCCGCCGGTGGCGAGCAAAGGCAAGCGATGCGCGCGGGCGAGATCGCGCAGGAAATCCACTTCGCGATCCTCGTCGCGGATCTGGTGGCGTTGCAGCTCGACGAAGAGCCGTGCGCGCGCCGGATCGGTCTCGTGGCCAAAGATGTCGATGAGTTTGCGCAGAGCGGCACCGGCGGCATTGGCGCCCGTGGTGCGCCAGCTTGAGCGAACGGGGCCTTCTTCATCTCCGGTGAGAGCGATGAGTCCTTCGGAAAAGCGGGCCAGTTCCTCCCACGTGGCGAAGCAGGGACGTTTGCGATCGGTGGGAGAGGGATGATCGGGAGGTGAAGCGCGTTGTTCCCAACGCGCTTCGGGTGTTGCGCCCGCGGCCGACGCTTTGAACGCGTTGAGGTCAACGCGTTCCACCCGCTCCGTCATCTTCGCTTCGGTGATGAGCTGACAGAGGTTTTGATAACCTGTGCGATTGGCGACGAGGAGCGGCACGACGGTGCCGTCTTCCATCGTGATCTCGGCCCCGACGCGCGGATGCACGGCGAACTTGTTCTCCTGAGCGCTGCCGTAGAAGCGCGGTGCGCCGTAAACGCCATCGCGATCGAGGAGAGCCATCGCCGGCACATTCAGCTCCATCGCACAGCGCACGAGATCCTCGGGGAGCGAAGCGCCGTGGAGAAAACTGAAAGCACTACGAGCGTGGAGCTCCACGTAAGCGGGAGCGGGTTGGCGGCGTGAGCGCGACGGGCAGGTCAGGCGATCGTCCTGTGTCGTCGGAGCTGCGGAGCTGGTGCGGTCTTGGTCAAATGACCAGCGCTCAATCACGTCATGGTGCGCCCGACCCACGCAGCTGCGCACGAGAACGAACTCCGCGACAGTCCAGTTGATCGGTGACGCGTCGTGTCGCTCGACGAGGACGGGAGCCCAGAACAGGGTGAGGTGCGGCGTGAAGCCTGCGCGCACCGTCCCGATGTCGGCGTTGCGCAGGGCGGTGCCTAGCGAGCGATGGAAGGCCTTCAGCGGGACGGGCGGCGCGCCGGTTGAGAGCACGAACGGTTTCTGTTCCCGCTGAAGGGCGAAACTTTCGACGCGATCGAAGCTCAGCTCGAAGGGCGCAACCGCCACGCTGGCGGCGGCCGCACGCGCCGCTCGAAGCGTGCTTTCCGGGAGAGTCTCGCCTTCGCCCAGGAAATGCAGGCTCACGTGCAGGTTCTCGGGTTTGATCCGATACGCGCGCAGGTCGTGGCGCGCGGCGAGTTCGTCCTGCAGGCGCGCGATGGCAGCGCGCGCAGCCGCATCCGGCTGGAAGGCGAAGAACCAGCGGTAGCGCGGCGGCGGCGACGTCGTCGGAGTGAACGCAGGTTTCATCTTCAGTCGTATTCGCCTTCGATGAAGTAGTCGTCGCCGACCCGCAGCAGGCGGTAGAGCCCGCCGCCCACGAGCGCGATGTCCCACTCAACGCGCTCCCACGCCAGATCAGCCTGCCACCAGTGGCCGCTGCTGGGATAGGCCGGGCTGCGAAAGGAGATTTCGCCGCACAGCCCGTCGGCCCACAGGTATTCGGTGGCGTCCATCTCGCTGAGCTGAGCGGGCCGCGGCGGGCGAAAACGCCGCAACGGCAGGCCGAGCGGTGCGTGCAACGGAGCCTCCGCTGCGGGCGGCACCACTGGCAGCGGAGCCGTGAGCTTTACGGCATCGGCACGGTGCGAATCTTCGAGTTGCGGTGTGCCGACGCGATCGGAGCCGACGAGGGCGGCGAGGCGCGCGAGCGTTTCCGCAAAACCGTGCGGGTCGCGCAGGCCGGTTTCAAAAAGATCCTGCTGCCGCACCAACGGACGCGTGGGCGTGATCCGCAGTTGGACCGCGACAATGGACGCGGCGGTCTGGAGCGATTCGAGGTGCGTGTGGAGAGCGCGGAAGAGGATTTCGACGTCGGCGGTCGGCTCCGGCAGGCGGAAATTGCGCGCGTGCTCCGTCTCGTCCTCGAGGCGCAGCGTGAGATGCAACTCCGCCGCCACGCGATGCTGCCCGCGCAACTCGAGCGCGAGCCGGTCGAGAAACCGCCGAAGCGTGAAGAGCAACGGCTCCAGCGTCTCGATCTCGTGCTCGAACTCCGTCTGCGCGGCGAAGGTCTGCGGCGGTGCGACCGGGCGCAGCGGACGAACGTCGCCCCCGGACGCGCGTTGCCAGAGCGCCAGACCGGCGGCGCCGAAGCGGCGCACGATTTCATCGCGCGGCAATGCCGTGATGTCTTCGAGCGTGCGCAGACCCCACTGCGTGAGCACCTCGGCGAGTTCCGGTGGCGGATCGATGGTCGACAGCGGCAATGGGGCGAGGAAGGCTTTTTCGTCGGAGACAACCAGCGTCGGCTGCGAAAGCGCGGCTGCACGCCGCGCGGCGTAAAGGGCGAGCAGGGGAGTGCGGGCGAAGCCGGCGGTCGCGGGCAGGTTGAGGCGGGTGAGTTCACCGACGGCAGCGGCGAGCGCCGGCGGCACGCGGGAGAATTGCGCACCTTTGAGATCGATCGTGCACACGCCGGGCGCGGTGTCTTCGATCAGGGGCGAAAGCGCGAAGGCAGCGGCGAGAAGTGCAGCGCGGGCTTCGTGCTCCGCGTCGGGTTGCGCGGTGCGGATAAGAAGATTCGGGCATCGCGCAACGGCTTGGGGTGCGGTCATGCCCAGCTCGACTCCGGCGGCGCGCGCGTGGGAATTGCGCGCGATCGCGACGGATTTTTTGCTCGTGCCAGCAAACAAAGCGGCGGCTCGACTTCCCGCGGTCGGCTCGGTGCGCAGCACGGCGTGCAACGCAAAGTCGGCAATGTGCAGGACGGCAAACATGGCACGCGGAGGCGGGCGAATTTAACCGACCGCGGCGTGCACGCGCTGGCGTTGCACGATGGGCGAGAGGCTCGCGATCAGGGACGGACGTTCGTGGTTGAAAGCCGACGGCGGGAACGATTGACCGAGTTCGAGGCGCAGCTGCGCACTGGCGACCGATGGGCGCGGGGTGAAGACGATGAGCGCGGAGTCGGTCGGCTCGATGGCGCGTTGGAGCCGATACCATTGCGGTGCGGGAATGCGGCGGAGATCCGCGTCGGGAGCGCGACGGAGATCGAGCACGACCACGCCGAGGTTCGCGTCGCGCGCGAGCAGGTCTGCGGCTTGCAGCGCCAGCGCCGTGCCCGTGAGACGAACCCAGAGGAGATGGGTGAGCGAATCTGGCGCGCAGGAACTGGGGTCGAAACTGTCCGCGCTGTCGACGAGGGCGATGCGGCGACGCTCTTTGCGGGTGAGGAAGAGCAGTTGCTGGAGCAACAATTGCGCGCCGCAACTCGGCGCCCGGCAGGCGATTTCGGTGACGGCGCTCAGCGGCAGGCCGCCGCCGGTCGGTTCATCGATCGCCGGAATACCCGTCGCCAACGCGCGACCGGGCGCACGCTGCGCCGTGGGAAAACGGGCAGCGAGATGCTGGCGCAAGGTGGCGATTTGGGCGGACGCGGGCATCGAGCGGAGATGAGGCGGAGGCGGCGCGCGGGGAGTTCATGCCGCGCCGCGGAGAGCGGCTGAAAAACGACGCCGAAATTGAGAAACCACAGAACACACGGAATACACAGAAACGGAGAACGCCGCTGCTGGGTTTGATTCTGTGTTTTCTGCGTATTCTGTGGTGGCAAAGATCATGTGGTGTGGCGGCGCAGGAGGCCGACCATGACTCCCTGGATGACGAGTTCGGTGGCGGGGAGCAGGTCGGGATACTTCGGGTTTTCCGCGCGCAGGAAGGGGCGACCGCGCTGGACGAGGTAGCGCTTCAGCGTGGATTCGCCGTCGATGAGGGCGGCGACGATGTCTCGCGGGCGCGGCTCGCGGGGCGTGAGGAAGACGAGGTCGCCATCAAGAATCGAGGCGTCCTGCATCGAGTCGCCGCGGACGCGCAGGGCAAAGACACGGCTGGTCGCGCGCAGGCCGAGCGAGGCGGCGTCGACCGCGACGTAACTGTCGGGCTCCTGTTCGGTAGCGGTGGGCGAGCCGGCCGGGATGGTGCCGTAGAGCGGAATGTCCAGCAGCGCGGACCGGCGGCGGTGCGCTGGCGTGGCAAAGGCGCGCGCTTTGCCGGCGATGCGTTCGAGCGCGCCTTTGGCTTCGAGCGCGCGGAGATGGCGCGTGGCCGCGAACGGGCTGGCGAAACCGAAGTGGGCGCAAATCTCGCGGAGGCTGGGATAATGTCCCTGCTGCCGCTGGTGCGTGTGGACGAAATCGAGAACCTTGCGCTGTTGGTCGGTGAGCGGTGCCGCGTTAGACATAGTGTTCAGGTGAACACTAGTGGCGGGCGCGCGCAAGCGGCAGGAAAAATGTAAGTCGCTGAAAATTTTCCCGGAGCGATTCCGGGTGAGACAGCGGGTGTCCGACCTGCGCCTTGCGTCGATTTTTCTCAGCGCGTAGCAGAACTGAACTCGTAGGGCAGCGCTGGCGCGAGGCCGAGAGGACGGGGCTTGGCGGCGTTTTTGGCGTCGGCTTTGGCGTTGCGGTTGGCGCGCGTGCCGCTGATCGAGAAGATGAGGTTGCCGGCGCGCTGGTTGGCGGGTGGCAGAGTGTCCGCGGTGAGCGTGAGTTCGAGCGTGCGGCCTCGCAGGCGCGAGGCGGTGATCGCTGGGCCGGGCGGTGGGTTGACGAGTTCGGCGGTGAGCGTGTCGTAGGCGGGACCTTGCGGCGCGAGTTCGATTTTGACTGTGAGCGGCTTTGCCGGCGTGAGGCGGGCGAGTTCGGGCGAGGCGATGCGGAGGACCGGCGCGCGCGGCGTGATTTGGGCGAGCCATTGCGCGGCGGGGACGAGGTGGCGCCAGAGGAAGGCTTGCATCGTGTCGTCGCAGGCGGCGGCCGGGTGCGTGACGGGACGTCCGGCGATCGTGGCGGTGCCGTTGAGTGCGAGTGACACGGGCGAACTGGGCGCGAGACTCGGGTGGGCTGTGACGGTGAGTTGCACGGATTCTGCGCCGGCCGGGATGCGCGCGCCACTGAGGCGCAGGCCGTTGCCCGGAGCGTCGAGGGCGAGGTCGATCGGACCGTCGAAGCTGTCGTGGCGGAGCGCGAAGACGGTGAGAAGCGCGCTGCCGCCGGCGGGGATGTTGACGGCAGACGGGGTGACGCGCAGGGCGAAGTCGGGAGTGGCCGCGCGGAGGGCGAGGCGGTAGCCGAATTCGGGGCCGCCGCGGTGTTGCGTGTCGGTGATGGCGAGCGTGTAGATACCATCGGCCGGCAGCGTGAGCGCGAGGCGCGAGTCGGCTTGGTGCGTGAGGAGGCCTTCGGCCTTGTCCTCGGTGTCGTCGTTGCGGGCGAGAAGGCGGCCATCGGGGGCGTGGAGCTCGAGGAGCGAGTCGAGTGGCGAGTCGAGGCGACGGGCGAAAATCTCGGCCACGATGGACTGGCCGGCGCGGCCGGTGAAACGGTAGGTGTCTCGCTCGTTGGGTGCGGCGATGCGACCGTTGGCGACGCTGGGCAGCGGAAGGAGTGGCGATGGCGCGTCGGGTTGGGCGGGCTCGGTGAACTCAGGGGGGGCACCGATCGCGAAGCGAATCTGGTTCGATGGGTGGCCGTCGCGGTGGACGGAGAGGAGCTGCGTGCCGGCGGGTTGCGTGGGTGCGGGCAGCTCGAGCGTGGGCGCGGGGAGATTCCAGCCGGTGAGGGCGAGCGTGACGGGTTGACCGCGCGGGGCGCCGAGCGGGAAGACGCTGCGGATAAAGGGCAGCTCGCCGAGCGCGACGCGGTAGACGAAGTCTTCGCGACCGCGGTAGATCGCGTCGTGGATTTCGAGTTCGTAGGTGCCGTCAGCGGGAATCTCGCAGCCGATGACGGGATCGGGGCGGAACTGAAAATCGTCGTTGAAGGCGATCTCGCGGCCTTGGGCGTCGCGGAGATGGATCACGGCTTGGAACCAGCCGGGCACGGCGTCGGCGAGATAAGGGATCAGCGAGCGGGCGTGGAGAACGGCGGTGAGCTGCTGTCCGCGGCGGGCGGTGAAGCGCAACGTGTCGATTTCGCCGGGGAGAATCTGGCCGTTGACGACGGCGGGCAGTGTGATGTCGAGCGGAGCGCTGCGTTTCGTGGCGGTTTGTTGTTGTCCGCGGCGCTGGCCGGCGGAGGTGGCCGTGACAACGGGCGAGCTGACTTCGGGAAGCGTGCTGACTTCGAAGACGAGCGGGTTGGAGAGGCCGGCGGGCGTGGCGAGGCGGAGTTCGCGGGTGCCGGGTGCGGCGTCGGGCGCGACAGTGAGAGTGAGCGTGACGGACTCCGCGAGCGCGGGCGTTTTCGAGTTGGGGTTGCGGCGGGCGAGCGTGTCCTGGATTTCGGTGAGCTTCTTGGCGTCGGCGTCGGAGAATTGGGCGGGTTGGTCGCGGCGCTTGTTGCGGAGCTGCTCGGCTTGTTCGCGGAGTTCGACGGCCTCGCGTTGGAGGAGCGGGCGTTCGTAGCCGGTGAGGCGTGCGGTGAGGCCGGGGCCGTTGAAGTGCACGAGCGACGCGTCGGCGAGATGTTCTCCGCCGAGAGTCAGCGTGACGGTCGCGCCGCGGGCGGCGCCGGCGGGGTATACGAAGGCGAGGTGGGGCGGCGTGCGCGGGGCGCTGGCGGGCTGGGCGGAGAGGGAGGCGAAGGACGAAAGCGCTGAAACGAGCGTGAGGATCCTAGCGAACGAAGAGCGCGTTGGGGTCAACGCGCTCCACCTGGGAGAGCAGATTTTCACGTGAGGGCGGCGAGGTTTTGGCCGGCGTTGGTTGGGACGGCGCGGAGGTCGAGGCCTTCGGGGTGCGGGAGGCGCGCGTCGGCGGCGATGCCGAGTTGACCGTAGATTTTCGCGATGAGGTCGGACGGCGCGACCGGAGCGGAGGCGGGTTCTTCGCCGTGGGCGTCGGAGGCGCCGATGACTTGGCCGCCGCGGAAACCGCCACCGGCGACGAGCGCGGAGAATACTTTTCCGTGGTGACCGCGGCCGCCGTTCCACGGTGCTTCCCAGAGCACTTTCGGCGTGCGGCCGAATTCGCCGCCGGCCCACACGATGGTGGAGTCGAGCAGGCCGCGTTGCGCGAGGTCGTCGAGCAGCGTGGCGAGTCCGCGGTCGAACTCGGGGAGCTTGCGGCGCATCTGCTGGAAGTGCTGCTTGTGGGTGTCCCAGCCCTTGTAGTTGATCGTGACGTAGGGGACGCCTTTTTCGACGAGGCGGCGCGCCATCAGGCAGGACTGGCCAAAGGTGTTGCGACCGTAGCGCTCGCGGACTGCGGCGGGTTCGTTGGAAAGATCGAAGACCTTGCCGGCGTCGCCGAGGATCATTTCGTAGGCTTCGTCCTCGCAGCGCGCGAGAGCCTTGAGGCGTGGATCGCCGGAGCGGGCGGCATGCGCGTAGGTGTTGAGTTGATGGAGGAGATCGCGGCGCGCGCGTTGACGGTTCTCGTCGAGTTCGGGCGACACGACGCCTTCGACGAGGAAACGATCGGCGCCGGGATCGCCGCCGGTTGCGAACGGGCGGTAACGCGAGCCGAGGAAGCCGGCTTCGGAGAAGCGGCCTTGGAGTTCGGTCAACACAATGTAGGGTGGCAGCAGGCCGCGGTAACCGGCGTCGTAGCCTTTGAAGAGTGAGACGACCGCTCCGGCGCCGGGGAAGACGTCGCGGCCGACGGACTGGCCCGTTTGCACCATGTAGGCGGCGGTCTCGTGCGAGTTGTTGCCGTGACTGAGGCTGCGGAGGAGTGCGTATTTGTCGGCTTGGCGCGCGAGGAGCGGGAGCAATTCGCCGATGCGGATGCCGGCGACGTTCGTGTTCGCGGTGCCGGTGAGCGGGCCGCAGTAGGCGGCGCCGGCGTCGGGCTTCGGATCGAAAGTGTCGAGATGGCAGGGACCGCCCCAGAGCCAGATTTGGATGACGGAGCGGGCGCGGGCGGTGACGGCGCCGGGCGCAGCAGGCGCTGCGAGTGGTGGGGCGGAGGCGACGGCGAGGCGTTCGGCGGCGGAAGCGAAGCGGGAGCCGAGCGCGAGACTGGCGGCGCCGAGGAGGCCGAGACGGAGGACCTCGCGGCGCGACATTGGCGCGCCGTGCAGGCCGAGCGTGCGGAGTTCGGTTTCGAGATTCCAGTGGTGCGGGTCTTCGCTGTGATGGAGCGGCATGGCGGCGGGAGCGGACGGGCGTGGGCGCGGAGGAATTTCAGATGGATCGCCACGCCCGGCTGCGCCGGGCTCGCGATGACATGGAAGGAGGAAAGAAGGTCTTAGTGGCGGAGGAGGAATTCGTCGCTGTTGAGCAAGGCCCACGCGACGTCGACGCCGGCGCGACGGGGTTGCGGGTGGTCGCGCAGGTAGCGGGTTACGGTGTCGCGTTCGGCGGGCGTGGGTGGGCGCGAGAGGAAGGTGAGGTAGAGTTCGTCGACGGGTTGCTTGCGGCGGAGGAGCGCGGCGAGCGCGGGGCCTTGCGTGAGTTTGCTTTGGATGTGCGTCGAGTTGAGCAGGTGCAGGCGTTGCGCGGCGGTCGTGGTGGTGGCGGTGCGCTCGTCGAGTTCACCGGTGTCGCGCGTGGGGCGGCCGAATTTTTCGAGGAACGCGCTGGTGATGCTGCCATCGGGCAGGGCGATGGCGCGTTGCTCGGTCGGGATGAAGGTGAACGGCTCCGGAATCGCGCTGGTGTAGTTTTCGTTGGTGCCGGTGACCTGGTTGATCGCGTCGGCGAGCACTTCGGCGTCGAGGCGCCGCGGCATGTAGAACGCGAAGTGCGTGGCGGCGCGCGGGTCGTCGCTCGGTGCGAGCGAGGAGGCCTGGTAGGTTTGCGAACTCAGCACCTCGCGCAGGAAAGCGCGCAAGTCGTAGCGGTGAGCGACGAGGGACGCGGCGAGGTGGTCGAGCAGCGCGGGGTTGGCGAGCGAATTGTCGGGGCGCAGGTCGTCCGCCGGATGCACGACGCCGCGGCCGAGCACCCAGCTCCAGATGCGGTTGGCGAGCGCGCGGGCGAAGCGCGGGTTGTCGGGGCGCAAGAGCCAATCGGCGAAGGCCGCGCGCGGATCTTGATTGGGAGCGAGCACGACGGGTGTGCCATCGGGAAAGCGCGTCGTGGCGGGCGGCGCAGGCAACGATGCGTCGAAGTAGACGATCTCCTCCTTCCACTCGCGCGTCGGCTTGGTGGCGAGTTGCGAGAACAGCGGGGCGAAGGCGGCGAGTTTTTCGGGCGGCCAGGTTTCGACGCGCTCGCCGAGGAAAGTGAGTGCGACGACGCGCGCGAGGCCGGCGGGCTGGCGATTGGCGGAGGCGCGCCAGAAATTGGAGGGACCGACACGGAAGTTGCTGCCGTTGGCAGTGAGGAGTTCGCGCGCGAACTGGTCGAGCGGCAGACCGTCGTGCATCGCGTCGCGAATCCAGCGGTGGTAGCACTGCGCGGCGTTGGGCCAGAGGTTGACGGGAAACTCGGCCTTCACACGCAGCGTGTCGCTCCAGAGCATCGCCCAGTAGTCGGCGAACTCCTCGCGCGCGAGCAGGCGGTCGATGAGCGCGGCGCGTTTGTCGGCGGCGCGATCGGCGAGAAACGCGCGGGCCTCGTCGGCGGTGGGCAGCGTGCCGATGGTATCGAGGAAAACGCGGCGAACGAACACGGCGTCGCTGCACGGCCCGGCGGGAGCGAGACCGAGCGCTGCGAGATCGGTTCGCACGATTCCGTCGATGGGCGAGCGGGGCGTGATGTAGGCGGATGTCTCGTAAGGAGAGAGCGTGGGAGCGGCGCGCGTGCCGACACTGAGGACGAGCCAAGCGCACAGCGTCGCGGCGACGTGGCGCAGCAGGGGCAGGGCGGAGGGGCACGGGGGCGAGTTCACGGGCGACCGGAACCGCGCGGTGCGTGGGGCGCGCTGGTGAGGAGCATGACGCGCGGCGCGCGGAGCGGCTACGCAGGCGCTGCGCAATGCATGGCGCCTAATGGGCCCTAGTTTGTCGCATGCTGAGTCGGCGCGAACGGTCGTCCCGGTAACTCGGCGGAGTGAGGTGCGTCACGAAGCTCATGTTACCTCCGGGCGGCTTGCCTTCTCCTGCGACGATGCCAACCGATGTGCGCGGTGCACATGTGCGCGAGTTTTGTCTCACTGAGACGTCGCGGGCCGGCGAGGAGCCGATCGAAGCGTTCCGTCGTCTGGCAGAGCGGATTCGGGAAACGAAGGGAACGATCATGGCGCTGTTCGTGTTCGGCGCGGTCGATCGCGCGGCGGAGCGCGAGCGGGCGTTGCGCGATGGGCTGGGCGAGGTGGATTTTCCGATCACTTGGGTGGAAGGCGCGGCTTGCGACGGCGCGGCCCTCGCGGGCGTGCAGGCCGTGGTGTGGTGCGGCGGAGTGGTGGAACGTATTCGCCTGGGCGGACACGTGGTCGGAACCGTGGGCGACGATGGCGTCGCACGGCACTGTTGGCTCGGCGGCATCGAACCGCAGACGCTGACGTTGCCGCGCGCGGCGCAGGTGCAGCAGATGCTTGGTGCGGCGGAACTGGCGCTGGATTTGGCGGG
Organism: Verrucomicrobiota bacterium; assembly: GCA_023432225.1. Taxonomy (GTDB): domain Bacteria; phylum Verrucomicrobiota; class Verrucomicrobiia; order Opitutales; family Opitutaceae; genus Didemnitutus. Next base: position 26,994 of record JAEYUW010000008.1, read on the forward strand.
CTTCGAATTGCGCGACGTCGTGCGCACCTGGTTCTACAACGACGACATCCTCGCTTGGTATGGCGGCTTCAATCGCGTGCGCACGGCGCATTATGGTCCGGTGAAGTGGCGCGCGGGATCGTTGCCGGCGAGCACGGGCATCGGCGCGCGCAACCGGACGGGAGCGGCGTTGACGGTGGGATTTCGCGTGTGGCGGCCGAAGAGTGGAGCGCATGCGGCAGCGGGTGCGGTAACGGCGCCTCGGGAGATCGCGTCACCGTTGCAGTGTCCGGCGCCGGCTTATGGCAGCTCGTTCAGCCGCGCGATGGAGGTGGCGGTGGGCGGTGGTGGGCGCTGGCTGACGGTGTCGGGCACGGCGAGCATTCACCCGGACGGACGCACGGCGTGGGTCGGCGACGCACGGCGGCAGGTCGATCTGACGATGGAAGTCGTGGTGGCGATTTTGCGCTTGCGCGGAATGGAGTGGCGCCACGTGACGCGCGCGACGGCGTATTACCGGCACGCGGCGGATGTGCGGCATTTTCAGGCGTGGCAGACGGAGCACGCGCAGGAAGCGCTGCCGGTGGTGAACACCGCGAGCGTCGTGTGCCGCGACGATCTCTTGTTCGAGATCGAGGTCGACGCGGTCGTTTGAAGAAAAAGAAAAGGCCGGGCGTTGCGGCCCGGCCTTCGAGAGTGACTGACGATCGCGTCAGGCGAGTTTGACGCCGAGCTTCTTGGCGGAGCGCTCGAGGGCGTCGGCCATGTCGGAGGGCGTCACGGCGACTTCAATGCCGCATTCCTGGAAGACGGCGATCTTGGCCGCGGCGGTGTCCTCGGCTCCGCCGACGACGGCGCCGGCGTGGCCCATGCGGCGGCCCTTGGGGGCGGTCGCACCCGCGATGAAGCCGGCGACGGGCTTCTTGCAGTGGGCCTTGATCCAGCGCGCGGCTTCGACTTCGGCGCTGCCGCCGATTTCGCCTATCATGATGATGCCCCAAGTGTCGGGGTCTTCATTGAACAGCTTGATGACGTCGAGGTGCGAGGTGCCGTTGACGGGATCGCCGCCGATGCCGACGGAGGTCGACTGGCCGATGCCCTTCGAGGTGAGTTGGAAGACCGCCTCGTAGGTGAGCGTGCCGGAGCGGGAGACGACGCCGACGTGGCCCTTCTTGTGAATGTAGCCAGGGGCGATGCCGATGCGGCAGCCGCCGTTCGAGTCCTTGCCGGCGCCGGGCGTGACGATGCCGGGGCAGTTCGGGCCGATGAGGCGCGTCTTTTTGCCCTGCATGGCACGCTTCACCTGGATCATGTCGCGGATCGGAATGCCTTCCGTGATCGCGACGCAGAGGTCGAGGTTGGCGTCGACGCCTTCGAGGATGGCGTCGGCGGCGAAGGGCGGCGGGACGAACACCGCGGAGGCGGTCGCGCCGGTGGCGGCGACGGCGTCGGCGACGGTGTTGAAGATCGGAACTTTGTGGGAGCCGTGCTCGAAGAACTGGCCGCCCTTGCCCGGCGTGACGCCGGCGACGATGGCGGAGCCGTAGTCGAGGGAGAGCTTGGTGTGACGACCGCCGAACTCGCCGGTGATGCCCTGGACGAGGACGCGCGTCTTTTCGTTAACGATAATCGACATGTTGAAAGAGGATCAGATGTGGAACGTAGGTTGGGTGGGGCGCGTCAGTTGAAGTCTGAAGTTGAAGTTTAAGTGAGCGGGTCGCGCCCGTTTGGATTTCTTCAACTTAAACTTCCAACTTCAACTGATCGTCAGGCGACGAGTTTGACGATCTTTTGCGCGGCGTCGGCCATGGTGTCGGCGGAGGCGATCTGGAGGCCCGACTCGGCGAGCGTCTTCTTGCCGGCGGCGACGTTGTTGCCTTCGAGGCGGACGACGAGCGGGATCTGGAGGCCGAGCTCCTTGGCCGCGGCGACGACGCCGGTGGCGATCGTGTTGCAGTCCATGATGCCGCCGAAGATGTTCACGAGAATGCCCTTCACGTTCGGGTCCGTGAGGATGATGCGGAAGGCCGCCTGCACCTGGTCCTTCGAGGCGCCGCCGCCGACGTCGAGGAAGTTCGCGGGGTTGCCGCCAAAGTGCTTGATGATGTCCATCGTGCTCATCGCGAGGCCGGCGCCGTTGACGAGGCAGGCGATGTTACCGTCGAGCGCGATGTAGCTGAGGTTGTATTTCGAGGCCTCGATTTCCTTGGAGTCCTCTTCGTTGAGATCGCGGAGATCGACGATGTCCTTGTGGCGGAAGAGCGCGTTGTCGTCGAAGGAGACCTTGGCGTCGAGCGCGAGGACTTCGCCGGCGGGCGTCGTGATGAGCGGGTTGACCTCGACCATCGAGGCGTCCGTCTCCCACCACATGCGGTAGAGATTGGTGATGAGTTTGACGGCGTTCTTGAAGTAGTCGCCGGAGAAACCGAGTTGGAACGCCAGCTGGCGGGCCTGGTAGCCCTGGAGGCCGACGGCGGGATCGACGAAAATCTTGAAGATCTTCTCGGGAGTCTCGTGGGCGACCTTCTCGATTTCGACGCCGCCCTCGGTCGAAGCGACGATGACGGGCTTCGAGGTGTTACGGTCGAGGAGGATCGCGAGGTAGTATTCCTTCGAGATGTCGGCGGCCTTGGTGAAGTAGATCGTCTGGACCTTGCGGCCGGCGGCGCCGGTTTGGGCGGTCACGAGCGTGTTGCCATACATCTTGTTGGCGTAGTCCAGCGCCTCGGCCTTGGTCTTGGCGAATTTGACGCCGCCCTTGAAACCGTCGGTGAACGTGCCCTTGCCGCGGCCGCCGGCGTGGATCTGGGATTTGACGACGAACGGAGCCTCGCCCAACGCCGACAGCGCGGACTCGAACTCAGCCGGCGAACGGGCGGGGACGCCCTTCGGAACCGGCACTCCGTATTTTTCGAACAAGGCTTTTGCCTGATACTCGTGAATGTTCATGGGAAAAGAGGGGTTTTTTAAGCCACAAAAGCCGCCCAAAAGACACCCCAAATGTGCCGCGTCTCTTGCCGGAAACGCATCATAAGCGATCCGGGGCCTCCCCGTAAGCGGAGCATAAGCGCGCTTGGCCGTGGCGGTCGCGGGACGTGCTCCCCGGGCGGTGACGCAGCATCCTCCGCTCAGTGATTGCGTTGGGCGGTGCAGCACGCAAGATGCGCGCGTATGCACTCGCACGAGCTCCTCAAGGAAGTCCTCAAGAAGACCAGCGCTAAACAGATCGCGGGCGACATGGGGCTTTCCCTTTCGCTCATCTACAAGTGGGCGGAACCGCCCGCCGACGAGACCGGCAGCGGGGCGAACAATCCGTTGGATCGCATCGAGCAGCTGCTGAAAATCACGAACGACACCCGCATTGCCCAATGGGTGTGCGAGCGCGCCGGCGGCTTCTTCATCACGAACCCGCAGCACAAGCCGCATGACATCAATCTCATCCCGGCGACCAATAACATCGTGCAGGAGTTCGCAGACATGCTGGGCGTCATCGCGGTGGCCGCTGGCGACAATCATATTTCCAAGGAGGAAGCGAAAGCCATCCGCCGCCGCTGGGAGGACCTCAAGAGTGCGACGGAGGGCTTCGTGCATGCGGCCGAAGAGGGCAACTTTGTCGCGCTGAAGCAGGAAGCCGTCGCACGCGACGCGCGGTCGCACGGCTGAGCGCGGCGCCAACGAAAACATCACGCGGCGGGGCAACGCGTCCGCTTCCGTGCCCGTAGCAGCCGACGTGGGTCGGCTGTTTTGTTTTCGCGCGAGCAAGGCGAACCGAAGCGCGGCCAGCCGGCTCGCATCAGCTGGAGAGAGCGTGCGGTCCGCGGCGGACACGTTGCGCGCAAGCGCGCAACCTACATGGCAGCGGGAAAGCGAGGTTGAGCCTGGCCGTTCGGCGGGGAGGGTGAGGCGTTCTCGCCGAGCCGCGGCTCACCGGGGACGGTTCGCCCTACCAGATGCAGCGCCCGCTTCGGGCTCAGAACTTCAGCAGCTGCTTCGCGAGAAAAGCGGACTGCAGCGCGGCGAGTTCCTGCAGGCCCTTGCGCGCCAGCTTGAGCAACGCGTCGAGTTCCTCCTGCGAGAAGGTCGCTTCCTCGCCCGTGCCCTGCACCTCGACAAACTGGCCCTTGCCGGTCATCACGACGTTGAAGTCGACCGCGGCGTCCTTGTCCTCGATGTAATTCAGGTCGAGCAGTTGCTGGCTGTTGAACAGGCCGACGCTGACGGCGGCGACGGAATCGGTGAGCGGGTTCTCGGCAATTTTTTTCGCGTCGAGCAGTTTCTGGATCGCAAGTCGCGCGGCCAAATAGGCGCCGGTGATCGATGCGGTGCGCGTGCCGCCGTCGGCTTGCAGCACGTCGCAGTCGATCCACAGCGTGTTGTCGCCGAGTTTCTGGAGATCGATGACAGCACGCAGCGAGCGACCGATGAGGCGCTGGATCTCGACGGTGCGACCATCGATCTTGCCCTTTGAGATGTCGCGCGCCTTCCGGTCGTGCGTCGAGTAGGGGAGCATCGAGTATTCGGCGGTCAACCAGCCGCCGGTGACGCCTTGCTGGCGCATCCACGAGGGAACCTTGGACTCGATCGTTGCCGCGCAGATCACGCGCGTGTGGCCGAAGCCGATCAGGACGGAGCCCGAGGCGTGCGGGGCGATGTTGGCCTCGAGGGTGATGTTGCGCAGCTGGTCGGGTTTGCGGCCGTCGGGACGCGAAGGGTTGGACATGGCGCGACGAGCAGACGCGGGCGGCGCGGTTGGCGCAAGGCCGGAAGTCGCAGGACGAAGCGTAGCGGGCGGAGGAGCGGAGAGAGTAGCGGGGGCGTACAACAACCCGTGGGGCGCAATAACGTGAAAAAAC
>JAEYUW010000028.1 GCA_023432225.1 Verrucomicrobiota bacterium
AAGAAGAACTGCGTGATGGCCCGCGTCGCGCCGGCATCGACCTTGGCCTGCAGCATGTCGAGATCGACATTGCCGTGGCGCGAATCCGGATGCTTCTCGGGGTAGGCGGAGACCGACACCTCGAAATCGCCGATCCGCTTGATACCGGCAACGAGGGCGGCGGCATTCTGGTAGCCGCCCGGATGCGGCACGTAGGCGCTGCCGGCGCCGCCCGCCGCATCGCCGCGCAACGCCACGATATGCTTGACGCCGATATCGCGATACTTGCGCACCACCGCATCGACCTCCTCGCGGGTGGCATCGACGCAGGTCAGGTGCGCGGCCGGCACGAGCGCGGTCTCGTCGAGGATGCGCTTCACCGTGGCGTGGGTCCGTTCGCGCGTCGAGCCGCCGGCGCCATAGGTCACCGAGACGAAGCTTGGATTAAGCGGCGCAAGCCGCTCGATTGCCTCCCATAGCGAGCGCTCCATCGCCTCGGTCTTCGGAGGAAAGAATTCGAACGAGACCCGCAGGGTCTTGCCACGCCCGTTCACAACCCGGCTGACCCGGCGATTGATGTCGATGGTCATGCAACCTCCTGACGTCCGGCGATCCGCAGCCGGCGATCCTGTGCGAGCCAGAGCGACACCGCGATCTTGCCGTCGGTGCCGCGTTCCGGCGCGATGTTCTTGTGCATGGTGACGTCGAGACCCGCCGCGGCGAACCATTGCGACATGGTGTCGGGCGCGAAACCAAGCCTGCGATGCGCATGCTCCTCGCGCAAGAACTCGAGTTCATGCGGCGCGAAATCGACGACCAGCAGCCGCCCCGAAGGCGCGAGCACGCGCGCTGCCTCCCGGATCGCGCGCGCGCCGTCGTCGAGAAAATGCAGCACCTGATGGATGATGATGACGTCGAAGGAATCGCGCGGCAGCGACAGGTCGTAGATGTCGCCCTGGCGCACACTGCAATGGCGAAAGCCCGCGCGCTCCAGACGCGCGCGCGCCAAGAGCAGCATGTCGAGCGACATATCGATGCCGATGCCGCGCTCGATCTGTGCGCCGAACAATTCCAGCATGCGTCCGGTGCCGGTGCCGAGATCGAGCAGCGAACGGAACGGCTTGTCGCCCAGCGCCTTGACGATCGCCTGCTCCACCGCCTCGTCCGCGGCATGCAGCTTGCGGATGCGATCCCATTCGGCGGCGTGCTCGCGGAAATAATTCTGCGCCGCCACAGCGCGCGCCTCGCGCACCGCGGCCAGACGCTCTCGGTCGCGCGCGATCATCGGGTCGGCCGGATCGAGCCGCTCCACGATCATGCGTGCGACGCCGGCTGAGTCTCCGGTTTCGGAAAGCCGGAAAAACGCCCAGGCGCCCTCGCGATGGCGTTCGATCAGATTGGCTTCCGACAGCAGCTTGAGATGACGCGATATCCGCGGCTGCGACTGGCGCAGGATTTCGGTGAGGTCGGAGACCGTCAGTTCTGCCTCGGCCAGCAGCGCGAGAATCCGCAGCCGGGTGCCTTCGGCCACCGCCCGCAGCGCGTCATGCATGGTCTCGAAGGCCAACGGCCCGGTCATTCTAGCGTCCGATACGTCAAGTTCGATATAAGGATATCTTTATACGGTAATTCGATGGGCGCAAGCCCACTTTTCGGGCAAGCGTTAACTTTTTGTGTCGAACTGGGCCGGCGTTGCTGCCGCAGGCGCCAGCGATGCAATTGCACCGTTCTCCCAGCTGCGTCAGTGTCGCCCCGGGGATGCGTGGCATGGCCCAGGGATTTCCCCTAAACCCATGTCATGACCGCCGACCTCGAATCCGAAGCCGATCCGTCCATCCGCCCCGGGGAAATCGCGGTAGACCTGCCCTCGTCCTTCGATGCCGGGCTGTATTTCATCGGCCGCATCCGTACGCCCTGGACGAAGCGAGAGGACTGCCCGAAAAATGCCGGCGAATCCGACGCGATCTGCACCATCCAGGTCGATCCGCGCTATGCCGCCGCGCTCGACAAGGTCGAGACATGCACGCACCTGATCGTGCTCTACTGGATGGACCGCGCGCGCCGCGATCTCGTGGTGCAGACGCCGCGCCATTACGGCGAGGGCCGGGGCACCTTTGCGCTGCGCTCGCCGGTGCGGCCGAACCCGATCGCGCTCAGTGTGGTGAAGCTTCTCAAGGTCGAGGGCACGCGCCTTTTGGTGCAGAATATCGACTGCCTCGTCAACACGCCGCTGCTCGACATCAAGCCTTATTTCGCATCAGTTGACGCCAAGCCGGACGCTGCCGTCGGCTGGCATAGGGACCGGAAATAGAGTTTCACATTGTGCCGACCCATCCTCCGTTCGTCCCCGCGAAAACGGGGACCCAGACCGAAAGAACTGGATTCCCGCTTTCGCGGGAATGAACGGAGAATGTGATAGCACCGCATACACTTCTGACGGAGACACACTCTATGCGCCTGCGTTCGTCCATCACCCGCGACGGCATCGACCGTACGCCACATCGTGCGTTCATGCGCGGCATGGGGCTCGACGATGCGGCGATCGAAAAGCCGATGATCGGCGTGGTGTCGATGAAGGGCGAAAACACGCCCTGCAACATGACACATTATCCGCAGGTTGAATGGGCCAAGCAGGGCATCGAGGCCGCCGGCGGCACGCCCCGCGAATTCACCACCATTTCGGTGTCGGACGGCATCGGCATGAACCACGAGGGCATGAAGTTCTCGCTGGTCAGTCGCGAGGTCATCGCGGATTCGATCGAAGCCGTGGTTCAGGGCCACGCCTATGACGGCCTCGTTGCCTTCGGCGGCTGCGACAAGACACTGCCGGGCTCGATGATGGGCATGGTCCGCGTCAACGTGCCGTCGGTCTTCGTCTATGGCGGGGCCGCCCTGCCCGGCCGCTTCGGCGGACGCGACGTCACCGTGCTGGATTCCTACGAGGCGGTCGGCGCGGTGCAGACCGGCCAGATGAAGGAAGCCGACCTGAAAGTGCTGGAGCGCGTTGCGATCCCGGCGATCGGCGCGTGCGCCGGACAATTCACCGCCAATACCATGGCGATGGTGTCGGAAGTGCTCGGCCTCACCGTCCCCAATTCGGCGATGGTGCCCGGCGTCTATGCCGAGCGTTCGGCGATTGCGCAACGCGCCGGCGAGATCGTGATGGATATCCTGAAGCGCGGCGGACCGCTGCCGCGCGATTTGGTCACCCGCAAATCGATCGAGAATGGCTGCGCCATCGTCGCCGCGACCGGCGGCTCGACCAATGCGGCGCTGCACCTGCCGGCCATTGCCAACGAGGCGGGCATCGCTTTCACCGTCGACGATGTCGAAGCGGTATTCGCGCGCACGCCGCTGATCGGCGATCTGCGGCCCGGCGGGCGCTTTCTGGCGAAGGACGTGCACGACATCGGCGGCGTTTCGATCATCATCCGCGAGCTGATCCGTTCCGGCCATCTGCATGGGGATTGCCTGACCGTCACCGGCCGCACGCTGGCAGAGGAGCATGGCGCCGCACCCGACCCCGACGGCGAGATCGTACGGCGTGCGGAGAGCGCGATCCGTCCAGACGGCGGGCTTGCCGTGCTCAAGGGGAATCTCGCGCCCGACGGCGCGCTGCTGAAGGTCGCGGGACTCAAGTCATTGGTGTTCGAGGGCATCGCCCGGGTGTTCGACGGCGAGGACGCCTGCACGGCCGCGGTTCGCAAGCGTGACTATCAGGCCGGCGAAGTGCTGATCATCCGATACGAAGGGCCGAAGGGCGGCCCCGGCATGCGCGAGATGCTCGGCACCACCGCGATCATCTACGGCCAGCAGATGGGCGAGAAGGTCGCGCTCCTTACCGACGGCCGCTTCTCGGGCGCGACGCGGGGCATGTGCATCGGGCATATCGCGCCGGAAGCCGCGGTCGGCGGCCCGCTGGCGCTGGTGCAGAACGGCGACCGCATCCGCATCGACGGCGGGGCCCGCACGATCGATGTTCTGATCGATGACGCCGAGATGCAGCGCCGCAAGGCTGCGTGGACAACGCCCGCACCGCGCCATGCGGCAGGCCTCTTGGCGAAATATGCGAAGCTGGTCGGCCAGTCGGACAAAGGCGCGGTCACGCATGCCGGCAAGGCGGAGTGGCCGGAGGGATGACCTGATATCTCCTGTCCCGGATGCGGTGCAGCACGAAGTTATGCACCGCTGAGCGGGGAACCACAAAACTTGGGTCCCGGGTCTGCAGCGCACCGTTTCACGCTGCGCTGCGCCCGGGACACGATACCGGTTACTCCATCGGCGCGACGATCTTCGGATGCTTCAGCGTCGAGGCGTCGAGCTTCTTTCCAATCGTCTTGTTCTCGGTATAGACGTCGAACATCGCCAGGATGCCGGCGAAGTTCGGGGCCGCACCCGGCTCGCGCGCGAAATCGTTCGGCTTGAGCAGATAGGTCTCGAGTGCCGCGACCGGCGCCTTCATCACTTCATGCACGACCTGGATGGTTTCCGGCCGGTTGGCCAGCGCCATCTTCATGCCCAAGGTCAGATCCTTGACATAGGCGGTGACCAGTTCCGGGTTCTTCTCCACGAAGTCCTTCCGGCAGGCTTCCACGATATGCACGATGTTCGGCAGAGCCTCTTCCAGCGCGAACAGCTTGCGGACGCCGCCCTTGGCTTCCGCACGCGCGGCGAATGGCTGCACCATGTTGACCGCGTCGACCCGGCCCGAGCGCAGCGCATCTTCGGAAAGCGCAAAGCCTACTTCCACGAGCTTGATGTCCTTCTCGGGGTCAACGCCGTTCTTGCGCAGCATCATGTTGAAGGGGGCGTGAGTGCCGCCACCGATCACCGAAATGCCGACCGTCTTGCCCTTGAGATCGGCGGCCGTCTTGATCGGCGAATCCTCCTTCACCGCCCAATAGAGCGAGAAGCTTCCGGGCCGCTCGCCGACATGCTGGGCGATCACATACATGTCGACATTGCCGGCCACCATGCTCTGCGCGATCGGCAGGATGCCCTGGGTCGCACAATCGAGCGCGCCAGCCTGCATCGCCGCCGTCATCGGCGCGGTGCCGTTGAACTGCGACCATTCGATCTTGTAGGTCTTGCCCAGATTGGGGAATTTATCCGGGCGCTTCATCATCCAGTACTTGGCTTCCTCGGCGGGAATGGTCCAGCCAACCCGGATCGTTGGGATGGTCTGGGCGAAGGCGGTCCCGGCGGTGACGACCGCCCCGAGGGCCAGACCGAAAACTGCAACACGGCGAAGCATATTCTGTATCCTTCTCTGGAAAACGCGAGCGGGCCGCAGGGCCCGGCGCCCGGCGATTCCGCCGATCTCAGGGCGGCATGGAACAGCGCCTGATACCACTCCGCAAGCTCAGATCTGCGCCTGCGACAGTATAAAGCTTGGGCGGCGTGCCGTCATGGGCGGCGGCGGCCGACCTCAAGGCCGGGCCCGACCCGCCACTTTTCAGCAAAATCGGCTCAATTTTAGCGGTCCGCCAAAGCTGGCTGAAACACCCATGGTTTAAGCATGGCCTGGACGGGCCGAAATCGTGTGGGAACGCTTCTGCTGTCTCGCACTTAATAAATTCGAGAATCCAAACCAAGTCCGGGGTCTAGTCGCATCGGGGGGTGCGAGCAGGACCGGCAGAAAGTGGATGCCATGACCAGGTCCGCGTATGTATTGGGCGCCCTGTCTCTCGCCCTGCTGATCCCGCAGAATTCAGCCTCCGCGCAGCAGTCCGCATTTGCGGACCCGTCGTACCAGGCCCCCCCGGCCTTTGCCCGCATGGCGCCGGGCCAGGAGGTTGAAGAGTTCGAAGGCGGTGCCGAAATGCCGTCGCGGCG